>JAPSLP010000019.1 GCA_031180665.1 Cupriavidus sp. | reverse complement strand
CGCCCGAGCTGGCATGCCGCACCACGAACATGTCGGCCGACATCGCCGACAGGTTGTTGATGGTGTCGAGCAGCGATTCGCCCTTGCTGGTCGACGAGGCATTGATGTTCAGGTTCAGCACGTCCGCGGACAGCCGCTTGGCCGCGATCTCGAAGGTGGTGCGGGTGCGCGTCGAGTTCTCGAAGAACAGGTTGAACACGCTCTTGCCGCGCAGCAGCGGCACCTTCTTGACGTCGCGGTCGGAATCGGACAGCGACACGAACTGGCTGGCGGTGTCGAGGATGTGCGTGATCATGTCGCGCGACAGGCCCTCGATGGACAGCAGATGCTTGAGCTCGCCGTTCCTGGTGAGCTGCGGGTTGCGGAACGTCTTGGTCATGGGTGAGGCGTGGGCGGGTGCGGTTTGGCTCGGTACGGGTGCGCGGGTGCTGGTGCTTGCCTTGGCTCGGGCTGGTGTGCTCGTTTTGCTGCGGTCGTGCGTGCCGGTCAGCCGGCGGCGGAATCGTGGTTGCCGTTCAGCGTTTCGGTGGCAAAGGAAAAACGGATGCCGGCCCCCTCGCCTTCGCGCGACAACACCAGGTTCGTGCCGCGCGGCAGCGTGATCCGCTCACCGACGAAGTCCGCCGCGATCGGCAACTCGCGGCCGCCGCGATCGACCAGCGTGGCCAGCGCGACGCGCGCCGGACGGCCGTAGTCGAACAGCTCGTTGACCGCGGCGCGGATGGTGCGGCCGGTGGCCAGCACATCGTCGATCAGCAGCACCTGGCTGTCCTGCACCGAAAACGGCAGCGTGCTCGGCTGCGCCTGGCTGTGCAGGCCCTTCTTCGCGTAATCGTCGCGGTGGAAGGCCACATTGATCACGCCGTGATGCGGCAATTGCAGGTCGGCGGCAAGCCGCTCG
Organism: Cupriavidus sp.; assembly: GCA_031180665.1. GTDB lineage: Bacteria > Pseudomonadota > Gammaproteobacteria > Burkholderiales > Burkholderiaceae > Cupriavidus. The sequence goes on along the minus strand of JAPSLP010000019.1, from coordinate 95,566 downwards.
GCGATCCACGCGCCACCCGAATAGATGCCGGCGATCGACCAGGGCGCACCGCCCGAGGCAGAGCCCGATGCGGAGCCCGATGCCGCGGACAGCATCCCTTGCACGTGGTCGCGCAGCGCGCGGTAGAGCGCCTCGGCGTCGAGGGTGACGTTGGAGATCATAGCGGGAGTTGGTCGAAATACTGTTGCAGGATGATGCGGGCGGCCTCGTGATCGAGCGCGCCCGGCCTGGCGCCGGCCGACTGCGCCTCCAGCGAGCTGTAGCGCTCGTCGACCCAGGTCACCGGCAGGTTGAAGCGGCCGTTGAGCTGATTGCCGAAGCGCCGCGCCAGCTTGGTCGCCGGCTGCTCGCCGCCCTCGGGCGTCAGCGGCAGGCCCACCACCAGATGCACCGGCGCCCACTCGGCGATCAGCGCGGCGACGGCCTCGAAGCGCCCTTCCACGGTGATGTTCGGCAGGATGGTCAGCGGCCGCGCCTCGCGCGTGATGAAGTTGCCCAGCGCCACGCCGATCTTGCGCTCGCCGTAGTCGAAACCCAATACGGTGCCGTCGGTTGGCACGGCGGACACTGGCGCGCCTTGTGGCGCCGGCTTGTGGAGCGGCGTGGCCGCGTCCGCGCTAGGCATGCCCCGCCTCGCCGGAGAGCATGGTGATGTCGATGCCCAAAAGGCGAATGGCGGCGGCGAAGCGTTCCTCGGGAGGCACGCTGAATACGATCTCGGGGTCGGCCTGCACGGTCAGCCAGCCGTTGCGGCTGAGCTCTTCCTCCAACTGGCCCGCGCCCCAGCCGGCATAGCCCAGCGTCAACAGGAAGCGGTGCGGACCGCTGCCGTTGGCGACCGCCTCGAGCACGTCCTTGGAGGTGGTCATCTCCAGGCCGCCCGGCACGGTCAGCGACGACACATAGACGCCGACCGGGTCGTGCAGCACGAAGCCGCGCTCGGTCTGGACCGGGCCGCCGAAATAGACGGGCTGTTGCGCGACGGGCTGGATTTCGAGCTTGAGATCGATCTTGTCGAACAGCGTGGCCATGTCGATATCGATCGGCCGGTTGATCACCAGGCCGAGCGCGCCACGCTCGTTGTGTTCGCAGATGTAGACGACGGCGCCGGTAAAAGTCGGATCCGCCATGCCGGGCATGGCGATCAGGAATTGATTCGTCAGATTGATGGGGGCTGCGGACGTCGCCATGCGTTGCATTTTATCAAATCAGCGCCAATGTTCCGGAAAAGATTCCCTCGTCCGGGCCTGCGCAGGGATCTGGACGGTGGGCGCCTCCCCACGGCCGTTGCGCCGCAGCATCGCGGTCGCAATCGGCCCCAGGCTCAGTCCTTGCGCGCCAGTTCGGCCAGATCCGCCGGCGTCAGCCAGCGCCAGTCGCCGGGCGCGAGGGCCGGGTCCAGCGCCAGTCCGCCGATGCGGCTGCGGTGCAGCGCGGCGACATGATTGCCCGCCGCCGCGACCATCCGCTTGACCTGATGATACTTGCCTTCGGCCAGTGTCAGCCGCAGCGCGCGTTCGGCGACGATCTCGCAGGCCAGTGCGGCGATCGGGCCCGGTTCGTCCTCGAGCTGCACCCCTTCGCGCAGCGCCGCGGCCTGGGCCTCGGTAGCTGGCTCCGCCGTCGTGACCTCATAGACCTTGGGCACCTTGCGCTTGGGCGAAGTCTGCGCGTGGATGAACTGGCCGTCGTCGCTGAGCAGCAGCAGGCCGGTGGTGTCCTGGTCGAGCCGGCCGACCGCCTGCACGCCGCGCTCGCGCAGCGGCACCGGCAGCAGCGTGTAGACGCTGGGATGATGCAGCGGCCGCTGCGAGCATTCGTATCCCGTCGGCTTGTACAGCATCAGATAGGCCTTGTCGTGGCAGACCCATTCCTCGCCATCGACGGTCAGCCGCAGCCCTTCGAGCACGAATTCCGCGCGCGGGTCCTCGCACAGTTCGCCCTCGACCTCGACCATGCCGGCCGCCACCAGGTCGCCGCAATAGCGGCGCGTGCCAAAGCCCTGCGATTGCAGGATGCGGTCCAGCGGCGTGGTCTTGGGCGGTTTGGGGGTCTTCGAGTTCATCGGTGATCAGGGGCGGTCAGGGAGGGAGCGGGCGTTACAGGGCAGATGGCGCAGGGGGCCATGCTACGGTAAACGGTCGCGCGGCCGGCGGCGCGGCGCTCACGGAGAATCGAGCTTTGAACCCATCCCCCCATCGCGAACCGTACCGCGTCGGCCGTTCGTTCAACCGCGCGCTGGTCTGGTTTCGCCGCGACCTGCGCGTGGACGACCACGCGGCGCTGCATTATGCCCTCAAGCATGCCCGCCAGGTATGGTGCGTGTTGGTATTCGATCGGGAGATCCTCGACCCGCTGCTGGCGCGCGGCCTGGCGAGCGATCGCCGCGTAGCTTTCATTCACGCCTCGCTGGCCCCGCTGGACGCCGCCTTGCGCGAGGCCGGCGGCGGCCTGATCGTGCTGAACGCCGCGGCCCGCAAGGCGATCCCCGCGCTCGCGCGCGAACTCGACGTGCAGGCCGTCTTCGTCAACCATGACTATGAGCCCGCGGCCATCGATCGCGACCGCGCCGTGGCGGATGCGCTGGCCGCCGATGCGCGCGTCTGTTTCAGCTTCAAGGATCAGGTCGTGTTCGAGCGCGACGAAATTCTGAACGGCCAGGGCAAACCCTTCTCGGTTTTCACCCCGTACAAGAACGCATGGCTGAAGGCGCTGCAGCCCTTCGATCTGCGGCCCTACCCGGTCGCGCCCTATCTGGCCGCGCTGGCACCGCTGCACCCGGCGCACGACCGGCCGTTGCCGACGCTGGACGTGCTCGGCTTCGCGCCGCCCGAGCCGGAAGCGGTGCCGCTCCTGCCGGGCAGTCCAGGCGCCCATGCACTGTTCGATGCCTTCCTCGAGCGGCTGGGCGACTATGCGCGCCAACGGGATTTTCCTGCCGTGCGCGGGCCCAGCTATCTGTCGATGCATCTTCGCTTCGGCACCATCTCGATCCGAACGCTGGCGCGAGCCGCGCATGCAGCGATGCTGCGCGGCGGGGCCGACGCCAACGGCGCGGCGACGTGGCTGTCCGAGCTGATCTGGCGCGACTTCTATTTCATGGTGCTGCACCATCGCCCGGACCTCGCCGATGGCCGCTCGTACCACGTCGCCTATGACGCCATCCGCTGGCGCACCGGGCCCGTTGCGGAACAGTACTTCGCGGCGTGGTGCGAGGCGCGTACCGGTTATCCGCTGATCGATGCCGCGATGCTCCAGCTGCAGCAGACCGGCTATATGCACAACCGCCTGCGCATGGTCAGCGCCAGTTTTCTGGTCAAGGATCTTGGCATCGACTGGCGCCGCGGCGAAGCGGTGTTCGCCGACCTGCTGAACGACTACGACTTCGCGGCCAACAACGGCGGCTGGCAATGGGCCGCATCGACGGGATGTGACGCGCAGCCGTGGTTCCGGATCTTCAATCCCGTCACGCAGTCGCGCAATTTCGATCCCGAAGGCCGCTTCATCCGGCGTTACCTGCCGCAACTGGCCGGCCTGCCTGACAAGTATCTGCACGCGCCGTGGACCGCGCCCGATGCGGTGCTTGCCGCGGCGGGTATCACGCTGGGCAAGGACTATCCGCGCCCGATCGTGCAGCACGACTTGGCGCGGTTGGAGACGTTGGAGAGGTATGCGGCGGTGAAGGCGGGAGCGCGGGCGCGATCGACATAGCAGGCGCTGCGCCCTCTCCCCGGCCCCACTCCCGCCGGCGGGAAAGGGGCAGAAACCACGGCCGGTGTATTCGTGTTACGCCGCCAGCAGCGCGCTCTCGCGATAGTGCCGCTGCGCGTCCTCCGGCCGTTCGGTCTGCTCGAACAGCCGCGCCAGCGCCAGATGCGCGCGCACGCGCAGGCGGCGTTGTTCCTCGCTGGTGGCGTACTTCAGCGCGCGTTCGAAGTTGGACTGCGCCTTGCCCCACAGCTGTTCGCCCAGGCAAAGCACGCCCAGCGTGAAATGCAGCTCGGCATCGTTCGGATGCTGGGCCAGCCATCGCTCGGCCTGCTGGATCTGCGGCAACGCCTGGCCGGGCTCGGCGCAGTCGGCGTAGCGCAGCACCAGTCGGCTGTCCCAGTTGACCTTCAGCGCGTCCTCGACGATCCGGCGGGCTTCCTGCTGACGGCCCAGCGCCGAGAAATAGCGCGCGGCAGGCTCGGCGATGCGGGCGGCGCGACGCTCGTCGTTCGACAGCGAGCGCCAGAAGTCCTGCAGCGCGTCGGCGTCGTGACGGCGTTCCTCCAGCATGGCCTCGCAGGCCAGTTGCTTCAGTCGCAGCGCCAGCACCGGATGCAGCGCGTTGCGCTTCTCCAGCGAGCGCGCCAGCCGCAGCACCTCGCTCCAGTTCTTCAGATGCTGATGCGCGCGCAGCGCGATCCGCTGCACATGGATCTGCCGCCCGCCCTGGGCCTGCAGCTGCGCGATGGTTTCCAGCGCGCCATCGGCATCGCGCGCGTCGACCAGCATCTCGGCCAGCGACACCAGCCGGGCCTGCTCGCGCTCGGGCGCGGTGACCTGGGCCAGCCAGCCGTCGCGTCGTTCGGCCTCCTGCATCTGGTGCGCGGCGCGGGCGCCGATCAGCGCCGCGGTCTGCGCCTGCTCGGGCCAGACCTGGGCTTCGCGCGCGGTGCGCTCGGCGCGCGCGAAGCGGCCGGCGAACAGGTTCTCGATCGCCTCGCGCAGCGCGGCCTGCGCCTTGAGCATGCGGTTGCGCTCGCGATAGGCAGCGGCGCGCCGGGGCATCTGGGACAGATGCCGGATCGCCGACAGCACGGTCCAGGCAATGAAGAACAGCAGCAACAGCAGCGCCAGCGCCAGATTGAGCGACAGCTCGACCCGATACGGCGGGTAGAACAACACCACATTGCTCTGATTGAACTGCGTGAACAGCGCCAGACCGACGGCGCCGCCAAACAGGATCGCCACCCAGAATAGAAGTCGCATGCGCTACTCCTTCTTCAGGGAACGCAGCGCGCCGAGGCTGTCGGACATGGTCGGCAGCTGCACGGCCACCGCACCGGCCTGCGCCTGCTTGAGCAGGGTCTGCACGGCCTGCACGCGGCGGCTCTTGGTATCGAAATAGCGCTCGATCATGCCGTGGGCCGCGGCCAGATCGTTGCGGAACACCTGTTCGTTGCGCGACAGCAGTGCGAGCCGCGCATTGAGCAGCCGCAGCTTGACGTTCTCGCGCAGGAACCAGCCCTGATCGCCGGTCAGCAGCAGCGCCTCGGTATCGTCGACGCGGCGCACGCGGATCACGCGCATCAGCTCGTCGCGCACGGTCGCCCAGACGCCGGCGAACCACTGCGTCACGCGATTGCCGGTGCCGTCGCCGGTGCCGTCGCCGTTCGCCGCGGCAGGAGCCGAAGCCGCGCCCGGCTGCGACGCGGCCGCCGTGCCGCGCGGCGTGCCTTCGCTGCGCTCCAGCATCCGTTCGCTGGACAGCAGCGGCAAGGCGTCGATCTGATTGATGGCTTCGTCGAGCTTGATCGCGGCACCGGTCAGATCGGTGTCGGGCATCGCCTTGAGCCGGCCGATGTCACGCGCGATCGCACGGCGCAACTGGTTGTATTCGGGCTTGTCGGAGCGCGCCAGGCGAACGTCCGCGCTCTGCAGCGCGGACAGCGCGACCTGCACGTTGCCGGTCAGCTGCAACTGCTGGCCGGCGTTGGTCAGCAGCTGCTGGATCTCGGCGATCTCCCAGTCGTCGCGGTTGCGCATCAGGTCCTGGTAGACCTGCTCGAGCGTGGCCTGCTTGTCGCGGGTCTCGCCGACCTGCGCTTCCAGCGCGCCGACCTTGGCCTGCATTTCCTTGACGGTGGTCTGCGCCTCGCGGGTCAGCACGCGCGACTCCTGCACCAGCGCGTCGTTGTTCTGCTGGCGGCGCGCCAGTTCCTCGGTCAGCCGGTCGACCCGTTGCTGCAGCCACCAGAACGCGCCGCCGGCGACCAGCACGAAGATCGCCAGCAGCAGCCAGGCCAGGCCGCCACGGCCGCGTGGGGCGGGCCGCTCGCCGGGCGAGGCACTGGAGGGCGCCGCGCCGGGCGGCATGCCGGCCGGTGGAGGAGAGGAGGAAGCGGTGGAGGTTTGCTGTTGCGTCACGCGATCGGCCTTCGTTGACGTGGATTGCGGTGATTCGGTGGGCGAAATGGGGGGCGCGGCGGCGGGAACTGCCACCGGTGCGGCCGCTGCCGCCGTCGATGCAGCCGCGGATGGTGCGTGCGATCGCGGTGCGGATTCCCCCGCCGGAGCGGCCGCGGGAACGGGTGCGGCAGTCGGGCCCGGCTCGGACGGCGACATCGCTGGCGGCTCCGTTGGCGAGGTCCCTTGCGACACCGCTGGCGAAGCTGCCTGCGAAGCCGCCCGCAGCTCGCTCCGATACGGCTCGGCCCAGCGCAGGCAGGCCGCCAGCAGGCCCTCGTCGCCCGGCGCGGCCAGCAGCACGCGCGTGAAGCCCAGTGCCGCCGCCTGCTCGGCGATTCTCGCATGCGGGGCAATGCACTGTGCTTCGCGCAGCGCGGCGTCTTCCTGCGGCGACAGGTTGTCGCGCGCCAGCTGGTCGAGGTTGCGCACGGCTTCGGAACTCGTCAGCAGCCAGGCCTGCGGCGCCGCGCCCGGCTTCAGGCCGTCGCGCACCGCTTGCCACTGCATCGATCCCGGCACCGGCATCGTGCGGCGATAGGCCTCGACCGCCACCACGGCGGCACCGGCCTCGCGCAGCTTGTCGCCGAGCCAGTCGCGGCCGCCGTTGCCACGGACGATCAGCACCTCGCGACCGGCCAGCGACGGCACGTCGAGCTGGGCCCACAGCGCCTCTGAGTCGAAACGGGTCTCCGACGGATCGATATCGGCGGCGCTGCCATTGGCCCCCGCCGGCGAGATCACGCGATGGCGCGGCGCGGCGATGCCGCGCTCAGCAAGGGCCGCCACGCTGGCGGGCCCGACCACCGCGACAGGCACCGATTCGGGCCAGAGCCCGGCGCCGCCCTGCGCCAGCGCGAGCGCATCGAGCGCATAGGCGATCGCGTTGGGACTGACGAACACCACCAGCGCGAAGTCGGGCAGCCGCGCCAGCGCCGCGCGCAGCGGGCCGTCATCGGCGGCCGGGCCGATCGCCAGCAGCGGAAAACTCAATACGTCCAGACCCGCGGCCTGCAGCGCCTCGGTCAGTTGCCGGGACTGCCCGGCGGGTCGTGTGACAACGACGGTCGGGCGGGGCATCGCTTCCCCTCAGTGGCCGCTGGGGCGCGCCGCCGCGCCGTCGTTCTGCAGCGCGACGGCCAACAGCGCATCGGCGCCCTGGGCCAGCAGCACGTCGGCGACGGCGTTGCCCAGCGCTTGCGCGTCGGCGCCGCTGCCGACCTCGGCCGCGCGCTGCGCGTGCACGCTGCGGGAGCCGTCGGGCGTGGCGACGAAGGCGTCCAGTTGCAGGCGGCTGCCATCCCAGTGGGCGTGAGCGGCCAGTGGAACCTGGCAGGAGCCGCCGAGCCGGCGCGATACCGCGCGTTCGGCGCCGACCGCCAGCGCGGTGGCAACATGGTTGAGCGGCGCCAGCCAGGCGGCCAGCTCAGGGCGATCCGAGCGGATCTCGATGCCCAGCGCGCCCTGCCCGGCTGCCGGCAGCGAGGTCGCCGGGTCCAGCAGCGCGCGGATGCGGTCCGCCAGGCCCAGGCGCTTGAGGCCGGCCGCGGCCAGGATGATCGCGCCGTAGTCGCCGCGATCGAGCTTGGCCAGCCGGGTATCGAGATTGCCGCGCAGCGGCTGCACCACCAGATGCGGATAGCGGCTGCGCAGCGCCGCCTCCCGCCGCAGGCTGGAAGTACCGATCACGGTGCCGGGGGGCATCTCGTCGAGCGAGGCGAAGCGCGCCGACACCAGCGCATCGCGCGGGTCTTCACGCTCCATCACGGCGGCCAGCGCGAAGCCCTCGGGCAGCTCCATCGGCACGTCCTTGAGCGAATGCACCGCCAGGTCGGCCCGGCCCTCGGCCATCGCCACTTCCAGTTCCTTGACGAACAGGCCCTTGCCGCCGACCTTGGAGAGGCTTCGGTCCAGGATCTGGTCGCCCCGGGTAGTCATACCCAGAATGGACACATCGCACGCGGGATAGTATTGTTGCAACGCAGCACGCACATGTTCGGCCTGCCACATGGCCAGTCGGCTTTCGCGTGACGCGATCACGAGCCTGCCCGGCGCGGCGGAAGAGGATGCGGAAGGGACGGAAGCTTGCATGCCGCGAATGGTAGCACGCACCCCCTGCCGGTCCGGCCGCCGCCCGGACGCTGGCGGCGTGGCGCCCGAGGGCCGGAGAGCCGGGGCAACAGCGGGTCCGGAAGGCGATCGCAACGATCGGAAATACCAGCAACATCAGAACCAAACGCAGAGGAGATTGCATGACGCAGCCAGCTGCGCGCCCGGCCGGCCGCCGGATCCGCGCTGTCCGAGGCCGATCGGAAACCACCGGGAACGAGCCGCATCGGCCAACCGGGCCCGGCACACCCGCCGCTTCGCCCGAGAACGTTGACACGGCCCAACCGGCGGCCCCCACCCGCAACGCCCGCCGCGCCGCCGCAAAACCGGCCTCCCACCTCGAAGTGGTGCCGGCCGCACCGGCGCGCAAGGCGGCCAGCGACAAGGACCTACCCCTGCGCGAGGACATCCGCTTCCTGGGCCGCCTGCTCGGCGACGTGCTGCGCGAGCAGGAAGGCGAGGCGGCCTTCCAGATCGTCGAAACCATCCGCCAGACCGCGGTACGGTTTCGCCGCGAGAACGACCGCGCCGCCGCGGCCGAACTGGACCGGCTGCTCAAGCGGCTCTCGCGCGACCAGACCAACCAGGTAGTGCGCGCCTTCAGCTATTTCTCGCACCTGGCCAATATCGCCGAGGACCAGCACCACAACCGCCGCCGGCGCGTCCATGCGCTGGCCGGCTCCCCGCCCCAACCGGGCAGCATGGCCCGTGCGCTGCAGGCGATCGACGCCGCCGGGGTCACCGGCAAGCAGCTGCGCAAGTTCTTCGACGAGGCGCTGATCGTGCCGGTGCTGACCGCGCACCCGACCGAGGTGCAGCGCAAGAGCATCCTGGACGCCCAGCGCGAGATCGCCCGCCTGCTGGCCGAGCGCGACCTGCCGATGACGGCGCGCGAATTGGCGCACAACACTGCCCAGCTGCGCGCCAAGGTCACCACGCTGTGGCAGACCCGGATGCTGCGCAATACCAGACTGATGGTGGTCGACGAGATCGAGAACGCGCTGTCGTACTACCGCACCACCTTCCTGCGCGGCATCCCACAGCTGATGACCGAACTGGAGGAGGACATCGCCGCGGTCTACCCGGCCTCGCGCCGCGCCAAGACCGAGCCCGGCCCGCTGCCGCCCTTCTTCCAGATGGGCTCGTGGATCGGCGGCGATCGCGACGGCAATCCCAACGTCACGGCCGACACGCTGGAGCACGCGGCCTGCCAGCAGGCGCTGCTGATCCTCGAGTGGTATCTGGACGAGGTTCACGCGCTGGGCGCCGAGCTGTCGATGTCCACGCTGATGGTCGAGGCCAGCCCCGCGCTGCTGGCGCTGGCCGACGCCTCGCCCGACCGCTCCGAGCACCGCGCCGACGAGCCATACCGGCGCGCGCTGATCGGCATCTACGCGCGCCTTGCCGCCACCTCCCAGGCGCTGACCGGCCGCGCGGCGCCGCGCCATCCGGTCGCCGACGCCGAGCCCTACGCCAATGCGGAGGCTTTCGCCGCGGACATCGAGGTGGTCATCGACTCGCTGCGCGAGCACCACGGCGAGGCGCTGGCGCGCGCCCGCATCGATGCGCTGCACCGCGCGATCGGCGTGTTCGGCTTCCATCTGGCGTCGATCGACATGCGCCAGGTGTCGGACGTGCACGAGGCCGTGATCGCCGAGCTGTTCGCCGCCGCGGGCGTCGAGGCGGACTACGCCTCGCTGTCCGAGGAGCGCAAGCTCGCGCTGCTGCTGGCCGAACTGCGCCAGCCGCGGCTGCTGACGCTGCCCTGGCATACCTATTCGGAGCAAACCCGGAGCGAGCTGCGCGTGCTGACCGCCGCGCGCGAGCTGCGGGCCCGCTACGGGGCCCGCGTGGCGCGCAACTACATCATCTCGCACACCGAGACGCTGTCGGACCTGGTCGAGGTCATGCTGCTGCAGAAGGAGACCGGCATGCTGCGCGGCACGCTGGGCAGCAGGAGCGATCCGGCGCGCATGGAACTGATGGTGATTCCGCTGTTCGAGACCATCGAGGACTTGCGCAACGCCAGCGGCATCATGCAGGCGCTGCTCGATCTGCCCGGCTTCGCCGCGGTGCTGGCGAACCAGGGCGGCGAGCAGGAGGTGATGCTCGGCTATTCGGATTCGAACAAGGACGGCGGCTTCCTGACCTCGAACTGGGAGCTGTACAAGGCCGAACTGGCGCTGGTGCAGCTGTTCGCGCAGCGCAAGATCAAGCTGCGGCTGTTCCACGGCCGCGGCGGCACGGTGGGACGGGGCGGCGGGCCGACCTACCAGGCCATCCTGTCGCAGCCGCCGGGCACGGTGAACGGACAGATCCGGCTGACCGAGCAGGGCGAGATCATCAACAGCAAGTTCGCCAACGCCGAGATCGGACGCCGCAACCTGGAGACCGTGATCGCCGCCACGCTGGAGGCATCGCTGCTGCCGACGCAGAACGCGCCGAAGGACCTGGCGGCGTTCGAGAGCATCATGCAGAAGCTGTCGGACCGCGCCTTCGTCGCCTACCGCGACCTGGTCTACGAGACGCCGGGCTTCAAGGACTATTTCTTCGCGACCACGCCGATCACCGAGATCGCCGATCTGAACCTGGGTTCGCGCCCGGCCTCGCGCAAGCTGATGGACAAGAAGAACCGCCGCATCGAGGATCTGCGGGCGATTCCCTGGGGCTTCTCGTGGGGCCAGTGCCGCCTGCTGCTGCCGGGCTGGTTCGGCTTCGGCAGCGCCGTGCGCGCGCTGCTGGACGAGGCCGGCGACGACAAGGCTCGCAAGGCGCTGGTGGCGACGCTGCGGCGCATGGTCAAGACCTGGCCGTTCTTCTCGACGCTGCTGTCCAACATGGATATGGTGCTGGCCAAGACCGATCTGGCGGTCGCCTCGCGCTACGCTCAGCTGTGCGACGACGCGGCGCTGCGCAAGACCGTGTTCAACCGCATCAGCACCGAGTGGCACCTGACGGGCGAGATGCTGGGTCTGGTCACCGGCAAGCATGACCGGCTGGCGGACAACCCGCTGCTGGCCCGCTCGATCAAGAACCGCTTCGCCTACCTGGACCCGCTGAACCACCTGCAGGTGGAACTGCTCAAGCGCTACCGGGCCGGCAAGGACGGCGACGACGTGCGCGTGCGGCGCGGCATCCATCTGACCATCAACGGGATTGCGGCGGGGTTGCGCAATACCGGGTGAAAGGGAAGGACGATCCAACGCCGACTCGCTTCCGCGGCTGGCTAGGGCTCGACCGAGCCAGCCGCCGGCAATGGCGTGGAAGCGTCTTCTTGCCTTTTGCGAGGTTCGAGCGGCAGAGCGAGCCGCCGTTCGAGCTGCCGCCTCGTTTTTGCGAGCTCTGCGGCAAGCAGCTTGGCGTCGGGCAACAACGTTTGGTATTCGGCGGCAAGAACCTTGTTCGGTAGGCCTTCCAGAGCATAGCGGGCGACCGCCGCGTTGGACCGCGCGCAGAGAATCAAGCCCACCGGCGGGTTCTCGTCCGGGAGAGTCCAGTGCTCGCGGGCGCAGTTGCAGTACATGTGCATTTGCCCCACATCGGCGTGCGTGAGCTCGGTCAGCTTCAGGTCAATAATGACGAGACAGCGCAGCCGCCGGTGGAAGAACAGCAGATCGATACGGAACCAGCTTTCTCCGATACGCAGCCGCCGTTGACGCCCCACAAAGGCAAAATCCTCCCCAAGCTCAAGGAGGAAGTCTTCCAGACGATGGATCAGGGCCTCCTCCAGTTCGGACTCGGAACAATCGTCCTTCAACCGCAGGAATTCCAGCACGTATGGATCTTTGATGGCCTCCTCGGGGGTCAGCTGATCGCCCGGTTCAGGCGCCGCTGCGGCCGACAGCATGGCGCGCTTGTTTCGTGACAGCAGCACACGGGTATAGAACTGGCTGCCCATCTGGCGGTCCAGCTGGCGCACGGACCAACCGCCGCGCAACGCCTCTGCTTCGTAGAACTCCCGTTCCGCCACGGACCTCGTCCGGCGCATCAAATGAATATAGTGCGTCCAGGACAAGGGGAAGGCCCGCGCCAGTTCGTCCAGATCGAAGTCCTGAATCGCTACCGTGGCTATCCCTCTGCTGTCTGCACACCTCGATTTCCGAATCAGCGATTCGGAAATCCGGGCCGGGGGATACGTCTGGTAGAAGAGCCGCATCGACTCGAGCGAATCCACTCCGAAACCCTTGCCGAACTGGACCGACAGGTCCTCAGACAATCGCTTGAGCAATGCCGCGCCATAGGAAGCCCTGCCCCGGCCGCCCTGCTCGAATTCGACGATGCGACGACCGATCTTCCAGTAAGTTGCCGTCATCAGCGTGTTGACGCTACGCGCGGCCGCCCGCCGGCCTGCTTCCAGCAATCCGACAATATCGCCACGCACTTGCCGGTAAGCCGACGCAGGCATTGCGTCGTCCGGCAAAACCATTGCGGTACTGCAGTCACCCGGCGTTTTGGCAGCGGACGATCTGTTGCGCCTGCGACGCCGGTTGATGCCCGGTGGGACGCCGTTGTTGTCGGCCATCATGCGAACTGGGGGAAGCAGGGTCTGAGAGAAGTTGCATCGATGCCGCTCGCGGCGGTAGCGGCCGACGGATGTTAGTGGAAGAGCGGCCACCCGTGAGACCGGTGGATGGCGAAACGAAATTCCGACGCCACTTTTCTAACATCCGGGACCGCCTGTGTCCTTGAGGTGGTGACGGCGTCGACGTGCGGCGCCACATCGGCGGCGCCGAATCGCCCTTGAGCATGGTGCCGACCGTGAGGCAACACGGTTTCGCCCGTGCCCGCCGCCCGGCAACGATATAATTCCCCCTTTTCCTATCCTCCTTTCCGTTGCCCGGCACGCCTCGGTGCGTGGGCACTGCCCAGTTCCCTACCGCCATGACCTCCCAACTTGCCAAGAAAGGCGAAGCCTGGTCCGCCCGCTTCTCCGAACCGATGTCCGACCTGGTGAAGCGCTACACGGCTTCGGTGTTCTTCGACAAGCGCCTCGCGCTGTTCGATATCCAGGGCTCGCTGGCGCATGCGGCGATGCTGGCCCGGCAGGGCATCATCAGCGACGCCGACCGCGCCGAGATCGAGCGCGGCATGGCGCAGATCCGGGGTGAGATCGAGGCCGGCAGCTTCGAGTGGAAGCTGGACCTGGAAGACGTCCACCTGAACATCGAGGCGCGCCTGACCGCGCTGGTCGGCGATGCCGGCAAGCGGCTGCATACCGGTCGCTCGCGCAACGACCAGGTGGCCACCGATATCCGCCTGTGGCTGCGCAGCGAGATCGACAATATCGTCGGCCTGCTGGGCGATCTGCGTCACGCGCTGCTCGATCTGGCCGAACAGCACGCCGACACGATCCTGCCGGGCTTCACTCACCTGCAGGTCGCGCAGCCGGTGACCTTCGGCCACCATCTGCTGGCCTACGTCGAGATGTTCACCCGTGATGCCGAGCGCATGCAGGACGCCCGCAAGCGCGTCAACCGCCTGCCGCTGGGCGCGGCGGCGCTGGCCGGCACCAGCTATCCGATCGACCGGGAATTCGTCGCGCAGCAGCTGGGCTTCGACGGCGTGTGCCGCAATTCGCTGGACGCGGTGTCCGACCGGGACTTCGCCATCGAATTCTGCGCAGCCTCGGCGCTGGTGATGACGCACGTGTCGCGCTTCTCCGAAGAGCTGGTGCTGTGGATGAGCCCGCGCGTCGGCTTCATCGATATCGCCGACCGCTTCTGCACCGGCAGCTCGATCATGCCGCAGAAGAAAAACCCGGACGTGCCAGAGCTGGCGCGCGGCAAGACCGGCCGCGTCAACGGCCATCTGATCGGCCTGCTGACGCTGATGAAGGGCCAGCCGCTGGCGTACAACAAGGACAACCAGGAAGACAAGGAGCCGCTGTTCGACACGGTCGATACCGTGGTCGACACGCTGCGCATCTTCGCGGACATGGTGCCGGGCATCACGGTCAAGCCCGAGGCGATGCGCGCCGCCGCGCTGCAGGGCTATGCCACCGCGACCGACCTGGCCGACTACCTGGTCAAGAAGGGCCTGCCCTTCCGTGACGCCCACGAGGCGGTCGCCCACGCCGTGCGCGCCTGCGACGTGCGCCAGTGCGATCTGGCCGACCTGACCGTGGCGGAGCTGCGCGATGCCACCGGGCTGGGCGACAAGGCCGCGCTGATCGGCGACGACGTCCACGGCGTGCTGACCCTCGAAGGTTCGGTCGCCGCGCGCAACCATATCGGCGGCACCGCGCCGGACCAGGTCCGCGCCGCGATCGCGGCCGCGCGCAAGGCCGGCTGATCGACCGACGACCTCCCGCATCACAAGCGTCCCCGCCCCCCCGCGGGGACGCCCCCCACCTTGGTGGGGAAATCCCCTTCTTCCCCCTTCCCCGCTCTCCCTCTCTTTCCCCCTTCACCCGCCCTCTACCGGTCCAGACAACGCAGACAAAGTGACGAATTGGGGATTAACCCTAGCGATTTGCCGTGGGGTTAAACCGTAAACTGACGCGCCACCCCGGTTTTTCCCCATCCCTAGGACGTTCACATGTCTCTCCTCATGAGGATCTCGCGGCTTATCGACGCCGTGAACGATGTCATCGGGAGGTGGGCGAAATGGCTGATCCTGCTCGCCGTACTGGTCTGCGCGGGCAACGCCATCATTCGCTACACCTTCAGCATCAGCTCCAACGCCTGGCTCGAATTGCAGTGGTATATGTTCGCCGCCGTGTTCCTGCTCGGCGCACCGTATGCCCTGCGCAAGGACGAGCATGTCCGCATCGACGTGGTGGCCGGACGCTTTTCCGAGCGGACCCAGGTCTGGATCGACATCTTCGGCATCCTGCTGTTCCTGCTGCCGATCTCGCTGATCATCCTGTGGCTGTCGATCCCCTACTTCTGGCTGTCCTTCGTCGGCCATGAAATGTCCGGCAACGCCGGCGGCCTGATCCGCTGGCCGGCCAAGTTCCTGATCGTCGCGGGCTTCTTCCTGCTGATCCTGCAGGGCCTGTCCGAGCTGATCAAGCGCTTTGCCTACCTGAGAGGGGAACTGCCGTTCGAGGCCTTCCGCAAGCACAGCCACAGCCCCGCGGAAAACGCCGCCGTGCTGGCCGATGGCGGCCGTTCCGGTCCCCCGGCAAACCCGTAAGCGAGGCGCGCAATGACGCAATTCCTGATCGACAACATGGCGCCGATCATGTTCGGCTCCCTGGTGATCTTCCTACTCTCGGGCTTTCCGATCGCCTTCGCGCTCGCCGCCAACGGGCTGCTGTTCGCCTTCATCGGCATCGAGCTGGGCCTGCTGGCGCCCGAACTGCTGCAGGCGCTGCCGAGCCGGCTGTTCGGCATCATCGAGAACGACACGCTGCTGGCGATCCCGTTCTTCACCTTCATGGGGCTGATACTGGAGCGGTCCGGCATGGCCGAGGACCTGCTCGATACCATCGGCCAGCTGTTCGGCCCGATTCGCGGCGGTCTGGCCTATGCCGTGATCTTCGTCGGCGCGCTGCTGGCGGCGACCACCGGCGTGGTGGCGGCCTCGGTGATCTCGATGGGGCTGATCTCGCTGCCTCTGATGCTCAAGTACAACTACGACAAGCGGCTGGCGACCGGCGTGATTGCCGCCTCCGGCACGCTGGCGCAAATCATCCCGCCGTCGCTGGTGCTGATCGTGCTGGCCGACCAGCTGGGTCGCTCGGTCGGTGACATGTACAAGGGCGCATTCGTGCCCGGCATGGTGCTCACCGGCATGTACATGGGCTACGTGCTGCTGGTCACGCTGATCAAGCCTGCCGCCGCCCCGGCGCTGCCGCTGGAGGCCCGCACCTTCCGCGAGCCCAGCGGCAAGAGCGGCTCGACCTCGGTGCTGGTGCTGACCGTGCTGGCCGTGGTGGTCGGCGTGGTGGTCGACCTGAACTACAACCCCGGCGGCCCGCTCGACGAGCGGCTGGTGGTGTCGATCGGCGCGGCGATCTCGTTCGCCTTTGTGCTGGCGGTGATCAACCGCGTGCTCAAGCTCAATCTGCTGTCGCAGATGGCCGAGAAGGTGACCTTCGTGCTGATCCCGCCGCTGGCGCTGATCTTCCTGGTGCTGGGCACGATCTTCATCGGCGTGGCCACGCCGACCGAGGGCGGCGGCATGGGCGCGCTGGGTGCGCTGGTGCTGGCGCTGATCAAGGGCCGGCTGAACCTGGGCCTGACCAAACAGGCGATGGAATCGACGCTGAAGCTGTCGGCCTTCGTGATCTTCATCCTGATCGGTGCGCGGGTGTTCTCGCTGACGTTCTACGGCGTCGATGGCCACCTGTGGGTCGAGCATCTGCTGACGGCGCTGCCCGGCGGCCAGACCGGCTTCCTGATCGCGGTCAACATCCTGTTCTTCCTGCTGGCCTTCTTCCTCGACTTCTTCGAGCTGGCCTTCATCCTGGTGCCGCTGGTCGGCCCGGTGGCGGACAAGCTGGGCATCGACCTGATCTGGTTCGGCGTGCTCCTGGCGGTCAACATGCAGACCTCGTTCATGCACCCGCCGTTCGGCTTCTCGCTGTTCTACCTGCGCTCGGTCGCGCCGCGCTCGGTCAAGACCTCGGACATCTACTGGGGCTCGGTGCCTTTCGTGGTGATCCAGCTGATCATGGTGGCGCTGATCATCATCTTCCCGGGCCTGGTCACCACGGACAAGGCGAAGGCGCAGGACCGCAGCATCACGCGCAGCCTGGACATCGACCTGGGCAGGCCCTCCCAGCCGGCACCGGGCCCCGCTCCTTCCGGCCCGTCGGAGACGCCCGAGGCGCCGACGCTGCCGGGCGGCGCTCAGCTCGAGACGCCGGGCACGCCGGCCCAGTCGAACGACAGCGGCCCTTCCGCACCGGTGTTCGAGTTCGAGAAGAAGTAGTTCGAGCCGGGACCGTACGACGGCACCAGGAAAAACGGCCGGCATCAAAATGATGCCGGCCGTTTTTTTCTTACCGCCTCGCCGCCGTCAAGCCGTCTGCTTCACGCAATCGACGAAATACACGCGCTTGCCGTCGATCTCCTCGGCCACCAGCCCGTGGATATCGGTCTCGAAGCCCGGGAACAGCTGGTTGAACTCGCGCGCGAACTTCAGGTACTGGACGATGGTCCGGTTGAAGCGCTCGCCCGGGATCAGCAGCGGAATGCCCGGCGGGTACGGCGTCAGCAGGATCGCGGTGACGCGGCCCTCCAGGTCGTCGACCGGCACCCGTTCGATCTCGCGGTGCGCCATCATCGCCCAGGCGTCGGAGGGCTTCATCGCCGGCTCCATGTCCGACAGGTACATCTCGGTGGTCACGCGCGCGACGTCATTGGCCTTGTAGACGCTATGGATGGCGTCGCACAGGTCGCGCAGGCCCATCCGCTCGTATTGCGGGAACCGCGCGACGAACTCGGGCAGCACGCGCCACAGCGGCTGGTTCTGGTCGTAGTCGTCCTTGAACTGCTGCAGCTCGGTCACCAGCGAGTTCCAGCGGCCCTTGGTAATGCCGATGGTGAACATGATGAAGAACGAGTACAGCCCGGTCTTCTCGATGATGATGCCGTGCTCGGCCAGGTACTTGGTGACGATCGCGGCCGGGATGCCGCGCTCGCTGAACTCGCCGTCGACGTCGAGCCCCGGCGTGATGATGGTGGCCTTGATCGGGTCGAGCAGGTTGAAGCCGTCGGCCAGATCGCCGAAACCGTGCCAGCGGTCATTGGCCTTGAGCATCCATGCGTCGCGATCGCCGATGCCGTCCTCGATCAGCGCTTCCGGGCCCCAGACCTTGAACCACCAGTCGCCGTTGTTGCCGGCGTCGTAATCGCCCTCGACCTTGCGCATCGCGCGGCGGAAGTCCAGCGCCTCCTGGATGCTCTCCTCGACCAGCGCGGTGCCGCCCGGCGCTTCCATCATCGCCGCGGCCACATCGCACGAGGCGATGATCGAATACTGCGGGCTGGTCGAGGTATGCATCAGGTACGCCTCGTTGAAGCGGTACCGGTCCAGCTTGCGCGTCTCGGAGTCCTGCACGAGGATCTGCGACGCTTGCGACAGGCCCGCCAGCAGCTTGTGGGTCGACTGCGTGGCGAACACCAGCGCGTCCTTGCTGCGGGGACGATCGCGCCCGATCGCGTGCATGTTGCGATAGAAGTCGTGGAATGCGGCGTGCGGCAGCCAGGCCTCGTCGAAATGCAGCGTGTCGATCTCGGCCGCCAGCATCTCCTTGATCTGCTCGGCGTTGTACAGCACGCCGTCATAGGTGCCCTGCGTGATCGTCAGGATGCGCGGCTTCTGGTTCTTCGCCTGGCTGGCGAACGGGTGCGCGGCGATCTTCTTGCGGATGGTTTCCGGGTCGAACTCGCTCTTCGGGATTGGGCCGATGATGCCGTAGTGGTTGCGCGTCGGCATCAGGAACACCGGAATCGCGCCGGTCATCATGATCGCGTGCAGGATCGACTTGTGGCAGTTGCGGTCGACCACCACGATGTCGCCGGGGGCCACGTTGGCGTGCCAGACCATCTTGTTCGAGGTCGAGGTGCCGTTGGTGACGAAGAACATGTGGTCCGAGTTGAAGATCCGCGCGGCATTGCGCTCGGATGCCGCCACCGGGCCGGTATGGTCGAGCAGCTGGCCCAGTTCGTCGACTGCGTTGCAGACGTCGGCGCGCAGCATGTTCTCGCCGAAAAACTGGTGGAACACCTGGCCGACCGGGCTCTTCAGGAAAGCGACGCCGCCCGAATGACCCGGGCAGTGCCACGAATACGAGCTGTCCTGCGCGTAGTCGATCAGCGCCTTGAAGAACGGCGGCGCCAGCGATTCGAGATATACCTTGGCTTCGCGGATGATATGGCGGGCCACGAACTCGGGCGTGTCCTCGAACATATGAATGAAGCCGTGCAGCTCGCGCAGGATGTCGTTGGGGATATGGCGCGAGGTACGGGTCTCGCCGTACAGGAAGATCGGCAGATTGGCGTTGCGCCGGCGCACCTCGGTGACAAAGGCGCGCAGCTTCTCGATCGCGGCCGCCTCGGGCTCATCGGTTCCGCTGGCGAACTCGTCGTCATCGATCGACACGATGAAGCTCGAGGCGCGGCTGGACTGCTGCGCGAACGAGGTCAGGTCGCCGTAGCTGGTCAGGCCCATCACCTCCATGCCTTCGGCTTCGATAGCCTGGGCCAGCGCACGGATGCCCGAGCCGGAGATGTTCTCGGAGCGGAAGTCTTCATCGATGATGATGACGGGGAAGCGGAATTTCATCGGGCGTCCTCGCGGAAAGGAGAGAGAGAGGCAAAAGGACTTGAGCCACATGGCCCGCGTTCGGCACGCGGGGGCATGTGGCTCGGATAGGCATCGCGCGGCGGTCAAGCCGCTGCGCCGGTTCTTGGCGTTCGGTGCTGGCGGTGGCAGGTATCAGCCGTGGGAGCGGGGTTTCAGGCGCCATTGGCCCGCATTGTAGGGCAATCAGGTTTTCGGCAGCGTGACACCGTGCTGGCCCTGGTATTTGCCGCCCCGGTCGCGGTACGAGGTCTCGCAGATCTCGTCGCTTTCGAAGAACAGCACCTGGGCGCAACCTTCGCCGGCATAGATCTTCGCCGGCAGCGGCGTGGTGTTCGAGAACTCCAGCGTCACGTAGCCTTCCCACTCGGGCTCGAACGGCGTCACGTTGACGATGATGCCGCAGCGCGCATAGGTGCTCTTGCCCAGGCAGATCGTCAGCACGCTGCGCGGGATGCGGAAATACTCCACCGTGCGTGCCAGCGCGAACGAGTTCGGCGGGATGATGCAGACATCGCCCTTGAAGTCGACGAACGATTTCTCGTCGAAGTTCTTCGGATCGACGATGGTGCTGTTGATGTTGGTGAAGATCTTGAATTCGTTGGCGCAGCGGATGTCGTAGCCGTAACTGGAGGTGCCGTAGGAGACGATCTTGCGGCCATCCGTTTCCCTGACCTGGCCCGGCTCGAACGGCTCGATCATTCCATGCTGCTCCGCCATGCGGCGGATCCACTTGTCGGATTTGATGCTCATAGGGTAAGCGGGTAAGCGGAAGGGCGCGCGTTGGAAACACCGGGCGCGGCGCGGTTGGGCCGCATTGTACAACCAATCCTGCGGTGCAAGACGGATGGGGCGGGAACCGGCTTGACTGCCGCGTGCCCTCGCCTGCTGCCCCTCACCGGGCAAACCCAGGCCTATGCCAGTCTCAGGTGGCAGCCGGTTGGGAGGGCCGCCCGCGCAGCAACGCGTATAGCAGAAGCCCTGAGGCGATTGCCACTGCCCCGGACAGAACAAATACTGTGGGGATGCCGACATGCTCGGCCGCCCAGGACCCGAGGATCGGTCCGGCGACCAGCATGGCCAGCTGGGTGGAAGGTGCCAATGACACTACGGCCCCTATCGATGGACTAGGGGCTTCCCGCTGAAGCGTCACCATGAACAGCATGGAGGCAATGCCATAAAAGAAGCCATTGGCGAGCCAGGACACGTAAAGAGCGTAAAGAGGCAGAGGAAAACGGGTCAAGGCGAGAAGCCCTGGTAGCAGGACGGTCATGCCGAAACCCGCCAGTGAAGCAGGGCTAAGACTATGGCCCCCGCGAGCGAATATCGTTCGGAAGACTACCCCCGCTCCGATGGCACCCGCCGCAGTGCAGCTAACAATCACACCAAACGTGCCCGCCGGGAAACCCTGGCCCTTCAGGAACAGCGCCAGCAGGGGATCATAGAAACTGAGTACCGCGCACTGCGAAAGCGCAACGAGATATGTCGTCCTGAACTGAGTGTTGTGGCGAAGCAGCTGACGAAAGACCACCAATCCATTCCACATCGACTCTCTGGACGATCCAGGGGAGACGCAATGGAGCAAACGCCCAAGGAAAACAGCAGCAATAAGACCGATCGCTGCGAGCTGGGCCGAGAGGAAAAAGCCCGCGGTGGGAGTTGACCATGTGGCAAAACCAGCGGCGAGCATCGGGGCACCGATCTTGCTGAATTGATCGATCAGGGTCATCACCCCAGCATTTCGAACCAGTTGCTCCTTCCTGAGCAATCGCTGAATCAGCACTTGCTCCACAGGCATCATCGCGACGTTCGCGAGCCCCTTGAGGAAAATCAGAAAGATGAATACGTTAATGCTCGTTGAAGTGGCGAGCAAAATCGACACAACCATCCGCCCGGCATATCCGAGGGCAAGCGCCTGCACCGGCTGCGACCGGTCTGCCAGCGCTCCAAGGTAGGGACCAATCGCAAGGCCCGGCAATCCATACAGCGCAAGGGCGAAACCCACCGTTTGAGCATCCGCCTGCCAGTGGAATGTCAGCGCGGAGAACATCAGGGTGAAGTCGAGCCACACGCTGATCGACCCTACAACCCGCGATATCAGCAAAGAGGGATACCCCTTGACCCGCAAGAGATTGGCTCCGTCGGCCGCTAGCATTGGCCGGATCCTTGCGGCCGACCCCGCCTTAGAAAGAGCCGCCCCTCTACGGCGAAACCATCGAGCCCTGTCTCTCGCGCGTACTGCAGCAGCTCCGATGTCCGATTGATGAAGCCTTTCCCGCTAAAGTTCAGAGAGGTATTGCAGAGCAGCCCGACCCCGCTTCGGGCCTTGAACTCCCGGAGCAGCCGATAGAGAAGCGGGTTCGATTCTGGTGTCACTGTCTGCGGCCTCGCGGAGCCGTCCACATGGGTCACGGCGTCCATCCCGTTCTGTATCACCCTGGCGAAAAAAAGCATGTAACGACTCGGGTGCCGCAGATCGAAGAGTCGCGCGGGGTCCTCTTCGAGACACACCGGGGGCAATAGGGCGAAACCCCTCCCTTCGCTTTATCTCGTTGAGCCGGTGGAGCGTGGCCTTGGCGAACGGTGCGGCGAGGAGCGATCGGTTGCCTAACGCCCTTGGACCCATTTCGGCGCGCCCGGATATCCAAGCGATGACAGCGCCGTCGTGCAATGCTGAGGCTACCGCCGATAGGTCCGCACCAATGCAGAAGCATGGTCCTATTGACTCTAGATGCTGGCAGTCCGCGTCATCGACGATCTCCTGACCGCAGTAGACTGTCCACGAAAGCTTTGCATTGCCAGTCAATGCCAATTGGGCATCGGCCGCTGAGCCCACCGCCGACCCGGTGTCGTTGGCACACGGAGGGACGAAGGTCTCGGTGAACAACGACGGCTCCTGCCAGGCGCGATTCCACTCGCAGTTGAGGCCACATCCGCCAGAGATCAGTAGCGGACGGCGATCCTGGATGATCGAACGGGCAGCATGCTGAAAGGCCGCGAAGATCCGGTCGGTAATCAAGCGCGCAAGCCGGTGCGTGTGGACTGATTGCACGCCACTGTTGTATATCCGGAAGCGCGCAAAGTCGGGCTTGTGGAAGGCGGGCACGGCAGCCGGATCTCCAAGGAGAATGGAGAGAAGTTCCTCTTCCTCTCCATCTGAGCGTAGCGGTCGCCTGAATCCTTCTCTGCTTCAATGGAAAAGACGAGATGTCCCCCATCAATCAGTGCGGCGCTGCCATCGTGCCCGGGCTTGAAGGCGAATATTCTCACGCTTTCACACCTGCATCTGATGAATGGCCGCAAGGGCGGCTTTGGCGAATGGCCCGGCTCCTCGTCCCGCGCCGAGGAAAAACATTGCCGACTCTCCGACGTTGTCCAATTGAAGAAGGCGATTGACCTCTGCATCAATAAAGTAGCCGGTTGGCCACGATTGACACCCTAGCGCGGTGCAGCACAACTGAAACGTCTGGGTAAGGCAACCGATATCGAGCAGGGCAACACGGTATGCTCGCGAATGCGGGTACTTCCACCACATCTTGTCGAAACGCGATGTCACGAATGTTCCGAATGCGAGGTCGTTCGCGAACATCTGGGCGCACAGCAATGAACCAAGATTGAAGTCGTCGAGCGCTTCGCGAACCAAGGACAGTTCGTGCGTGTGGCTACGATAGTGATAGATGCCAGCGGATAGATCCTGAACACGCAGTGAGACGAGGTACGCTTCGCTCGCTTGCAGCGATCCTGCGACGGTGATGTTCGACGGTATCCGACCGGCATCATTCCGGCCTGCACCATGTCCTCGCGGGTGGTTCCGTGTACGGCGCCGAAGGTTGCCCAGAGGATGTCGGACACCATCTGCAATGTCAGCGGCTCCGCCGAGAAGTTTCGGCAGCTTTCTCGCTGCATCAGCGCGTCTCGCAGATTGACCGTCGCCAATGCGTCCAGATTTGGCGGCGGCAGCGGCGTGACAGCTCCGGGCCTTTCTGTGACAAGCGCTGGCATCCGATCTGCAATGGAGGCGCAGTACCGGACATAGCCTTCATAGCCGTCCTCGACAGGAAGACTCTCGCCTTCTTTCAGCCGGATCTGTGTGCCGACATGGAAGATTCGGGACAGGCAGTCCCATCCCCAATCTGGCGGATCAATCTCATCCAAGCAGCCCGAGTCCCGTATTGCGCGATCCATCGCGTTCGCGCGGTAGCCCGGTTCTGCCGCGAGTTCGACGATGCGGTGAACATGGTCGATATCGAGTTCGTACTGCTCGTGTGTCGCGTAATTCCACAACACCAGCTTGCCGTTGAAAACCTTGAGAAAGAACGACGGGTTCATATGGTCTCCAATGGGCGCCTCTGTTCTGACGGGAGACCCGTTCCCGCCAGAACACAGCACGCTACGCTTACGCTTCGGCCGTCACGGTCGGTGTCTTCGGCACGACGGGAGCGCCATGGACATTGTTGTAAGCGTCATTGGATTGATGCGACAGCTCCGGCTCGATGATGATCTTCTTCATGATTGACAACCTCCTTGAGATGAGATCGCAGCAAGGCTGCTGCGCCGTCAAAGGTAAGTCGTCGTTACCAAGGAAGAAAGTCGCGCCGTGTCGAAATCGGAAGCGGTGGCAGCCTTGCTGAAGGCCGCAATCTTCAAGCCTTGAGCGACGCCTGCAGCTCGGCGTGGCCAGCGGTTCGTTTGACAGCCCTGCGGAAAGATCGCTTCGCCGGGCGAGAGAGCGCCTGCCTCAGCAGGCAGCGGCGGGGTGTCGCGCTCGCCGAAGCGCGACCAAGGGGAAACGGCAGTGGCAGATCGATAAGCTAGGCGACCGCCGCGTGCTCGATGTCGTGGCGGAACCGTTGGCGACCGGTATAGAGCAGGAAATGCTTGCCGGTGCAGCGGGCGAACAGCGTCATGTTGACGCGCCTGGCCATCTGGTAGCCCATCTGCGTGACACCCGAGCGCGACAGCAGGAAGGGAATGCCCATCTGCGCGCCCTTGATGACCATTTCCGAGGTCAGGCGGCCGGTCGTGTAGAACACCTTGTCCGCACCATCCATCCCCTCGAGCCACATGCGCCCCGCGATCGCGTCGACCGCGTTGTGGCGGCCCACGTCCTCGATGAACATCAGCAGCTCCCGGCCCTGGAACAGCGCGCAGCCATGCACCGAGCCGGCCTGCTTGTAGACCGACTGCTGCAGCCGGATGGTATCGACGATGCTGTAGAGCGTCTGCTGGTCCAGCACCGCGTCGTCGGGCAAGCGGATCTGGTCCACTTCATCGAGCAGCGAGCCGAACACCGTGCCCTGGCCGCAGCCCGTGGTGACGATCTTGCGGGCGGTACGCTCCTCGATGCGGTCCACGCCGCCGCGCGTGGTCACCGCGGCGGACTCGGTCTCCCAATCGACCTGGATCGCGGCGATGTCCTCGATCGACTCGACCAGCCGTTGATTGCGCAGATAGCCCAGCACCAGCGCCTCGGGAGCACCGCCCAACGTCATCAACGTGACCAGCTCGCGCTTGTCCAGATACACCGTCAGCGGCCGCTCGCCGGGCAGGAAGGCCGAGCGCACCCGGCCCTGTTCGTCGACGACCTCCACCTCCTCGATCAGCGGGACGGCGGCTTGACTCAGTTGGGGACGCAGGGACATGGGTACGGGAAATCGGAAACTTCGAGGCGGAGCCGGCGGTATCGGTGGACCAGGGAAGCGGCCACGGCGCCGGCCGCGCCGATCAGGACTTGACCACCACGCCGCAGGCGATGCGGCCGCCGGAATTACCGGTGGGCTGGGTCTTGTAGTCGTCGGGGTCCTTGTGCACGACCACCGCGCGACCCACCACGCTGTTGGACCCCGGCGCCACGGTGATGCCGGTCAGCTGGAAGCTGGCGCGCGCGCGGCCATTGGCGTCGGCGGTCAGGTTCGGCATATCGCCGGCATGGTGGTCCGGGGTCTGGACCGATCCATGCGGCTTGCCGGTCGGATTGAAATGGCCGCCGGCGCTCATCCCATCGGGCGCGGAGCAGTCGCCCTTCTCATGGACGTGGAAACCGTGCACCGAGTTCGGCGGCAGGCCCGTGACGTCGGCCAGCACCATCACATGATCGCCATGCTGGGTGAAGGTGACGGTGCCCTGGGTATTGGTGCCGCTCTTGGCCGTCAGCGGCGCTACGGCACGCTCGGCCGTCGCACCGCCGCCCATCCTCTGTCCCAGATGCTCCATCTGCGAACACGCCGCCAGCGCGCCGCTTGCCACCAGACCGAAAAGAATACGCTTCATGCCGAACCTCCTGTCACGGTGATGTCGAGCATGCATTGTAGCGCTCATCCCGGCCACTTCTCCCCCTGCTCGTACAACGGCAGTACGGCAGCGCTCATGCCTCGCCGGGCGCGGGCCGTCGTTCCGGCTGGCGGCGCGAAGGCGTGGAGCGCTGGGCCGGGATCTTGCCCGAGCGGACGTCGTCGTACCAGTGCTCGTGGTGCTCCTTCGCCCAGGCCTCGTCGACATAGCCATCGCGCATCGCGCGATAAGCGCCTTCCATGCCGATCGTGCCCATGTAGATATGGCCGAACGCCATCGCCATCATCACGATCGCGGCGATCGAGTGGACGATATGGGCCAGCTGCATCGTGGTGCGGTAGTAGTCCAGTCCCGGCACGATCTTGTCGAGCACGAAGCCCGAGGCCGAGATCAGCATGCCAAGGAAGAACACGCCGACCCAGAACCAGCCCTTCTCGCCCGCGTTGAAGCGACCGCTCGGCACATGCTTGCCGCTGGCGATGCCGCCCAGGCTGGTCAGCCAGCGGACGTCGTCGCGCGACGGCAGGTTGTCGCGCACGAAGATCACGAAGCCGACGATCAGCGACAGCGTGAAGACCGGCCCGACGATGTTGTGGACGTTCTTGAGCAGATAGGTCAGCCAGCCGAACAGCGTATGGCCCATGATCGGCAGCAGGAAATGCTTGCCGAACAGCATCACGATGCCCGACACCGCCAGCACCACGAAGGCGATCGCCATGGTCCAGTGGACGATGCGCTCCAGCGGCGTGAAGCGCTCGATCATGCGGCCCGTCGGCGCCGACTTCAGCGGAATCGTGCCGCGCCAGACGAAGAAAGCCAGGATCACCGCCGGCACCAGCACCAGCAGCCAGCCGCCCCAGACCGTGATCACGCCATTGCGCAACAGCCGCCATTCCTGGCCGGTACGCAGGATCAGCACGCCGGCTTCCTTGTCCGGCAGGCTGCTGTAGTGGCGCTGGTCCGAATTGATCTCGCGCCAGACCGGCGCGTTGTTGCCGGGCTGCGTACGCGTGCGGTTCTGCTGCTCGCGCGCCTCGGCGGCGATGTCGCGCTCGGGCACGTCGAAGATGTTCTGCGAGGCGATGCCCGAGAACGGCTGCTGCGGATGCAGCGCAGGGTTGTTCGTGTCGGCGTCCCCCGGCGCGGGCGTCGCGGCGGGGCTCTGGCCCTGCGCCGCCGCCTGTCCGGGCGCCGGCGCGGGCGTGGTCTGCGCCTGCGCCGCGCCGGCGTGCAGCAGCGGCACGGCCAGGGCCAGCGCGCATGCGGCCGTTGCCGCGGCGGCACGGGCCTTGCCGGCCAGCGCGGAAATCAGCTTGGCGCTCATAGGGCCTCCTTCGGATCGGCTTGAAGTCGGCGGCAACGGCGGCCGCCCATGCACGCCCCGCTCATTGGACGCGCGTGTACTCGTTCTGCAGCTGATTGCGCTGGCGGATCTGCTTCTGCCAGCTGGTCTGGTCGCCCTGCGTCCAGCCGGTGGCAACGAAGGGATCGCCGGGCGCGCCCTTCCAGGCCGCGGTATCGGTCTTCTTCGGGCTCGGCTGGGCGGTTTGCGGCTCCTCGCCGCAGCCCGCCAGCCCGACCAGTGCGGCGGCGCCAGCCGCCATCCACATCAGCTTGTTCATCTTCATGATGCCTGCCCCGCGGGAGTGGACGGACCGGCCGGCGTCTGCTGGGCCGGAGCCGGGGTGCCGGCCGGCGCGGCCGGGGCGCGCTGGGCAGCCTGGCCGTTGGTGCCGTAGGCGGTGCCCCAGCCAAACACATCGCCGCCGGTGCCGCGCTTGATCACGCGGTTGCGCAGGATGTCGGCGATCACGTCGCCGTCGCCGCCGAGCAGCGCCTTGGTCGAGCACATCTCCGCGCACAGCGGCAGCTTGCCTTCGGCCAGGCGGTTGCGGCCGTACTTCTCGAACTCGGCCTCGCTGCCATTGGCTTCCGGACCGCCCGCGCAGAACGTGCACTTGTCCATCTTGCCGCGCACGCCGAAGGTGCCGGTCGACGGAAACTGCGGCGCGCCGAACGGGCACGCATAGGAGCAGTAGCCGCAGCCGATGCAGACATCCTTGTCGTGCAGCACCACGCCGTCATCGGTGCGGTAGAAGCAATCGACCGGGCAGACCGCCATGCACGGCGCGTCCGAGCAGTGCATGCAGGCCACCGAGATCGACTTCTCCGCGCCCTGCACGCCGTCGTTGACGGTCACCACGCGGCGCCGGTTGACGCCCCACGGTACCTCGTGCTCGTTCTTGCAAGCGGTGACGCAGCTGTTGCATTCGATGCAGCGCTCGGCGTCACAGATGAATTTCATGCGTGCCATTGTGTTCCCCTTACGCGAAGCGCTCGATCTGGCAGACCGTCGTCTTGGTTTCCTGCATCATCGTCACCGCGTCGTAGCCGTAGGTTGTCGCCGTGTTGACCGCCTCGCCCCGCACGATCGGATGCGCGCCGTCCGGGTAGTAGTCCAGCATGTCCTTGCCCTGCCACCAGCCCGAGAAGTGGAACGGGATGAACGCGGTATCCGGGCCGACCCGCTCCGTGACCAGCGCGCGCACCTTCAGCGTGGCGCCGGTCGGCGTCTTGACCCAGCAGTAGTCGCCGTTGCGGATGCCGCGTGCGGAGGCCGCGCGCGGATTGATCTCGACGAAGTTCTCCTGCTGCAGCTCGGCCAGCCACGGGTTCGAACGCGTTTCCTCGCCCCCGCCCTCGTATTCGACCAGACGGCCGGAGGTCAGGATGATCGGGAATTTCTCGTGGATCTTGTTCTCGACGTTGCGCTGCTGCACGGTCTTGTACAGCGTCGGCAGGCGCCAGAACGCCATCTTGTCGTCGTGGGTCGGATACTTGGCGACCATGTCCGGACGGGTCGAGTACAGCGGCTCGCGGTGCTGCGGAATCGGATCGGGGAAGTTCCACACCACCGCGCGCGCCTTGGCGTTGCCGAAGGGATGGCAGCCGTGGACCTTGAGCACGACGCGCTGGATGCCGCCCGACAGGTCGGTCTTCCAGTTCTTGCCTTCGGCAGCCTGCTTCTCGGCGTCGGTCAGGTCGTCCCACCAGCCCAGCTTCTTGAGCAGCACGTGGTCGAACTCGGGATAGCCGGTGGTGATCTCCGCGCCGACCGAATGCGAGCCGTCCTCGGCCAGCAGGTTGACGCCGTCGCGCTCCACGCCGAAGTTGGCGCGGAAGTTGCCGCCGCCGTCCATCACGTGGCGGGTCGTGTCGTACAGGTTCGGCGAGCCCGGGTGCTTGAGCTCCGGCGTGCCGTAGCACGGCCACGGCAGGCCGAAGTAGTCGCCGGTCAGGTCGTAGCCGGTGGCCGCGTCCTTGCCGCCCTTGCAGCGCAGCGTCTTGACGTCGAACATCTGCATATTCTTCATATGCGCCTTCAGCCGTTCCGGCGACTGGCCGGTGTAGCCGATGGTCCAGTTCGACTTGTTGATCTCGCGCAGGATCGACTCGGGCTCCGGCTCCATCCAGGTACGGCCGGCGCGCTTGACCTCGATCATCTTGTAGTTGCGCGACAGCTCCTTGCCGAAGCCGAGCTTGTCGGCGAAGGCCTGCATGATCGTGTGGTCGGGCATCGACTCGAACAGCGGCTCGATGACCTTCTCGCGCCATTGCAGCGAACGGTTCGATGCCGTGCACGAACCCGAGGTCTCGAACTGCGTGGCAGCCGGCAGCAGATAGACGGCGCGGTTCGGATTGACCTTGTCGCCCTCGGCCGGCGGCATGTTGGCCATCGCCGCGGTGGCCGACGGATACGGGTCGATCACCACCAGCAGGTCCAGCTTGTCGAGCGCCTTCTTCATTTCGAGGCCGCGCGTCTGCGAGTTCGGCGCATGGCCCCAGAAGAACACGCCGCGGACGTTGTTGTCCTGATCGATCAGGTCGCTCTTCTCGGTGACGATATCGATCCAGCGCGACACCGTGGTGCCGGACTTCTCCATCATCGCCTGCGAGGGGAACTGCGACTTGATCCACTCGTAATCGACGTTCCACACCGCGGCGTAGTGCTTCCACGCACCGGTGGCCAGGCCGTAGTAGCCCGGCAGCGAATCCGGGTTCGGGCCGACGTCGGTCGCGCCCTGCACGTTATCGTGGCCGCGGAAGATGTTGGCGCCGCCGCCCGACACGCCGATGTTGCCCAGCGCCAGCTGCACGATGCAGGAGGCGCGCACCATCGCGTTACCGATCGTGTGCTGGGTCTGGCCCATGCACCAGACCAGCGTGCTCGGCCGGTTCTTGGCCATGGTCTCGGCAACCTTGTAGACCTCGGCCTCGGGCACGCCGCAGGCCTCTTCCACCTTGTCCGGCGTCCACTTGGCGAGGACTTCCTCGCGCACCTTGTCCATGCCGTAGACGCGCGCCTGGATATACGCCTTGTCTTCCCAGCCGTTGTTGAAGATGTGGTACAGCACGCCGAACAGGAACGGAATGTCGGTGCCCGAGCGGATGCGGACATACTGCTCGGCCTTGGCCGCGGTGCGGGTGTAGCGCGGATCGACCACGATCACCTTGCAGCCGTTTTCCTTGGCATGCAGCAGATGCAGCATCGACACCGGATGCGCCTCGGCCGCGTTCGAGCCGATATACAGCGCAGCCTTGCTGTTCTGCATATCGTTGTACGAATTGGTCATCGCACCGTAGCCCCAGGTATTGGCCACGCCCGCGACGGTAGTCGAGTGGCAGATGCGCGCCTGGTGGTCGGTATTGTTGGTGCCGAAGAACGACACCCACTTGCGCAACAGGTAGGACTGCTCGTTGCTGTGCTTGGACGAGCCGATGAAGAACATCGAATCCGGGCCGGTCTCCTGGCGGATCTGCTTCATCTTCGCGGTGATCTCGTCCAGCGCCTGGTCCCAGCTGATGCGCTGGTACTTGCCGTTGACGAGCTTCATCGGGTATTTCAGCCGGTACTCGCCGTGGCCGTGCTCGCGCAGCGCCGCACCCTTGGCGCAATGCGCGCCCATGTTGATCGGCGAATCGAACACCGGCTCCTGGCGGACCCAGACGCCGTTCTGCACCACCGCGTCGACCGCGCAGCCGACCGAGCAGTGGCCGCAGACCGTGCGGCGCACGACGATGTCGCCCTTGCCGTTGCCGGCGGCCTTGCCGTCGGCGGCATCGGCCTTGCGGATCAGCGACAGTTGCGAGGCAGCCAGGCCCGCGCCCACGCCAATGCCCGAACGCTTCAGGAAGCTGCGGCGGTCCATGGTCGGCATCGCGCCGGCGAGACTCGTGGCGAGCCGTGCCGACAGGCGTGCGGACGAAGCGGCGGCCGGCTGAGCGGACGCGAGTCGATCAACGCGCTGCGCAGGGGCGCCGCCCTGGGCCGCGTGCTTGCGGGTCAGAATCATGTGTCACCTCGGGAAAGGTACGAAGCAGGTGAAAGCGATATCGCGAGACACGGTCGCGCCGGGATGACGGGCATCACGGCGAACCGGCAATCGCGCGGCTTATACCAGCGTCGTCCGGTAATACTTCCGTACGTGTTCAGAGACACGGTAACCGTTGCTGTCGGCAGGAGTGGGTTCCGGTGCGGGGATCGCACCGGCGGGGGCGGCGGGAGTGCGCGCGGTCAGGGCCGCGGTACCCGCGGCGGCAGCCACGACGCCAGCACCCGCGAGGAAATGGCGACGTGCGACCCGGGTTTCCTTCTCTTTCATGGGGGGCTCCTCGGTAATTTTTACCGATTACCAATCTAGTTATGCATTGTTTTGCGTATTGTAGATCGATATGCACGCAATGACCATGCTAACCGCGGGTTTATCCTGATTTTCCGTAACCATGGCGCTGTGCATCAAATGTCTTGAGACATGTCATTTGCACCCCACCGGGACCCGCGGCGCGACATCTCGTTCTGCACGCCAACTGCGCGTTTAACGGCTCGCCGAGCCGTTCGCTTTAGCGCTGCCACGCAATCCACGCAATCAGTTCATCTCCATCGCAACCGCCTCGACGGCCGCGAACGACTTCAGCAGCTCCGCCGCACGCGCATAGAAGCGCGCGCCCGGATGCGCGATCACCGTATCGCACAGCGACTCGACCCACGGTTGCAGATGGCGCGCAAAGAAGCGCTGCTGCTCGCCCAGGTTCGACACCGCGAGGTCATCGCCGGCGATCAGGAAGCGCATCACCTCGCATAGCGTCGCAATATGGTCCTCGGGTTCGCTGACGCCTTCATGACGCTCGAGCCCGTAGCGCGCCAGATCCTCGCGCACCGCCACCAGCGGGCGTTCGTGCAGAAAGCCGGTCTGGTAGTACGAGCCGTACAGAAAGACATCGGGCTTGCCGATGCCGACGAAGAGCTGCTGGTATTCGTCCGCGGCCTCCGCCTCGGTGGTGCCCGCCGCCGCTTCGCCCAGTGCGTTCCACGCCTGGCCCAGCGGGCTGGCGGCATCGTCCGGATGGGCGCGATTGGCGGCGATATGGTGCAGCAGCGCCGCGTCGGGGGCGCGATAGAACAGCGTGGCAAGCAGGCCGTAGAGGTCGGCGCGGGCGGTATCTTCGGCCTGGTCCGCGGGGGCGGCGGGTGCGGTGAGGCGGATCGGTCGGGTATCGCTCATGGATTCAGGCTTGGATCTTTGGCGGTGTGGATACGTTTGGCCCGGATGGTCGGTGTGGGTTGCCCTCTCCCCTGCCCCTTCTTCCGCTTGCGGGAGGGGCCGGGGGAGAGGGCAAGCTGCGGCGGATCACACTACTGCAACGTCGCGCCGGTCGCGGCGCCGGTGTCCTTCTCGATCATGTCGACGACCCGGCAGTCGCTGCACATCTTCAGGCGATCGGCCGCGGCGCCGGCGAAGGCCGGATGGCCGGCCAGGCGTCCCAGCATGGCTTCGACCATCTGCGCGGTGCCGAAGGGCTTGGCGCAGCGGATGCAATGGAAGGGCCGGGTCTCGTGCAACGTCACCGGCTGGCGCACGCCATCGCCGGTCAGCAGGCGCGGCACCAGCGTGATGGCATCTTCCGGGCAGGTCCGCTCGCACAAGCCGCACTGCACGCAGTTGCGCTCGAGGAAGGACAGTACCGGGCGCTCGCTGTTGTCGCGCAGCGCTTGCGACGGACAGGAACCGACGCAGGCCATGCACAAGGTGCAGCGGCCGGTGTCGACCTGCACCGCGCCCAGCGGGGCGCCGGCCGGCAGCGGCACGGTTTCGGCCGGCATCGGCGCGTGCGCGGCCAGGTGATCGAGGGCGAAGCCGAGCGTTTCGCGCTTGGCCGCCGCGGCGTGGAAGGCCGCGGGGGGCAGCGCAGCACGATTGGGCGACAGGCGCGCCAGCGCGCGATCCAGTGCGCCCGCATCGGGTGCGTCGATCAGCGTAAAGAACTCGCCGCGATAGCCCAGGCCGGCGAGGATGGCCTGCGCCACCGCCATCTGCTCGGCCAGCGCGGTGCGATATTGCGGCGCCTCGTCGCCGGTCAGCATCACCGCGACGCGGTCCGCGCCCCAGGCGATCGCTGCCAGCCACAGCTCCAGGCCGACCGAGGCCGGATGGAACAGGCCGGCCGGAATCACGTTCGGCGCGAGGCCGGCGAGCCGGCCGGCGCGTGCCTCGCGGCCCAGCGCCAGGATGCGCGCGTCGCCATGCTCCTGCCCATGCAGCAGCAGCACGGCATCGCGCCCGCCCGCCTGGCGGTAGGTCGAGAGCAGCGTGCGCAAGCGCCGGCCCTGATGATCCGGCTTCGGATACGCATAGCTGATCGCGCCGGTCGGGCAGACCGTGGTGCAGGCCCCGCAGCCCACGCACAGATTCGGCGCGACCTCGATGCGGCCCTTGCCGTCCTGCCAGCGCGAGCCGATCGCCTCGGCCGAGCAGACGTCGATACACGCCGAGCAGCCGGTGGTCCGGTTGCGGCCGTGCGCGCACAGCGATTCCTTGTACTGGAAGAACTTGGGCTTCTCGAATTCGCCGACCAGTTGCGTCGCGGCGAGTGCCATCCGCTCCTGCCGCAGCGGGTCCGCGCCGGCATGCAGATAGCCCTGCGGCGGCGCGTGCCGGCCGAAGAAGGGGCTGTCGTTCAGGTCGAAGACCAGGTCGAAGCGCTCGCTATTGGCGCCGGCAGGCCGGTCGAAGTCGATCGCCGCGGCCGCGCCACAGGCCTTCACGCAGTCGCGGTGCGCGGTGCAGCGGCTCAGGTCGATCTGGTAGCTGAAGTCGATCGCGCCTTCCGGGCAGGCCTCGATGCAGGCATTGCAGCGGGTGCACAGGTCCAGGTCGATCGGATTGGAGCGGCCCGCGCCGGTCTCCCAGCTGGCCTCGAAGGCGCCGAGCCAGCCGCTCAACTTGTCGAGCCGGCCGCTGTGGACCGGATAGTCGCGCGTCGCGGCCGGCGTCGCGCCGTCGACGGCACCGGCGCCATCGGGCCCGCCAAGCAGGACCGTCACCTGCAGGCCCGCCGCGCCGAGGCGGTCGGCCCAGGGCAGCGCGCGCGCCGCCGGACCGAATACCAGTACGCTGCCGGCCGAGCGGTAATCGACCACCGGCACCGGGTCCGGGTCGGGCAGCGCCGCGGCGGCCAGCAGCGCGGCGATCTTGGCGTTGGCCGTGCGCGGGTCCTTGTGCGCGCCGCGCGACCAGCCGCCCGTTTCGCGGATATTGACGAAGCGCACCGGCGCGGTGACGACGCCGTCGGCCTGCGTCTTGGCAGCCAGTTCGGTAAACAGCGGGCGTTCCTGCGTGCAGGCGACGATCACGTCTTCGGTGCCGTCGAGCGCGGCGGTGAAGGCGCCAACTTCGCGGCGGCACAGCAGGCGGTGGACTTTCAGCGGGGCAGCGCCCGGCTGGGTGGAGGCATCCGACAGTGCCGCCCCGTCAAGCGGCATGGTGTCGTTGCAATTGCAGATCAGCGTCGGCATGGTCGGTACAGCTGGCCGGCTTGCCAGCCCGCTTCTGTCGAGCGGGTCCGCGCCGGCGGTTTGTGGGGGAGTGACATTGTAGGCCCCAGGCGGGGCCGGGGCTACGCAGGTTTGTCCGTAGCTGGTCCGGTATGAGGCACGGCGGCGGTGGCATCCGCTTGCGGCGCGAGCGCCGGGCAGGTCTGGGCGCTGGCTTGCGCGTCATCGTCCGGGGCGCCCCGCGCAGCGGCATCCGGCTCGCCGGCATCGTCCTCAGAGACATCAACGGACGATTCGGCGCGGGCTTGAGCGTGCTCGTAGTCCGGGGCGGCGCCCTGTGAGGAGACAGCGGTGCCCGCTTCCTGCGCTGGCTCGATCGGATCGAACAGGCCCAGCGTCTCGGACTGGCGCAGGCGCCGCAGCACGTCGGGCGGAATCGGGTCCGGCTTGCTGTAGTCGTCGATATAGATATCGAGCCCGTCCATCACATTGAAATGCGGGTCGGCGAACAGCGTCTTCAGCGCGGCGCGCTTGACGGTCTCGTCGACGCCCTGGGCGACGAAGCGGGCGACGCTGTCGCCGGGCTTGAGCATCGCCACGTCGGCCAGCGTCGGCGCGGGCGGCGCTTCAGCTTCGGGGACGACGGCACCGGCCGTCGCATCGGCCTTCGCCGCAACGGCGACCGGCGCGGCGGGCGGCGGCGCCGGTTCGGCCGGCACGGCCTTGCCCTCGCGCACGGCGACCTTGCGGCGCGACCAGCGGGACAGGAAGGACGTTTCGGTCGAATCGCTCATATTGGAGAGTCAGGCGGCAGAGAGTCAGGTAACGACATCGCTGCCGCGGATTTCAGTAGGGCGTTCAGCAGGGCGTTCCGTCGCGTGTTCAATAGCGCGCCCGGTCCTGCGGCGACTTGAACGACTCGGGCCGGCGCCGCTTTTTCGGCTCGGGCCGGTAGTGCTCGGCCACATAGGCCTGCAGCCAGGCCAGCTGTTCCGGCGCGAGGGGCACGTTCTCGACCGTCTCGCCGGCATCGAGCCAGCGTCCGGCCTCGTTGTACGACAGCGAGACGGTGACCGGCAAGGGCCGGCGCCCGTCTTCGGGCTGGGTCTCGTCCATGCGCCACAGCACGAACCAGCACGGCGCGGTGGAGCTCAGGTTCAGATAGTAGCCCTCGGCTTCGTCGCGGAACAGCTCGACGGGGTAGCCGGGATAGAGCCAGCGCGCGCCCTGCTCGTCCTCGTGCAGGCAGTGCGGCTCGGTGCCGAACGCGCCCAGGTCCGGCACCACCGCTTCAAGCTCCCATTTCCAGGGCTGCCAGCGGCTGGCCAGCGCGATTCTGCGCATCACCACCGCCATCGT
Source organism: Cupriavidus sp. (assembly GCA_031180665.1). GTDB lineage: Bacteria > Pseudomonadota > Gammaproteobacteria > Burkholderiales > Burkholderiaceae > Cupriavidus. Next base: position 59,544 of record JAPSLP010000019.1, on the reverse strand, counting down.
GACGGCGGGGCGGCTGCCGGCCGGCCCCGGGGCCTCGGACTGCATCGGTTCCATGGTCAGGTGTTCTGCACGACGATGCTGGGGAACTTGCTGGTCATGTCGCGCGCCTTGTCGGCGACCTTGATCGCCACCTTGCGGGCGATGCCGCGATAGAGCTCGGCGATCGGGCTGTCGGGCTCGGCCACCACCGTGGGCCGGCCGGAATCGGCCTGCTCGCGGATCGACAGGTTCAGCGGCAGGCTGCCCAGCAGCTCGACGCCATATTGCTCGCACATGCGCTCGCCGCCGCCTTCGCCGAAGATGTGCTCGACGTGGCCGCAGTTCGGGCAGCAATAGACCGCCATGTTCTCGACGATGCCAAGGATCGGGATGCCGACCTTCTCGAACATCTTCAGGCCCTTGCGCGCGTCCAGCAGCGCGATGTCCTGCGGCGTGGTGACGATCACCGCGCCCGTCACCGGCACCTTCTGCGACAGCGTCAGCTGGATGTCGCCGGTGCCCGGCGGCATGTCGACGATCAGGTAATCGAGCTCGTGCCAGTTGGTCTGCCGCAGCAACTGCTCCAGCGCCGAGGTCACCATCGGACCGCGCCAGACCATCGGGTTGTCCTGCTCGATCAGGAAGCCGATCGAGTTGGCCTGCAGCCCGTGGCCCTCCAGCGGCTCCATGGTCTGGCCATCGGCGGACTCGGGCCGGCCGTCGATGCCCAGCATCATCGGCAGGCTCGGGCCGTAGATGTCGGCATCCAGCATGCCGACGCGCGCACCCTCGGCGGCCAGCGCGAGCGCGAGGTTGACGGCGGTGGTCGACTTGCCGACGCCGCCCTTGCCGGAAGCGACCGCGATCACGTTCTTGACGCCAGGCAGCAGCTTGACGCCCCGCTGCACGGCATGGGCGACGATATGCATGGTCACCGTCACACTGACATTGGTGACGCCCGGCAGGGCGCGCAGCGCCGCGATCACCAGCTTGCGGATCGGGTCGAGCTGGCTCTTGGCCGGATAGCCGAGTTCGACGTCCAGCGAGACATCGCCGCCATCGACACGGATATTGCGGGCGGAGCGCGTGCTCACCAGATCCTTGCCCGTGTTGGGATCGATCACGGTGCGCAAGGCTTCGGTAACCTGGTCAACGGTAAGGCTCAAGACAATCTCCGCTACTTGATATGTGGGGGAAGGCGCGTACTGTATCAAAGAGTAGCCCCGCAGCTCGGCGAGGGGTCTGGAAGGGCTCGATTATCCCTGCGGTGCACAAGGGATTACACGCGCTTACAACTTTCACAGCGCCGCGCTTGTGCACAGGGCGGCATCTCCCTATTGTAGTGCCCCGAAACGTCGGCTCGCCCGGGATCCCGGTCCAGGACCTCGGCCATGCCCGGAAGCCGCCGGATACGCCACTTGGCGCTTGCATTTTTGGGAAGCTGCTGGCGCAATTAGGCCAGTGCGTCACAATGCCTCAACCCGAGGTGCAGGCCGCCGCAGTTGAAGCACAACAATCGACAGAAGGAGAAAGCATGAAACTCAAGCTCGTCAGCCTTTCGATCGTCGCCGCACTGGCCGCCGGCTGTGCGACCGAGCAGGGTACGCACACCGCCGTGGGTACCGGCGCGGGCGCCGCCGTTGGCGCCGGCCTGGGCAACCTGATCGGGGGCAATACCAAGGGCACCGTGATCGGCGCGGCCGTCGGTGCCGCCGCTGGCGGTGCGCTGGGCTACAACTGGAATGCGATCCGGGGCAAGCTGAGCCGCGATACCGCCGGCACCGGCACCCAGATCACCGAGCAGCCGGACGGCTCGCTGAAGGTCAATATCCCCAGCCAGGTGACCTTCGATACCGACAGCGCGACCATCAAGCCGTCGTTCCGCTCGGTGCTGGACCAGGTCGCGCAGACGCTGAGCCAGCACCAGGACGTCAACGCCACGGTGATCGGCCATACCGACAGCACCGGCAACCCGACCTACAACATGCAGCTGTCCCAGCGCCGCGCCCAAAGCGTGGCCGGCTACCTGGGCGAGCGCGGCGTCGCGCGCAACCGCCTGAACGCCGAGGGCCGGGGCCAGTCGCAGCCCATTGCGGACAACGCCACCGAGGCCGGCCGGGCCCAGAATCGCCGGGTCGAAATTTTTTTGAAACCAATTCAAGGATGATGGAGTCATAGAAACAGGTACCGCTTGCCACCGTTGCTGGCTCGCGATTGGTGGCTGACCTCCCGGGCGGTACCTGATTTCTCCTCCTTTTCCGTTGTGGAAAGCTGCGCCGGCTCAGACCGGCGCTTTTTTTTGGCCGCGCGATCCGCAACGGCGCCGCGGCCGGTGCCCGCCTGCCCCGCTTGCTAGAATGTCGGTTTTCCGCGCCGGCCCAGCCCGCGCAGCGGAACACCGATATCCAACCGCTTCCCGACCGGCATTCCCCATGACAGCACGTCGCATCCTCGTCACATCTGCCCTGCCTTACGCCAACGGCCAGATCCATATCGGCCACATGGTGGAATACATCCAGACCGATATCTGGGTCCGCTTCCAGCGCATGATGGGCAACGAGGTCTATTACGTGGGCGCTGACGATACGCACGGCACGCCGGTGATGCTGCGCGCGGAGAAGGAAGGCATCACGCCGAAGCAACTGATCGACCGCGTCTGGAACGAGCACAAGCGCGACTTCGACAGCTTCCTGGTGTCGTTCGACAACTACTACAGCACCGACTCCGAGGAGAACCGGCTGCTGTGCGAGAAGATCTACCTGGCGCTGAAGGCGCAGGACCTGATCGCCGAGCGCGAGGTCGAGCAGTTCTACGATCCGGTCAAGAACATGTTCCTGCCGGACCGCTTCATCAAGGGCGAGTGCCCCAAGTGCGGCGCCAAGGACCAGTACGGCGACTCCTGCGAGATCTGCGGCACCACCTATGTGCCGACCGACCTGAAGAACCCGTACTCGGTGGTGTCAGGCGCGACGCCGGTGCGCAAGTCCTCGACCCACTATTTCTTCAAGCTGTCCGATCCGCGCTGCGAGAGCTTCCTGCGCGAGTGGGTGGCCGACCTGGCCCAGCCGGAAGCCAGCAACAAGATGCAGGAATGGCTGGGCGGCGACGGCGAGGCCTCCACGCTGTCGGACTGGGACATCTCGCGCGACGCGCCCTACTTCGGCTTCGAGATCCCCGGCGCGCCGGGCAAGTTCTTCTACGTCTGGCTGGACGCGCCGATCGGCTACTACGCCAGCTTCAAGAACCTGTGCGAACGCAAGGGCATCGACTTCGACGCCTGGGTCGGCCCGCACTCGAGCGCCGAGCAATACCACTTCATCGGCAAGGACATCCTGTACTTCCACACGCTGTTCTGGCCGGCGATGCTGCGCTTCTCGGGCTACCGCACGCCGACCAATGTGTTCGCGCACGGCTTCCTGACCGTCGATGGCGCCAAGATGAGCAAGTCGCGCGGCACCTTCATCACCGCGCAAAGCTATATCGACACCGGCATGAACCCGGAATGGCTGCGCTATTACTTCGCCGCCAAGCTGAACGCCAGCATGGAAGACCTGGACCTGAACCTGGACGACTTCGTCTCCCGGGTCAACAGCGATCTCATCGGCAAGTACGTCAATATCGCCAGCCGGGCGGCGGGCTTCCTGGTCAAGCGCTTCGACGGCCACGTCGACGACGCCGCGCTGGCCCACCCGCTGCTCGAGCAGCTGCGCCAGGCGGCGCCGCAGATCGCGCAGCTGTATGAGGGCCGCGAATACAGCAAGGCGCTGCGCCTGGTGATGGAGCTGACCGACGCCGTCAACGCCTTCGTCGATGCCCAGAAGCCGTGGGAGCTGGCCAAGGACGAGGCCAAGCGTGCGGCCCTGCACGCGGCCTGCTCGGTGTCGCTGGAAGCGTTCCGCCTGCTGACGGTCTACCTCAAGCCCGTGGTGCCGAGCGTCGCGGCCGGCGTCGAGGCCTTCCTCAATGTCGAGCCGCTGGACTGGCGCGCGATCGATCGCCAGCTGAGCAGCGCCAGCCCGATCAAGCCGTACTCGCACCTGATGACCCGGGTCGACGCCAAGCAGATCGAGGCGCTGCTGGCCGCCAACCGCGACTCGCTGCAGGCCACGCCCGCCGCCGGTGCCCCCGGTACCGACGCTGGCAATGCCCCCGCCGGCATCGAGCCGATTGCCGACACCATCACGATCGACGACTTCGCCAAGGTCGACCTGCGCGTGGCGCGCATCGTCGAATGCAAGAAGGTCGAAGGCTCGAACAAGCTGCTGCGGCTGACGCTGGACCTGGGCGAGGGCAAGACCCGCAACGTCTTCTCGGGCATCCAGTCGGCCTACCAGCCGGAGCAGCTGGTCGGCAAGCTGACCGTGGTGGTCGCCAACCTGGCGCCGCGCAAGATGAAGTTCGGCCTGTCCGAAGGCATGGTACTGGCGGCCTCGGCGGCCGACGAGAAGGCGGCGCCGGGCCTCTATATCCTCGAACCGCATGCGGGCGCGGTGCCCGGCATGCGCATTCGCTGAAGCGCGCGCGCATCCCCTCCGCGTCGTCCCCGCGCAGGCGGGGATCCAGCGTCTTGCGAAGCGTCGCAGCAAGCGGCCGGGCCCCCGCCTGCGCGGGGGCGACGTACGACGCCGCCTTTCAGCCGCCCTGCACCTTCGACGGATCGTCGCTGCGCGAGGTATGCGTGACGAGCCCGTCCGTGCCGAAATGCACGTTGAAGAAGGCCTTGTCCTGCGAGGTTTCCCACCAGCGGTAGCCCCACACAGTCTCCTGCTTCAGGCGGAAGGCCTCGATCTTCGTCGGCTTGCCCAGCATCCGGCGCACGCTGTCCTGGCTCATGCCGGCGCGCACGCGCTGGAAGTTCTCCGCGGTCAGCACCTGCTCGATCGCGCCGACCTTGCCGTCGGCGCCGATCGTCACCATCCAGGTGGTGGCGCCCTCGGGTCCGCGCGGATATTCGAGGCGGCGCGCGCCGTTCTCCTCTTCCCAGACGATCTCGGGCCGGCCGGCCTGGCGGCGCACCTCGTCCTCGCTGGAGACGCCGGGCTCGATCCCCTTGAACAGCTGGCTGTCGGGCTGGACCGATTGCCAGGCGGCGCGCGCGGCGTCGCCGGCCTTGTTCAGCGCCTCGTCGACCTTGCGCTGGTCGCAGCCGAACAGCGCCAGCACCGAAGCGATCAGTCCCATCGCTGCCACCCCGCGCGCGGACCGGCGGCCCGCACCGACGCCGTGGCCGCCGTCATCGCTTGATGGCCTCGGCAGGCCCTTCCGGTGGCGTGGGCGGATTGTCGGCGTCGCCGCCGGGGCTTTCCGTGCTTGCATCCTGCTCTCTCCTGGCGGCCTCGCGCCGTGGTGACGATCCTGAAAATAACTGGCTCCAGCTGTCGAAGCGGCGGTTGAACAGCAGCGACAGCCCGTTGATGGTGCCGCCCCTGGCGATCAGCGACCAGCGCCGCGAAAACGCCCAGGTCACCTTGGCGACGTTGGCCGCCGACGTCAGGCTCTGCTCGTAGCCCACCGAGATCTTCTCGCTGACCGCCTTGCCGACGCTGACGACCTGCTGCTCGTTCAGGCCCGCGGTGCTCGGGCCGATCGAGAATTCGTCGATGCCGAAGCGCTGCACCACGCCCTTGCCGGCCTTCGAGCCGAGCATGCCCAGCGCGGCCCCGCCCAGCGCCGCCCCGCTCAACTGCTGTTGCTGCCCGGCCGTCCCGCTGTCGGCGCCGTAACCGAACATCAGCCACGACAGCTTGTCCTCGTCCGGCACGTTGGGCTCGGACACCAGCCGCACGCGCGGCAGCCGGACCGTGCCGGTGACCTCGACGCCCGCCTCGACTTCCTGGTTCAGCCGCATCGCGCGGATGTTCAGGTTCGGATTGCCGACCGGGCCGGTGAAATTGACGATGCCGCGGGTGATCTGCAGCCGTCGCCCAAAGGCCTCGTAGGTGCCGTCGACCACGCGCACGGTGCCGGTGACGCGCATCGGCGTCAAGGGCTCGCTGTTGACGGCCAGGCGCCCGGCCAGCAGCAGGTCCGCCCCCGCGCCGCGGAAGCGGAAACGGTCGCCGAGGTCCACCGACAGGTCGATCACCGGGGCGAAGCGGCTGGTCGGCTGCGACTCGGGCACCGCCGGCGTGGCCGCGGTACGCACCTCGCGCTCGGCGCGCCGGTCCGACTTGCGCACGATCACCACGTCGTCGCCGAGCACCGGCGCGCCGGCCTTGGGCAGGTCGAACAGCCCGCGGTCGACGCGGAACTTGCCGCGGATCACGAACTGCCGGTTCTCGTTGGCCATATCGGCATTGCCCGACACCACCAGCGTCCGCTCCGGGCTGGCGAACAGCTCCAGCCGGTCGGCGACGATGCGGGCGCGCAGCGTCGGATCGGTTTCGCCCAGCCGCACGTTGCCGCTGGCGGTCAGCGTGCCGTCGCCGCCGCGGAACATCACCTGCCGCAGTTCGATCACGTTGCGATCGAGCACGATGCGCACGATGCCGTCGGTCAGGCGGATGCCCTGGTCGTACAGCGTGATGGCCAGGCCATCGCCGTTGACGGTGCCGGTCAGCACCGGCGCGCCAATCGTGCCGGCCAGCTGCATCGCGGCCGCCAGCCGGCCGTCGAACGCGTATTGCGGACCGGTCAGGGCCTCCAGCGCCTTGAGGCGCGGCACATCGAAGGCGACCTGGCCGCCGAGCGCCGAGGCGGGCGTCACCGTCAGCACGCCCTGCTCGGGCATCAGGCCGGCGAACGCGTCGACCTTGGCGGTACCCAGCCGCGACGACACCACGTTGCCGCGCAGCTGCAGGCGGGTGCCCGCGGCCTCGGCGCGCAGCACGGTTTCGCCCAGCCCGAGCGGGGTCAAGCCGCGGCCGGCGTTGACCGACAGATCGCCGCTGCGGCGCCGCAGCTCGGCGAAGCCGGACGCGGTCTCGGCCAGGTTCAGGTTCCACTGGCCGTCCAGTACCAGATCGGATCGCAGCGGCGGCGCATCGCCGGTGAAGGCCTCGGCCAGCGCGAGCAGATGGCCGACCTGCAGGCCGCTGAGCGCGCCCTGCGTGCGGATGCGGCCGCGGTCCCAGTCCAGGCGGTCCAGGGCGATGGTGCCGCGCGCCAGCTGCAGCCGCGTCTGCCCCAGGGTCAGCCTCTGCGCCCCGACGCTGACGGCTACCGGTGTCAGCAGCCGCAGTTCGACGGTACCGCGCTCCTCGAGCGTGCTCAGCGTGCCGGTCCAGGTCCCGTTCTTCCAGCTGCCCTGCCCCGCGGCCTGCAGCTGCAGCGGCCGGCGCCGCATGCGGCCCTCGCCTTCGACGGTGAAGCTGTGCCTGGCCTGCGTGCCGTCGAGGCTCGCCTGCAGCGTGCTCATCGTCAATTGCGGGCCGCGATAACCGCGCGCCTCCAGCCGCAGCCGCAGCGGACCGTCGATGCCGCCGCGCAGATCGGCGTTGCCGCTGGCGCTCTCGACCCGGTGCGGACCTATCGACAGCGTGCGGGCATCGTAGGTCGCCGTGACCTCCGGCCGCTGCCAGGTGCCGCTGACCTGGGCGTCGAGCTTGAGCGTGCCGCCGACGCCGAACTTGAGCCGGTCGAGCTGCGGCGCGTCGACGGCCACCGTCATGCGGTCGCCGCGCGCACCGAAGCTGCCGCGCAGGTCGGCCCGGTTGCCGGCCATCGACAGCGTCGCCTCGCTCGGCAGCAGCCGCTGGCCGGCCAGCCGGATCTTGCCGCCGCCGGTCATCGGCAGCCCCGCGTATTCGCTGTCGCCGATCGAGAAATCCGCCGCCACGCGCGGCTCGCCCGCCAGCGTGCCGGAGGCGTCGAAGTTCGCATTGATGCGGCCCTTGGCGACGCTCGCCAGCCGGGCCGGATCCAGGTCGCTGATGCGGCCCTTGAAACTGAACGCCTGCTGCTCCTTCAGCCCGAGCCTGCCCTCGGCGTGCACGCTGCCCTGCGCGACGCCCAGGCGCAGCGCCGCCAGCGTGATGGCATCGGCGTCGATGCGCGCGTCGGCAAACAGCTTGAGCTCGCCGCCGCCGAGGTCCAGCGCCACGCTCTGGCGGCCGGGCTCGAGCCGCACGATCACCGGGCCCGACAGCCGCGCGCTGCGCAGCTTGCCGTGCAGCGCATGCGGGTCGAGCCGGCGCACGTCCAGATCGAAGCCGCCGCGGCCTTCGCGCAGCGAACCGCTGCCGACAATTTCGCCATTGCCCGCCAGCGCCACGTGCAGGTCGCGGACATGCTGGGCGGCCTGGCTCAGCTCGACCGTGGCGCGCACCGACTGCACCGGCAGCCGTTCGGCGTCGAGCGGCCCCGCCTCGTGGTTGCGGATGGACACCTCGCCGGCCACGGTCAGCGGGGCGGCGCCCGCAGCCGCCGGTGTCGATGGCTGGGGGGCCGAGGCCGCCGGAACACTGGCCGGCGCCACGGGAACGGACGGCCCCGACGCGGCGGGCGCGGACGGAGCCGGAGCGCCCGGCGCAGCGGGCGCAGCGGGCGCAGCGGTCCCACCGCTGCCGTCCACCGGCCGCAGTACCGCATGCACCGAAAGATTGGCCTGCGGCGCGGCGGGATTGAACAGCCTGGGATTGATGCGCTCGCCGTCGACCCGCAGGCGGGTGAACGGGACCTGCCCGAACGGCGTCAGCTCGATCTCGCCGCGGCCGCGCAGGCGATCCCCGCTCGCCTCGACATCGGCGCGCAGCGCTTCGAGCGTGCCGTCGGCGCGTGCGCTGACGTTGTAGGCCTCCTTCTCCCACTCGCCTTCGAGCAAGGCCTCGCCGTTCAGCGCGAACGGCGCCTCGCCGGCAAGCTGCGCGTTGGCCGACAGCTTGCCGTAGGGCGTGACCAGCCGGTCGACGGTCAGCCGATGCCGGCTGCCGTCCGTATGCAAGGCCGCCGACAGATCCGAAAACACCAACGGCGACGCGGTCGCCTCGGGCCCGCGCAGGATCGACAGCCGTGCCAGCGTCAGCGCATCGACGTCGATCGCCAGCGGCAGCGACAGCGAGTCGGGCAAGGTCGGCGGCGGCTGGTCGGGCTTGTCCTCGGACGGCGGGAGCCGCACGTCGACGTTGCCCAGCCGCAGCGCGGCCACGTGCAGCCGGGTCTGGCCGGGGCCGAGATGCCAGGCCAGCGACCAGCTGCCGTCGAGGCGGTCCACGCTGACGCGGGTGTCGCCCTGGGCGAACACCACGTCGCGCAGCTGCAGGCCGCGCGCGAAGGTGCCGCCCTGGTACTGGCCGACCAGCACGCCGGCGGACAGCCGGGTCGCCAGCGACCACAGCTCGCGCGAGCCGCGCTCGGTGCGCAGCGCCGCGCCGAGCGCGACCGCCAGCAGCACGATCAGGGCCACCAGCGCCAGCAGCACGACGCCGAACACGCGCAGCCAGCGGCGGCGCGGCTCGCGCGCGCGCGGCGACTCGCTGCCGCGGGCGGGAACGGAAGGCAGATCGGGGGTGCTCATGCGCCGGGACTCGGGAATGCGGCGGGGACAGTGGCGACCGAAGCGATCGGGGCACTGCCGGCGTTCGCGTCATGCGCCGGTGCCGGCCGGCACGAAGGACGCATCGCCATCAGAATGCCACTCCCAGCGAAATATGCGGGCGGAATTGCCGCTCTTGGATGCCGTAGCCAACGTCGAGCTGGACCGGGCCGACCGGACTGCGCCAGCGCGCACCGATGCCGACGCCGTGGTAGATGCGTACGCCGTCCAGGTTGTTGGTGGCGGTGCCGGCGTCCCAGAAGATCGCCGCGCCCCAGTCCGGCTTGAACCAGTACTGGTATTCCAGGCTGGTGGTGGCCAGGTACTTGGCCGGCAGCACGCTGGTGCCCCGGCGCGTGCCGATCGACTGGAAGCCGTAGCCGCGGATCGATTCGGTGCCGCCGGCGCGGAAGCGCAGCGTGGCCGGAATCTTGTCGGCGCTGCCGCCGGTCAGGTCCGCGCCCAGCTCGAGCCGGGCCACGATCAGGTCGCGGGTGCGCACCGGGATGTATTGCCGGATGCGGCCGTACAGGCGCACGAAGGTCTGGTCGGTCAGGAAACCCTCCACCGCCGCGCCGACCTGGGTGTTGATGATATTGCCGCGGCGCGGGAACACCGGGTTGTCGACATCGCGCCGGGTCCAGGCGTATTGCGGCACCAGCGCCTTGCTCAGCTGGCGCGGCTGGTCGTACGGCTGCAGGTCGTCGTAGAAGAAGTCCAGCGACAGCGCGGTGTCGTAGCGCTCGCGCGTGCGCGCCCGCCGCACGCCGGTGCGCCAGCTCCTGGTGTCGGTGTTCTCGATGTCGAGGGTGCGCTCGTAGCTGGCGTAGACGCTGTTGCGGTAGGTCTTGCTGTCGGGCGGCATCGCCACCTCGGCGAAGGCGTACTGGCGCTTCTGCTCGATGCGGGCCTGCGAATCGAAGATCCAGGCGCGGTTGAACAGGTTGTAGTACGCATAGCGCCCCTCGACCTGGGCGCCAGTGTCGGTGTTGTAGCCGACGCCGGAGACGATCCGATGAACCGGATACTCGCGCACGCGCACATTGACCGGCGCGGTCACCGTCTCGCCATCGCCGTCGGCGTCCGGCACCGGATCGCCGAGTTCGACCACCACATTGGAGAAATACGGCTGGTTCTGGATCGCGCGCTGCAATTCCAGCAGCCGCTCGACGCGATAGGGTTCGCCGACGTAGAGCGGATTGACGTTGCGCACGATCTGCTCGGGATAGCGCCGCGTGCCGGTGACCACCAGCGCGCCCATGCGGTAGGCCGGACCGCTGTCGTAGGTCGCGCTCAGATCGGCGGCGCGCTCCTCGGGCTCGATGCGCGCCTGCGAGGCGGCCAGCCTGGCGTCGTAGTAGGCATTGCTCTGCAACTCGACCAGCGCGTCTTCCTTGGCCTTGTCCCAGTCCGACTGGCGGAACGGGTCGCCGACCGGCAGGCCCCACTTCCTGCGCATCGCCTCGACCTGCTCCGGGGAGCGCGTGGCGGCAGGGCCGCGCACATCGACGTCCACCTGCCGGATCAGCGTGCGCGCGCCCGGGTCGACCGTCACATGGATCACGCGGCTCTCGCCGCTGCCCTCGACGCGGGTGGTGGTCTGCGGATCGAACCAGCCCTCGGTGGCGGCGAAGGCCCTGACCTGGTCGCCGACGGTCTCGACCATATAGGCGATCTGGTCCTCGCCCAGGTCGGCACGCTCGCGATAGCGCACCAGGTCCAGATGCTCCTCCAGGATGTCCTTCAGCGGCTCGGGCGCCTCCACCTGGACCCGGTAGGCCGCCTGGACCGGCGCCGGCAACAGGGCGAACAGCAGCGCCAGCAGGGGGGCAAGCAGGGGGACAAACAGCGGGGCAAGCAGCGGCGCCGGCAAGGAAGTCAGCGCGGGCGCCGGGCGCCGCGATGCCGGCGCGGACGCCACCGCGCCGCAGCCCCGGGGGCGGCGGAATCCGGTGCGCATGATCCCGAGGTCCAATGTCATCCGTCGTTGCGATCCGACAAAGTCGCTATTTGACCACACCCCGCGGCCCGATCCGCAAACCCCGAGCGCCCCGCAGCGGCAAAGCCCGCCCCGGCATGGCAATACGGTAGAATCGCGGCAGTTTTCCATTCCCCTATAGCATTCTGTATAGCTTTCCTGCCATGGCCATGTACGAATCCGAGATCACCCAGTTCCTGAAGGCGCTCAAGCAGGAGCGCCCGTCGCTGGAGGCGGAACAGCGCCAAGGCCGCGCCCTGCTGTGGGACAAGGCCCCGATCGACCTCGAGGAGCGCCAGCGCGCCGAGGCGTCGCGGATCCCGCAGAAGCCCTACGTCTACTCGCTGGACTGATGCCGGCACGCATCCCGGCGCCGCCGTCGCTGCCGACGACCGCGATGCGTGCAGATCCGCCCCACTCATGAACCATAGCGAACAGGACAAGCTCGCGCTCGCGCTCGAGCTGCCCAGCGTGGCGCCCGAGGGCACCTCGCCGGAGACGGTCGACGGCATGGCGTTTGCGCGCCTGTACGGCGAACCGCTGTTCCAGCTGCCGCAGGACCTGTATATCCCGCCCGACGCGCTCGAGATCTTCCTCGAGGCGTTCGAAGGGCCGCTGGACCTGCTGCTGTACCTGATTCGCAAGCAGAACTTCAATGTGCTCGACATCCCGATGTCGCAGGTCACCCACCAGTACCTGGCGTATGTCGAGCAGATCCGCAAGAGCAATCTGGAGCTGGCGGCCGAATACCTGCTGATGGCCGCGATGCTGATCGAGATCAAGTCGCGCATGCTGCTGCCGGTCAAGAAGGCCGACAGCGACGAGGACGCCGAAGACCCGCGCGCCGAGCTGGTGCGCCGGCTGCTCGAATACGAGCAGATGAAGCTCGCGGCGCAGAAGCTCGATCAGGTGCCGCAACTGGGCCGCGACTTCCTGCGCTCGCAGGTCTTCATCGAGCAGAGCGTGGCGCCCCGCTTCCCCGACGTCGACACCACCGATCTGCAGGCCGCCTGGGCCGACGTGCTCAAGCGGGCCAAGCTGAACCAGCACCACAAGATCTCGCGCGAGGAACTGTCCGTGCGCGAGCACATGAGCCAGATCCTGCGCAGGCTGCAGCATGCCCGCTTCATGGAGTTCACCGAGCTGTTCGAGGATGCGATCCGCTCGGGCAAGGGTGTGCCGGTGGTGGTGGTCAACTTCATCGCGATGCTCGAGCTGTCGCGCGAGTCCCTGGTCGAAATCACCCAGGCCGAGCCCTATGCGCCGATCTATGTGCGCCTGGCCTATACCCCCGCATAGCCCGGCATCGCCGCGCGCTTTTCCTGACGAGCAGTACACGCATCCATGAAAGTCATTTCCTCCATTCACGAGCTGCGCGACCAGTTGCGCGGCCAGAACCGGATCGCCTTCGTCCCGACCATGGGCAATCTGCACGAAGGCCATCTGTCGCTGATGCGGCTGGCGCGCCAGCATGGCGATCCGGTGGTGGCCTCGATCTTCGTCAATCGGCTGCAGTTCGGACCCAACGAGGATTTCGACAAGTATCCGCGTACGCTGCAGGACGACATCGAGAAGCTGCAGAAGGAAGGCGTCTACGTACTGTTCGCGCCCACCGAGCGCGACATGTACCCGGAGCCGCAGGAATACCGGGTCGATCCGCCGCACGACCTGGGCGACATCCTGGAGGGTGAGTTCCGCCCGGGCTTCTTCAACGGCGTCTGCACGGTGGTGATGAAGCTGTTCTCGTGCGCGCAGCCGCGCGTCGCGGTGTTCGGCAAGAAGGACTATCAGCAGTTGATGATCGTGCGGCGCATGGCCAACCAGTTCGCGCTGCCGATCGACATCGTGCCGGCCGAGACCGTGCGGGCCGAGGACGGCCTGGCACTGTCGTCGCGCAACCGCTATCTGTCGCCCGACGAGCGGGCCGAGGCCCCGATGCTGTACCGCACGCTGCATCAGGTGCGCGACCAGGTGCTGGCCAACGCCGGCAGCGGCGCCGAGCTGACCGCGGTCGAGGCGCAGGCGCTCGACGCGCTGAAGGCCCGCGGCTGGAAGCCCGATTACGTATCGATCCGCAAGCGCAGCAATCTGCAGGCACCGACCCGCGACGAATACGCGGCGGGCGAACCGCTGGTGGTGCTGGCCGCCGCCAAGCTCGGCGCCACGCGTCTGATCGACAATCTGGAAATCTAGGCGGCGGCGGCCGGCGCGCCCGGCCCGCCGGCCCTTGCCTGGGCTTTCCTGCCCGTCTTTGCGCAGCGTCAGCGCCCGTCCGCGGCGCGCCGCGACCACTCCAGCCGGATATGGCCGCGCTGCAACGCGATCGCGCCTGCCAGCCGGCCCGCCCCGTCGGGCAGGGCGGGGTTGACGCCATGCTCGAGCAGTACCTGGAGCACCTCGGCGTTGCCGCCGCGCGCCGCCAGCGTCATTGCGTTCCAGCCTTCCTCGTTGTTGGGATGCCAGGCCGCATCGCCGCTGAGCAGCACATCGGCGATCCCGGCATGGCCATTGACCACCGCGTACATCAGCGGCGTGCCGCCGCGGCCGTCGGCGGCGTCCACGTCCGCCCCTGCCAGCAGCAGCCGCAACAGGTTCTCGCGCTGGCCCTGAGCCGCGGCCAGCATCAGCGGCGTGATCCCGGCCTTGCTGCGGGCATCGACCTGCGCGTCCGCCGTCAGCAGGGCATCGACCACCTGCCCCGACCCGATCGCGGCGGCCATGTGCAGGGCGGTGTTGCCGACATCGTTGCGGGTCCGCACCGACGCGCCGCGTTCGAGCAGCAGCGCCACCGCGTCGGCGTGGTCGCCCAGCACGGCGGCCATCAGCGGCGTGCGCCCGTCGGCGTCGGCCATCTCGCGCAGCGCCGGCCCGCCCTCGCGCAGCAGCCATTGCAGCGCCGCCGTCGATGGGCGCATCACGCCTTGCAGCGCATAGTGCAGCGGGCTCGCGCCCGTCCGGGTGACGCCGCGCAGATCGACCCCGTGCGCCAGCAGCATGCGCAGGACTTCCGGACCACTGCGTCCGAAGCTGGCGAAGTGCAGCAGCGTCTCGCCCGCGTCGGTACGAAACTGCCGCAGCGCCGGGTCGTGCGGCGGCCACGATGACAGCAGCCGCATGGCGTGCTCTTCGTCGCCCTGCCTGAGCGCCTGCAACAGCGCGGTCATGGCGGCCACCGGCATGGCAAGCCCCGCCGGCCTGGAAATGGACGCGGCACGCGAACATGGTGCAGAGAACATGCTTCCCCCCTTTCGAACGTTGGTTTCCAGCGATGGATGCGCGACGCCACGGTGCGCGGCGGCCGGCGCCGGCCAGTATTGCGGCGTGGGGCGACAGCGCTTCGCCCTTTTTGGCGAGCCTTGTGGAAATCGAAGTGCGAGGGAGGGGAACGGCGAAAGCGGGGAGGTTTGCGCCGGCACGGCTGCCGGTTGCGCCCGCGTGAGACCGCGCGAGACCGCGCGGGCGGTGCGTGGCCTCAGCGGCGCGCCGCCTGCCGCTGCTCGGCCTTCTTCAGATGGCGCCGATGACCGCGCTGGCGCTTCCACCAGATCAGCACGCCCGTCAGCGCGAACAGCAGCGGCGCCAACCCGAACGCGGAGATGAAGATGCGGCCCGGCATGCCGAACGCTTCGCCGGTATGCAGCGGATACATCCAGTTCAGCACGGTGTCGCCCGCCGGCGCGGCCAGCGGATCGCGCACGCCGAGGCGGGCACCGGTATAGGCATCGAGCCACAGCCGGGTCGAGCCGCTGCCCTGGCGCACCTCGCCCGGCTGGCGCAGCCGGATCTCATAGGTATCGGTCGGCTGGCGCGGGAAGGAGACGCGCGACACGATTGCCTCCGGGTACAGCGCCTGGGCCGCCTGCACGGCCTGCTGCACGCCCATCGGCATGGCGCCCTCGTAGGGCGGCGTGGAGGCCGGCCGCGCGGGCGCGGTGACCGTCATCACGCTGCCGACCAGCGGCGTGACCCACTTCGGCAGATTCAGGTACCAGCCGGAAAACGCCAGAGTCGCCAGCACCGGGGCGGCCAGGATGCCGCCGGCGCGATGCAGCGAATAGTTCAGCCGCCACCACGAGCCGCCGTGCGTGATGCGTAGCGCCTGCAGGATCGCGCGCGCCTTCAGCTTGGGCCACCACAGCGCGATGCCCGCCAGCACCGTGAACAGCAGCAGCATGCCGGCGATACCGGCCACGGTCTTGCCGGCATCTCCGGCGAGCAGATAGTGATGCAGATGGAAGAGCGTGGGCATCAGCAGCGGGCGCGACAGCCCCGGCTCGCCCCAGATGCGTTCGCCCTTGATCGCCAGCGTGGCCGGATCGATCATCACCTGCCGCGAGCGCCCCGGCACCACGGCGGCCTTACCCGGCTCCTTGACGTGATACCAGGCGATGAAGACGTCGCGCTCCGATACCGGCAACATCAGCATCCGCGGCTTGCCGTATTGCGGATCGGCCTTCAGCTTCGCCACCACCTCGTGCACGGCGTCGGCGCGCAACGGCAGCGAGACCGGCGCGGAGGCCACCAGCAGCTCGGGATTGAGCGCGGCGTCGATCTCGTGGCGCCACGACAGCACGGTGCCTGTCAGGCCCAGCAGCACGAACAGCACGCCGAGCCACAGGCCGATATACAGATGGAGTTTGACGAGCAGGACGCGCGGGCGGCCGGTAACCATGGTGTGAAGCGATGGCACGGCCGGCGATACCGGCGCGCGCTACGAGGCTGACAAAGCCGACAAGTGTAGCAGGCCGGTCTTGCGGGACAGTGGCGCCCGCGCCGGATCTGCACTGTGCCTGCACTGTGCCTGCACTGTGCCTGCGCTGTGCCTGCGCTGTGCCTGCGCTGTGCCTGCGCTGTGCCTGCGCTGCTCTCGGACTTCGCCCAGGGCCCTCAGTCCACCTTGGGCTGCAGCGGCGCCAGCAATGCCGCCAGGTCCAGATGCGCGGCCATCGTATCGGCCAGGCGATCGAGCGACGCTTCGCGCAGCGCGGCCAGGTCGACCCCCTCGGCACCGTCCAGGCCGGCCCAGCGCAGCAGCGCCGCGCAGCCCGCCGGATCGTCGAACAGGCCATGCAGATAGGTGGCCAGCACCTGGCCATCGTCGGACAGCGCACCGTCGACGCGGCCGTCGTCGAGCCGCAGCGCGGGCCGCGCCAGCGCCGGGCCTCCGGTGACGCCAAGATGGATCTCGTATCCGGCAACGCTGGCGTTCGCCTCCGGCAGGGCCAGCGTGCCGCGCGCCTGGCGCAGCTGCTTGTCGGCCGCCAGCACGGTGGCGAAATCGAGCAGGCCCAGGCCGTCGCTGCCGCCGGGCGCGCCCTCCCGTCCGTCCGGATCCTCGATGCGGCGGCCCAGCATCTGCATGCCGCCGCAGATGCCGACGACCTTGCCGCCATAGCGCAGATGCCGCAGCAATGCGCGGTCCCAGCCCTGTTCGCGCAGGAACGCCAGATCGGCGCGCACGCTCTTGCTGCCCGGCAGCACGATCAGATCGCCCGGCGGGATCGGCATGCCCGGGCCGATCCAGCGCAAATCGACACGCGGATGGGCGCGCAGCGCGTCGAAATCGGTATGGTTGGAAATGCGCGGCAGCACCGGCACGATCACGCGCAGGCGCGGCGCGCCCTCGTCCTTGGCCGACTGCGTGGCGGCCACCGCGTCCTCGGCATCCAGATGCAGGCCGTGCAGATAGGGCAGCACGCCCAGCACGGGCTTGCCGGTGCGCGCACGCAGCCAGTCCAGCCCCGGTTCGAGCAGCCCGATATCGCCGCGGAAGCGATTGATGATGAATCCCTTGACGCGCTCGCGCTCGCTGGCCGACAGGCAGTCCAGCGTGCCGACCAGATGCGCGAACACCCCGCCGCGGTCGATATCGGCGACCAGCACCACCGGGCAATCGACCGCCTCGGCAAAGCCCATGTTGGCGATGTCCCGTTCGCGCAGGTTGACCTCGGCCGGGCTGCCGGCGCCTTCGACCAGCACCACGTCGTAGCCCTCGCGCAGGCGCCGGTGCGAGGCCAGCACCGCCTGCATCGCCACCGGCTTGTACTCGTGATAGGCGCGGGCATCGAGGTCCAGCCGGGCGCGGCCATGGATCACGATCTGCGCGCCCGTGTCGCTGCTTGGCTTGAGCAGCACGGGGTTCATGTCGGTGTGCGGCGCCAGCCCGGCAGCCTGGGCCTGCAGCGCCTGCGCGCGGCCGATCTCGCCGCCGTCGGCGGTGACGGCGCTGTTCAGCGCCATGTTCTGCGGCTTGAACGGGACCACCCGCACGCCGGCGCGCACCAGCAGCCGGCACAGGCCCGCCACGATGGTGCTCTTGCCGGCGTCGGAGGTCGTGCCCTGGACCATCAGCGTGCCGCGCAGCGCGGCGCAGGGCACCGGAGCGGCCGGCGTGCGCGTCGCAGGATCGTCAGGGCCGTTTGGATCGGGATAGGCTTGCATCGCGGCGATTATCGCATCGGCCCATGCGGCCATCGCCGACACCGGGCCGCCCCGCGCCGATCCCCGCGCCGATCGGCCCTGGCGACGAACGATGCGCCCGCTACAATACCCGGATGGAACCCAAGGCCTCTCCTCACGCTGCCGGCACCGGCCCGGCCGACACGCCGTCCGATGTCGCGCTGCCGACCGGCGAAGCGGCCATCGCGGTGGCGACCCAGGCGGCCGTCGGCCTGCCCAAGCCCGGGCCCCGCGCGTTGACGCTGGTGCTTGGCGGCGCCCGCTCCGGCAAGAGCCACTTTGCCGAGCAGCTGGCAACCGATCATGCCTTGGCCACCGGCGGGCCGGTGACCTATATCGCCACCGCCCGCGAGGATCCGGACGACACCGACGAAGAAATGCAGCTACGCATCGCGCTGCATCGTGCGCGCCGCCCCGCGGACTGGAACCTGGTCGAGGAGCCGCTGCATCTGGCCGACGCGCTGTACGCGCACGCCCGCCGCGACGGCTGCATCCTGGTCGACTGCATGACGGTCTGGCTCAACAACCTGATCTTCCTCGACAAGCGCCCCTATCCGGAGCATGGCGTGATCACGCCGCCGCCGGCCTTCACCGAGGAAATGGACGCCCTGCTGGCCGCGCTGCCGACCTTGCCGGGCCATGTGATCCTGGTCTCCAACGAGATCGGCTTCGGCGTGGTGCCGATGGGCGCGATCACGCGTTTCTATGTCGACGAGCTCGGCCGCCTGAACCAGAAGCTGGCCGCCGCGGCGGACCGCGTGCGCCTGCTGGTCGCCGGCCTGCCGGTCGCGATCAAGGGACCGGATCCGGCATGGTGAGTTCGCTGTGGCCCGCGGCGCCGCTGGCGCCGGGTGCCGCCATTGCGCTGACGGCCCTCGCAGGGGCGGGACTGGACCGCTGGCTCGGCGAGCCGCGCCGCTGGCATCCGCTGGTCGGCTTCGGCCGGCTGGCCAATGCGGCCGAGCGCCGGCTGAACCGGCCGGGACCTCGCTGGCGCGAGCGCGGCACCGGGCTGGCGGCCTGGTCCGCACTGGTGCTCGGACCGGCCGCGCTGGCCGCGCTGCTGATCGCGGCCGCCACCGAATTGGCCGGTGCGTGGCTGGGCTGGCTGCTGCATGCGGTGGGCCTGTATGCCACGCTGGGCGCGCGCAGCCTGTGCCAGCATATCGCGCCGATCGCCAGGGCACTGGCCGACGGAAACCTCGCGCAGGCGCGCCAGCTGACCGCGCGCATCGTCTCGCGCGACACCGCCGATGCCGATGCGCCGGCACTGGCGCGGGCAGCCTGCGAATCGGCGCTCGAGAACGGCAACGACGCGATATTCGGCGCGCTGTTCTGGTTCCTGGTCGGCGGCGCGCCCGCGGCGATCGCCTATCGGCTCGCCAATACGCTCGATGCGATGTGGGGCTACCGGACCGAGCGCCTGCTGCATTTCGGCTGGGCCGCGGCCCGCCTCGACGACCTGCTCAACCTGGTGCCGGCCCGGCTGACCGCGCTGTCCTACGCGCTGCTCGGCTCGACCGCGCGCGCCCTGCGCTGCTGGCGCCTGCAGGCGCCAGCGTGGTCCAGCCCCAACGCCGGCCCGGTGATGGCCGCGGGTGCCGGTGCGCTCGGTGTCGCGCTCGGGGGCCCGGCCCGCTACCACGGCCAGTGGGAAGCGCGCCCGCCGCTCGGCGAAGGCGAGCCGCCCGGCGCTGCCGACGTCATGGCCAGCCTGCGGCTCGTGCGGCGAACGCTGTGGCTCTGGCTGGCGCTGGCCGCTACCTGCGGCATCGTTGCCCAGCTGCTGGCGCTGTCGCGATGAACCACCCGCATCCCCTGCCCGCTCCGGTCCGCCACGGCGGCAATCTGCTTGCCGCCGCGCGCCGCTACGGCCGCGACCCGGCCGACTGGCTCGACCTGTCGACCGGCATCAATCCCGACGGCTATCCGGTGCCGCCGTTGCCGGCCGATTGCTGGCAGCGGCTGCCGCAGGACGACGATGGCCTGGCCGAGATCGCCGCGCGCGCTTACGGCTCGGCCCATGCCTTGCCGGTGGCGGGCTCCCAGGCCGCGATCCGCACCCTGCCCGCGCTGCTGCCGCCGGGTCGCGTCGGCATCGCCGCGCTGGGCTACAGCGAGTACGCGCCGGCCTTCGCCGCCGCCGGCCATCGTGTGGTGCCGCTGGACGAGGCGGATTTCTCGCAACCGACGCTCGCCGATGGCCTCGATCATCTGGTGGTCGTCAATCCGAACAATCCGACCGGGCGCATCGTGCCGCGCGAGCGCCTGCTGGACTGGCATGCCGCGCTGGCCGCGCGCGGCGGCACGCTGCTGGTCGACGAGGCCTTTGCCGATGCATCCGTCGCCGATGAAGGCGGTGCCTCGTTGGCAGCGCAGAGCCACCGTGCCGGCCTGATCGTGCTGCGCTCTCTGGGCAAGTTCTATGGACTGGCCGGCGTGCGCTGCGGCTTCGTGCTGGCGCCGCCGGATCTGCTGCGGACATTGGCCGCGCGTCTTGGCCATTGGACCGTGTCCGGACCGGCACGCGCGGTGGCACGGCTGGCGCTGTGCGACACCGATTGGCAGGCCGCCACGCGCGCGCGGCTGCGCCTGGCCAGCGCGCGGCTCGACGCGCTGCTGCGTCGGCATGGCCTGGCGCCGGTCACCTTGCCACTGTTCGCCTGGGTACCGCACGCCGAGGCGGGGCGGCTGCATGAGGCGCTGGCGCATGCCGGCGTCTGGACCCGCCTGTTCGATGCACCGGCGGCGTCCGGGGCCTCACTGGATGCGGCCGGCATTTCCACCGGCGATCGCCCCAGACTTGCGAGCCTGCGCCTCGGCCTGCCGCCCGATCGCGAGGCCTGCTGGCAGCGGCTGGCCGATGCCCTCGCCACCATTCTTCCGCTCTGACATGCCCGTTTCGCCGTTCCTGTCCCGCCCCCGTCGGCCGCACGCCGCCACGCGTCTCCCTGCCATGGCATGGCTTGCCGCGGCGTTCGCCGCCGTCCTGCCCGTCGGCGCGCAAGCCGCGGTCTCCGTCGTCGACGATGCCGGCCAGACCATCACGCTGGCGCAGCCGGCGCGCCGCATCGTGTCGCTGGCCCCGCATGTCACCGAGATGCTGTTCGCGGCGGGTGGCGGCGATCGCATCGTCGGCACCGTCAACTACAGCGACTATCCGCCGCCGGCGCGTGCGATTGCGCGGGTGGGCGACAACAAGGCGCTCGATCTCGAACGCATCGCCGCGCTCAAGCCGGACCTGATCGTGGTCTGGCGGCATGGCAACGCGCAGAAGCAGACCGAGCGCCTGCGCGCGCTGGGCCTGCCGCTGTTCCACAGCGAGCCGCGGCGGCTGGCGGCGGTGCCGGACAATATCGAGAAGCTTGGCGTGCTGCTCGGCACCGGGCCGACCGCCCATGCCGCGGCCGAGCGCCTGCGCACGCGCATCGCCGCGCTTGGCAAGACCTACGCTGCGCGTGCGCCGGTGTCCGTGTTCTATCAGGTCTGGCAGCAGCCGCTGATGACGCTCAACGGCCAGCACATGGTCAGCGACATGCTGGCGCTGTGCGGCGGCCGCAATGTGTTCGCCGACGAGACGCCGCTGGTACCGACCATTTCGGTGGAAGCGGTGATCGCGCGCAATCCGGAGGCGATGATCACCGCCAGCATGGGCGCCACGCCGGCGGACCGGCCGCTGGCCGATTTCGCGCAATGGCAGCGCTGGCCGCAACTGACGGCGGTGGCGCGCGGCAATCTGTTCACGATCGACGGCGACCTGATCAATCGGGCCGGACCGCGCGCCATCGATGCGGCGGAGATCCTGTGCCGCCAGCTGGAAACGGCGCGCAGCCGGCGGCCCGCGCATTAGCACTGCGCCTCTCGCGGCGCCCTGTGCGTGGACCTGTGCGTGGACCTGTGCGTGGACCTGTGCGTGGACCTGTGCGTGGACCTGTGCGTGGACCTGTGCGTGGACCTATGCGCGGACCATGGGTCGACCAGGCCTGGACCTATGCACCGGCCCTCAGCCGGCCGTGCGGTTCCACCACAACAACCGTCCCGGCCGGGCCGCACCCGGATCGAGGCGCAAGCCGCAACTCGCGCCCCAACCGAGCTGCCAGCCCAGCGTGACGGACAGCGGCAGGCCCAGCCAATGCGCGGCCAGCATCCGCATCGGGCCGGCATGGCCGACGGCCCACAGGCAGGGCTCGGACGCGGACGCTTGCAGCGCATCGGCCCATCCAGCCACGCGGGCGTATGCCGTGCGCGCCGATTCGCCGCCATGCGGGCAGGCATCCATCAGGTCTGCCGCCCACTGATCGAGCCCCTGGCGCGGCACCGCATCCCAACGCTGGCCTTCCCAGGCGCCGAAATCGAGCTCAATCAGCCGCGCATCGCTGTCGATCGCCAGCGCCGTTCCACCGGCCTGTGCCCTGTACGCCTGCGCGATGCGCTGCGCGGTGACGAGCGCGCGCCGCGCCGGGCTGCAGACGATGCGCGCCGGAGGCGGCAAGCCGTTGGCCGATGCCGCCGCCGCTGCGGCGTTCACGATCGCATCGGCCCGCGGCGACATCGGCTCGGCCAGCGACAGATCGAGCCGGCCATAGCAGACCCCATCGTCGATCGCGGGATGCGCGTGCCGGATCAGGACCAGATCCATGCCGCTGCCAGCAGATAGATCAGCAGTTCGCCGAGCTGCTGCGCCATGCCGAGACAGTCGCCGGTATAGCCGCCGATGCGGCGCACGAAATAACGTCCCAGCACCAGCCGCAGCAGCGCCAGCGCGGCAATGGCCGCGACACCGAAGCCCGGCGCGACCGCCAGCAGCGGCAGCGCGCCGCAGGCGAGCACC
The DNA here is from genome assembly GCA_031180665.1 of Cupriavidus sp. Lineage (GTDB taxonomy): Bacteria > Pseudomonadota > Gammaproteobacteria > Burkholderiales > Burkholderiaceae > Cupriavidus. The sequence goes on along the minus strand of JAPSLP010000019.1, from coordinate 36,825 downwards.
AGCGCCAGGCCGCGCGGCGACAGCCGCTGTGCGACCGGCTTTGCCTTGCCCTCGGGACGCACATAGTCGAGCGTCGCCAGATAGCTGACCGCCATCGCGCGGCTGGCGGCATGCGCGGCCACCAGAACGAGCAGCAGCTCGCGCAGCCCGCCGCGCTGGCCGAGCGCCAGCAGCAGCTGCCATTTCAGCAGCACGGCCAGCACCAGCGCGAGCGCGCCGAACGCGCCGATGCGCGAATCGTGCATGATGCGCAGCACGTCCTCACGCCGGTATCCGCCGCCGAACGCATCGACGCAATCGGCCAGCCCGTCCTCGTGGAAGGCCCCGGTCAGCAGCAGCGTGGCGCCGATGCCGATCAGCACCGCGACCGCGGGCGGCCACAGCAGCCACGCGGCCAGCGTCGCCAGCGCGCCAACGGCGCCGACCATCAGGCCGACCAGCGGGAAATAGCGCGCGGCGGCGTGCAGATAATGCGGGGCGAAGCCGACCCAGGCCGGCACCGGTACGCGGGTGAAGTAGCCGACCGCGGTCAGCAGGTAGCGCAGCTCATCGCACGCGCGGTGCCGCAGGGCACGGGTCGGCCGCTGCGTCAGCGCTTCGGCTGGCGGGTCGATCCGCGGATCGATCTGCGGATCGATCTGCAGGTCGACCTGGGGGTTAATCTGTGGGTCGATTTGGGGGTCGGTCGGCCGCACGTCCTGCCGATGCTGCATCGGTTCGGGCGTGGGCTCGGTCGGCATCGTGGTCATGGGGGATGGCGGGAAGTTTGGCGCGAGTCTATCGCGGCGGCCTATCGCGGCGGCGCGGCCTCGGTGGCACCGCCCGCCGCGCTGGCCGTGCTGACGCCCGCCGCGCCGAAGGTCGCCATCTCGCGCAGGAAGGCCACCGCCGATACCACCAGCGGATACGCCAGCGCGGCGCCGCTGCCCTCGCCCAGCCGCAAGTCCAGCGCCAACAGCGGCCGCGCGCCGAAGTGCTCGAGCAGCGCGCGGTGGCCCTGCTCGTGCGAGCAGTGCGAGAACACGCAGTACGGCAGCACCTCGGGGTCGACGCGGCAAGCGACCAGCAGCGCCGCCGAGGCGATGAAACCGTCGACCAGGATGACCATCCGCTGCGACGCCGCGGCGAGGAACGCGCCTGCCATCATCGCGATCTCGAAGCCGCCCAGCGCGGCCAGCGCATCGAGCGGTTCCACCGCATCGGCATGCCGCGCCAGCGCCCGCTCGAGCAGCGCCAGCTTGCGCGCGAGTCCCGCATCGTCCAGACCGGTGCCGCGCCCGACGCAGGCCGCGATCGGCAGGCCCGCCAGCCGGCTGACCAGGCAGGCGGCCGCCGAGGTATTGCCGATCCCCATCTCGCCGAAGCCGATCACATTGGTGCCCTGTGCGGCATGGTGCATCACGCGCGCGACGCCGGCCGCCAGGGCGGCCTCCGCCTGCTCGCGCCGCATCGCGGGCTCGTCGACGAAGTTGCGCGTGCCCGCATCGATGCGGCAGTCCACCAGACCCGGTGCCGCGCCGGGCGGCATGCGCACGCCGGCATCGACCACCTCGAGCGCCATGCCGTGCTGGCGCGCAAACACATTGATGGCCGCGCCACCGGCGGCGAAATTGCGGACCATCTGCACGGTGACGTCGGCCGGATAGGCGCTGACCCCGGCATCCGCAATGCCATGGTCGGCGGCGAACACGATCATGGCCGGGCGCCGCAGCTCGGGTCGCGCGGTGCGCTGGATCAGCCCGATCTGCAGGGCCAGCGACTCCAGCCGGCCAAGCGCGCCGAGCGGCTTGGTCTTGTCGTCGATGACGGCCTGCAGTGTCGGACGCAGGGCCTCGTCCAGCGGCGCGATCTCGGGCGGCGCGAAGTTCGATGCGGCGTTCGGCACGGCTTCGGATTCTGTTTTAGCTACGGGGATCATGGCCTACATCTCGATGCCGCGCTGGGCCTTGATGCCCTGCTGGAACGCATGCTTGACCGGCGTCATCTCGGTGACGGTATCGGCCGCCTCGACCAGCGCGGGCGGCGCGCCGCGGCCGGTGATCACCACATGCTGCATGGGCGGACGCGCGCGCAGGTCGGCGATCACGGTATCGACGTCCAGATAATGCAGCTTCAGCGCGATATTCAGTTCGTCGAGCAGCACCAGTCCGATCGACGGATCGCGCAGCAGCGCGCGCGCGACCTCCCACGCGGCCTGAGCCTTCGCCACATCGCGCGCACGGTCCTGGGTCTCCCAGGTATAGCCCTCGCCCATCACGTGGAAGCGGCACTGCTCGGGAAAGCGCCGCAGGAACATTTCCTCGCCGCTGGGAAACGCGCCCTTGATGAACTGGACCACGCCGGCCTGCATGCCGTGGCCCAGCGCGCGGATCACCATGCCGAAGCCCGAGCTCGACTTGCCCTTGCCGTTGCCGGTGGTGATCACGATCACGCCACGCTCGTCCTGCGCGGCGGCGATCTTCGCGTCCACCACCGCCTTCTTGCGGACCATGCGCGCCTTGTGGCGTTCGTCGCGGCCGTCGGTGTCGTCGCTGCCGTGCATCTCGCTGGTGTCGATCGGATCGGGGTCGTGGTGGCTTGTCATTGCGGTAAGCGGTAAGCGGTTCGGCCGTGTTTCATGCCGATCCGTTGGCGATCAACGCCGTATGCGCGCCCTGCGCGACGGCGACGATCGGCGTGCGCAGCGCGCGCGAGCAGTGGGCGGGCGTCAGTATCTGGTCGGCCGCGCCGTGCAGGCAGCTGCCGTCCTCGGCCATCAGCAGCGCATGCGTGGCATAGCGGCGCGCCAGGTTCAGGTCGTGCAGGATCAGCATCGCGGCATGGCGGCCGGCGCGCGTCAGGCGCGCGAGCGCGTCCAGCACCAGGATCTGGTGGCGCAGGTCCAGGTGCGCCAGCGGTTCGTCGAGCAGCAGCAGCGGCGCCTGCTGTGCGAGCACCGCCGCCAGCGACACGCGCTGGCGCTCGCCGCCGGACAGCGTCAGCACATCGCGGCCGGCCAGGCCGGCCAGGTCGAGCGCTTCGAGCAGGGCCACCACCACCGCATCGTCGTCGCGGCCGCTCCAGCCCCAACCCGACAGATGCGGATGGCGGCCGACCGCGACCGCGTCGTGCACCGTCATCGAAAAGGTGTCGTGAATGGCCTGCGGCAGGTAGGCGCGCTGCCGGGCCAGAACCTCGGGCCGCTGGCGCGCCAGCGTGGCGAGCGGCTCGCCCTCCAGCCGAACCTCGCCGCGCTCGGCCTGGCGCAGGCCGGCGAGCACCGCCATCAGCGTCGATTTGCCGACGCCATTGGGGCCGAGCACGCACCACAGCTCGCCCGGCCGCATGGTGAAGTCGAGCGCGTCGAACAGCGTCCTGCCGCCGGCACGCAGGCTCAGGCCGTGCAGGGACAGCCGTGGGCACGGCACGGTGGGAACGGTCCAGTCGACGGCGGTCGTCATTGCGGGTCCTTCATCGGGGCCGGCGCAGCAGCAGGAACAGGAAGGTCGGCACGCCGAGCAGCGCGGTGATGACGCCGACCGGCAATTGCGCCGGCGCGATCGCGGTACGCGCGATCAGATCCGCCGCCATCAGCAGCGTGCCGCCCAGCAGCGCCGCCGCCGGCAGCAGCAGGCGCTGGTCGTTGCCCCAGGCCAGCCGCACCAGGTGCGGCACCACCAGCCCGACGAAGCCGATCGAGCCCGCCGTGGTGATGGCCGCGGCGATCGCCAGCGACGCCACCAGGTAGGCCGACAGGCGTACCCGGCCGACGCGCACGCCCAGCGACTGGGCCACGGTCTCACCGAGCAGCATCACGTTGAGCGCACGCGCCATCGGCAGCGTCAGCAGCAGTGCCAGCATCAGCGTGCCGAGCGCGAGCCCGTAGCTGGCGGTGCCGCCCAGGTCGCCGGTCAGCCAGAACAGCATGCCGCGCAGCCGCGCCTCGGGCGCGATGCCCAGGATCAGCGTGATGACCGCCCCCCAGCCCGCGGCCAGGATCACGCCGGTCAGCAGCAGCCGCGAGCCCGCCTCATGATGGCCGCCCTGGACCTGCGGATGCAGCAGGTCGCGCCGCGCCAGCGTGGCGACCAGCACCATCGACACCAGCGCGCCACCGGCGGCGCCGGCCTGCACGGTCCACAGCGGCGCCAGCGTCAGCATCGCCAGCAACGCACCGGTGGCCGCGCCGCCCGACACGCCGAGCACGTAGGGCTCGGCCAGCGGATTGCGCAGCAGCACCTGCATCAGCGCGCCGGACAGCGCCAGCAGGCCGCCGCAGGCAAACGCCGCCGCCGCGCGCGGCAGGCGCAGCTCACGCACGATCGCCCCGGCGGTCTGATCGGCCACGCCATGACCGCCCGATACATCGGCCAGCCCGAACAGCGCGTGCCAGACCTGCGCCAGCGACAGGCCGACGCTGCCGACCGCCAGCGACAGCAGGAACACCGCCGCGGCAGCCCCGGCCAGCAGCGCGCACACGGCCAGCGCACGCCGCATCTCAGCGGCGCCGCGCATCGGTCTGCCCGTGGTCGCAGAGGCCGCTGTCCGCATCATGGTCCGTGGTCCCGTCGATGCCGCCTAGCGCTGGCGCCAGCCGAGCGTGATGAAGCCCGCCCGGCCCTGCGTGTTGTAGGGGTAGGCCAGCTGATAGTCCTTGTCGAACAGATTCTCGACGCGGGCGGCGATGAACCATTGCTTGTCGATGTTGTAGCGCGCGTTGAGGTTGACGATACCGTATCCGCCCAGCGTGCGCGAGCCGCTGTCCCGGCGCGACGACGACACGATCCACTGTCCGCCGAAGCGCCAGTTGCCGACATCGCGGCCGAGGTCGAGCGCCGCATGCCGGCGGGCGCGGCGCATCAGCTGCGTGCCGGTCTGCTCGTCGACCGGATTCTGCATGGTGACGCTGGCGGTCACATCGGTGCCGAGCAGACGCGCGCGCCACGATGCCTCGACGCCCTCGACCTTGGCACTGCTGACGTTCTGCGCAAGGAACAGGCCGCTGGGCTGCAGCGCCGACGTGATCAGGTTGTCGTATTGCGTGCGGAAGGCCGTCACGCGCAGCAGGCCGGCGCCCTTGCTGTCGTATTGCGCGCCGATCTCGACCGAGCGCGCTCGCTCGGGCTGCAGGTTCGGCTGGCCATAGTTCGGGTAGTACAGCTCGTTGAAGGTGGGCGCACGGAACGCATTGCTGGCGTTGGCAAGCAGCTTGAACTGCTCGGTCACGTAGTAGCCGTAGCCGGCGAAATAGCTGCCCTTGCCGCCGAAGTCCGAATAGTGGTCGTTGCGCAGGTTCAACTGCAGCTGATGCTTGCCGATGCGGCCGTCGTAGCCGCCGAACACCGACACCACGTTGCGGCTGGGCGCGGCGTACGCGTTCGAGTCGAACTGCTGCTGCAGATATTCGGTGCCGAACATCAGCTGATGGCCCTTGGCGAGCGCGTATTCGTTCTGCCAGGTGAACTGGCGCGTGCGGGTCCTGAAGCGGCTGTCGAACACGCCGTTCAGCGTGTTGTCGCTGTCGTCCTCGCTCTGCGCGACCTGCAGGCGCGTGGTCCAGTCCGGTGCCAGCTTGCCGTTGACGAAGGCCGACAGCGTATAAAGCTCGCTGTCGCTGCGCCAGTCGTCGGTGGGCCGCCCGAAGGTGCTGTCGTAGGACAGCTTGCTCTTGCTGTAGTAGGCCGCGACGCCCGCCTCCCAGTCGGCGCTGAAGCGATGCTTGACCTGGCCCGATACGCTCTTGTTCTCGTACGGGTTGTCGTTCGGATTGGCGCGCGGCTGCAGCCGCGTGTTCACCGCCGAGAAGCCATCGGTCTTGAAGATCGAGCCGGTCAGGTTGAACGAGGTATCGCCGACCTGGCCACCGTAGCCGACCGTTGCGCGGCGCGTATTGTCGCTGCCGTATTCCACCTGGGCGTTGGCGGCGGGCGGCTTGCCCGCGCCGCTCTTGGTGAAGATCTGCACCACGCCGCCGATCGCGTCGGAGCCGTACAGCGCCGATACGTTGCCACGCACGATCTCGATCCGGTCGATCTCGTCGGGCAGGATATTGGCCAGTTGCGCGGTGCCGCTGCTGGCCGAGGCGATGCGCACGCCGTCGATCAGGATCAGCGTCTGGTTCGAATTGGCGCCGCGCATGAACAGCGTCGTGTTGGCGCCCATGCCGCCGGTGGCGGCCAGTTCCACGCCGGCCTGCGTGCGCAGCAGCGAACGCAGGTCGCTTGCCTGGCTGTTCGCGATGTCCTGCTGGGTGATCACGGTGGTATGGGGCAGCGCCTCGTCCAGCGGCTGCGCGGTGCGCGTGGCGCTGACGACGACCGGCGCCAGCGTGGTGCCCGGCAACGGCGCGGCCTGCTGCGCCAGCGCGGGCAACGCGCACAGGGTGGTCGCGGATAACAGCGCGGCGTGCGCGGGGGAGCCGGCGGCGGCGCGGGCGATATCGCCGACAAAACGGCGGGCAATGGCATGGGCGCGGACGCGCGCGGTCGGGCGCATAGCCGGCAGAGCCAGGCGACGCGACCTCGAAGACGATGAAAGCATGGTGCTCGAGCGGAAGTGATAGCCTGGCCCGTTCCCCCGCGGACCGTCTGGCGGTGAGGCTGCGCGTGCGCGATGGCGACCGGCATGCCCGCATCCAGGCCGGTATCCGGGCTGGCGATCGGCACCGCCCGCCTTCCCGGAACCGTCGGTCCAGTGGCATGTGGGGCGGTGAGGCGAGGCCGGCGGGCGTGGAGACGATCGTGCCGATCGGCTCTCGCGCGGCGGCGATCGCAATCGCTTACCGTTGCGGGGGCAGCACAGGTTGGCCCGGCATCGCGCGGCGGCGTGGCGGACTCCCTGTTTCCCGTTTAACTGCAATCCGATAGGGACCGGATGGCGAGCACCTGAAAACGCGCGTGAGTGTAGGCAGTTTGACGGCCCCCGTCAAATCGGGGGGCGGCCGCGGCGCATTGCGCTCGAGCGTGCCCCTGGGTGCGCTCATTGAGTCCAATGACCGACGATCGATGCAACTTCGAGGGGAATGCACGGTCACAATCGCTTCCCGCGGTGATGACGCGGACCATGCATCGGCTAGAATCCCGTTACCTGACACCCTGAGACACGACAGGCCCATGCTGACCGAACTCGAACAACTGGCCGCCAAGATCGGCCGCGTGATGCACCACGCGGACACGCTGGCGGCAGAAAACCAGCGGCTGCGCGAGGAGATCGAACGCCTGCAGGCGGAGGCCGCGCAGCTGCGCAGCGATCGCGAAGCGATGGCTGCCGATCGCGAACTGCTGAACATCAAGATCGAGGAAGCGCAATTGCGCATTCAGTCGATCCTGGACAAGCTGCCAACGGCCACCGATGCGCGCCAGCTGGATCTGCTCGGGGAAAGCGAGCTTCCTGCCGAGCGCATCCAGGCAGAACCGCGCGGCGCCCAGCCTTCCGGAGAACATGCATGAGCGGCAACAAGCAAGTCGAAGTCCATATCGCGGGCCAGCCCTACCGCTTCGCGATCGCCCCCGAGAACGAGGCCGCGCTGCTCGAAGCGGTGGCCCTGGTCGACGACCAGATGACGCGGATCAAATCCGGCGCTTCGACCAAGGGCGTCGAACGGGTCGCAGTGATGGCCGCGATCAGCATCGCCTCGGACCTGCTCGCGCTCAAACGCAAGCAGCAGGAGGACGGCACGATTCCCGTGGACGCGGTGCGCGCCCGCATCCGCGAACTGAACGAGCGCGCCGACGAGGCGCTGCGCCAGTACGCGCATGTCGGCACCAGCATGGGCAGCGGCATGGGCAGCGGCAGCATCGGCAGTACCAATACCGTTTCGCCGGCGCAATCCTGACCCCTTGAATTGCACCCAGGGGCCCGCATATGGGTCCTTGTGCAAGGGCCTTCACCATAGCGATATAGGGCAGGTGAAGGTCAAGTGAAGACCGTGCCGCGCATGCCACGCAAAATGTAACGACAAGCCAGGACGCGCTTGGTATGCGAGAAAGCCCGGTGTATAGTGGAGCCACTGCACGGGGGTACCAAGGTGCAGAAACATGGTTGGGTTATCGCGCCCGGCCGCCGTTCTCCTCCCATCCTAGTTAGAAACGGCAAACGTCTGACCTCCCCCGGACTTCGATGTCCGGGCCGATTGGATAGTCAGACGTTTGACAGTTTCCCTGCCTGGTTCGCGAAGGTCATAAACTCCTTGAACCGATATGCATTGCATGGTGCGGGATGATGCCGTGTGGGCGAGCGCGTCACAGTGTTCATAGCGCAGGTCTCGAACCTGGGCTCCCTGAATAGGTGATGTACCCGAAATACGGCTTCCGCAGCCACACTGAACCTCACTTGGGTTCAGGATGCCGACCCAACGGCCGAGGCGGGGACCCTACAGCAAGAGGCGATGGTCTTTGGACCATCGCCTCTTTTTTTGTCCGCGTTTTTGCCCGCGATGCCAATGCGGGCGACGATGGCGCTTTCACGGTATGCTTGCCGCGTCGCGCCGCCGCTGCAAAGGCCCTTGCCGCGTCCGCGCGATGCCGTTCCGACCATCCACGACGTGCGAGCATGAGTCCCTCCGACAAGAAGGCGGCCACCCGGTCCGCCGCCAAATCGGCTGCAAAGTCGGCCCCAAGGTCCGCAGCGAAGGCCGCCGAGACGCCGGACGCCGGCGCGTCCCGTGCGCGCCAGTACTGGTTGATGAAATCCGAGCCCGACGAGGCCAGCATCGATACGCTGGCCGAACAGGGGCGGCTGCCCTGGACCGGCGTGCGCAACTACCAGGCGCGCAATTTCATGCGCGACGCGATGCGCATCGGCGACGGCGTGCTGTTTTACCACTCGTCGTGCCCGCAGCCGGGCATCGCGGGTCTGGCCGAGGTCTGCTCGACACCCTACCCCGATCCCACCCAGTTCGATCCCGACAGCAAATATCACGACCCTGCGTCCAAACCGGAGCATCCGCGCTGGGAGCTGGTCGACGTCAAGTTCGTCGGCAAGTGCGAACTGATCCCGCTGGCGGCATTGCGCGAGCATGAGGAACTGGCCGACATGGCCGTGCTGCGGCGAGGCAACCGGCTGTCGATCACGCCTGTCACGCCGCAGGAATGGCAGTTCATCACCACGCGGCTGATGGGACGCCGCTGATCCGCGTGCGATCCGCGCGGGCGGCAGACGACCCGCCCGCCAGATAACCATAACGAAAAACATCACGAAGCGATCCACGCATGACTCTCTCCCTGATTCCCGCGCTGCTGCTGCTCGGCGCGTTCACCGGCTTCTGCGCCGGACTGCTCGGCGTCGGCGGCGGCATGATGATGGTGCCGTTCCTGACACTGACCTTCAGCTGGCTGGCCTTTCCCGAGGATGCGATCGTCCATATGGCGATCGCCACCTCGATGTCCACCATCCTGTTCACCTCGCTGTCGTCCGTGCGCGCCCACCACAAGCAGGGCGCGGTTCGATGGAAGATCGTGCTGGCGCTGGCGCCGGGCATCCTGCTGGGCGGCATCCTCGGCGGCGGCAAGGTGTTCGCCGCCCTGAAGACCGGCTGGCTGTCGCTGCTGTTCGCGCTGTTCGTCGGCTTCTCGGCCACGCAGATGCTGCGCAACCGCAAGCCGTCGCCGACCCGGCAGCTGCCCGGCTTCCCCGGCATGTTCGGCGCGGGTTCTGCGATCGGCTTTCTGTCCAGCCTGGTCGGCGCCGGCGGCGGTTTCGTCTCGGTGCCGTTCATGACCTGGTGCAACGTGCCGATCCACCATGCTGTCGCCACGTCCGCGGCGCTCGGCTTTCCGATCGCCGCGGCCAGCGTGATCGGCTATGTCTGGAGCGGTTACCAGATGACCGGCCTGCCGACGGGCTCGCTCGGCTACGTCTATCTCCCCGCGCTGGCGGTGATCGCGATCGCCAGCGTATTGACCGCGCCGCTGGGCGCGCGCACCGCGCACCGGATGGAAGTGCGCAAGCTCAAGCGCATCTTCGCCGGCATGCTGTTCTGCCTGGCCGCCTACATGCTGTGGAAAGCCTGGCAGACGTTCTGAGCGGGCCGGCCACGGCGCGATGGCCCGCGCCCGCCGCGTAATACGCCGATACAAGCGCCCGGCGACGCAAGGGAACCCGGCGCTGCCAGTGACCGTCTGATCACCATCACATTGTCATGGAGAACTCGATGAAGCAATTGCTCGCCGCTACCCTGCTCGGTACCACCGCATTGGCCGCCTCCGCCCAGGGCGGGCCGATGCCGCCCGACGGTTGGCAGCCGCCCGCGGGCGTGCTGTCGCTGTCGGCAGAGGCCGCGGCGGAAGTGCCCACCGACGTGGTACGCGTGACGCTGGCGGCGGAGCAGGAAGGCGCCGAGCCGGCGGCGATCTCGTCGGCGCTGTCGGCCAAGGCCCAGCAGGTGATCGCGCACGCCAAGCGCGTGTCCGGCATCCAGGCGGAATCGGGCGGCTTCACGATCTATCCGAGCACCGACCGCAACGGCCGCATCAGCACCTGGCGCGGGCGCGCCGAGGTCATCCTGCAGTCGCGCGATTTCAGCGCGGCCTCGAAGCTGGCCGGCGAGCTGGCCAGCCAGATGCAGGTGCAGAACATCAGCTTCTCGCTGTCGCGCGAGGCGCGCCTCGCGGCGGAAAGCAAGCTGACCGAGCAGGCAGTCGCCGCGTTCCGCGACAAGGCGCAGACCACGACGAAGCTGTTCGGCTACGGCAGCTATACGATCCGCAGCGTGCAGGTCGGCGAGGCCGGCACCGTGACGCCGATGCCGCGCATGTATGCCAAGGCCGCGATGGCCGCGGAGGCGGCACCGGTGCCGATGGAGGGCGGCAAGGCCCAGGTCACCGTCACGGTGAACGGCTCGGTGCAGATGCTGAAGTAACGCGCATCAGGCCCGACGCTGCCTCATGCGTACTCCCTCTCCCCCTCAGGGAGAGAGGGTCGGGGAGAAGAAGGTGGTTTCAAACGGCGCGCGGCGCAACGACCGCCGCTGCCCTCTCCCCCGCCCCTCTGCCGCGCGCCGGAGAGGGGCGCAAACCGATGAAAGGCCCCTCTCCCTACCCGCTGAACCGCTCCCGCAGCAGGTTCTTCTGCACCTTGCCCATCGTGTTGCGGGGCAATTCACTGACCAGGTGGATCCGCTTGGGCACCTTGAAGTTGGCGATCCGGTGCTTGAGCGTGCCGATCATCGCCTGTTCGTTCAGCTCCGCGCCGGGCTTGCCGACCACCACCGCCACCACCGACTCGCCGAAATCCGGATGGGGTACGCCGATCACCGCGCTCTCCTGCACGCCCGGCATCTCGTCGAGGAAGCTCTCGATCTCCTTCGGATAGACGTTGTAGCCCCCGGAGATGATCAGGTCCTTGCTGCGGCCGACGATGGTCAGATAGTCGTCCGGCACCTTGCGCTCGCCCGACATGCCGACGATGGCGCCGCCGAAGCGCCCCATGTCGCCGGTCTTGAACCAGCCGTCCGCGGTGAACTCCTCGCGGGTCTTCTCCGGCATGCGCCAGTAGCCCTTGAACACGTTGGGGCCCTTGACCTCGACCGCGCCGATTTCGCCGGCCGGGCAAGGCTTGCCGTCGCCATCGACCACGCGCACCGACACGCCCGGCAGCGGACGGCCCACGGTGCCGCCGATCCGTTCGCCCTCGCCGGCGTCATAGGGATTGGACACCAGCATCACGGTCTCGCTCATGCCGTAGCGCTCGAGAATCGTATGGCCGGTGCGCTCACGGAACGCCTCGAAGGTCTCGAGCAGCAGCGGCGCCGACCCCGACACGAACAGGCGCATGCGCCGGCAGGTGTCCTCGTCGAAACGCTGGTCCTGCAGCATCCGCACATAGTAGGTCGGCACGCCCATCATCACGGTCGAGCGCGGCAGGAAGCGCAGCACCTGCTCCATGTCGAACTTCGGCGCCCAGATCATCTTGGCCCCGGCCAGCAGCGCGCCATGCGAGGCGACGAACAGCCCGTGCACATGGAAGATCGGCAGCATGTGCAGCAGCACGTCGTCGCTGCGCCAGCCCCAGGCCTCGTGCAGCGTCTGCGCGTTCGACGACAGGTTGCGATGGGTCAGCATCGCGCCCTTGCTGCGCCCCGTGGTGCCCGAGGTGTACAGAATCGCCGCCAGATCGTCGGGCTCGCGCTGCACCGTGTCGAAGCGGTCCGGCTGCGCCGCGGCGCGCGCCAGCAGCGTGCCGCCGCGGTCGTCATCGAGCGTGAACACATGGCCGGTGCCGTGGCGGAACGCCAGCTTCGACACCCAACCGAAATTGGCGCTGCTGCAGACCACCACGGCCGGCTCGGCATTGCCGATGAAGTAATCGATCTCCGCTTCCTGATACGCCGTGTTCAGCGGCAGATAGACATAGCCGGCGCGCAGCGTGGCCAGGTACAGGAACAGCGCTTCGGGCGACTTCTCGACCTGCACGGCGACGCGCGAGCCTTCCGGCAGGTCCAGCGAGGCGAGCAGGTTGGCCAGCTTGGCGGTGGCGCGATCGAGATCGTCCCAGCTGTAGTACAGGCCGTCGTGCGTCTCGATGCAGCAGGCCTCGCGCTGGGCGGGAAAGCGGGATTCGAACAGGGCGAACAGATTGGCGTTCATGCGATCAGCGGATAAAAGCTTGCAGGGATAAGAAAAAAATCGGAGGACGGCAGCGATGGCGCTAGGCGCCCTCCTGTCCGTCGAAACGGGGCGGCCGGCGCGCCAGGAAGGCGGCGACGCCTTCGGCATGGTCGCGGCTGGCCGCGTAAGCGAAGTGCGCGTCGAGCTCGGCCGCCGACAGCGGCGCCGGCCGCGGCGACAGGCGCGCGATGGTGGCCTTGTTGATGCGCGCGGCCAGCGGCGCGCCCGCGGCAATGCGCCGCGCGGTGGCCATCGCCTCGGCGGCGACGTCGCTGCGCGATACCACGCGCGTCAGCAAGCCCTTGGCCTGAGCCTCGGCGGCATCGAACACGCGGCCTTCGAGCAGGATCTCCAGCGTCGCCGCGCGGCCGGCCAGTGCCAGCAGCCCCTGCAGCTCGCCTGGCGCCATCGGAAAGCCCAGCTTGTTGATCGGCACGCCGAAGCGGCTGTCCGTTGCCGCGATACGCAGGTCGCAATGGCAGGCGATCTCCAGGCCGCCACCGACGCAGACGCCCTCGATGCAGGCGACGGTCGGATGCAGGCAGCCGGCGATCGCCGCGAGCGCCGGCGCCAGGATGTCGACGTGGTAGGCGCGCACCGAGGCAGGATCGCCGCGCAGCCGCGGAAACTCCGCAATATCGGCGCCGGCGGCGAAGTTGCCGTCGGCGCCGCGCACCACCACGCAGCGCAGCGTGCGATCGGCCGACAGGCGCGCAAAGCCATCCGTCAGCGCGCGCCACATCGCCTCCGAGATCGCGTTGAGCTTGCCGGGATTCGACAGCGTGACCAGCGCGATGTCGCCATCGCGCTCGAAGCTGACCGCGCCGCTCACCGCGCCCTCCGCGTGCCCGGGCTCATCGTGACCGTCATCGCCATCAATCCATCTTGGCGCCGGACTGCTGCACCACCTGCGCCCATCGCTTGATCTCGGCGCGCTGGAACTGCGCGAACTGGTCCGGCGTGTACGACGGCGTCTCCGAGCCGTTGTTCAGCCAGATCTGCTTGAGCTCCGGCGTATTGAGGGCCTTGTTGACCTCGGCGTAGAGCTTGTCGCTGATCTCCTTGGGCGTGTTCTTCGGTACCCACATCGCGTACCAGGTCGACACCTCGTAGTTCGGCACGCCCGCTTCGGCCGCGGTCGGCACGTCGGGGAAGGCCGGCGAGCGCTTGGGCGCAGCCACCGCCAGCGCGCGGATGCGGCCGCCGCGGATATGCTGCGCGGACGAGCCCAGGCCATCGAACACCATGTCGACCTGCCCGGCGATCAGGTCGGACAGCGCCGGCCCCGCACCCTTGTACGGGATATGCGTGATGAAGGTCTTGGTCTGGATCTTGAACAGCTCGCCCGCTAGATGGTGCGACGAGCCGTTGCCGGCCGAGCCGTAGTTCAGCTTGCCCGGATTCTGGCGCGCGTAGGCGATCAGCTCCTGCAGCGTCTTGGCCTGGACCTTGGTCGGGTTGACCACCACCACCTGCGGCGGCTGCGCGATCACGGTGATCGGCACGAAGTCCTTCTCGATGTCGTAATCGAGCTTCTTGTAGAACGAGGGCGCGATCACGTGATGGGCGCCGCCGATAAAGATCGTGTAGCCATCGGGCGCGGCCTTCGAGGCGAGGCTGGCGCCGACCGTGCCGCCCGCGCCGCCGCGGTTATCGATGACGAACTGCTTGCCGAGCTGCTTGGACAGTTGCGCCGCAAGCGGGCGGGCAAAGGCGTCGGTGCCGCCGCCGGCCGGGAACGGCACGACGATCGTGACCGGCCGGGACGGCCAGGGCTCCTGCGCCGCCGCCGGGGCGAGCGCCATCATTGCGATGCCGCCGGCCACTGCCAGCATCCGTGCCGTCCGCTTGAACTGACTACGTTCCATGGTGTGTCTCCTCGCTTTGTCTTATGAAAATGCGATGTGTACTGCTGGTGTGAACCGTGTTGGAACTTCCCGTCGAAAATGCACTGCGAAACTTGATGATGCGGTGATGCGATGCGCTGATGCCCGCCGGCCCCGGCGTGCGTCCTTCAGGAGCGCGCCAGCAGCTTGGCGACCGACCGGCTGATGCGTGGACTGCCCTCGCCCAGCCTGGTCAGATTGTCGTCGAGCGCCTCCGGCACGTACAGGTAATTGACCATCATGCCGCACGACTGCGCGCGCCCCTTGCTCGACAGGTCCGCGCCCCAGTTCAGCCGCTCGACGCAGGCACCGTTGCCGAGGTGGAAACGCGCCACCGGATCGGCGGGCAGCGCCCCATTGCGGGCGTGCACGAGGAAATGCGCTGCCAGCGACAGGCCGCTGTCGCGCACCAGCGCGTCGTCGGAACCGGCGTTCAGCGCCGCCAGCCACTCGGCACCGGTGGCGGGCACCGCCGGGGACGTGGTTTCGCCGGCGGCCGGCGCGCGCGCGCTCCAGCGCTGCATACACTTGCTGCCCAGCACCTTGGCGACGGTATCGCCGTCCTGCTTGCGCAGCCAGTCGGCGAAACCCGGTATCGGCGACAGCGTGGCGAACTGCTTGACCTTGGGGAATTCGCGCTGCAATTCCTCGATGACGCGCTTGAGCAGGAAATTGCCGAAGCTGACGCCGCGCAGGCCCGGCTGGGTATTCGAGATCGAATAGAAGATCGCCCATTTGACGCGGCGCAGGTCTTCCTGCGGCGCCGCCTCGTCGAGCAGGCTCTGCACGTTGGCCGCCATCTCGGGCACGAAGGCCACTTCGACAAAGATCAGCGGCTCGCGCGGAATCCGCGGATGGAAGAAGGCGTAGCAGCGGCGGTCCGAATCGAGCCGGTTGCGCAGGTCGGCCCAGGAGGCGATCTCGTGCACCGCCTCGTAGCGGATCAGCTTTTCGAGCAGCGACGCGGGCGAATCCCAGGTGATCGGCTGCAGCTCCAGCAGGCCGACGTCGAACCAGTTGGACAGCAGGCCCTCCAGGTCTTCGTCGAGCACGCGCAGGCCGGCGATCTTCTTGTACCAGCGCAGCATGTCCGCGCGCAGGTGGATGATGAAGTGCAGGCCGCAGGCCGACGTCGCGCTCGGGCCATGCAGGCCGGCCAGCCGCTTGAAGAAGCGGATGCGGGCGCTCGACAGCGCATGGCTCAAGCCAGAGCCGTTGCGCCCCGGCTTGCCGCCCTCGGCCGCGGCCATGCTTTCGGCGGCGCCGTCCTGCGCACCGCTGTTGGCGACCTCCGCCAGCAGCGTCAGCATGGCCTGGCGGGTCGACTCGTCGGCGGCCTCGTATTCGTTGCGCCAGGCCTGCGCGGCCGCGTTGGCGGCGCCATCGGTCAGGCGGGCGTCGAAGCAAAGCCGCAGTTCCTCGCGCTGGCGGCGCTGGACGCGCGCGCTGAGCGTGGCGGGCGTCGCCGCGCGGGCCTTGCCATCGTTGGCCGCGTTGGCATCGGCCGGTGTCCCCTTGCGGTTCCACCAGCGGCCGAAGCGCGCCAGCAGCGTGCCGCCGGCGGCGTCGGGACGGGCGTCGCCCAGGGTTTCGCTGGCGCCGAGCGGCGCGCTGACGGTCTTGTCTCCGGTCTCGAAAGAAGTCATCGAACTACCTGTTGGGCAAAGGATGGAAGCGAACGCGAAGCGGTACGGTATTGCGCTGGCGAGGTCGGGTCAGGATCGGATCAGCGGTCCGACGCGGCCTTGGCGGCCAGGCGCAGACGGCTGTGGCGCCGTCGCGCGGGGGCCGCGGGTTCGGGCGCTGCCGCCTGCGCTTGCGCGTCCAGCGCCTTCAACGCGGCGCGCTGGCGCAGCAGGTGCGTCTTCATCATGGCCTCGGCGCCTTCGGGATCGCGCGCTTTCAGCGCGGCGAACACCGACAGGTGCTCGGCACAGGATTCGTCGATGCGGCCCGGCAACTGCAGGCTCTTGTGCCGCGACAGACGCAGCACCTTGCGCAGGTCGCCGATCAGCCCGGACAGCCAGCGATTGCCGGCAAGCCGCTGGACCGCCTCGTGGATCTGGTAGTTGGTCTCGTAGTAGGCGTCGATCTGGCCGGCGCGGGCATAGCGCGCCAGATCGCGATGCAGGTCCTCGAGCGCGTCGAGGTCGGCAGCGGTGGCATTGCGGGCCGCCTCGTAGGCGCAGCGGCCTTCGAGCAGCGCCATCAGCGGGAAGATCTCGTCCAGGTCCTGTTCGGACAGCTCATTGACGAAGCAGCCGCGGCGCGGCTCCAGCCGCACCAGCCCTTCGGCCGCCAGCACCTTCAGCGCCTCGCGCAGCGGGGTGCGCGATATGCCGAGCGTGGTGGCGAGGGCCGCTTCGTCGACCCAGGCGCCAGGCACGAGAGTGTGCTCGTCGATCATGGCGCGCAGGCGATCGGCGACCTCGAGATACAGCGCCTGCTGGACGATACGCATGGATGCCTCCCGGTGCGATGCATGGACATCGCGATGGCCGTGGCCCGCCGGGGAGGCCCTCGCAATAATTCATAATTATGAATAACGGCGAGGGAATGGCAAGACGTTTCGATGTTGCACAGCGTCAAGCGCTGTAAGGGGCACGCGGGCGGCTCCCCGCGTCGGCGTCGGGAGCCGGTTGCGTCGCCTCAGCCGTTGGCGAGCATCCGCCGCGCGCGCTCCAGCACCGGCCGATCGACCATCTTGCCGTCGACGGCCACGGCGGCGCCGTCTGCCGAGGCGGCCGCCTCCACCACGCGCCTGGCCCAGGCCAGTTCGCCTTCCGTCGGCGCGAGACCGGCATGCACCGGTCTCACCTGGGCCGGGTGGATCAGCAGCTTGGCGCCGAAACCGAAGGCGCGCGCACGCGCCGTTTCGGCCGCGAGCACCGCGGTATCGCCGAGCGCGGTGCAGACGCCGTCCACCGGCGCAGGCAGCCCCGCCGCCCGCGAATGCATCACCAGCAGACTGCGGAAGGCATGCAGCGGTTCGCTCTCGTCGCCGACACCGAGGTCGCCCATCAGGTCGATGCTGCCGAACAGCAGCCGCACCACGCCGGGCTGCGCGGCCAGTTGCGCAAGCTCGGCGAAGCCCGCCGCGGTTTCCAGCAGCGCGTGGCATTGCACGGCCGGCAGCGCCTGCCGCAGCGCCCGCATGGCTTCGGCATCGGCCTTGGGGAGCACCAGCGTGTCGACGCCGAGCGCGCGGCACCAGGCGATATCGCCATCGTGGTACGGCGTGCCGGCGGCGTTCACGCGCACCAGCAGCAGCACCCCGGCGGCAGCCGCCTGCTGCGCCAGCTCGGGCCAGTGCCCACGCAGGCCCGCGCGCGCGCCGGCCTTGTCGGCCGGCGCCACCGCATCCTCGAAATCGACGATAACCGCGTCGGCCCCGGCGGCGAGCGCCTTGCCGACCCGGTCGGGCCGGTTGGCCGGAACGAACAGATAGCTGCGCGGCAGCCGCACACCGTCAGTCATCGCGCTCTCCGCCGTCATACCGCACCGGCCGCGCGCATCGCGGCAATCTGCTCGCCCGCGATGCCCAGTTCGGCCAGGATCGCGTCGGTATGCTGGCCCAGGGCCGGCACCGGATCCATGCGCGCCTCGGTCATGCCGGGCGGCAGCAGCGCGGGGATGGCGCCGGCCGGCGTCTCGACCTGGCGCCAGCGCTGCCGCGCCGCGAGTTGCGGATGCGCCCAGACGTCGGCCATCGTATTGACCTGCGCGTTGGCGATCTTCGCGGCGTCGAGCCGCGCGCCGACCTCTTCGGCGCTCCATTGCGAGAACGCGGCGACGATGCGCTCGCGCAGCGCGGCACGATTGGCGCTGCGCAGGCTGTTGCTGGCGTAGTCCGGGTGCTTGATCAGTTCAGGCTGCTGCAGCACCGATTCGCAGAACACCGCCCATTCGCGTTCGTTCTGCAGACCGAGCATCACGGTCTTGCCATCGCCGGTCGGAAACGGTCCGTAGGGATAGATGGTGGCATGCGAGGCGCCGGCGCGCGGCGGCGGCGAGGCGCCATCGAAGGCGTAGTACAGCGGGAAACTCATCCACTCGACCATCGACTCCAGCATCGAGATATCGATGCGCTTGCCGCGGCCGGTCTGCCCGCGCTCGATCAGCGCGGCCAGGATATTGGAATAGGCGTACATGCCGGCGGCGATATCGGCGATCGATGCCCCCGCCTTGACGCCCTCTTCCGGCGTGCCGGTCACCGAGACGAAGCCCGACTCGCTCTGCACCAGCAGGTCGTAGGCCTTCTTGTCGCGATAAGGTCCGTCGGCGCCGTAGCCCGAGATATCGCAGACGATCAGCCGCGGAAAGCGCTCGGACAGCGCCGCATGATCGAGCCCCAGCCGCGCCGCCGCACCGGGGGCGAGGTTCTGCACCAGCACATCGGCGCGCGCCAGCAGCGCCTCGAGCACCGGCGCCGCGCCCTCGTGCTTGACGTCCAGCGTCAGGCTTTCCTTGCCTCGATTGGTCCAGACGAAATGCGAGGACAGGCCGTGCACGCGATCGTCGTAGGCCCGCGCGAAATCGCCGGCGCCGGGACGCTCGATCTTGATCACGCGGGCCCCGAGGTCCGCCAGCTGGCGCGTGCAGAACGGTGCGGCGATGGCCTGTTCGAGGGAGATGACGGTGATGCCTTCGAGCGGTTGGGTCATGGCGGTGGCTTCGCGATGGGAATGGATGGCCGGGACTGGCACGATGGCATCAATCTAGCCGCGATTGCCGCGGCGCGGAAATACGGAATCGCGAGCCAGCTATAAGTACAATCAATACCTTCGGCTTTTCACTGGGTCATTGGGGCGGGACATGGATATCCGGGGCATGCGCTATTTCGTCGCGATCGTCGAGCACGGCAGCCTGACCCGCGCCGCCGAGGTCGCCCACGTGGCGCAGCCCGCGCTGAGCCAGCAGCTTGCGGCGCTCGAAGCGGAACTGGGCGTGGCGCTGGTGCATCGCGGCGCCAAGGGCGTCAAGCCCACCGAGGCTGGCCGCACGCTGTACCGACATGCCCGCGCGATCCTCAAGCAGATCGACGTGGCGCGGGCCGACGTCAAAGTGGCAGGCGCGGACGTCGCGGGCACGGTGGCGATCGGCCTGCCGACCACCGCCGCCGCGGCGTTCGGCATGCCGCTGGTGCGCGCGGTCCGGCAGCGCTATCCGGGCGTCCGGCTGCAGCTGTTCGAGAGCATGAGCGGCTATATCGCCGAACTGCTGAACAACAACCGGCTCGACTTCGCCATTCTGTTTCGCGATACCCCGTCGCGCGCGGTGGAGCTGGAGCCGTTGGCCAGCGAGGCGTTGTATCTGGTCGGCACGCCGCCGCCCCTTGCGGCAGCATCGCGCCGGCGGACCCGACCACCCGGCGGCAATACGATCGCCTTCGACAGGCTGGCGGACATCCCGCTCGTCCTGCCCAGCGGTTCCCAGGGTCTGCGGGAGGTCCTCGAGGAAAAGGCCGCGCAGGCCGGCATCCGGTTGAAGGTCGTGGCCGATCTGGATTCCCTGCCGATTCTGCTGCAGACCGCCAGCGAGGGGCTGGCCTGTACCATCCTGCCCGCCTCTTCCGTCGTGGCACAGGACACCGCCCCCGGGGCTCTGCCGGTACGGCTGATCCAGCCCGAGCTCAAGCGGGTCCTGTCGCTCTGCTGGCCGCGCGCCCTGCCGCGAACGTCGGCAGCCGAGGCCGTCGCCGACACGCTGCGCGAAATCGTGGCGACGAAGGTCGCGCAAGGGGGCTCGCTCAGGGCTGTCGGCGGCGCGTGATCGCCGACACCGTCCCTCAATGCGGGACGCGCAGCTGGTCCAGCCGACGGCGAAGGGCGCCGACCTCCGCGATGACACGCGCAGCGGCTAGCGCCGCGTGCAGAGTCGCATGGTTGGGGTAGGCCGAAGCCAGCTCGCCGCAGGCCTGACCAAGATGAGCAATCAGATCGCGCGCCTGCGCGATGCCGGTGCGCCAGGCGTCGGACACGGTGGCCCGCATCGCCTCCGGCAATGCTGCCCTCGGAATGGTCATGTCCCCTTTAAAGGCCTGGTGAAGTGGCGCCGCGAGGCCACGCTTCGCCCCCTTCGCCTTCTCGCCCTGCAGCGTCAGCACAAGGTTGGCCAAGGCCTCCTTGCGCGGGAACGCTTCGGGCTGGATATCGGCGATGGCCTCCAGCGCCTGCATCGCCGCGCGGGCGCGATCGAGCAGCACGTAGCGAGCGAGCAGGTTGTCCTCGGCGAGCTCGTCGTCTTGCGGCAAGTCGATGGCGTAGCGACTTGTCGGGTACAAATGCTTGAACAGGAATTCGGCCTCGTCAATCTGGCGCGCCATCCAATCTTGCGTTGACTGCCACGCCGACAGGACTTGCTGCGAATCTTCCACCTCGATGGCGGAGGCCTGCTCGAGCGCGCCAAATGCGGACGCCGGGGCCGGATCCTCCATGTCTGCCCGAGGCGCCTCGGGCTCCCATTCCGCTGCCACGCCGTCTACCACCTGGGCGCTATCGGCATCGAGCTCGTCGAATTCGTAGACCGAGGCATATTCCTCGCGGATCTGCTGCGCGTCGGCCTCGGCTTTCGCTGCGCTGATCGCGCACATCTGTTGGCGGATCGCGTAAAGCAATGTCAGCTGTTCCGGCCTGCGCGCCAGCGCGAGATAGGGTTTGGTCGGGTTCTGCTCCATGTTCTCGCGATCCTCGTCCAGCAACGCCTTGGCGAATGCCATCAGGGCATACGGCGAAATGTCAGCCGCGCCCGGCGCGCCATGGGACGGCCGCGCCTTCTCCATTCCATGCAATCGGGCGGTCAACGATGGGTTCCGCTCGAGCAGCGCGGGCAGCGAGACATCGGTGCGGAACCCCTCCACGGCCGGTGCGTACTGCAGCACGGCGTCGACTCGCTCATTGAGTTGCGCCATCGCGTCTTCCACCTGGGTCGCATACTTGCGCACCTCGGACGGTTTGGCGAAGAAGCGGAATTTCGGCGGCGGCACGAAGATCGATGCTCCGCCTGCGATCAGGGTCTGGAGCACCATGCCGGCACAGTTCCTGGTCTTGCTCAGCAGCTTGAACGTCGGCATCGTGCCAGCCTGCCCTTCCGCGACATCGCGCCAAAGCCGCTGCATCGCCCACAGATGGAGGCCGAACATCCGGGGATGGGGAACGTCACCGTTGGTCAGACGGTTGTCGCCGAAAACGGGCATGTGGATGTTGTTGTCCGGCTGCAGGCCCCACGTGTCGTTTCCCTTTAACTTGACCTCCACCTGCCTCGGACGCGGTGCGAACTGCCGTGCCTCCAATGCCTGCCTGGTCGTCCGGTTCAGCATGCTGACCATGTCGCCGAAATAGGACTGATCCGTCGTACTGGCGGGTACACCGCGCAGGACATTGAGGCCGGGCTCCTCGGGCCAGTAGCTTGCATAGTCGGTATCGAGCTGGATCGCCGTGTGCCCGGTCCGTTTTGCGCTCAGGTCCTCGTCCCATACGGTGACCACCACCTTGGTGTACAGCCCTTGTGCCGCGCCGATATTCACCGGCGGCACAGCAGCAGCGCGCGCGGCGGCAAATTCGGCATCGCCGACGGGCATGTTTGCCCCGGCAGCGATAACGGGCCCTGCCGAGACGTCGCAGTGCGAATCGAAAAGGTTGTTGGCGGCACGGGACGCGATCGCCTCCCACCCGTCGCCTGGCTCGGCGGCATCGCCCTTTCCCTTGACCGCGCTCTTGATCCAGTCCGGCAGGTCGCTGTCGCGCAATGCCTGCAGGAACGCGGTGACATCATCCCCTCTCAGCAACGACGACCTTTCGGCATCGAACGCCTCCGCGACTTGCTGTTCCAGGCAGGAGCGGTTTGCCGCAAACCACTCCTGCAGCCGGATGCCGAGGGATTGCAGCTCCGTCGCCAACGCCTGATTGCGCTGACTCAGATTGCGATAGGCGGCCGGGTGGGCAACGAATTCTCGGATTGCCAGGCCGAGCAGCGCGAGCCCGGCAATGCCGGTCGTGCCGGCGCCCGCGCCGGCGATGAGCAGCCCCGTCAATGCCAGCCCCGGTACGATCACGGGTGCGAACAGGACCGAGACCGTCGCAAGCGCCGCCAACAGGATCGCGCCCCCGACCATCAGGCCGATCGCCTTGGCCACATTGGTCTTGCCGGCATGCTTGCTGGCCTCGGCATGCAACTGTTGCAACTCGTCGATAACAAGGCTGCAACTGGCCGCCACCATGACGCTGCGGGCATCGATCTGCTTGCTGGACCCGGCCATGGGGTTGTCGGCACGCAAGTATGCGTCGAGAATGCTGCGGTGCATCCGCGACTTTTCCTGACATGTGTCCAGACGTTCCGTGAGCCTTCCGCGCACGCTTAGGTCGGGCACCGTGCCGATGACTGATTTGATGTCTTCCAGGTATCTGTCCATCTCCCCGTGCTTGTCGGCCACCGCTTTGATGGCCTTGACGATGGACGCCGAGTTGTCGCCGTGCCGCTCCTTGGCGCTGGCAATGTCGATTGGCTCGCCGTGCTCCACGGCGTTCGCGGCCGACGATGACCCGCTTGCCTCCATGGCGGCCGCAGCCGGCGATGACCCGCTGCCCTCCGCGCCGCTTCTCTCCCTGGCAATGTCGACAAGTGCGGGGGTGGCCCCGCGCGGATCGCTGACCTTCATGTTGGTTGATTTCCTGACTGTGCTGTCCCTGCCGCCGGTCCCTTTCGGAATACGCCCACTGCGGAATATCGCCACCGGCTGCCCCGAGCAACGCGCCTTATCGAGCGTTGCGGGTAGATCATCGTCGCGGCGGCATGGGGCGTCTATCGGAATGGTGTTTCCGAACTTAAAGAATCCGCCTGTTCAGGTATGCACGTGAGGTCGGCACCACCAGAATGGCTGCCTTCTCGTTCTGGGAGCCTCCACCATGCTAGCCTTGGCCAAATGGCGCCGCGGTACCGTCACGGAAAACACGCTGACCTGCAGTTCGCTCAGCGAGATCGGCAGCACGCATGTTGCGGCTTGGCGTACAGCCGGGTCGGGAACGCTGCGGTGGAACCGAGACACGTATGAGATCCGCTGGAGCGACGGCGGGCCGCTCGTCAGCGGCGGCGCCGGTCCGGCGCAGCGCGAGGTCGTCGCCGCCGCCATCCGCGGGCGCTGCGCGCTGCTGGCCAAAGCGTTGCTCCACCCGGTGCCCAATGGCATCCGGGACATCCGGCTCAATGGGGCGCTCACCTTCCACAACGATCCGAAGTCCCGGATCGTCTGCCGACACCTGGCGGCGTACTGGCTCAACTGCTTCTTCGAGGCTGGCCACCGCGGACCGAACTACGCTCGCGACTTCACGCGCAGCGCGATCGGCGCGCAGCTCGGCAAGAAGTACGACTTCATCTTCCTCAACGCCAAGCGCTGCTGCCCGATCCAATACGCATCCAACGCCGAATGGGGGCGACTGCTGCAAAAGCGCTTCGAGACGATGCGCAAGAAGCGGGAATCGATGACCGGCTATCTGATCGTCACGCCGGTTCACGCCATGGCTGCCGTGTTGCTGCTGCAGGATCGCGCCAGCGAGCGACCCTATCGCGTCTGCTTCTATGAGCCCTCGGAGACGGCCACGCACCAAGAAATGGCGATGGAACGGACCGACCGCCTGGTGTCGCTCCACGGCGCGGATGTCACCTGGGCCGCCTCGCCAAGCGGCACCCCACCCCGACCCGCGCAGAAGGCGTTCGAACAATCGGAGGCGATGCTCTGGTTCGAGGTCGGTCCATTGCAGATGCAGAGGCTCAACTCCATGCGCGACATTGCGCCGCCCGTGCTCCGCTCGCTCGCCGGCCCACTGCCCCCCCTCAATGCGGAGACGATGTGCTACCTGGTGCGCCATGATTGCGTCGATACCCTGCACCGGCTCACCGCTGCGTTCCGGCGCTTGCCGGAGCCGGAGCGCCTCGCCCTGCTGGCCGGCCCCGGGCCCACGACGCTGTTCTACGGCGTCATGTGGCACGGCCATCCCGATACGGTAGCCGCCTTTGGCAGATTGATCGAAGACCTTCCCATTCAGACGCGCGCCACGCTGCTGGAGAGCCGCTGCGACGTCGGCCGCTCCGCTTTCGGTGCCGCCCTGCTGTCCCGCCGCAGAGAAATGATTCTTCCGTTCTGGACCGTCGTGAAACGCCTGCTACCGCCGGAATTGCACTACCGCTTGATGCGCGCGGAGGAAGCGAACGGTATCTCGTCGTTGTTCTGGCCCATGCTGCACGATGACATGCCGCTGTTGTCCGAATATGTTGCGGCCACCGTCGACATGCCGGACGCCACCTTCGTCAGGCTGATGCAGGTGAAAGGGCCGGACGGCCGGTCGGGACTGCTGTCCTCGATCGCGGATACGGTCTTCCACCCCGGCAAGATGGCAGAGGGGTACGGCATCGTCCTCGACCGTCTTCCGCAGGATCTTCGCCTGGCGGAGCTCAAGCCGGTGTGGGACTACCTGCAGTCGCGGGAAAGCGCATCGTGGAAGTTCCCCTGGATCGTGGCGTCGATCAGGCGGCACGTCGAGAAATATGCGCCTGCGCTGTTGCCGGGCCAGCTCGCGGGCGCGTCAGGCCCGCAAGGAACAGGCGCCGCCATCGAACCTGCAGTGCAAGCCGGCCGGAAAAAATCCGATGCAATCGTGTCGTGGCTGCTCGACGCCATCGGCATCGCCCGCCGGGACGGCGGCGAGCCGGCCGCCCTGCCGGAGCTGGGCCGATAGCCGCATCCCGCCGCCGCGGCGCGCGGCCGCTCAGTTTGCGACCCGCATCTCGCGCCGATACGCCCACCACATCATCGCCGCCCCCGCCACGATCATCGGCAGGCTCAGCCACTGCCCCATCGAGAAGTTCAGCGCCAGCAGGCCGAGGAAGTTGTCCGGCTCGCGCGCGAATTCCGCGAGGAAGCGGAACACGCCGTAGCCCAGCAGAAAGGCGCCGGACACCGCGCCCATCGGTCGCGGATGGCGGGCAAACAGCCACAGGATCACGAACAGCGCGACACCCTCGCCGGCGAACTGGTACAGCTGCGACGGGTGGCGCGCGATATTGTCGCCCGCCTGCGGAAAGATCATGCCCCACGGCAGATCGGTGGGACGGCCCCACAGCTCGCCATTGATGAAGTTGCCGAGCCGGCCGGCGGCCAGGCCGCAGGGAATCATCGGCGCGATGAAGTCGGTCACTTCCATCCAATGCCGGCCGCGCACCTTCGCGAACACCCACATCGCGATCACCACGCCGAGGAAGCCACCGTGAAAGGCCATGCCGCCCTCCCACACCTTGAAGATATCGAGCGGGTTCGACAGGTAGAAGGACGGCTTGTAGAACAGCACGTAGCCCAGGCGCCCGCCCAGGATCACGCCGAGCACGCCGTAGAACAACAGGTCATCGATATCGCGCGCGGTCCAGCCCTGCGCCGCCACCTGCGGCTGGCGCAGGCGGATGCGGCCAAACCACATAAACATGATGAAGCCGGCCAGGTACATCAGCCCGTACCAGCGGATCGCCAGCGGGCCCAGATGGATGGCGATGGGATCGAAGTTCGGATGGATCAGCATGCAGGTCTATCGCTTGGCGTTGTCGGATGTTGTCGGATCGATGGAATCGGGATCAAGGCTTCGGCTTGGACTTCGGTTTCGCGTTCGAGTCGGCCGTGGCGGCGCGACGCTTCGATGTGCCGCCGCCCGGGCGCGCGGCGGGCGCCAGCGCCGACGCGATCTCGATGAACGAGCGCAGCACCGGACTCGGTCCCGCCGCGCCGTTGTCGCGCCAGGCCAAGCCGGTTTCGATCTCGGGCACCGCGCCGCGCAACGTCAGGTACGACACGCCGGTGCGCCGCAGGTTGCATAGCGAGGCCGGTACCAGCGCGACACCGATGCCCGCCGACACCAGGCTGACGATGGTCTGCATCTGGATCGCTTCCTGCGCGACCGCCGGGGCGAAGCCGTCGCGCGCATAGTAACCGGTAATGATGTCATGAAATGCCGGCGCGCTTCGGCGGGGGAACAGGATCAGCGGCTCGTGCGCGAAATCGGCCAGCGCCACGGCCTCCGGTTGCCCGGCGCCGCCGCGCCGACCCGGCGCCCGCCAGTCCTGCGGCACCGCCAGCACCAGCGGCTCGCGCACCAGCGGCAGGTACGACAGGCCATGGGGCAAGGCCGGCATCTGCGGACGGATCACCAGCCCCGCATCGATCTGGCCTTCGGCCAGCGCGTCGAGCTGGATGTCGCTGGTGGCTTCGCGCAACTGCAGCTGGACCTCGGGATGCCGCGCCCGAAAGCGACGCAGCAGATCGGGCAGGATGCCGTAGTCCGCGGTACTGACGAAGGCCAGCGACAGCGTGCCGACCTCGCCCCGGGCCAGCCGCTGCGCCAGCGCGGGCAAACCCACCGCATCGGCCAGCACCCGCCGCACTTCGGGCAACCACTGCTGGCCGGCCGGGGTCAGCGCCACCGAGCGCCGCGTCCGCGCGAACAGCTGCACGCCGATCTCGTCCTCCAGCGCCTGGATCTGCTGCGACAACGGTGGCTGCGTCATGGCCAGGCGCGCGGCGGCGCGGCCGAAGTGCAGTTCCTCGGCGACGGTAACGAAATAGCGCAGCTGGCGCAGATCCACGTGGGCTCCCGGCGCGGCAGCGGCCACGCACTGATAGGTAAAACGACTCAATAAGGCACGAATAATATATTTGACACACAAAAACGCAAGCGGCATGCTGTCGACCACAACAACGCAGCGCCCGCGGGCGCGACGCATTCCACCCGGAGATCCCCATGCCATACAACAAACGCTCGCAGAACATCACACAAGGCGTGGCGCGCTCGCCCAACCGCTCGATGTACTACGCGCTGGGCTACCAGAAGGAAGACTTCGACAAGCCGATGGTCGGCATCGCCAACGGCCACTCCACCATCACGCCCTGCAACGCCGGCCTGCAGCGCCTGGCCGACGCCGCCGTGGATGCGATCAAGAGCTCCGGCGCCAATCCGCAGATCTTCGGCACGCCCACCATCTCCGACGGCATGTCGATGGGCACCGAAGGCATGAAGTATTCGCTGATCTCCCGCGAGGTGATCGCCGATTGCATCGAGACCGCCGCGCAAGGCCAGTGGATGGACGGCGTGGTCGTCATCGGCGGCTGCGACAAGAACATGCCGGGCGGCATGATCGCGCTGGCGCGCACCAATGTGCCGGGCATCTACGTCTACGGCGGCACCATCAAGCCGGGCAACTGGAAGGGCAAGGACCTGACCATCGTGTCCTCGTTCGAGGCCGTCGGCGAGTTCACCGCGGGCCGGATGAGCCAGGAGGACTTCGAGGGCGTCGAGAAGAACGCCTGCCCGTCGACCGGCTCCTGCGGCGGCATGTACACCGCCAATACGATGAGCTCGTCGTTCGAGGCGCTGGGCATGTCGCTGCTGTATTCGTCGACGATGGCCAACCCCGACCAGGAGAAGGTCGACAGCGCGGCCGAATCGGCGCGCGTGCTGGTCGAGGCGATCAAGAAGGACATCAAGCCGCGCGACATCATCACGCGCAAGTCGATCGAGAACGCGGTCAGCCTGATCATGGCGACCGGCGGCTCGACCAACGCGGTGCTGCACTACCTGGCGATCGCGCATGCGGCGCAAGTCGAATGGACCATCGACGATTTCGAGCGCATCCGCCGCAAGGTGCCGGTGATCTGCAACCTGAAGCCGTCGGGCCAGTACGTCGCCACCGATCTGCACCGCGCCGGTGGCATTCCGCAGGTGATGAAGATCCTGCTGAACGCCGGCCTGCTGCACGGCGACTGCCTGACCATCACCGGCCGCACGCTGGCCGAGGAACTGGAGCACGTGGCCGACCAGCCGCGCGCCGACCAGGACGTGATCCTGCCGATCGACAAGGCGCTGTACAAGGAAGGCCATCTGGCCATCCTGAAGGGCAACTTGGCAGAGGAAGGCGCAGTGGCCAAGATCACCGGGCTGAAGAACCCGGTCATCACCGGCCCGGCGCGTGTGTTCGACGACGAGCAGAGCGCGATGGACGCGATCCTGGCCGACAAGATCCAGGCCGGCGACGTGCTGGTGCTGCGCTATCTCGGACCGAAGGGCGGCCCGGGCATGCCGGAAATGCTGGCGCCGACCTCGGCCATCATCGGCAAGGGGCTGGGCGAATCGGTGGGCTTCATTACCGACGGCCGCTTCTCCGGCGGCACCTGGGGCATGGTGGTCGGCCACGTTGCGCCGGAAGCCTTTGTCGGCGGCACCATCGCGCTGGTGCAGGAAGGCGATTCGATCACGATCGACGCGCACAAGCTGCTGCTGCAGCTGAACGTCAGCGACGAGGAACTGGCGCGCCGCCGTGCCGCCTGGAAGCAGCCGACGCCCCGCTATACGCGCGGCGTGCTGGCGAAGTTCTCGAAGCTGGCGTCGACGGCCAGCAAGGGGGCGGTCACCGACTGAACCCGACCGGCGGCGCGGTCCGGCGCCGCCGGCCCTCCGATCATTCGATCCAATCGGAAGCCTGCGCGCCAGCGGGCTTCTTTCTTGCGGCTCGCGCCGCAGCGTTTTCACGCCATTTCATTACCGCAGCAATCACGATGCCCACGTACCGTTCCAAGACCTCCACCGCCGGCCGCAACATGGCAGGCGCGCGCTCCCTTTGGCGCGCGACCGGCATGAAAGACGAGGACTTCTCCAAGCCGATCATCGCGGTCGTCAATTCCTTTACGCAGTTCGTTCCGGGGCACGTGCACCTGAAGGACCTGGGCCAGCTGGTCGCCCGCGAGATCGAGGCGGCGGGCGGCGTCGCCAAGGAATTCAACACCATCGCGGTGGACGACGGCATCGCGATGGGCCACGACGGCATGTTGTATTCGCTGCCCAGCCGCGACATCATCGCCGACTCGGTGGAATACATGGTCAACGCGCACTGCGCCGACGCCATGGTCTGCATCTCGAACTGCGACAAGATCACCCCGGGCATGCTGATGGCCGCGATGCGGCTGAACATCCCGGTGATCTTCGTCTCGGGCGGTCCGATGGAAGCCGGCAAGACGCGGCTGGCCAACCCGGTCACCAAGACGATGGAGTTCAAGAAGCTGGACCTGGTCGATGCGATGGTGATCGCGGCCGATCCGTCCTATTCGGACGCCGACGTGGCCGAGGTCGAACGCTCGGCCTGCCCGACCTGCGGCTCGTGCTCGGGCATGTTCACCGCCAACTCGATGAACTGCCTGACCGAGGCGCTTGGCCTGTCGCTGCCGGGCAATGGCACGGTGGTGGCGACCCACGCCGACCGCGAGCAACTGTTCAAGCGTGCCGGCCGCCGCATCGTCGAGCTGGCCCGCCAGTACTACGAGCAGGAGGATGCGCGTGTGCTGCCGCGCTCGGTGGGCTTCAAGGCCTTCGAAAACGCGATGACGCTGGATATTGCGATGGGCGGCTCCACCAACACCATCCTGCATCTGCTGGCGATCGCGCGCGAAGCGGAAATCGACTTCACCATGGCCGACATCGACCGGCTGTCGCGCGTCGTGCCGCAGCTGTGCAAGGTCGCGCCCAATACCAACAAGTACCACATCGAAGACGTGCACCGCGCGGGCGGCATCATGGCCATCCTGGGCGAACTGGAGCGCGCCGGCAAACTGCACACCGACGTGCCGACCGTGCATGCGCCGACGCTGAAGGACGCGCTCGAGCAATGGGACATCGTCCGCACCCGGGACGAGGCGGTCCGCAACTTCTACCTGGCCGGACCGGCCGGCATTCCGACCCAGGTGGCTTTCAGCCAGAACACGCGCTGGCCGAGCCTGGACCTGGACCGCGCCGAGGGCTGCATCCGCTCGTACGAGCATGCCTTCTCGAAGGAAGGCGGGCTGGCGGTGCTGACCGGCAACATCGCGGTCGACGGCTGCGTGGTCAAGACCGCCGGCGTCGACGAAAGCATTCTGGTGTTCGAGGGCACGGCCCACGTCACCGAATCGCAGGACGAAGCGGTCGAGAACATCCTGAACGACAAGGTCAAGGCCGGCGACGTGGTCATCGTGCGCTATGAAGGGCCGAAGGGCGGACCCGGCATGCAGGAGATGCTGTATCCGACCAGCTACATCAAGTCCAAGGGCCTGGGCAAGGCCTGCGCGCTGCTGACCGACGGCCGCTTCTCGGGCGGCACCTCGGGCCTGTCGATCGGCCACTGCTCGCCGGAAGCGGCAGCCGGCGGCGCCATCGGCCTGGTGCGCGACGGCGATCGGATCCGGATCGACATCCCGAATCGCAGGATCGATGTGCTGGTGTCGGACGAGGAACTGGCGCGTCGCCGCGAGGAGCAGAACGCCAAGGGCTGGAAGCCCGCCAAGCCGCGGCCCCGCAAGGTCTCCGCGGCCCTGAAGGCCTACGCGAAGCTGGTGATGTCGGCCGACAAGGGCGCGGTGCGGGATCTGTCGCTGCTCGACGATTGAGCCGGACCGTCCCGACTGCAAGGCCGCCCTTCGGGGCGGCTTTTTTTTGCTTCATCGACGGAATGCCGCAGTCAGGCTGCAGGCCGGGCGTGTCGGTCCATCTCAGAGTCTGGATACCGTCCGTTCGATCAGCCTGACCATCGCGGCGCGGATGGCGGCGGGGTCGTCGCCTGCGTCGATTGCCAGCGCCGCACGGTCGAACGCCGCCGACAGCAGCGTGGCCAGTGCGTCCACCGTCAACGGCGGCGCAATGCGCGGGCCTAGCGCCGCCGCCAAGCCCTCACGCAGCGTGCGGCCCGCGTGGGCCTGATCCAGGGCCAGGCTCTCGCCCGCGCCGAGCACCGCCGGACCGTCCACCAGCAGCAGCCGCGTGCGCCCTGCCACCGTCATCGCATCGAGATAGGCTTCGCTGCCGGTGATCAGCGCCTTGTGTGGCGAGCGCGTCGCGGGCGCCGCACGCTCGATCTCGTCAGCCACCGCCCTCGCCTCCTCTTCCAGCACGGCGCGAAACAGTGCCCGCTTGTCTTCGAAGTGATGATAGAGCGCACCGCGTGTGATGCCGGCCGCCGCGACGATTTCCGGAGTCGAGGTGTCGGCATACCCCTTTTCGACGAACAAGGCGCGCGCGGCGGCCAGCAAGGCGCCCCGCGTGGCCTCGGTACGCTCTCGATTGGTCCGTGGCATTTTTCTTTGCATACATACAGCCTGTATGTTATAACGACAAAAAGATACAGACTGCATGTTAATTCAACCCGGTCGTTTTCCGAAACGGCCGCACCGAATGGAGCCCGTCATGAAGATCACCAGCTTCTACCCCGTCATCCAGACCGCCGATGTGGCAGCCACGGCGGCCTTCTACCAGCGGCATTTCGGCTTCAAGGCGCTGTTCTCCAGCGACTGGTACTGGCATCTGCAGTCGGCCGACGATGCCGGCGTCAATCTCGCCGTGCTCGACTACCGGCACGAGACCATCCCGGCAGGCAGCGGCGCGCCGGTGGCCGGCACCATCCTCAACTTCGAGGTCGAGGACGTCGACAGCCTGTACGCGCAACTGCAGCAGGCCGGCTTGCCGATCCGGCTGGCGCTGCGGGACGAGCCCTTCGGACAACGGCATTTCATCACCGCCGACCCCAACGGCGTGCTGATCGACATCATCAAGCCGATTCCCCCCTCGCCCGAGTTCGCCGCGCAATACGACCCGCAGGCCATGCCGGGCTGACCGGCCCTCGCGGCGGTATCATGGCCCGGTGGTCGGCGGCCCCGGACGACACGCGGACACCGGCGGCCTTCGATACTGCAAGGAGGGACCATGAGGACAGTGATGTTGATCGGCGCGCCTACCGATGTCGGCGCCAGTACGCGCGGTGCATCGATGGGACCGGAGGCGATGCGCGTCGCCGATATCGCCGGCGCCCTGCTGCGCAACGGGCTCGACGTCGTCGACGGGGGCAATCTGTCCGGTCCTGCAAACCCCTGGCACCAGCCGATCGACGGCATGCGGCACCTCGACGAAGTGGTGGCGTGGAACCGCGGCGTGTTCGAGGCCTGCTACGACTGCCTGCAAGGCGGACGCTTCCCCCTGCTGCTCGGCGGCGACCATTGCCTGGCGATCGGGTCGATCAGTGCGGCCGCGCGCCATTGCCGCGACACCGGCAAGAAGCTGCTGGTGCTTTGGCTGGACGCGCACGCCGATGCCAACACCGGCTCCACCAGCCCCACCGGCAACATCCATGGCATGCCGGTCGCGTGCCTGTGCGGCGACGGCCCTGCGCCTTTGATCTCGCTGAGCGGCACGGTGCCGGCGGTCAAGCCGGAGCATATCCGGCAGGTCGGCATCCGCAGCGTCGACGCCGACGAGAAACGGCGGCTGCGCGACCTGAACCTCGCCGTCTTCGACATGCGCTACATCGACGAGAACGGCATGCGCCATACCATGCAGAACGCGCTCGCCGGCATCGACGACAACACCCATCTGCACGTCAGCTTCGACGTGGACTTCCTCGACTGCAGCATCGCTCCGGGCGTCGGCACGAGCGTGATGGGTGGCCCCACCTATCGGGAAACGCAACTTTGCATGGAGATGATTGCGGACACCGGGCGGCTCGGATCGCTCGACGTGCTCGAACTCAATCCGGCTTGCGACGTCCGCAACCAGACCGCCAGGCTGATGGTGGATTTCCTCGAGAGCCTGTTCGGGAAATCGATCCTGATACGCCAGTGAGGCGTTTCACCTCAGGATCGCCAGGTCCGGAACGCTCGCTGCAGATGCATTGCCGGCGGGCGGCTGCACGCTAGCAGAGGAAGATGTCACCAAGGCTCCTTGCGTATAGCAGGCGACGTGCCCAATCCTCGATCTGCTGCACCGGGGAGGCAAGAACCTTGGCGACGATGTCCTCGGGCAAGGGACCGAAGCCATGGTCGAGCAGCGTAATCAGCAGCTCTGCTTCCGCCCGAGCCGCTACCTCCGCTTCAATTTCGGCCCTGACCTCTGCTTGTAGCTCGGCCTTGACCTTCCGCGTGATGTCTCGCTCCAACCGGCGCGCCCACTTTCCATAGCCTTCCGACAATTCCATATCCAGCTCCATCAGGTTGTGAACTTCGTTGAGATCCAGCGCGGTTGCGCTGAAGTTGGCCGCTCGCGCCACGACCCATGCGGTCAGCGCCGTGTCGAGCGCGGCATTGCCTTGCGCCAGTTCCCGGGCCAGCCGCAACGGCCCAAACACTGCGTCGACCGTCGTTGCCTGTTCGAGCCGCATCAGCACGGCAACGAGGTTGCGCTGCGTCGCCAGCTCGGATTCGGTATAGGCGCCACGGTCGATCAGGCAGTACTGCAGGCTTGGCTGGTGAGCGGCGACGCGACCGGGGACCAGCGGGATCATCGCCGCAATGTCCGTCGGTGCCCGCCATCGCGCCATGCCGTTGTAGAACACGACCGGCAACACCAGCGGATATCGGCGCCGGCCCTTGCCGTGGCATCGCCGGCTGACATCGCGGTAGAACATGCCGACGTAGGCGAGCATGCGTGCGGCCATATGCGGATCGTTACGGCTCTGGAACTCGATCAGCAGGTGGACCGGCTGGGCCTGTCCGGGCACATGCACCCGCCAGACCACATCGTTCAGGCCCACGCGCAGGCCGTCCGAGACGTGGTGCGTCGGCACCATTTCCATCGAGTCGAAGTCGGCCGTCTGCAGCCACGGATCCGGGATGAAGTCGCGGATCAGATCGCGGACGACCTCGCGAAAAGCGAACACCAGCTTGTACGAGGCGTCGTGATGACGGCCAGGAGAACGCAGCGTGTTGCCATTCTTTCCGTCGCCGGGCTCGCGTACGTCGAGGCAAGTCGGCCCGGGCAGCCGGCACGGCCAGTGGACGTCGAGACCGTCATGCCCGGGCGGGATGCGGGAATGGCCAGTGGGATAGCGCAGAGGACCGTACAGCGGATAGCGGCCGGCATGATCGGCAACATGGCGATCGACCGGGTTTCGGGCCGAATGGCGCGGCGGACGGGACCGCGGCTGGCGAGCGGAGTAGTCGAGCATTTGGCGAGGACACCTGAAGAAGGGACAACGGGACACGGCGAAAGCCGATGCCGTAAGTTGCCAGCCTATGGGCTACGGTGCTTGCCTGAAATGCTGCGAAGTTAACTGGCAGCGCCCACTATAGGAAGCGCTCGAAGGAAGCGCTCGAAGAGAGCGCCCGATGGGAGCGTTCGAAGGAAGGTGCGAGAAGGGAAGCGTTCGAAGGGAAGCGTTGGAGGGACCGCGCTACGCCGCCGGGGAAGCCGAGGCTACGCGCCGGCGGCCTCGCCCTGATTGCGTTGCCCGATATCGTGGTGCGTCAGCGGATAGCCGCGCTCGCGATATTGGCGATAGCGATCGCGCCCTGCGGCGCGATCGTCGGCGTCGCCGCCGACCACTTCGATCATGCGTTCGAAGCTGGCAAACTGCAGCGGGATCTTCGTATCCAGATTGATCAGCAGTTCGTGGTGCGGCACCGCGTCGAGCGCGGCGGCCAGCACGATCGGCGTTTGCGCCGCGTGCGGGCTGTCGAGCCCGCAGTGCGGCAGGAAATCGAGCGCCGAGAAGGTCCACAGCTGCGCATCGAGCCGCGCCAGCACCGCCGGCTCGGCATGCACGACGATCTTCTGTCCGGCCCCGTAGGCCTTGCGGATCAGCCGGCAGACATAGCCCAGCTTGTCCGGCACGTTGCTATGGAAGTCGATGCGCGTCATGGGTCGCAGATCAGCCGGCGCGGTCCATCAGGAACTGCGTCAGCAGCGGCACCGGGCGGCCGGTGGCGCCCTTGGCCGCGCCGCTCTTCCATGCGGTGCCGGCGATGTCCAGGTGGGCCCAGTCGTACTTGTCGGCAAAGCGCGCCAGGAAGCAGGCCGCCGTCACGCTGCCGGCCGGACGGCCGCCGATGTTCGCCATATCGGCGAAGTTGGACTTGAGCTGGTCCTGGTATTCGTCATCCAGCGGCATGCGCCACGCGCCGTCCATCGCCTTGCGGCCGGCCTGCACCAGCTGGTCGGCCAGCGCGTCGCTGCGCGCGTACAGGCCGCTGTTGACGTGGCCCAGCGCGATGATGCACGCGCCGGTCAGCGTGGCGACGTCGATCACCGCGGCCGGCTTGAAGCGCTCGACATAGGTCAGCGCGTCGCACAGGATCAGGCGACCCTCCGCATCGGTGTTCAGGATCTCGATGGTCTGGCCCGACATGCTGGTCACCACATCGCCCGGCTTGGTGGCGGTGCCGCTCGGCATGTTCTCGCAGGTCGGCACCACGGCGATGACATTGAGCTTCAGGCCCATCTCGGCTACCGCCTGCAGCGTGCCGAGCACCGAGGCGGCGCCGCACATGTCGTACTTCATCTCGTCCATGCCCTCGCCCGGCTTGAGCGAGATGCCGCCGGTATCGAAGGTGATGCCCTTGCCCACCAGCACCACCGGCGCCTGCCGCGCGCCGCCGCCGTCGTAGCGCAGCACGATGAACTGCGGCGGCTCGACGGCGCCCTTGGTGACCGCGAGGAAGGCGCCCATCTTCAGCGCCTCGATCTGCTTGCGGCCCAGCACCTCGACCTTCAGCTTGAAGCGGCGCGCGATCGAGCGCGCGGTATCGGCCAGATAGGTCGGCGTGCAGAT
Source organism: Cupriavidus sp. (assembly GCA_031180665.1). Classification (GTDB taxonomy): domain Bacteria; phylum Pseudomonadota; class Gammaproteobacteria; order Burkholderiales; family Burkholderiaceae; genus Cupriavidus. The sequence goes on along the minus strand of JAPSLP010000019.1, from coordinate 764 downwards.
ATTGGAGGGCAGGTTGCCCAGGTCCTTGGTCAGCTCCATGCCGTTGGCGATCGCCACGCCGCGCACCACGGCCTGGTTCGCGGCCTTGGTGTCGGCCGCATCGACCGCCAGCACGACCTTGCGCAGGCCCAGGGCCTTGTCGTTGTTCTTGGCGCCGTTGCGCTTCAGTTCGGGATGGCGCTCCAGCAGCCGGTAGCCCGCCTCGCGGATCAGCGTGACAGTGGTGATCACGCGCCAGGCGATATCGCGGGTCGCGCCCTGCGCGGCGGCCTGCCCGCCCGCGCGCGGTGCCGGCTGCGCGAGGCACCACAGCACATTGGCGGCACGCGTGCCGCTCAACGCACGCAATGCGGTACGCACCGCATCGGCGAAGGCCTTGTCGCCGAACTCCGCCTCTTTACCGAGGCCGACCAGCAGCACGCGCGCGGCGCCGATGCCCGCCACCTCGTGCAACACCAGCTGCGAATTGCGCTTGCCTTCGAAGTCGCCGAGCTTGATCAATCTAGCCACCAGGCCCCGGGTCGCGGCGTCCAGCGCCTTGGCGACGCCGTCCAGGCTCTGGCCCTCGAACACACCGACCACCAGGCAGTCGGTCTTGGTCGCCAGGAAACCATTCTGGGCCGCTTTGCTCAAATCCAGGGCTTTTGTGCTAAATTCCATCGCGCTTCCTTCCAGGGGCTCGTGTAGAACGAAAGCCTCCATTATCCGCGATTTTGCTTCGCGAACTTTTGGCAGTCACTTCCGCAGCGACTGGCCGCCGCTGG
>JAPSLP010000056.1 GCA_031180665.1 Cupriavidus sp. | reverse complement strand
GGGATGGCTTGTCGAACCAGCAGGGGTTTGCGGTGCCAGATATCACGCATGAATGCGGCGGGCGTCATGCCCCCGAGCAGCTGAAGTGGCGCATCCGGATCCACCGGGCCGCGGGGCAGGGCCTGCGCGTATAATGCGGAATCGTTCATGGAGTGAAGAATTGAAAATCGCGAAGAACACGGTTGTGTCCGTGGTGTACAAGCTGTCGGATGCGCAGGGCAATCTGATCGAAGAATCGGATGAGCCGATGGTCTACTTGCACGGCGGCTATGATGGCACGTTCCCCAAGATCGAGGAAGCACTCGACGGTCATGCCGCAGGCTTCGAGACGCAGTTGCAGCTCGAGCCCGAGGATGCCTTCGGCGACTACGACGCCGAACTGGTCAAGGTCGAGCCGCGCGATCGTTTTCCCGAACCGCTCGAAGTCGGCATGCAGTTCGAAGGCGTGCCCGAGGACGGCGACGAAGAGGATTCGGTGATCTATACCGTCACCGACGTCGCCGAGGACAAGGTAGTACTCGACGGCAACCATCCGCTTGCCGGCATGGCGCTGCGTTTCTGGCTGAAGGTCTCCGAGGTCCGCGAGGCGACCGCCGAGGAAGTCGAGCATGGCCACGCGCACGGCGCGTCGGGCATCGAAGTGGTCGACGAGGACGAGGACGACGACAGCCCGCGCACGCTGCACTGATCGACGTATGCATCCATCGAACGGAAAAGCCGGCATTGCCGGCTTTTTCGCTTTCTGAAGAGGCGACGCGGCCGGCTAGTTCTTGCCCGCGCCGTCCTGCAGCGCGACCGAGAACAGCGAACGCGAATCGGGCGAGATCGTCAGTTCGGTCCATTGCTTCGGCGAGCCGACCGGCAGCGCGACGCGCGTGAAGCTGCGGATCGTCCTGCCCTTGGCATCGCGCAGCGGCGTATCGATGCCGAAGCCCCCGATGCTGCTGTGAATCAACAGCACCTGCCCACGATAATCGCTGACCAGCTCGCGCAGCTGCCGTTTGAACTCGACATAGCCGTCGCGCTTGCGGTGGCGCAGGAATCCGTCGAGCAGCGTCGGCTTGCCGCGCTTTTCCCAGCCGTTGCCGAACAGCGGGTCACCGTGGATCACCAGCACGATGCCATCGAGCGATTCCTGCTCGGCAACTGAGAACGCGCGCGCCAGCCATTGACGGTTGGCTTCGCGGCGATCTTCGAATTCGCCGTTGCGCCCGGCTTCGGTGCGATAGTGGTTGTTGTCGTCGGGCACGTTCATGCCGACCAGCAGCACCTTGCCTGCCGTCCACCGCACGTTCTCGCGATAGCTGCGGAACTTGGCCTGATCCGATTGCCGGATCAGCCGGAGCCTGCGCTGGCCCAGCGAATCGTCGTCCGGAAAGGCCAGCTCGCGCAGCCTCGCCAGCCGCTCGTCGGCATCGAAGCTGCCATTGACCGCCTGTTCGCATTCGGCCCAGTCGGTTTCTCCGGGGATATAGACCAGCGGCAGCGGCGACTGGTCGAGCAGCCGCAGCCGACCGGCCAGCATCGCATCGGCGCACGACTCGGTGTCGCCCTTGATGCCGCCTGCATGGATCACGAAGGCGAGCTTGCGTTGCGCGAGGTTGTCCAGCAGTTGCTGCGTCGGCGCCTCGGCGTCGGGCCATTGGGGCAGGTCGGCGATCACCGCGATGCGAACGAGGCGCGAGTCGGCGGCCTTGCCGCTGGCCTTGCCATCCGCCTTGCCAGTGGCAGCCTGCGCCCTGGCAGCGACCGGCTGCACGGTGGCGGCGCTCTGCGTGGACCACGCGCCCAGCAGCGCCCCCGCCATCGCGATGGCCAGCAGCGGTCGGCACGACAGTGCCCGGCGGCGCAAGCTTGCCATCGTCATGCCGGCTGACCGGATTCCTCGGCCAACGCCTTGAGTCGATACAACGCGTCGAGCGCCTGCCGCGGCGTCATGCTGTCGGGGTCCAGGTCGCGCATCGCCTCGCCTAGCGGATCGTTGGCCGGGGCGATGGACGCGGCGGATCGATCTTCGCGCTCGTCGCGATCGTCATCGGCGTCCGGCACCGTCGGCGCCGCGAACAGATCCAGCTGGGGCGTCGGCGTGGCGTCGGTCGATTGCTGCTCGAGCCAGGCCAGATGCTTGCGCGCGGCACGGATGACCGGCTGCGGCACGCCCGCCAGTTGCGCGACCTGCAGTCCGTAGCTCTGGCTCGCCGGGCCGTCCTGCACCGCATGCAGGAAGACGATGCCGTCGCCGTGCTCGACCGCGGACAGGTGCACATTGGCCGCCTGCGGGAATTCCTGCGGCAGCTGCGTCAGCTCGAAATAGTGGGTGGCGAACAGCGTGTGGCTGCGGTTGTGGGCCAGCAGATGGCGGGCGATCGCCCACGCCAGCGCCAGTCCGTCGAAGGTCGAGGTGCCGCGGCCGATCTCGTCCATCAACACCAGGCTGTGCGGCGTCGCGTTGTGCAGGATCGCAGCCGCTTCGGTCATCTCGACCATGAAGGTCGAACGGCCGCCGGCCAGGTCGTCGGCCGCGCCGATGCGCGTGAAGATGCGGTCGATCGGCCCGACCGTGGCGCGCCGTGCCGGCACGTACGCACCGACGCAGGCCAGCAGCACGATCAGCGCGGTCTGCCGCATGAAGGTCGATTTACCGCCCATGTTCGGGCCGGTGATCAGCAGCAGCTTGCGCGCCTCGGTCAACTGGCAGTCGTTGGCGATGAACGGCGTCGATTCCGCGGCCAGCTGGCCCTCGACCACCGGATGGCGGCCCTGGACGATGTCGATCGCGTTCTCGTCGACGCGCTCCGGGCACGACCAGTCCAGCGTGCGGGCGCGTTCGGCCAGGGCGGCCAGCACGTCCAGCCGCGACAGCGCCGCGGCGACCCGGCGCAGTTCGCCGATATGCGGCAGCAGCCGTTGCAGCAGTTCCTCGTAGAGCTGCTTCTCGCGCGCGAGCGCACGGTCCTGCGCCGACAGCGCCTTGTCCTCGAAGGCCTTCAGCTCCGGCGTGATATAGCGCTCGGCGTTCTTCAGCGTCTGGCGGCGGCGATAGTCGTCGGGCACCTTGTCGGCCTGGCCGTTGGTGACCTCGATATAGAAGCCATGCACGCGGTTGTATTCGACGCGCAGATTGGCGATGCCGGTGCGGGTGCGCTCGCGCGCCTCCAGGTCGATCAGGAACTGGCCGCAGTTCTCGGAGATGTCGCGCAGTTCGTCCAGCGCGGCGTCGTAGCCGCGGGCGATCACGCCGCCGTCGCGCACGGCCGTCGACGGCTCCGGGGCGATCGCGCGCGACAGCAGGTCCAGGCAGGCCTGCGGCACCGCCAGCTCGGCAAGCGTCTGCGCCAGCAGCGGGGCGGAGTCGTCCGGGGCCACGCAGGCTTGCACGTCGGGCAGGGCGGCCAGCGTATCGCGCAGGGACGACAGGTCGCGCGGCCGCGCGCTCAGCAGCGCCAGCCGCGCGGTGATGCGTTCGACATCGGCAAGCCGGCGCAGGCGCGCGCGCAGCGTATCGAGGTCCTGCGCCAGCAGCGCGCCGATGGCCTGCTGACGCGCCTGGGGGATGGCGCGCTCGCGCAACGGGTGGTGAAGCCAATGACGCAGCAGCCGGCTGCCCATCGCCGTGGCGCAGGTATCGAGCAGCGAGAACAGCGTCGGCGCTTCGCCGCCGCGCAGCGTCTCGGTCAGTTCGAGATTGCGCCGCGTGGCGGTGTCCAGGCCGACGAACTCGGTTTCGTGCTCGACCGTGACGCCCTGCACATGGCGCAGCGACTGTCCTTGCGTGCTGGCCGCGTAGTTCAGCAGCGCACCGGCCGCGCCAAGCGCCGCGCCCAGCGTGCGGCAGCCGAACGGATCGAGACTGGCAACGCCCAGTTGCTCGCGCAGGCGGCGTGCGCCGGCGTCCTGGTCGAAATGCCATTCGGGCAGCCGCGTGCGCGCGCACGGATGCGCCGGCAGTTCGATGCCATCGGTGTGCAGCAGCTCCGCGGGGCGGATGCGTTCAAGTTCGCGCGCCAGTTGCGCGGCCTCGCATTCCATCAGCCGCAGCTCCCCGCTGGCAAGGTTCAGCCAGGCCAGCCCGGTCTTGCTGACGCCGCGCCGCGTGGTCTGCTGGTGGACCGCCATCAGGAAGGTATCGGCCTTGTCGGGCAGCAGCGCCGCGTCGGTCAGCGTGCCGGGCGTGACGATCCTGACGACCTTGCGCTCGACCGGCCCCTTGCTGGTGGCCGGATCGCCGATCTGCTCGCAGATCGCGACCGATTCGCCAAGCTTGACCAGCCGGGCCAGGTATTGATCGACCGAATGAAAGGGAATGCCGGCCATGCGGATCGGCACGCCGTTGGAGCTGCCGCGCGAGGTCAGCGTGATATCGAGCAGCCGCGCGGCCTTTTCGGCGTCGTCGTGGAACAGCTCGTAGAAATCGCCCATCCGGTAGAAGAGCAGGGTGTCCGGATGGTCGGCCTTGATGCGCAGGTACTGCTGCATCATCGGCGTATGTTTTTCCGTGGCGCCAGCCGATGCGCTGGCGACTGCGGTGGTTGGCAGGTCTTCGGACATGCAATCCTCTCGGCGGGCCGCTGCAAACGGGCAGCGGCCGGGTTCGGAGCGTGCGCGAGGCCGTGGGCATCGGACGCAAACGCGCATTTTACTGCGCGTTGCGGCCGGGAACGGAGAGGAATTGGATGAAAAGGCGGGAGGGCGCCGCGATGGGGGCGCCGTTCCCGCCCTCAGGCCGCCGGGCCGCCGTTATCCAGCGAGTACGGCGTCAGCAGGCGCACCATCTGCGCGAATGCCTTGGGGTTGCCGGCCAGCACCTCGCCCTGTTCGAGCTGGCGCGCTTCGCCCGCGTAGTTGCCGACCAGGCCGCCGGCTTCGGTGATCAAGAGCATGCCGGCCGCCATGTCCCAGGGCTTCAGGCCGGTTTCGAAGAAGCCATCGAGGCGGCCGCAGGCGACATAGGCCAGGTCCAGCGCGGCGGCGCCCGGGCGGCGCAGGCCGGCGCAGCTTTGCGTCATCAGCGCGAACACTTCGACATAGGCCTTCAGGCCGTCCAGGTCGCGGAAGGGGAAGCCGGTGCCGATCAGGCAGTCGGCCAGCTTGTCGCGGCGGCTGACGCGGATGCGGCGGTTGTTCAGGAAGGCGCCGGCGCCCTTGGTCGCGGTGAACAGCTCGTCGCGGGTCGGGTCGTAGACCACCGCCTGCACCGGCGAGCCCTTGTGCAACTGGGCGATCGACACGCAGTACTGCGGGAAGCCATGGATGAAATTGGTGGTGCCGTCGAGCGGGTCGATGACCCAGGTGTACTCGTGGCCTTCCTCGTCCTCGCGCCAGGACTGGCCGGACTCTTCCGCTAGAATGCCGTGTTCCGGGTAGGCGGTGCGGATGATCTCGATGATCGCGGCCTCGGCGGCGCGGTCTACCTCGGTGACGAAATCGTTGTGCTGTTTGCGCGTAACCCTCAGGAGATCCACGTCCATCGACGCGCGATTGATGATGGAACCCGCCTTGCGAGCGGCCTTGATGGCGATATTGAGCATCGGATGCATGAATCTCTCCAGGTCGCCGAAAAGCGGGCGGCGCTGCGGACGGCATGGCGCGCGCGGCTCCCGGCGGACAACACAACGGATTGTAGAAGAACGGGCGCGTCGACCTTGTCTCCGGTGGCCGGCATCGAAGCCTTGGCCAGGGCGGCGGAGCGGCGCGCCAAATAAATTGGAACCCTGCATTGTATAGGAACCCGGCAATGGACACGAGCGAGCACGCAAACGCTGCCCCAGGCGCGCAACAGACCGCCCTGGACGCCGCGTTTGCCCGCGTGCGCTTCGTGCTGGTCGAAACCAGCCATCCCGGCAATGTCGGCTCGGTGGCGCGCGCCATCAAGACCATGGGCTTCGGCGCCCGGCCCGGGGCGCTGGTGCTGGTGTCGCCGCGGGAACCGGCGGTGCGCGAGCATCCCGAAGCGGTCGCGCTGGCCAGCGGTGCCGACGACGTGCTGCGCGCCGCCCGCGTGGTCGACGATCTGGAAACCGCGCTGGCGGGCGCGTCCTATACCGTCGCGATGACCGCACGCCAGCGCGAGTTCGGGCCGCCGCGGCTGCTGCCGCGCGAGGCCACCGCGCGGGCGGGCGAGCATCTGCTTGCGGCCGCGGCCCGCATCGGCCCGGAGATCCGCGCGGACCTGACCGACATCGCCTTCGTCTTCGGCAACGAACGCTTCGGCCTGCCCAACGAGGCGGTCGACCGCTGTTCGGTGGTGACCCATATCCCCGCCAATCCTGCCTACGCGTCGCTGAATCTGGCCCAGGCGGTGCAATTGATCGCCTATGAGATGCGGCTGGCGCTGCTGCAGGAGCGCGCAGCGCCGCCCAGCGATATCGGCTATGCTGGGCAGGCCGCCACGGCCGAGCAGATCGAGGCGATGTTCGCGCATCTGCAGCAGGGCCTGGAGGCGATCGGCTTTCTCGATCCGGCCCATCCGAAGAAGCTGATGCCGCGGCTGCGCCGGCTGTTCGCTCGCAGCGGGCTGGAGCAGGAGGAGGTCAATCTGCTGCGCGGCATCGCCAAGCAGATGACGCTGGCCGGGCGCGGACCGCACAGCGGCGAGCGCAGCGGGGACCGCAGTGGCGACACCACGGAGACATGACATTGCCGCGAACCGCCGCCTGTTTCTGGCGCATCGAACCCTGGCGCACCGAATCTCCTCACGCCCGTCGTGAGCGGGCCGGCCGTCTGCCGCTCGCTCGACGCGAGCGCGCCAATTGCACTACTGTCCACGCCTTCCATCGCGAGCGATGTTGACGCCCGCGCCGCGCACGCCCGGGCTTCCCCCGCGCGTGTCGACGTAGCGGCGGGGCAGGTGCGGCGCCCGATGCCCATGACGGCATCAGGGTGCCAAATCTCTTACACTCCCTGCTTCCGTTTCCCCAGGGCATTGCCCGGACACGACCCCGGCGGCATGCGCGCTTCGATGGCGCGCGGCACGGCGGGGCAATCGCACACGACCAAGATGTTCTCTCGCCTCAAGGAAGATATCGACACCATCATGCAGCGCGACCCCGCCGCGCGCAGCCGGCTGGAGGTGCTGACGTGTTACCCGGGCCTGCATGCCGTGGTGTTTCATCGCTTCGCGCACGCCTGCTGGAATGCAGGGCTGCATTGGCTGGGCCGCTGGGTCTCGCACTGGTCGCGATTCCTGACCGGCATCGAGATCCACCCGGCCGTGAAGATGGGCCGGCGCGTGTTCATCGATCACGGCATGGGCGTGGTGATCGGCGAGACCGCCGAGATCGGCGACGACTGCACGATCTATCAGGGCGTGACGCTCGGCGGCACCTCGCTGTACAAGGGCCAGAAGCGGCATCCGACGCTGGGCACCGGCGTGGTGGTCAGCGCCGGCGCCAAGGTGCTGGGCGGCTTCACCATCGGCGATGGCGCGCGGGTCGGCTCCAATGCCGTGGTGCTCAAGCCGGTGCCGCCGGGCGCGACCGCGGTCGGCGTGCCGGCCCGCATCATCCTGCCCGACGCGCCGCCTTCGCAGCAGGGCGCGCGGCAGGAGTTCTCGGCGTACGGCATCACGCCGAACGCCGACGATCCGGTGTCGCTGGCGCTCAAAAGCCTGATCGACCATGCCGCCAGCCAGCAGGAAAAGCTCGAGGCGGTGCAGGCGGCATTGGATAGGCTCGGCGAGCATCTGGAGAACACGCCGAACGATCGCTTCGACGCCAGCGAACTGCGCAAGCTGATGAAGTAACGCGATGGCATGAAGGGCAGGGCAGGCCGCGTCGGCCCTTGCCCCTGCCGCTCAGTCGAGCTGCGGCAACTCGCGAAAGCCCTCGGCATCGAGCTGCAATGCCGCCGCACGCGGATGCGCGCCATCGAGGTCCCAATCGGTCAGCACCCAGCGCAGGCCATGCGGCTGTTCATGCCGGGCCGGGCGGTGCGTATGGCCATGCACCATCGCCGCCGTGCCGCTGTCGCGCAGCAGCGCCGCCACCGCGGCCGGCGCGACATCGCCATAGTCACGCGGCGGCCCGGGCCGCTGGCGGCCGGCCTCGCTGTCGCTGCGCAGCTTGCGCGCGATAGCCAGCCGCCACGACAGCGGCAGCGCGAGGAACAGCCGCTGGATCCAGCGTTTGCGCGTCCAGTGCCGGAAGCGCATATAGCGCGTGTCGTCCGTGCACAGCATGTCGCCGTGGGTCAGCACCACGCGTTGGCCCGCGCAATCGATCACGGTCGGGTCGGGCAGCAGCGTGATGCCGGCCTCCCGGGCAAAGCGCGGCCCAAGCAGGAAGTCGCGATTGCCGTGCATCAGATAGACCGGCACGCCGCGCGCGACCAGCCGGGCGAGGGCGGCAGCGACGGCGCGCGGAAACGGTGCCTCGCTTTCCTCGTCGCCGATCCAGAACTCGAAGAAGTCCCCGAGGATGAAGAGGGTGCGCGCCTGTTCGGCGGCGCGCTCGAGCACGCGCTCGAATGCCGCCAGCGTGCGCGGCATCCCCGGGGTCAGATGGAGGTCGGAAATGAACCACGCCGGCGCGTCCACTGCGAGGGTGGAGGCAGCCGGCGTGCTGGCGGCGGGGCTCATCGATTCGGAACGATTTCCATGGGCGAGGGCATGCCGCCGTCAATGGCGCGCGCGGATCGCACGCGCCGTGCCGTCAAGACGCGGCGCACGATTACTCGAGCACCACCGCCTTCTCGATCACGACGTCCTCGAGCGGCACGTCCTGATGGAAGCCGGCGCTGCCGGTACGCACGCCCTTGATCTTGTCGACCACATCGGTGCCTTCGACGACCTTGCCGAACACCGCATAGCCGAAGCCCTGCGGCGTCGGCGAGGTGAAGTTCAGGAAGTCGTTGTCGACCACGTTGATGAAGAACTGCGCGGTGGCCGAATGCGGCGCGTTGGTGCGCGCCATCGCCACGGTGTAGCGATCGTTCTTCAGGCCGTTGCCCGCTTCGTTGTCGATCGGATCGTCGGTGGGCTTCTGCTTCATGCCGGGCTCGAAGCCGCCGCCCTGGATCATGAAGTTCTTGATGACGCGGTGGAAGATCGTGTTGTCGTAGTGGCCCTTGCGGACATACGACAGGAAGTTCTCCACCGTCTTGGGCGCCTTGTCGGCGTCGAGTTCGATGACGATGGCGCCGTGGTTGGTTTGGAGCTGGACCTTGGTCATGGCTTTCCTCTGTTACTTGACGATGGTGGCCGACTCGATGACGATCGGCGTGGCTGGCACATTACGCATGGGGCCGTAGGCGGTGGTAGGCGTCTTCTTGATGCGATCGACGGTATCCATGCCTTCGACCACCTTGCCGAACACGGCATAGCCGTTACCGTCCGGCTGCGGATAGTCGAGACTCGGATTATCTACCACATTGATGAAGAACTGCGCCGTGGCCGAGTTCGGATCGCCGGTGCGGGCCATGGCCACGGTGCCGGCCTTGTTCTTCAGGCCGTTCTGCGACTCGAGCGGAATCGGCGCGCGCGTCGGCTTCTGCTTCATGTCGCGATCGAAGCCGCCGCCCTGCACCATGAAGCCGTTGATCACGCGGTGAAAGATCGTGCCGCTGTAGAAGCCGCTGTTCACGTATTCGAGAAAGTTGGCGACGGTCTTCGGCGCGGCCTCGGGATAGACCTCGATGGTGAAGCTGCCGGCGCTGGTGGCGAAGCGCACGCGCTCCGCGGCCTGGGCCGGGGCGGAGGCCGACGCCTGCGCCTGGGCGGCACCGCAGCTCAGGGTGCCGGCCATCAGCGCGGCCAGCATGGCGCCGAGGGCGCCGCGTCGGGTCAAGGACATGGGGGTCTCCAGGAAGTGGGCGAGGGCGGTCGGCGAATACCGGTGGTCGATGGAAGCGCCATCCGGGCAATCGCCCCGCATGGATAACGATCCCGCCCGCTCGCTGCGTCGTGCAAAGGCCAGGGACGAGCAGGACAGTGTTGCGGACCGGTCAGTCCAGGTCTTCGCGATCCGGACCGGGCGGCCTGGGCAGCGGCGGCGGCGCGACCGGTGCCTGCGGCGCGGCGGCCGGCTCGCGCGTGCGCGGTTGCGTGGCGGCGGGCGCATTGCCCGGCGCCTTGGTGCCGACCGCGGCCAGGCCGCTGCGGGCGCGCGCGTCGTCGGGATTGCGCTTGAGCGCTTCGGCGTAGGAGCGCTCGGCGAGCTTGCGGTAGACGTCGCCCAGATTGGTATAGCCGATCGCAAAGCCGGGCTTGGCTTCGAGCGCCGCCAGCAGCTCGGCCTCGGCGCGCTTCAGATCGCCCCGGCGCGCATAGATCAGCGCCAGATTGTTGTGCGGCTCGGGCAGTTCGGGATATTCCTGTGCGATCTCGTGGAAGGCCTGCACCGCCTCGTCCTCGCGGCCGGCCTGCGACAGCGCCCAGGCGCGCTCGAAGCGGGCCTGCACATTGCGCGGGTTGGCGGCGATCACACGGTCGAAGCGCTCGATCGCCTCGGCATAGCGCCGTTGCTGCGCGGCCTTCTCGGCGTCGGCCATGCCGGGGTCGCCCGAGGGCTGGAAGCCCTTCGCGCCGGCGCCGCCGCCGCCGGGGAAGCCGACGGATTGCGCCAGGGCCGGCGCAGCGGGCAGGGCGCACAGCAGCGCGGCGGCGCTCGCCACGGTGACGGCGCACGCGCGCACGCTGCGTACGGTGGCTGCGGCGGCGCGCCGCCGCACGGTCATGATGCCGGGCGTGACGTTAAGCATGGCGTCGGTCGCGACGTTGGGCGATGGCAAGCTCATGTAGGTGCGGTCCTTTATACTTCGCGGCATTCTAGCAAAGCGCAGCATCGACGCCGGCGCGCGAAGGCTTCCGGTAAGATATGGCCTCGCTCGGCGAACCGATGTCGACCCCGCGGCTGCGGCAACGGCCGCAACGAATCGCCCGTCACGCTGTTCGGCAAGCCGGCCGATGCGCGGCCGGCAAGTCGGCACCGGCTCGCGCGCGGCAGGCGCCACGCATTCTCTTCGAACACCTCGTTTCATGCATCCACTGAACATCTACAACACGCTCGCGCGCGAGAAACAGCCCTTCGTGCCCATCGAACCCGGCAAGGTCCGCATGTATGTCTGCGGCATGACGGTGTACGACTACTGCCACGTCGGGCATGCGCGCGTGATGGTGGTGTTCGACATGGTGCAGCGCTGGCTGCGCGCCGCGGGCTACGAGGTGACCTATGTGCAGAACATCACCGACATCGACGACAAGATCATCCGCCGCGCCGCCGAGAACGGCGAGACCATCGGCGAGCTGACCGAGCGGTTCATCGGCTATATGCACGAGGACGCGGCCGCGCTCGGCATCCAACGCCCGGACCACGAGCCCCGCGCCACGCAATACGTGCCGCAGATGCTCGACATCATCGGCAAGCTCGAAGCCAGGGGCCTGGCCTACCAGGCCAGCGATGGCGACGTCAATTACGCGGTGCGCAAGTTCGCCGGCTACGGCAAGCTGTCGGGCAAGTCGCTGGAGGACCTGCGCGCCGGCGAGCGCGTGGCGGCCAACGATGCCAAGCACGACCCGCTGGACTTCGTGCTGTGGAAGTCCGCCAAGGACAGCGAGCCGGCCGAAAGCAAGTGGCCTTCGAAGTGGGGTGCCGGACGTCCGGGCTGGCATATCGAATGCTCGGCGATGAGTTGCGCGCTGCTCGGCGAGCATTTCGACATCCATGGCGGCGGGGCCGATCTGCAGTTCCCGCATCACGAGAACGAGATTGCGCAGTCCGAAGGCGCCAGCGGCAAGCCCTTCGTCAACGTGTGGATGCATAACGGCTTCGTGCGCATCAACGACGAGAAGATGTCGAAGTCGCTCGGCAATTTCTTCACGATCCGCGAGGTGCTCAAGCAGTACGACGCCGAGGTGGTGCGCTTCTTCATCCTGCGCGCGCACTACCGCAGTCCGCTGAACTACAGCGACGCGCATCTGGACGATGCGCGCCACGGCCTGACTCGTCTCTATACGGCGCTCAAGGACGTGCAGCCCGACACGCAGCCGCTCGATTGGGACGAGCCGCATGCGCGCCGCTTCGCCGAGGCGATGGGCGACGACTTCAATACGCCGATCGCGGTCTCGGTGCTGTTCGACCTGGCAGGCGAAGTCAATCGCAGCGGCTCGGCCGCGGCGGCACGGCAACTGAAGGGCCTGGCCACCACGCTGGGGCTGCTCGGGCGCGATGCGCACGCCTTCCTGCAGGGCGGCGCCGATACGGCCGGCATCGCGCCGGAACAGATCGAGGAACGCATCGCCGCGCGCAAACAGGCCAAGGCCGACCGCAATTTCGTCGAGGCCGACCGCATCCGCGCCGAACTGCTCGAGGCAGGCATCGTGCTCGAGGACAAGCCGGGCGGCGTGACCGAATGGAGGCGTGCTTGAACGCTGCCGTGCGCAAGACGCCCGGCACGGCGGCCAGGACCGCCAAGCCGGCGCGGACCACCGGAGAGCCGGCCCTGAAGGTGGCCAAGGCGGCCAAGGCGACCAAGCCAGCAAAGGTCGCCAAGGCGCCGGCCGCCGGCGGCGTGGCCGCGCCCAAGGCCCGCACGGTGACCAAGGCCGACGGCAAGCCGACCCTGAAGACCGCGCGCGCCGGCAAGGCGGCGCTGCCCGAGGCCGCGGCGATTCCGCTGCCCGTAGAGACGGTCGAGGGCGCGGTACGTCCCGCCTACTGGGACGAAGCCTGCGCCGACCTGATGAAACGCGACCGCATCCTGCGCAAGATGATCCCCACCTACGGGCCGGCCCATCTGGTGTCGCGCGGCGATCCCTTCATCACGCTGGCGCGCTCGATCGTCGGTCAGCAGATCTCGGTCAAGGCCGCGCAATCGGTGTGGGATCGGCTGGCCGCCGCCTGCCCGAAGCTGACGCCGGCGCAGATGCTGCGGGCCGGCGTCGACAAGCTGGCCGCTTGCGGCCTGTCGCGACGCAAGGCCGAGTACATCGTCGACCTGGCCGAGCACTTCAAGGCGGGGCGGGTCCATGTCGACAAATGGGCCGAGATGGACGACGAGGCGGTGATCGCCGAATTGACGCAGATCCGCGGCATCGGCCGCTGGACCGCCGAGATGTTCCTGATGTTCAACCTGATGCGGCCGAATGTCCTGCCGCTGGACGACATCGGCCTGATCAACGCGATCTCGGCCAACTATTTCAGCGGCGAGCCCGTCACGCGCAGCGAGGCGCGCGAGGTCGCCGCCAACTGGGAGCCATGGCGTACCGTGGCGACCTGGTACATGTGGCGCAGCCTTGATCCGCTGCCTGTCACTTACTAGTCTGGCATTCAAACAGTCGGCGCACGAAAGTGCTTCTTTCACCATCTTCAGGCGGCGCATGCGTCGCATCTGGCCCGATTTCGGCGCCCGGAGCGCCGGAAAATTCCGGTAGAATGCGCCCCTTCACAGACAGGTACGTGTGATTCAATGAAAACCACCTTCCTGGATTTCGAACAGCCGATCGCCGAACTCGAGGCAAAAATCGAAGAACTGCGCTTCGTGCAGGACGACTCGGCCGTCGACATTTCCGAAGAGATTTCGCGGCTGGCCGGCAAGAGCCAGCAGCTGACCAAGGATATCTACGCCAACCTGACCCCGTGGCAGGTGGCCCAGATCGCCCGTCATCCCCAGCGTCCCTACACGCTGGACTATGTGCGGGAGATCTTCACCGACTTCCACGAACTGCACGGCGACCGCGCCTTCGCCGACGATCTGTCGATCGTGGGCGGGCTGGCGCGCTTCAACGGCCAGGCCTGCATGGTGATCGGCCACCAGAAGGGCCGGGACACCAAGGAGCGCGCGCTGCGCAACTTCGGCATGTCCAAGCCCGAGGGCTATCGCAAGGCCAAGCGGTTGATGGAACTGGCCGACAAGTTCGGCCTGCCGATCTTCACCTTTGTCGACACGCCGGGCGCATTCCCGGGCATCGACGCCGAGGAACGCGGCCAGTCGGAGGCGATCGGCCACAACCTGTACGTGATGGCCGGCCTGAAGGTGCCCCTGATCGCCACCATCATCGGTGAAGGCGGTTCGGGCGGCGCGCTGGCGATCGCGGTGGGCGACGTGGTGCAGATGCTGCAATTCGCCACCTATGCGGTGATTTCGCCGGAAGGCTGCGCCTCGATCCTGTGGAAGACCGCCGAGAAGGCGCCCGAGGCCGCCGAGGCACTGGGCCTGACCGCGCATCGCCTCAAGGCGCTGGGCCTGATCGACAAGATCGTCAACGAGCCGCTCGGCGGCGCGCACCGCGATCCGAAGGCCATGGCCGCCATGCTCAAGCGTTCGCTGGCCGAGTCGCTGCGCCAGTTCCAGGGCATCAGCGTCAAGGAACTGCAGGCGCGCCGCCACGAGCGGCTGATGGCCTATGGCAAGTTCAAGGAAACCGGCGCACAAGGCTGATTTCGCCGCGCCCTCCGCCGCGCTCGATTTGCGCGACCCGACCGCCACGCTGACCGACAAGGTCGCACAGGCCCTGCAGGCCGGTGCGGCCTTTGTCGTTTCCGGGGCCGGCCAACATGGCCCCCGCGCGGTGGCAGTGGCCCTGTCCGGCGGCCGCGACTCGGTCGCGCTGCTGCATGCCGCGCGCGCCGCGCTTGCCGCCGCCCGCGTCGACGGGGCCGAGCCCGCGCCGCTGCTGGCGCTGCATGTCCATCACGGGCTGCAGGCCCAGGCCGACCAATGGGATCGGTTCTGCGCGGGGCTTTGCCGCGACTGGGGCGTCGAATACCGCGCCGCTCGCGTGATGGTCGTTCCCGCCCATGGGGAAGGGCTCGAAGCCGCCGCCCGCCGTGCCCGCTACCAGGCGTTGACCGAGCTGTGCGAGCAGCACAACGTCGGCTGGCTGCTGTTCGGCCATCATCTGGACGACCAGGTCGAGACCGTGCTGATGCGGCTGTTTCGCGGCAGCGGCGTGCACGGCCTGGCCGGCATGCCGGCGCTGCGGCGCCTGGCGAAGCGCCGCGACATTGCGCTGCTGCGACCCTGGCTCGAGATCGAGCGGCGCGACATCGAGGCCTATTGCGGTGAGCACGGCCTGCGCTGGATCGACGATCCCTCCAACGACGACACCCGCTTCGCCCGCAACGCGCTGCGCCATCAACTGCCGGGGCTGATCGCCGCCTTCCCGGCGCTGCGCGCCAACGTCGCGCAGGCCGCCGCCCATCTGGCCGAAGCCGCCCACGCGCTCGATGCGCTGGCCGCGCGGCAGTTGGCGACGCTGGCGCATCCCGGGCGCGATGCCGCCACCCTAGCAGAACTCGATCTGGACGCGCTGCGCGCCCTGCCGGCCGCGCAGGGCGATGCCGTGCTGCGGCTGTGGCTGCGCGACCTCGGCGTGCGCGCGCCATCGGTGGCCCGGCTGGCGGCGATGCGGGCGCAACTGATCGACCATCGCGGCGGCGAGCCGGCGCTGCCGCACGATGGGCTGGTGCTGCGCCGCTTCCGCTCCCGTGTGCTGGCCTGCATGCCGCAGGGCGCGCCGCCGGCGGAAGCGGTGGCGCTGCAGTGGGCCGGGCAGGGCAGGCTGCCGGTTCCCGCCTGGCACGGCGAACTGCGCTTCACGCGCGACGATACTTTCGGGGTGCCCGAGGCCGTGCTGCGGCAGCCGCTGACGCTGGGGCCGCGCACCGGCGGCGAGCGCATCGTGCTGCGGCCGGGCGGCCCGGCCCGGGCGCTGAAGCAGGCATACCAGGAGGCCGCCGTGCCGGCCTGGCGCCGTCCCTATCTGCCGCTGCTGCGCGCAGGCGATCTGGTCGTGCTCGCTGCCGGGCTTGGCATGCATCGCCGCTGGCCGGACGCCGCGCCGGCCCCGCGCTGGCGTGTCGAATGGCACGCCTGCGGTCCGGAGCCCGGACTGCCGCAGTGACTGGCGCAGGGTCCGGCCTTCCCGGCCGGGGCCCGCCACGCCGCCTACCGCACGGGACGTTGCTCCCGCAAGGCTTGACAAGCCAAAACAACCGCTATTCCGCCTTGCCGGGCGCCGGTGCTTGGTGTATTTTCAGTGGTTTTGCACAATCGCTGGCGTCGACAAGAAGATGGCTCTCATCGTTCACAAATACGGCGGCACTTCGATGGGTTCCACGGAACGCATCAAGAATGTCGCCAAGCGCGTGGCCAAGTGGCACCGCGCCGGTCACCGCGTAGTCGTGGTGCCTTCGGCCATGTCGGGCGAGACCAATCGCCTGCTCGGACTCGCCAAGGAGATTTCGCCGCAGCCGGATCCGCGCGAACTCGACATGCTGGCCTCGACCGGCGAACAGGCCAGCGTCGCGCTGCTGGCCATCGCGCTGCACGGCGAGGGCATCGAGGCGATCAGCTATACCGGCTGGCAAGTCCCGGTCAAGACCGACTCGTCGTACACCAAGGCACGCATCGAATCGATCGACGATGAGCGCATCCTGGGCGATCTGGACGCGGGCCGCGTGGTGATCGTCACCGGCTTCCAGGGCATCGATGCGCTGGGCAATATCACCACGCTGGGCCGCGGCGGCTCCGATACCTCGGCGGTCGCCATCGCCGCCGCGATCGAGGCCGACGAGTGCCTGATCTATACGGACGTGGACGGGGTCTACACCACCGACCCGCGCGTGGTCGAAGACGCGCGCCGGCTGGACCGCATCACCTTCGAGGAAATGCTGGAAATGGCCAGCCTCGGTTCCAAGGTGCTGCAGATCCGCTCGGTGGAATTCGCCGGCAAATACCGCGTCAAGACGCGCGTGCTGTCGTCGCTGACCGACCCCCTGATGCCGCTCGAGCAGGAAATGCATTCGGGCACGCTGATTACTTTTGAGGAAGACCCTGACATGGAAGCAGCCGTCATCTCCGGCATCGCCTTTGCCCGTGACGAAGCCAAGATCACCGTTCTCGGCGTGCCCGACAAGCCCGGCATCGCCTACCAGATCCTCGGTCCGATCGCCGACGCCAATATCGACGTCGACATGATCATCCAGAACCAGTCCGTCGAGGGCAAGACCGACTTCACCTTCACGGTGCCGCGCGGCGACTACCAGCGCTCGCTGGCGATCCTGAACGACGCGGTCAAGGGCCATATTGGCGCGGCCAGCGTGTCGGGCGATCCGAAGGTGTCGAAGGTTTCGGTGGTGGGCGTGGGCATGCGCTCGCATGTCGGCATCGCCAGCAAGATGTTCCGCACGCTGTCGGAAGAGGGCATCAATATCCAGATGATCTCGACCTCGGAGATCAAGATCTCCGTGCTGATCGACGAAAAGTACATGGAACTGGCCGTCCGCGCGCTGCACAAGGCGTTCGAGCTGGAACAGGCCTGATTTCCGGCGCCTTCGCGCGCCGGTCCTGGCGAGGGCGGGCAAGTGCGGTGTCATCGATTCGTCGTTGACCAATTGCCGCACCCTCGCTAGAATACGCGCTTCGTTGTGCGGCCTCCCTCGCGCAACGCAAGTTTGGGAGACGTGGCCGAGAGGTCGAAGGCACTCCCCTGCTAAGGGAGCATCCGGGCCAAAACCTGGATCGAGGGTTCGAATCCCTCCGTCTCCGCCAGTACATCGGTACATGGCGGCGGAACCCCGGAAGATCGCGGTCTTCCGGGGTTTTGTTTTTT
>JAPSLP010000018.1 GCA_031180665.1 Cupriavidus sp. | reverse complement strand
AGATCGCGCTGCCGCAGGACTTCGCGATGCCGCCGGGCGGCCTCAATATCCGCTGGCCCGATCCGCCGCTGGAACAGGAAGCGCGCCTGCTCGACTACAAGTGGTACGCGGCGCTGGCCTATGTGCGAGCCAACCGGATCGACCGCATCGAGATCGACTCGCCGCACGCGCGCTTCGGCATCATGACCGGCGGCAAGGCCTACCTCGACACGCGCCAGGCGCTGACCGACCTGGGCCTGGACAAGGAGACCTGCGAGCGCATCGGCATCCGGCTCTACAAGGTCGGCTGCGTCTGGCCGCTGGAAGCGCAGGGCGCACGCGCCTTCGCCGAGGGACTGCAGGAAATCCTGGTGGTCGAGGAAAAGCGCCAGATCATGGAGTACGCGCTGAAGGAAGAGCTGTACAACTGGCGCGACGACGTCCGGCCCAAGGTCTACGGCAAGTTCGACGAGAAGGACAATGCCGGCGGCGAGTGGTCGATCCCGCAGAGCAACTGGCTGCTGCCGGCGCACTACGAGCTCTCGCCCGCCATCATCGCCAAGGCGATCGCCACGCGCCTGGACAAGTTCGACCTGCCCAGCGACGTGCGCGCCCGTATCGCCGCGCGCATCGCGGTGATCGAGGCCAAGGAGCGCGCGCTGGCCACCCCGCGCGTGGCCGCCGAGCGCAAGCCCTGGTTCTGCTCGGGCTGTCCGCACAACACCTCGACCAACGTGCCCGAGGGCTCGCGGGCGCTCGCCGGCATCGGCTGCCACTACATGACGGTCTGGATGGACCGCAGCACCAGCACCTTCAGCCAGATGGGCGGCGAAGGCGTGGCGTGGATCGGGCAGGCGCCGTTCGCCGGCGACACGCACGTGTTCGCCAACCTCGGCGACGGCACCTACTTCCATTCGGGCCTGCTGGCGATCCGCGCGTCGATCGCGGCCGGCGTCAATATCACCTACAAGATCCTGTACAACGATGCGGTGGCGATGACCGGCGGCCAGCCGGTCGACGGCCAGCTGTCGGTGCAGGACATCGCCTTCCAGGTCGCCGCCGAGGGCGCCAAGCGGATCGACATCGTTACCGACGAGCCCGAGAAGTACAGCGGCGCGATCAAGCTGCCGCAGGGCGTGACGGTGCACCATCGCGACGAGCTCGACCGCATCCAGCGCGAACTGCGCGAGGTGCCGGGCTGCACCATCCTGATCTACGACCAGACCTGCGCCACCGAGAAGCGCCGCCGCCGCAAGCGCGGCAGCTTCCCCGATCCGGCGCGCCGCGTGTTCATCAACGACACGGTGTGCGAAGGTTGCGGCGACTGCTCGGTCAAGTCCAACTGCCTGTCGGTCGAGCCGCTGGAAACCGAGCTCGGTACCAAGCGCAAGATCAACCAGTCGTCCTGCAACAAGGACTTCTCGTGCCTGAACGGCTTCTGCCCCAGCTTCGTGACCGCCGAAGGCGCGCAGCTGCGCAAGCCCGAGGCGCACGGCGTGTCGATGGCAAGCCTGCCGCCGCTGCCCCAGCCGGCGCTGCCCGCGCTGGAGCGGCCGTACGGCGTGCTGGTGACGGGGGTCGGCGGCACCGGCGTCGTGACCATCGGCGGCCTGCTCGGCATGGCGGCGCACCTGGAGCAGAAGGGCGTCACCGTGCTGGACATGGCGGGCCTGGCGCAGAAGGGCGGGGCGGTGCTGTCGCACGTGCAGATCGCGGCGCGGCCCGAGGATATCCATGCCACGCGCATCGCGATGGGCGAGGCGGACCTGGTGATCGGCTGCGATGCCAT
Organism: Cupriavidus sp.; assembly: GCA_031180665.1. Lineage (GTDB taxonomy): Bacteria > Pseudomonadota > Gammaproteobacteria > Burkholderiales > Burkholderiaceae > Cupriavidus. Next base: position 97,146 of record JAPSLP010000018.1, on the reverse strand, counting down.
CGTGTCGGCCACCGACGAGGTCCTGTCCAAGGCGCAGGCCGGACGCACGCGCGCGATCGTCAACACCGCGCAAACCCCGACCGCCGAGTTCATCCGCAATCCGAAGTGGCAGTTCCCCGGGGTGTCGGCCGAGCAGGACGTGCGCAACGCGGTCGGCGAGCAATGCGATTTCATCAATGCGAGCGCGCTGGCGGTGGCGCTGCTGGGCGACGCCATCTACACCAACCCGCTGGTGCTCGGCTATGCGTGGCAGAAGGGCTGGGTGCCGCTGTCGCTGGACGCGATGGTGCGCGCGATCGAGCTGAACGGCGTGTCGGTCGACAAGAACAAGGCCGCGTTCGAATGGGGCCGCCATATGGCGCACGACCCCGAGCACGTGCTGTCGCTGACCGGCGAGCTCAAGCGCACCGCCGAGGGCGCCGACGTGGTCAAGCTGCCGACCTCGTCGGGTGCGCTGCTGGAGAAGCTGATCGCCCATCGTGCCGCGCATCTGACCGCCTATCAGGACGCCGACTATGCGCAGACCTATCGCGACGCGGTCAATCGCGTGCGCGCGGCCGAAAGCGCCTTGGTCGGCAGCGGCAAGCCGCTGCCGCTGACCGAGGCGGTGGCGCGCAACCTGGCCAAGCTGATGGCCTACAAGGACGAGTACGAGGTCGCGCGGCTCTATACCGATCCGGTCTTCCTGGACAAGCTGCGCAACCAGTTCGAAGGCGAGCCGGGCCGCGACTACCAGCTGAACTTCTGGCTGGCGCCGCCGATGATCGCCAAGCACGACGAGCAGGGCCGGCTGATCAAGCGCCGCTTCGGCCCGTCGACGATGACGATCTTCAAGCTGCTTGCCAAGCTCAAGGGCCTGCGCGGTGGTCCGCTGGATCTGTTCGGCAAGACCGAGGAGCGCCGCACGGAACGCGCGCTGATCGGCGAATACCGGGCGCTGCTCGATGAGCTGGTGTCCGGATTGAATGCCGCCAACCACGGCACCGCGGTGGCACTGGCCAACCTGCCGGACGACATCCGCGGCTTCGGCCACGTCAAGGCCAACAACCTGAAGGCGGCGCGCTCGCGCTGGCAGACGCTGCTGGCGCAGTTCAGGAATCCGCAGGCGGGACAGCAGGCGGCGTGAGGGTCTTCGATCCCCGCCGAGCGGCTCCCCTCTCCCACTTGTGGGAGAGGGGTTGGGGGAGAGGGCCGGGCGGCAGCTTCGCGATGCCGCCTGCCATGCCCAGCCGCCCTTGCCCTCTCCCCCGCCCCTCTCCCGCCTTGCGGGAGAGCGGAGAAAACCGGGACGATATGCGGTTGCTCCCTACTCCACCTGCGCCAGCTTGTCCTCGCCCTTCTTCACATACATCGAGTTCTTCGGCTGCGCGAACACGCGCCGCACCATCGGCTCGAAGAACGACAGCGGCAGCGTGTCGTAGTCGGTCATGAAGGCCGCCGCATCGTACTTCGCGCAGAATTCCGCGGTGCGCTCGAACAGCTCGGGCTGGCCGCGGAATTGCTCGCGCAGATTGCGGTCCAGGCCCAGGTGATGGAAGAAGTAGTAGCCCTGGAACACGCCGTGCTTTTCCACCATCCAGAGGTTCTCGGCGCTGACGAAGGGCTTGAGGATCGCCGCGGCGATGTCCGGGTGGTTGTAGCTGCCCAGCGTGTCGCCGATATCGTGCAGCAGCGCGCAGACCACGTATTCCTCGTCGCGGCCGTCGCGGTGGGCCAGCGTGGCGGTCTGCAGGCTGTGGGTCAGCCGGTCGACCGGAAAGCCGCCGCAGTCGCCTTCGAGCAGCCGCAGATGGGCCAGCACGCGGTCCGGCAGCGCGGCGGCATAGGGCATGAACTCGGCCGAGATCGCGGCCCAGTCTTCGCGGGTGCCCTGTTCCATATGGCTGAAGCGGGCACGCGGCGCCTGGTGGGATTCGCTCATGGTGGTCTCCTGGTGGGATCGGCGCTGATGCGCTCTGGGGGATTGCGGCATTGTGACACCGGTTGATGCCGCTACACTGTCAGGATACCGACAGTCGCCGCCACCGGTCGAGGCGGACCTGCTGAAGCCAACCGCTGAAGCCCAACCCGCCGAAGCCATCCCCCTGAAGCACCGGCGGCACCTTCCATGGAACCGAGGAGAACACCATGCAATACCAGGGCAGCTGCCATTGCGGCCGCATTGCATTCGAGGTCGAGGGCGAGATCGAGGCCGTGCTGTCGTGCAATTGCTCGATCTGCCAGCGGCGCGGCCATCTGCTGTGGTTCGTGCCGCGCGACCGGTTCCACCTGAAGAACCCCGAGTCCGACTACTCGACCTACCGCTTCCATTCGATGAAGATTGCCCACCATTTCTGCCCGGTGTGCGGCTGCGGGCCGTTCGCCGAAGCCACGGATCCGCAGGGCCAGCCGACCGCGGCCGTCAATGCGCGCTGCCTGGAGGGGATCGACCTGGACAAGCTGAAGGTCATCCCGTTCGACGGGCGGCACCTGTAACGCCGCCGCGGCCAGACATGCTGTCGATCCGGGGTATCGATCATCTGGTGCTGCGCAGCGCCGACGTGCCGGCGCTGCTGCGCTTCTACGTGGACGTGCTGGGCTGCACGCTGGAGCGCGAGCAGCCGAAGCTGGGGCTGACGCAGCTGCGCGCCGGCGCCAGCCTGATCGACCTGGTCACGCTCGACGGCCCGCTGGGCAAGGCCGGCGGCGCGGGGCCCGGCGCTGAGGGCCGCAATCTGGATCACTTCTGCCTGCGCGTCGAGCCCTTCGATGCGCAGGCCATCGCCGCCCATCTGCGCGCGCACGGCGTCGAAGCCGGGCCGGTCGAATCGCGCTACGGCGCCGAGGGCACGGGGCCGTCGATCTATCTGCGCGATCCCGATGGCAATGTGGTCGAGCTGAAGGGACCGCCCGACGCCAGGGCGTAGGGGCTGCAAGGCAGCAAAGCGGGCCCGCGCGATGCCATCGCGCAACGCCTGCGCGCACGCCGCAGCGGGCCGCCGCTACAATCGGGTTTCCCCAACCATGCGCCGCCGGCATCGCATCGGCGGCCAGGCGCCGGCCTCCCCGGCGCATGCCATGACGACACCCGACCTCTCTCCCGGTCCCCGCCCCGACACCGCCGGCTCCGCGCCCGGTATGGCGGCCGACAGCGACGCCGCCGGCCCCGCCCAAGCGCAGCCCCACCCCGCCCCCTGGTCCGAACCGCCCCGCCATCTGGCCTGGGTGCTCGGCCTGACCGAGACCATTTCCTGGGGCACGCTGTACTTCGCCTTCACCGTCTTCATCGAGCCGATGAGCCGCACGCTGGGCTACGGCAAGCCCTTCCTGGCCGGCGGCTATTCGCTGGGCCTGCTGGTCTGGGCGCTGTGCTCGTTCGCGGTGGGGCGGCTGCTCGACCGCGCGCCGGCGCGGTGGGTCATGGGCACCGGCTCGGTGCTGGCGGGACTGGGACTGATGCTGTGGGCCTGGACGCCCAGCCCGACGCTGTTCCTGCTGATGTGGGTGCCGCTCGGCCTGGCAATGGCGACCACGCTGTACGAGCCTGCCTTCGTCGTACTGCGCCAGGCCTACGGCGACGGCTACCAGAAGTCGATCGTCATCGTGACGCTGGTGGCGGGCTTTGCCAGCACCATCTTCATTCCGCTGGCGCAATGGCTGGTATTGCATATCGGCTGGCGCGGCACGCTGCTGATCTTCGCCGCGCTGAACCTGCTGGTCTGCGCGCCGCTGCATGCGCGCTTGCGCTTCACGCCGCATCCGACCTATGCCAGCGTGCAGCCGGTCGCGCCGCTGGGAAGCAGTTCGCCCGGCATCGCCACGCTGGCGCTGCGCGATCCGGTGTTCTGGTCGGTGGTGCTGGCTTTCACCGCGCTGGCGGTGGTGGCCTCGCTGCTGGGCGCGCACCTGATCCCGATGCTCAACGAGAAGGGGCTGCCGGTCGGCGAGCAGTTGATGGTAGCGGCGCTGATCGGGCCGGCACAGGTGATCGGCCGTCTCGCGATGGCGCGCATGCCGTCGCGCCAGCCGGTGCGGATCGCGATGCCGGTCTATCTGGTGATGTGCCTCGGCCTGCTGACGCTGGCCCTGGGCCACGGCAAGTGGCTGATGCTGGCCGCGGTGCTGTATGGCTGCGCCAACGGCATCAACACGATGCTGCGCGCGATGGCGATGCCCGAGCTGATCTCGCGGCACCACTATGCGACGCTGAACGGGCTGATGATGACGCCGGTACTGCTGATGCAGGCGATCGCCCCATGGCTGGGCGCGCTGATGTGGAGCGCGGCCGGCGGCTATTGGCTGATGCTGTGGGTGATGGTGGTGCTGGGGCTGGCGGCGCTGGGCGCGTTCGCCTTTGCGCTGCGCCGGCGCGGCCTGCTGGGGTCACCGCCGGCGGCGGCCTAGCCGAACCGCGCCATCGTTTTCACGCGGCGGCGGCCACGCCCATCCCCTCGAAGACGAAGGTATCCATCGCCAGCACGCCGTAAGTCACCGCGTCGGTCGCGCGCGCGACCCGGGCCGCCTTGGCAGCGGCGCTGTCCGCCGGTCCCCCCGCCGGTCCACCCGCCGGTCCCAGCGCGGCACCCAGCGCGACGAAGAACGGCAGCAGGTGCTCGTCGGTCGGATGGGCCCGGCGCGCATGCGGCGCCTCGCTGCGATAGCGGGAAATGCGCGCGGTATCGCCGGTGCGCAGCGCTTCGTCCAGCGCATCGGCCATCCAGCCGCGAAAGGCCTCGACGTAGAGCTCGACCGCACCGCCATGCTGCGTGGGCCGGTCCTCGCCGAACACCTCGCGCAGGTTATGCGTGAAGCTGCCCGAGCCGACCACCAGCACGCCCTCGTCGCGCAGCGGTGCCAGCGCGCGGCCGATCTCGATCTGCACCGCCGGGTCCAGGTAGGGGTTCAGCGCCAGCTGCACCACCGGCACGTCGGCGTCGGGGAAGAAATACCGCATCGGGAGCCAGGCGCCGTGATCGAGCGGCCGGGCCTCGTCCAGTGCGACAAAGCCCGCGCCCGGGATGCCGGCGGCCTCGACCACCGCCTTGACGCGCGCCGCCAGCGCCGGCGAACCCGGTGCGTCGTAGCGCAGCGCATAGAGCTGCGGCGGGAAGCCGCCGAAGTCGTGCCAGGCCTGCTGGCGCTCGGCCGCGGTCACGGCCAGCGTGCTGTAGATCCAATGGGCGGAGATCACCAGCACCGCGCGCGGCTGCAAGGCGCGCAGCCGCGCGCCCAGCGCATCGAACGCCGGGCCCACCGGGCCGGGTTCGATCGCCAGCATCGGCGAACCGTGGGAGACATAGAGCGCGGGCAGCATGGGAATCCTTTCGACCTCGTGGAATACGGGCCTAGTGTGACAAATCCCCGCCGCCGCGGCGTGAAGCGTTGCGGATGCCTCGGTCAAATATTTTGAAATGCAGCGTGGCGGCGTGGTCCGCTCCAATCGGGCCGGAGTGGCACTAACATGGCGGCTTGCCGACTTGCGTTGCCCATCGGCCCCCACCCACACGACGGAGACACGATGACCACCATGCCCGCCACCACCAGATCCAAGCAGGCTGCAGCGGCGCCCGGCACGCCGCTGCCACGTTGCAGCTGGTGCGGCACGCTCGAGGACTATTGCCACTATCACGACAACGAGTGGGGCTATCCGGTTGACGACGACCGCCGCCTGTTCGAGAAGCTGTGCCTCGAGGGCTTCCAGGCCGGCCTGAGCTGGCTGACGATCCTGCGCAAGCGCGAGGCCTTCCGCAAGGCCTTCGCCAACTTCGACGTCGAGAAGGTGGCGCGCTTCGGCGAACGCGACATCGAGCGGCTGCTCGGCGATGCCGGCATCGTGCGCCACCGCGGCAAGATCGAGGCGGCGATCAACAACGCCCAGCGCGCGCTCGAACTGCTCGAGACCGAGTCCTCGCTGGCCGCCTATCTGTGGCGCTACGAGCCCGACCCCAAGAGCCGGCCGGCCGTGCTGACGCCCGAGGTGCTGCGCACGATGACGACCTGCCCGGAGGCGACGGCGCTGTCCAAGGACCTGAAGAAGCGCGGCTGGCGCTTCGTCGGACCGACCACGATGTATGCGCTGATGCAGGCGATGGGGATGGTCAACGACCACCAGCAGGGTTGCTGGGCGCGCGAGGAGGCGCAACGCAGACGGGCGGCCTTCAAGGTGCCGCGGTAGCGGGACCCCGGCCGCGTCCGCCGGACTGCCTGCGTAACGTGCGTAAACGCACATCCAGCCACCGCACCGCGCAACGGTGCTCCATGGTCTTTAAAGATTGTTTACGTATACGTAGATAGTAGTAGTAGGTAAACGGCGCCCTTGGCAGTGGATAAAGGCCCCGCGCCCTTGCGGCACAAGGGCTGGCGGACTGTATAAGGCTTAGGGGAAAACCCGACGTATACGGGATAACCCGATGCCCCCGCGGAAACGGGTTCGGAACGCGCCGGAGTTGTTCGTCCTCGGTCCACAGGCGTCCCACACGCTGCCCAGCCCTTGTCCCTTGTGCGGCGCACAGGACGGGCACAGGGTTGTCCCCGGAGTTATCCCCAGGCAGCCGTGGGAAACGCCTGGCGGGGCTTCAGTGCGAACTTGGCCGCAACGCCCGCCGGCCGCGCTGCACCAGCATCACGCCGGCCAGCACGACGGCGCCAGCCATCACGCCGCCGACCAGATTGATCAGCAGCGGTCCCAGCCAGGCCAGGAAGGGCCCGACGCCGGGAACGGCCCCGAGCCATTGCGCGGCGCTTTCCTCCAGATGGTGGGCCCACGGCAGGCCATGGACCAGGATGCCGCCGCCGACCAGGAACATCGCGATCGTGCCCGCCACCGACAGCGTCTTCATCAGCATCGGCGCCAGCCGCAGCAGGCCGTCGCCGATGCGGCGCGCAAATCCATTGCCGCGGCCGCTCAGATAGAGCCCGGCATCGTCGAGCTTGACGATGCCCGCGACCAGCCCGTAGACCCCCACCGTCATCAGCAGCGAGATCGCTGTCAGCACCGCCAGTCGGGTGCCGAATGGCGCGTTGGCCACCGTGCCGAGCGAGATCACGATGATTTCGGCCGACAGGATGAAGTCGGTACGCACCGCGCCCTTGATCTTTTCCTTCTCCAGCGCGACCAGGTCGACCGCAGGATTGGACGCCGCCTGCCGCAGCGCGGCGCGCTCGACCGCCTCCCTGGCGCGTTCGGTGGGTTCGGCGTGGCCCGGCAGATAGCGATGGGCCAGTTTCTCGAAGCCCTCGTAGCACAGGAAGGCGCCGCCGATCATCAGCAGCGGTGTCACGGCCCATGGCGCAAAGGCGCTGATCGCCAGCGCCGCCGGGACCAGAATCACCTTGTTGCGCAACGAGCCGATCGCCACCGCCCATACGACGGGCAGCTCGCGCTCGGCCTTCAGGCCGGTCACCTGTTGCGCGTTCAGCGCGAGGTCGTCGCCGAGCACGCCCGCGGTCTTGCGCGCGGCGACCTTGCTCATGGTGGCGACGTCGTCGAGGATCGTCGAAATATCGTCGAGCAGCGCGAGCAGGCTGGCACCGGCCATCTCAGCAGCCTCCCTGCGGCAACTGGCCTGCATCGGTACGGCGATCGGGATTCGGCATGGTTCGGGCTCCTACGGTGTTGGAGAATCGGCAAGGCACCGCCGGCCCGTGGCCGGGACCGCACGAGTGGCGCCGCCATCGCGCCATACTGCCATAGCCGGTCGCCCTTCCAGCATGGCGGCATGTCGGATTTTGTCTGATTTTTTTACGTCACTTGGATCTGTAGCATGGGGCGTCATGCGCAGGCACCGGGCGGCTGTTGCGCCGGCGCCCCCGCCTTTCCCATTCCACCCGGTCGCCCATGCCCCAAAGCCTTGCGCGCAGCGATCTGCTGCGCACGCTCGTCGTTCCCCTGCTGCTGGCCGCGCTGCTGGTCGCGGATCTGATGACCCCGCTCGGCGTCGCCGAGTGGATCTTCTATCTGGTGCCGATCTGCCTGTGCGTATTCGTCGACCGGCCGATGATGCCGCTATGGACGGCCGCCGGGGCGACCCTGCTGATCGCCGCCGGCTATATCTTCTCGCCAGGCGGGGGCGATCCGACCGTCGGCCTGATCAACCGCCTCTGCGGCACCGTGGTGATGTGGTTCCTCGCCGCGGCGATATACCGCTATATCGCCAGCCAGCTCCAGATGCGCCGCTTCGTCTGGCTGCAGGAGGGGCAGGTACGCGTGGTCCAGCAGACCCGCGGACTCGATACGCCGGCCGAGGTCGGCACCGCGCTGCTGCGCGCGCTGGTGCCGCTGGCGCAGGCCCAGGCCGGCGTGGTCTACCGGCTCGAGGACGGCAGCCTGAAGCGGCTCGCGGGCTGGGCCGCGCCCGCCGACACGCCCGAGAACCTGGCGCTTGGCGAGACGCTGGCCGGACAGGCCGCCAGCGAGAACCGGCCGCTGCTGGCGCGCGGGCTGTCGTCGCACTATCTGCGCATCGGCTCGGCACTGGGGCGCGACGTGCCCCAGGCGGTGCTGGCCGCGCCGCTGACCTCGGACGGCCATGTGGTCGGCGTGGTCGAGCTGGCCTTCGCCGGCGCGCAGCCGAAGCTGGACGACGCCGTCGAGCTAATCGGGCGCGTCGCCGAGGCGGCCGGCGTGGCGCTGTCCGCCTCGGCCTATCGCGCGCGGCTGGAGACGCTGCTGGCGCAGACCCAGCGCCAGGCCGAGGAGCTGCAGGTCCAGCAGGAGGAACTGCGCGTCTCCAACGAGGAACTGGAAGAGCGCGGGCGCGCGCTGATGGAATCGCAGGCGCGGCTGGAGACGCAGCAGGCCGAGCTCGAGCAGAGCAACGTCCAGCTGGAGGAACACACCCAGCTGCTCGAGGCGCAGAAGCGCGACCTGCTGCAATACCAGGCGGATCTGGCCGCGGGCGCGCGGGCGCTCGAACGCGCCAACCAGTACAAGTCCGAATTCCTGGCCAACATGTCGCACGAGCTGCGCACCCCGCTCAACAGCGCGCTGATCCTGGCCAAGCTGCTGCAGGACAACAAGGAAGGCAACATGACGCCCGAGCAGGTGCGCTATGCCGCCACCATCCATTCGGCCAATACCGACCTGCTCAACCTGATCAACGACATCCTCGACCTGTCCAAGATCGAGGCCGGCCATCTGACGGTGCAGCCCGAGCCGGTCGATATCGAGGCGGTGGTGGGCGGCCTCGCGCAGGGCTTCGCGCCGATCGCCGCGCAGAAGTCGGTGCAGTTCCGCATCCAGCGCGCCCCGGACCTGCCCGCGACGCTGGTGACCGACAACCTGCGGCTGCAGCAGATCCTGCGCAACCTGCTGTCCAACGCCTTCAAGTTCACCGAGCGCGGCGAGGTGACGCTGTCGGTCACCCGCGATGGCGACGACGGCGTGCGCTTCGCGGTGCGCGATACCGGCATCGGCATTGCGCGCGACAAGCAGGCCATCATCTTCGAGGCCTTCCAGCAGGCCGACGGCACCACCAGCCGGCGCTATGGCGGCACGGGCCTGGGCCTGTCGATCTCGCGGCAGCTGGCCCAGCTGCTCAACGGCACATTGACGGTCGACAGCGAACCGGGCTCTGGTAGCACCTTCACGCTGGCGCTGCCGCTCGAATTCATCGGGCCGGCCGCGCCGGCGGCGGCCGTTTCTTCGGTGCCCCCGGCCCCGGCGGCGGTGCTCGAAGCGGCGGCCCAGGTCGCGGCCGAAGGCGGCATCGACGTGACCGAGGCACTCACGTCGCCGCAGCCCGCGCCGGTGCCCGACACGCTCGCCGCCACGTCCGCGCCGACGCAGGCAACGCAGAGCGCGTCTCCCGTCACCATCGGCGCGCCGCCGCTGCACACCATGCTCGGCCCGGCGCCGATCGACGACGACCGCGACCGCCGCACGCGCGGCAACCGCCTGATCCTGGCGATCGAGGACGACGTGGCCTTCGCGCGCATCCTCTACGACCTGGCGCACGAACTGGACTTCGACTGCCTGCATGCGACCACCGCGCAGCAGGGGCTGGAGCTGGCGCGCGAATACCAGCCCTGCGGCATCCTGCTCGATGTCGCGCTGCCCGACCATTCGGGCCTGACGCTGCTCGACTGGCTCAAGCGCGACCCGGCCACGCGGCATATCCCGACCCATCTGGTGTCGATCAGCGACCATGCCGAGGCGGCGCTGCATCGCGGCGCAATCGGCTACACGCTCAAGCCGAGCGGCCGCGACGACCTCGCCGGCGTGATCCGCGAGCTGGAGGCGCGCATGGCGCGCGACGGCATGCGCACGGTGCTGGTGGTCGAGGACGACGCCACGCTGCGCGAGAGCATCCGCGCGCTGTTGCAATCGGCCGACATCGACATCGTCACCGCCGACACCGTGTCGGCGGCGCTGGCGCGCCTGTCCGAACGCCGCTTCGATTGCGTGGTGATGGACCTGGCGCTGCCGGACGGCTCGGGCCACGACCTGCTCGAACAGATGGCGGCCGATGCCTCGTATTCGATGCCGCCGGTGATCGTCTACACGGGCCGGCAGCTGTCGGCCGAGGACGAGCAGCAGCTGCGCCGCCACTCCAAGTCGATCATCATCAAGGGCGCCCGCTCGCCAGAGCGGCTGCTCGACGAGGTCACGCTGTTCCTGCACAGCGTCGAATCGGCACTGCCGCCGGAACACCAGCGCATGCTGCGCGCGGTGCGCAGCCGCGACGATGCCTTCGAGGGCCGCAGGCTGCTGCTGGTGGAGGACGACGCGCGCAATATCTTCGCGCTGTCCAAGGTCATCGAACCGCTCGGGGCGCAGGTCGAGATCGCGCGCAACGGCCGCCAGGCCCTTGAAATTCTCGACGGCCGCGACGATATCGACCTGGTGTTGATGGACATCATGATGCCGGAGATGGACGGGCTGACCGCGATGCGGCATATCCGCCAGGATGGACGCCATGCGCAGTTGCCGATCATCGCGCTGACCGCCAAGGCGATGTCGTCCGACCGCGAGGCCTGCCTGCTGGCCGGCGCCAACGACTACATCGCCAAGCCGATCGACATCGACAAGCTGCTTTCGCTGTGCCGGGTATGGCTGCACGCACGATAACCCCTGCCGCCGCGCCTTCGACCGGCTCCGCACCGGCCGACGACGCGTTCGCGGCCGTGGCCGCCGACGACTTCGATATCGAGCTCGAACTGCTGCTCGAGGGCATCTTCCGCAAGTACCAGCACGATTTCCGCGGCTATTCGCGCGCCTCGCTGCGGCGCCGGCTGTCGCAGGCGCTGCGCGACCTGAAGCTGGACACGCTGTCGCAGCTGCAGGACCGCATGCTGCGCGATCCGGCGCTGTTCGCCCGGCTGTTCCAGTACCTGACGGTGCAGGTCAGCGAGATGTTCCGCGACCCCTCGTACTTCCGCGCGATCCGGGAGCACGTGACGCCGGTGCTCAAGACCTATCCGTCGATCGCGGTGTGGGTGGCCGGCTGCAGCAGCGGCGAGGAACTGTGGTCGCTGGCGATCCTGTTCGCCGAGGAGGGCCTGCACGAGCGCACCACCTTCTATGCGACCGACATCAACCCGGCGGCGCTGGCCGAGGCTCGCGCCGGCGTCTACGACGCCGGGCGGCTGCGCGGCTTCGGCCGCAACTACCTGGCTGCGGGCGGCCGGCATTCGCTGGGCGACTACTATCACGCCGCCTATGGCAAGGCCAAGTTCGATGCCAGCCTGGTGTCGCGCGCGGTATTCGCCGACCACAGCCTGGCGACCGACAGCGTGTTCCAGGAAGCGCAGCTGATCTCGTGCCGCAACGTGCTGATCTACTTCGACCGCGCGCTGCAGAACCGTGCGCTCGGGCTGTTCCGCGATGCGCTGGTGCGCCACGGCTTTCTGGGCCTGGGCAGCAAGGAGACGCTGCAGTTCAGCGCGCACGCCGAGGCCTTCGAGGCCGTGGTCCCTTCTGACCGGCTGTACCGCAAGCGGTGAATGCCGCATCGATATCGCATGACACCGCATGACACCGCATGACACCGCATGAACGCCGCATGAACGCTCCCAACGCCCACCCGCTCCCCTCGCTCGAGGCCGTCGTCATCGGCGGCTCGGCCGGCGGCATCGAGGCGCTGAACGTGCTGCTGCCAATGTTGCCGGCCGCCTTCCGCCCGGCGCTGATCGTGGTGCTGCACCTGCGGCCGGACACGCCGAGCCTGCTGCCGCAGCTGTTCTCGCTGCGCTGCGCGCTGCCGGTCTGCGAGGCCGAGGACAAGATGCCGGTGCGGCACGGGCACCTGTACCTGGCCCCGCCCGACTATCACCTGCTGGTCGAGCGCGACAGCTTCCACGGCGAGAATCATGGCGGCAATCATGGCACCGAGCGCGCCGAGGGCGTGCATCTGGCGCTGTCGGTCGATCCGCCCGAGCGCTTCTCGCGCCCGTCTATCGACGTGCTGTTCGAGTCTGCCGCGCATGCGTGGCGCGAGGCGCTGCTCGGCATCCTGCTCAGCGGCGCCAACGACGACGGCGCGCGCGGGCTCGAGACCATCCGCCACTGCGGCGGACGAACCTGGGTGCAGGCCCCGGATACCGCGTCGGCCGAAACCATGCCGGCCGAGGCGATCGCGCGCGGCGCGGTCGACGAGGTGCTGACCCTGGAAGAGATCGGCAGCCGGCTGCGGCTCGCCGTCCACTGAAACGTTGCCATGTCCGCTCCCATCAAGATCCTGACCGTCGACGACATCGCCAGCAATCTGACTGCGCTGGACGCGGTGCTGGCCCGGCCCGATGTCGAACTGGTGCACGCCAACTCCGGCCCGCAGGCGCTGGACCTGCTGCTGCAGCACGAGTTCGGCCTGGCCATCCTCGACGTGCACATGCCGGGCATGGACGGCTTCGAGCTGGCCGAGCTGATGCGCGGCAGCACCCGGACCCACCATATCCCGATCCTGTTCCTGACCGCGGCCGGCTACGACAGCCAGCGCACGTTCAAGGGCTATGCCACCGGCGCCGTCGATTTTCTCTACAAGCCGCTGGACGCGAACATCCTCGCCGCCAAGGTCGATGTGTTCGTGCAATTGGCGCGGCAAAAGCAGCAGCTGGCCGAGCAGCTCGCCACCACGCAGCGGTTGCTCAAGGCCAACGAGATGCTGATGGCGGTACTGGCGCACGACCTGCGCACGCCGCTGTCGGCAATCCTGGCGTCGACCTCGTTCCTCGAGCGCTTCTGCCACGACGAGAAGACCGCGCCCGCCGTCGAGCGCATCCGCCGCAGCGGCACGCGCATGGTCCGGATGGTCGACCAGCTGCTCGACGTCGCCAGGCTGCACGGTGGCCGCATGCAGCCCTCGCTGCAGCGCGAGGACCTGCATGCGCTGTGCGCCGCGATCGTCGACGAACACGAGAGCCGGCATGGCAAGGGCCGGCTGCTGCTCGAACGGATCGGCGATACCGTGGCGACGGTGGACCCCGGGCTGCTGTCCCAGGTGCTGGCCAACCTGATCGGCAACGCGCTGCAGCATGGCGACGGTGCGGTGCCGGTGCGCGTGCGCATCGAGGGCGCCGATGGGCGCGTATCCGTCGCGGTCAGCAACGGCGGCACCATCCCGCCCGATCTGCTGCCGCATCTGTTCGACGCCTTCCGCTCGGGACGCTCTGCCACCGAATCGGAGGGACTGGGGCTGGGCCTGCATATCGCGCGCGAGCTGGCGATGTTGCATGGCGGCGATATCGAGGTGATCTCGCGCGAGGGGACGGGGACGACCTTCACGGTGTGGGTGCCGCGCCAGCGCCCCGCCTAGCGTTCGCGGAACGTTCGGAACATTGGTCGTTGGGCGCGCTTCATTCGGCGCGCCCGTCATTCGGCCCGCTGCTCATTCGGCCCGCAATATGCGCCCCATCTGCTGCGCCGCCTCCTGCAGCACCGGCACCGCGCGCAGCAGCCCCTCCAGCGGTACGCGCGCCGTAGGCGCGTGGCAGGCGATGGCCGCGAGCACCGGTCGCGCGCTGGCGGCCGCCGTGCCGTTGACCGCGTCCGTTGCCAGCTCGCGCACCGGCACCGCCACCGCGGTCATGCCGCGCACGAATTCCTCGTTGTCGACGCCGATGCCGCGCGCGCCGAGCCGATCGAGCTCGGCCTCCAGCAGCGACGGATCGGCCAGCGTGCGCGGCGTATTGCGCGTCAGCACCAGCCGCTGCAGCGTCTGCTGCCGCTCCAGCCGGCTCATCGCCGACAGGAACAGCTTGCCGCTGGCGGTGCAGTGCAGCGGCACATGGATGCCCGGCGACAGTTGCAGCCGCAGCGGCTCGTGGGTCTCGACGCGTTCGACGTAGAGCACGCGATCGCCGTCCAGAGCGGTCAGATTGCAGGTCTCGCCCAACGCCGCCACCAGCCGGCCCAGGATCGCGCGGCATTCGCGCAGCACCGGCGGACTGCGCAGGGTCTGCAGTGCCAGCCCCGCGGCCCTCGGTCCCGGCACGAAGCCGCGTTCGGCCGGCATCTGCAGCACGAAGCCGGCGCGCTCCATCGCCGCCAGCAGGCGCATCAGCGTGGTCTTCGGCACGTGCAGGCGCTGCGACAGCTGTGCCAGCGTTTGCGGATGCTGGGCGCGCGCCAGCGCATCGAGCACCATCAGCACGCGCAGGCTGCGCGCATCCTCGTCCGCTGCCCCGGCCGTCCCTCCCGCATCTGCCGCGTCTGTTGCACTGCGATTCTGAAACGGAATTTGCACGTTCTGTTTCACTTTCCGCGCCTCCACGCGTAATGCCTTTTCATTTCCGGGTCGACAAATAAAATCGGGACAAGTCGTTCCATTATAAGAACGTTGCTGGCAGGCCCCGCGGTCAATCCGCTTCGGACAAACCCTGCCCGCAACACCGGACCAGGAGACAGCGACGATGTCGCAAACCGTTGACTACATCGTGGTGGGCGCCGGCTCGGCCGGCTGCGTGCTGGCCAACCGGCTCAGCGAGGATGGCCGCCACGCGGTGTGCCTGCTCGAGGCCGGTCCGCCGGACCGCTATCCGTGGATCCATGTCCCGATCGGCTATGGCAAGACGATGTTCCACAAGGAGGTCAACTGGGGCTTCCATACCGACCCTGACCCCAACATGCTGAACCGGCGCATCTACTGGCCGCGTGGGCGCACGCTGGGCGGCAGCAGCGCCATCAACGGCCTGATCTACGTGCGCGGGCAGCGCGAGGACTACGACCACTGGGCCGCGCTCGGCAATCGCGGCTGGAGCTGGGACGAATGCCTGCCCTACTTCCGCAAGCTGGAGAACAACGACCTCGGCCCCGGTCCGACGCGCGGCACCGAAGGTCCGCTGAACGCGACCTCAATCGATCGGCGCCATCCGCTGGTCGATGCCTTCATCGAAGCCGGCGAATCGCTCGGCCTGCCGCGCAAGGCCGATTTCAATACCGGCGACCAGGAAGGCGTCGGCTACTACCAGCTGACCACGCGCAAGGGCTGGCGCTGCTCGACCGCCGTGGCCTATCTGCGGCCGGCGAGGTCGCGCCCCAACCTGCGCATCGAGACCGGCGCGCATACGACCGCGATCCTGTTCGAAGGCCGGCGCGCGATCGGCGTGCGCTATATGCAGGACGGCCGCCAGCACGTGCTGCGCGCGCGCCGCGAGGTGCTGCTGTGCGCCGGCGCGCTGCAATCGCCGCAGCTGCTGCAGCTGTCGGGGATCGGACCGGCCAGCCTGCTGCGCGAGTTCGGCGTGCCGGTGGTGCACGCGCTGCCGGGCGTCGGCGAGAATCTGCAGGACCATCTGCAGATCCGGCTGATCTACCAGGTGGCGCGGCCGATCACCACCAACGACCAGTTGCGCTCGCTGTTCGGCAAGGCACGCATGGGACTCGAATGGCTGCTGTGGCGGCAGGGTCCGCTGGCGATCGGCATCAACCAGGGTGCGATGTTCTGCCGCGTGCTGCCGCAGGAGAGCGCGACGCCCGATACGCAGTTCCACTTCGCCACGCTGTCGGCCGACATGGCGGGCGGCCAGGTCCATCCGTTCTCGGGCTGCACGTATTCGGTCTGCCAGCTGCGGCCGGAGTCGCGCGGCACGGTGCGGATCCGCTCGACCGATCCGTTCACGCCGCCGTCGATGCAACCCAACTATCTGTCGGCCGAGCTGGACCGGCGCAGCGCGATCGCCTCGGTCCGGTTCGCGCGCCGCGTGGCGCAGACCGAGCCGATGCGCACGCTGATGCAGGCCGAATTCCGGCCCGGCGACGCGGTGCAGACGGACGACGAGATCCTGCATTTCTGCCGCGAGTACGGCGCCACCATCTTCCATCCGTCGGGCACCGCGAAGATGGGTCCGGCCAGCGATCCGCTGGCGGTGGTCGACGAACGGCTGCGCGTGCATGGCGTGGCGGGCCTGCGCGTGGTCGATTGCTCGGTGATGCCGACGCTGGTGTCCGGCAATACCAATGTGCCGGTGGTGATGATGGCCGAGCGCGCGGCGGATTTCATTCGCGAGGATGCGCGCGTGCAGGCGGTCAGCGAGATCGTCGGCGCGGGGCCAGCCGGTTCTGTGGGGATCGAACGCGAGGCCGAGCGCCAAACCGAACGCGATACCGAGCGCGATACCGAGCACCAAGCCGAGCACCAAGCCGAGCACCAAGCTGAACAACAGGCCGAGCACCAGACCGAGCGCCAGGCCCAGCATCGGGCCCGTCGGCAACCCGAGCGCGACATCACCGAGCCGGTCTGATCCCGGCCCGCCATCGCACCGGCAGTGCATGGCGGCAGCGAACCCGGGCTCGGTTCGCTGCGCCACCGAAGGCTGAGCCCCCCAGCAGCGAGAGCGCCCCGCATACTCATTCCACCAAGGGCGCCGTCAATCCAAAGGAGACAAGCATGGCAAGCCCCAACGAGCAGGCGGTACGCAAGGTCGCGATGGCATCGGTGATCGGCGCCACCATCGAGTGGTACGACTTCTTCCTGTACGGCGTCGTCGCCGGCATCGTGTTCAACAAGCTGTATTTCCCGGCCGGCGATCCGGTGGTCGCCACCATGCTGGCCTACACCACCTTCGCGGTGGGCTTCGTCACCCGGCCGCTGGGCGGCGTCATCTTCGGCCACTTCGGCGACCGCGTCGGCCGCAAGAGCATGCTGGTGATCACGCTGATGATCATGGGCATCTCGACCTTCCTGATCGGCCTGGTGCCCACCTACGACAGCATCGGCCTGTGGGCGCCGATCCTGCTGCTGTTGCTGCGCGTGCTGCAGGGCATCGGCCTGGGCGGCGAATGGGGCGGCGCGGTGCTGATGGCCTACGAATACGCGCCGCCGGGGCGCAAGGGCTTCTATGCGTCGCTGCCGCAGATCGGGCTCTCGATCGGGCTGTGCTTGGCCTCGGGCGTGGTCGCGCTGCTGTCGCTGACGCTGACCGACGCGCAGTTCCTCAGCTGGGGCTGGCGCGTGGCCTTTCTGGTGTCCGCGGGCATGGTCTTCGTCGGCATGTATATCCGGCTGTCGATCAAGGAGACGCCCGAGTTCACCGCGGTCAAGCAGCGCAACGCTGAGACGCGCATTCCCTTCGTCGACATGATGCGGCGCTACCCCGGCAATATCCTCAAGGGCATGGGCGCGCGCTATATCGACGGCGTCTTCTTCAATGTCTTCGGCGTGTTCTCGATCAGCTATCTGACGCAGACCGTCAAGATCAGCCGCACCGAGGCACTGACCGGCGTGATGGCCGCCGCCATCGTCATGTGTTTCTTCATTCCGTTCTTCGGCCACCTGTCGGACCGCATCGGCCGCACCCGCGTCTACTTCTGGGGATCGCTGATTACCGCGTGCTCGGCCTTCCCCGCGTTCTGGCTGATGCTCAACGGCGGCGGCAACGTGATGCTGCTGTGGCTGGCCATCGTCGTGCCGTTCGGCATCTTCTACGCCGCGGTCTACGGCCCGGAGGCGGCGCTGTTCTGCGAGCTGTTCGACGCCAAGGTCCGCTATACCGGCATCTCCTTCGTCTACCAGTTCTCGGGCATCTTTGCGTCGGGCATCACGCCGATCATCGCCACCGCGCTGCTGAAGTCGGGCGAAGGCAAGCCGTGGCAGATCTGTGCGTACGTGATGTTTGCCGGACTGGTGTCGGCGGTGTCGGCGGCGTTGATCGGGCGGTCGTCGGGATCGGGTGAGGTGCGTGAGGCGGGGCCGGTAGTGGCCGCTTCGGCCAGGCAGATGCGTTGATCGTCCGCGAGGGCCGGAGCCGAAGCTTCGGCCAGGCAGATGCGCTAGTCGTCCGCGAGGGCCGGAGCCGGTGCTTCGGCCTTTTCTTCCACCAGGAACTTGACGTTCAAGGTCGTCCACTCGCTGGACCGGATCACCAGCCGATTGCCCTCGATGGGGTAGAAGCGCCCGTGCTCCTCCAGGCCCCGTCCACGGTCATCGGTCAATTTGCGCCGGGACGCGGCCGACAAAATGATCCGCTCCAGCTCCCCGTCGCTCTTGAACTCGAAATCCTCGAGCAGCCCGGTGTAGAGATAGGACTGGTCCTTCATCGGCACCACGGCGCTGACGACCACCATGGCGCCGTCGCGAATGCCGGAATCGATGCCGCTGAAGAGGTAGTACCAGGGCGCCTGCTGCCGGAAAAAGCCGCTCGCCCAGTTGTTCGGATGGTCCAGGTGAAATCGGCTGACCAGCCAGCGGCGCAGCATGGCCAGCGCGAAGGCCAGGCCAAACGTCCCCGCGAAGAAACCGAACACCGGCCAGGGATGTTCGTTCAGCCATTCATAGCGGTGCGGCGGGACGCTGGCTGCCGCGGCACCGCCGGACAGCATTCGCAACGCGTCGCCGAGATAGAGCTGGTAGCCGAAATATTCCGTGGCGACGAGGCCGACCGCGGCATCCACGATCAGCGCCAGCACGATCGATTTGATCGCCGTCGCCCCGAAGGGCGTCATGTCGGCTTCGCGCGCCTCTCTGGCCTGGTTGTAGTGGTGGTAAAGGAAGCCCGGCGCGACCAGGAAAAACAGCAGGATTGCGGGCAGCGCAATGTTCAAGGTCAGCCCTGGGCGGGAATCAGCTTCAGCTTGACCTCGCGCTCAACGCCCTTGTCGGCGTCCCGGATCTTGAACGTCCTGGTGGAGTTCAGCTTCCCGGTGGCAATGAACTCGCGCAGCGCCTTGTCGCTCTCGGGATCGTTGCGGATCAGCTTGACCGTGTTCCTGACAGTGGCTTTCATCGCTTGTCCTCCAATGGGAAAAGTATAGTCGACGTGCCATGGGGGACTGGGGACAAGGGGCCGTGGGAATCAGCTTGGCTGCGCGGGGGTCATGGCCGGTTTGCCAAAGGGGATTTTCATCGTTATCCCGAAGTACCCTTGGTCAAACTCTGCCGCGCAAAAAAGTAACCCGCCGGTTTGAGGATACGCTCGCGCGCATCGCCTTGGCGGGTTTTGTTGCCGCGTAGTATAGGGGCGGCCCCGCTCGTTGGAGGGCCCAAAAACGATAAGGCCAGAGCGCACGCTCTGGCCTTTCAAATCCTGGTGGACCGAAGGAGGATCGAACTCCCGACCTCTGCATTGCGAACGCAGCGCTCTCCCAGCTGAGCTATCGGCCCGTAGCGGGCGATTATAGCGTGAGCTTTCCGGCGATTTCAAGCCGTCGCGGTGCGGTTCGCGCTGCCGCCACGAACCCGCCATCGCGGCCTGCCATCATGACAGCCTCTCACGCCGCCATGCCCGGATTCCCGCCCATCCCCTTGACCGACGGCAGGTTCAGCGGCGCCGCGGCCACTTCCTTGCGCTGGCGCAGCCAGCCGGCCATCAGATCCCAGATCGGCGGGCCGCCGTTGTGGCGGGCCTCCTCGGCAACCGGGGCCCAGCCGGCGACCTTGTAGGTCTTGCCGGCCTCGATCGGCTTGCCCTTCAGGCGCATCTCGGTGATGCGCTTGCCCATCGGCGCGGCCGGGTCGATGGTGTACTGCAGGCCGCCGACGCGGACCATGTCGCCGCCCTGCTGGTAGTAGGGATCGGGGTTGAACAGGTTGTCGGCCACGTCCTCGAGCACGGTCTTGATGGTCTCGCCGCTCATCTGCGTCACCGTGGTGTACGGATAGGTGATCGCCGTCTGGTCCATCAGCTTTTCCATCGTGATGCCCTCGCCGGGCAGCAGCGTGGTGCCCCAGCGGAAGCCGGGCGAGAACGCGATCTCGGCCCCCTGCACGTCCATCAGGCCGTCCAGGATCAGCTGATCGAAGGTGCCGTTGAAGTTGCCGCGGCGGTAGAGCAGCTCCTTGTTGACCGCCAGCACCTCGCCCAGCTTCTGCTCGTAGGGGGCGCGGACCTTGCGGATCAGCGCCTCCATCGCGGGATCGGCGGGCAGGTAGTCGGCGAACACCGGCAGCAGCCGGTAGCGGAAGTCGGCCACCTTGCCGCCGCGCACGTCGAAGTCCAGCACACCGAGGAACTTGCCGTTCGAGCCGGCATTGGTGACCAGCGTGGTGCCGCCGGCGTTGCGCACGCGCACCGGGGCCGGCACGCCGTCATGGGTGTGGCCGCCGAGGATGGCGTCGAGTCCGCGCACGCGCGAGGCGAGCTTCAGGTCGACGTCCATGCCGTTGTGCGACAGCAGCACCACCGCCTGCGCGCCCTTGGCGCGGGCCTCGTCGATGATGCGCTGCAGGTTCTCTTCCTGGATGCCGAAGGTCCAGTCCGGCACCAGGTAGCCCGGATTGGCGATCGGCGTATAGGGGAAGGCCTGGCCGATGATGGCGACCGGCACCCCGTTCATCTCGCGCAGCGTGTAGGCCTCGAAAACCGGATCCTCGAAGTCCTTGGTCTTGATGTTCTGGGCCAGGAAGGCGACCTTGCCCTTGAAGTCGCGGTCGACCACCTCGCGCACGCGCTCCGCACCCAGGGTCATTTCCCAATGGGCCGTCATCACGTCGACGCCGAGGGTCAGCGCGGCATCGACCATATCCTGGCCGCGCGTCCACAGCGCAGTGGCCGAGCCCTGCCAGGTATCGCCGCCGTCGAGCAGTAGCGCGCCGGGCCGGCTGGCCTTGAGCTGCTTGACCAGCGTGGCCAGATGCGCGAAGCCACCGACCTTGCCGTAGCGGCGCGCGGCTTCGCTGAAATCCAGATAAGTGAAGGCGTGCGCCTCGGCGCTGCCCGGCGCGATCCGGTAGTGCTTGAGCAGGGCCTGGCCGACCAGGTGCGGCGGCTTGCCGGCATAGTCGCCGATGCCCAGGTTGACGCTGGGCTCGCGGAAATGGACCGGCAGCAGTTGCGCATGGCAGTCGGTGAAATGCAGCAGGTGCACGTTGCCGAAGCGCGGCACGTCGTACAGCTTCGCCGCGGCCTGCGCCGCTTGCGCGTCGCGCGTGGGAAAAGCCATGCCCGCGGCGCTGGCGATGGCCAGCACCTGCAGGAACTCGCGTCGGTTCATTGTCGTCTTCCTCTCGATGGCGGCCGCGCCGTCCGGGCAGGATCGGTGCAGGACCGGGACGGGCCGCTTTGCCGCCGCGCTAGGGCCGGGCGTACTTGGCCAGCGCGGCGACTTCCTCCTCCAGCATCTCGCCGACTTCCTTCTGTACGACCTTGCCCTTGGCGTCGATCACGTAGAGTTCGGGCAGGCCCTTGCGCGGACCGATCGCGGCGCGCAGCGCCGGCGTGTCCATCGCCGCGGGGAAGGTGTAGCCGCGCTGGCGCAGATAGCCGACGGCGTCCTTCTGCTCCTTGTCGATGCTGATCGTCAGCACCTGCAACGGCGTGCCGCGCGTGCTGTCGTAGAGCTTTTGCAGCCGCGGGTTCTGCAGCGCGCAGAACGGGCACCACGAGGCCCAGATCTGCACCACCAGCGGCTTGCCGGCCCAGTGCTCGGGCGGCACGGTGCGGCCGTCGAGCAGCTGGACCGCCGGGAGGCGCACGGTGTCGCCGACTTCGAGGGCGGCGGCCGGCGCGAAGAATGCCAATGCCAGCGCCAACGCCACGGTCGACGCGATGGCCGCCACGATGGCCGATGCCGCGGCGCGCATCGTACGATGCTGCCCCTGCCCCCAGCCGACCGTCACCACAGCCGCGGCCCGCATCGCGCGCCCTTACTGGTTGACCGGCGAGGCCGGGTCCAGCAGCAGCGCCATCACGTCGCGGATCTGCTGCTCGGTCAGGATGCCCTTATGGCCGAAGCGCGGCATGTTCGAGCACGCGGCAAAGGCGTTCGAGTCCCAGATCTTGCCCCAGGTGTACTTGAGCACCGCCTCCGAGTTGCCGCGCAGCTTGCCGTACTGATACAGCGACGGACCGATATTGCCGAACGAGATCTCGGCCTTGGTCATCTGGTGGCAGGCATAGCAGTTGCCGCCGTTGACGCCGCCGGGCGGGTCGGAGAACTGCATGCCGCGGCCCAGCTGGGCCACCTTCTCGCCTTCCTTCCAGTCGCCAAGCCAGCGGTTGTCGGCCGGATAGCGGATCTTCTGCTGTTCGGCGGTCTCGACCTTCTTCGCCACGGCGGCCGGTACCTTGCTGCGGTCCGGATAGTCGCTGCAGACCTTCTGCATGTCGTCGCGCTCGATGACGCCCTGGACCGTCGCCGGCCCCTTGGAGCTGAACGATGTTGCGATCATCCGCATCATGTCGGCGTCGCTGACCGACGGGATGTCGGCGACCTTCGCCGGCGTCTTCGATGCCGCGCGCGGGGATGCGGCGCGCTCCTGGGCCATCGCCGGCGCCGCGATCACTGCCAGCGCGGCGCTAACCGCCACGGCCGCTGCGCCGCGCAGGCGCGATTGTTTTGTCTGGATCATGTCGTGCTCTCCCCCTGGTTCAGCGCTTCAGGCCGGGGCCGTCGTAGGTGCCGCCGTTGGCATTGCGCGCCAGGAACATCGTGAGCGCGGTGATCACATCGGAGCCGTAGGCGGGCTCGGGGAAGCGCTGCTGGCGCAGGCAGTCGTAGAGCCGGTGCTGCATGGTGCGAACCTCGCCCTGCGACACCCGGTACGCCGGCCAGGTGGTGTACGCCGCCTGGGCGCCCTTGTCGGTCAGCAGGTTCGGCAGGTCCTGCAGGCGGATGCGCTGGCCGTCGACCGCATGGCAGGTTGCGCAGGCGAAGTCGTAGGCGCCGCCGCGGTAATAGAACATCTTCTGGCCGAGCGCGTAGACCTGCTTCTCTTCCGGATGGTCGAGCTTGACGTTCATCTTGACGCCGCGCGACTCGCCAGTGACGAAGGCAACCAGCCGTTCGATGTCGGAACGCTTGCCCGAGGACGAGAACGGCGTCGCCTTGGCCTGCTGCTCGGTCAGGCCCTGCAGCGTCGTGCGGCACCACACCAGCCGCTGCTCCAGGTCCATCACCTTGCCGGCGTCGGCGAAATAGCGCGGCAGCTCGGCGTAGGCACCCTTGGTCACGCCGGGGCCCTTGCCCAGGTCGCAGCGCTCGAGCGATACGTTCTTCGGGCCGGCGGGCTTTTTCCACAGCTCTTCGCCGGCGGCTTCCCACAACTCGGCGGGATTGCCCTCGGCCAGCATCTGCCGGTACTTGGCGATTTCGTCGGTGGTATTGCTTTCGCCCTGCGCCTGCACGGCCATCGCGCCCGTCAGCGCGATGGCGCCGGCGGCGGCCACTGCGGCCCAGCCAGGACGGCGTCGGTTCGGTCTCATGGGGTTTCTCCTCTCGGTCTCGCCGACCAGGCGGGCCGCTGTTTTTCTAGGCGCCAATCTCGCCGCACATTGCGCCGGCACGTTGCGCCGCACATCGCACTACGGCTTGATATAGGCGTAGCCTTCGTCCTGCTGCAGCCTCGCGATCTCGACCACACCGGCCTGGACGATCTTGGTTTCGAGCAGCAGCTTGTTCTCGGGAATCTGGCGGGCGGTCAGCGTGTTGCGGCAGACGCGGAACTCGACGCCCATGCCGGCCAGCGCGCCGACCGCGGCATCGAAGGTGTTGCCGCGCGCATCGCGCGCGCCTTCGACCAGGAAATCCACGCCGTAGCCGAGCGCGACCACGACGATCTTCGTATTGGGTGCGCCGGCCAGATGGTTGCGCAGATTCCCGATCGCGCGCACCGCCTGGTCGTTGCCTTCCGACAGCTGGTACACCACCCGGTGGCGTCCGCCCCCGGTGCGGGGCGCGCCCGCCGTCTGGGCCGCGGCCTGGCTACCGAGTCCGACCGCCGCCAGCGCGGCGGCCGCCTTTGCAAAGAATGCTCGACGCATGATCTTCCTTCCGCCGCGTCCGCCGCGCCTCGTGCGCGGCCGCCGACCCGGCTACCGAAGGGGCACCTTACCAGAGCGGCCGGCAACCTGCCGTCCGCGCCGGCATCACGAGATGGTGGCCTCGTCGGTCCGCTTGTCGCCGCGGTTGTCGACCCAGGTCACCGTGACCTTGTCGCCCTTGGCGCCGCCCTTGAACTTGAAGTTCAGGAACGGGTCCTTGGACACCGCCGGGCCGAAGTTGGCGTGGAAGACCTCCTTGCCCTTGCACTGGGCGCTGACGGTCTGGATGTGCCAGGCCGGGATGGTCTTGCCGGACGCGTCCTTGCGCTGGCCGGTTTCCATATCGTGTTTCATCAAAATCTTGACGTCGACCACGCCGCCGTTCTCGGTGGCGCGTACGCGCATCGGGTCTGCCATGACGTTCTCCTGTTGCGATGCTTGCGATGGGCGGTCTGGGAAAGCGGGACCTGCGATCGGCCTGATCAGCCGCCGCAGCCGCCCAGCGTCACCTTGATCTCCTTGGAGGCGACATACCACTTGCCGCCGGCCTTGACGGCCGCATGCACCACGGAGGTCTGGCCCATCTTCACGCGCGTGGAGACGAACGGCTCGGTGCCGGCCGGGATCACGAAGTCCGCGGCCAACGTATTGGGATTCTTCTCGACCAGGATCGCGATCTGCTCGGTGT
The DNA here is from genome assembly GCA_031180665.1 of Cupriavidus sp. GTDB lineage: Bacteria > Pseudomonadota > Gammaproteobacteria > Burkholderiales > Burkholderiaceae > Cupriavidus. Next base: position 72,347 of record JAPSLP010000018.1, on the reverse strand, counting down.
CGGGCAGATTGCTGGTGACCGCCACCGGCACCACGGCGCCGTTCTCGGCGATATCGGGCGCGTTGAAGGCGATCGAGCCGCTCTTCTCCGGCGCACCGCCGCCCAGGGCCTTGATCACGTCGTTGACGCTCTTGCCCTCGAAGGCCGCCTTGTTCCATTCGGCCGCCTGCGCCTCGCCGATCAGGCCGGCGGCCGCCATCAGCGACACGACGGCGCTGACGCGCAGCATCTCTCGTCTTGTGATGTTCATGGTGTCCTGCACTCCTGCTTCTACCCGCCCCGCGGTATTCGTTTGGTCGCCAGGCCGGCCGGCCTGGCGCGGGCGGTGCATCGCCGCCCGGTTACTGCTGTCGTTGCTCTCGCTCTGCCGTGGCCGGCGACGACGGCGCGGCAGCGCCTGCCGTCACTACCGCCGGCCCGTCACCAGGCAATTACTTGGCCGGCGCGCCGGCCAGCACCCACTCCAGCACGGTCTTCACATCGGCATCGCTGATATTCGGGTTGGCCGGCATCGGCACCGGGCCCCAGACGCCCGATCCGCCCTTCTTGACCTTGTCGGTCAGCTTCGCCATGGCGCCCTTGTCGCCTTTGTACTTGGCGGCGACTTCCTTGTAGGACGGCCCGACCAGCTTCTTGTCCACCTGGTGGCAGCCCATGCAGGCGTTCTTGGTGGCGATCTCCTGAGCCTTGGCCGCGTCGACGGCGGCGTGGGCGGAGGCCGCACCGGCCAGCATCATGGCTGCAATCACGAACTGCTTCATTGTTCTCCTCTCCGAACTGGAATGAGCCGTGGGGACGGCACGGCCGTGTGGCAGCGAATCTGCCCGGCACGGCGGCGTATTGGTCCGGCCCGGCCCCTTCGATGGGGGCGCCCGGGCGGCCCAATACGCTATTTTGCCTCAAGTATCCACTTCACCATGGCTTGAATATCCGATTCTGGAACCTGCGGTTGCGGCGGCATCGGTACCGGCCCCCACGCGCCCTGGCCGCCGCTGCGGATTTTCTGCGCCAGCGCGCCGTGCGCGTCCTTGCCCCGATAGCGCTGGGCGATCTCGTGGAACGACGGTCCGACCAGCTTGCGGTCCGGCGCATGGCAGGCCAGGCATTGGTACTGGCCGGTCAACTTCGCGCCAATGGCTTGCGCGGGGGCGGCGGCGGTCACCGGATCGGCTACGGTCGCGGCGCCGGCCTTGGCCTGCGGCGTGTCCTTGGCCTCGTCCTCCGGCGAACCGGTCGCGACGCCCCGCACCGGGCCGAAGCCGCGCTGCTGCGCCGCCAGGTCGCCGTGCGTGCCGCGCGCGTATTCCGGGATCAGCGAACTGACCTCGACCTGGCCGGCACAGTCGGCCATGCAGGCGGTATTGCGCGTGTCCGGCTTGCCGCGGCCCGGCCACAGGCCATGCTCGGTCGTCATGCCGTTGCGGTTCGGCAGCTTGCGCTGGACCTCGCCGATATTGGCGTCCGACAGCGTGAAGTCGGCCGGCACGATATCGCCCAGGTTCAGGATGTAGGCGGTGACCGCGTAGACCTCGTCGACGGTCAGGCTCTTGGGCGCATCCCAGGGCATCGCGCGGCGGATGTAGTCCCACAGCGTGCTGACCGTGCTCAGCTTCATCAGCGAGGTGCGGTAGGGCTGGGAGCCGGTCATCGCCGCGACGCGTCCGCTGGCGATATCGGCCGCGGTGGTGCCCCCGGCGATCGGCGTGAAGACTGCGTTGGATTCGCCAAAGTCGCCGTGGCAGGAGGCGCAGCGCGCGTCCCAGATGGTCTGTCCCTGGGCGACGGTGCCGCGCCCGGGCGGAAGGCCCTGGAAGTCGGGACGCACGTCGATGTCCCAGGCCTTCAGTTCGGCGGCGGTGGCGGGGCGGCCGAGCTGGGCGCGGGCGGCTCTGGTGTCCTTGCCGTTGTTCGGAGCCGCGCCAGTCGGCTCGGCCTGCGCGGCTTGCACCGTGTCCATGGCCAGCGTCGACAGGGCCGCGCCGCCCGCGATGCCGATCAGCAGGCTGGCCAGCGTGGCGCCACGGCGCCAGCGCGCGCGGACGCCATTGCCGCTATCGCACCTGGACATTGGACACCTCGCCGCTGGCCGCGACCAGCCAGCTCTGGATCGCGTTGTTGTGGTAGATCGAACGCGTGCCGCGCACCGCGCGCAGTTGTGCGATGGTCGGCTGCACGTAGCCGGTCTCGTCGATCGCGCGGCTCTGCAGGATCGCCGGCGAGCCGTCCCAGACCCAGTCCAGATTGAAGCGGGTCAGGCATTTGGACAGCACCGGCGTTTCCAGCCGCGCGGTGCGCCAGTTGCGCCCGCCGTCGACCGACACATCGACGCGGCGCACCTTGCCGCGGCCCGACCACGCCAGCCCGCTGACGTTGTAGAAGCCCTTGCCGGTCAGGCGCTGGCCGCCCGACGGCGTGGTGATCACGGACTTGCATTCCTGGATCGAGGTGTACTGCCGCAGCATGCCGTCCGGCATCATGTCGACGTAGTGCAGGGTCTCGTCCTTGGTGTTCCACGGCCGGTCGCCCAGCTCGAGCCGGCGCAGCCATTTGACCCACGACACGCCCTGCACGCCCGGTACCACCAGCCGCAGCGGGTAGCCGTTCTCCGGCCGCAGCATCTCGCCGTTCATGCCCCAGGCGACGATGATCTCGTCGGCCAGCTCCATCGGGATCGTGCGCGTCATCGACGAGCCGTCGCCGCCTTCGGCCAGCAGGAAGCGACCGCGGCGCTGATCCGCGCCGGCATCGTCGAGCAGCACGCGCAGCGGCACGCCGGTGAATTCGCAGCACGACAGCATGCCGTGGGTGTACTGCACCGTCGGCACCGCGACATTGCCCCATTCCATGCCGGTATTGGCGCCGCATTCGATGAAGTGCATGCGCGACACCGACGGCAGCCGCATCAGCTCGTCCATCGTATAGACGCGCGGGGCCTTGACCAGGCCGTTGATCATCAGCCGATGGCGGGTGGGGTCGATGTCGTGCCAGCCCTGGTGATGGCGCTCGAAATGCAGGCCGTTTGGCGTGATGATGCCGAACAGGCCCTGCAGCGGCGCGAAGCTGACCGAGGCCGCCGAGACGCGGGTCAAACCCGGCGATTCGCGCCGCACCAGGGCGGTTTCATGGCTGGAGGGCTGGCCGTAGGGACGCGCGGCAACCGGTTGGCCGAGCGAGGTGGCCCAGGGTTGGGGCTTGACGATGGCGGGATCGCCGTCGGGGGCAACCGCGGCATTGCCGCTCGCGGCGCGCGCCGGCTTGCCCAGGCCCACCGCTGCGGCCGTGGCGCCCGCCGCCGCCAGAAAACTGCCGCGCAGCAGATCGCGCCGGCGGCTGTCGATGCCGTGGCGCCCGATCTCCTGCCGCAGGTCGGCGCTGACGAAGTGTTCCGGCGCGGGCACGATGCGACCCGGGCGACTACGGTCCGGCACGTTCGGTCTCCTCCGGCCGCTCGCCGCGCTCCCTTGCGGGCGCGGTCGGCATGCCTGTTCGTATTGGTCCGCGCGCGCCGGTGGCGACCGCTGCGCGCTTCGTCCTGCTGTCAGCGCGCCGCGCCGGCTCCACCGGTCTTGCGCGGCGCCGCGCTGCGCCGCTTCGGCTCGGTGGGCATGAAGCGATCCACCATCGCGACCTGCTGCGCGTCGTCCTCGATCCGCGCGGCAACCTGCACGCACACCGTCCGGCACAACTCGACCACGCCCTGGTCGGCGATCGTGTAGTACACCAGGTTTGCCTCCTTGCGCCGCGCCAGCACGCCGGAGCGGAACATCGCGTTCAGATGCCGCGACACATTGGCCTGCGAGGAGCCGACCGTCTCGACCACGGCGCCGACCGGCTTCTCGCCGTCGCACAGCGCGTGCAGGATCTTCAGCCGCGTCGGCTCGGCGAGCAGCGCAAAGTAGTGCGACACCTGTTCGAAGACGCGGTCCAGTTCGTTCATGCGGTTCACTATATGCGTATATGCGTGTGGACGAATATATCGTTTACCCCCGTTCGGAAGGCAAGGGGCCGAGGAATGGGAGCCCCCATCGCTGAACTGCTGACCGTAGCGTTGTTAAAACTTGCGTCGTTAGACGATCAAAGGCGTGGCATGGGCAACTACATTGCCTCCTCCATCTTGATGAAGGAGCAGCCAACCATGAACTCGATCTTCCCTGCCATCCGTCCCGGGAATGAATTGCTGATGGCGGCCCAGGACACGGCCTGGCATATCCGGATAGGCTTTGGCGGGGGCGCGGCGAAGTCGTACTTCGCGACAAGTGGATCCGTGCAGATCGGCCCTTATTCGGGCCATCTCCGCTATCTGCCCTCACCGTTGCCCCACGGGCCTACGCAGGCCATCGCAGAACTGGACGAAGAGGTGCAACGACAGCGCGGCCTGTGCAGGAAATTGTTCGACAAGGTCTTTCGTGGCATCGGTCTGGACGGCCAGAAACGGATGAGCGTGGCGCAGGCGTGCACCTTCCGGATCGTGGACGACGCCTTCGAAAGGGTGGTAAACGCGCTCCGGCGCGACAGTCACGCCAAGCCAGCCGAGGACATCGCGTTCATGGCCGGCACCATGTACATCATGAGAGATCCATCCGCGGCATTGGACCGCGTCCGGGCGGCGGGGCCAAAGAACAACCACGCGGAGCTGATCGATATCGTGAAGTCGATGTCTGTGCCGATCGTCGCCGAAGCAGCGTGGCGCGACATCGGCACCATTCGGCGGCTCGTGTCATTGTGCACCGCCAGCAGGCATATCTATCGTCTGGCCGAAACCGGTGATACGACGCACCAGCGAAGCGCCCTGGCCGGCCTCAGACGCATGCTCGACGACGACGCGATCGTCCAGAACATCGCCGACACACTGGCCAATGAAATTCGCGGCATGTCGTTCCAGGACGCCCGCAACCTGGTGTTGCCCTACATCGTCCACGGCGAGCATGCTTCCTTCGCCATGGACCGCGCAGGCCGCAATCGCGTTCCGCAGCTGTGGATAGCGCTGCGCGAGACCGTGGCGACGAGCGAGGACGCTGCCACCCTGGCGAACGATCACGCCAGGTGGGGCCTGGCACCCTATCACTGCGCGCTGGATTTTGTTCTGTCGGACGCGCCTACAAGGGCTCGGATACAGCAGTCCATCATCGACTCGCTGCATGTGGGCCCCGGCGGCGGCCAACGCATCGGCATGGAAACCGCACGCAAAGTGGCGGCGTTCCTGACGGGCGCGCTCAATGGCGAACCGACGCCACCGGGCACGATCCTGTCACGCAGTGCGTTGCAGTCGATCTGGGGCGACCCCGTCATCTCGGCCGCCATCGACCGGACGGCGCGGGATGCCATGATGGCCCCGGGCATCGGCATCGAACTGTTGCAGACGCTGGTGCGCACCCATCCCAACAAGGCCTACATCGCCCAGTATTTCGGTATTTCGCCCTTCATCGGCAGTTGGCACCGGGCATGGACCAACCAGTTTGGTGCAAGAGAAGAGCTTCATGCCGATCCGGCGGAGGGGCCGCAGTTCGCCGACGCGGCCGCCAGGACCTTTGCAGTCGCTTGACGGCGGCGTCAGCGCGTCGGCGCGCCAGCGGGCGATCGCGCTATCGCCTAGCCGAGCGCGTCCGCCCAGATCGCATTGGCCCAGGCGAAGGCGTAGGTCCCTTCCAGCGTATTGGGCGCCGTCGACACGCCGCCGGAGTCGGGCACCGTCACCATGGTCTTTTTCTGCGGGTCGTAGCGATGCACGCTGGCGACGTGGATCACCTCGCGATCGGAGGTGAAGCTGTAGCAGGTGTTGTTGTACAGCGGCTCGGGGTTGGGCTGCCGGCCCGAGAGCAGCGCGACGATCGCCGCCGCCGCGATCTTGCCGTGCTGGTTCGCCATGTGGCCGGACTTGGGCATCAGCGGCGCGATCTGGATGGCATCGCCGATCACGTGGATGTTGGGCACGGCCTTCGATTCGAAAGTCAGGAAGTCGACCTCGCACCAGCGGCCATTGGCGGTGGCCAGGCCAGTGTTCACGGCAATCGCGCCGGCGCGCTGGGCCGGCACCACGTTGGCGACGTCGACCCGCTCGTCGTCCTGGACCTCGAACTTCAGTGTGCGGGTGGCGGGGTCGATATCGACGGTCCGATATTGCGGCCGGTATTCGACGATGCCCTTGTACTTGCTGGCCCACACCTGCTTGAACAGCGCCGCCTTCGATGTCACGTCGGGATTGGCATCGAGGATCAGCACCTTGCTGCGCGGCTTGGCCTGGCTGAAATAGTGCGCCACCTGGCAGGCGCGCTCATACGGTCCGGGCGGGCAGCGGTAAGGTGCGACCGGCACCGTCAGCGCATAGGTGCCGCCATCGCGCATCGCTTCGAGCTGGCGGCGCAGCGCCACGGTCTGCGGGCCGGCCTTCCATGCATGCAGGATCTGGTCGCCGCCGGGCCGCTTCAGGCCGGGCACATCGTCGGGCATGAAGTCGATGCCCGGCGACAGCACCAGCCGGTCGTATGGCAGCGTGCCGCCGCTGGCCAGACGTACCTGGCGCTTCGACGGGTCGATCGCGGCGACGGTGTCGCGCACCACCTTGACCCCGTGGCGCCGGCTCAGCGCATCGTAGGAGATGGTCAGGTCTTCGATCCGCTTGCTGCCGCCCAGCACCAGGTTCGACAGCGGGCACGAGATGAAAGTCCGATTCGGCTCGACCAGCGTCACGTCGATCGTGTTGTCGCTCCATTCGCGCAGATAGCGTGCGGCGGTCGCGCCGCCGTAGCCACCGCCGACCACCACCACCTTGCCGCCGCTGGCGCGCGCCGTGCCGCCGCTGGCGCAGCCGCCGAGCAGCGTGCCGACGGCCGCGGCAGCCGCCGCCGCGCCCAGAAATTCGCGTCGTTGCATGTCAGCCTCCCCTCTGTTATTTGACGGCGGCGAACCACTTCGCCATCGCGGCAATCTGCTCGTCGGTATAGCCCTTGGCGATCTGGTGCATCACCGTGGCCTCGCGCTTGCCCGTCTTGAACGCCTGCATCTGTTCGATCAGGTAGGACTGCGGCCGGCCCGCCAGCCCGGGCACCGGGCTGCCCGCGGGCGCGCGGCCGGAAGGGCCGTGGCAGCTGGCGCAGGCCGCGGCCCAATTGCGCGCCTGCTCGGGCGTGGGATCGGCGGCGTTGGCCGGCGCGATGGCGAACATCGCCAGGGCGGCCAGACAAGCCGCGGCGGTTCGCAGGGGATTGTTGTTCTTCATGGTCTCGCTCCTCGCTGGGATCGGCACTTCGGCACTTCGGCGCATCGATCGGCCGCACGAGGCGGACCCGACGAGCGGCCGGCCGGGGCGCGTGAGTGACGCGCAAGGCAGGGCAACCCTATCACATCGGCCCGCGCGGGCGTACTGCGGTTTTTGCAGATGGTCGGACGGCGAACGCCATTGGGCCGCCGCAACACAAGCGTAGGTCAGCCGCAGGTGGGGCGGGAGCAGCCGGAAGGTGGAGAGGGCGAAGAAGGCGCGCCGGGCCCGCCGGGTGGGACGGCCGGCGCGCCCGGGAGTCGGGAAAGTTCAGGGCAGGTTGCGGCCCGGAGGCAGTCCGACCGGACCGGGCACCGGCGCTGTGGTCGGCGCTGTGGTCGGCACTGTCGCCGGCGAAGACAGGTCGGTGCCGACGGGGGCGGGGGCCGAGGTGGTTGGCGCCGCGGTGGCGGGCGTGCTCTGCACCGGCGCCGGCGTGCCGCCGACGGGTTCGCCCGGCGCCGCGTTCTGCGACGATGCGGCCGCGTCCAGGCGGGCGCGTTCGGTCTCGTCGATGTAGTCGAACACCTTGACCACCTTGCTGACGCCGCCGACATTGCGCGCCGTCTCGGTGGCGCGATCGCCCTCGGGACGGGTCACCAGGCCCATCAGATAGACCACGCCGCGTTCGGTGGTGACCTTGGTGGAATTCGACGGCACCCCCTCGGCGGTCATCAGCATGGTCTTGACCTTGCTGGTCACGAAGGCGTCCTGGCTCTGCGCCGCGAACGACGGCGACGACACCACCTCCAGCTCGTTGATGACTTCGCGCGCGTTCGGCAACCCGCGCACGTACTGCTCGATCTGCTGGCGCAGATTGGTGTCCTTCACCTCGCCTGTCAGCAGCACCTTCTTGTTGAACACCGTGACGTTGACGCGCGCCGCGCCGCTGTAGCGCGTCGCCAGCGTGTTCTCGATCTCGAGCTGCAGGCCGCGGTCGACCGCCTGGATCGACGTCGGCCGGCGGTCGGTGGCACTCATCACGCCGGCCCCCATGGCGCCGGCGATCACTGGAAAGCAGCCGCTCAGCTGCGTGGCGGCGGTCAGCATCAGCGTGGCGGTGGCGGTAGCGCGAGCAACGGCGGCAAGCCGACTGCCGCGGCGAGCGGCCTGGGCGGAGGCGCGGACCGGCGTCGGTTCAGCGAGCGCGTCGCGCGAAAAAAGCGAAGTCTTCATGCGTTCCTTGCTGTAGCGGGTAATGCGAAAGAGGATCGGCAGCCGGCAGGGCCGCAGCGCCGCGCTTGGGGCAATCCCGGCCGGCCATGCGCCGCAACGCGCATTATGACGGACAGCCCGGCGGCCGCGGCGCCGGGCAATGCGTACGTTCGATGGCGATGGCACCGCCCGGTCATTCCGACTCGCCCGCGCCGAAGGCGTCGCGCAGCCATTCGAGCCGCCGCGGTCCGATCGCCACCACATCGAGCCGGCAGCGCGGCGCGTGGTCCAGCGTCGCCAGATAGTGATTGGCGGCCTGCAGGATGCGCTGGCGCTTGGTCGTCGTGATGCTGGCCAAGGCGCCGCCGAACGCGTCGCTGCTGCGCGAACGGACCTCGACGAAGACCAGCGTGCCGTCGGGCCCGCGCATCACCAGGTCCAGCTCGCCGCCTTTGCAGCGATAATTGCGCACCACCAGCGCCAGGCCCTGGCCCTGCAGATAGGCCAGCGCCCGCGCCTCGGCGCGTTCGCCGCGCGCTTTGGACGTGTCCTTCGCCCCGTCTCTTGCCGTGGTTTTGAATGTGCGCATCAACGGAAGTTCTCAAGCATGACTGACTGGATTTCGCTGGCAATCGGCCAGTCCTATCCCACCGGCACGCTGTACGTCGTCGCCACGCCGATCGGCAACCTCGCCGACCTGACGCTGCGGGCGCTGCATCTGCTGGGCCTTGCCGATGCCATCGCGTGCGAGGACACCCGCAATACCGGCCAGTTGCTGTCGCGCCTGGGGCTGCAGCGGCCGCTGCTGGCGGTGCACGAGCACAACGAGCGGGAGGCCGGCGTGCGCGTGGCCGAGCGGCTGGCCGCCGGCGAGCGCATCGCCTATGTGTCCGACGCCGGCACGCCGGGCATCTCCGACCCGGGCGCGCGACTGGTGGAAGCGGTGCGCGCCGCGGGACATCGCGTGGTGCCGTTGCCCGGCCCGAGCGCCGCGGTGACCGCGCTGTCGGTGGCCGGCGAGATGCTCGATACCGGCGCGGGCCGCTTCACCTTCGCCGGCTTCCTGCCGAACAAGGCCAAGGCGCGCAACGAGGCGATCGCAGCGCTGGCGGCGCTCGAGCACGCCTGGGTCGTCTACGAAGCGCCGCACCGCATTGCCGACACGCTCGCCGCGCTCGCGCAGCAGTTGCCGCCGACGCGCCGGCTGCTGATCGGCCGGGAACTGACCAAGCTGTTCGAGCAGGCCGAGACGATGGCGGTCGCCGACGCGCCGGCCTGGCTGGCCGCGGATCCGGCGCGGGCCAAGGGCGAGTTCGTCCTGGTGATCGAAGGTGCGGGCGCACCGGCCAAGGGCGAGGCGGCGCTGGACGCGAACGCGCAGCGGGTACTGGGGCTGCTGCTGGAGGAGTTGCCGGCCAAGCGCGCCGCCAAGCTGGCCGCGGCGATCACCGGGGCCGATACCGCGGCGCTCTATGCAATGGCGCTGGCGCGCCGCGAGCAGCAATAAGACAGGGAAGATGCGAGGCGAAGCCGTGCGCGCCGGCATCGTGGTCGGCGCCGCTCAGGCGCTCCGGCGGGGAAGCCGGGTGGAACCCAGACCGGGGCAGCGGGTCGCGTAGTCCGCCGCTGTGGCGGTAGCGCAGTCGGAACCGCGCCGATGCGCGAGGATGGAGGCGAGAAAGGGGAAACCGGCCTCAGCGCGCATTCGCCTTGCTGGCCGACTTGCGGGTCTTGAGCACCACGCGCTTGGGCTTGACCGTCTTGGCGACGGTGTCGTCGTCCATACCGTCGCCGCCGCCGTCGGTGGCGCCATCGTCCATGCCGGGCTCGCGCAGCGGTGCCAGCGCGGCCAGTTCTGTGCGCGACAGCCGGCGGATTTCGACCTGGGTGTGGCCGCGGTCGACAAAGCCCAGCCGCTTGGCGGCGCGATACGACACGTCGAGCACGCGGTTGCCGTGATACGGGCCGCGGTCGTTGATGCGCAGCACCGCCACCTTGTCGTTGCGCAGATTGCGCACCAGCACCCAGCTATCCAGCGGCAGCGACGGGTGCGCGGCGGTCATTGCGCCCATGTCGAAGCGCTCGCCGTTGGCGGTCTTGCGGCCGTGGAACTGCTTGCCGTACCACGACGCCGTACCGCGCTGCTCGAACGTGCCGATATCCGCGCGCAGGCCTTCCAGCGACGAGCCGCGCGGCGTGCCGCGGGAGGCGGACTCACTGTCGCTGCTGTCGTCGTCGCCCCAGCTGAACAGGCGCCAGGAGCCCGTCGGGGCCGGCGTCTCGGTGCTGGCGGCGGCCGGCGACTCGTTGTTCTGGGATCGGGACTTGCGCGCCTGCGCCTGTTTCGCGGCGGGCGTGGCAGCCGTCGGCGCCGCATCCGGGTCGGCAGCGGCACCGTTGGGATCGTCGTTCGGCGACACCGCACAGGCGGCCAGCGTCAACGCACAGACGGCGTGAAAGCCGTAGCGGAGCGCGCGGCGAGCATGGGTGAGGAGGTAGGTCGGCCAAAGCATCGCGCGAGTCTAACATCGGTCGTCCGCGCGATTTACAGCGATTTTGTTACGAATTGTCTGGCTACGGCGTGCAATTGCTCGCAATCCCCGAACTGACAACGGATTGCGGCGATTCTCCGGTCAGCCCCTGCAGTCGGCATCGATACAACGAAAATTACTCATGCGGCACATATGCGTGCCCTGCCCTGTCTATCAAAGGCCGACGCTACAATGCGACGACATAGGCTGGTACATCGGCCAGAACACCGATCCACTCACATTGCCGCGCCTGCCGCGCGGCCGTCCGAACCCCTCACGATGAAAGTCCTGCTGATTCCCGTCACGCCGTTCCAACAGAATTGCTCGCTGCTGATCGACGAGCACACCGGGCGCGCCGCGGTCTGCGATCCCGGCGGCGATCTCGAGCGGATCCAGGCCGCGCTGAAGGAACAGGGCGTGACGCTGGAGAAGATCCTGCTGACGCACGGCCATCTGGACCACTGCGCGGGCGCCGCGGCGCTCTCGCGCGAGTTCGGCGTGCCGATCGAGGGGCCGCATCGTGACGAGCGGTTCTGGATCGACCAGCTGCCGGAGCAGACCAAGCGCTTCGGCTTCGGCCACGCCGAGGCGTTCGAGCCCGATCGCTGGCTGGATCAGGGCGATACGGTGCAGTTCGGCGACGAAACGCTCGAGGTCTACCACTGCCCCGGCCATACGCCCGGTCACGTGGTGTTCTTCTCGCGGACGCACCGCCTGGCCATCGTCGGCGACGTGCTGTTCGCCGGCTCGATCGGACGTACCGATTTCCCGCGCGGCAACCACGCCGACCTGATCCGCTCGATCCGCACCCGGCTCTGGCCGCTGGGCGACGACGTGACCTTCGTGCCCGGGCACGGACCGGTGTCCACCTTCGGCGACGAGCGGCGCGACAACCCCTTCGTCGCCGATCATCTGATCGACGTGGCCTGACGCGCCCCGCCCTCGACCATGGCCAAACGACAGCTGCCCGATACCCGCCCCGAGATCTACGTCAGCACCGACGTCGAGACCGACGGTCCGATCCCGGGGCCGCATTCGATGCTGTCGTTCGCGTCGGTGGCGATGCTGGCCGACAAGACCGTGCTCGGCACCTTCTCGGCCAATCTGGAAACGCTGCCCGGCGCGGTCGGCCATCCGGTGCAGATGAAATGGTGGGAGACCGAGCCCGAGGCCTGGGCCGCGTGCCGGCGCGATCTGCAACCGCCCGAGCAGGCGCTGGTGCGCTATGTCGAATGGGTCGAAGCCCTGCCGGGCAAGCCCGTGTTCGTGGCCTTCCCCGCCGGGTTCGATTTCACCTGGATGTTCTGGTACATGATGCGTTTCGCCGGCCGCTCCCCGTTCGGCTGGGCCGCGCTCGACATCAAGACGCTGGGCTTCTCGCTGACGGGCCTGCGCTATCGCCGCACCGTCAAGGCTGCGCTGCCGGAAGCATGGATCGATCCGCTGCCGCATACCCATGTCGCGCTGGACGACGCGCTCGAACAGGGGGCGATGTTCTGCAACATGCTGGCCGCGCTGCGCGAGCGCGAAGCGGCTCTCGCGGCGATCGCGCCGGCCCCTGCAGGCTCTACCTCCCCGGCCGAACCCACCGAAACGTCCGCGCCGCCCGACGACCTTGCACAGCAGGGTTGACCCTTAGGTCGCGTCCGCGCCACGCTGCGGGTCCGCCATGCCGCCATCGCCTATAGTAAAAGCGTGCATGGCCGTTCCGACGCCGCGCCGTGCGCAACTGCGGCGGCCTCGCCATGCATGGCGGTCCGTTGCTATGGTGAAGACCGCCTGACGCGCGTTCCTGTCGAGGAGGTGTCGATCATGCGTTTCCATCCCGATCTTCACTGGCGGCATCTGGCCGAACGGCTGCACCGGCCACCGCACGCGCACAGTGTCGCCCACTCCCACCCCGCCGACGATGAGGCCGACATCGCCAAGGCCACGGTCTACGTCAGCACCGTGGCGCTGGTACTGCTGCTGATCGTCCTGGCGGCCATCGCTTTCGGTCAGGAGGCCATGCACTGGCTGGGTGTCAAATAACGACCCGCCTGAAGCTACCGCGCCTCCAGCACCGGGCCGGCCTCCACACGGAGGCCGGTTTCTATTTGGGGCTCGGTTCCATCCGGCGCTCAGGCAAGCAGCGCGGCGACGTTCTCCGGCGGGCGACCGATCGCCGCGCGCTGGCCGCGCACCACGATGGGCCGCTGCAGCAGGATCGGGTGATCGGCCACGGCCTGCAGCACCTCGGCCTCGCTCAGGCCCGGATCGGCCAGGTCGAGCTCGGCGTAGATCGCCTCGTTCTCGCGCACCATCTGCCGCACCGGCACATCGAGCAGCGCATGCAGTTGCTTGAGCGTGGCCAGCGTCGGCGGGGTCTTCAGATACTCGACCACCTCGACCGGTTCGCCCAGGCGTTCGGCGGCGTGCTGCACCAGCGCCAGCGTGTCCCGCGACTTCGAGCAGCGCGGATTGTGGTAAATCTTGATCATGGGTTCGTCACCTCGAAACGCAATCGTTGTCACCTGCGAACACGACGGACTATACAAGCAGCGCCGGCGAACCGGTACGCCGCCCGCTCCCTTCGCTACCACGCCAGACGCCATGACCACGAACCACGTCACTCTTGCCGCGCCGACCGTGCGCGATGCCACCGACGGCGACCTGCCGGCGATCCACGCGATCTACACCCACCACGTGCTCCACGGCCGCGCCTCGTTCGAGGAAATACCACCTACCCTCGACGACATGCGCGAGCGCCGCGCCGCCGTGCTGGACAAGGGCCTGCCCTATCTGGTGGCCGAGTTGCTGATCGACGGCCGCCCGGTGGTGGCCGGTTACGCCTACGCGTCCTCCTATCGCACGCGCAGCGCCTACCGCCACACCATCGAGGATTCGATCTACCTGGACGAGCGGCATCGCGGCCGCGGCATCGGCGCGGTTTTGCTCGCCGCGCTGCTCGCCCGCTGCGAAAACGGCCCGTGGCGCCAGATGGTCGCCGTGATCGCCTGCCCCGCCGGCGGCGAAGGCAACGGCTCGATCGCGCTGCACGAACGCATGGGCTTCCGCATGGCCGGCCGGCTGGAGGCGGTCGGCTTCAAGCATGGACAGTGGATCGATACGGCGCTGATGCAGCGGCCGCTGGGGGCAGGGGCGACGGCGTTGCCAGATGGGGAAACGGCCTGCGGTTAGCCCGCTCAGTAGTCGTCTGCCGGCATCCGCTGCCGACCGGATCGGGACGTTTCCTTTCGTTCTGACTCGCGGCATCAGAATCTGTCCATTGGCGACAGAAGGGAGGGGCATGGTTCGATAGGCTTCGGCGGGCCAACTGTCAGGCCCAAGGCGGCCCCTCCCCTCGCATCGCCATGAAGCCACCGTATCACTCAGACAATTTCATTGCCCTTGTTCGCGAGCTTTGCTCCTTGCCGGTCGAAACGGAATGGCTCGAATTCAAGCGCAACCGCGCGGACGAGGAGCAGATCGGCGAGTATTTGTCCGCGTTGTCGAACTCCGCTGCGCTGGCTGACAAACAGCACGCCTATCTGATATGGGGTGTCGACAACGAAACGCACTGCCTCGTCGGAACCGATTTTTGCCCCCGGGAAGCAAAAGTAGGAAACGAAGAGCTCGAGAGCTGGTTGCTCCGGATGCTCAACCCCAAAATATCGTTCCGGTTTCTGGAGGTCGAAATCGACGGAAAACGCGTCGTCCTCCTGGAAGTCGGGAGGGCATATCGCCATCCCGTTCAGTTTCGGCATAACGAGTACATCAGGATCGGTTCGCTGAAGAAGAAGCTCAAGGAGTTCCCCGAGAAGGAGCGCGCGCTCTGGCGCATCTTCGACAATACGCACTTCGAAGCCATGGTCGCGCATGTCGGCGCGACAGATGAGGATGTCCTTACCCTGCTGGACTATTCCAGCTATTTCGAATTGACCGGTACACCGCTACCCGATGGCAGAGCCCCGATTCTGGAGCGCTTGAGAGCGGAGGATCTGATTCGGCGAAACAATGGACGATGGGATATCACTCACTTGGGGGGTCTGCTGTTTGCCAGGCGAATGGATGACTTTCACAGCCTGCGCCGCAAAGCCGTGCGTGTGATCGCATATCGTGACAATGACCGTATCGCCACGTTGCGCGAGCAGATCGGCGAGAAGGGCTATGCGGCGGGCTTCCAAACCCTGATCGGCTATATCGGTGCCCTGCTGCCGGGCAGTGAGGTCATCGGCAGGGCGCTGCGAAAGGACATACCGACGTATCCGGAACTTGCTGTCCGGGAGCTGCTGGTCAATGCACTGATTCACCAGGATTTTGCGGTCGGCGGCGCGGGGCCGATGGTCGAGATCTTTCGCGACCGTATCGAGATTACGAACCCCGGTACGCCGCTGGTCGATGTGCAACGCTTTCTGGATACCCCGCCGCGCTCACGAAACGAAAGGCTTGCATCGATGATGCGCCGCTTCGGCATTTGCGAGGAACGGGGCAGTGGCGTCGACAAGGTCGTGCAGCAATCCGAGCTGTACCAATTGCCGGCGCCAGAGTTTGCCATCGTGTCCGACCACACGCGCGCCACCCTCTTTGCCCATCGGGAGCTGTCGGGCATGGAACGGAGCGATCGGATACGCGCCTGCTACCTGCATGCCTGCCTTCGATACGTGCAGCGCGACGCAATGACCAACGCCTCGGTGCGCGAACGCTTCGCCATCCAGGTGCATAACAGCGCAGTCGCGTCGCGGCTCATCAAGGAAGCCGTCGAAGCGGGAATGATTCGCGCCTATGACGAATCCGCCGGGCGCAAGTACATGAAGTATGTGCCTTTCTGGGCGTAACGCCTATTTGATGGCTGTTTGACCCAGGGGGCGCCGCCGCAGCGCTCGCGGACAACGTTTCCCAAAAAAATCAGTGACATACGGGGGCAAGCGTCATTTGATGGTCATTTGACGCGCGGACTTCCGTTCCATGGGACGGCGCGCGACCGACACATGCCGGCGCCCGTGGTGTGCGTCAAAAAAACACCCCAATGTGGAACGCAGCCAGCATTGGGGTGGAGTTCGCCGGAATCAGTCTCTGATCCGCGTTGCATCGGTACCTCGGCAAATGGACTCGATCAGCCCATCAAATCCGACAACGCCAGCGCCACCACCTTGGTGGCCCGGTTCAGGTCGTTCAGCCGCAGGTTTTCGTCCGAGTTGTGGCCGCGCGCTTCCATCAGCGTGCGCGGGCCGGCGCCGTACAGCACGGTCGGGATGCCGCGGCTGGTGTAGTGGCGGGCGTCGGTGTACAGCGGCACGCCGTGCACCGGGATGTCGACGCCGAACACTTCCTCGGCGCGGCTCTTCAGCGCGCCGATCAGCTTTTCCACGCCCGGCAGTTCGGACAGCGGCTCGGCCAGGATGATGCGCTCGACCTTGACCTCGATGCCCGGGCGGTCCTTGGCGGCCTTCTCGACCACCGCGCGGATCTCGCCTTCCGCGTCGAAGCCGATCTCTTCCGGGATCATCCGGCGGTCGATACGGAACGTCACCAGGTCGGGCACCACATTGGTGTTGATGCCGCCCTTGATCAGGCCGACGTTCAGCGTCGCGGTGTCGATGCCCGGCACCTTGGATTTGCGCGTCGCCAGTTCGGCGCGCAGGCCGTAGACGGCCTGCAGGATGTGGGTCGCCGCTTCGATCGCATCGACGCCGGTATGCGGCATCGCGGCATGACCCTGCTTGCCCTTGACCGTGACCTCGACGTGCAGGCAGCCGTTATGCGCCGACGTGATGCCGTACGAAAAGCCCGCCGAGATCGCGTAATCCGGCTTGGTCAGGCCCTGGTCCAGCAGGAACTTCGGGCCGATGTCGCCGCCGGTTTCCTCGTCGTAGGTGAATTGCAGCTCGACCGTGCCGTTGAGCTTGGCGCCCTGCTTTTCGGCTTCCATCAGCGCCAGCACCGCGTAGGTGTAGGTGGCGAAATCCGACTTCGACACCGCCACGCCCCGGCCGTACATCACCGGGCCGTGCTCGCTGTCGGCGATCTCGCCGCCGTAGGGGTCCTTGGTCCAGCCCAGTCCCGGCGGCACCACGTCGCCGTGCGCGTTCATCGCGATGGTCGGACCGCCGCTGCCGAAGGTCTTGCGCACGACCAGGTTGGTGGCGCTGATCATGCCGGCCGCCTTGACCAGTTCGTCGGGCACCTTGTGCGCCTCGACCTGGAAGCCCAGGCCCTCTAGCAATTGCCGCGCGCGCGCGCCGTGGGCATCGCAGTCGCCCGGGGGATTGTCCGACGGCACCTTGACCAGCTCGGCGAGGAAGGCCTCCTGCGCGGGACGGTGCGCGTCGATGAAGTTGGTCAACGTGGTTTGCGTGGGGTTCATATTGTCTCGTGCGGTCATGGCTCTTCGCTGGTTGGCTGAGGGCGCGCTTGGCGCGGAGTTTGTTCGGGATGAAGGCGGCCGGCAAGCCGCCCAAATCAACGACGGGCGCTGAAGTGTTCGACGAAATCGGTGAACACGCGCGCGGCGAGCGCGGCGTCCTCGACCGTCATGGTCTCGGTCGGATGGTGGCTGATGCCGCCGTTGCCGCAGCGCACGAACAACATCGCCACGTCGGCGATCGCGGCGATGGCCATCGCGTCGTGCCCGGCGCCGGACGGCAGCAGCCGTACCGGCGCGCCCTGGCGCTCGATTGCCGCGGCCCATTGCTGCTGCAGCCACGGCGCGCACGGCACGCTGACGGCCTCGTGCGTCTTGCGTACCTGAGCGCGCACCTGGCGGCGCGCGCAGACGCGTTCGATCTCGGCCAGCACGTCGGCGACGGCAGCCTGCCGCACGGCATCCTCGCCGGCGCGGATATCGATCGAGAACACCGCGCGACCCGGCACCACGTTGGCGGCGCCGTTGGGCACGTTGAACTGGCCGACGGTGCCGACCAGGCCGGGCGTGCCGCCGCAGCGTCGCTCGATGAACAGCCCGATCTCGGCACCGGCCATCGCCGCGTCGCGGCGCATGTCCATCGGTACCGTGCCGGCATGGCCTGCCAGGCCGTCGAGCTCGACGATGAAGCGGGTGGCGCCGGAAATGGCGGTCACCACGCCGACGGGCAGGTTCTCGTTCAGCAGCACCGGACCCTGTTCGATATGCACTTCGACGAAGGCCAGCACCTTGTCGCGCGGATGGGCCGCGGCAGGCAGGCCCGCCGGGTCGAAGCCGGCCGCGCGCATCACCTCGCGCATGGTCTTGCCGCTGTCGTCGACGTTCTCGAGCACGTTCTGGTCGAAGGTGCCGGCGATCGCGCGGCTGCCCAGCAGCGTCGCCTTGAAGCGCACGCCCTCTTCCTCCGCAAAGCCCACCACCTCGATCGCGAACGGAAAGCGCTTGCCCTGGCGGTGCCATTCGGCGACGCACGCGATCGGCAGGATCACGCCCAGATTGCCGTCGTAACGGCCGGCATCGCGCACGGTGTCGAAATGCGACCCCGTCAGCAGCGCCGGCGCGCCCGGCTCGGTGCCTTCATAGCGGCCGATCACGTTGCCGGCGGCATCGCGGCACACCGTCATGCCGGCCGCTTCCATCCACGCCGCGAGTTGCGCGGCGGCGCCGTGGTGCGCTTCGGTCAGATAGGTGCGAGTCAGCATGCCCGGCTGCTCGGTGTGGACGGCAAGGGCGTCGGCCCAGGCCATGATGCGCGCGCCAACTTCGGTGCCGGACACCGGGGAGGGCGTTGTGGATGCTGCCATGCGTGTCTCCTGCTGAACGGATCGTGCCGGCTGTGCGCCGGCACCCGGGCCCCCGGACGGGGATGCGATGACTGTAGCGCGCTCGCCTGCGGCTTGGCGAGCCGGTTGGGCTGCCCGCCTGGCGCGTTGCTGTTGTGCTTGTCTGGTGCGCGGTTGGCCCGGCGCGCAGGCGCGCCCCGGGAGCATCGATGCAAGCCATGTTAGCACAGTGAATTCAAAAATTGCATACAAAAAAGATATGCACTATATTCCGGTCCAGGTTCCGACAAAGCGCTGCGGACAATCCGGTCCAGACAGTCGTCGGCGTGAAATCCGCCCCAACAGGGGGGCCTTTCGCGCAGGCCCACATCCGACGCACCGGGTGTGCCGAACCCGAGACACCGTCGCCCTCGATCGGCGCCGGTGGCAGTCCTGAATCGAACAGGGCGAGCCGTTGACCCGCATCGACCGGGTAAGGACTTGCCCGTCTGGAGACAAACGATGCAGCAAGCAGCCCAGCCCGGCGCCGGCCGGTCGCCCACGCCTACCCCCAATCCCCTCCCCCGCCATCCGATCCACCGCTTCACGCGCTCGCTGTTCGGCCAGGTGCTGATCGCGCTGGTGCTGGGCACCGTGCTCGGGCTGGCTTTCCCGGAGTTCGCCGCCAAGCTCAAGCCGCTCGGCGACGCCTTCATCAAGCTGATCAAGATGCTGATCGCCCCCATCGTGTTCTGCGTGGTGGTGGCCGGCATCTGCGGCGCCGGCGAGCTCAAGAAGGTCGGCCGCGTCGGCATCAAGGCGGTAGTCTATTTCGAGATCGTCACCACCATCGCGCTCGCGCTCGGCATCCTGCTGGCGTACGTGTTCCAGCCCGGCGCCGGCATGAACGTCAACCCGGCCTCGCTCGACGCCTCGGCGATGAGCGCCTATGTCGACAACGCGGCCAAGGTGGCCAGCGGCGGCACCGTCGACTTCCTGCTCAAGCTGATTCCGTCGACCGTGATCGGCGCGTTCTCGTCGGGCGACGTGCTGCAGGTGCTGCTGGTCTCCGTGCTGTTCGGCTGCGCCCTGTCGCTGATCGGCGAGCCGGGCCGGCCGCTGGTCCGGCTGATCGACACCTTCTCGCAGACGCTGTTCAAGATGATGGGGTTCATCATCAAGCTGGCGCCGCTCGGCGTGCTCGGCGCGGTGGCCTTCACCGTCGGCAAGTACGGCATCGGCTCGCTCAAGCAGCTGGGCTTCCTGGTGGTGCTGTTCTACGGCGCGGTGTTCGTGTTCGTGGCCGTGGTGCTTGGCACCGTGATGCGGCTGTCGGGCTTCTCGGTGTTCAAGCTGATCAAGTACCTGCGCGCCGAGTTGCTGGTGGTGCTGGGTACGGCCTCGTCGGACAGCGTGCTGCCGCAGGTCATGCGCAAGCTGGAATTCATGGGCATCCGCAAGTCGGTGGTGGGCCTGGTGATTCCGACCGGCTACTCGTTCAACCTCGACGCCTTCTCGATCTACCTGACGCTGGCCGCGGTGTTCATCGCGCAGGCCACCAACACGGCGCTGTCGACGGCCGACCTGCTCGGCATCCTGGCAGTCGCGCTGGTGACCTCCAAGGGCGCGCACGGCATCCCCGGTTCCGCCATCGTGATCCTGGCCGCGACGCTGTCCGCGCATCCGGCGATCCCGGCGATCGGCCTGGTGCTGGTGCTGTCGGTGGACTGGTTCATCGGCATCGCCCGGGCGCTGGGCAACCTGATCGGCAACTGTGTGGCCACCGTGGTGGTCGCGGCCTGGGAAAAGGACATCGATCGCGAACGCGCGCATGCCGTGCTGAACGGCAAGATCCCGGCCGCCGAACTGGACGAGGGTCTGAGCGCGCCGGTGCTCGATGCGCTGGACGGTCTGGAGGGTGGCCACGCCGCGGCCCCCGGGTATGCGCCGGTGCCGGGTAAAGCCACGGGACGATAGAATTCGGCATTTCCCCCAAGCGCGCCGCCCGCGCTGCGCCCCATGCCCGAGCATATCGACCCCGCCATGACCGCCGAAGCGATCGCCGACGACATCGTCGCGGCGATCGTCTCGCACCGCCTGCCGCCCGGCACCAAGCTGCGCGAAGAGGCTCTGGCGGCGGTCTACCGGGTCAGCCGTACCAAGGTGCGCGCCGCGCTGCTGATGCTGTCCAAGGACAAGGTGATCCAGATCGTGCCCGACAAGGGCGCCTTCGTCGCCAAGCCCAGCGCCGAGGAGGCCCGCGAGGTCTTTGCCGTGCGGCGCATCCTCGAGGCCGCGCTGGCCCGCGAGTTCGTCGCCCGCGCGACCGCCGCCGACTACAAGCGCATCGACAGGCATCTGGCGGCGGAGAAGAAGGCGCTGGCCGGCAACGACGCCCAGACCCGGACCCGCCTGCTCAGCGACTTCCATATCCTGCTGGCCGAGGTGGTCGGCAACAAGGTGCTCACCGAGATGCTGCACGAGCTGTCGATGCGCAGCGCGGTGATCACCATGCTGTACCAGTCGCGCCGGGACGCGGCGTGCTCGTCGGACGAGCACCGCGAATTCATCGAAGCGGCACGCGCCGGCGATGCCGATCGCGCGGTCGAACTGATGGTCGGCCACCTGAGCCATGTCGAAGGCGCGCTGCACTTCGACGAGGTACCGGCGCCGGCCGGCAAGGACCTGGTCACGGCGCTGCTGGCCTGAGTTCTCCTTCGGCGGTGCGCGCCGTCAACGCCGGCGCCGGCGCCGGCCCGACCACCACCACAGCGCGTACACCGCGACATTGATCCCGACCACCACCGCGCCCAGCCACAGCTGCGTCTCGCGCGTCAGTGCCTGCGGGTACAGCAGCGGCAGCAGGTACTGCTCGACGAAGCCGCCGGCATAGCCCTGTTCGCCGGCGGCATGCCGCAGCCGGTTCTCCAGCGGCGTCAGCGGGCAGATCCAGCCGGTCCATTCGACGGTGGCGCCCCACAGCGCGGCCGGCAGATGCAGCCATGCGACGCGGGGCCAGCGCCACAGCAGCACGCCGCCCGCGACCACGAAGGCGACGAACAGCAGGTGCAGCAGCACCACGGCGTCGGCCAGCCAGGCAGCCATCGGCCCTCCTTCACAAAGCAGGCGCTTCGGGTACTTACGCGCAGCCGGTACGCGCGGTCCAGTAGCCGGGGCGGTTGTACTCGGTCTTCAGGTGTTCGATGAAGAAGCGGATCTTCGCCGGCACCGGACGCTGCTGCGGGTACACCGCCAGGATGTCGTAATCGGGCAAGGCGTATTCGTCCAGCACCGTGATCAGTTCCCCGCTCTCGAGCTGCGGCAGGATCTCCCACGTCGAGCGCCAGCCCAGCCCCAGCCCTTCGCAGGTCCAGCGGTGCAGCAGTTCGCCGTCGTTGCAGTCGAGATTGCCGGTCACGCGCACGCTGACGGCCTTGCCGTTCTGGCGGAAGTACCAGCCGCGCTGCTGCCCGCCCTGCAGGTTGAACGCCAGGCAGTTGTGCTGCGACAGGTCGTCGAGCGTGCGCGGTACGCCATGCTGCGCGAAGTAGGCCGGCGTGCCGCACACCACGCGCTTGTTGGTCGCCAGCTTGATCGCGACGAAGTTCGGATCGATCGCGCCGCCGATGCGGATGCCGACATCGTAGCCCTCACGCACCAGGTCGACCACGCGGTCGGTCAGGTTGAAGGAGATCTGCACCTCGGGATTGTTGGCGAGAAAAGCCGGCGCGTGCGGCGCCACATGCTTGCGGCCGAACGCGGCCGGCGCCGAGACGATCAGATGGCCGGTCGCCTTGTGGCGGCCTTCGGCGATCAGCATCTCGGCGCGGTCCAGGTCGGCCAGCGCCTTCTTGCACTGCTCCATGAAGGCGGCGCCCTGCTCTGTCACCACGATGCGCCGCGTGGAGCGGTGCAGCAATTTGACGCCGATGCGCGCCTCCAGCGCGTTGATGCGCCGGCCGATCATCACCGGCGTGACGCCCTGGGTCAGCGCGGCGGCGGCCATGCTGCCCTGCTCCACCACCGAGATGAAGGCTTCGATCTGCTTGAGTTTGTCCAACCTTTGTCTCCTCCCGCGCACGGATTGTGCGCCGCGCCGCCCGACCGCGGCATCCGCCGCGCGCTATGCCGGCAATGCGCCGGAACGCATGACGCCGATGAATGCGGACGGTGCGCCGGCGCACGCGCCAGACGACATCATTCCAAACCTGAGGTATGGAATCAACTGATCTCTCTTCCCTTTATCGCAGTGCCAAGGCGGTAATAGCATCGACTCCAACGGATTGGATCACCCTTGGAGACAGACATGCCGAAAATGAGAGCAGTGGACGCGGCGGTAGCCGTGCTGGAGAAGGAAGGCATCACCGTGGCGTTCGGCGTACCCGGCGCCGCCATCAACCCGCTGTACTCGGCGATGCGCAAGGCCGGCTCGATCGATCACTACCTGGCCCGCCACGTCGAGGGCGCCTCGCACATGGCAGAGGGCTATACCCGCGCCGAGGCCGGCAATATCGGCGTCTGCATCGGCACCTCGGGCCCGGCCGGCACCGACATGATCACCGGGCTGTACTCGGCCTGGGCCGACTCGATTCCCATCCTCTGCATCACCGGCCAGGCGCCGCGCGCCCGCCTGTACAAGGAGGACTTCCAGGCCGTCGATATCGAATCGATCGCCAAGCCCGTGACCAAGTGGGCCGTGACCGTGCGCGAGCCGGCGCTGGTGCCGCAGGTCTTCCAGCAGGCCTTCCACCTGATGCGTTCGGGCCGCCCGGGTCCGGTGCTGATCGATCTGCCGTTCGACGTGCAGGTCGCCGAGATCGAGTTCGATCCGGAAACGTACCAGCCGCTGCAGCCGTACAAGCCGGCCGCCTCGCGGGCGCAGATCGAGAAGGCGATCTCGATGCTGAACGCCTCGGCCAAGCCGCTGATCGTCTGCGGCGGCGGCGTGATCAATGCCGATGCGGCCGAGCTGCTGGTGGAGTTCGCCGAGCTGGTCAACGTGCCGGTGGTGCCCACGCTGATGGGCTGGGGCGTGCTGGCCGACGACCATCCGCTGCAGGCCGGCATGGTCGGGCTGCAGACCTCGCACCGCTACGGCAACGCCAATCTGCTGGCGTCCGACTTCGTGATGGGGATCGGCAACCGCTGGGCCAACCGCCACACCGGCAGCGTCGAGGTCTACACCAAGGGCCGCAAGTTCGTGCACGTCGATATCGAGCCGACGCAGATCGGCCGCGTGTTCGGCCCGGACCTGGGCATCGTCTCCGATGCGAAGCTGGCGCTGGAGCAGTTCGTCGAGGTTGCCCGCGAGATGAAGCAGGCCGGCCGGCTGCCGTGCCGCAAGGCCTGGGTCGCCGAGGTGCAGCAGCGCCGCCGCACCATGCACCGCAAGAGCGATTTCGACAACGTTCCGGTCAAGCCGCAGCGCGTCTATCGCGAGATGAACCAGTACTTCCCGCGCGACGTCCGTTACGTCAGCACGATCGGCCTGTCGCAGATCGCCGCGGCGCAGTTCCTGTCGGTCAACCAGCCGCGCCACTGGATCAACTGCGGCCAGGCCGGTCCGCTGGGCTGGACCATTCCGGCCGCGATCGGCGTCAAGGTGGCCTCGCCCGAATCGGACGTGGTGGCCATCTCCGGCGACTACGACTTCCAGTTCATGATCGAGGAGCTGGCGGTGGCGGCGCAGTTCAAGGTGCCGTACATCCACGTGCTGGTGAACAACTCCTACCTCGGCCTGATCCGCCAGGCGCAGCGCAATTTCGAGATGGACTACTGCGTGCAGCTGGCCTTCGACAACATCAACGCGCCAGAGCTCGAAGGCTATGGCGTCGACCACGTCAAGGTGGTCGAGGGCCTGGGCTGCAAGGCGATCCGCGTGTTCAAGCCCGAGGACATCGCACCGGCCTTCGCCGAGGCGCGCGACCTGATGGCCGAGTTCTCGGTACCGGTGGTGGTCGAGGTGATTCTCGAACGCGTGACCAATATCGCGATGGGCACCGAGATCGACAACATCAACGAGTTCGAGCCGATCGAGGATCGCGTCGACGAACAAGCCGACACGGCGATCCTGAAGGAAGAAGTGGAAACGGCCTGACGCGCGCGCAGGCGGGCGCCGGCCGCTGGACCGGCACGCGTCCGCCGCCCCGATGGCCCGACCGACAAACCCACCCAGACCCTGGAGACATCCATGCCGAAACTGGCTGCCAACCTGACCATGCTGTTCAACGAGGTCGGCTTCCTCGAACGCTTCGAAGCCGCCGCGCGCGCGGGCTTTCGCGGCGTCGAGTTCCTGTTCCCCTATGCCTTCCACGCCGATCAGATCGCCGATCGGCTCAACCGCTTCCAGCTCGACCTGGTGCTGCACAACCTGCCGGCCGGCAAGTGGGAGGCGGGCGAGCGCGGCATCGCCTGCCATCCCGATCGCGTCGGCGAATTCCAGGACGGCGTCGGCGATGCGATCCAGTACGCCAAGGTGCTGGGCGTGCAGCAACTGAACTGCCTGGTCGGCATCCTGCCGCAGAACGTCAGGCGCGAGCAGGCGCAGGAGACGCTGGTCGAGAACCTGCGCTTTGCTGCGCGCAAGCTGGCCGCCGAGAAGATCGCCCTGCTGATCGAGCCGATCAACACCTTCGACATTCCGGGCTTCTTCCTGTCGCGCACGCAACAGGCGCTCGATCTGATCGATCAGGTCGGCGAGCCCAATCTGTTCGTGCAGTACGACATCTATCACATGCAGCGGATGGAAGGCGAAATCGCCGCGACGCTGAAGGCCAACCTGCCGCGCATCCGGCATGTGCAGCTGGCCGACAATCCGGGCCGCAACGAACCGGGCACCGGCGAGCTGAACTACGGCTTCCTGTTCCAGTGGCTCGACCAGATCGGCTACAGCGGCTGGGTCGGCTGCGAATACAAGCCGCGCACGACCACCGAGGCGGGCCTGGGCTGGCGCGCGCAGTTCGGCGTGCAGTGATCGCGCCGGACCACGACAGAACAGCACAGAACAGCCCAGCACAGACACGGCACAACAGACTTCATTCATCACCATTCCAAGGAGACTCACCATGGCAAACCAACGCAACGTCGGCTTCATCGGCCTGGGCATCATGGGCGCGCCGATGGCCGGCCACCTGCGCGCGGCCGGCCACACGCTGTTCGTCCATGACGTCAATCCCGCGCCGCAGGCCCTGGTCGACGCTGGCGTCACGGTCTGCACCAGCGCCGAGGAGGTCGCCAAGCGCGCCGACATCGTGATCATCATGGTGCCGGACACCCCGCATGTGGAAAGCGTGCTGTTCAGCGAGAAGGGCGTGGCCGCCGCGCTGAAGGCGGCCGGCAAGGAAGCCTCGCACAGCAAGATCGTGGTCGACATGAGCTCGATCTCGCCGATCGCCACCAAGGACTTCGCCGCGCGCATCAACAAGCTGGGCGCGGCCTACCTCGACGCGCCGGTGTCGGGCGGCGAAGTGGGCGCGAAGGCGGCCACGCTGACCATCATGGTCGGCGGCCCGGCCGAGGCCTTCGAGCAGGTCAAGCCGCTGTTCGAGCTGATGGGCAAGAACATCACGCTGGTCGGCGGCAACGGCGATGGCCAGACCACCAAGGTTGCCAACCAGATCATCGTCGCGCTGAACATCCAGGCCGTCGCCGAGGCACTGCTGTTTGCCTCGAAGGCCGGCGCCGATCCGGCCAAGGTGCGCCAGGCGCTGATGGGCGGCTTCGCTTCGTCGCGCATCCTGGAAGTGCACGGCGAACGCATGGTCAAGCGCACCTTCGATCCGGGCTTCCGCATCGAGCTGCACCAGAAGGACCTGAACCTCGCGCTGCAGGGCGCCAAGGCGCTGGGCGTGGCGCTGCCCAACACCGCGACCGCGCAGGAGCTGTTCAACACCTGCGCCGCCAATGGCTTCGGCAAGCAGGATCACTCGGCGCTGTGCCGCGCGATCGAGCTGATGTCGAACCATACGATCGCGAAGTAAGCCGCCGGGGCGCCCGCGAGGCGCCCCGGGAATTTGCCGACCGATCCGTCGTCCCCGCGAAAGCGGGGACCCAGCGGCTCCCGAAGACGCCGCATTCCGCCTTGCGCGGAAACAACGTGTTGGTTGCCGAAGGGCGACCCGCGAGCCCGCTCCGCCTACATTCATCCCGCACCGCCATGTATTCCGATTCCCACGCCGCCCTGCTGACGCCGCCGCGTCGCGACAGTCTTGCCGATCCGCGCGCGCTGCTGCGCGAGCTGTTCGACACCGCGGTTGCCGCGGTCAGTCCCGGCCAGTGCCTGCCGCCGCAACTGCCGGCGCCGCCGCAGGGCCGCACCGTGGTGATCGGCGCGGGCAAGGCTGCCGCGTCGATGGCGCAGGCGGTCGAGGCGCACTGGCGGGGCGAGCTGTCGGGACTGGTGGTGACGCGCTACGGCCATGGCGCGCCGTGCGCGCGCATCGAAGTCGTGGAGGCCGCGCATCCGGTGCCCGATGCAGCGGGGCAGCAGGCCGCGCAGCGCATGGTCGAGATGGTCAAGGGACTGAGTGCCGACGACCTGGTGCTGTGCCTGATCTCGGGCGGCGGCTCGGCGCTGCTGGCCGCGCCCGCACCGGGGCTGACGCTGGCCGACAAGCAGGCCGTCAACAAGGCGCTGCTGCGCAGCGGCGCCAACATCGGCGAGATGAACTGCGTGCGCAAGCATCTGTCCGCGCTCAAGGGCGGCCGGCTCGCGCTGCAATGCGCGCCGGCGCGGGTCGAGACGCTCTTGATCTCCGACATTCCGGGCGACGATCCGACGCTGATCGCCAGCGGTCCGACCTTGCCTGACGCCACCACCTGCGCCGATGCGCTGGCGGTGATCGACAAATACGGCATCGAGGTGCCGGCCGCCGTGCGCGCGCATCTGCAGAGCGGGGCCGGCGAAACGCCCAAGCCCGGCGATGCGCGCTTCGAAGGCCATCGCAGCGTGACGCTGGCCACCGCGCAGCAGGCGCTCGAAGCGGCGGCGGCGCGCGCGCGCGCCCTTGGCATCGAGGCCCACATTCTTTCGGATTGCATCGAGGGCGAGGCCCGCGAGGTCGCGCTGGTGCATGCGGCATTGGCGCGCCAGGTCGCGCAGCGCGGCCAGCCTTGGCGCAAGCCCTGCGTGCTGCTCTCGGGCGGGGAGACCACCGTGACGGTGCGCGGCAATGGCCGCGGCGGACGCAATGCCGAATTTCTGCTGTCGCTGGCGGTCGCGCTCGACGGCCTGCCCGGCGTTCACGCGATCGCCGCCGACACGGACGGCATCGACGGCTCCGAGGACAACGCCGGCGCGCTGCTCTCGCCCGACACGCTGCAGCGCGCCGCCGCGCGCGGGGTGTCGGCGCGCGCGCGACTGGCCGACAACGACGGTTACGGCTTCTTCGCCGCGCTGGACGATCTGATCGTCACCGGACCGACGCGCACCAATGTCAACGACTTCCGCGCGATGCTGATTCTCTGACGATGGCCGCGCGACGTCGCCACGCCTGTCGACATCGGCAACGCACGCAACAGCGGCATCGAGCCGCCCCCGGCACGGCAACGTGCCGCACCACATCCGCCATACCGCAACACCGCACCACTGCAAACACCGCAACAGGAGACACCATGAGACGCCAGCGCAAAGCCAAGATCGTTGCCACGCTGGGACCGGCGAGCACCGATATCGCGGTGATCCGGCAGCTGTTCGAGGCCGGCGCCGACGTGTTCCGGCTGAACTTCAGCCACGGCACGCACGAGGACCATCGGCAGCGCTATCAGGCCGTGCGCCAGGTCGAGGCCGAGACCGGCCGTCCGATCGCGGTGCTGGCCGATCTGCAGGGACCGAAGCTGCGCATCGGCACCTTCGCGGTCGGCAAGGTCGCGGTCAAGGCCGGCGATCCTTTTGTGCTCGACAGCGATCCGACCCCGGGCGATGCGACGCGCGTGCATCTGCCCCATCCCGAACTGTTCCGCGTCGCCGCGCCGGGCCAGTCGCTGCTGATCGACGACGGCAAGGTGCAGCTGCGGATCGAATCGGTGTCCGCGGGCAGCATTGCCACGCGCGTGGTCAATCACGGCACGCTGTCGGATCGCAAGGGCGTCAACGTGCCGGACGCGGTGATCCCGATTCCCGCGCTGACCGACAAGGACCGCCGCGATCTCGAGTTCGCGCTGTCGCTCGGCGCGGACTGGATCGCGCTGTCGTTCGTGCAGCGTCCGTCGGACATTGTCGAGGCCCGCGAGCTGATCGGCACGCGCGCCGGCGTGCTGTCGAAGATCGAGAAGCCGGCCGCGCTGCAGCAGCTCGACGAGATCGTGCGTGTATCGGACGCGGTGATGGTCGCGCGCGGCGACCTCGGCGTGGAACTGCCCCCGGAGCGCGTGCCCGGCGTGCAGAAGCGCATCCTGCGCGTATGCCGGCAGCTGGGCAAACCGATCGTGATCGCCACGCAGATGCTCGAATCGATGATCGACTCGCCGGTGCCGACGCGCGCCGAGGCGTCCGATGTCGCCAGCGCGATCTACGACGGCGCCGACGCGGTGATGCTGTCGGCCGAATCGGCCAACGGCCGCCACCCGGTGCCCGCGGTCGCGATGATGAACCGCATCATCACCGAGGTCGAGCGCGACCCGCTCTATCGCAATCTGCTCGACGCCCAGCACGAGGCGCCGCTGTCGACGCGGCAGGACGCGATCTGCGCCGCGCTGCGCGAGGTCACGCACATCATCGGCGCGGCTGCGACGGTGACCTACACCTCGTCGGGCGCCACCGCCTTGCGCGCCGCACGCGAGCGACCGTGCGCGCCGATCGTCAGCATCACGCCGCACGTCGAGATCGCGCGGCGGCTGGCGCTGGCCTGGGGCGTGCATTCGACCGTCAGCCCGGACGTGCAGAGCGTCGACGAGATGGTCGACGCGGCGACCCGCGCGGCGCTGGCCGAAGGCTATGCCGAGCCCGGCGACCAGATCACCATCGCGGCAGGCATGCCGTTCGGCCAGGGCGGCACGACCAATCTGCTGCGGGTCGCCGAGGTCGGCGGCACGAAGGTGCCGGCCGCCGTCGCGCTCGAGAGTGCCAGCGCCGTGCCCGCATAAGCCGGGGCGCGCTTCCCGCAAGCCCGCGCCAGTGCCGCCATTGCTATACTTGGCGGCACTTCGCGGCCGGGCTTCCTTCGCCCGTCTCCCGTGGCCGCGTCCCTGAACCAGCGGAGCCACCATGCGCCTTGACGACGAAGCCGAAAGCCAACATGTGGAAGACCGGCGAGGTGGCAGGGGCTTCGGAGCCGGTCGCAAGACGATCGGCATCGGCACGATCCTGATCGCCCTCGCCGCCTCGTACTTCTTCGGCATCGATCCCACCGTGATCATGCAGGGCGCCTCGGTGCTGCAGCAGTCCGAGGCCCCGCAGCAGCAGGCCACCCAGGGCCCGCCCGCCAACGATCCCATGTCCGTGTTCGTGCGCAAGGTGCTCGGCAGCACCGAGCGCACCTGGTCGCGGCTGTTCGAAACCGAGCTGAACCGGCGCTACGAGCCGCCGACGCTGGTGCTGTTCACCGGCGCGACGCAGACCGCCTGCGGCATGGGCCAGTCCGCGATGGGACCGTTCTATTGCCCGGCCGACCAGAAGGTCTATATCGACCTGGCGTTCTACGACGAACTGCGCAAGCGCTTCGGCGCGGCTGGCGACTTCGCCCAGGCCTATGTGATCGCGCACGAGGTCGGCCACCATGTGCAGCACCTGCTCGGCGTGGCCGACAAGGTCGACAGCGCGCGCCGCCGCATGGGCGAGGCGCAGGCCAATCAGCTGTCGGTGCGGATGGAGCTGCAGGCCGATTGCCTGGCCGGAGTGTGGGCCGCGGCCGCGCAACGGGCGAATCAGCAGTTGCTCGAACCCGGGGATATCGAAGAGGGGCTGCAGGCCGCTGCCGCGATCGGCGACGACCGGCTGCAGCGCCAGTCGCAAGGCTATGTCGTGCCCGAAGCCTTCACGCACGGCACCAGCGAGCAGCGGGTCCGCTGGCTGCGGCGCGGGCTCGAATCGGCGGATATCGGCCGCTGCGACGCCTTCGCGGCGCGCCAGCTGTAACGACCGGCGCGCTCGATCGGCCGCGGACCTGTGGAATAAAAAACACCCACCCGGAGAGAGAGAGAAGGAGGAAAGGAGGTCAACCGGGCAGGTGGGAGATAAACCGGTGCGGCCGGCGCGCTTGCGTGGCGGTGGCCCGGCGGGGCCACGCGGGACGCGGCGCCGGCGCGACGTCAGACGCGATAGCCGTACAGCGTGCCGTCGCCGCTGCGGGCATTGTCCAGCGAGGAGGCGGCAATTTCGCCGCTCGGCGCACGGGCGCCTTCGCTGAAAGTG
This sequence comes from Cupriavidus sp., assembly GCA_031180665.1. GTDB lineage: Bacteria > Pseudomonadota > Gammaproteobacteria > Burkholderiales > Burkholderiaceae > Cupriavidus. The sequence goes on along the minus strand of JAPSLP010000018.1, from coordinate 41,392 downwards.
TCGAACTGGCCCTGGCGGCTGCCTTCGCTATAGGGATCGAACTGGCCCTGGCGCGCGCCTTCGCTGAAGGTATCGAACTTGCCCTGGCGGGCGCCGTCCGTGAAGGTGTTGAACTTGCCGGAGCGCAGCGCATCGGCATAGACGTCGAACTTGCCGACCTTGCTCGAGGTAGCGGGCGCGGCCACGGCAACGGCCGAGGTCGCAGCCACGATGACGGCCAACGCGCCGCCGATGATACGGCTGGTGATCATTTGGGACTCCTTCAACTGAGCTTTATTTATGTGTCAGCTACCTGCTGCCCCTGGGCGATCTATGTCGCCATGTGAGCACGGGTTGAAGGTTAGTCCCTGGCCTTGCGGCCACAAATGGGGCTGCGACGAACGGTGAGTTGTGCGCCGTGAAACGACAACGTGGCGGAACAAGCGGCGCCCCCAACGAGGCGCCGCGGGCCGGGCGGCCGACCCTTTACAGCGTGAACTACAGCGTGAACTGGCCGTTGGCCTCGGGCTGATAGGACAGCTCGAGCACCGTCACCCGCTGCTCGCGACCGTCCGGCAGCCGGTAGCTGACCGACTCCCCGGCCCGGGCACCCAGCAGCGCCTGGCCGACCGGCGAAAACACCGAGATCCGGCCCGCCTCGAAGTCCGCGTTGTCCGGGTACACCAGCGTCCACTCGCGCGGCGCGGGGTCGCCTTCCAGCGCGCAGCGCACCGTCGAGTTCATCGTCACCACGTCCTGCGGGATCGCGTCGGGCGGCACGATTGCCGCGCGCGCCAGCAGGTCGTCCAGCATCTCGGCGATGCCGTTGGCGGGGGCGCGGCTGGCGATGCGCTCCAGTCGGGTCACGTCGAGTTCGGTCAGGTACAGCGTGGGCTGCTGCGAAGCGGATGCGGTCATGGCGGCTCCTGTATGGCTTGTGCGCGCCTGGGCGCGCTTGTCTTGCTTGTCTGGTTGGATTCGGCAGGATCGACGTCCGCGCGGCGATGTGCCGGTGGGCGTCCCGCGTGCGGCAACTCCGAGCGGCGCGCGTGGCGGGAAAACGATCCGGAAAAGGAGGCTCGGGCCCGGTTCGGCTGGCCCGGCGCGACTGCGGTGCGGCTAGGCTGGGAACCGGGCGGGATCAAGCGGGGCGGAGATTCGGCGCGTGATCCGGCGGGGAGGGACGACGGCAAGGCTCGCCGCCATGCGCGGTGCGCGCATCAGCGGCGCGCGCATGCGGGCCGCGTTCGCGATCTGCCGCGCCACGCGCGCGCCAGCCAGCCGGGCAAGGCGGCGGGCCTGGGCGAACGAGACGAAGCGACGAGCGAACATCGGCAAAGGTATCGGTTGGAATTCGGCCCCGGCGGTCCGGCAGGCCATGTGGCCCGAACATCGGAATCCGGAAACGAAAACCGGGGCCTCAAAAAAAAAGCGGGCGCGACGAATCGCGTGACCGGTTAGCGGGATGCTAGCACAGCACCGGCAAAGCGGCGTGGCCCCGGACCGCCGCCGGTCAGTGCGGGGGCGCGGCTTCGGTGCGGTGGCACTCGCACGGTCCGCCGCCGGCCGCCTGCTGCAGGTTCTGCAGGATGCCGCATTCGCTGGCCCGGTGGCCCTCCTCGCAGGTATGCCGCAGCGCCCGCAATTGGCTCTCCAGCGCCTCCAGCGCAAGACGCTGCGCGTGGATCTGCTCGATCTGCCGGTCCAGCAGCGAATTGATGCCGTCGCAGGCCGCGCTCGGGTCGCGCGCGAAATCGCGCAGCCGGCGCACGTCGGACAGGCTCATGCCCAGCGAGCGGCAATGGCGGACGAAGTTCAGTTGCACCAGATGGGCCTCGCCGTAGCGGCGATAGCCGTTGTCCTCGCGCTGGGGCGCATCGAGCAGGCCTTCGCGCTCGTAGTAGCGGATCGTCTCCACGTCGCAGCCCGACTGGCGGGCCAGTTCTCCGATTCTCATGACACTCACCTTGTAGCGATTACAGGGTTTTCAAGGGGCAGTGTAGTCCAGCGCGGAGCCGCCTGCCGGTGACGGGCTCGCTTCGATGCCCGGGGCCGCGGGCTCCCTGTCTTCCCGGGGGCACACAATTTGGGGCGATCTCCCATGGCGAATGGCGCGTTCGCATCTCAGGTAGAATCGCCGCAACCGGGTGGGCCAGCGTACCCGCCCGGTACTTTTTCGATACCCCACTCGAACCTCGTGCTGCGCCCCGCCACCTTCGTGCGATCGCTGCAGCGGCTGCTCCGGCTGTCGCTGCTGCCGCTGCTGCTTGCCCTGCTGCCCCTGCATGGCTGGGCAGGCGCCGGCATGCCCACGGGCGACGCGGCGGTGCACGGAATCGAATCCGTCGAGTTCGCCGAAGCGATCGGCGTCGCCGGCATCATCGACACGGTCCGGGCCAGCGCCGCCAGCGCATCCGATCCGTTGAGCGCGATCGGCGATCCGGCATCGGACTCCAACGCGCCCGGCTCGACCCCGCTCGCCGACGCCGGCGAAGCCGCGCCGTCCGGCGCCGATCTGGCCGAACAGCTGCTGCTCCCCTCGGCGCCCGCGATGACGGACGCCGGCGGCCGTACCGGCCCGCCTGCCTACGCCGCGCTGCGGCTGCCCGAACCCGACCTGCCCCTGCTGCCGCGCCCGCCGCGCGGCTGATCCCGGCCCTGCGCGCCGTTTCCGAACCCGAAGCCCCGTGATCGCTCACGGGCCTTCGCCATGCGGCCCTGTCCGCGCCTTTTTCCCTGTTGACTGAACCAAGATGAAACGCGTCCTGCTTTTCCTGGCGACCAACCTCGCCGTCATGATCGTGCTGAGCATCACCGCGAGCCTGCTCGGCGTGAATCGCTTCCTGACCGCCAACGGCCTGAACCTCGGCACGCTGCTCGCGTTCGCCGCGCTGATGGGCTTCGGCGGCGCCTTCATTTCGCTGCTGATGTCCAAGACCATCGCCAAATGGTCGACCGGCGCGCAGGTCATTACCCATCCAAGCACCAGCACCGAGCTGTGGCTGATGCAGACCGTCGAGAAGCTGGCGCAGCGCGCCGGCCTGCCGATGCCCGAGGTCGCCATCTACGAGGGCGAGCCCAATGCCTTCGCCACCGGCGCCACCAAGAAGAGCTCGCTGGTCGCGGTGTCGACCGGCCTGTTGCAGAGCATGTCCCGCGACGAGGTCGAGGCCGTGCTGGCGCACGAGGTCGCACACGTGGCCAACGGCGACATGGTGACGCTGACGCTGATCCAGGGCGTGGTGAACACTTTCGTGATCTTCCTTGCCCGCATCGTCGGCTACTTCGTCGACTCGATGCTGCGCCGTAACGACGAGGAATCGAGCGGCCCCGGCATCGGCTACATCGTCACGGTGATCGTCTGCGAAATCGTGTTCGGCATCCTCGCCAGCATCATCGTCGCCGCGTTCTCGCGCCATCGCGAATTCCGCGCCGACGCGGGCGCTTCGCGGCTGATGGGCACGCCCTCGCCGATGGTGGCCGCGCTGCGCCGCCTCGGCGGCATGCAAGCCGATGGCCTGCCGCAGAACATGCAGGCGATGGGCATCTCGGGCGGCAAGTCGTGGCTGGCGCTGTTCTCCAGCCATCCGCCGATCGAGGCCCGCATCGCGGCGCTGCAGGGCACGCGCTGAGATTGACCGGCAGTGCCGGCGGCGGCCGCTTCAGGCGGCCGCGTTGACCGGTTGCTGTCGCGGCGCCGGGGTCTGCGTCTGCGTTTGCGTCTGCATTTGCGTCGACTGCGCGCGGAACGCGGCGCGATAGCGTTCCGGCGTGGTGCGCAGATGGCGCAGGAAGGCCTGGCGCATGCCGTCGGCGCTGCCGAACCCCGCCATGCGCGCCACCGTCTCGAGCCGGCGGTCGCTCTGTTCCAGCATCCGCCGCGCCGCCTCGACCCGCTGCGTCTCGACATAGCGGGCCGGTGTCTGCCCCACTTGCCGTGCGAACACCCGCGCGAAGTTGCGCGGGCTCATCGCCACGCGCTCGGCCAGCGCACCGACCGACAGGTCCGCGTCGAGATGGTCGGCGATCCACCCCTGCAACTCCCTCAGTTCCGGACTCTGCGCCGCCTGCGCCTGCAGCGCGCTGGAGAATTGCGCCTGGCTGCCCGGCCGCCGCAGGAACAGCACCAGCTCCCGCGCCACCGCCAGCGAGGTGGCATGCCCCAGATCGTCCTCGACCAGCGCCAGTGACAGGTCCATGCCCGCGGTGACGCCGGCCGACGTGTACAGGCGCCCGGCCTGGATCCAGATCGGATCGGCATCGACCGTCACGCGCGGATGCCGCCGCGCCAGTTTCTCGGCATGGCGCCAGTGCGTGGTGGCGCGCTGTGTATCGAGCAGCCCGGTGCCCGCCAGCACGAAGGCGCCGGTGCAGACCGCGCCCAGCCGCCGCACGCGCGGCGCCATCTCGCGCAGCCAGTGGATCAGCGCGGCGTTGTCGGCGGCGGCCGCGTGCCCCGAGCCCCCGGCCAGCAGCAGCGTGTCGACCGGACCGGGCAGCGACTCGGCGATGCGGTGGAACGGCGCGTCGGCAAGCAGCCGGATGCCGCTCTCGGTACGGATCACGGCATCGTCGCTGACGCTGGCGATGCGGATGTGATAGGCCGGACCCGCACGCCCCGACAGCCGGTTGGCCTGCCCGAACACGGCGGTGGGACCGGTCACGTCGAGTTCCTGCGCCGGGTCCGGTGCGACGATCAGCACCACGCGCGGCGTGTCGGGGACGGAATGCAGATGGCTGGGCATGGGCTTGGTTGGCGCAGGTGACGAAAAGGACAAAGGCGGCGAAGGCGGCGAACGCGGCAAGGTTCTCGCCAGCGCGAGCGTGAAGGCCGGGATGCGGCCGATCATACCGGCGCCAGCGCCCGGCTGCGCCGCTGCCAGCCCAGCGTGATCAGCAGCGCCACCGCCAGCGCCGGCAAGGCCGCCAGGTTCACCGCATCCCAGCCGTAGTGGTGCAGGATCTGGCCGGCCGCCAGCGTTGCCACCGCCGTCAGCACCGCGGTGGAGAACTCCGCCGCCGCCTGCGTCCGCGCCCGCTCCGCATCGCGATAGCTGCTGGTCAGCAGGGTCGTGCCGCCGACGAACATGAAATTCCAGCCCACGCCCAGGCAAAGCAGGGCGGCATAAAACGCGGGCAGCGAGGTCGAGGCCAGCGCGATCACGCTGGACAGCGCCGACAGCCCGATCCCGGCCATCAGCATCGCCGGATTGCCAAAGCGCTGCAGCAGCCAGCCCGACACGAAGGACGGCGCATACATGCCGACCAGATGCCATTCGATGATCTGCGCGCCCTGCGCGATGGTGTGGTTGCAAGCGACCGCAGCGATCGGCGTGGCGGTCATCACGAACATCATCACCGCGTTGCCGATGCCGTTGTTGGCGAAGGCGGCCAGGAACACCGGCTGGCGCACGATCTCGCCCAAGGGGCGCGCCGGCAATTGCGACTCGGGGTGGCTGCCGGCCGGCGGCGCAGGCGGCTCGCGATAGGCAAACGCCAGCAGCAGCACCGTCGCCACACCGAAGGCCGCGACCACGGCATAGGAACCGGCGAATGGCAGCGGGCTCATCAGGTCGGTGGACCAGGCGGCGATGGCCGGACCGCAGACCGCGGCGACCACGCCGCCGGTCAGCACGGCCGAGATCGCGCGCGGCTTGTCGGCGGTCGGCGCGGCATCGGCGGCGGCCAGCCGATAGAAGCGCGCAAACGCCTGGAACACGCCGACCAGTGCCGTGCCGGCGCAGAAAGCCAGGAAATCGTGATGGGCGATGGCCCAGACCGAGATCAGCCCGCCCGCGGTGCAGGCGATCCCGCCCAGGCAGAAGGCCAGCCGCCGCCCGAGCCGCTCGATCAGGAAGGCCGCGGCGATCGCGGTCACCGCCGATGCCACCGTGATCAGCGCGAACGGCACGGTGGCCAGCGCCTTGTCGGGCGCCAGTGTGTAGCCGACCAGGCCGGTCAGCGTCAGGTCGACCGACAGTGCGGACGTGAATAGCGCCTGGCAGATCGCCAGCACGCGGGCATGGGTCATCGGGGACATCGGCTTCATCGGGACTTTCCTCGGGATTCCCTGGCCATTCGCAGGGATGGCACCGAGCTTAAAAGTCCCGCCGCCTGGCCTTCGGACAACGATCCGTGGATTTCTGCCAAGCGGAGGGGTGAGGGGTGAGGGGTGAGGGGTGAGGGGTGAGGGGTGAGGAGTGAGGGGTGAGGGGTGAGGGGCCGAGGGGCCGAGGGGCCGAGGGGCCGAGGGGCGACGGGTCGAGGGGCGAGGGGCGAGGGGCGAGGGGCGAGGGGCGAGGGGCGAGGGGCGAGGGGCGAGTGGCGAGGGGCGAGGGGCGAGGGGCGAGAGGGGCGAGGGGCGAGGGGCGAGGGGCGAGAGGGGCGAAGGGACGAGAGGCGTGGGAGCGAGGGGCGAGTGGCCAGGGGGGCGTGCCGCCACCCTACTCCGCCACCCGCCCGCGCAATGCCTTGATCTGGCTGCGCTGGGTCTTGCCCTCCAGCCGTCGCAGCTTCGACGCGAACGTCGGCCGCGTCGGACGCCGTACCGCCGGCGGCACGGCGACGCTGTCGACGAGCTCATGCAGGCGCCGCACCGCTTCGTCGCGATTGAGCTCGAGGCTGCGATGCTGCTGCGCCTTGATCACGATGACGCCGTCGCGCGTGATGCGGTGGTCGTGCAATTGGAGCAGCCGCTGCTTGTGGTCCTCCGCCAGCGAGGACGCGCGGATGTCGAAACGCAGATGCACCGCGTTCGACACCTTGTTGATGTTCTGCCCGCCCGCCCCCTGGGCGCGGATCGCGGTGATCTGGTACTCGTGGTGGGGGATGGCGACGGGCATGGTCGGTCAACTGGGGGCGTGACGGCAGGCTTCAAGGTCAGTGCGGTGCGCGTTGGGCAAAGTTCCGGCGGTGCGGAAGCTGACCTTGGCGATGCGCCCGCTATCCCCGCATCCTCGCGGTCCAGTCCTCGACCGCGCCGCTCTGGCGACGGCGCTCGAACAGCCGCCGCCACGAATCGACCAGCGGCAACGCCAGCACCGCATCGAGCAGTTCGGGATCGGTCTCGCGGTCGCGTACCAAGCCGGCCAGGCGCGCCACCGACCAATCGGCGTGCGGCCGTTCCAGCAGCACCGCTTCGTCGCCGGCCTGCAGCTTGCCCGGTTCCAACACGCGGAAATACCAGCCGATGCGCAGGCTCTGCTGTACCAGCGCAGACATGTCGTCGCGGCCGAAACGCACGTTCAGCTTCCAGCACGGCTGCCGCGGCTGCGACAGCTGCAAGGTCACCGAGCCGATCCGCCAGATGTCGCCCAGGCAGACGCCATGCTCGTCGCCGCCAGCCCAGCTCAGGTTCTCGCCGAACGCGCCGGCACGCTCCAGCACCGGCAAGGGGCCGATGTCGTGCCGCCAGTTCGCGTAGTGCTGCCACGGATAGCAATGGACGGCCTTCTCCGGCCCGCCGTGGATGCGGCGGTCGCCCTGCTCGTCGCCGTGCAGTCCAAGCGTATCCACGGCGACGGGTGCGCCGACGGGATGCTTGTCGATCGCGCTCTGCTTGCCGGGCTTTCCATACGGTTTTGCGGTGCCGGTCAACACCTCGCGGATCGTGACCTGGGACGGGCTCACGGCGGAGTCTCCTGGACGGGATGGATAGGGGGCGACGCCGGTGGGGCACCGGCGTGCATCGAGCCGGCAAGTGTAGCGCCGAACACCGGAACGCTGGCGCGGCGCAGCGCGCTCTTCAGTAGCCGGTCGCCTTCACCGCCTTCAGGAAACCGTTCAGCGAACGGTCCGGCGTCTCGTGGAAATGGTCCTCCAGCATGCGGATCGCCCGGCAGCGATCCAGGCGGAAGCTGCGATAGTCCTCGCGCGCGGTACACCACGCCGCCAGCAGCCAGACATTGCCCCAGAAGAACAGGCCCAGCGGCTGCACCACGCGTTCTGTCAGGCGCTGCTGCGCATCGCAATAATCGAGCCGCAGCAGCCGCTGCGCGCCCATGGCGGTGTGGACGACGTCGAAGGCCTCACGGACCTTGCTGTCGTGCATATAGACAGGTGCGAAGACGCGGCTCTGCTGCGCCGACAGCCGGCGCGTCGGCGGCAACGCCGCCACCAGCTTCTCCAGCGCCGGATCGGCCGCGGCGGCAAGCGCGCCGCCGCCCCAGGCCTTCAGCATCCGCAGGCCAGCGACCAGCGCCTCGACTTCGATGCCGGAGAACATCAACGGCGGCACATCGAAGTCCGCCCGCAGCCGATAGCCGATCCCCGCCTCGCCCTCGATCGGCACGCCGGATATCGACAGCGCCTGGATATCCCGATAGACGGTTCGCTCCGACACGCCGAGCCGCTGCGCCAGCAGCGCCGCCGTGGTCAGGCGGCGGCCGCGCAGGACCTGGACGATCTGGAACAGTCGGTCGGCGCGGCGGCTCATTGGCGTGAGTGAGTGAGCGAGTAGGTCAATCAGGCCAGTCAGGCCAGGGTCAGCGGTTGGCCGGCACGGGCTCGTGCAGGCCGATCTTGTTGCCTTCGCTGTCGATGATATGGGCGATCCGGCCGATCTCGTCCGGCAGCTCCATCGGGCCAAAGACCGTCTTGCCACCGGCTGAGGCCACCCGCCCCAGCAAGTCATTGAGCTCCGGCGTATGCAGATAAGGCAGGCTGCCCTCGGTACTCGGCTTGAAGCCCTCGCCGGCCACCAACGCGCCACCGGAATGAGAATGCGGAAAGATTGCCATATCGATCTCGCTCATCGTCTCGCGGCGCAACTGCGTCTCGAACACCCGCTCGTAGAACTGCACGGCCCGCGCCATGTCGACGACGGGGATTTCCAGCCAGTTGATCAGAACGTTTTGCATGATGCCACCTCGGCGGTCGTTGAAGGAGACCGCAGTTTGCGAGGGGGCTGCTGACAGCGTGGTGTCAGGAGGAATCGATGATCGGGAGTTCGTGGCCAACATCGGGGTCCGAATGCCGGCTCAGCATTCAACGATGTCCCGCGGCTTCGTTCGAGAAGTCGTTGGTTGCGCAAGAATGGGCAGCGAACTAGCGGCCCATTGCGTGAAGTGCGGGGGCCCCTAAAAAACCAACGACAATCATGGTTTCAGCAATCATAAAAATAGCTGCCAGCAACACTGCTACCCGTTTGCCACCTGGCGCCGGCCGACGGACTATCGCTATTAGCGGGCGTATCAAATTCATCGTCCCGAAGGCGAAGGCGACGAGCGATGCTAATACCCCACTGGCATTACCAAACCACGGAAAATTCGGGTCATACTGTTCACTGTGCCTCGCCAAGGTGATACCCAAAGCCGAGAGGAGCGAAATAATCGCCAAATTGCGCAAGTGCTCTGACCAAAATTTGAAATCGAGCTTATCGGGTGGATCGAGGAAGTCGGTCAGCTTCGAGCCGATGCTTCCCCTGGAGAGGCGATTCTTGGCTTCGATTTTCACTGGAGTTGCTCCAATCTTGTATCCGCAAGCGGTGCGTCGAGGTGGTCTATCTCTAACCTTTACGGCATACCTCACCGGTAATTTGAGCCCCGGTCACAGTCTCCACGCGCAACATATCGACCGATTCCGCACCTTCTATATCACTCGGCCGGCGGCTTGAGTTGGGCAATGCCAATCGATTCGGCCGCACATCATCTCTCCGCTCGAATAACCCGTGCGCCGGTTGTCCGAAAAGGGTTCCAAGCTGGGCCATTGGCGACAGCTGTGATCGAACCAGACGGCACCGACATATCGAGACCGGACGCATTCGCAATCGCACGAACAGGCAAGCGCTGAAGGGAAAGACGCTAGGGGAACGCCATGGCGTATCTGGCCGAAGCCAAGGGTGAGTGAAGCCTCTGAGGGAAGTCCGCCGGTAGGAGCCCGCGCCCGGGCGCAGGTGCAATCGGGGTGCAGTACGCCTTCCAGGCAGGATGGGCAAAAGCCGGAAACCGTTGTGGGACTTGGCGCGCCCGGCTGGGATCGAACCAGCAACCCCTGCCTTCGGAGGGCAGTACTCTATCCATTGAGCTACGGGCGCACGAGATGCGGCGGGAGCCGCGCGGTCGACTGCGGCGAACGCCGCCGTCGGAAAGTCGCATAGGATACCGCGTTTGCCGTAGCGCGTCCATGCCGATGCAAGTTTTCCCCGGGCCTACGGGTTTCGTCCGAAGCGCTTTTCGCGCCATCGGGAGGGGCTTTACGGCTATAATCGCCCGTTATTTGCGCAAAAGCGGGGCTGCGTCTCGTCCACACGGACGGCGCGCCAGGCGGCATGGGGTGTGGCTGTCAGGCTCGGCAGACTCGAAGGCGCGGAGGGGGCGGCAGTCAGGCCCAAGACACGGACCAACGAAAGGCCGCCAAGCGGAGCGGTCACGGGTTTCCTGCAAAATCGAGAGTTCAGCATGAGCGACGTCCATAACGAACACGAGTCTCCCATCAAGACCCCGAAGCAGCTGATCGCTGTGGTGATCGCCGCCTTTGTGGTGCCGATCACCGTGATCATTCTGCTGGTCAGCTTCGTCGGCTACGGTGGCCCGGAAGGCGCCGGCTCCACCGATACGGCCGAAGCGGTGGTTGACCGCATCAAGCCGGTTGCCTCGCTCGAACTGCGCGACCCCAATGCGCCGCGTGTCTTCAAGACCGGCGAACAGGTCTATACCGCGGTCTGCGCGGCCTGCCACGCCACCGGCGCGGCCGGTGCGCCGAAGTTCGGCGCCGCGGGCGACTGGAGCGCCCGCCTCGGCCAGGGCCACGACGGCCTGCTGAAATCGGTGATCGCCGGCAAGGGAGCGATGCCCCCGCGCGCCGGTACCTCGCCGGACGACTTCTCCGATTACGAACTGGACCGTGCGATGGTGCATCTGGTCAACTCGGCCGGCGGCAAGCTGCAGGAGCCTGCCGCGCCCGCACCGGCCGCAGCGACCACCGCTGCTGCTTCGGAACCCGCCGCACCGGCGGCTGACGCTGCGGCGGCTGCTCCGGCTCCTGCCGCCGCTGCCCCGGCGGCACCGGCCGCTCCCGCTCCGGCCGCTGCGGCTCCGGCGCAAACCACGGCTGCAGCTCCCGCCGCGGCTTCAGCCGAGGTCGGCAAGCGTGTCTACGATCAGGTCTGCGCCGCGTGCCACGCCGCCGGCGTCGCCGGTGCGCCGAAGGTCGGCGACAAGGCCGCCTGGGCGCCGCGCATCAAGGAAGGCATGGACGCAGTCCACAATTTCGCGCTGAAGGGCAAGGGCGTGATGCCGCCGAAGGGTGGTTACGCCGGTCCGGACGCCGACGTGATTGCCGCGGCCGACTACATGGTCAACGCGTCGAAGTAAGAACCGGAGGGCGCCAGCGCGGCGCTCGCCTCTGCAGGACCAGAAACCCGGTTTGCCGACAAACCCGTCCCCGCGGATGCGGGGACCCAGTGGCTTTCAGAGACGCTGGATTCCCGCTTTCGCGGGAACGACAGGATGGCCGTTCAGGCCTTTTCAGCAAGCCAAAGCCAGCGGCATGCCGCTGGCTTTTTTACGTTCCGCGTTCGGCCACGCCAGACTACGCGCGGCCTTCTGACGAAACCGCTTCGATGCTGGCAAGGCAGGGGCGCGCCGGACTGGATCGACATCAAGGGCTGACGATTCAGCGGTCGCCCGGAGCCTCGGCGCCAGGCGTACCCGGCGCTGCGCTGCAGCCGCTGCAGCGGCTTCAGCCGGTCGTGGCCTTGGTGCCCAGCAGCGCCTTCAGACCCGCCAACCGGTCCTTCGGGCTCATCGCGGGCGTCTCGTCCTTGGGCGCCGGGGCTTCCTCGAGCTTCATCTCGCCGATGAAGCGCGACGGCTGGCACGAATAGGTGTCCCGCGCCCGCTTGCGCTTCTTGCACCAGCTGATATGCAGGCTGCGCTGCGCGCGCGTGATGCCGACATACATCAGGCGGCGCTCCTCCTCGATCTTCTCGTCGCTCAGGTCCTCGTCCTCGCGGCAATGCGGCAGGATGCCCTCCTCCACGCCGACCAGGAACACGTGCGGATATTCGAGGCCCTTGGACGCGTGCAGCGTCGACAGCCGCACCGCGTCGGGGTCTTCCTCGCGGCCCTCGAGCATGCTCATCAGCGCGACGGTCTGCGTCAGCTCCAGCAGGTTCTTGCCTTCGTCGCCGAAGCCGTCGGCGGTGTCGAACCCGGTCGCCTCGCCGTCGGCGGGCTCCGGCTTGGTGCCCTTGCGCTTGAGCCAGTCGAGGAACTCCAGCGTATTGGTCCATTTGGCCTGGGCCTGTCGCTCGTCGAAGGTGTCGTACAGATAGGCTTCGTAGTGGATGCCTTCCATCAGGTCGTCGAGCACCTCGGTGGCCGGGTCGCGCGCGGCGCGGTCCGCCAGGCGCACCATCGCCTCGCAGAAGGTGCGCAGCGGCTCGAGCTGGCGCGGCTGCAGCTTGCCTTCGATGCCGCCCATCATCGCCGCCTCGAACAGCGAGACCTTGGCCTGGCCGGCGAAGGTGCCCAGCACCTCCAGCGTGGTATTGCCGACGCCGCGCCGGGGCGTAGTGACCGCGCGGATGAAGGCCGGATCGTCGTCCGGATTGGCGATCAGCCGCAGATAGGCGCAGATGTCCTTGATCTCGGCCTTGTCGAAGAAGCTCTGCCCGCCCGACAGCACGTAGGGGATGCGCTCCCGGCGCAGGATCTGTTCGAACAGGCGCGCCTGGTGATTGCCGCGATAGAGGATCGCGTAGTCGCGGAACTGCGCGCGCCGCTCGAACTTGTGCGCCGACAGCTTGAACACCACCGACTCGGCCTCGTGCTCCTCGTCGTTCATCTGCGTCACGGAGATCGGGTCGCCCATGCCGTGCTCGCTCCACAGCGTCTTGTCGAACAGCTTGGGGTTGTTGGCGATCACCGCGTTGGCGGCCTGCAGGATGCGTACCGTGGAGCGATAGTTCTGCTCCAGCTTGATGACCTTCAGGTTCGGAAAGTCGGTCTGCAGCAGGCGCAGATTGTCCAGCGTGGCCCCGCGCCAGCCGTAGATCGCCTGGTCGTCGTCGCCGACCGCCGTGAAGGCGGGTGCGCGCAGATGCGAGCCGCCGGCCAGCAGCTTCAGCAACTGGTACTGGCAGGCGTTGGTGTCCTGGTATTCGTCGACCAGGAAGTAGCGCAGCCGGTTCTGCCACTTGAGCCGCACGGTTTCGTCGCGCGCGAACAGCTCGGCCGGCAGCCGGATCAGGTCGTCGAAGTCGACCGCCTGGTAGGCCGCCAGCGTGGCGACGTAGTTGCGGTAGATCAGCGCGGCCTGGTGCTGGTCGGCGTCGGCGGCCTCGGCGATCGCGGTCTCGGGGTCGATCATGCCGTTCTTCCACAGCGAGATCGTGCTCTGCACGCTGCGGATCAGCTTCTTGTCGGTGGTCGCCAGCTGTTCCTGGATCAGGCCGAAGCAGTCGTCGGCGTCCATGATCGAGAACTGCGGCTTCAGCCCCAGGTGCTCGGCCTCGGCGCGCAGGATCTGCACGCCCAGCGAGTGGAAGGTACAGACGGTCAGCTGGCGCAGCGGGATGCGCTTGCCGTCGCGGGTCTTGCCCTCCATCAGCTTGGCGATCCGCTCCTGCATCTCCTTGGCGGCCTTGTTGGTGAAGGTCACCGCGGCGATGTGGCGCGGTTCGAAGCCCTTGTCCTCGATCAGATGCGCGATCTTCTGCGTGATCACCCGGGTCTTGCCCGAACCGGCGCCGGCCAGCACCAGGCAGGGGCCGTCCAGATAGCGGACGGCTTCGGATTGGGCGGCGTTCAGTCCGTGGGTCATCGGTCGGGGATCGGAGGTCGGGTACAGCGGGAGGTCGGACCGCATCGCGTGGGGCGCGGGCCGCAGGGCGACGCGTTCGGGGACGGGTCGCGAATGGGTCGAAGCCGGCGATGTTAACACGGAGGCAGGTCCGGCCGAGGTCCCGGGACCGTGTTCTGCAACGCGCCGCTCTCGCGTTGACAGCCGCCAAGCCTGCGGTTAGAGTCGCGCCATCCGTCCGGGAGAGCGCGCGACTGTATCGTCATTCGCGCCGCCGAAGGGGAATCACCCGAAAACTCTCAGGCACCATGGACCGGGCGGATCGCGCATTTCGTGTACTCGCAGCATGCACACGATGTATGCCGAACTCTGGAGAGCGACACCCGTCATTCATCAATTGGATGATGAGCGTGTCCACCGAAGGGGCGCACGGTGTGGCCAGCGAGTCCGACAAGGGCAGCAAGGCCGGCCGTAATCTCTCAGGTATCGAGGACAGAGGGGGTCATCCGTCGCGACGGTTCTTACCGAGCCGCGCGACGGATGACCCTTTTTTTGTTTGGCGCGCCGCGCGCGCCGGACCGAACGATGCCACGCTCCGAGGAATCCATGACGCTCCAGGCCACGCCCCTCAACGCCATCCATCGCGCCCTCGGCGCCCGCATGGTCGATTTCGGCGGTTGGGACATGCCGGTCAATTACGGCTCGCAGATCGAGGAACACCACGCGGTGCGCAGCGATGCGGGCATGTTCGACGTCTCGCACATGTGCGTCGTCGATCTCGCCGGCCCCAATACCCGCGCCTTCCTGCGCGAACTGCTCGCCAACAACGTCGACAAGCTGCAAACGCCGGGCAAGGCGCTGTATTCCTGCATGCTCGACCCGAACGGCGGCGTGATCGACGACCTGATCGTCTACTTCTTCGCCGAAGACCGCTTCCGCCTGGTAGTCAACGCCAGCACCGCGACCGGCGATATCGACTGGATGCGCCAGCGCAATGCCGACACCGGCGCCGGCGTGGCGATCACCCCGCGCCGTACCGATAACGCCGCCGATGGTGCAGCGCCGCTCGCCATCGTCGCCGTGCAGGGGCCGAACGCGCGCGCCAAGGTCTGGAGCGCATTCCCGTCGACGCAGCCCAGCGAAGCGCTCAAGCCCTTCAACGCGATGGTGATCCGGGACCCGGCGATCGGCGAGATCATGGTGGCCCGCACCGGCTACACCGGCGAGGACGGCTTCGAGCTGGTGGTGCCGGCCGACAACGTCGCCGCGGTCTGGGAAAAGCTGCATGCCGCCGGCGTGCGTCCGGCCGGACTCGGCGCACGCGACACCCTGCGCCTGGAAGCCGGCATGAACCTGTACGGCCAGGACATGGATATCCATACCTCGCCGCTCGACGCGGGCCTGGCCTGGACCGTCGATCTGCAGAGCGAGCGCGATTTCGTCGGCAAGGCCGCGCTGTTGGCCGGCGGCCAGCGCCAGCAGTTCGCCGGCCTGATCCTGCGGGACAAGGGCGGCGTGCTGCGCGCGCATCAGACCGTGCTGACTGCCGCCGGCGAGGGCGAAATCACCTCGGGCACCTTCAGCCCGACCCTGTCCCAATCGATCGCCTTCGCGCGCCTGCCCAAGGATGTGGCGCTCGGCAGCGAAGTCCAGGTGCTGATCCGCGACCGCAAACTGAATGCGACTGTGGTTAAACTGCCGTTTGTGCGCAATGGCAAGGCACTCGTGAGCTGACGGCTCGCTTCGGACATCGTCCACCCGGTCACGCTGCGCCCTGCGGCCCCTTCATCCCGATGGCACGCGGCGGCGCGACACAAGAATCTGAAATTGGAGAATCTCGATGAATTTCCCCGCTGACCTTAAGTACACCGAGTCGCACGAATGGGTGCGCGTCGAAACCGACGGCACGCTGACGATCGGCATCACCGATCACGCGCAGGATGCGCTCGGCGACATCGTCTTCCTGGAACTGCCCGAGGTCGGCAAGACGGTCGGCGCCGGCGACGCGCTGGCCGTGGTCGAATCGGTCAAGGCCGCATCGGACATCTACGCACCGGTGGCCGGCGAAGTGGTCGCCGTCAACGACGCCGCCAAGGACGCGCCGGAAAGCGTCAACGCCAACGCCTTCGAGGCCTGGCTGTTCAAGATCAAGCCCGCCAACAGCGACGACGTCAACGGCCTGATGACGGCCGACGCCTACAAGGCCAGCGTCGGCGCCTGAGCCCGGCGCCCCGCCCGCGGCGCCGGGACCATGGCTGACCACCATGTCCCGGCCCGTCTCTCCGAGTCACTTGCCATGAACGCTCCCCTGCCCATGAACGCCGCTCAATCCGCTCGCCCTTCGCTGGCCGAACTCGAAGCTCGCGACGCCTTCTCCCACCGCCATATCGGTCCCGACGCCGCCGAACAGCAGCACATGCTGAAGGTGCTGGGCTACGACAGCCGCGCCGCGCTGATGGAGGCCATCATCCCGGCCGCAATCCGCCGCCGCGACGGCATGCCGCTGGGCGAATTCACCGAGCCGCTGACCGAGGAGGCCGCGCTGGCCAAGCTGCGCGGCATCGCCGGCAAGAACAAGGTGTTCAAGAGCTTCATCGGCCAGGGCTACTACAACACGCTGACGCCGGGCGTGATCCTGCGCAATATCTTCGAGAACCCGGCCTGGTACACCGCGTACACGCCGTACCAGCCGGAGATCTCGCAGGGCCGCCTGGAAGCGATGCTGAACTTCCAGCAGATGGTCACCGACCTGACCGGCCTCGATATCGCCAACGCGTCGATGCTCGACGAAGGCACGGCCGCGGCCGAGGCGATGACGCTGCTGCAGCGTGTAAACAAGCATGCGTCCAATACCTTCTACGTGGCCGACGACGTGCTGCCGCAGACCATCGAAGTGGTACGCACGCGCGCGCTGCCGCTGGGCATCGAGGTCAAGGTCGGTCCCGCCGCCGAGGCCGCGCAGGCGCATGCGTTCGGCGTGCTGCTGCAATACCCGGGCGTCAACGGCGACGTGGCGGACTACCGTGCGATCGCCGATGCGGTGCATGCGGCGGGCGGCCTGGTGGTCGCCGCGGCCGACCTGCTGGCGCTGACGCTGTTGACCGCCCCGGGCGAATGGGGCGCCGACGTGGCTGTCGGCAATTCGCAGCGCTTCGGCGTGCCGCTGGGCTTCGGCGGCCCGCACGCCGGCTATATGGCCGTGAAGGACGCCTACAAGCGCTCGATGCCGGGGCGCCTGGTCGGCGTCACCGTCGACGCGCAGGGCAACCAGGCCTACCGGCTTGCGCTGCAGACACGCGAGCAGCATATCCGCCGCGAGAAGGCCACCTCGAACATCTGTACCGCCCAGGTGCTGCTGGCGGTCATGGCGTCGATGTACGCGGTCTACCATGGTCCGCAGGGCCTGAAGCGCATCGCGCAACGCGTGCATCGCCTGACTGCGACGCTGGCCGGCGGCCTGCAGGCGCTGGGCTACGCGCGCAGCAACGAGACCTTCTTCGACACGCTGACCATCGAGACCGGCGCCGCCACCGAGGCGATCCACGCTGCGGCCGCCGCGCGCCGCCTCAATCTGCGCCGCGCGGGAGCCACGCACGTCGGCATCTCGCTGGACGAGACCACCACCCGTGACGATGTGGTCGCGCTGTGGGAGATCTTCGCGCAGGGCAAGCAGGTGCCGGCCTTCGACGTACTGGAAGCCGCGGCCGATGACGGCTATCCGGCCGCGCTGTCGCGCCAGAGCGCCTACCTGACGCATCCGGTGTTCAACACGCACCATGCCGAACACGAGATGCTGCGCTATCTGCGCATGCTGGCCGACAAGGACCTGGCGCTGGACCGCACGATGATCCCGCTGGGTTCGTGCACGATGAAGCTGAACGCGACCAGCGAGATGATTCCGGTCACCTGGCCCGAATTCTCCAGCATCCATCCGTTCGCGCCGGACGACCAGACCGTCGGCTACCGCGAGATGATCGCCCAGCTCGAGGCGATGCTGTGCGCGGCGACCGGCTACGCCGCCGTCAGCCTGCAGCCGAACGCCGGCTCGCAAGGCGAATACGCGGGCCTGCAGATCATCCACGCCTACCACGCGAGCCGCGGAGAGAGCCATCGCAATATCTGCCTGATCCCGTCGTCGGCGCACGGCACCAATCCGGCCTCGGCGCAGATGGCCGGCATGCAGGTGGTGGTGGTCGCCTGCGACGAGGACGGCAACGTCGATCTGGCGGACCTGGAGAAGAAGGCCGCGCAGCACAGCAAAAACCTGGCCGCGATCATGATCACCTACCCGTCCACGCACGGCGTGTTCGAGGAAGGCGTGCAGCGCATCTGCGAGATCGTCCACAGCCATGGCGGCCAGGTCTATGTCGACGGCGCCAACATGAACGCGATGGTCGGCACCGCCGCGCCGGGACAGTTCGGCGGCGATGTGTCGCACCTGAACCTGCACAAGACCTTCTGCATCCCGCACGGCGGCGGCGGCCCGGGCGTCGGTCCGGTCGCGGTCGGCGCGCATCTGGCGCCGTTCCTGCCGAACCACACCAGCAGCGGCTATCGCCGCGCGGACGACGGCATCGGTGCGATCTCGGCCGCGCCCTACGGCTCGGCCAGCATCCTGCCGATCTCGTGGATGTATATCGCGATGATGGGCGCGCGCGGCCTGACGGCGGCCACCGAGAACGCGATCCTGGCGGCCAACTACGTCGCCAAGCGGCTGTCCGACTACTACCCGGTGCTCTACACCGGGGGCAACGGCCATATCGCGCACGAGTGCATTCTCGATCTGCGCCCGATCCAGAAGGCGACCGGCATCAGCAACGAGGATGTCGCCAAGCGCCTGATGGACTATGGCTTCCATGCCCCGACCATGAGCTTCCCGGTGCCGGGCACGCTGATGATCGAGCCGACCGAGAGCGAGGCGCTGCACGAGCTCGACCGCTTCATCGACGCGATGATCGCCATCCGCAAGGAGATCGCCCGTGTCGAGGACGGCAGCTTCGATCGCGAGGACAACCCGCTGAAGAACGCACCCCACACCGCGGCGGTCATCACTGCCAACGAGTGGAACCACAAGTACACTCGTGAGGAAGCCGCCTATCCGGTCGCCTCGCTGCGCACGCAGAAATACTGGCCGCCGGTTGGCCGGGCCGACAACGTCTACGGCGACCGCAATCTGTTCTGCTCGTGCGTGCCGATGAGCGCGTACGAGGAGTAAGCCAGCGCAGCCAGCGGACGCCGGCAGGCGATCCGGCACGGCGGCTCCATCGCCGCCCGGACGCGGTTCCGCGTTCGGGCCTGTGGCTCCCGGCCTTCGCGCCGGGGCTGTCATCGGTAAGGAGACTGTCGATGTGGGAGCTGAGCGCACCGTGGTGGGAATTCATCGTCCGAGGGCTGATCGTCTATTTTGCGCTGCTGGTCATGATGCGACTCGGCGGCAAACGGCAGATCGGCCAGATGACACCGTTCGATCTGATCCTGCTGCTGATCCTGTCCGAGGGCGTGCAGAACGCCATGGTCGGCGATGACAAATCGGTATCCGCGGGCCTGATCCTCGCCGCGACGCTGATCGGCATCAACGTGCTGGTCAGCTGGCTCAGCTGGCGCAGCCGCAAGTTCGAGTACGCGGTGGAAGGCCACCCCCAGTTGCTGATCCGCCATGGCAAGGTCATCGACAAGGTCATGCACGGCGCGCGGCTGACCAGCGACGATCTGATGAAGGTATTGCGGCGCGAGGGTTGCGCGAGCCTGGACGACGTCTATATCGCGATCCTGGAGAACGACGGCGCCATCAGCGTGCTCAAGCGCAAGGAACTGCCGGAGGAACCGCCCGGGCCCGGCGTTTCGTTGTGGGAACGCCCCGAGGACGACCGGCCGGTCTGACCCGCATCGCGCCTGGCCGGAGGGCCCGCGACGGTGGGAGCCGCCCCCCCGGCAAACGATAGGAGACCAACGTGGCTGTCAGTGTATTTGACCTGTTCAAGGTCGGCATCGGACCGTCCAGCTCGCATACGGTGGGACCGATGCGCGCGGCCGGCATGTTCGCGCATGGGCTCGAGCGCGACGGCCTGCTGGCGCAGGTGGCCAGCGTGCGGGTCGAGCTGTACGGCTCGCTCGGCGCCACCGGCAAGGGGCACGGCACCGACAAGGGCGTGATTCTGGGGCTGCTCGGCGAGGCGCCCGACACCATCGATCCGGACACCATCGATGCCAGGCTGGCCGAGCTGCGCGCCTCGCGCACGCTGGCCGTGCTCGGCAAGCATCCGATCCCCTTCGTCGAGAAGGAACATATCGCGTTCTACCGGCGCGAGGCGCTGGCCGAGCATCCGAACGGCATGAAGTTCCATGCCTTCGATGCCGCCGGCGCGACGCTGCGCGAAGGCCGCTATCTGTCGGTCGGCGGCGGCTTCGTCGTCAGCGCCGGTGCGGCCAATACGCAGGTGCTCGAGGCCGACCGGCAACTGCCGCATCCCTTCCGCAGCGGACGCGCGATGCTCGACATGGCCAGCAGCAGCGGCAAGTCGATCGCGCAGCTGATGCTCGAGAACGAGTGCACCTGGCGCAGCGAAGCGGATGTGCGCGCCGGCCTGTTGCATATCTGGCAGGTGATGCAGGCGTGCGTCGCGCGCGGCTGCCGTACCGATGGCGAGCTGCCTGGCCCGTTCAAGGTCAAACGGCGCGCCCCGGAGCTGTACCGCAATCTGACCGAGCGCGCCGAACGGACGTTGTCCGACCCGCTGTCGGTAATGGACTGGGTCAATCTCTATGCAATGGCGGTGAACGAGGAAAACGCCGCCGGCGGCCGCGTGGTGACCGCGCCGACCAACGGCGCGGCAGGCATCATCCCGGCCGTGCTGCACTACTACGATCGCTTCGTGCCCGGCGCCAACGAGCGCGGGGTGATCGACTTCCTGCTGACGGCCGGCGCGATCGGCCTGCTGTACAAACTCAATGCGTCGATCTCCGGCGCCGAAGTCGGTTGCCAGGGCGAAGTCGGCGTGGCCTGCTCGATGGCGGCCGGCGCGCTGGCGGCCGTGCTCGGCGGCACGCCGGAGCAGGTAGAGAATGCCGCGGAGATCGGCATGGAACACAACCTCGGCCTGACCTGCGATCCGGTCGGCGGGCTGGTGCAGATTCCCTGCATCGAGCGCAATGCGATGGCCTCGGTCAAGGCGGTCAACGCGGCCCGCATGGCGCTGCGCGGCGACGGCAATCACTATGTCTCGCTCGATTCGGTGATCAAGACCATGCGCGAGACCGGCGCCGACATGAAGACCAAGTACAAGGAAACGGCGCGCGGGGGGCTGGCGGTCAATATCGTCGAATGCTGAGGTTCGGCCCCCTCTCGTTCGAACACTAAAGTAGCACGCACTTTTGTGGAATCCCGCCGCTTTTTGGCGCGGCATTCTCTCGGCTCCGCAACTGCGATGCGCGAGCCATGCCAAACCACGATGCCTGCTACAAGAGCTTGTTCTCCACGCCGGACCTCGTCCGTGATCTGCTGCGCGATTTCGTGCCCGGCGACTGGGTTCGAACCCTGAACTTCGACACCCTCGAACGCAGATCCGGAGCGTATGTCACCGACGGTTTCCGCCAACATGCGAGCGACATGGTATGGCGCATCCAGGCCGGCGGTGAGTGGGTCTATCTCTATTTGCTGATCGAGTTTCAGAGCACCGTCGATCGTCATATGGCGATTCGCATGACGAATTACATCACGTGCTTGGATCTGGAGCTCATCCGTGGTCAGAATATGCTCGCAGGTGGTCGCCTGCCCCCGGTCCTGCCTATCGTGATCTACAACGGCGAGGGGAAGTGGACGGCCACGACCGACATCGCCGACTTGTCACCGCGCCTGCCCGGCGAACTCTCTCGCTACCAGCCGCGCTGCGAGTATCTGCTGGTAGACGCCAGCCGATACACGGACGAAGCACTCGCCAAGCTCGACAATCTGGTCGCCGCGGTGTTCCGCTTCGAAAATGCGGCCAGCGAGGAAACGCTGCTGGATGCGGTCCGCTGGCTCAGACAGCGCGTGGCGGATAACCCGGTCTTGTCGAACACTTTCGTACGTTGGCTGAAGGATGTAGGCTCACGGCATCGCCATGCCGGTTTGGATTTCACGGATGTACACAACCTGATGGAGGCGGAAATGTCGCTGTCGACAAATATTGCGCAGTGGAAGGCCAACTACAAACGGGAGGGTCTGATGGAAGGGCGGCAAGAGGGCCGGCAGGAAGGGCTGCAGCAGGGTCAAGCCTTGTTTTTCCAGAACCTGCTTACCAAACGCTTCGGCCCTCTGCCTACTGAAGTAGAAACGCGGCTGAACCAAGCCTCTCCCGAACAGTTGCAGGCCTGGGGAGAGCGGCTGCTGAGCGCCGAACACCTCGCCGACGTATTCGAAGTTTGAGCGCGAGGCGGCTCACCGTTCGTATTCCCGCAGATGCAAACCTTCCATCAACTGTTCGACCCCGAGTCCAGCACCTATACCTATCTGCTGATCGACGCAGCGACGCGCGACGCCGTGCTGATCGATCCGGTCGACCGTCAGCTCGAGCGCGATCTGGCGCTGGTGCAGCAGACCGGGGTACGCCTAGCCTGGGTCATCGAGACGCATGCGCACGCCGACCACATCACCTCGGCCGGCCATCTTGCGCAACGTACCGGCGCGCATACCGCCGCGCCGTCGGGCTGCGATATCCGGCCCGCGCTGAAGCAGCTGATCGACGGCGACACCATCGCGTTCGGCGCGCAGACGCTGCGTGCCATCCATACGCCAGGACATACCGCCGGCAGCATGAGCTATCTGTGGGAAGAGCCGCAGCCGGACGGCGGCGTGGTGCGCCGGGTCTTTACCGGCGATGCGCTGCTGATCGACGGCTGCGGACGCACCGACTTTCAGTCCGGCGACGCCGGCACGCTGTACGACAGCCTGACGCGCAAGCTGTTCGCGCTGCCCGACGACACGCTGGTGTATCCGGCCCATGACTACAAGGGCCGTACCCATTCGACCATCGGTCACGAACGGGCCACCAACAGCCGGCTGTGCGGCCGCACGCGCGAAGAATTCATCGACATGATGAAGGGGCTGAACCTGCCGCCGCCCAAGCTGCTGGCGGTTGCCGTGCCGGCCAATCAGCGGCTCGGCCTCGGCGACGGCGACAACATCCCGCACGGGGTTTGACCGCCGCGCCTTCGAACACGGAGTTCGCAGCGGCGCACGGCGACGCTCAGCCTGCCCAGCGGTCGCAGCTCTGCCGCACTGCCTCGCGCAGACTGCGCGTATCGGCATCGACCTGGCGCGCCCATTCGGCGTCGCCGCTGCGGCTGGCGGCCAGCATGCGAATATTGGCCAGCGCCTCGAGCGAACCCAGCGCTTCGGCGTGCGGCACCAGCACGTCGCAGATCGACAGGATATGGTCGGCGATCGGCATCCGCGTCAGTTCGTTCGGATGCACGTACTCGCCGTCGAGTCCGAAGCGGCAGGCCTGGAAGCGGTTGAACGTGTAGACCAGGTAGTCGTCCTCTTCCGGCATGAAAGGGCGCGACAGCAACAGATAGCGCGCCAGTGCCTGGATATAGGCGGCGATATCGCAGGCGCGCGAAACCGTCAGCGGCGTGTCCATGACCCGGACTTCGATGGTGCCGAATTCCGGCTTGGGACGGATATCCCAGTAGAAGTCCTTCATGCTCTCGATCACGCCCGTCTTGCGCATCTTCTCGAAGTACGCGGTGAAGGCGTCCCAGGTCAGCATGAAGGGTGCGCGGCCGCTCATCGGGAACGCTGCCACCGAATTCAGTCGCGCGGACGCGAAGCCGGTATCGACGCCCTGCACATACGGCGAGGACGCCGCCAGCGCGATGAAGTGCGGCACATAGCGGCCGATCGCATGCAGCAGAAACAGCGAATCGTCGGCGGTCGGGCAACCGATATGCACGTGCTGGCCGAACACGGTGAACTGCTTGGCCAGGTAGCCGTACAGCTCGGAGATGTACTGATAGCGTGGCGAGTCCGAGATGGTGCGGTCGGCCCACTGCTGGAACGGGTGGGTGCCACCGCCGCAGATGCCGAGGTTCAGCGAATGCGAGGCCTCGACCATCAGGTCGCGCATCGTCGTCAGTTCCGACAACGCCTGCGCGTAGTCGTGGCAGATGCCGGTGCTGATCTCGATCATCGACGGACTGATCTCCGGCTTGATGTCGCCGGCATGCTGGGCGCCCTTGAGCAGCCTCAGCAGGTCGGGCGCAAACGGCGCCAGATCGTAATCGTGGCGATTGACCAGCTGCATTTCCAGCTCGACGCCGAAGGTCAGCGCCTCGGATTGCTTGAACGGTTCGAGTGACATCAGCGCCCTCCTCCATTGCCTCTGACCTCGCCGGCATAGCGAAGTGCCCATGCGGCCAGCACCGGCGCCGCGATCTGCTCGATCGCCAGCGCGCACAGCACGATCGCGTTGAGCATTTCCCCGGTTTCAGGATAGAGCCGCGCCACATCGCTCATCAGCAGGTAGGCCAGACCCGACATCGGCCCCAGCGCCAGGCCCAGCGCCACGCACTGCCGGATGCTCAGGCCCGAGAACGAACCCAGCGACACCACGCCACCGAGCTTGGCCAGATGCCGCAGCAGCACCAGCACGATCGCGGCGACGCCGGCGATGGACCAGTCCCGCACGGTCACCGGCAGGCCCAGCGACACCACCATCACGATGATCAGCAGCGTACCGGCGCTGCCGAAATGCGCGGGCCACACGCGCGGCTGATTGTCCTGATGCTTGAACACGACGCCAGCCAGCAGCAGCGTCAGCGGCATCGACAGCTTCAGCAGCCGCGTCAGCGCCAGCGTGAACAGCACGATGCCGACCAGCACCAGAAAGCTGTATTGATCGTCGGCCGGCATCCGCGCATAGATCGCCTGGCTCAACTTGCCGACCAGCCATGCCAGCAGGCACGAGCCGACCAGCAGATACAGCGGATGCAGCAGCGCCGCGCCGAGATTGCCGTATTCGGAGTGCAGCCAGCCGGTCGCCAGCTGCACGATCACCGCGGCATACATGCTGTTGAGCGCGGTCATCGCCATCAGCCGCTCCGTGACCTGGCCTTCGGCACGCAATTCGTTCTTCAGCTGCAGCACGATCGACGGCGACGTGCTGACCGCGATGCCGCCCGCCAGGATGGCGACGGTCGGACTGACGCCGATCCATTGCAGCACCGCGGTGACCAGGCCCCACGTCAGCAGGCTCTCGGAGGCACTGGTAAACAGCAGCCACCGATTGGCACGCAGCCAGACCAGCGACAGGCGATGGCCGAGCTCGAACAGGGCCAGCGCCAACGCCATGTCGATCAGGATGCGGGTCTGCGCAATCATCGTCTGGTCGACGATGGGCCGGCCTAGCGTGCCGGCCAGAAGACCGGTGGCGGCATAACCGACGATACGCGGCAATCTCAAATACATCCGGCACACTTCGCCGGCAAGGCCCGCGCCGACCAGCGCGAGGCCGACCCAGAACAGCCCGCTGGGTGCGAGCGGCCAGGTCGGAAATAGTTGGCTCAATCCATTCATGGGTGACATCCTAACGGAAGGGCCTTTGAACCCATGTCCGGGTTTGTCCGACAAGGCACGAGTTTTGCTGAGGTTTCTGCCGACGCACGATCGGATGGCGTCTGCGCTTGCGCGCGCCGTCTGTGCGTCACGCTTACACGCCCCACAGTTTCCAGGCCGGCCGCGTCGCCTTCAGTGCGTTTTCCACCTTCGCGTACAACGCGCGGGTGCGGCCCTGCGCGGCCCCACGTGCACGCGCCTGCAGGAACAGCGCGCGTGCCTCCTCGCGCCGGGCCAGACCCAGCGCGGCCTGCGCCGCATGCAGATGCACGTCGGCCTCCCAATCGTCGCGCACGGCAAAGGCGGCGTGGAAGTCGGTCAATGCCTCGGCGTACTGCTGCGCGTCGAGCCGGATCAGCCCGCGCTGCAAACGCGCCGCCGCCTGGTCCTCGGCGTCGCCCTCGGTCAGTGCAATGGCGCGCTCGAACAGGGGCAACGCGCGCTCGTTGTCGGCCAGGCCCCGCCAGATGCGCCCGAAGGCGTCGTAGACCCAGGCGTCCTCGACCACCACCGCACGCGCCTGCAGCGCCTCGATCTCGTCCAGCGCCAGCGCGCGTTCGCGCGCTTCCATCGAGCCGGCCGAGTTCGCCAGCAGTGTGGCGAAATGCGTGCGCGCATGCGCCATCGACAGCGCCGCCTCGCTGCGCTCCTCGACCGGCAGCGCGTCGAGCCGGGTCTCCATATGCGCGATCGCGGCCCGCGCCGCGCCGATCGCCTCGGTGCCGCCGATCGCCTTCCAGGCATGGATCAGCCGGCTGAACACCCAGGTCACGTGGCCGGCATGGCGGTCCAGCGGATAGCGGTTCAGCACCTCGCCGGCGATCTCCACCACGCGTGGATGGCGTCCGGCGGCGTCGTGGCAGGCCAGCAGATCGAGCCAGTGCTCGATGAAATCGCTGACCGCGATGCCCTTCTCATGCAGCGCGATGCGCTCGTCGCGCTGCGCCGGATCGTCGAGATCGAGGCGGCGCGCGAGGCGATCGCACAGCAGCGAATAGATGTGCGGATCGGCGTCATCGTAGCCGCCCTCGCCCGTGGCGAAATACTGCTCGAAGCGGGCCAGCCCCGTCTGCCAGGCGCGCAGCAGCTGCGGCTGCAGCGCGTCCGCCGAGGCCGGTACGCGTTCGATGAAGTCGGCCAGCGCCAGTCCGGCAAGGTAATAGCCATGCGCGTCGGTGGCGGCCCCGGTCAGCACGAAATCGCGCCAGGGCTCGGCCTCGCCCCCCTGATGGCGCCACTCGAGCTCGCGTACCTGGGCCTTCGGGTCCGGCAGCTGGCTCTGGTAGACCGCCAGATCGTCGCGCGCACCGGCAAGATCGCCGGCCCGCAGGCGCAGCGGCGCCAGGATGCGCCGCGCGTGCGGGTGGTCCGGCGTCTCGGCCAGCACCATCTGCGCCTGCTGCGCGGCCAGCGCATCGCCCTGCTCCTCGCTCATCTCGAGCAGGTCGGCATTGTCCAGGCCGATGCGGGCCAGGCACAGCCGCAGCATCGGTTCGGCGCGCTGGCCCTCGGCCTCCGCACCCTGCACGTGGGCGGCCGCCAGGCTCAGGATGTCGTGCGCGCCCAGATCCGGCGCGCGATACAGCAGGTCGTACCAATAACGGCCAGCCTCGGCGAACCGGCCCAGCCGGTAGTGCGCCAGTCCCGCGTGCAACTGCGCGCTCCATTCGCCGGTGGCCAGCCCGTTGCGCCGGGCAGCCTCCTCCAGCCAGGGCACCGCCTCGGCGAAACGCTGCTGGTTCATCAGCAGCATGCCGTAGCGATGTGCCAGCACGCCGCGCGAGGCCCAGCGGTGCGCGGGATGCAGCGGCAGATCGGGCAAACGGGCCAGCGCCGCGTCAAGCGCGGCCAGCGCCTGCTCCGGCTCGCCCTTGTCGAACAGCAGGCGGGCGCGCAGCGCCTCGTAATCGACGACCTCGGGCCGCTGGCGCGCCAACGCGTCGATCACCGCCAGCGCTTCGTCGTAGCGCTCCTGCGTGGCTAGCTCGATGGCGTGGTCGTAGCTGACTGGCTGCGCGGACACGGGTACTCCTTCAGGGTGATGGGCAAAGAGAGACAACTGGGATAGCCAGGAAAAGGCAAGACCGCGATTATGCGCCACCGGCGAGGCAAGGCCGCGGAAGGCCGTGCGCGCGAGTATCGCGCCCCAAAAACAACGCCACCCCGAGGGGTGGCGTGAATCCGCTGACAAACAGCATCGTCCCCGCGGATGCGGGGACCCAGTGGCGTTCAACGTCGCAGGATTCCCGCATCCGCGGGAACGACGACGATAGCGGGGCCGAACACGGGCTTACTTGCCGCCCAGCGTCTCCAGCACGGTCCACTTGCCGCCCACGACCTTGTAGACGGTGATGCCACCGTCCTTCAGGTCGCCGCGCGCGTCGTAGGCCAGCGTCTTGGTGGTGACGCCCGGCATGTTGGTCGCAGCCAGCACCGGCAGGTAACGCGCCGGGTCGGCCGAGCCGGCCTTGACCATCGCGGTCATCAGCGCGGTGGCGCCGTCGTAGGCGTACGGCGAATAGGTCTGGACCTTGCCCTTGAAACGCTTCTCGTAGTCCTGCGCATACTTGGCGCCGCCCGGCATCTGCTCCAGCGGCAGGCCGGCCAGCGACACCACCGTGCCTTCCGCGGCCGGACCGGCCAGCTTCAGGAAGTTGTCGGTCTTCGACATCTCGCCCGACACCAGTGGCGACTTCAGGCCCAGTTCCTTGATCTGCTTGGCCATCGGGGCAGATTGCGTCTCGGCGCCGCCGAAGAAGATGATGTCCGGGTTGCTGCGCTTGATGTTGGTCAGCACGGCCTTGAAGTCCACCGCCTTGTCGTTGGTGTACTCGCGGCGCACGATCTTGCCGCCGGCGGCCTTGGCGGCCTTTTCGAACTCGTCGGCCAGGCCCTGGCCGTAGGCGGTACGGTCATCGACGATGGCGATGTTCTTCGCGCCGAGCTTCTTGACCACGTAGTTGCCGAGCACCGAACCCTGCTGGGTGTCGGAGGTCATCATGCGGAAGGTGGTCTTGAAGCCCTGGCGGGTGTACTCGGGCGCGGTCGCCATCGCGATCTGCGCGATGCCGGCGCGGTTGTAGACCGTCGAGGCCGGGATGCTGGTGCCCGAGTTGAAATGGCCGAGCATGCCCTGGATGCCGTTGTCGACCAGCTTCTGCGCCACCACCGAGCCGGTCTTGGGATCGGCCTGGTCGTCCTCGGACAGCAGCACGAACTTGACTTCCTTGCCGCCGATCTTGGGCTTGGTGGCATTCATCTGCTCGATCGCCAGCACCACGCCGTTCTGCATGTCCTTGCCGTACTGCGCCTGCCCGCCGGTCATCGGCGCGGCGAAACCGAGCTTGATCTCCTGCGCCTGCGCGAAGGCGGCGGATGCCGCGGTCAGGCCGGCGATGGTCAGTGCGACGGTCAGCGCCGTCTTGTGGAAGGTCGTGTTCATCCGTTCTCCTTGGGTAGCCTGTAGGCCGGTTCACTGCACTCTCGGAAGCGTTCGGTCCGCCCCTGCGGACCACGCCTTCTTGGTGGCGCAGCGCGGGCGGGATCGCCGCCGCACCTGCGCCTGTCTGGCGCCCGACCCCGACATCCGACCGGACGTCCCGACCGCTACGTCGGCCCGGGTCGGGCGTTCAGTCGTTGCGGTCAGCCGATCGTCATCAGGCTCGCGTTGCCGCCGGCCGCCGCGGTATTGACCGACAGCGAGCGCTCCATCAGCAGACGCTCCAGCGCGATGCCGGTGTCGCCATGGCCCAGCCCCTGCACGCCGACGATCGGTCCGGGCCGCTGCGCGACCTGTTCGCAGACCGCGCGCAGCTGGTCCGAGTCGCCGTGGTGCAGCACCGCATCGAAGGCCACGTCGGCCGCGCTCCAGTCGGCAACCAGGCGGACGCGCGATTGTACTGCCTTCGGCAGCCGCGCATACAGGCTCCGCGCGGGCTCGGCGTCCGGGCACAACGCTCCGGCACCGACCGCCAGCACCGCGGCCAGCTGCGTGGCCAGATCGGCCTCGTTCGGCGCCAGGCACAGCACGGTGTCGCGCGGCAGCAGCGTGTAGGTATTGCGCTCGCCGGTCGGGCCCGGCAGCGTCACCGTCATGCCCGAGGTCGAGGCGGCGGCAAAGCGCTCGCACTGCTGCACCAACTCCGGCGCCGGGGCGGGCACCGTGGCCGCCCACTGGCGGTAGGCATCGAAGGCGGCCTGGGCCTCTGGCCGCAGGGCCGCATGCGGCTGCGCGGCTGGCGCGTCCGCTGCCGCCGCGCGGGCGACCGCGACGAACGCGTCCTGCGGGCAGGTCGACAGCAGTCGGTGCAGATAGAGCGGGCCGCCGGCCTTCGGACCGGTGCCCGACAGCCCTTCGCCGCCGAACGGCTGCACGCCGACCACCGCGCCGACGATATTGCGGTTGACGTAGAGGTTGCCGACATGGGCGCGCGACACGATGTGCTCGATGGTTTCGTCGATGCGGGTGTGCACGCCCATGGTCAGGCCGTAGCCGGTGGCATTGATCTGCTCGAGCAGCGCGTCCAGGCGCGAACGCTGGTAGCGCACCACGTGCAGCACCGGGCCGAACACCTCGCGCTGCAGCTCGCCGATGCTGTTCAGTTCGATCAGCGTCGGCGGCACGAAGGTGCCATGCCGGCACGAGGCCGACAGCGCCGCGTTGGCATCGGCCTGATGCACGCGCCGGCCCTTGGCGCGCATCGCCTCGATATGCTTGACGATGCCGGCGCGCGCCTCCTCGTCGATCACCGGGCCGACGTCGGTCGACAGGCGATCCGGGTTGCCCATGGTCAGCTCGGCCATCGCGCCCTTGAGCATCTCCAGCACGCGGTCGGCCACATCCTCCTGCAGGCACAGCACGCGCAGCGCGGAGCAGCGCTGACCCGCCGAATCGAAGGCCGAGGACACGACGTCGGCGACGACCTGCTCGGCCAGCGCCGACGAATCGACGATCATCGCGTTCTGGCCGCCGGTCTCGGCGATCAGCGGCACCGGGCGGCCGGCGGCATCGAGGCGGCCGGCGAGATTGCGCTGCAGCAGGCGGGCGACTTCGGTCGAGCCGGTGAACATCACGCCCTTGACGCGCGCATCGCCAACCAGTGCCGCGCCGACGGTCTCCCCGCGGCCCGGCAGCAGCTGCACCGCGCCGGCCGGCACACCGGCCTCGCGCAGCAGTCGCACCGCCTGCGCCGCGATCAGCGGCGTCTGCTCGGCGGGCTTGGCCAGCACCGTATTGCCGGCGGCCAGCGCCGCGGCGACCTGGCCGGTGAAGATCGCCAGCGGGAAATTCCACGGGCTGATGCAGACCACCGGACCGAGCGGGCGGTGCGTGTCGTTGGAGAAATGCTCGCGCACCTGCACCGCGTAGTAGCGCAGGAAGTCGACCGCCTCGCGCACTTCGGCGATGGCGTTCGAGAACGTCTTGCCGGCCTCGCGCATGATCACGCCCATCAGCGCCTGCATCTGCGCTTCCATCAGGTCGGCGGCCCGCTCCAGCGCGGCGGCGCGGACCTCGGGCGGGGTCGCCTGCCAGATCGGCGCGGCATTGACGGCGGCCTGCAGCGCCGCCTCGACGTCGGCCGCGCTGGCCTCGGTGACCTGGCCGACCACATCGCGATGGTCCGAAGGATTGAGCACCGGCGCGGTCGCGCCGCCGCCGACGCCATCGGCGCCACTGACGCCCAACAGCGGCTCGGCGCTGAGCCGTTCGGTCGCGCCATGCAGCAACGCCGACGACAGCGAGGCGAGGCGATGCTCGTTCGACAGGTCCAGGCCCGCGGAATTGGCGCGCGCCTTGCCGTACAGGCTGCGCGGCATCGGAATGCGCGGATGCGGCAGGCCCAGCGTGCCTTCTTCCTTGTGCATCCGCTCGACCTGCGCGACCGGGTCGGCCACCAGCTCGTCCAGCGAGATGGTGTCGTCGGCAATGCGGTTGACGAACGAAGTATTGGCGCCGTTCTCCAGCAGGCGCCGCACCAGGTAGGCCAGCAGCGTCTCGTGGGTGCCGACCGGCGCGTAGATCCGGCACGGCCGGTTCAGCTTGCCCTCGGCGACCGGGCCGACCACCTGGTCGTACAGCGGTTCGCCCATGCCGTGCAGGCACTGGAACTCGTACTGGCCGGGGTAGTAGCTATGGCCGGCGATCTGGTAGATCGCGGCCAGCGTGTGCGCGTTATGGGTGGCGAACTGCGGATAGATCGCGTCGGGCACCGACAGCAGCTTGCGGGCGCAGGCGAGGTACGACACATCGGTGTAGACCTTGCGCGTGTAGACCGGATAGCCCTCCAGGCCGTCGACCTGCGCGCGCTTGATCTCGCTGTCCCAGTAGGCGCCCTTGACCAGCCGGATCATCAGGCGGTGACGGCTGCGGCGGGCCAGGTCGATCAGGTAGTCGATCACGAACGGGCAGCGCTTCTGGTAGCCCTGCACGACGAAGCCGATGCCGTTCCAGCCGGCCAGTTCGGGCTCGAAACAGAGCCGTTCCAGCAGGTCCAGCGAGATCTCCAGCCGGTCGGCTTCCTCGGCGTCGATGTTGATGCCGATGTCGTACTGGCGCGCCAGCAGCGTCAGCGACTTGAGCCGGCCGTACAGCTCGCCGAGCACGCGCTCGTGCTGCGCGCGGCTGTAGCGCGGATGCAGCGCCGACAGCTTGATCGAGATACCCGGGCCTTCGTAGATGCCGCGACCGCGCGAGGCCTGGCCGATCGCATGGATCGCCTGCTCGTAGGAGGCCAGATAGCGCTGCGCGTCAGCCTCGGTCATCGCCGCCTCGCCCAGCATGTCGTACGAATAGCGGAAGCCCTCGGCCTCGTACTTGCGCGCGTTGGCCAGCGCCTCGGAGATCGTCTCGCCGGTGACGAACTGCTCGCCCATCAGCCGCATCGCCATGTCGACGCCCTTGCGGATCAGCGGCTCGCCCCCCTTGCCGATGATGCGGGTCAGCGCGCGGGTCAGGCCCGCCTCGTTGTGGGTCGAGACCAGCTTGCCGGTGACCAGCAGGCCCCAGGTGGCGGCATTGACGAACAGCGACGGGCTCTGGCCCAGGTGCGACTGCCAGTTGGCGCCGCTGATCTTGTCGCGGATCAGCGCGTCGCGGGTGGCCTTGTCGGGAATGCGCAGCAGCGCCTCGGCCAGGCACATCAGCGCCACGCCCTCCTGCGACGACAGCGAGAACTCCTGGATCAGCCCCTGTACCAGCCCTTCGCGGCCGCTGCCGACCTTCTGCTGGCGCAGGTTCAGGGCCAGCTTCTTGGCCATCGCCAGCGCGGCGTCGGCCTGCTGCTGCGGCAGCCGGGCCTGTTCCAGCAGCACCGGCACACATTCGGGCTCGGGCCGCCGGTAGGCGGAGGTAATGGCCGCGCGCAGCACCGACTGCGGCTGGATGCTCTGGGCGAACTCGAGGAAGGGCTGCGGCGCGCCCTCGCCCGCCACCGCGTCCAGCGTGTCGGCGCCGTCGGCCTCGGGCTGGCCGCTGCCGTTGGCCTCGTGCGGTGCCTGTCCGCGCTCGATCTGCTCCAGGTAGGAGAAGATCGCCTGCTTGATCAGCCAGTGCGGCGTGCGGTCGATCGACTGGGCAACGCGCTTGAGGCGGTCGCGGGAGGCGTCGTCGAGCTTGACGCCGAGAGTGGTGGTGGCCATGCGAGGAGATCTCCGAGGAACGCGCTTGCCGCCCTGGATGGCCCGAATGGTCCTGAAAACGGGTCCGGACGGTCGTGCGGAAGTCGCGCGATGTGACGCAAATTGGCGCGATCATACTCCCGAAGAAAGCCGGGGTGCAACTTGGTATAACCCACTAGCAACCGCATCCGATTGGCCGGTGTCGCCGGGTTGCACCGTGGACTGGAGGCATCGCGATGGCCGGGCTTTCCCGCCTCCGGGATCAGATCCGCAACGGGTCGATCTCCAACTGCCAGCGCACCCCTTTGACGGTGGCGCCGACCTCGCCGAAAGTTTGCGTCCACTCTCCGACAAAGCGTTGCAGTGCCATGCGCGAGCCGCTTTCGATCAGCATCTGGGCGCGCTCGCGGTTGGCGATGCGAACCATCGACATCGGCACGGGATCGTGCAGTTGCACCTCGGCGGCCAGCGCCATGCCGTCGGCCCGCTCCCGGGCGGCATGCAGGAAGTCCAGGGCCCGTTGCAGCTGCCCGTGCTCGGCCGTCACCAGCACCTGGTGGACGAAGGGCGGCAGCCCGGCCTGGCGCCGTTCCCGCAGCTGCGTGGCGGCAAA
This sequence comes from Cupriavidus sp., assembly GCA_031180665.1. Classification (GTDB taxonomy): domain Bacteria; phylum Pseudomonadota; class Gammaproteobacteria; order Burkholderiales; family Burkholderiaceae; genus Cupriavidus. The sequence goes on along the minus strand of JAPSLP010000018.1, from coordinate 7,847 downwards.
GCCGTCGTAGTCGTGGCGTACCAGGGCCTGCAGGGCCGGGGCATCCGGATACCGGGTCTGGATCAGCACCTCGCCCGCCAGGCCGGCGCGGCCGGCGCGGCCCGACACCTGCATCAGCGACGCGAACAGGTGCTCGGCCGCGCGAAAGTCGTGGCTGAACATCGCGGCGTCGGGATGGACGATGCCGACCAGCGTCACGCGCTGGAAGTCGTGGCCCTTGGCGATCATCTGGGTGCCGACCAGGATGTCGACCTCGCCGGCGTGAACCTCGTCGAACATCGCCTGCGCGCTGCCCTTGCGGCGCGTCGAATCGGCGTCGATGCGCGCGATCCTGGCCTGCGGGAAGCGGGCGGCCAGCGCCTCCTCGATCCGCTGCGTACCACGGCCCAGCGGCGCGATGTCGACGTTGCCGCAGTCGGGACAGTGGTGCGGGACGCGGGCCTCGAGCCCGCAGTGATGGCAGCGCAGGCAGCGCTCGGGCCGATGCAGCACCAGGTACGCGGAACAGCGTGGACAGCCGGAGAGCCAGCCGCAGCTGTCGCAGGCGATCACCGGCGCATAGCCGCGCCGGTTCAGGAACAGCAGGCTTTGCTCACCACGGGCCAGGCGCGCCTCGATCGCCTGCAGCAGCGGCGCCGACAGTCCCTCGTAGAGCGCCCGCTGGCGCTGACGCTCGTGGTTCAGGTCGACCAGCCGCACGGTCGGCAGCACCGCGTCGGCCTGCGCGCGTTCGCGCAACACCAGCTTGCGGTAGGCGCCCTGTTCGGCGCGCCACCACGATTCCATCGATGGCGTGGCCGATCCCAGCACCACGGGGATGCCGAGTTGCTTGGCGCGCCAGACCGCCAGATCGCGGGCCGAGTAGCGCAGACCCTCCTGCTGCTTGTACGAGGTGTCGTGCTCCTCGTCGACCACGATCAGCGCCAACGTGGGCAGTGACGCCATCACCGCCATCCGCGTCCCCAGCACGATGCGCGCCTCGCCGCGATGCGCCGCCAGCCAGTGCAGCGTGCGCTCCTGGTCGGCCATGCCGCTGTGCAGGACAGCCAGCGGCGCGGCCGGGAAACGCGCCGCGATGCGCGCCTGCAACTGCGGCGTCAGATTGATTTCCGGCACCAGCATCAGCACCTGCGCGGCCGGGTCGCGGGCCAGCGCGGTCGCGATCGCGTGCAGATAGACCTCGGTCTTGCCGCTGCCGGTCACACCGTGCAACAGGAAAGGGGCGAAGCCGGTGGCGGCGGCGATGGCGTCGACGGCCTGGCGCTGTTCCAGGTGCAGCGCGGGGACTGGGGACGGTGAGGGCATCGTCGTTGCCGCCGTGTCGGCTGGATGGCTCGGATCCGATGGATGACTCGAATCGCCCTGGTCGGCGGGTGCCTCCGGCTCGGCGGCCGTCAACAGCGGCCGGTCGACCGTCTGGCAGTCGATCCAGCCCGCCTCCGCCCATTGCGCCAGCCGCGCCGGCGCAGCGGTGCACAGCGCGCGCGCGTCCTGCTGGGTCAGCCACTGCCCTTGCGCGGCGGCGTCGACCAGCGCCTTCGCCAGCGCGGCCACCGAGCGGGCGCGCGGCGGCACCGCAGCCAGCAGCGCCTCGGCGCAGCCATCGCGCAGCCGGAACCGCTCGGTACGCGCGCGTGCCGCCAGCCGGGGCCAGGCCTGCGCGTCCCGCAGCCCCGGTGGCAAGGCGGGCAGGATCACCTCGCCCAGACGCCGGTGGTAATAGGCAGCCGCGAACGCGGCCAGCGCCAGCCAGTGCGCATTGAGCGGGGGCAGCCAGCCCAGCCGCTGCGAGACCGGGCGCAGCCGGTCGGCCGGTACCTCGCTGCGGTCTGTGCCGACGATCGCGACGCCGACCATCTCGCGCCGGCCGAACGGCACAGCAACCACCTCGCCCGGGCGAACATGGCCACCAACAAGATCGGCATTCAGGTAGTCGAAGCGGTCGTCGGCGGGCGTGTCCAGCGCGATCTGCACCAGCGGCGCCACGGTGCCGCCGGTTTCGTGCTGCGGCGGCGAGCTTGCTGGTGGGGAGGAGGACGGAGACGACACGATCAGGCGAGGCGGGGACGACCGGCGAATTCGGATGGCATCAGAGTGTGCACCATACACGACACCCTGTTGCTAAGGCTGTGCATCGGCAGCGCGCGGCGGCGGCATGGAGGTGGCGTGCCGGTCGTTGTGTGCGGTGCAACATCAACTTAAAGTAAAACTTCAAATGTGGGGCTAAGTCGATGATAGATGACCAGTTTTCCCCTCTCTCCACATCGCCTGTGGATAACTTTGTTGAAAACTCGGGCCAACTTGCCGTAAAGGCGCGCGAAACAAGGCTTTCAGGACCGTGACCATGCTCGGGCGGCTGCTGTCAAGTCATTAAAAATCAATGGCTTAGCAATATCCCCCGATTGTGTTAAGTGATAACCCGGTCGTGCACTGCGGAAAGCCCATTTGTGTGCATAAGTCAAGCCTTGACAGGCACCGATTCACCGCCGAAGCGCCATGATGGCGCCCCGGAGGCGCACGATCGGCAGTGCAGACGGGGCGGCATGCGCCGTCCGCTCCTATGCCGGAGCGCCCTCGCGCTGCCGCAGCGCGCGGCTGTGGCGATGCACTTCGTCGACCAGTACCGACACGCTCTCGGGCGGCGTGAATTGCGAGATGCCATGTCCGAGGTTGAAGACATGGCCGTCGCTGCCGCCGCCGGCGGCGTAATCGTCCAGCACGCGGCGGGCCTGTTCGCGGATGCCGGCCTCGTCCGCGAACAGCACGGTCGGATCCAGATTGCCCTGCAGGGCCACGCGACCGCCGGTGCGCCGGCGTGCGGCGGCCAGGTTCACGGTCCAGTCCAGGCCGATGGCGTCGGCGCCGCTGTCGGCCAGCTGCTCCAGCCACAGGCCGCCGCCCTTGGTAAAGACGATCACCGGCACGCTCTCGCCCTGGTACTCGCGGCGCAGGCCGGCGATGACCTTGCGCATGTAGTCCAGCGAGAAGCGTTGGTACATGCCGTCGGCCAGCGTGCCGCCCCAGGTATCGAACAACATCACGGCCTGGGCGCCGGCCTCGATCTGCGCGTTCAGATAGGCCGACACGGCCTGTGCATTGATCTCCAGGATCCGGTGCATCAGGTCCGGACGGGCGTACATCATGCCCTTGACCAGCCGGAAGTCGTCCGAGCCGCCCCCTTCGACCATGTAGCAGGCCAGCGTCCACGGGCTGCCGGAGAAGCCGATCAGCGGCACGCGTTGGCGGCCGTCCTGCATCAGCGCTTTGCGGATCGAGGCGACGGCGTCGAAGACGTACTGCAGTTCCCCCATGTCGGGTACGGCCAGCCTGGCGACGTCAGCTTCGGTGCGCAGCGGCCGCGCGAAGCGCGGGCCCTCGCCCTGGGCGAAGGACAGGCCGAGGCCCATCGCGTCGGGTACGGTCAGGATGTCAGAGAACAGGATCGCGGCGTCGAGCGCAAAGCGCTCGAGCGGCTGCAGGGTGACTTCGGTGGCAAACGCGGGGTTCTTGGCCAGGCCCAGAAAGCTGCCGGCCCGTGCGCGCGTGGCGTTGTACTCGGGCAGATAGCGCCCGGCCTGGCGCATCAGCCATAGCGGCGTGTATTCGGTCGGCTGGCGGCGCAGCGCGCGCAGGAAGATGTCGTTCTGCAGTGCGGTCATGGTGGTCCTCGTCAGCCCGCCATTCTACGGGATCGCCACACCGCCGCCGCCAGTATTACCGGTATGGCGCTCGCGTGATTCCGGCCCCCCGCCGCGCCCCCGGTTCTGCCCCCGGTTCTGCCCCCGGTTCTGCCCCCGGTTCTGCCCCCGGTTCTGCCCCCGGTTCTGCCACCGCTTCTGCCACCGCTTCTGCCACCGCTTCTGCCACCGGTTGTGCCACCGCTTCTGCCACCGGTTGTGCCCCCCGGTTATGCCCCCGGTTGTACCCCGGTTGTGCCCGGACTCATTCCTCGTCGAGCAACTGGGCGAAGGCCTGGGCGCCGCGCCGCATCCATTCCCGTGCCCGAGGCGACTCGCCCTGAAGGCGGGCGAAGCCATGGGTCATGCCGCTTGCCTCGATGGTGATCACCGCGGCGCCATCGCGCACCAGATGATCGGCGTACGCCAGCCCGTCGTCGCGCAGCACGTCGTGGGCCGCGACCAGCACCACCGTCGCCGGGGGGACCGCCCTGAAGCCGCCCGAGACCGGCGCCATCAGATGCAGCCGGGGGTCGTCCATCGCGGTGCCGTCGGCCAGCCGCGCTTGGCCGAGGAACTGGGCCCAGAACCACGCCATTTCGTCGCGGGTCAGGCCAGGCCCGGAGGCAAAGGCGCGATAGCTCTCGCTGGCGAAGCGGGGCGCGGTGACGGGATAGATCAGGAATTGGGCGCGCACCAGGCCCGGCGTATCGGCATTGGCGAGCGCCGCCGCCTGCGCCGCGAGGTGTCCGCCGGCACTATCGCCGGCGACAGCGAGGAAGTGCGGATCGGCCTCGAGCGCGTCGCGTCGCGCCGCCAGCCACCGCACCGCGTCGAGCGCGTCGTCACAGGGCGCGGGATAGGGATGCTCGGGCGCGAGCCGGTAGTCGACACTGACGACCGCACAGCCGGTATCGAGCGCCAGCGCGGCGGCCACGCCGTGGTGAGTCTCGTGCGAGCCGACAACCCAGCCGCCGCCGTGGAAATAGACCAGCAGACGCGGCCTGGCCACCGCGGTAGGCCGGAACAGGCGCGCGTTCAGCGTCCTGCCGTCCAGCGCCATCGGCAGCTCGGACACGGTGACGCCATCAGGATCGGGACGATGCGACAGCGCCGCGACCTCGCGGAAGCGGGCGCGCCGCTCCACCGCATCCGCGGGCACCGGCGCGCCGGCATAGCGCTCGGCGAGTCCGCGGTAGTAAGCAAGCAGGTCTGGGTCGATGGCCATGGCGCGCCTGAGCGAAAACGTGGAGGTGAAGGGTGAAACGCGGAAAGCGAAAGGGCCGAATGATACGCGGCGACGCCGCTCAACCGCGCATCGACTCGATCTTGCTGCAGCGATCCTGCACCGCCATCAGGCCGGCGCGCTTGGCGCGAACCAACGCCTCGTCGTTGACGATGCCCAGTTGCAGCCAGACGCCGCGTGCGCCGATTGCAATCGCCTCGTCCACGACCGGCGGCACATCAGGCGAGCGCCGGAAGACATCGACCCACTCGATGGACGCGCCCTCCGACGCCAACGCTTGCGCGGCACCGCGCAGCGAGGCATGGCAGCGCTCGCCCAGGATGAACTCGCCGGCGTGGTTCGGGTTGACCGGCACGATCCGGTGACCGCGCCGCTGCAGGAAGGCGGCCACCTCGTGGCTGGCGCGCTCGGACTTGTCGGACAGGCCGACCACGGCGACGGTATGCAGCTTCAGCATGCCTTCGATATCGGCCTGCATGGTATCCATTGAGTGCTCCTCGGGAGGCGGGCGAGACACCCGTTGCGATGGAACACTGCCGGTGCACGCACCGCGCGTCAACCCCGGCAGAGTGACGCGACGAGCAGTGCCGAAACGGAAATAGTCATGCACCACAACGATGCCAGCGTGCGGTAGCCAACAGAGTGTGCCAATTTTTGTGGCTATTGCGGCCAATTTGCCGTCTTTTCGCTTTCAACTACTTGCAAACCGATACACTTTGTTACTGCCATCACGGGAAGTTTCCCCCACAATGCTTTGACACAATGTGAACTTTGTGACGGCGCAGCAAGCCAGAGAGCCGCAAGCGCCCTGAAGAAAGCCCGTCAGCTGAATGTTTTACCGGTGTCCCGATAAACGGCGCGAATAGTAGTGAAATCAGCGCCCGTCGGATGCCGGTGCTGTAGCGAACGGTAGCGAAGCCTGCTAGACAGGCTGTCCATGCAACAGGACACGCTACACGTCGCCCGACCGAACCCGTTCCTTCGAATTGACCCCTCGAAGGGATTTTCCCGTCCGCGCGGAGCCTCCCCGGCCCGCGCGCTTTTTTTTGTCTTTTTAGTTTTTTGTCAGTGTTTGTCTGACTTCAGCCAACAGCATAGCTCGCATCATGAAAAAAGGCAGCCTCGCGGCTGCCTTTTTCCTTCGCGCTGACGAAAAAGCAACGCCCGGACGGGCCCTGCTTATTTCTTCCGACGCAGACGGGCAATGGCCGCCAGCTGGGCGGCGGCGACCGCCAGCTCGCTCTGCGCACGCGCCAGATCGAACTCGCTGCTCTGGTTCTGCAGCAGCTCTTCGGCGGCGCGCTTTGCTTCCTGCGCCTTGGCCTCGTCGAGGTCGGTGCCCCGGATGGCGGTGTCGGCCAGCACGGTGACGTGCTTGGGCTGGACTTCCAGAATGCCGCCGGCGACGAACACGAACTCTTCGCTGCCGTCTTCCTTCTCGATCCGCACCGCACCCGGATGGATGCGCGTGATCAGCGGCGTGTGCCCGGGCAGGATGCCCAGTTCACCCGACTCGCCCGGCAGCGCCACGAACTTCGCCTGGCCGGAGAAGATCGAGGCTTCCGCGCTGACGACGTCTACAAGAATGGTTGCCATGTGAATTCCTTTGTCCAGTCGCTTCGTTTCGAGCAGCGGCGCGCCCGCGCACGCAGAGCATGCCGGCGCGCCGTCGCCTGGCGAGGCTTACTGGAGCTTCTTGGCCTTCTCGAAGGCTTCGTCGATCGAGCCGACCATGTAGAACGCCTGCTCGGGCAGGTGATCGCACTCGCCGTCCACCAGCATCTTGAAGCCGCGGATGGTTTCCTTCAGCGGCACGTACTTGCCCGGCGAACCCGTGAACACTTCCGCAACGTGGAAGGGCTGCGACAGGAAACGCTGGATCTTGCGCGCACGCGCCACCGCCAGCTTGTCTTCCGGCGACAGTTCGTCCATGCCCAGAATTGCGATGATGTCGCGCAGTTCCTTGTAGCGCTGCAGCGTCTGCTGGACGCGGCGGGCCACTTCGTAGTGCTCCTGGCCGACGATCTGCGGATCGAGCTGGCGCGAGGTGGAGTCGAGCGGGTCGACGGCGGGGTAGATACCCAGCGCGGCGATGTCACGCGAGAGCACGACGGTCGAGTCCAGGTGCAGGAAGGTCGTGGCGGGCGACGGGTCGGTCAAGTCATCCGCAGGCACGTACACGGCCTGGATCGAAGTGATCGAGCCGGTCTTGGTCGACGTGATGCGCTCCTGCAGCTTGCCCATTTCTTCAGCCAGCGTCGGCTGATAGCCCACAGCGGAAGGCATACGGCCCAGCAGTGCCGACACTTCGGTACCGGCCAGCGTGTAGCGGTAGATGTTGTCGACGAAGAACAGGATGTCGCGGCCTTCGTCGCGGAAGCGCTCGGCCATCGTCAGGCCGGTCAGCGCCACGCGCAGACGGTTGCCCGGCGGCTCGTTCATCTGGCCGAACACCATGGCCACCTTGTCGAGCACGTTCGAGTCCTTCATTTCGTGGTAGAAGTCGTTCCCTTCACGGGTACGCTCGCCCACGCCGGCGAACACCGACAAGCCGCTGTGCTGCTTGGCGATGTTGTTGATCAGCTCCATCATGTTGACGGTCTTGCCGACGCCGGCACCGCCGAACAGGCCGACCTTACCGCCCTTGGCGAACGGGCAGACCAGGTCGATCACCTTGATGCCGGTTTCGAGCAGGTCGACCGAAGGCGACAGTTCGTCGAACTTCGGGGCCTTCTGGTGAATCGCGCGCACTTCGTCCGCGGCGATCGGGCCGGCTTCGTCGATGGGACGACCCAGCACGTCCATGATGCGGCCCAGCGTGCCGTGACCGACCGGCACCGAAATCGGCGCGCCGGTGTTCTTCACGGCCATGCCGCGGCGCAGGCCGTCGGACGAGCCCAGCGCGATGGTACGGACCACGCCGT
>JAPSLP010000001.1 GCA_031180665.1 Cupriavidus sp. | reverse complement strand
GCCTGGTGACCATAGCAAGTCGGAACCACCCCTTCCCATCCCGAACAGGACCGTGAAACGACTTCGCGCCGATGATAGTGCGGACTACCCGTGTGAAAGTAGGTCATCGCCAGGCTCTCCATTCCCAAAACACCCCAGATCCCAACCGGTCTGGGGTGTTTTGCTTTGCGGCGGCGGGTAGCTGAGATAGCTGCATCCCTGACGCGGAGCAAAAAGAAAGCGGCCACACGGGCCGCTTTCTTGCCATCTACCGCCTGATCAAGCGCCGCAGCCGTGCTCCGCGGCCTTGACCAGCTCTTCCGGCGGTACGTCCCGCACATGCGTGGCGACCGACCAGCGGTGTCCGTACGGGTCTTCCAGCTGGCCGTAGCGGTCGCCCCAGAACATGTCCTGGACCGGCATCGTGACCTTGGCGCCGGCATCGACCGCGCGGGCCACCGCCGCGTCGACATCCTCGACGTACAGGTGCAGCACCACCGGCGTTCCCTTCAATGCCTTCGGGCCCAGGCTCTGCCATTCGGGCATTTCGTCCGCCATCATCAGCGGCGAATTGCCGATGCGCAGCATTGCATGCATCAGTTGACCCTGCGGCGTGGCGAGGCGGAATTCCTCGACCGCGCCGAACGCGCGCTTATAGAACTCGATCGCTTCCTGCGCATTGGCGCAGACGATATGCGGGGTCAGCGTAGGCATCCCATCGGGAATCGGCTTGACTTGCGTTTGTGCCATCTTGGTTCTCCTGTGAAATCGTACTGTTCGAGCTGTTCGAACTGTCTTCGACCGTCTTCTTGCGCGTGATCGCGTCGTTATTGCGACTGCTGTCGCTGCTGCATTTGTTCCAATTCGCGGAAACGCTCGATACCCTCGCTCGGCGGAAAATCCTCGAGGTCGTAGAGCTGGCGCACCTCGATCTCGCTGTAGTCATCGTCGGTCGCCGGATTCGGAAAGCGCCGCGTCCATTCCAGCGCTTCCTCGCGCGACTTCACCTGGATGATCGTGTAGCCGGCGACCAGCTCTTTGGTTTCGACGAACGGCCCATCGGTGACGGTCCGTTGCTGGCCCTGATAACGGATGCGCCAGCCCTTGGCGCTGGGTTGCAGGCCGGAGGCATCGACCAGTACGCCAGCCTTGGCCAGCTCCTCGTGATAGGCGGCCATCTCGCTGACGAGCGCGTCCTCCGGCATGACGCCGCTCTCGGTTTTTTGCGTGGCTCGGACCAGAATCATGAAGCGCATTGCGGTATCTCCTGTCGGTAGATCAGTCTAGGCGATGCCAATGGCCGCTCAGGGCTGCAGTTCGAACAACGCCTTGCCGCTTTCCATGTCGAAGGGCGCCGAGAAATGTTCGTGCGCGATCTTCCATCCGTCGCCGGTGTTGCGCAGGCCGACGGTCACACGCATCCACGACCCTTTTTCGGTACCGTTTTCTTCATGCCCGCAGCGCAGCAGATAGTGGCCGTAGCCGAACTGCTGATCGACGAACAATTGCAGCTGGTTCATCTCGAATACCATCGGGCCGGAACACATCTCCATGCACGCGGCCCAGTGCTTGCCATAGGCATCGACGCCCTTGAATTGCAGCTGCATCACGGCGTCGAAGGCGACGATGTCCGGCGTGTAGTGCGAGACGATGCGGGGCACGTCGCGGGCCATCGCGGCGTCTCGCCAGGCGGTCAGCATGGCGCGGATCTCGTTCTCGGCGGCGGTCTGGGATTGCGGGGCGTTGCTCATCTTGAGTCTCCTGGAAGGAAAGGGCGGATAGCGAGTGGAAGATGCGAAGTCGTGGCCGGATCCGGCGGTCACTGCGGCGGCGGCGTACTGCCGACCGCGAGCGACATCACCGGCCGCACTTCGATGCTGCCCAGCCGCGCGGCGGGAATTCCCGCCGCCGCGTGCAGCGCCTCGTGCAGGCCGTCGGCCTCGATCAGGTAGAAGCCCGCCAGCTGTTCCTTGGTCTCCGCGAACGGCCCGTCGGTGAACGATACCTTGCCGGCACGTACCCGCAGCGTGGTGGCCGTCGTCACGCTTTCCAGCGCTTCGCCGGCCAGATACATGCCGTCGCGCTCGAGCGTGGCGCTGAAGCGCAGGCACTGATCCACCAGGCTGCGCCATTCCGGCTCGGGCATCGCTTGCAGGACACGCTCGTCGGTATAGATCAGGCACAGGTATTTCATCGTCGCCGCTCCTCGGATCTCGGTGGCTGTTCGGACTTCCTGTTACCTAGTCGGACGACGAGTACGCCGATCGACAATCCGCGCAAAAAAAAATTTACGTCCCGCTTGCGCCGGGCAGTTCACGGATCGGCCGGATCTCGACGCTGCCATGCCGCGCCGGCGGAATCTTCGAGGCAACCTGGATCGCCTCGTTCAGGTCCGCTGCCTCCATCAGATAGAAGCCGGCCAGCTGCTCCTTGGTTTCGGCAAACGGTCCATCGGTGACCGTCACCTTGCCGTCGCGCACGCGCAGCGTCTTGGCGGTCTCGACCGGCTGCAGCGCTTCGCCACCGATGTAGTGGCCGCTGCTGCGCACCTTGTCGCCGAAGCGCAGGCATTCGCCGACCAGCGAATCCCATTCGTCGGGCGGCATGCTGTAAACCTGCTTCTCCTGGTAATAGATCAGGCAGAGATATTTCATTTGCGGCTCCTCGTTGGTGGTGGTGTTGCCGTGTCCACAGGCGGCGCGGCAACGAAACGGCACGGAACATCAGCATAGACGGCGCTGGCGACGGCGCCATGACGCCGGCAGGGCGATGCCTGTCAGTGGATAGTCGTTCGGGACCGGGCGAAATCGACAGAGGGGATCGACAAGGGAATCGACACAGGAGACCGACAGCACGCGAGCGCGCCGCCGCAGCCTCGGACAGCCCTATTGCGGCAGTGCGGCAAGCCGCCGTTCGATAAAGCGGCGCTCGGGGCCCTGGCGGACCAGTTCGAGCACGGTCCGATAGGCGGCACGGGCTTCGGTGTGGCGACCCAGGCGCCGGCATAGATCGGCACGGGCCGCATGGGCCAGGTGGTAGTCGCCCAGTTCGCCGCGGGCCAGGATCGCGTCGACCAGCAGCAGTCCCGCCTCGGGACCGTCCCGCATGGCCACGGCGACCGCCCGGTTCAGCTCCACCACCGGCGAGGGCTGGAGCGCCAGCAACACGTCATAGAGCGCGACGATCTGCGGCCAGTCGGTCGAGGCGGCGCTGTCGGCCTCGGCGTGCACCGCCGAAATCGCGGCCTGCAGCGAATACGGTCCGAAGCGGCGGGAGGACAGCGCCCGCTCGACCAGCGCCGTGCCCTCGGCGATCAACGCGCGGTCCCAGCGGCTGCGGTCCTGCTCGTCGAGCAGCACCAGTTCGCCGTCGGGCGAGGTGCGCGCCGCCCGGCGCGACTCGTGCAGCAGCATCAGCGCCAGCAGTCCCATGACCTCAGGCTCGGGCAGCAGTTCGAGCAGCAGCCGCGCCAGCCGGATCGCCTCGCCGGACAGGTCGTGGCGGGTCAGCTGGTCGCCGGAACTGGCCGAATAGCCCTCGTTGAAGACCAGGTAGACCACGCGCAGCACGCTGTCGAGCCGCTCGGGCAGGTCCTTGCGATCGGGCACCTGATAGGGAATGCGCGCGTCGCGGATCTTCGCCTTGGCGCGCACGATGCGCTGGGCCAGCGTCGACGGCGCGGTCAGGAAGGCGCGGGCGATGTCCTCGGTGGTCAGCCCGCAGACCTCGCGCAGCGTCAGCGCGACCTGGGCGTCGGGCGCCAGCGCCGGGTGGCAGCAGGTAAAGATCAGCCGCAGCCGGTCGTCTTCCAGACAGGTGTCGTCGAAGAGTTCGTCGAAGGCGCGGGTCGCGCTTTCGTCGACGATCGCCTCGACCTGTTCGGAAACGTCGTCCAGCGGGCGGAAGCGCGCATGGCGCCGGATGCCGTCGATTGCCTTGAAGCGGCCCGCCGAGATCAGCCATGCGCAAGGATTGGCCGGGATGCCGTCGCGCGGCCATTGTTCGAGGGCCGCTTTGAAGGCGTCGTGCAAGGCTTCCTCCGCCAGGTCGAAGTCGCCCAGCAAGCGAATCAGCGTCGCCAGCACGCGGCGCGATTCGGCGCGATAGATGGCGCCGACAGTGGCCTCCGACGCCATGGAGGCATCGGCGGCGGTTGATTCGGACGGTGCGGCGATGGGAGCAGGCATCGGTGGTTGTCGGCGAGGCCGCCGCGAGCGCGGCTGGCAGGCGTGCGCTGGCGCACGGGCATGCCGATTCTGCGGCGGATGACAGCCGATGGCAAGGCGAGCAAGGCCGTTGTAACAAAGTGCCTAGGGCCGGGCGGCGCGCCGCAGCAGTCGGCGGCCGAATCGGACGTGCCTACGCCCAATTGGATGGCAACCGGGCTCCAATCGGACGCCTATCGTGTTCAAATGGCGCGGGCATGGCTCGTGCTTGATATGGCGGCCCCGCGCGAGCCGAGCGCGCGCGAAAACAAGGAGACGCGAAGCCATGGAACGATTCCGGCGCGATTGGCGTGACCATCCTGTCCGGCTGCTGCTCGGCCTGACCATCAACGGCGGCGGCGTGGCGGTGCTGCTGGTCCGGCTGCTGGCCGATGTCTGAGCGGCCGCCGTCGCACGGCCCGCGGGGAAAGCGCCATGCCGCCTGACACGACCCCGCCGCCGGACGCCGGCGCGCAGGCCGCGGGGCCGCTCGGCGGCTGGCGCCGTCCCCCGGGCGGCAGGCTGCATTGGCGCCGTCTGCTCGCCTTCCTCGGGCCTGGCTACCTGGTGGCGGTCGGCTATATGGACCCGGGCAACTGGGCCACCGACCTCGCCGCCGGTTCCGGCTACGGCTATGCGCTGCTGTGGATCGTGCTGATGTCCAGCCTGATCGCGATGCTGCTGCAGACGCTGGCGGCGCGACTTGGCGTCGTGTCCGGCATGGACCTGGCGCAAGCCTGCCGCCAGCATTCGAGCAAGCGGTCTGCACTGGCGCAATGGCTGCTGTGCGAACTGGCGATCTGCGCGACCGATCTGGCCGAAGTCATTGGCACCGCGATCGCGCTGAACCTGCTGTTCGGCATTCCGCTGACCTGGGGCGTGGCCGCAACCGTGCTCGACGTGCTGCTGATCCTCGCGCTGCAACAGCGCGGCTACCGGCAACTGGAAGCGGTGGTCATTGCGCTGCTGGCCGTGGTGTTTCTCTGCTTCGCGATCAATCTGGTACTGGTGCAGCCGCAATGGGGCGAGGTCGCGCGCGGCTTCGTGCCGAGCACGCGCGTGCTGACCGACACCAACATGCTGTACATCGCGATCGGCATCGTCGGCGCGACCGTGATGCCGCACAACCTGTATCTGCATTCGTCGATGGTGGGCCCGCAGCGCATCCGTCGCGGGCACGAGAGCATCGGCACCACGCTGGCCTACTACACGGTCGACATCATGCTGGCGCTGGTGATTGCGTTCTTCATCAACGCTGCCATCCTGGTGACCGCCGGCGCCGTCTTCCATGCCGGCGGCATGCACGAGGTCAACGATCTGCGCGCCGCCTACCAGTTGCTCGGTCCGTTGACCGGCACAGCCGTCGCCAGCGTCCTGTTCGGCATTGCGCTGCTCGCGTCGGGACAAAGTTCCGCCGTGACGGCGACGCTCGCCGGGCAGATCGTGATGGAGGGTTTCGTCAAGCTGCGGTTGCCGGCGTGGGCCAGGCGACTGCTGACGCGCGGCATCGCGGTGGTGCCGGCGATGTTCGTCGCGCTGGCCTACGGCGAAGCGGGCATCGGTGAGCTGCTGGTGCTCAGCCAGGTCATCCTGAGCCTGCAATTACCGTTCGCGGTGGTGCCGCTGATCTGGCTGACCAGCCGCCGCTCCGTGATGGGCGCCCACGTCAACAAGCCATGGGTCACGGTGCTGGCGGTGATCGCGGTGACGCTGATCATCGGCATGAACTTGACGCTGCTGGCGACGACCGTGTTGCCATAGGGAGCCGGGCAACCGACGTGACGACGCCCACAGAAAAAGTGGCCGCCTGGGCGGCCACTTCAGTCTCGTCTGAAAGTCCGACAACGATCATGTCGTTCCCGCGCAAGCGGAATCCAGCGTCTTTGCAAGCCACCGGGTCTTCGCCTTCGCGGGGACGACAGGCTTGTCACCGGGCGGCCGATGCGGCCGCCTTCCTTCTTCATCGCCGCGCATTGCGGCAAGCCGGCGATCAGGCTTTGCCCGGCGGCACCTTGGGCGACCCCGGTGCCGCGCCGCTCCCTCCTGGCGCGCCGGGGTCGGTCGGCAGCTCGGCTTCATCGACGCTGCCCAGGTCCGCGCCCGTCACCGGATCGCTGTTGACGTCCGATTCGGTACGCATCGCCGCGGCCTCGACCGCGCTGGCCTGGGTGGGCTCGAGCTGGACTTCGGGCATGCCGCTGCCGCCATCGACCGCCGGCGTCGGATTCTCGACGAACTCGAAGGTCGAATCGGCATTCCACGGACCGCGCAGCGCGTCGCCTTGCGACATCTTGTAGTAGACGCTGGCGAACTCCGGCATCGGCGGCGCCTTGCCCGGCGGGAAGCTGGGCTGGATCGAATACAGCGCCTTCTCGAACGACTTCTGGTGCGACACCTCGCGCGTCATCAGAAAGCCCAGGGCTTCCTGCACGCCCGGGTCGTCGGTGACATTGATCAGCCGCTCGTAGATGATCTTGGCGCGCGCCTCGGCCGCGATATTGGAGCGCAGGTCCGCGGTGGGCTCCCCGATCGTGTCGATATAGGCCGCCGTCCACGGCACGCCGCCGGAATTGGTCAGCGGCGGGCCGCCGCCATAGAGCAACTGCGTCACGTGGCTGTCGTTGCCGGGACCGGACAGCGACCGATAGAGCTCCGCCTCCTGCTCGACGCCCTCGGCAAGCTGACCCTTGGCTCCCTTGTTAAGCATGGCGACGATCGAGCCGATCACCTCCAGGTGGCTCAGTTCCTCGGTCGCGATATCCAGCAGCATGTCCTTGCGGCCCGGATCGTCCTCGGCCAGCGCCTGCGTGAAATAGCGCAGTGCGGCAGCCAATTCGCCCTGGGGACCGCCGAACTGCTCGAGCAACAGATTGGCCAGACCGGGGTCGGGCCGTGATACGCGTACGGTGTACTGCAATCGCTTGTTGTGAATGAACATGGGAATCCTCCGATCTCGGTCAACGGGAAATCAAGCAGGGACTCAAGCGGTACTTCACGCCGCATGGGCGTGGGTTGCGCTGCAATGCCCATGCCCGCAGCGGCGCTCGGCAGGAAGAAGCGCGGTCGTGGGTGCCTGCCGCCGGACGAGCCGGCGCGAGAGCGAGGGGAGGAGGCGATGCCTATCGTAGTTGGCGTGCGGTGAAATTAGGCAAACGTGTAAAACTTTCGCTTACTGAACCGATCGCACCGGCTTCGTCGCGGACGGGCAACGTTCACCGCGCTGCCTGCGTCACCGGCAACGCTTTCAGATGGAGATAGAGCGCGGTCAGGTCGGTGTCGCTCATCTTGGCCAGGGTTTCGAACGGCATCACCTTGCTGACCTCGGTGCCGTCCGGCCGCACCCCGGTGCGCATCATCTCGATAAAGCGGTCCGGCGTGCGGTAGCGCAGCATCACGGCGCCTGGCCGCAGGTCGGCCGCCGCAGGCCAGTCCGGCGGGGCGCCCGCAATCTTGCCGCCCGCCAGGTCGGCGCCGTGGCAGCCGATGCAGGCGTTGGCGACATAGGCGCCATACGCGGCGGTCGGTTCGGGCTGCAGCGGCGGCGACGGTGGACGGCTGTGGTCGATCTTGGCGGCCGCGTCCTGGATCATGCCGAAACCGTACAGCACGCGCGCCATCAACGGCAGGCGGATCTCGGTCATCCCGCTGAGCAGCGGCGGCAGGCTGCGCATATAGGCGACCAGCGCGGACAGGTCTTCGTCGCTGAGCTGGTTGTAGTCCTCGCTCGGCATGATCATCAGCGGCCGGCCCGAAGGCGCGACGCCATGACGGATCGCCAGGACCCAATCGCGTTCCCGATAGCGCGCGATATCGGGATTGCCGGCGGTCACGTTCGGCGTGCGCACGAACATGCCGCCCGGGTCGTTGATCATCACACGGCCGCGGCCGTCGGCGCCGTGGCACTCCATGCAGCCGCGCGACTCGTAGAGATACTTGCCGCGCGCCAGGGCTTGCGCGTCATCGCGATAAGCGACGGGAACCGCGGGCACGTGCAGCCGCCGTTGGGCTTTGCGTTCGCCGAGCAGAATGCCGGTGGCCAGGACCAGGCCCGCGGCGACCACCAGCCCGGCGATGGTCCAACCCGCAATACGGATCACGCGCTTCATCGTCGCCCCTGTCGATGCGGAAAGGCGATATTGCAGCGATGCCGGTGGTAGCGGTATGTGCGCGAGCGCACCGAGTGCGATGCGGAGCGCGATGGACTTGCGATGCGTCACGTGACGCAAAAGCGAAAGCCAGTTGGTTTCAGCGGTGGCGCCCGTGCGGTCATCGCGCAACGATGGCGCCTCCGTGTCTCCAAGGAGTTGCCAATGTCGTCCATCTCCGCCATCCACGCCCAGCGGCCCATCGACATCCCGTCGACCCTGCCGCAGGCGAAGTTCCCCGAGCAGCAGTACTCGATGTCGCCGCAGGATGCCGCCAACGCGCTGTTGATGAGCCTGCTGCTCGCCAACCTGAACGTCGACACGTTCGCCCCGCGGACAGTGGCACCGCTCCAGATCCATGCGATCGTGCTGGTCGACAATGCCGGCAGGCTGTCGGCGGCGATCGTGGTGCTGTGGCCGGTGCGCGATCCCGAACCCGAATCGAAGCGTCGCGACGATCGGCAAAGCGAGCGCGCGAGGCAGCAGCGTCATCGGCCCGAACCGACGCACAGCGCGCGGCCGCCGCAGAGCCCCGCCGCTGCGGTCAATCCCCACGCGCCAGACGGATGGAGCTTCGACCGTCTGCCGCACGAAATCCTGGGGCTGAATGCTGGCGAGACGGATGTGGCGAAGATCGGCAAGGCCTTCAAGGCCGCATCGCTCAAGGCCCATCCCGACAAGGGCGGCAATCAGGAGGCGATGCAGGCCGTCAACGCGGCCCGGGAGTTCATGCAGGCCCAGGCGGAACAGGCAATGGCCGGCTCGGCCGCCCACTAAGCGGTACACAACATGGGCGCCGCGAGGCGCCAACCGGCCCGTCCGGCGCACCGCGCGGACGGGTCAGTTTTTTTAGTCCACCTGTGCGCCCGATGCCTTGACGATGCGCGCCCACTTGTCGATATCGCCCTTGAGCTGGGTGGCGAACTGCTGCGGCGTGGCCGACAGCGCTTCGGCACCTTGCGCGCCGAGCTTTTCGCGCAGCGCGGGGTCCGCCAGCGCGGTCTGCATGGTCTGCGCCAGCTTCTGCGTGATCTCCTTCGGCGTCCCCTTGACCGCGAACAGGCCGACCCACAGATCGCCGCTATAGCCGGGCACGGTCTCGCCGATGGCCGGGATGTCGGGCGCGAAGGGCGAGCGCCTGGCCGAGCTCACGCCGAGCGCGCGGACCTTGCCGGCCTTGATGTGCGGCAGCACCGAGGGCAGGCTCGCGAACGCCATTGGCACCTGGTTGCCGAGCACATCGTTCAGGGCCGGCGCCACGCCCTTGTACGGGACATGCTCGAGCTCGATACCGGCCATGCTGTTCAGCATCTCGCCGAGCAGATGGTTCAGCGTGCCGTTGCCCGCCGATGCAAAGCGATACTGGCCGGGCTTGGCCTTCGCCATCGAGATCAGTTCGGGCAGTGTCTTGGCGGGAAAGGCGGGATTGACCACCAGTACGTTCGGCACGGTCGCGACCAGCGCGATCGGCTCGAAGTCCTTGATTGGATCGAACGGAACCTGGCGGTACAGCGAGGGGTTGATCGCCTGCGTGCTGCTGATCGTCATCAGCAGCGTATAACCGTTCGGCGTCGCGCGCGCTGCGAACTGCGTGCCGATATTGCCGCCGGCGCCGGGCCGGTTCTCGACCACGACCTGCTGACCGAGGCGTTGCGACAGGTCCGCCGCCACCAACCGGGCCACGATATCGTTGGTCCCGCCCGGTGCCTGCGGCACGATCATCTGAATCGGCTTGCTGGGCCAGCTGTCGGCCCGTGCCTGCGTGGCGCCGAGCAATGCCACGGCGGAAACGACGCAGGCCAGGGCCTGGCGAATGCCTTGCATGAGATCTCCTCCTTGTTGTCGTGCACGCGGGTCGTGGCGCCAAATGCCATTGACCCAGTCCAATGCGCGAGCGACTTTACCGAAGGAGAACCCTGGCGGGAAATTCAATCTGCGACTACGGCCATAAGCGCGGCTTATCGCCGCTGATGGCCGGGACGCCGCGGGACCCTATTTCTCGAGGAACGGCAGCGCGCGCGCCAGCAGCGCGTCGGGCGCTTCCTCGGCAATGTAGTGCCCGCACGGCAGCGGGCCGCCGTCGACATCGGCCGCCACCCGCTGCCATTCCTGCAGCGGCTGGAAGCAGCGGTGGACCACGCCCTGTTCGCCCCACAGCACCAGCAGCGGCATCGTCAGCCGCTTGCCGGCCTCGCGATCGGCGCGGTCGTGCTCGAGATCGATGCCGGCCGCCGCGCGGTAGTCTTCGCAGACGCCATGCGCGGCACCGGGCAGGGCGGCGCAGCGTTCGTACTCGCGCAGCGCGCGCGGATCGAAGGGGCTCAGGCCGGCGCTGCGGCCGCCCATCAGGTCGCGGATATAGCGCGACGGATCGGCCTCGATCAGCCGCTCGGGCAGGGGCGCCGGCTGGATCAGGAAGAACCAGTGCCAATACGCGCGGGCGAAGGCCTCGGTGGTCTGCTCGTACATCGCCAGCGTCGGCGCGATATCGAGCAGCACCATCCCCTCGACCGCGGCGGGATGATCCATGCCGAGCCGGTGCGCCACGCGCGCGCCGCGGTCGTGCGCCAGCACGCGAAAGCGCTCGAAGCCCAGCGACTGCATCACGCGCAGCGCGTCGCGCGCCATCGTGCGCTTGCTGTAGTTGCCGTGGTCACCGGTGCCGGCCGGCTTGGAAGAATCGCCGTAGCCGCGCAGATCGCAAGCCACCACGGTGAACCGTTGCGCCAGCGTCGGCGCGACCTTGTGCCAGATCGCATGCGTCTGCGGATGGCCATGCAGCAGCAGCAGCGGCGGCCCGTCGCCCCCGACGACGGCATGGATCTTGACTTCGCCGTCGGTGTCGACGTCGATGCTGCGGAATTGCGGAAAGAGGGAAAGGTCCACGGCGCGATCTCGGAACGGGAATCGCGCCATTCTAGTGCGTTGGCGCCGGGGGATTGGGCGCCTGCCAGGCAACACAAGGCTAACTGGCAGGAAATAACGGCCGGCCCGGGCCGCGCGGGCGGCCGCGGGATCAGGCCGCCAGTACCTCCGAATTGACCAGCCGCAGCGTCTGCGGATGCGTCAGCGGAATCTCCGCCGCGCGCAGCCGCTTCAGGATGTCGAACAGCAGATCGCTCTTGGTGCCGCCGGCAATGCGCGGGCTGGAGACGAAACCGGTCACGGTCAGCGTGATGCCGTTCGGTGCCAGCTGGCTGAAGGTCACCGACGGCGCGGGATAGTCCAGGATGGCCTCGTTGTCCGCGTAGGCGGCGAGCAGCATGTCGCGTACCTCCTCCGGGTCGATGTTCAGCGGGAAGGTCAGCGTCAGCGACGCCACGCCCAGCGTGCTGTTGTTCATCGTCACGTTGCGCACGCTCTGCGAGATCAGCTGCGAGTTCGGCACGATCATCGTCGAGCGGTCGCCCAGCTGGATCTCGGTGGCCCGCACGCTGATGCGGCGGATGTCGCCCTCGACGCCGCCGATATTGACCATGTCGCCGACCTTGACCGGGCGCTCCGTCAGCAGGATCAGCCCCGAGATAAAGTTCTTGACGATCTCCTGCAGGCCGAAGCCGATGCCGACCGACAGCGCGCTGACGATCCAGGCCAGGTTGTCCCAGCGCACGCCCAGCAGCGACAGCGTCATCAGCACCAGCAGCACATAGCCGATATTGCTGAACAGCGTCACCAGCGAGGCCCGCATGCCGGGCTCCATGCCGGTCTTGGGCAGCAGGTCCGCATCGAGCCAGCGGCGCACCGAGCGCAGGATATAGACGCCCACGCCGGTGGCGATCACCGCGTTCAGGATGCGCTCGGGCATGATGTTCATCGCCCGCAGCCGCTCGCCGCCCAGCACCATCAGCAGGCTGTCGAGCAGGTCCTTGGGCGTGGTGCCGAAGCCCCCGGTCAGCAGCGCGATCACCGCCAGTAACAGCAGCAGGCTCGAGCCCAGCCCCGACAACACGGTCGACACCTGGTCCAGATGGCTGTCGCCGAGCCCGAACAGCTGCTTGATGATGCGGCCGCTCGAATAGTTGACCGAGAACAGGCTCTCGCAGGCATCGCGCGTCAGCTTGGTCAGCAGATACAGGCTGCACAGCACGATGTCGAACCAGACGATCTCGTAGGTCAGGAAGCGCGCGAACGTGATATAGCCGGTCACCAGGGCCGCCAGCGTCACCACGATGGTGGCGGTCAGGCCTGCCAGCACGATGCCGGTCAGCGTCGAACCGCTGCCGGGCCGCTCGCCGGCGGCGACCAGCGCGGCGCGCACGCGGTTGGCGCGCAGCAGCGCGGCGCCGATCGTCAGCGTCACCACCAGCGAGACCAGGCCGCGGCCGAACAGCGTGACCTGGACGCTGGTATCGATGGTGCGGTTCAGCTGCTCGATGGTGCCTGCCAGCAACAGCAGGCCGGCCAGCACGATCGGGAAGGGGCGCAGTGCGCGGGCGATGTCGTCGTGCAGCGACGGCAGGCGCCAGGTCGGATGGCGCGTGCACAGCAGCGCCCGGCCCAGGCCGGCGATCAGCGCGCTGGTCATGGTCAGCTTGATCAGCTCGTCGGCCAGGTCGCGCATGGGCTCGGACAGCTCGTAGTCGCGGGTGAAAGCGAACAGCACGATGCGCACCGCCAGCGCGGTCGTCAGCACCGTGGCCAGCGCGGTCGACAGCGCCAGCGCGCTGCGCCGCAGCCGGTGCTCCGGCAGCCGGTGCAGGCAAACCCGCGCCATGCCGCGCTCGATCAGCCGGCGTCCCAGCGACCAGATGGCGAAGGCCAGCGCCAGCAGCATCACCGTGCCGGTCCGGTGCTCGGCGTCCCAGGCCTGTTTCGCCATCGGCGTCAGAAGCGAGCGCAGCGACTCGAAGCGCTGCCGGTCCTGCCGGCTCGGGTCCAGTGCCGGCATCCAGAAGTCGCCGCTGAGGATGCTGTTGGAGCGCAGGGCAACCTGGTCCTTCAGATGCCCGCGCTGCAGCTTGGCGATCTGCTCGGTCAGGTTGCCCAGGCTTTCCTTGTCCTCCTCGGCCTTCTTCAACTGCTCGTCGAGCGCCTTGGCGCGCCCGTTCAGTTCGGCGCGCTGGCGGGCCACGGCGGGCGCCTCCGACCCGCTGCCGTCGGCCGGCGGCGGGCCCAGCAGATCGATCTGTGCCTGCACCTTGGCGCGCTCGGCTACCAGCGTGCCGCTCAGCGTATCGACGTCCGCCAGCAGCCGGTGGACGGCGTCGTCGAGCTCGGTCAGCTGGTTGCCGCTGGTGTCCTTGGAGGCTTGCTGCTTGATGCGGTCCTGTTCGGTCTGCAGCCGCTTCAGTTCCGCGCTCGCCGCCGCGGCGGAAAACGGGGCGGCGGGCTTGTCCTCGGTCTGGGACGGCTCGTCCGCGCCGAAGGCCACCGGCGCCGCCGCAGGTAACAGATGCAAAAAGACGATCAGCAGCAGGCTGAACGCCATTCCGGGAAATCGACGCATGAGGGGAGCACCTTTGAGCCGGCGCCTGCGGGCGCCGGACGTTGCCGTGGGTCATCCGATGCGTGCCGGGCGTCGCGCCATGCCGCGAGGGAGTGGGCAAGGCCATGACGGGGCGTCGCAGCCAACGCGAGTGGACGCCGCCGGCACCGGAAAGCCCGGAATTATACATACGTCGGCTAACGCGGTTCCAAAAGTGCCTAATTAGTCGCTATCTCGCGTGGGCTTGATCTCGGTGGCCGTGGTCGTAGCGCCGTCACACTACCGCTGCCGAAAGCGCTCGACGACCTCGAGCAGACGATCGCAGGACGCCGCGACCTGCTTCGGCGGCGCAGTTGCAATACCGAGCAACAGCCCCGAACGCGCGCCTGCGGCGGACGGATACCAGACCGACAGCGGCGAGGGCGCGATGCCGAAGCTCGCCGTTTCCTTCACGATCGATACGTCGTCGGTGCCGTCCGGCAGCCGCAGCAGCACGGCCAGCCCGGTGGGGTCCACCGCGGCGCCGACGCGCGGCCGCAGGTACGCCAGCAGCCCATCGCGTTGCGATGCATATAGCCGCTTGGTGCGCCGCAGGTGCCGCAGATAATGGCCATCGTGCATGAACTCGGCGGTCGCGAGCTGGATGGACGGCGCCGGTGCGGGGGCCAGGCAGGCCGCCATTTCCGCGAACCGGGGCACCAGCGACAAGGGCGCGACCACAAAACCCAGGCGCAATGCCGGGCTGATGGTCTTGCTGAACGAGCCGATGTGAATCACGCGTCCGGCGCGGTCCAGCGAGGCGAGGGCGGGCGCGGCGCGACCTTCCAGCCGCAGCTCGCTGAGGTAGTCGTCTTCGATAACCCAGGCGCCTTGCGCCGCGGCCCAATCGAGCAACTGCAGGCGCCGAGGCAACGACAGCGTGCCGCCGAGCGGGGCCTGTTGCCCGGGCGTCAGCACGACCAACGCCGCGTCCGCGGCGTGCTCCAGGCCGTAGTCGACATCGATGCCATCTGCGTCCACCGGCACCGGCACCAGCGACAACCCCGCCAGCTCCAGCCCTCGGCGCGTGTACGGAAACCCGGGGTCTTCGGTCCACGCCTTGCGCCCGTCGATGCCGAGCACGCGCAAAGCCAGGCCCAGGCCGCCGGCAAATCCGCCGGTGATCAGGATCTGCGAGGGCAAACACGGGATGCCGCGCGCGATGGCGAGGTAGGCGGCGATTTCGCGCCGCAGCGCCGGTTCGCCGCGCGGGTCGGGGTAGAGCGAGGCGGCGCCCAGTTCCGCGCGCGCCGCGTGGGCGCGCACCCGCGAGAACAGCTTCGCCGGCAGGCTCTGCTGGGCGGGTACACCCATCTGGAAGATGGCCGGCCCGGCCATGAATTCCAGATACCGGTCCATGAACGAGCCGGGATCGGGCCGGTCGTCGGCATCGGCCCGCAGCGCAGGCCGTTCGGCAACCCGGGTGCCGTTGGCGCGCGATGCGACCACGAGTTGCGCGTCCGCCAGCTTTTCGTAGGCCGTCTTCACGGTGCCGCGCGCGACGCCGAGCTGGGTGGCAAGGTCCTGCCAGGAGGGCAAGCGCGCGCCGGGCGCCAGCACGCCGCTCTCGATGGCCGTGCTGATGCCGCTGCGGATCTGTTCGGCCAGCGGCGTCCTGGCGGACCGGTCCAGGGCGAGATGCAGGGGCTGGGTCATGGCTGGCTCCGTGGTACGTCTGTTCTCCCGTGGTACATAAAAATCGATGATTCTTGGTTCTTTTATTTGTACCAGCGCAAGGCCAGAATGGGAACACCCATCTGGAGAGCCTCATGAATATCCGATCTGTGATCGGCGTCGCCTGTGCCGCCGCTTATGCCGCCGCTGCCTTCGCCTGGGCCATGCCGGCCTTCGGCCACGCAGCGGGGGAAACCGTTACCCCAAACTTCAACCAGCCGATCCCCAACATTCCGGGCAAGTCATTGGTGGCCGTGGTGGTCGACTACGCGCCCGGCGCCGCGTCGCCCTCGCATGTGCATGCGAAATCCGCGTTCATCTACGGCTATGTCGTTTCGGGCGCCGTCGAGTCGCAGGTCAACGACGGACCGAAGCGCATCTATCGGGCGGGCGAAAGCTTCAGCGAGTCGCCGGGCTCGCGTCATCCGGTCAGCCGCAATGCCAGCGCGACCGAGCCGGCGAAGCTGCTGGCCGTGTTCGTCGTCGACACCGACGACAAGATACTGACCACCCCGATCCATACCTCTGCGAACAAGGAGTCCATGCCATGAGCAAGCGCCTCGACTACAACCAGATTGCCCCGGCCGGGATGAAGGCCCTGGGCGGTGCCTACGGCTACGTGATGCAGACCGAGCTGTCGCCGGTGCTGGTCGACCTGGTCTATCTGCGCGTGTCGCAGATCAACAATTGCGCCTACTGCCTCGACATGCATACGCGCGACCTGCTGAAGAAGGGCGTGAAGGTCGAGAAGCTTGCATTGGTCCAGGCTTGGGCCGAGGCGGGCGATCTGTTCGACGAGCGCGAGCGTGCCGCGCTGGCGTGGGCCGAATCGGTGACGCGCGTGGCGCAGACCGGTGTGCCGGATGCGGACTACCAGGCCGCGCGGGCGGTATTCGACGAACGGGAACTCGTCGACCTGACCATCGCGATTGGCGTGATGAACCTGTACAACCGCATGGCGATCAGCTTTCGCAATACGCCGCAGGCCGCGCTGGCGCAGTAGCGGACGGTCGCGTTGCAGGATCCGGCCAGGCAGAGCGGGCGGTATCGCATTCCTTCCGCCCGTGAAGCCGCCTCATTCGACCTCGCCGTCGTCGGTGTCGCCCGCCTTGGCGTCCTGCTCGTGGCGCATCGCCGCCGCGGCGAGCGTCGTCGCGACCGGCGGCGCGGCCTCCTTGCGCTCGCTGTAGCGATCGGTCAGATAGTCCGAGCGGTCGCGCGTCAGCAGCGTGAACTTGATCAGTTCCTCCATGACGTCGACCACGCGGTCGTAATACGGCGACGGCTTCATGCGGCCATCCGCGTCGAATTCCTGATACGCCTTCGGGACCGACGACTGGTTCGGGATCGTGATCATCCGCATCCAGCGGCCCAGTACGCGCAGCGCATTGACCGCGTTGAAGGATTGCGAGCCGCCGCAGACCTGCATCACCGCCAGCGTGCGGCCCTGGGTCGGGCGAATACCGCCGCTCTCCAGCGGCAGCCAGTCGATCTGGTTCTTGAAGACCGCGGTCAACGTGCCGTGGCGTTCCGGGCTGCACCAGACCTGTCCTTCCGACCATTCGGACAGCTTGCGCAGTTCGGCGACCTTGGGGTGGTCCGCCGGCACGCTGTCGGCGATCGGCAGCGCGTGCGGATCGAACACGCGCGTTTCGGCGCCCAGGCGCTTGAGGATGCGTTCGGCCTCCAGCGTCAGCAGCCGGCTGTACGAGGTCGGGCGCAGCGACCCGTAGAGCAGCAGGATGCGCGGCGCGTGGGTGCTGGTCTTGGCCGGTTCGAGCTTGCGCGGATCGGGGACGTCGAGCAGCGACGGCACGACGTTGGGCAGGTCGGCGCTCATCGGCTGACTTTCCGGCCGCTGGCGTCGACGACCACCTCGCCATCCTCCTTGGCAAACGGCCCTTGTTGCGGCGACGGCAGGATGTCGAGCACCACCTCGGAGGGCCTGCAGAGCCGAACGCCGAGCGCGGTGACCACGAAGGGACGATTGATCAGGATCGGGTGCGCCATCATCGCGTCGAGCAGCTGATCATCGGTCAGCGACGGGTTGTCGAGTCCCAGCTGGGCATAGGGCGTGCCGTTTTCGCGAATGGCTTCGCGCACGGCCAGGCCGGCCTGCCGGATCATGCCTTCGAGTTCGGCGCGTGTCGGCGGCGTCTTCAGGTACTCGATCACCGTCGGTTCGATGCCGGCGTTGCGAATCATTGCCAGTGTGTTGCGGGACGTGCCGCAGGCGGGGTTGTGATAGATCGTGACAGTGGACATGACGGCGGACATGGCGTTGTTCAGGAGGCTTCGTACCAGCGTTGCGAGCGATTGACCACGCCGACGACCAGCAGCATGATCGGCACCTCGATCAGCACGCCAACCACGGTGGCCAGCGCCGCGCCGGATTCGAAGCCGAACAGGCTGATTGCCGTGGCGACGGCCAGCTCGAAGAAGTTGCTGGCGCCGATCAGCGCGGACGGGCCGGCGACACAATGCGCCACGCCCAGCTTGCGGTTCAGGAAATAGGCCAGGCCCGAGTTCAGCACGACCTGGATCAGGATCGGCACTGCCAGCAGCAGGATGATCAGCGGCTGCTCGACGATCGCATTGCCCTGGAAGCCGAACAGCAGCACCAGCGTCGCCAGCAGCGCGGCGATCGAATACGGGCCCAGCGCGCCGGTCACGCGCCGATAGGTCGCTTCGCCGCGCGCCAGCAACACCTTGCGGATGGCCTGGGCGATCAAGACCGGGATGACGATGTACAGCACCACCGAGACGATGAGCGTGTCCCACGGCACCGTGATCGACGACAGCCCGAGCAGCAGCCCGACCACCGGCGCGAATGCCACCACCATGATGGCGTCGTTGACCGCGACCTGCGACAGCGTGAAATACGGATCGCCCTTGCACAGCTGCGACCAGACGAAAACCATCGCGGTGCAGGGCGCCGCCGCCAGCAGGATCAGGCCCGCCACATAGCTGTCCAGCTGTTCGGCCGGCAGCCAGGGCGCAAACAGATGCCGCACGAAAATCCACGCCAGCAGCGCCATCGAGAACGGCTTGACCAGCCAGTTGACGAACAGCGTCACGCCGATGCCGCGCCAGTGGCCCGCGACCTGGCCCATCGCGCCAAAGTCGATCTTCATCAGCATCGGGATGATCATCACCCAGATCAGCAGCCCGACCGGCAGATTGACCTGCGCGACTTCCATCGCGCCGATCGCCTGGAAGACGCCAGGAAACCACTGGCCCAGCAGGATCCCGGCGACGATGCACAGCGCGACCCAGATCGTCAGGTAGCGCTCGAAAAAACCGATGCCGCTCGCCGGCGATATCGTCGCCGTCCGTTGCGTAGTCCGCTCCGCCGCCGTCATGCCTTCGGCTCCACCGCCTGTCCGCCGATTGCGCGCATTTCCTGCTGGATCGCGTTGCGGTCCAGCACGTGGAGCGGCAGGTTCGCGAACTGGCCGACGCGGCCCATGATCTGGCGGAAGACCTTGTCGAAGAGCTTGCGTTTCTCCTCGTCCGATCCTTCGAAGGCGGCCGGATCCTGGAATCCCCAATGGGCCGTGATGGGCGTGCCCGGCCAGATCGGGCAGACCTCGCCGGCGGCCTGGTCGCACACGGTGATGACGAAGTCCATCTTCGGCGCATCCGCCGCGGCGAATTCGTCCCAGCTCTTGCTGCGCAGCGCCGACACGTCGTAGCCGATCGACTGGCATCGCTCCGCGGCGAACGGGTTGACTTTGCCGGACGGATGGCTGCCGGCGCTATAGGCCCGGAAGCGGCCCTTGCCGAGCACGTTGAACAGGGCTTCGGCCATGACGCTGCGTGCCGAATTGCCGGTGCACAGCACCAGCACGTTGAAGGTCTTGTCGGACATGGGGAGACTCGGGAAGCAGTGAGGCGCCGGACCGCAGCCGGTCCGGCACAGGGTGGAAACGATCAGGCTCGGTCGGGTCGGTCGGGTCGGCCGGGGCGGGTCTCCGCCAGGTCGGCGACGCCGCGGTGGATAAGCACGCGCCTCATCGCGACGACTCCAACACGGTCGAGCAGCCGGACACAGGGGAGCACGGATTGCCGCCGCAGCAGTTCTCCGTCAGATAGCCGAGCAAGGCGTTCATGGTCTCGAAGCGGGCCATGTAGATGATCGAGCGGCCATCCTGGCGGCTGCGCAACAGGCCGGCGCGATGCAGCTCTTTCAGGTGGAAGGACAGCGACGAGGCCGGCATTTCCATCGATTCGGCGATCCGCCCCGCCGGCAGGCCTTCCGGGCCGGCCTGGACCAGCATGCGGAAGACGGCCAGCCGCACCGAATGGGCGAGGGCGGAGAGTGCTTCGAGCGCGGTATCGGTTTCCATGTTTCCAATATAGTCGAAACATGGAAACCGAGCAAGCCCGGTGGGGAGCGGCCTTCAACCCCCGCGGCGCTGTGCCATCCGTTGGCCGATGGCGCGCAAGGTCGGTTCCGGCAGCCACGCGGCGAAGGGAAAGACCTCCCGCTCCTCGCGCTCGATATGCCGCAGGTAGCGCGCGGCGAACAGGGCCAGGGCTTCCGGCGCAGCGCCGGCCGAGCCCTGCTGCACGGCCTCCAGCCAGGGTCGGGCCTGTTCCCACAGCGCATCGAGCGCGTCGTGGTCGTCCTCCAGGGCCTGCATCGTGGCCATCGGCGCGTCCTCGCCAAGCCGTCGCAGGGCGGGAAACAGGTCCGCCTCCTCATCCTCGTGATGCAAGGGTGCGGCGATCGTGAAGTATCGGACGATGCCGGCCGCGGCGGTGCGCGCCTGGTCGTCCGCGCCATGCCGGGCGGTGTGTTCGGCAAGGCGGCCGCACAACGAGGCAAAACGCCGGACCTTGTCGTGGCAGGCGGTCAGCAATTCGATCGGGGATTCGAACGAGGGAATAGTCGGCGTATTGGGCAGCATGGCGTGTCCATTATCGCGCCGTCCGGCGGCCCCCGCGATAGAGCGCCATTTTTTCGGGGTGGGGCAATCTTTACCGCCCGGTTCAGCTCGCACAACGGATGTCACGGGATTCCAGCGGTGGCGCAAGGCTTGCTTGGCGTCATTGGATTCCGCTCATTCGATTACCTTCGAGACCTTCACGGGAGACCAATATGTCCGACGGAAAACTCGGTATCGCCGGCACGACTTTTATCGCCTTTGCCGTGGCCGGGCTGGCTTTGGCCGCGTCGATGTACCTGGCGTACCTGGCCGCGCCGCCGAAGGGGCGTGCCTTGATCCGCGACGCGCTGGACCGCGATTCAGGATCGGGTCCGCAAGGCTGATCGAGCCGGCGCCACGCACCGGCTTCGAACTTTGGCGACACCCGCGATGTCTACCTCCGACATTGCGGGGCGCCCGCGCCGCGGTTTTTTGCGCCCATGGCGCGTCAGCGTCGGGGCCCGCATTCCCGAAGGTTTGCCGTATTACCGTACGTTCCCGATCCCGATGAAGGCGTTGCGCAATCCCAGGTGCCTGCTGCTGGAAAGCCGCTGGCTTGTCCCCCGGCATTTCGACGGCATCAGTCTCGGCCCGATCGTGCTGCTTCGCCCCGGCGTGTCGGCCGGGCTGATCGCGCACGAACTGGTTCACGTGCGCCAGTTCTGGCGCCGGCCGTTCACCCACGGGCCGCGATATCTGCTGTCGAAGGCCTATCGCCAGGCCTGCGAGGTCGAGGCCTACCGGGCGCAATTGCAGGCGGCGGGAAGGACGCCGTCCCGCATTGCCAATCTGGCGCGCTACCTGGCGACCAAGTATCGGCTCGACATCGACCAGGAGACGGCGGTGCGGCTGCTTTCCGCCGAGGATTCGCCGCGGTGACCCAGGTCAGCCCCGTTTCTCTTCCTCGGGAACACTGAACTGCGCCTTCATCGATTCGATGAACGGCTGGATTTTTGCCATGCAAGCCTCGGCATGCTTGCCTTCCATCTTCGAGAGCCCCCAGTTACAACCTGTAGCGTCGGGCGCCTGCACGCAGATATCGCCGAAGCACGCTTCGTTGCACTCGGGCCATTTGGCCTGCTCGGCCCGGATCATGGCGCGGATTTCCGCCTTGTTCTTGATCTGCCTGGTCATCGCTGTCTCCGTCTCGTTTTCGATCGGCCGCCCATTGCGCGAGGCTCCGGCAAGGCGACGGACGTGTTGCAGGCACTGCCGTGCTTTGGATCAGAGTACGTCGGAATCCGGACGCGCGCGTGACTTTCTGCACGCCTCGTGGCCGCAGCGCGCCGGCAGGACGATCCTGCCCGGTGCGGCGCGTCTGCAAGCTTGGTCCGCAGACCGGATCGGCGCCTGCCGCAGAGCCCTGCAATTCAGGTGCCGAAGTAATTCAATCCCAGCGCCCCCTTGACCTCGCTCAGCGTCGCGCCGGCGGTCTCCCGCGCACGCATCGTTCCTTGCCGCAGGATCTCGAGCACGCCGGCGCGGTCGCGTTCGAACCCGCGCCGCCGCTCGCGAATCGGCGCGATCAGCGCCTGCAACCGTTCGTTGAGCCGGCGCTTCACGACGCTGTCGCCGAGACCGCCGCGGCGATAGTGGGCTTTCATCTCCTCCAGGCCGGCGATATCCGGATCGAACGCATCGAGGAACATGAACACGACATTGCCCTCGACCTGGCCCGGGTCGCTGACCCGCAGATGGTTCGGATCGGTGTACATGTCCTTGACCGCCTTGGAGATCTCGTCGGGCGTGGCGCCCAGCGTGATCGCGTTGCCGAGCGACTTGCTCATCTTCGCCTTGCCGTCGATGCCGGGCAGCCGCGGCACCTGTGACAGCACCGCTTCGCACTCGACCAATACCTCGCGGCCGACCGTATTGTTGAAGCGGCGCACCAGCTCATTGGTCTGCTCGATCATCGGCTGCTGGTCCTCGCCGACCGGCACGAGCGTCGCCTTGAACGCGGTGATATCGGCCGCCTGGCTCACCGGATAGGTCAGGAAGCCGGCAGGGATGTCGCGCTCGAAGCCGCGCAGCCGAATCTCTTCCTTGATGGTCGGGTTGCGCTCCAACCGGGAAACCGTCACCAGGTTCAGCAGGTATTGGGTCAGTTCGGCCAGCTCCGGCACCTGGGACTGGATGAAGATCGTGGACTTGTCCGGGTCGATGCCGACGGCCAGATAGTCGAGCGCGACCTCGACCACGTTCTCGGTGACCTTCTGATGGCGGCCGACGTTGTCGGTCATCGCCTGGCTATCCGCCAGCAGCAGGAATTGCTTCGCTTCGAGTTGCAGCTGCACGCGCGAGCGCAGCGAGCCGATGTAGTGGCCGAGGTGAAGCGGACCGGTGGTGCGGTCGCCGGTCAGGATGATGGGTTGGGTGGCGGTGGTCATGGGCTGGTGCTTCGGGTTGTCGACACCACCAGCCACCGTGCGCAGAAACGAACATGCCGCCAGGAGGCTGGCGGCATCGCGTTTTCGAGGTGCGTATGGAAACGGGCCGCCTGGGTCAGGCGCGCCACCAATATTGCCGGGTCGGCGTGTTGGGCTTCGTATCCATCGGAGGCGAGTATAGCCCACGCGGGCCGGTGAGCCGGTGCGGCGGGAAAGGCATGTTGTAGACATCTCTACAGGATTGCAGCGATGCTTACGGCTACCTATGCTGCCGGCATGCACTCCGCCGCCGCCTCCGCCGCCTCCTCCTCCGCCGCCTCCGACGCGTGGCTTCTGCTGATCGTCAGTTTGCCGACCGCCGGCGCGACCATGCGCATGCGTATCTGGCGCGCGGTCAAGGCCCTGGGCTGCGCAGCGCTGCGCGATGGCGCCTATCTGCTGCCCGCGCATTGCGAGCAGGCCTCGCAGTTGCGCGAACTGGCCGACGACACCCGGCAGCAGGAGGGGCAGGCATGGCTGCTGCACGTTCAAGCACCAGGCGCTGAAGACGCGGTGGCGTACCGGGCGCTGTTCGATCGTTCCTCCGACTACACCGACTGGCTGGCCGAACTTGCCGAGGCCCGCAAGACGCTGCAGACGCTGGCCACAGCCGATGTCGCTCGGCTGCGACGGCGTCATGCCCGTGCCTACGCGGCGATTCGACAGGTCGACTTCTTTCCCAACGAAGCGTCAATCCGCGCCGCCGCGCAGTGGCGCGACTTTGCCGCTGCCATCGAGTCCATCCAGTCGCCTGGCGAGCCGCACGCCAGCAATGGCAGCGTCCTGCGGCGCGATCGGGCGCAGTATCAGGGGCGGTTGTGGGCGACCCGCCGGCATCTCTGGGTCGACCGCGTAGCCAGTGCCTGGCTGATCCAGCGCTGTATCGATCCGCATGCACGGTTCCTCTGGTTGGAGAGCCCAGCCGACTGTCCGCCCGAGGCGCTCGGCTTTGACTTCGATGGGGCCACCTTCACCCATGTCGGCGACAAGGTGTCGTTCGAGGTGCTGCTGGCGAGCTTCGGCCTGGATGACGATCGCGGGCTCGAGCGCCTCGGAACCATGGTGCACGCGCTCGATGTCGGTGGCCTGACCGTGCCGGAGGCCGCGGGCTTCGAAGCCATGCTCGCCGGCGCGCGCAGACGTCTGAGCGGCGACGATGCCTTGCTGGCGGAAGTGGGCATGATGCTCGATTCGCTGTACGCCCATTTCGGTGCCGGCCGCAAACCATGACTTCACTTCAGAATCCCTCGATGACGACGCCTGCACCGCAGCCCGGCGCGCACGGGCCCGGCTACACCCTCTGGCAACTGGTGCGCTACTTCCTGCGCCTGGGCACGCTTGGCTTCGGCGGGCCCGTCGCGTTGGCCGGTTACATGCACCGCGATCTGGTGGAGACCAGGCAATGGATTACCGAGGCGGATTACAAGGAGGGCCTCGCGCTGGCCCAGCTGGCCCCGGGGCCGCTCGCCGCGCAGTTGGCCATCTATCTGGGCTACGTGCATTACCGCATTGCCGGCGCCACGCTGATCGGCATCGCCTTCGTGCTGCCATCGTTCCTGATGGTGGTCGCGCTGGGTTACGCGTACGTGCGCTTCGGCGGGCTGACGTGGATGCAGTCCGTGTTTTATGGGGTCAGCGCGGCCGTGATCGGCATCATCGCCATCAGCGCCTACAAGCTGACCACCAGGAGCGTCGGCAAGGACAAGCTGCTGTGGGCCATCTACCTCGTGCTGGCGGTGGTGACGGTCGTCACGGAGTCCGAGATGGCGTGGCTGTTTCTGGCAGCGGGCGTGCTGGTCTGGTTCTGGCGCGCGCCGCCCCGGTGGATCCGATCGAACGGGTTGAACGCCGTGGCTGCGGTTCCGATTCCGGTCGGCAGCGGCATCCTGAGTACGATCGACTGGCCGCTGCTTTCGCAGATCGGGCTGTTCTTCGCCAAGGCGGGGGCCTTCATTTTCGGCTCGGGACTGGCCATCGTGCCGTTCCTCTACGGCGGTGTGGTCACCGAACACCAGTGGCTCGACGAGAGGCAGTTCGTCGATGCGGTGGCCGTGGCGATGATCACGCCGGGACCTGTCGTCATCACCGTCGGCTTTATCGGATACCTGATTGCCGGACTGCCCGGCGCCAGCGTGGCCGCGCTTGCCACCTTCTTCCCGTGCTACCTGTTCACGATCCTGCCGGCGCCGTACTTCAAGAAATACGGCAGGTTGCCGGCGATCCTGGCCTTCGTCGACGGCGTGACGGCCGCGGCGATCGGCGCCATTTCCGGCGCGGTCATCGTGCTGGCCAAGCGCTCGATCGTCGATGTGCCCACCGCGCTGGTCGCGCTGATGACCGTCGCATTGCTGCTCAAGTTCAAGAGGCTGACGGAACCCGTGATTGTCGCCGGCGCTGCCGTGATCGGCCTGGTGGCATATCCGCTGTTGCATCCCTGATGCTGACGCACGGGTGGTGGCGAGTTCCCGTTGTCAGCGAACCGTCGTGGAGACTGCCATGAAGTGGATTACCCGTGAACGCCCGAAGATCGACCGCATTGCCTGCCCCTGGGTGATCGCCCGCTTCATCGACGAGATGCCGGAGTTCCTGTACGTACCGCCGGGCGACGTCGTACGCATCGCCGGCGAGACCGGCGCCATTCCGTACGACATTCCGGGCGTGGAACTCACGCACGTGGGCGAGCTGTGCAGCTTCGATGCGTTCCTGTCCAGGTACCGGCTCGGCGGCGATCCCGCCTTGCAGCAATTGGCGCGCATCGTGCGCGGCGCCGATACATCCCGGCTCGACCTGACGCCGCAGTCGAGCGGGCTCTATGCCATTTCACTGGGGTTGTCGCGGGTGTTCTCCGACGACCACGAGATGCTAGAGCACGGCATGGTCGTCTACGACGCCCTCTATGCATGGTGCAAGCACGGCCAGGGAGAGACGCACAACTGGCCGCCGCAGATGGCGCGGGCAGGTTGATCCCCAGGTTCATTCCGTCCTGGAATACTTTGCCGACAAAACTTCACGCCGCGCGCGTCGCGCTCCTCCATACTCGCTTCATCATTGGACCGCAGCGATCAGGGAGGAGTACCGTGAGGATTGCATTCGCATGCATGTGGGTGGCAGGGGCGATCGGCATGTCGATGCCGTCGGCACAGGCCGCGTGGCCGGAAAAGCCGATCAAGCTGATCGTGCCCACAGCGGCCGGCGGCGCGCCAGACATCGTGGCACGCCTGTTCGGCGATGCCTTGTCCAAGCGGCTGGGCCAGGCCATCGTGGTGGAGAACCGGCCCGGCGCCGGCGGCAATATCGGCATGCAGGCATTGCTGCAGGCCCCCGCCGATGGCTATACCATCGCCTACGGCAACAACGCCACGCTGGCGACCAACCGTTTCCTCTATAGCCGGCTGCCGTACGACCCCGACAAGCTGGTACCCATTGTCGGGCTGGTGACCACCTTCAATATCCTCGCGGTCAACAACGCGCTGCCGGTCAAGTCGGTGCGCGAACTGATCGCTTACGCGCAGGCCAATCCCGGCAAGCTGTCGATGGGCTCCGCCGGCAACGGCACGACCAGCCATCTGGGCGGCGAGCTGTTCAAGACGCTGGCCCATCTCAACATCGAGCACGTGCCATACAAGGGCAGTACCCCGGCGCTGCAGGACCTGGTCGGCAACAACGTGCACCTGATGTTCGACAACGTGCCGTCGATCGGGCCCTACGTCAGCAGCAACAAGGTCCGCGCGCTGGCGGTGACATCGACCCGGCGCTCGCCGCATTTCCCGCAGGTCCCGACCATGGACGAAGCGGGGCTCAAGGGCTACGAATTGACCGCTTGGGCCGGGCTGGTCGGCGCGCCGGGCATGCCGGCCGAGGTGGTGGACCGGCTCAATCGCGAGGTCAATGCCGTCATCCGCGACCCCGGTTTCCGTGCGCAACTGGACCGGCTTTCCTTCGAGCCGCTGGGTGGATCGCCGCGCGATTTCCAGGCGCTGGTGACATCCGAGACCGTGAAGTTCGGCGAACTGGTGCGCAAGAGCGGCGCCAAGGTCGATTGAGGGCGAAGCGCGTGCCATCTCATTTCGACCTGATCATTCGGCATGGCGACCTGATCGACGGCAGCGGCGCGCCGCGGCGCGCCGCCGATGTGGCAGTGCGCGACGGCGTGATCGTTGCGATCGGCATCGGGCCGGAGGCCACCGCCGACGAGGTCGTCGATGCCACCGGCATGGTCGTCGCGCCGGGATTCATCGACACCCATACGCACGACGACTGGATGGTGTTCCAATCCCCGCAGATGCTGCCCAAGGTCACGCAGGGGGTCACCACCATCATCGCGGGCAACTGTGGCATCAGCCTGTTCCCGCTCCTCACCGATTCCATCCCGCCCGCGCCGCTCGACATCATGCGCGGCGGGTTCGTGTTCGAGTCGGTGCGGGCTTACCGCGAGGCATTCGCCGCCAGGCCCGCCACCGTGAACGTATCGGTGCTCGTCGGCCAATCGACGCTGCGCGCGCGCCGCGTCGCGCAGCTCGGACGCGCCGCGAACGACGCTGAGATCGACAGCATGCGGCGCGACGTCGAGCAAGCCTTGCTGGAGGGCGCCATCGGCGTCTCCACCGGCACCTTCTATCCGCCGTCGGCCGCCGCGCCGGAACAGGAGATACTGCGCATGTGCGAGCCGATGCAGCGGCTGGGCGGCGTGCTGGTTTCGCATATGCGCGACGAAAGCGACAAGGTCGCCGAGGCCATCGACGAGACCGCGCGCCTGGGCAAGGCGCTCAACGTGCCGACCGTGATTTCGCACCACAAGCTGGTCGGCAAGCGTAATCACGGCCGCAGTCGCGAGACGCTGGCGCAGGTGCGCGAGCTCTCGCGCACCATGCCGCTTTGCATGGACTGCTATCCGTACGCGGCGTCGTCCACCATGCTGCGTCCGGAACGGGTGGACCAGTGCGACCGGATCCTGATCACGTGGTCGGCCCCGCATCCGGAAGCGGCCGGCCGCTATCTGGAGGATCTGGCGCAGGAATGGCAGCGCTCGCGGCGCGAGGTGGCGCAGGCCTTGCTGCCGGGCGGCGCGGTGTACTTCATCATGGACGAGGGCGATGTGCGCGACATCCTCGGCTATCCGGACACAATGATCGGCTCGGACGGTATTCCGTCCGACGAAACGCCGCATCCCCGACTGTGGGGCACCTTTCCGCGCGTGCTCGGCCTTTACTCCCGGGACCTGGGCCTGTTTCCCCTCGAGCGCGCCGTCCACAAGATGACCGGCCTGCCGGCAGCGCGCTTCGGGCTCGAGAGAAGGGGGCATCTGGCCGTGGGCAAGGTCGCCGATATCACGGTGTTCGACCCGGCGACGATCCGCGATTGCGCTACCTTCGACGCGCCCACACAACCGTCGGTCGGCGTGCGCGACGTGTTCGTGGCCGGGCAGGCCACGCTGCGCGGCGGCACGCCGACCGGCAATCGGCCCGGACGCTTCGTGACGTCGACCCTCGTCAGGTCGGGCGTGCCGGCGTGAGCCGATGCCGGGCTCAGTTCCCGTCGGCTCTGGCTGTCTGCAGCAGCCAGTCCAGGAAGGTGACCAGCGTAGGGTTGGCGCGCTTCTCGTCGAGGCAGACGAAGTAGTACGACTTCGGCGACAGATAGCTGGTGTCCGACAGCTGTATCAGCCGGCCGGCCCGAAGATCGTCGCCGGCCACGAATTCCGGCAGCAGCGCCACGCCCATGCCGCTGATGGCGGCCTGCAGGCCCATGGTCAGCAGGCCATAGCGCGGGCCGTCGCCTGGCCTGGCCACCTTGGCACCGATCTGTGCGAGATAGGCCGGCCACGCGTCCAGCGCCGTATGTTGATGGAGCAGGGGCATTTGGCGCAGGGCCTGGGCGAGCGTACCGCCGCGGGGCAGCTTGTCCGGTGCGCATACGGGGAACAGCTCGAGCGGCATGACTTCGACGCCGAAGTGCCCCGGCGGCGGCCCGCCGCAGTACATGATGGCTGCGTCCAGGCCGCTGTGGGGCAGGTCGACCGGGCCGACCTTGGTGGTGATGTTCAGTTGGATCTGCGGATGCTGCTTGGCGAATTGCAGCATGCGTGGCAGCAGCCAGATATTGCCCAGCGAGACCGGCACCGACACATCGAGGCGGCCGCCGGACCCGCGGCCGGTCAGGACTTCCAGCGTGGCTTCCTCGAGGAGATTCAGCGCCTGCCTGACGCGCTTGAGGTATTCCACGCCGGTCGCCGTCGCCACGACGCCACCCTTGCGCCGGTCCAGCAGCCGCACGCCGAGAAAAGTCTCCAGTTCCGTCAATTGCTTGCTGACAGCGCTCTGCGTCAGGCACAGTTCCTCGGCCGCTTCGGTCACGCTTCCCTTGCGCACGGTGGCTTCGAGCGCGACCAGGTTGGCAAGGGCGGGCAGGTTCCGGCTGGTGGTGCTTTTCATCGGGGCATCCTTCGGGCGGTCGTCGGGCATCGTTGGAAGGCAGGCACTGCGTGCGCCATTGTCGTTCATGTATTCCGTGAGGGAAAGCAACGCGATGATCGATCGTACGACCACGCCGGCGGCGCCGGCGTCCCCCGGCGAGCTCGCGCCAGCATGCGACGTGTTCGAATTGCCGATCGCCGAATTGGCGCGCCGCATGGACGCCGGCATGCTGACGGCCGAAGCGCTCGTGTCGGGGCATCTTGCGCGTATCGAGGCATTCGACCGTTCCGGACCGTCGATCAACGCGGTCAGCCAGTTGCATCCCGATGCGCTGCATGACGCGGTGCGGCTCGACCGCGAGCGCCGGCTGCGTGGGGCCAGGGGTCCGCTCCACGGCATTCCGATGGTGGTCAAGGACAATATCGACACCGTGGGATTGCCGACCACGGCCGGTTGCGCCGCGCTGCGCGACGCGCTGCCCGCCGCCGATGCGCCGGTGGTGGCGCGGTTGCGCGCCGCGGGCGCGATCGTGCTGGGCAAGGCCAATATGTCGGAGCTCGCCGCGTCCAGTGGGCGCTTCGGCTACAGCTCGGCAAGCGGCCTGACCTTGAATCCTTATCGGCTCTCCCGCAACGCCAGCGGGTCCAGCAGCGGCACGGGCGCGGCGGTGGCGGCCGGTTTTGCGGTGTTCGGGCTTGGCACCGATTCGTTTGGCTCGGTGCGCGGACCGGCCTGTGTGCATGCCCTCGTCGGGATCAGGCCGACCCACGGCTTGCTCGATGCGGCCGGCGTGCTGCCGCTCGCGCAGTCCTTCGATACGGTGGGGCCGCTGGCGCGCACGGTCGACGACGCGGCCCTGGTGCTCGCGGCGCTGGTTCCGGAGGCGGGCATCGATAGCACGAAGGAACGCCTTGCCGGCCGCCGTCTTGGCATCGTGATGGACTTCCACGGTGGCAATGATGAGATCGACGCGCTGTTTTCGCGGGCGTGCGTGGACCTGGCCGACGCCGGTGCGCAGACCGTGCCGGTCGCATTGCCCGCCGATGCGCGGCATCTGTACGAGCGGGTGCTGGGCGATATCGCGCGCAGCGAATGGGCGGTGCAACTCGACCGCTATCTGGCCGCGTTGCCGTCGCCTTGCCCGAGGGATTCGGCAGCGTTATTGGCGCGCATCGATGCGCAACTGGCCGATGGATTGGCCGATGGATGGCGCGATGGTTCGAGTGATGGTTCGAGCGATGGAGCAGGGCGCGCACCAAATCCGCTGACGATCGCCGCGCTGCGCCATGCGGTGGAAACGCGCGACGAGCCCGCCCGTCCGGGCCTGTCCGCAGCCCGCGCGTTCGGCGCCGCGCTTGCCGGCCTGATGCAGTCGAACCGCTGCGCCGCGCTGGTCTTTCCCACGCTGGCGTGTCCGGCGTCGCCGCGCTTCGATCTGGGCGATCCGAGCTACCGCTGCCGGGTTGCCAATCCTCTGGCGCCGATGCACATGGCCAGCGCGGCCGGTTTTCCGGAGATCAGTGTGCCGATGGGCTGGACCGAGGCCGGCGTGCCTGCAGGACTGTCCGTGCTGGGCCGGCCCGGCGACGAGCGCCTGCTGCTCGGCATCGCGCGCGATTACGAGGCGGCGACGCGGCATCGTCGAGCGCCGCGGTTGGCGTAGCTAAGTGATGACCCGAAACACCGGTTGGCTTCTTACGCTGTCGCGCTCGAGCATTCGTCGGTACCAGGCCGCAAGGGCCTCGTATTCCGCGGGAACCGGGAGCTTCACCAGCGACGCAAAGATCAATCCGCCGATGACTGTGATATCTGCCATCGAAAACGATTTGCCGGCCACATACGGTTGTTGCTTCAGAACCGCATCGAAGTACCGCATGCCGCGCAGTGCCTTGTCGCGTTGCCGGGCGCCCCACTCAGGGTTCTGATAAATCTCGACCTTGGGACCCAATCCCGGCGTGCCGTGGTGGAAGTAGACACTGATGGGATCGAGCAGCTCCAGTTCCGCACGCTTGCTCATCATATGGATCACGCCTTTTTCCCGCGCGGTGCGGCCGGTGAGGATCGGGGCGCCGTCCAGCGCGTCGAGATATTCGGTAATGGCCGTGCATTCCGCGATGCACGTGCCATCCTCGAGTTCGAGGACCGGCAGCGTGCCCGAATAGTTCTTGTTGGCGAGGAATTCGGGATCCTTGTGCTCGCCCTTGTAAAGATCGACCGTGACGAATCGAACGTGCGATTGCAGGTTCTTTTCCGCCAAGGCAATGCGGACGCGGGTCGGATAGGGCCCCGTCGGAAAGTCATGGATCGTCATCGTGATGGGCTGGCTTGCTTGAGCACTGCCCGCATTGGCGTTCATTCCTGTAGCTCCTGGGCGGGTGGAAGGGGCACGGAACCAGGTCGGTCGTGATGTACGTCGATCCATGAGACTACCTAACGTCCGTTAGGTTAACCTTACAAGGTACAATATGCGGCGTCAACATCCATTCCGGCCTCAGAAGGTGGGAGTCATGACCAATGACGTGAGACAGAACTCCAGAGAGAAAATCCTGGCGGCCGCCACCACCATTGCGCAGGCCCATGGCTACGGCGGGCTGAATTACCGCGATCTGGCCGAGGCGGTCGGCATCAGGGCGGCCAGCATCTACCACCATTTCGACAGCAAGGCGGACCTGGGCGCAGCGGTAGCCAGGCGCTATTGGGAAACCGCAGCGGCGCATCTGGACGCCTCACTGGCCAAATCGAAGAGCCCCCTGGACAGCCTGCACCGTTATCCCGACATGTTCCGCAAGGCGCTCCAGAGCAGCAATCGCATCTGCCTATGCAGCTTCATGGCCGCGGAAACCGACGATCTGCCCGAGGTGGTAAGGAAGGAGGTCCAAACTTTTGTCGACGTCAATATTGCCTGGCTGACCAAGGTGCTGGCCGCTGCTGGTGTGGTCTCGGGCAAGGAAGGGAGAGCGCGGGCTCGCGCGATCTTTGCCGCGATCGCCGGCGCCCAGCTCATTGCCAGGAGCCAGTCCGACATCTCGGTCTACGACTCACTGATCGACAGCTATCGGAAGGCCGGTCTCTTGCCAGCCTAGCAACCCGAGACCACCGCCCGCGACTACAGCCTGACGGACGCTGATCCGCCCCAGACCCTGGCGACCAGTATCGGCGCTGTTTCCCAAGGCGTCGCCCCATGACAATCGACTGGAATTCCTTTACGCCGTGGCCGTCGCTTGCGGGCGGTGTGTTCATCGGCATCTCCGCCGCGATGTTCGTCTTGCTGAACGGCCGGATCGCGGCGCAAGGAAGTTCGCCCGCGCCTCGTGCGCGCACGTGGTCTTGATGACTGATGTGGAGCTTCGGATCGCGAGACATACGAGGCAAACCGAATCGGTCACGCGCGCTTGGGCCCGGTGGATTGCGGGCGCTTCGGCTCTGGCTGTTCCCATCCGCCTCATGTAGAATTGGGAACCAATTTGATCCAAAATGGTTTCATGTACCACCAACGACCCACTCAATCTCGCGGCCGACCACGCGAATTCGACCTGGAAGACGCGTTGCGGCTGGCCATCGAGGTGTTTCGTCAACGCGGCTATACGGCAACTTCCATTGTCGAGCTGATGGAGGGCATGAAGCTCTCGCGAGGCAGCTTTTACAAGGCATTTCACGACAAGAAATCCGTGTTTGCAGCCGCCTATGACCTGTATGCCGCCGAAGGGGCGGAACGTCTCAAGGCCGTGGCACGCACGCCGGGAACCGGCCGCGACCGTATTGCACGGATCCTTGAGTTGTATGCCGAACTTTCCCGAGGCCGCGACGGAAAATGCGGCTGCCTGGTTGTTGCGACGGCCGTCGAATTGTCGGTCCATGACCGGGATATTGCACGCCGCGTCATCGCGTCCTGGCAGAGCACCGAAACGTTGCTCTGCGAATTGCTGCGCCAGGCAGAAGAGGACGGCTCGATCGGCATCCTGGAAGACCGCCAGGCGACGGCACGCTCATTGTTATGCCTGATGCAGGGCATGCGCCTGGTCGGCAAGAGCGACGTGCATGGCAAGGCTGGCTTCAAGGCAGTGGCTCAGCAGGCCATGAAGCTCCTCGGCTGATTTTTTTCCCTATTTGGGAACCGATTCGGTCCTAAATATTGCTGTTAGCGGCCCGATTGGTACAGCGCTTCTCTTCAAACAACAAAGGATCATCATGTCGTACCCCAAGTCCGGATTGTTCCGTTCCTTGCTCGCGGCCTGCGCGGCCGCCGGCATCGCTACAGCTTCAGCTTCGGCCGCAGCCGGCCGTTTTCCTTCCGGAGCGGACGCAGCCGCTGTCCATGCAACGCTTGATCACGGCGTTGCGCTCGTGAACGGCGTCAGGCTGCATTTCGTGGAAGGCGGAACGGATGCAAAGGGCGATCCGATCCTTCTCATTCCGGGATGGCCACAGAGTTGGTACGCCGAGCCGTAGCTACTTATCAATTTGGCACTTCTATTACGATAAGTATCCTTATCGTAATAGCCATTTCGATGCGCTAAACTGGCGCCCATGAAAGCGCGACTGACCCTACCGGACTCCGCCTCCGCCTCCAGCACGGGTATGGATACGTCCTCCGCCGATGCTTCCACGGCATTCCCCGATGCCGCCTCCCTGGCCGCGCTGCGCGCCTGGCATGCCGGCCTTAGCTCCCGGCAAGCCGTGGCGCAATACCTGGGTGAGGAGAGGGCGCGCGGCCAATCTCGCGCGCCGTGCTTGGCCGCATTCGCCGCCGGCTTGCTTCGCTCGCACGCGAGCGCGGCCGCGAAGATCTGGCCGCATTGTTCGAGATGCCGGCGTCCGAGCGGGTGGAGCAGGGCAGGGCTGCCGGCCGTGCCATTGAGGTCTTGCGCACGCTCCCGCCGCCGCGGCCCGCGATCACCGACGACATCGGTCGCTGGCTACCGGCGCGCGCCGTCGCCGCCTTGCGCGCCCACGGTATCGATACGCTCGCGGCGCTGACCGTGCGCGTGCCCAGGCGCCGCCGCTGGTGGACGGCCATCCCGAGGCTGGGCGCCAC
The DNA here is from genome assembly GCA_031180665.1 of Cupriavidus sp. Taxonomy (GTDB): domain Bacteria; phylum Pseudomonadota; class Gammaproteobacteria; order Burkholderiales; family Burkholderiaceae; genus Cupriavidus. Next base: position 333,372 of record JAPSLP010000001.1, on the reverse strand, counting down.
GAGCGCCAGGCAGATCGAGGCGTTCTTCGCCGCGCATCCCGAATTGACCGAGCGCGCACGCGCGCTGATCGTGCAGGAGCGGCGCAGTGTCGTCGTGCCATGGGAGCAGTTGCGCCTGCCTTATCAAGTGGACGGCTCGCGAGGGCGGTTTCGCGCGCCGCGTGAGAGTTGCACGTTGACCGCGGACAACGACTACGAGGCGGTGCAGGGCTGGCTGGCGCTGCACGAATCGCCCGCCACCCATCGCACCTACCGCAAGGAAGCGGAACGGCTGATCCTGTGGGCGATCGTCGAGCGGCAACGGCCGTTGTCGTCGCTGACCACCGAGGACGCCGTCGCCTATCGCGCCTTCCTGCGTCGGCCCACGCCGCGCGAGCGGTGGGTCGGTCCGCCACGCCCGCGTTCGTCGCCGGACTGGCGGCCATTCAGCGGCGCACTATCGGCACGCTCGGTCGCCCATGCGCTCTCGATTCTTGGTGCGATGTTCCGCTGGCTGGTGCAGCAGCGGTACGTCCTCGCCAATCCGTTCGCGGGCATCAAGGTCCGCGGCGGTGGCCGCACGGCGGCGCTGGACAATTCACGCGCCTTCACCGAAGGCGAATGGAAGCTGGTGCGGACCATCGCCGACGGGCTGGAGTGGTCCTACGGTTGGGAGGAGGCCGCCGCGCAGCGCCTGCGCTTTGTGCTGGATTTCGGCTATGCCACCGGACTGCGGGCTAGCGAATTGATCGCGGCAAGGCTCGGCGATATCGAGACCGACGGACAGGGGGACGAATGGCTCAAGTTGACAGGGAAGGGCGGGCGCAGCGGCAAGGTGGCATTGCCGCCGTTGGCGCGGCGGGCGTTGGAGTGCCATCTGACGGAACGCGGGCTGCCGATCAGCCGGAGGCTGTGGCGCCCGGAGATTGCCCTGGTCGGTGACCTGACCGGCGAGCCGGATATCGGCATCACCAGTACGCGGCTATGGCATGTGGTGAAGCGGTTCTTCAAGCTGGCCGCGGAGGTCATTGGTGCGGACCATCCCGCGGCGGCGGATAAGCTGCGCCGGGCCAGTCCGCACTGGATGCGGCATACGCATGCCACGCATGCTCTAGGCCGAGGCGTGGAATTGACCAGTGTTCGGGACAATCTGCGACATGCGTCGGTGTCCACAACTTCCGTATATTTGCACAGCGATGAAGTGAAGCGGGCACGGCAAATCGGGGAGGCATTCTCCGATGGAATCGGGTCGTCAAGCCGCATGCCCCTCGTACCGTGATTCCCCGAGTCTGTCGCAGTCAAGCTTCTCTCCAAAGGTCCTCTGGTTTCTGACACCGACGACCTGAATGATGTTCCATGATGTTCCGCAAATTCGTTGACATTTCGGCTGGCCGCGTTATTATTAGGCTCAAGCAGAGTTTGTGGAACATTCTGGAACATTGGAGAATAACATGGCGGGTCCCTACACGGCAGCCGCAAAGCGCAATCCAGGACGAAAGGGCTGGTTGGTGGAATTCCGGCATCCGCTCAAAAGCGACACGAGCAACCGGCCAGGCAAGAAAACTCGCAAGGGGCTTGGAACCGAAGATGAGGCGCTCGCACAACGACTCGTCAGCGAACTCAACGAACTACTGAGGGACGAGGCGTTGTGGTCGCTGGGTGCCCGCGGCGAAGCCGCCCGGCGCTTTGACCCCCGCGTTGTCGACATCTTCTATAGCGAGATTGAGCCTCGCGTGACAACGGCGCGGCAGCTCTGCGACAAGCTATTGCCATTGCCAACGAGTGCCGAAGGATATGCGCGTGTCGTGCTGATGGGCGCGCCGGGGGCAGGAAAGACCACCCTTGTGCGACAGCTGATGGGTACGAATCCGAAGACCGAGCGGTTTCCGTCGACCTCGGTTAATCGCACTACTACGTTTCCCTCCGAATTGGTGCTGCGCGACGGCGAGTATGAAGCCGTTGTCACGTTCATGTCGGAACATGAAGCTCGCTTCGAGATAGAGGAGTCGATTTCCGCTGCCATTGTTGAGGCCGTGCAAGGCGATACACGGCAGGTTGCGCGAGCGTTCCTGGAAAAGAGCGATATGCGCTTCCGGCTCAAGTATCTGCTAGGAGACCTCGACGATGATGGCGACATTGACCCTTATGAGGATGTCGACGAAGAAGCGGCGACCGACTCGGACGACGCCCCCACGTTGCTTCCGGACGAACATGCTACGTTGCAGCAGACGCTTGAGGGCTTTCTAACGCGCATTCAGTCGCTTGCCATTTCCGCCAAGGCGGAAGTTGAGGCTGCCCACGGCGTGATTGCTGACATGAATGCCGAGGACCGTGGCGTGGCACTCGACCTGATCGAGGAGCAGGCCGTCAGTTCAGATGCCTATCTTGAATTGGTCTCGGACGTGCTGGATGAGGTCAAGACCAAATTCGAAGGCGTTTCTGTCGGTCGCTTTGAAAAGACCACCACGGGCTGGCCGACCGCATGGCATCTCAAGTCAGGTGCGGACGGGCGGGAGGCGTTTCTGCGGTTGGTCCGCCTATTCTCGGGCAATGCTTATCAGGCATTTGGCAAACTGCTCACTCCGCTGGTGACGGGTCTGAGGGTAGCAGGCCCCTTTCGGCCAATATGGGCGGAAGATAAGCCCCGGCTTGTTTTGGTCGACACAGAAGGCTTGGGGCACAAGGCAAACGCGACGGCCGACCTACCGGAGGGAGTCTTGTCGCTACTCCACGACGCGGACGTTGTACTGCTGGTTGATAGCGCGAAGAACGGAATGACCAGCTTCGCCGCAGGCAAGGCTCTCGAAAGCGTCGTGAACTCGGGCTACACGCGTAAGCTTGCCGTAGTCTTCACACATATGGACACGGTCCGGGGCGATAACCTCAGGGGGCAGGCGAAGCTAGACCATGTCTTCGGCGGCCTGCGCAATATTGCCGAGAATCAGTTGGCCAAGAATGTCTCCGGGGACGCCGCGCGCTATCTGTTGGAACACCTCGAGCGCAACACGTTTTACGTCGGCAAAATTCATGAGCTCGACCCGAAGCCGGCAAAGCCTGAACTGAATAGGTTGCTCGCAATGCTGGTGGCCGCACAACCGCCGGTGTTTGAGCCAGTCGCATTCCCGCAGTACAGCATGGACAACCTCGTTCTTGCAATCCAAGAGGCCGCACGTGATTTTCGCCAACAATGGCAGGGTCTACTTGGCTTGTCGCCGCATCCGCATTTCAAACCGCGTCCTTGGCAGACTGTGAAGGCACTGACGCGACGCTACGCGGAAGGCTGGGACGATGGCTTTGTGCTTCAGCCAACTTCTAATCTTATTGCTGCGCTTTCGTCGTCCCTATCCAGATTTCTCGAGAGTCCCATTGCCTGGTCGGGCAATCCGACGCCCGAGCAAAAACGTGAAACCATTGACCGAGTCAAGGCGGCGGTCGCACAACAATTGCCCAAGCTGAGCCACCGGCGTCTGCGTGAACTGCCGCAGCCAATTTGGCTTGGTGCGTATGCGTTGCGAGGGACGGGAAGCACATTTGACCGCAAAATGCGAGTGGAGGGGATTTACGAGCGATGGATTCCGGTACCCGATGCGCGTGGTGATGCTTCTGCGCTCGAATTTATGGAAGAGGTCAAGTCACTTCTCACGTCGGCGATATCAGATGTGCAAAAGGCGGTCGAGGAAGCAAATCCGGCCCTGTAACATGTCGACTGACACAAGAAGGTCGGCAAGAACCGCGAGCAACGGGGAGCCCCAAATGCATCTGGCGAAGCTAACGGTATCAAGGGGTTTCTTGCAGTCCGCGGAACCGCACAGGTAATCGGCGGGACCCTCGGGCTTGCAAGTTTGCGTTTTTAACAATAAGGGGACGTTAGATGCGTTGGGTCACAGCGACAAACCTCCAACAGTGGGCAGATACACTTCAAGCTAGAACCAGTTTCCCGGCGCTGGTCGCCGACTTAGTGCGAGCAACCGCGGCGAACATCACCGACATCCGCTTCCCAAGCGGTGACAAGGGGCAGGTTCGGGGCTTCGACGGCGTGCTGGAAGCGGCTGGGATGCCTCCATACGTGCCGGATGGGAGGTCAATCTGGGAGTTCGGCGTTACTGAGGGCGCAGCCGGAAAGGCTACCAGTGACTACGAGAAGCGAACAAAGCAGGTTGACGAGGCTGCGCGGAAAGAAACGACATTTGTTTTCGTTTCTCCAAGGACTTGGGATAACCCCACGGTGAAGTTGCCAGATTGGGTGCGGGCGAAGCGCGAGCAAGGAGAGTGGAAGGATGTCAGGTACATCGATGGTGCGATGCTGGAAGAATGGTTGAGCGCATGCCCAGCAGTTGCCGCCCGCTGGGCGAGATACGAGCTGAGGCTGATGCCTTCAGTAGGGGCGCGGAGCATTGATGAGTTCTGGGAAGAGTTCTCAAACAGATTTTCCCCGGCTCTTGTTGAGGAAGTTCTGCTTGCCGGTCGGGAGCCGCAAGGCGAAGAGCTTTTGCGCGGACTCAATGAAGCTACTGCTAGCCTTGCTTACGCGGCCGATTCTCCGGACGAAGTTCTGGCTTTCGCCGTCGCAGCGATTCGTCGGGCTGAACCGTCCGTACGCTTTTTTCTCGAAGCGCGTACCTTAATCGTGGATACCGAGGAAGCCGCGCGAGCACTTGTCGGCAAGAAAGGACTTATCTTCCTGCCCCGAGGACAGGCACGGGGCTTCGCGGGGCTGCTTTCCCAATACGGTCCCACCATCGTCAGTGCAGGCGCGGACGAAAGGCGGTCGACTCATGTCCTGCTCAACCGACCGCACAGCTCAGCTCTCGGCAAGGCGTTCGTTGCCATGGGATTCACTGAGGAGCAGGGATACGAAATTGCGCGGCACTGCGGGCGGAGTCTGGCCGTGCTGGCACGCCAGAGGCCAAGCGGTACCGCTGAAAGGCCGGAATGGATGGACCGTGCGGAGCCACTGTTGCCCGCATTGTTCGCGGGCGCCTGGGCAACCTCCAGCGACTCGGACCGGGCGATACTCTGCACGCTTGCTAGGTGTGCCGAATATGAGATGGTCGAGGCTCCACTACGGCAGCTCGCGAAGTTGAAAGATCCGCCAGTGGACCACGTGGGTGACGTGTGGACCATGCGTTCATCTGTGGACGCGTTTGTCCACCTCGGTCATCTCATCGGGCCAGAGCACCTGCGTCAGTTCTCTGCCGCGGCAACAAAGGTTTTCTCCTACATTCCGCCGGCGCCGAAAGAGGATGATCTGTTCAGGCCGAGGTCGGAGAGGCAGGATACCCATAGCAGCTGGCTTCGTGAAGGGATGATGACCATGCTCTTGCATATGGCAGTGTTGCACAAGCAGGCTGATTTCACCGTGCAGGGCTCGACACCTCAAGAATTCGTGAACGGTATCGTCCGAGGCCTGCCGGGTCTGTCAAATGACTATAGGTTACTTGCGAGTCTGCAAGATAACCTCGCCCTGCTCGCGGAGGCCGCTCCCATCCCTTTTCTTGAGGCCCTCGAGCGCCTGCTTGAGGGCGACCCTGCGGCAATCAAACCGATCTTCGACGAACATAGGGGCTTTCTCACTCCCCAGACCTACCACGTCGGGCTGCTGTGGGCACTGGAGACGCTTGCCTGGGACCGGAAGCTTCTGCTTCGTTCTGCCATGTGTCTCGCGCGTCTGGCAGCGGTCGATCCGGGAGGGTCGCTCTCCAATCGCCCCATCAACAGCTTGCGCGCCATCTTTCTTTCGTGGTCACCCAATACCAGCGCCCGTGCGAAACAGAGAACGGCGGTTCTTGCACATATCGTCAAGGCGGTACCTGCCATTGCTTGGCCGTTGCTCACGAAGCTGCTGCCTCGCTCGCATGACACATCGAGCCCAACGGCTACGCCGAAATTCCGCGAGTTCGGTGATGCCGAGGAGGAGGCGCTGACTTATGGCGTGGTTTGGGAGAGCCAGACCGCAGTCGTTCGCCTCGCGCTGGAGCACGTTGGGCAGGACCCGGAGCGATGGGCAACGCTCATTGGTGCAATGAGCGAATTTCCCGCAGAGTCTTTGGACAGTATGCTCAGTGCGCTGGATACCGTGCTTGCAGAAGTTACTAGCGGAATCCGATTTCCGATATGGGACGCATTGCGGCGCGAAGCGAATCGGCACCGAACCTTTGCAGATACAGACTGGGCTCTGAGGCCTGATGCGTTGACCCGGGTCGATGCTGTTATTGAGAAATTCAAGCCGGATGACCCGTTGCTTCAGCATATCTGGCTCTTTGATGACTGGTTGCCGACGGTACCGGGCTTAGGTGCCACATCAGGCGACCCTATGGCGCCGGTTGAAGTAGCACGCTGCGAGGCCATTCAAGCGATTGCCGCAAGTAGCGGTCCGCAGGGACTAATTGATTTGGCAAAGCGCGTAAAGCTGCCACACAGTGTAGCTGTGGCAGCACAGGCTCTGCGGTTACCAAGAGAACAACTGGCGACGCTTTTACGGCTGGCGGTAGAAGCGGGGGACGGACTTGATGTCGCGAGCGCGACAATTATCGCCGAAGGCTTGACGCGGTTTGGCGACAGTTTCGCCATCGATGTTCAAGATATCGTTGCCGCATTTGAAGTAGAACCAAGCCGAACGGCGCGCCTGTTAACTGCGCTGGACGAGAACATGCGGGCCTGGGAAGTGGTCAGTTCGTTTGGGCGAGAGGTCAACGAAGCGTTCTGGGCACAGAAGCACTCATACTCGATAAAGGGAAATACCGAGGAACTTTTCTTTGCCATCGAAAACTACGCGTCGCGTGGGCGCCCGATGGCGGCAATTGAAACTGCCGTCGGTCGCCTGAAAGAGGTCAAATCGGAAACGCTTTTGCACCTTCTGGATTCTGCGATTCTAGAAATCAACACATCTGGAGGTCGGGGAGGAACCATGACCGCGTACTATCTTGAACAGGTATTCGAGGAACTGGAGACCAGAAACGATGTTGCTTCCGAAGAACTTGCCAAGCGGGAGTTTACATACCTCCCGATCTTCGGCCGAAGAAAAAAGCCTCTCACATTGCATCGACTGATGGTAGAGCGAGCGGGGTGGTTTATGGATGCAATTTGTGCTGTCTTTAAGGCGGCCAACACAGAAGGGAGAGAGGTGTCGGAAAACGAACGCCGTCTGGCAGTAGCGGCATACGACCTGCTTGGGAGCCTTCAGCTACTACCTGGGCAAGTTGGTAATGATGTTGATGGAAAGATTCTTCTGCAATGGTGCGGTGAAGTGCGCGATTTGGCTAAGGAAATGGACCGGGTGGATGTCACGGACAGTAGGATTGGGCACTTGCTGGCTCATGCACCGGCAAGTCAACTCGACGGTGCATGGCCGCATGAGGCCGTACGGCATGCCATCGAGTGCATCGCGTCAGACGAGTTAGAGAATGGACTGGCAGTTGAGCGCTTCAACATGAGGGGGGTCTATAGCAAAGGCATTGGGGAGGGCGGGGACCAAGAGCGCGAATTGGCAAAGCAGGCTCGCGATTGGGCCGCCGCCACGCACGAGTTCCCCCGTACCTCGGCCATGCTGATGCGCGTCTCCGAAGGATGGATGCGCGATGCCGAGCGTGCCGATGTCGAAGCTGCGAAGCAGTCGTTGCGCCTCTAGTCCACATGTTCTGCGAAAGGGCACGGTAACCACTGTGTCTCCTAAGGCGCCGCCACGGATCGAGGCGGCACTATACGGCGAGCACGTCAGCTAAGCAGGTGACATATGTAAGGTCCAGTCCTTCATAGGCCAACCGGTGCATGGCTTCAATCGGCACGCGGTCAGGAGAAAGCGCGTCGGTTGCCACCTCCCTTTCTTCCATAGCGCAGGCTCATGCCGCTTTGCGCCTACCCAATGAATGGCGCGTGCGACGCCATCTCATCCTTGACCGCCACCGGACATTGGTACGGGAAAGGGTGTCGGGATGCCCCTTGAGGGGCCACAGCACACCGGCCTGGACCAGATCGGCGGATACCCGATCGAACTGTCGCCAGCGGTCCAGCCGGCCATGAGCCTGTAGTACCGGGTCCTTCAGTCGTGTCATTGGTGCGCTCCGTCGAGAACCCGCGCAAGATCGCGTGGGATGCAGCCGCTCAATATTGAAGCGCCGCACGCAAGATAAACGCCGTTGATGCCTTGTTTCCGGCCATATTGTCCGGAGGAAAAAGGCAGATGAGCATAATCCCGCGGCCAAGATTCATATCTTGCAGGCCACAAGCTGCGTGCGGCGGCCACTGCATCGACTAACTCGCAGCTACTCTCTTTGCCCGTGGTCGCCCGCGGCAACGCACTGCTTGAATCGCGGAACAAATTTACGCAAACAGTAGTAACAAATTTGTGCAAGTTAACGACGGGTAAAGAGGGACACCATTGCCGCCTGTCACTTGATTTAACATAACAAACATTATCGGCGACGCAGATGTTAGGCATGAATAGAAATGTCACGTCGCCCATGATCGATACCGTCAACGGCTCGTTGGATTCTCGAGGAGCCAGCGGTGAACGATCAGGGATGGGTGACGATGAGCACGCGGGAGTTGGATCGACTCAAGGTCGTTCAGGCGGTCGCCGACGGCCATCTGGCGCGTTGGCGTGCCGCTGAGCGCTTGGGTATCAGCGCGCGGCAAGTCCGGCGATTGGTGCTGCGATTGCAGGAAGATGGCCCTAGCGGGCTGATTTCGCGCAGTCGCGGTCGTCCGGGCAATCGGCAGTTGCCGCCCGGTCTAGAAGCGCGCGTACGCGGCCTGATTCGCGACACCTACGCTGACTTCGGCCCCACGCTGGCCTGGGAGAAGCTGCGGCAATGCCACGGCATCGAACTGTCGAGGGCCTGCGTGCGCCGGATCATGATCGACGCCGGCTTCTGGGTCCCGCGCAAGCTGCGCCCGCCCAAGGTCTACCAGCCGCGGCACCGGCGCGCCTGCTATGGCGAGCTGATCCAGATCGATGGCAGCGATCACCGCTGGTTCGAGGACCGCGCGCCGGCCTGCACGCTGCTGGTCTACGTCGACGACGCCACCGGCCAACTGATGCAGCTGTCGTTTGTGCCGACCGAATCGACCTTCGCGTACTTTGCGGCGACGCGGGCCTACGTGGAACGCCACGGCAAGCCGGTGGCGTTCTACAGCGACAAGGCCGGCATCTTCCGCGTCAATGCCAAGGACGGGCCGGACGGGCGCGGCTATACGCAGTTTGGGCGCGCGCTGTTCGAGCTGAACATCGACATCCTGTCCGCCAATTCGAGCCAGGCCAAGGGGCGCGTGGAGCGGATGCACGGCGTGCTGCAGGACCGGCTGGTCAAGGAGCTGCGGTTGCGCGGTATTGCCACCCTCCCCGCCGCCAACGGCTTTGCCGCGAGCTTCATGGCTGAGTTCAATGCGCGCTTTGCCAAGGTGCCCCGAAGCGAGTTCAATGCGCACCGGCCGGTGCGCGCCGATGAAGACCTCGAGCGGATCTTTACCTGGCGCGAATGGCGCAAGGTCTCGCAGAGCCTGACTTTGCAGTACGGCAAGGTCGTCTATCGCTGGTCAATGTGCCGGAACACCGCCGGCTGATCGGGCGCACCATCGAGGTGGCCGAATGCCCCGATGGCCGGATCGAGCTGTGGGCCGATGGCGCTGCCCTGCCCTACAGCGTGTTCGATCCGCGGGAAACCATCCGGCAAGGGGACATCGTCGCGCACGAGCGGCTGGGGCACGTGCTGGAGATCGCCGCCAAGGTGCAGGCGCTCAGGGACGATCGGCAAACCGCGGGGCCGTCACGCACGCTCAGTGGCCAAGATCCAACCCGCGCCCAAGCCGCGCCGCACACTAAGCGCAAGTGGCAGATCAATCGGCTGGATCTGGAGCGGGCCATTGCCAGTACCGGCGCCCCACCCAGTTGAGGCGGCATCGACCACGGCCAGCTTGACTGCGTTACGGGCACCCCACAAAAAGCACGCTCGGACTGACATTTGAAATTAGCCGAAGCCAGACCTTTGAAAGCCGCCTGGACAGCGGATGGGACTGTCGACGCGGCAGACGTTCGGCTGCTGCGTCGGTTTCAGGCCGCGGGGCCGGCTTCGCTGGTCAACGGACGACTGGGCCGCCCCGGGCACAACCGGTTGGCGCGAGGGGTCGAATCGCGGGAAGGGACCATCGCTGGCTCAACGGCCCTACCCTTAGTGATGTGGAGAAGTTCTGGCAGGCGCATGTGGCCAGGTCAGCGCTACCAATAGGCTGGAGGGCCCTGATGCGTTCAAGCGCTTTGCTCACGTGCATTAAGCGCCGGCACATGTACATCCAAATGCGTGACGGCCGGAAGATGATCTATCTGACAATCCGGCGTCGGCGGCTTTATTTGTCGCCGTAGTGGTAGCGGCAGCTGACAACGCGCAGGGCATCATCGTTGGCGTCATAGACCAGCCGATTGACGTCGTCGATACGCCGCGACCACATACCGGCGAGATTTCCCTTCAGCGGCTCAGGTTTGCCGATTCCTTCGAAGGGTTCGCGCTGACACTCACCAACCAGCTGGTTGATGCGTCTGAGAATCTTCTTGTCTTGCGTCTGCCACCATACGTATTCTTCCCAGGCGTGGGGCGTGAAGACGACTTTTCGCGTCATTCAGTGTCCGGCTCGATCAGTTCGCGCTCCGTACCTTCACCGCGGCGCAATTGCTCGATCGACTCCATCAGGCGCTTGGCATTCGCCGGATTGCTCATGAGATACATCGTCTCCATCCAGCTGTCGTATTGTTCTTGAGACATGATCACCGCGTTGGGGGCGTCCCGGCGCGTGATCAGGATGGCGTCGTGATCGTCGATCGCCTGGTCGATGACCGCCTTGAGGTTGTTACGGGCATCGGAGAAGTGAATGGTGCGCATTGCCCTCTCCCAAAGAGTTGTTCAACTAATGGGACAAGTATAGCAGAGGGGAAGTTCAGCGTGCCAAGTATGTCTCTGGCGGCTTGGAGCTCTTCTGCAGCGCGGGCGACGCGCACGATGTCGGTCGTCTCTTCGGAATCGGTAATTGACTGCTGGCCAACGGGCCGGCCCACCTCAGCCGATCGCCCGCGCCATCGAGGTGCCCGAATACCCAGATGACGGATCGAGCTATGGGCCGATGGCGTGACCTTGCCCACGGCTTTGGGCACGTACTGGGACATCGCCGCCAAAGTGCAAAGCACGCTCGGCCTGACGTCTGACTTTGGCCCCAAGCCGGACCACCGAAAACCGCTGGGGCGACGGATGTTGGAGCCAAACAGTAATGTCCGGTCTTCCCCACCGGCCGCCCCTGGAGCGGCTTCAGCACTGTCCCGTCCCGGCAAGGAACCGCGCGGCGAATTGCCCGGCCGGCAATGGCGGGCTGCATAGGTAGCCCTGCCACAAGTCGCAATCCAGCGAGCGCAGCAGCGCCAGCTGATCCTCGTTCTCCACGCCTTCGGCGACCACCTTCAGGCCCAACTCCTTGGCCAGCGCGACGATGGTCGCCACTACCTGGCGATCGGAGCTTGCCAGTGGGACGTGCTGGAGGAAGCCGCGGTCGATCTTGAGCTTGTCGACAGGGAAATCGCGCAAGTAGGCCAGCGACGAATAGCCCGTACCGAAGTCGTCGATCGCGAGCTTGATGCCCAGAGTCTTCAGTCCGCGCAGGAAGTCCGCGGCGTGGTCCCCCTGTGAGATCAGCCCGGATTCCGTGACTTCCAGTTCCAGCCGCTCCGGCGGAAAGCCGGTCTGTGCCAGCACCTGCTGCAATTGGGCATGCACGGTGCCGCTGCGGATCTCCGAGGCGCTCAGGTTGATGGCGAGCACTTCGATGTCGTATCCGTCGTCGAGCCAGCGGCGTCCTTGCCGGCACGCCTCGAGTTCGACCCAGCGGCCGACCTCCAGGATCATGCCGGTTTCCTCGAGCACCGGGATGTACTGCGCCGGCCCGATCGCTTCGCCCTCCTCGTCCTGCAGCCGCAGCACGGCCTCCGCGCCGACCACCTTGCCGCGCCGCAGGTCCACCAGCGGCTGATAGTGCAGCTCAAACCGGTCCTGTTGCAGCGCGCGGCGCAGGCGCGCTTCGAGCGTCAGGCGGTGGCTGGCTGCCGACGTCAGCGATGTGGCATAGCGGCCGAGGCTGCCGCCGCCGGAGCGCTTCGCTTCGTGTACCGCGGCCTGCGCGCGACGGATCAGCTCGCCGGCCTGTGCGCCGTCTTCGGGGTAGCGCGCCATGCCGATGCTGATCTGCAGGAACAGCTCCTGCCCATCGACGTGGAACGGCCGCGAGAAGTCGGCCAGCACCTGCTGGGCGAATTCGCCGCCGGCGTCGGCGTGGGCGGCCCCGCAGCGGACGATGACGAATTCGTCGCCGCCTTCGCGGCCCAGCAGGTCGCGTGGGCCCATCTGCTGTTGCAGCCGGTTGGCCACGGCCTGCAGCAGCGTGTCGCCGGCGGCGTGCCCGAGCCCGTCGTTGACGGTCTTGAAGCGATCCAGGTCGATCAGCAGGATGCCAAGCCTCTCGCCATGCGCTGTGGCGACGGCCAGTTGCTGCTCCAGTCGCATGCGCAGCAGTAGCCGGTTTGGCAGTCCCGTCAATGGATCGAAATAGGTCAGCGTGTCGAGGCGATCCTCGGTCTGCTTGAGGCGCGTCAGGTCGGTCAGCACGCCGATGTAGCGGTCGGGATTGCCGTCTTCGCCCTGCACGGTGCTGATCGACAGGAAATGCAGCACCACGGCGCCATGCCGGGTGCGGTTCCAGATCTCCCCGCGCCAGGAGCCGTCGCGTGCCAGCGCCTCGTTGAGCGCCCGGTAGAAATCGGCGCCATGGGCACCGGAGCGCAGCAGCGCGGGCGTGCGCCCGACCGCTTGGGCTTCGTCGTAGCCCGTCATCTGCACGAAGGCGCGGTTGACCGACACGATGGTCCCGTCGAGACGGGTGATCATGATGCCGTCGCGGGAACTCTCCAGGGCGGCCGCCAGCAGCCGGATCCGCCCGACGTGCGCGGCGTGCCGCGCGTCCCGGTCCAGCCGTGTGACGGCATGCGAGATGTCGTCGCCGATCTCCTGCAGCAGTTCGCATTCCTCGGGGCGCTGCAGGTCCAGCGTATCGGTGGCCAGCAGCAGGAGCGCGACCAGTTGCTGCTCGCGGCGCAGCGGAATGGCCGCGCAGGCGGTCATGCCGTCCCTGAGCACGAGCGCCGCCCAGGCAGGGGCGTGGTCTTCGCCCACGAGCCTGGTGAAGCAGACCACCCTGCCCTGCTCCCAGGCCTCGGCCGCGGTCTCGCCGCCAGGGCGTATGGCCTCGGCGATCTGCTCATGGCCCTGGGCCAGCAGCGCGGCCAGGACGGGGTCGTCCGCCTGCGCCACGCACGCCTGCTTGAATCCACCGAAATGCCGCGCCGCCGCGCAGGCGCGCGCGTAGAGCGCTTCGGGCGTCGTGGCATGCATGCATGCCTGGTTGACGTGGCTGAGGAATCCGTAAAGTCGCGACAGTTCGCGCACGCGGTGTTCGGCCTGGCGCCGCTCGGTGACATCCCATGCCAGCCAGATCACCGTGTCGGTATTGCCTACCGGCGCGACACGGGCATCGAACCACCGCTGCCGGCCATTGACGGTCAATTGGTACTCGTAGGTGGTGGTGCGCCGCGCCGCCAGGGTCTGGCGGATGGTACGCAGACACCCTTCGACGGCCGCCGCGGGCAGTACATCGGTGATCCGGCGCCGCATCATCAAGTCTGCGGGCTCGAGCAGCAGTTCGCTGTTGCTGCCGAACACGTCCAGGTACTCGCCATTGGCGTCCAGCAGGAACGCGATGCCGGGCAGCCCGGCCACGATGGCCTGCAGGCGCGCCTCGCTGTCCACCAGCGCTGCCAGGGCCGCGGCGCGGCGCCGCTCGGTGCGGGCGAGCACCACGTAGAGACCGAGCGTCAGCAGGCCGACGATCGCGATGTTCAAGGCATCCTGCCGGTGCAATGCGCGCCGGCGTTCGGCGGTATCGCGCAGGATGGCGTTCTCGAGCGCGACGGCGCTCTGTTCCACTGCAGGGGCCTGGCCGCGCTGCTCGTGCTGCCTGCCTTTGCCCTTGTCCGACAGGCGCGCGAGCATGGTCTGCGCCATGGTGTCGACTGCCGCCGCGTAGCGGCTGGCGGCCTCGGCCATCTCGGCGACCTCGGCGTGGCCATGGGCCAGGCGCACGCCGCCATGGTGGGCCGTCGCCAGGGCCCGGCTGCTGTCGCGTGCCTGCGCGAGGTAGCGCACCACCTGTTCCCGCGTGGAAGCGGGATCGCCGCGCAGCAGACGCTCCAATTGCAGTTCGGCCAGGATGAGCGCACGGCGCGAATCGGCCAGCCGGTCCTGCGCGATCTGGCATTCGGCCAGCGTGTGTTCCCAGCGGTAGTTCGACCAGGCCAGCATGCCCATCGTGATGGTCACGAACACGATCAGGGCAAGCAGCGGCGCGCGCGATCTGGAGGTCGGGAAAGCGGGCCGGGTCATGGGACGGACCTGGCGGTTGCGCCATGCTCGATGCGAACGTCGAAGGACTGCACGAGCCAATGGTGCGCCGGCCCAACTGGCCGCGCGGTGCGTAGGAGGTGGGCTGCGTGCCGACGCTGTGTCATGGCATCACCCGAGCGCAGGCCGCTGGCCTGACGCGGACTGCAGGTCCGATCCGCTGGCGACCAAAAAAGGCGGTGTCTTGTGCGCGCCAAGACACCGGTCGGGGAAGTTGCAGTCAGTGAACCCGCCTGGGGGGACGAGCTCACGGGTTGGAGTATATATCATTTTTATCAAATCGGATCCGTCGATTATCATATTTACAATTGTTTGCAACTATGACATCGACCGCATGAAGTGCCCTGGTGCTCCGTGCGCCCTGCCCCTAGCCAATGGTCGGCAGGCTGAGCGAGACCGTGGTGCCCCGCCCGGCTTCGGTGGCGAGCACGATCTGACCTTGGTGCAACGCGACGATTTCCCTGACGATCGCCAAGCCGAGCCCGGTGCCGGCGACCCCATTGCGGTTGGCGCGGTAGAACCGGTCGAAGGCCCGTTCGGCTTCTTCCTGGTTCATGCCGATCCCTTGATCGGACACGGCAACCGTGGCCTGGCCGGTGGCTTGGCGGTCGAGCCAGACGCGGACTTCGCGCTCCGGGGCGGAATACTTGAGCGCGTTCTCGACCAGGTTGCACAACGCCCGGGCCAGCAAAGGCTTGTCGGCCAGCACGATCGGGGCCGACTGGCAGGCGTCGAGCCGGATGCGCGCGTTGTCCGGGAATTCCCTGGACAAGGTCTCGCGCACGAAGGCATTGAGGTCCACCGGCTCGCGCGCCATCTCGCCGGCGCTGCGCATCTCGATGCGCGCCAGGTCCAACAGGTCGGTCAGCAGCAGATCCAGATGCCGGGCGCGCGATTGGATGCCCTGGTAGATGTCGGTGCGCTTGTCGGTCGGGACGACGCCGGTGGCCAGCAGTTCCGCGTAGCCTGCGATGCTGGCCACCGGCGAGCGCAGCTCGTGCGCCGCCATCGAGACGAAGTGCGATTTCATCCGGTCGTGCTGCAACTGGTCGGTGACGTCACGCAGCACGATCGCCATCCCGTTGCCGCGTCCGGCGCTGACAATGCGGATCTCGTAGGCCGGGGAAACGGGTCCCTCGAATTCGATCAATGCGGCGAACTCCCGCCCTTGCGTCGGCTGGCTCATCTGCGCCAGCAGGGTCCGCGCACTGCAGGCGCGCGCGGCCGGTTCGCGTCCGCGGTAGAGCCACCCCGAAAAGCTGGCTGGCGTCGCACCCTTGAGCTGCGTCAGCGACACGCCCATCATGTCGCACAGCGCCGTGTTGGCCTCGATGATGCGATTGTCCCGCCCCAGCAGGGCGACGCCATCGGGCATGGCGAGGAACAGGGCATGCAATTGCCGGCGCTTTTCCTCCAGGCTGTCCTTCATCGCCGCCTCGTGGTCGGCCACGGCCTTCAGGCGCTGCAGCACGCGGGCCTGCCGCATCTGGAAGAAGACGATCAGCGCGGAGATCGCCGTTGCCATGCAGATGACGACAAACAGGCGCTCGCGGTAGTTCTGCAGCGCTTCGTCGATGTCGTAGCCGACGACGATGACCAGGTCCCGCGTCGGGATGCGGCGCAGGCCGAAAATGCGGGTGATATGGTCGACCGGGCTGGTCTCCCCGACCATCGGCGCAGCCGGATCAGCGATGGCATGCCCGAGCGGGGAATCGGCCGGAATGACCTGGCCGGGCTGGCTTTCGCTGCCGCTCCAGCTGGCCCGTATCACCCGGTCGTGGACTCCGACGAGGTTGATCTGGCCATGCTTGCCGAGGTAGACGCTGCGGTAGAGGTTGGTCAGGTACTCCGGATCGAGCGAGAGGACCACGACGCCGGCAAACCGTCCGGCCTGGTCGACGATGCCCTTGGACAGCTGGATCGACCAGCGCCCGGATATTCGCCCGACCACGGGCTTGCTGATGAACAGCCTTGGCACCGGGCGGTCGACATGCACGCGGTAGTGCTCGCGGTCGCTCAGGTCGATGGGCTCGAAACCAGGGCTGGTCGAGCTGCGCAGCACGCCGTCGCGGTCGATGACGGCCAGTTGCAGGAACGCCGGCGAATGCGTCTCGTTGGTGCCCAGCCATGCCTCGAGCGGCAGGTTCGGCCCCTGCTCGATCACCATGCCGCCGATCAGCGAAGTCAGGCGATCGGCTTCGGTCAGCGTGCGTTGGACATGCTGGCCAAGCGCGTAGGCAAGGCGCGAGACGTCGGCGCGGATGTCCTGCAGCGCGTTGTCCCTGTCCCACTTGCCCCACGCCACCACGGCCAGCCAGACGCTCAGCACCATGGCAATGCCAGGCCAGAAGGCAGTTCGTCTGCGCAACGCCGCGCGCTCCAATACCCAGTGCGGCATGGTCAGCTCATCGTGCCCCGGACCCGGCGGTGTCCCATTTCGACCCTGCCGTTGTCAAGGGAGCGCACCATCGCGCAGGGACGACACCAATCGATGGTGTGCGATCGGGGGAATTGGCGAAACACGGAACAAAATCTGCGGGTAAGCTCGGCGCCGTCTATCGGCTCGGAGTCGGGCCGGGCCCTAGGCCAGGTCCCTGGCGAGATGGCGCACGGCGACGGCTGCGGACGGCGCCCCGATACAGGACAACACTGGCTCAAAAGTGCTCGGGGCGATGCGCGCTGCGACGGTATCGTTTATCATATTTCGTATTCTTTGGGCGCACAGGTTCGCAGATTTTCGCACAAGATTGGGGACCCGATACTAGCATCACCATCACTTGACTCGACGAGCCATGAGCGATACTCGCTTCTATTCGACGCGGACCGCTGCCGAGATGCTGGGTGTGTCCCTGCGTACGGTGCAGCTGTGGGTGGAAAACGGCCGCCTTCCCGCGTGGAAGACCGACGGCGGACACCGAAGGATCCCGGTCGAGGCAGTCGACCGGCTGGTGCAGGACCAGCGCAACAGCGCCTCGGTCGAGGCGGCACACGCGTTTCGCGTGCTGCTGGTCGAGGACGACGAGCACCTGATGCAGATCTACCGGATGGCGCTCGAGACGCTCTCCCCTCCGGTGGAAATCCTCGAGGCAGATGACGGTTACGAGGGGCTGCTGCAGATCGGCAAGTTCCGGCCCGAGTTGGTGATCCTGGACCTGCTGATGCCCGGCATGGACGGCTTTCGGCTGTGCCGCGCAGTCTATGCCGAGCCCGAGTCGGCCAGCACTGAAATCGCGGTCGTCACCTCGCTGGACAAGCAGGCGATCGCCGACCGCGGCGGCCTGCCCGACCGCATCCGGGTATTCCCGAAGCCGATCCCGATGTCGGTGCTGCTGTCGCTGGTGACGACGTTGCGCGATGCGGGGCAGCGGGCGACCTGAGCCGGGCTGACAGGCTGGCGAACTGGCGGATCAAGTAGGACGGCGGCGCGGCGCGGCGCTGGCGGCCTTGGCCGGTTTGCCGGCGCGGCGCGGCGCGCTCGCCTGTGATGCGTCGCCCGGCTTTGCGCCCCGCCCAGCCTGCAACGGCTTGAAATCGGGCAAGGGCCGCGACGCGATCTCGCGCGCCTCTTCCCATCTCATACCCAGGCCGCACAACACTGTGGTCGCCACCGCGCAATCGTGACCGGCCGGCGTCAACCGGTGAGCCACGCTGCGCATCGCCTGCGAAATCGTCCCGCCGATCATGTCCATCGCGGCGGCTTCGCTGGCGACCTTGAAGCTGCCCTGCTTGACACCGAGGCGAAGGTCTTCCAGCGCGTCGCTGCTGATCTGCCGGATCAGCGTTGGCGATGCCGAAACCACGTCCATCAGGACCAGTGCCCATTGCGGGCTCTGCTCGGCCAACCACAGGTAGCGTCGATTGCCGATGGCCATGCGCTGGGCGCCCGACGCGATATGGGCATAGCTGTCCGAAATCCGCTGGCATAGCGTCTGCCCAACCCACAGGGCAATCGCTTCGATGATCTGTCCCCGCGATTCGAAATGGTTGTAGACCGTGGCAGGCGTCATGCCCGCGACACTGGCGATCTCCTGAATGGTCGTGGCGCCGATGCCTCGCGCGGACATCACCTGAATCGCCGCGGCAATCAATTGCCGCCGGGTCCGCTCGCGCTTGGGCAGCGGCGTCGCCGAGGCCGCCAGGCTGTCTTGCAGTTCGGCCGGCAACGAGGGCATTGACAACGTCATGCCGCCTGCTATATTTCGCATGCCATCCATTTTTAGATGGTCCCTATAAATTTGAAAAGCCGATGTGATTTTACCGCGATTGGAGTGAGACGACATGCACGCCGCGATCAAGCTGGGTTATCTGGTGTTCGACGTACGCAAGCCCGGCAAATGGGCGCCGTTCTGTCAGGGCATGCTGGGGCTACCGGCGCCATTGACCAATGCCGACGGCAGCCTGGGTTATCAGCTGGACGAGGCCGCGCAGCGCCTGGTGATCCGGAGCGGCGCCGCCGACGACCTCGGTGCCATCGGGCTCGAGTGTGCCAGCGATGCGGTGCTCGATGCGCTGGTGGCACGCCTGGAACGTGCCGGCCATTCGGTCGAACGCGCTCTGCCCGCGCTGGCAGAAGCCCGCCGCGTGCGCCGGCTGGTCCGGGTATTCGATCCGGACGGCAACGCAGTAGAGCTGCATACCGGGCCGGAATCGGCCGCCAGGCCGTTCACCTCCCCGCTCGTCGCGGCCGGCTTTCATACCGGAGAACTCGGGCTCGGCCATGCGGTCCTGGTCAGCCACGATCCCGCCGAGATGGTCCGCTTCTATGTCGATGCACTGGGCTTTGGCGTCAGCGAGAGGCTGACCACGCAGGCCGGGCCGATCAGGATCGGCGGCGTATTCCTGCACTGCAATCGCCGTCACCCACTCGCTGGCGATCTTCGATCTGCCGTGGAAGAAGCGCCTGCATCATTTCATGCTGCAGACGCGCGAGCTCGCGGATGTCGGCGCAGCGTTCGAGCGAGCGGGACGAATGAAGGTGCCGTTGAGCCTGGGCCTGGGGCAGCATCCCGATCCCGATGGCACCTTTTCGTTCTACGGACGCACGCCGTCCGGTTTCGATTTCGAGATCGGCGCGGGCAGCAAGGAAATCGAACCGCACGGCTGGCGTCCGCTCTCCACATCGATGACCAGCAGCTGGGGACACAAGCCGCGGCTGCAGTTGCGGCTGCGCATGGCGGCGGCGATGATCGGCCGGCGCCGCGCTCCGCTTTGATTGGGCGGGCGGTTGCGCACCCGATGCGCGCCGGTATGGCCCTCTGGATTCCGCGACGGATCAGGCACAATCCCGCTTCGATGGCCACATAACCAGTCCACGAGGAGATTTCCGAGATGCCGAAAGCGACCAAAGTCCTTGCCTTGCTTGCCGTGGCGGCCCTGCCCTGCATCGCGCTGGCTCAGCCGGCCAATTCGACGCTGAGCCGGATCAAGGATAGCGGCACGCTGCGGATCTGCACGCCGGGAGACTACAAGCCGTTCAGCTTCGAAAAGGCGCCGGGGGCGTTCGAGGGGCTGGACGTCGACCTGATGCAGACGCTCGCTGCCGCGCTGCAAGCCAAGCCGCAATACGTCAAGACCAGCTGGTCGAACCTGATGGCCGATTTCGTTGCCGGCAAATGCGATATCGCGGTGGGCGGCATTTCGGTCACGCTGGAGCGCCAGCGGCAGGCGTATTACAGTGCGCCCTACATGATCAACGGCAAGACGCCGCTGACCCGCTGCGAGAATGTCGCCAAGTACCAGTCCATCGAGGCGATCAATCAGCCGGCGGTGCGCGTGATTGCCAATCCGGGCGGCAGCAACGAGCGTTTTGCACGGACGCATCTCGGCCGGGCGCAATTGCGCATCCATACGGATAACGTCACTATCTTCGACGAGGTAATCAAAAAGAATGCCGACGTCTTCGTCACAGAGGCCGCCGAGGCCATCGTGCAAAGCAAGGCGCATCCGGAACTATGCGCGGTCAATCCGCAGAAGCCGCTGCAGTATGCGGAGATGGCGTATCTGCTGCCGCAGGGCGATGACGTGTTCAAGCACTTCGTGGATCAGTGGCTGCATCTGAGCACCGCTACGGGCGACTTCGGCCGCGCGCGGGCCAGGTGGCTGCCTGAGTAGCGACATAGCAGGCCAATGGTAATGGAACGACTGGGCACGAACTAGCTGGATGCGCCCCCGCGCTCGTAAAGACGCCCGATTTCATCGCCCACAACCCTCACCAAGCCGGCCAGGCACAATGGGTGCGGTACGAAAACGCTGTTGTTGTTGTCGGATGAAACACAAAGTCTGATATGACTTACCGTTTCATCCGAGCCTTCTACGCGAAGAACTCTTGTCGTAGATCCCGGCCTCCAATCTACCTGTTTCAGGAAGTAGGTCCTGCCATTGCCTCGCTCTACAGGATCGACGACAAGGTCGAAGGTCGAGGTCAAAAATTGGTGCAACTCAGACTTCGTCATATCGTGACGGCCTCGGGGAACGCTCGGTGCCATGAGTGAATTTCCACGCTTTCGCGCAAGCCATGGACCCAGAATGGGTCGGACTGCAACAGTGCTTCGACCTGAAGCCTGCTTTCCGCACTAACGATCCACAGACCTCCGACCGGAGCTTCACTGTCGGCCTCTCTCAATGAGCCTGCGATGAGGATACGGTCCCGATTCCGGTCGAGCCAGTCAATGTGGGCTTTGAAGTGGCTGGTCCGCAGGTGGGTTTGTCCGGGAAAATCATGAAAGCGAACGGCGAATAGCACTCTGTTTCCTCTTCCTGGCATGTGTCCGCGAATACGTTGGCTGGGCTGATCGAAGGATCGCGGACGCGTTCCGAGCGGATGACAGCCTACGCTTTTGCCTTGGCGCTGTTCAGCGCCGCCGCTGCACGCACCAGTTCCTTCAAGGCTTTCTCATCGATTTGCGTGCCTTCGTGGAAATCGATGGCCCGTCTCGTATTCCCCTCCAGACTCGAATTGAACAGCCCGGCCGGATCCGGCAACGCCGCCCCTTTGGCGAAGGTCATCTTGACGACGCTCTTGTAGGTTTCGCCGGTGCAGAGAATGCCGTTGTGCGACCACACAGGAACGCCGCGCCATTTCCATTCCTCGATGACGTCCGGGTCGGCTTCCTTGATCAAGGCACGTAGCCTGGCGAGCATTTCGCCTCGCCAGTCGCCCAGTTCCTCGATGCGTGCATCGATCAGCGCGGAGGCCGATTGGTCTTGCTGCAATTCGTTGTTCTTCATGTCGATGTCTCCTGGCGCAAACAGCCCGGACCTTAGCATCCCCCTTATCCGTATTGCTACGCTGGGGCCGCAACTTGAGCCCGACGGACCGTCGGCATCGCCATGGGACAATGCGGTCCACCGCTACCCTGCCCGCTTCGACCCGTGACCTTCCTTGCCTATACGGCGCTGTTCGTGTTGACGGCGCTGGCCGAGATCGTCGGCTGCTATTTGCCGTACCTTGTATTAAAACAGGAAAAGACCCCGCTCCTGCTGATTCCCGCGGCGCTCGCATTGGCTGCCTTTGCCTGGTTGCTGACCTTGCATCCCACGGCCGCGGGACGGACCTATGCGGCGTATGGCGGCGTCTATATTGCGGTCGCGCTGTTGTGGCTTCGCATCGTCGATGGGCTGCCGCTGACGCGTTGGGACGTCCTCGGCGCGGCGGTCGCGTTGGCCGGCATGGCGATCATCGTGCTGCAGCCGAGCGCCGGTGCTGGGGCGGGCTGATGGCCGGCCAGTTGGGAGCATCCCGTCGGGATCACCGCCGCGCGGGCCGCGATCGCACACCGCTTGTTCGGGCCGCGAGCCGGTCGATGATCCAGACCAGCAGCATCGTGATGCCCATCAGCGGAAATATCGCGCCCAATGCCGCGAGTCCGGCAATCCATGCGCGCATCGGCGGCGCGCTTGCGGGGCGCGACGGCGCGCCCACGGCATTGGACGGTTTGCGCTTGATCCACATGATGAAGCCGGTGATCGCCAGCGCCATCAGGCCGAGCGAGATCGCGGCGCATACGATCTGATTGGCGAGGCCGAAATACCGGCCCATATGGAGCGAGGTACCGTACGAAACGGCCTTGGCGACGGGACCGTAGTCCTCATAACGGATATCGCTGACGATCTGTCCGCTGTGCCGATCGATATGCAGCGTTCGCTCGGCCTTGGGATCGCTGGGAAAGCAAGACACGGAATAGACCGCATCCGGCGTGCCCGGCAAGGCCACCTGGCACCCCGCGCCGGCACCGTGCGAGCCGACGATGGCAAGCACCCGATCCAGGCCGATCGGCGCTTGGCCGGCGGGTGCGCTGGTTCCGAGCGGCACGGCGGTCAACCCCGTCGCCCACGGGACTTCGCTCAGCGGCAGCGACGCCATCGTCGCGCCGTGGCCCCGGTGTTCGCCATGACCCTTATGACGAACCGGGGCGTGCGTGTGCCCTGCCCCGCCATCGGCCGGTCGGCCCAGATTCGCGGCGGTCGTGATGGCCTTGAACTGCTTGCCCCAGAATGCGGTCCACGGCAGACCGGACAGGACGAACGCCAGCGCACCGATGGCGAGCGATGCGCCGAGCATCAGATGGATTTCCTTCCACCGCCCTCGTCTGCCGCTTGCTGGCCGCATCACGAAGGCCCCAACCCCCGATTCGCGCAAGCGCGGCCACCACATGGCCAAACCCGTGGCAATCATCACCAGCGTCCAGCATCCCGCCAGTTCCATCAGCAATTCGCCGGGCCTGCCTGCCAGCAAGGCGCGATGCAACAGGCGGACCTGCTTCATCAAGCGGTCTTCCACGCTGAGGCTGCCCAGGACCGCGCCCGAGTAAGGGTTCAGATAGAGGCTTTCGCTGTTGCCAGAGGGCAGGCGGAAAATGAATTCCGCACTGGCGCGCGGATCGTTGCGTATGGTGTAGGTCGTGGCCACGGCGCCGGCGGGCGCCGCCGCCCTCGCCCGCTCCAGCAGCATTTGCGCGGAAAGCGGCTCGCCCTGCGGCGTCACGCGCAACAGCCGCGGATACAGCAATGGCTCGATTTGCGGCTGGAAGCAGTAAATGGTGCCGGTGATCGCGAGCACGATCAGGAATGGCATCACGAACAGGCCGGCGTAGAAATGCCAGCGCCAAAGCGTGCGATGGGCGGCAGCGATTGCGGGAGAAGATTGGGGAGTCGATACGGGCATCGGGGGACGCGCTGGCACTGGATTCTTCTGGCTTGATTCTTGAGCGGACGGCGACGGTTTTGCGCCAAGGTGTACTTTGCGACGAAATCCCGCGCCGGTCCTGCGGCATGGTGTCGCATGGTCCGTTTAAGGCGTGGCCAATAGAATCGAGCACCAAAAACAACGGTGTCTCGCGGCATTCCTGCCGCCTTACCTGGGACACGCACTCTTTCCCAATGGCCCGACTCCTTCCACGCGAGGTGGCGCTAGCCGCTGCCGCAGTATGCCTTTCCGCCCAGGCG
Source organism: Cupriavidus sp. (assembly GCA_031180665.1). GTDB lineage: Bacteria > Pseudomonadota > Gammaproteobacteria > Burkholderiales > Burkholderiaceae > Cupriavidus. Next base: position 309,463 of record JAPSLP010000001.1, on the reverse strand, counting down.
GCCGACCCTTCTCCCGAGGTCCACGAACTGGCACCGGTCACGGTCCATGCCGCCGGGCAGACGGCGCTCGATGAACCGGCTTCGACCGGATCGAATCTCGGCATGACGCCGATGCAAACGCCGGCCAGCGTCGATGTCATCGCCCGCGATCAGCTCGAGATCCGTGGCGATACGTCGCTGGTCGATGCCATCACCCGCGCGCCGGGGCTGTCCGGCCTTGGCCATCCCGGCAATGGCGGCGCTTCGTTGTCCGCCCGCGGCTTTACCGATGCGGCCTCGGTGATGCGGCTCTACGATGGCGTGCGCCAATACGGCGGGATCGGCGTGACCTACCCCTTCGATACCTGGTCGGTGGACCGCATCGAGGTGCTGCGCGGACCCGCCTCGGTGATCTATGGTGAAGGCGCGATCGGCGGCGTCGTCAATGTCGTGCCGAAAAAGCCGACGCGAGGACCGGTGGAGAACGAAATCCAGGCGACGATCGGTACGGAGAATACCCAGCGGCTCGCCTTCGGCAGCGGCGGCGCGATCGATGAGCGCTGGTCATATCGCTTCGATGTGAGCGGCAATCGCATCGATGGGTCGGTCGATTTCGGGGATTCGCGCAATCTGTCCGTATCGGGCGCCCTGCAATGGGATCCGACGCCCGAGCTCGGCATCAAGCTGAGCTATGCGAAAGGCTGGCAGCAGCCGGCACGCTATTTCGGCGTGCCGCTGGTCAATGGCCGCCAGGATCCCTCCTTGCGGACCCAAAACTACAACGTCAGCGACAGCCGCATACAGTACGACGACCAGTGGACCGAATTGTCCGCGCGGTGGACGCCGACCGCCGATCTGACCGTTCGCTCGCGGGCGTACTACATCGACAGCAGCCGCCATTGGCGCAACGCCGAGTACTACGACTATCTGCCGGCGAGCGGCCTGATCCAGCGTTCGTCCTATGTCGAGATCCTTCACGATCAATGGCAGGTCGGCAATACCACCGATGTGGTCTATCGCCATGCGCTGTTCGGCATGAACAACAGCGTGTCGGTCGGCTTCGATGTCAATCGGGCATCGTTTCGCCATAGCAATAATTCGCCCTACTCGGGCAGCACGGTGGTCGATCCCTACGTCTTCGATCGCGGCAATTTCATCAACGTGGCAGGCACCACGCCGCGCTACAGCAACGAGGCTGTCCAATACGCGCTGTTCGCGGAGAATCGGCTGGAAATCACGCCCCGATGGTCCGTGCTGGGCGGCTTGCGCTATGACCATGCCAGGATCGAGCGCCACGACCTGGTGACCAATCGGGAGGCATTCGACAGGACGTTCTCGCACGTCGGTTGGCGTGCCGGGACGGTGTACAACCTGACGCCGAATCTGGCCATCTACGCGCAGTATTCGGAAGCGGCCGATCCGGTCAGCGCGCTGCTGATGCTGTCCTCGTCGAACAGCAATTTCGACCTGTCCACCGGTCGCCAGATCGAGGCCGGCATCAAGCAGGACTTCTGGAATGGCAAAGGGGATTGGACCGTTGCCGCCTACCACATCGCCAAGAAGAACCTGGTCACGCGCGATGCGGTCAATGCCACGCAAAGCGTGCAGGTTGGCGAACAATCCTCGCGCGGCATCGAGGCCAGCATCGGCGTCGAATTCCTGCCCGGCTGGCGGCTCGATGCCAATGCCGCGCTGCTGCAGGCGCGCTACGACCAATTCACCGAATCGGTAAACGGCACAGCGGTCTCGCGCAATGGCAACGTGCCGACCGACGTGCCGGAGCGCCTGGCCAATGCCTGGCTGACCTGGCGCTTCCTGCCGGAATGGACGGCGGGCGCCGGCATCCGCTATGTCGGCCGCCGCTTCGCCGACCGGGCCAACACGCTGGAGATGCCGGCGTACACCACCACCGATCTGCTGCTGCAATGGCGGCCCCGCAAGCACACCACGCTGTCGCTGCGCGGCTTCAATGTATTCGACCGGCACTATGTCGCCACGGCCTACTACAATCCGACGCAATGGCTGCAGGGGGCCGGACGACGGGTCGAACTGACGGTCAATCACCGGTTCTGAGTGGCGGCGCCGTTGGCCGGAGCGTCGTCTACTGCGCCGCCTGCCCTTCCATCATCGCCGCCGGGTTCATCCACACCGGCTCGAACAGGTGACCGTCTGGGTCTTCGAAGGTGCGCAGGTACATGAAACCCATGTCCTGCGGCTCGCGAATGTCCGCGCGGCCTCCGGCCGATTGTGCGGCTTGGACGATGGCATCGACGTCCTCGCGACTGTCGATCGACAGCGCGATCAGCATGGCGCTGCTCTGGTGCCCGTCGGCGATCGGCTTGCTGGTGAAGGTTCCGTAATAGGCGTGCGTCATCAGATGAAAGGTGATGGTGTCGGACCACACCATCGACGACGTCTGATGGTCGCTGAACTGCTCGTTCTTGACACAACCGATCGCCTCGTAGAAGCGCGTTGCCGCCGCGAGATCGCGGACCGGCAGATTCAGGAAAATCATTCTTGCCATCGTCTCTCCTCCGTTGGTGTTACTGCATGGGGTCGGTTCGCGCCTCGGAGCGCGGGTATTCGCCTGGATATTCGAGCTGCATGGCGACGAGCGCTTCGGTGCGTGCGCCGTAGCGTTGGCCGATGCCGTTCAGGGCCGCGTCCAGCGCCCTCGCCGGCTGCGGTTCCGCGGCGAGGGTAATGGTCGGTCCCCGCCCCCAGTCGTTGCCGACGTGCTCGGGCAGCAGGCGCATGCCGTTTCGCGTCGGGATCGGCCCCGCCTGCCCGGCGAAGGAGATGGCCTGGGAACGGTAGGTGCGCGACCACGCGTCGGCCACCAGCGCCAGCGATACCTCGTCGACCCCGGGACGCAGCGCGATGCCGAGCCGTTCGCGGTTCCAGAACGCCACCGTATTGCCGATCGCCGTCAAGGCGAAGGGCCGCGTAAACGTGAACGCGTCGCTGTCGTGGCGCGCATCCCAATGCGGCAGGCCCAGCTCGCGCGCCACCGCCTCTGCCCTGTCGCGGCCGGCCACGGCTTCGATCAGCGTCAACGTCATCGGCATCGAAGCGGAAATGCCGGTCGTCGTGGCGACCCGGCCATCGACGACGAGGCGCCGGTCGGGCACGTAGCGCACCGTGGGATGCTTCTCGAGCAGCTCGTTCAGGTAGTACCAATGGGTGGTGGCGCGCTTGCCGTCGAGCAGGCCGCTCGCGGCCACGACCTTGGCGCCGGCGCAGATGCCGATCACCGTCGCGCCCTTGTTCGCCTGGCTGCGGATCCATTGCAGCACGGTCGGATCGTCGTCGCGGCTCATCGCCGGCACCAGGACGTAATCGGCGCCCTCGGGGTGCCGCGCATCGAACTGCGCGATCGTCGCATCCGGCTGGACCTGCAGCACGGGATAGAGCTTCATCGGTCCGGGCTGCGTCGCCAATGCCGCCACCTCGGCAATATCGGCGCGGCGCAGGATGCCGTAAGGCATCAGATAGTCGGTGGTTTCCGTGGCATCGTTGATGCCGACGATGGCGACGACCGGGCGCGGCCGCTTGGGCGGCTTGAGCGCCGCCAGCGTGGCGGCTTGCTCCGCTTCGGCGATGGGCGGCGGCTCGGCCGGTGCGGTGGCGGGCGGCAACGATAGCAGCCACGCCGCGCCGGCGGCCAGTGCGACGGCCGCCATACCCAGCCCGGTCCCTCCTGCCAGACGCCGGTTCATCGTCCTTGTCTCCCCGTGGATGCCAACCAGACCATTAGCTTAGGCGCACACAATCCCGACGCCAAGCCACGCGCAGGTGTCCACATTCGGTCGGAATCGGTCGAAGCCGACACGGCGCGCGGCAGCGACAGCTACCGCGTGCTCGCGCCCTACCCCTTGCGCAAGCCCTCCACCGGGTCCATCTCGAAGGCCTGCCACAGCGCATCGCGCCGCTGCAGGGCCTCGATCACGGCCGGCTGGCGCAATTGGGCGACGGCCGATACCAGGGCATTGCACAGGAAGAAGGCGGCCGTATAGGAGTCGAATGGCGACGCATTGGCGGTGCGCACCAGCAGATGGTGGTCCGCCAGCGGCACCAGCGGCGCGGCCGGGCTGTCGCAGATGGCCACGACGCGGGCGCCCCGCTCCCTGAAGGCACGGGCGATGCTGACCGGCGCGCTCGAATAGCGCCGGACGCTGAAGGTCAGCAGCACGTCTTCCGGCTGCACCCACAGCATGGCGTCGGTGGCCGTCACGGCGCCGGCCCCCAGCTCCTGCACATTGGGCCGGCACATGTTCAGATGCAGCGCCAACCAGGCGCTGACCGGCGCGCTGTTCTTCTGCGCCAGGATGAACAGCCGGCCCTTGCCACCGGCCAGCAGACGCGCGATCGCTTCGAAGGCGGCGATATCCAGCGATTCGTGCGTCGCGGTCAGGTTGTGCTGGTCGTGCATGAATGCATCGTCCAGGCACGCCCGCAGGGTCCGCTTGCCGCCGATCAGCGCCGGCGCACGCTGCCCCGCGGTCGGCAGCGCCGCCGTCACGCTGGCCCGCGCTTCGCGCTGGGCGTCGGCATAGCTGGCATAGCCCAGCTTGGCAAACAAGCGCACGACGGTCGATGCGCTGGTGCCGTGCTGCGCGGCCAGCGCGGTCGCCGATTCGAGCAGCACATGGGGATAGCCGCGCGTCAGCGCATCGGCCAGATCGCGCTCGCGCGCGGTCAGCGTGGCCGCTTCGCGCGCCAGCCGGTCCAGCAGCGTGGCGCCATGATCGGCGGTTTCCTTGCGGGAATTCGTCATATTGACACCCTGCAATACGTATTGCATGATGATACCACTATTGCAATACCCGTTTCACAGCGGGCTTCATCCGTCTTTTATCGCGAACGGTCCACCGCCGCGAACAGGAACCCCATGCAGGATAGAGAAGTAGCCCACGGCGCGCAGGCGCTGCTGGACTGGCTGCACAGCCAGAGCCAGGCGATGCAGGACTTGCTGCAGAAGATCGTCGACATCGACAGCGGCAGCCGCCATGAAGCGGGCGTGCAGGCCGTCGCCGAGGTCCTGCGCGCGCATCTGGAAGCCGCCGGCATCGCCGTGCGTCTGGATGCCGTGCCCGGATACGGCGTTTGCCTCGATGCGCAGGTGCCGGGCTCCGGGGAGGGCCTGCCGGTCCTGCTGATGGGACATATGGATACGGTCTACCCCGAAGGCACCGTGGCCAGGCGGCCCTTCCGCGTCGAGGACGGGCGCGCCTACGGTCCCGGCGTCGCCGACATGAAATCCGGCCTGGTGCTCAATGTGTTCGTTGCGCAGGCGCTGGCGCGGCTGGGCCGCCAGGCGCCGCCGCTGCGGCTGTTCTTCTCGTGCGACGAGGAGATCGGTTCGCCTGCGACGCGCGAGCGGATCATGGCGGTTGCCCGCGAAGTGCGCGCCGTCTTCAATGCCGAGCCAGGCCGCGTCAGCGGCAACCTGGTGACAGGCCGCAAGGGCTCGATGGTGGTCGAGTTCGAGGTCGACGGCGTGGCGGCGCATTCCGGCATCAACCATGCCCATGGCGCCAGCGCGATCGACGCGTTGGCACGCAAGATCCTGGAACTGCATGCCCTGACCGATGCCGCGTCGGGCGTCACCACCAATGTCGGCTGCATACAGGGCGGCATCGTGCCGAATATGGTCGCGCCGCACGCCAAGGCGCAGCTCGATGTGCGCTTCACCGCCGATACCGATATGGACGCGCTGTACGGCCGGATTCGCGAGATCGTCGAAGCCGAGTCGATTCCCCGTACGCGCGGGCGCATCACCGACATGCGCCGCACGATGCCGATGGCGACGACGCCAGAAGCCCTGCTCTCGCTCTATCAGCGCAGCGCCGAACGCGTCGGCTTCACCGTCGAGGGCGAGTTCACCGGTGGCGCGGCCGACAGCGGCCTGACCAGCTCGGCCGGTACGCCGACGCTGTGCGGCACCGGGCCGGTCGGCGGCCATCCGCATACCGAGCGCGAATACTGCGAACTCTCCACCTTCGTGCCGCGGGCACAGGCCCTGGCGCTTGCCGTCCTCGGACTGCAATGAGCGGCATGTGCCGCCATCGAACGAATTCCTTTTCAATCCTGCCTTCCCGATCATGCAGAACCAGCCCTTCACCCGCCGCCGCTTCGTTGGACTTGGCCTGAGCGCCGCCGCCATTGCCGCCGCCGCGCCGCTAGGCGCCATGGCGCAGGAAAACTGGCCGGCGCGCCCCATCACGCTGGTGGTCCCCTTCCCGCCCGGCGGATCGGTCGACATCATGGCGCGCCAGTATTCCGAGCCGCTGTCGCGCATTCTCGGTGTGCCGGTCGTCGTCGACAACCGTCCCGGCGCAGGCGGCTCGGTGGCGACGCAGGTCGTGGCCCGCAGCAAGCCCGACGGTTACACGCTGGTCGTGTCGTCGCAGAGCAGCCACCTGGCCAATCCGCTGACGCAGCCGCGCATCGGCTACGACCCGATCAAGGACTTCGAGAACATCGCGATCCTCGGCCGCCAGCCCAATGCACTGGTCGTGCACTCCAGCCTGCCGGTGCGCACCTTCGCCGAGTTCATCGCCTATTCGAAGAAGAACCCCGGCAAGCTCGATTACGGCAGCGGCGGTGTCGGCAGCATGGGCCAGCTCAACGTCGAAATGTTCAAGGCCAGCACCGGCGCGGTCGCCACCCATATTCCCTACCGCGGCGGCTCGCAGCTGATCACGGCGGTGCTGAGCAACGAGGTGCAGTTCATCCTGGATAACCTCGTCATCATGCTGCCGCACGTCAAGGACGGCAAAGTGCGCGCGCTGGCGGTCGCCTCCGAGCAGCGGCTCGAGCAGCTGCCCGACGTGCCGACGCTGGCCGAGCTGGGCCATCCGGAGCTGAACCTGAGCTCGTGGACCGGCATCGCCGCACCGGCCGGCACGCCGCAACCGGTGGTGCAGAAGATTTACCAGGCCGTGCGCAAGGCGGCCAGCGATCCCGCGATGCAGGCCGCCCTGCGCTCGCGCGGCGTGGTGCCGCCGGAAGACATGGCCCCCGCCGCCTTCGAACGCATGATGGCCGATCGCCTGCAGCGCTATGGCGAGGTGGTGAAGCGGGCGAAGATTTCGGCGGAGTAACGCCAATTGGATGCGGCCCGGAAACGGGCCCGCCATCGAGTTGCTATGCCAAAGTAAAGCTTGCAGAGAAGCTCCTGCACGCGCCTCGCCCCTACCTCCGTCATGGCCAGTCGAGCGGCCTGGTGCCTCTGAGAAGGGGGTGAGCCGTAGACAGTAATTCCCGTGCGTCATCTTCGTCCCCCCAAACTAAAGCGGCTGTAGCGAAAATACGCGCCAGTCGCTCCGTCTTTTCCGACTCATTGGCAGTCAGTACTTCGTTCCCGCGCCTGCCAGTCCCGTTGGGAGCAATGCGGGATATCAAAGCATGCCGCTCATGATCCGATAAAGGGGCGATACGTGTCGTGCGCTTCGCAGGGCCGCCATTGGTAGACCGGTACGTATGACGGTGTCCAATTCGGCCAAGGAGACGCAAGGCGGTGAAAGCGCCATCACCGCACTGACAATTTCGGGTGACACGAAAAACATGTTGGCGCTCCTCGGTGGGGTACCGCGGTATTGCACTGCATTCGATCAAGGTCTGCTTTAAGCTGCGCGCGTCCGTCGTTCATTCGCACCCAGACCACCGATATCACGCCCGAACCTGCTTCCCGACGTACAGCGACGGCTTATGTGCCGTTTCGAACGGTCCATGGCTGGACTTTGCCGCTTCAATAGCGAGTCGGCCATTGGAAGGCAAACCGGGGGAGCCATGACACCAGCGTTTCGCTTTCGACAGCGCCTGTTGACAGCCGCATTGGCGCTGTTCGGCTGCTGGCAGGCAGTGGCCGGCGGCGCCGAGCCCAGGGGGGCGTCCGCGCCCGCGGTCGCGGCGGGCACGCCGGTGGCACCCATCACCGAAGTCGGCACACTCAGCGGGTGCACCAACCCGATGATCGGCAGGAACGGCGACACCGGCAGCGGCAAGCGCGCAGTGTTCGTCGACGTCAACCGGATGCGGCCGGACAGCGATCCGGTCTACGAGAAGAACGCCGTTTTCTGGACCTCCCGGGAGAACCGGCCCGGCCACAGCGTGTTGATGAGCGGCGCCTTTACGGCCAACCGCAAGACCGTGCGTCTGGTGGCGCTGACCTCCGGGATCAGCGACTGGCGCAGTGCGGTCCGCGCCAGCGCGATCACGGTGCCGGCCGTCAATATGAGCTCGACGGGATTGACCTTCACGATCCCGGCCAATCTGAAATACGGCCCCTACGCCTACCGCATCGAGGACCAGGATCGCGCGGTGCCGGCGCTCGAAGGCATCGTCAATCGGCCGGAAATCCAGTGGATCCTCGGCACGCCCGACACCGATTCCAGCCTGGAGGCGCCCGCCCACGAACTGGTCAGCTGCGGCGCGGAAGCGGGCGGCAAGCTGCGGCTGTTCGGCAAGAACTTCAACGGCAGCAAGGAAGCCTATCTGCAATCGGCCGACAACCGGCTGTATCCGCTGACCGTCGAGCACGCGGACGATACGGCGCTGGTGGCCGGCGTGCCCGCCGGCATGGCGCCCGGCGCTTATCACGTCTGGCTCGGCTCCCCGCAAAGGGACCTGACCGCCGCGCTGCCGGTGCCGATTCGCATCCAGCCCGCGCCAAAACCGCCCGCGGTGGTGTCGTGCCCGGGACTGGCCGGCGATGGCGTGACCGACAACGCTTCGGCCCTGCAAGCCTGTCTCGACAGGAACCGCAGCAACGGCGTGCGCACCGTTTTCAAGTTGCCAGCCGGGCAATTCGCCATTTCGAAGACGATCGCCTTGCGCCGCTATCAGTATCTGGTCGGCGAATCGGAGGACGCGACTACCCTGCTCGGCAAGGCGAACAGCGCCGCCGCGACGCCCCCATCGTGGATCACGGGCGAAAGCCATTTCGGCGTGGCCTCGCTGACGCTGCGCGCGCCGCATCGCGAAACGATGCTGCGGGCCGCCGATCTCGGCAGCGATCCGCGCACGCATGGCCATATCCTGATCCAGCGGGTCAACTTCGTCGTCTCGGCCGATTACACCAACGGCGCGGAAGGCGCGCAGTTGATCAAGATCTCCGGCCCGGACCTGCGCATCGTCAACTCGACCTTGAGCGCGCGCAAGACGCTGTCCATCGATTACGGCGACGGCGTGCTGATCACCGGCAATCGGGCGACCAAAGGCGACTACGGCATCGCCAACAGCCAGAACGTGGTCGTCACCAAGAACCTGTTCGGCGCGCAGGACGAGATCAACGAAGGCGTGGTGATCGGCGCCAGCCGGCCGATGATCAGCGGCACCACGGCCAATGCCACCCGCAACTTCTATCTGGGCTACAACCTGTTCCGCAACATGACCTACACGCCGACCAACCAGTTCTTCACGACGGACGGCGGCGGCGGCGCCTATCTGGGCAGGATCGCGGCGAGTTCGGCAGGTACGGTGACGCTGGCGCGCGATCCGAACTGGGACATGGTCGGTACCAGCAATCCGGAGAACGTGCTGATGTCCATCGTGGCCGGCACGGGCGTCGGCCAGTACCGGCATCTGAAATCGATCAAGGGCCGCGTGCTGGAGCTGGCGGCGCCATGGGACGTGGTGCCCGATTCGTCCTCGGTCATCAACATCACCACGGGCTATCTGCGCATTACCGTCAGCTATAACGAGTTCCGCAACATGCATGGCCGTGCGCTGAATTCGATCCTGTTCTTCGGCGGCGTGTTCGACAGCGTGATCGACCACAACTTCAATATGAACGCCGGCGACGGCATTGCCATCGCGGCCTATGGGCCCTATGGCGACAACACCTATCTGCCGACCTTCAATATCGATTGCCTGGATAACACCGTCGCCGAGGATGGCGACCCGGTCTTCGTGATGCGCACCGCGCTGCGCAACGTCACGCGCGGGCTGGCCGTGCAAGGCATGCCGGGCGCGACGCTGTCCGGCATCCTGGTGCGCGGCAATCGCGTTGCGAGCCCCGGCATGATCTTTTTCCCGAACAGCTTCAAGGACAACTATTCGATACTGGTCGAGCAGAACCAGGCGCGGGTCGAGCCCTGGTTCGGGGGCTCGAGCGGGCCGCCCGGCGCGCTGATCCGGAACAACCGTCCCTGAACGGGCGGCGCCACGGCCCGCGCCGATCGCCTTGGGCTTACGGCAGCGCGGGCCGGCCGCCCGGCGCATCGCCACGCACGGCGGCCAGCGCCCGCAGCGACAGATGGGCGAACCAGTAAACGACAAACAGCATGCCGAGCACACGGCCGATGGTGACGCCGGCGAAGGCCGCCGGACCGGGCAACAGCAGCGCGATCGCCGCCGAGATGGCCGCGGCGATCAGGCCGCTGAGGACGACCCCCACGATCGCCACGCCGGCGAACGGCAGGCGCCAGCGTTTGGTCAGTGCGGCGAATTCGCTGGCCGATGCGCGCTTGCGCAACGCCAGATACGGCATCAGCCGCATCGCCAGCCAGCCCTGGGCCGCAAGGTTGGCCACGCCGTACAGCAGCGGCGCCGTGCCGAGGAACTGGATCAGCGCGCACAGCACGATATAGGTGCCGATGTAGTGCGCCATTGCGCCGCGCAGGCCGGGCATCGCGTCAGCAGACGGGCTGGCCGCCGGGTAATCGGCTCCGATCTGTGCCACCGCGCCCGGCATCGACCACAGCGCGACCAACAGGATCAGCGCGAGCTGGTACAGCACCACCAGCAGCGTCTGGGCAACCCCGCCTGAGCCGCCGTACAGCGCCTGAACCCAGGGCGGCACGACGCCGGTCATCAGCATGACGAGCGGCAGGCCGAGAAAGATGGCGCCGGCGATCAGCAGCACCACGACCGGGCCGAGGGCGAGCTTGAGGGCGCGGGAACTGACGAAACTGGCAAGCGCGGCACGAAAGGCGGCGAGCGACGGCTGCATGGCGATGGCGTCCAGTGCAAAGTGCGGGAGCCTAGCACATTGGCTCCACGCCCCGCCGCCCTGCGCGTGCGCGCTACATCCGGTACCGCAGCCCGACGAACAGGCTGCGCGGCGCGCCGGGCGCAATGAAGCGCGACGTCCCCGCATCCTGCGGCGCGACGTGCGGCTGCACCAGTCGCCCGTCCGGCAGGATGTTCTCGGCCAGCTGGCCATAGCTGGCATAGCGGCGGTCGAACAGATTGTCGATGCGGGCATACAGCTCGAGCTGCTTGCTGACCCGGTAGCTGGCGCGCAGATTGACGGTGGCATAACCTGCGGTATCCCAGCGGCGCGCATCCGGTGCCCTGCCCGGCCGCGGGTCGCTCGCCAGGCCATCTTCGTTGCCGCTGATCACGCTGGACGAGACCGCCAGCACGTCGGCGCCCACGGCAAACGACGGCGTCACGCGCCAGTCGGCGCCGAACTTCAGCGTATGCCGTGGCAGTCCGGCCAGCCGCATGCCGGGCCGGACGTCGATGGTGCGCTCGCCGGCCAGGATGCGGCCGTGGGCCTGGTAGGTGGCCTGCAGGTAGCTGTAGCCGAGCCGCAGCGTGACCGCGTCCAGGCGCCAGTTGGCCAGCAGGTCCAGACCCTGGTGGCGGGTCCGATCGAAATTCGAGAAGTAGCCCTGCTGGCTGTTCGGCGCGCGCAGGAACAGGATGTCGTCGCGATTGTCGGTGCGGTAGGCCGCGCCGGACAGCTCGAAGTCGCGCGAGGGCCGCCAACGCGCGCCGAATTCGTAGGTGCGGGAGACCACCTGCTTCAGATACGGATCGGCCTGCAGGCCGGCGGGCAAGCGGCATGGCTGGGCCGGATCGGCGCAACCGAGCTCGATCACCGTCGGCACGCGGTTGCTCTGCGCGGCGTTGGCGAACAGCGTCAGCCCGGCACCGACCTGCTGGGTCACGCCGATCGCGGGATTGAGCTTGCTGTAGGTGAAGCGCTCCGTCGGCTTGTCGCTGCCGTCGCTGTCGATCAGCGTGCTGGTGACCTTGAGCCGGTTCCAGCGTGCCGACAGGTTCAGATGCGTGGTCGGCGTCAGCGCCCACAGATCGGCCAGATACAGCCCGATCGCACGCGATTTGCCATGGGCGCCCGAGAACAGTTCGACGTCGGACCCTGGCGCGGCGGCCACGCCGCGGTCGGCGCTCAGCAGCGCTTCCTGCTCATACTGCGCGTAGCGCACGCGGTTGGCGTCGAAGGTCACGCCCATATTGAGGCGGTGCGCGCCCAGCTCCTTGGCCACGCTCAGCGCAACGCCCTCGCCCCGCTGGCGGGTATGGGTGGTGTTCAGCACGGCCGGATGCAACGCGGCGCCCTGTTCGCGCGTATGGCCGCAGTCGTCGTCGATCGGCGAGCCGTCCGGATCGAAGCCATCCTCGCAGGCCTCCGCGTACTCGGCGTAGTCCTCGCTGACGTCGCCGTTGACGGTGTCGCGCCGGCTGTGGCGGACATAGGCCATCGCGGAGATCCGGGTCGTGTCGTCGAGCCAGTGGCTGCCGTTGAGCATGACCTGCGTGACGCGGTTGCGCGTCTGGTCCGGATAGGTGAACACTGCGCGCCGGTTGGCGGCGTACAGGTCGGGCACCACTGCGTTGCCGTCGAGCCGACGGTCCGGTACCAGGCCGTTGCCCACCAGCCGGCTGCTGCCGTGCAGCAGCGACACGTCCCACTCGGTCGCCCCGCTGCTGCGGCCGGCCTTCAGGAACAGGTTGCCCAGCCGCCCATCGGAATGGTCGCGCCAGCCGTTCTCCTTGAACAGCGTGCCGGCGATGAAGCCGTGCCAGCCGTCATCGCTGCGCGCGCCGAAGGACAGATCGGCACGCTTGCGGGCACCGCTGCCGTAGGACAGGTCGGCGCCGAAGCCCTGGGAGGTCAGGCCGGACTTGGTGGTCAGCGCCAGCGCGCCGCCGAGCGTGTTGAGGCCGTACGCCGGGTTTGAGCCCGACACCAGCGCGATATTGTCCAGCGCGGCTTCCGGGATCATGTCCCAGTTGACCACGTCGCCGAACGGCTCGTTGACACGGACACCGTCCAGATAGACCGACAGGCCCTGCGGCACGCCGAGGATGGACGACGCGCGAAAGCCGCGATAGGTCACGTCGGCCTGGAACGGGCTGCCCTGGATCTCGTTGACGTTGACGCCGGCCAGATTGCGGCTCAGGTATTCGACCAGATTGCCCGCGCGCGGGCCCGTCGCTGCCTCGCCGTCGGCGCTCTGCACGGAATAGGGCAAGGCATCGCGTTCCACGCCGATGCCGGGCAGCGGCGCGGCGGCAACGATGGTGACCGTCGGCAGCGAACTGTCCCGTAGTGACACAGTGTTGCCCTGTTGTGCAACAGCGCGTCCGGCGCCGAACAGGGCGATCGCACAGGCCATGGCGATGGCGCGGGGCACGGGGGACCCCGCGCGGCGCGCTGCGGTGGCCGCGCGCTGGCCGCCGGGGGCCGCAGCGGTCCGGTTGGCTGACATCTTGCATCTCCTCCTGGTATCGAGCGGACCTCTGTCGGGCCGCACGATCCCGTCGAGCAGGTTCCGTACCCCGACGGCCGGGAAAAACTCCCGACCTGAGGACAAGGTCGGTCCCTGCCGTGCCGGGATCGTCGCGCCACGCAGCCACGCCACCAGAGCGCCGGGCCGCCTCGACGAATACGAGGAGACGCACTGCCATGCCCCTGTCCCGCCACCTTCTGCTTCGGGCCGCGCCGATCGCGGTGCTCAGCCTGATCGTCGCCACGCTGTTCGCGCTGGCCACCGCCGCCGGCGATATCCGCAGCGAACGACGCGGCGCCGATGCCACGGCCAGAATGTTTCGGCATCTCGCCGGACTGCAGGCCGATCACGCGGAAGCGCGCGACGGACATTTGCGCGCCTTGCGGGATATCGCCGCCTCCGGCGCGCTGCGCCATCTGCAGCTGACACTGCGGGACGATCGCGGCGTGGTCCTGGTCCCGCAGGCCGTGCCGGCCGGCAGCGAGGCGCCCGGCGAGCCGGCCGCGTCGTGGACCATCCCCGCGGCCGATGGCGCCGGATACCGCGTGACGCTGGACTGGAACCCGCGCAGCGAGGAAAGCGAGGCGCTGAACACCTTTGCCGGCCAACTGGCTACGTTGATGCTGTACAGCGTGCTGCTGTTCGCCGGCATCGGCTGGTCGGCGCGGCGGGCATTGGCGCCGCTGCGCGGGATGCTGGCGGCAATCCGCCGATACGGGCACGCCGAATACGATGCGGCGCTGCCACCGACCCGGATCGCCGAACTCGATGCCATCCGCCAGGCGTTGCAGCAGCTCGCCGCGGCGCTGGCGCACGCGCAGGCTTCCCGCCGCGCGCTGAGCCTGCGGCTGCTCGATGCGCAGGAACACGAGCGGGCCCGCATCGCGCGCGAACTGCACGACGAGCTCGGCCAGACCTTGACCGCGATGCGGGCCGACGCGGCCTACCTGTCGCGCCGCCTCACGCATGACGCCGCGTTGCGCGGCATCGCCGACGGCCTGTCCCGGCATGGCGCGCGCATCCAGCAGGATGTCCGCTCGCTGCTGCATCGGCTGCGCCCGCATGGCACACAACCGGGCAACGGGCCGGTCCCGCTGGCGCGCATGCTGCAGGACCTGCTGCAAGGATGGCGCACGCAGCCGGATTCGCGCACGCAGTTCCGCCTGGACATCGAGCTCGGCGCCGTTGCGGTGCCGCCGGCACTGGCGCTGGCGCTCTACCGCATGACGCAGGAGGCCCTGACCAATGCGGTACGGCATGCCGGCGCGGACACCGTGCAGGCCCGCGTGGTCGCCAACGCAGCCGGCGATATCGTCTGGTGCGTCGAGGACGATGGCCGCGGTATCGGCGATCTCGCCGCCGCGCTCGAGGCCGGCTGCGGACTGGGCGGCCTGCGTGAACGGGTGTGGGCTCATGGGGGCGAACTCGAGCTGAGCGCCGCACGGCCCGATCAGCCGCAACCAGGGCTGAAGCTGCTCGCCCGCTTCCCTGGCGCGCTGGCGGCACAGCCTGCCGCCGTCCCGAAGGATCCGTCGGTACCTACGCCAGCCAAGGCGGCGCACGCCGTCGGCCCGGCCCCCGCCCGCGTGCCGGAGCTGGCCTGATGCTGCCGCTGCGCGTCGTACTCGCCGACGACCATGCCGTGGTGCGCACCGGCTACCGTCGCCTGTTGGAACTGGACGAGCGCCTGCAGGTCGTCGGCGAGTTCGCCGACGGCGATGCCGCGTATCTCTGGCTCAGCCGCCATCCCGCCGACGTGCTGGTGCTGGACCTGTCGATGCCGGGGCGCGGCGGGCTGGAGGTGCTGCGCTGCCTGAAGGCACGCGTGCCGGCCGTGCGCGTGCTGGTCTTCAGCATGCACGACAGCCCCGCCATCGTCGCGCAGGCACTGCGCGCGGGGGCGGACGGTTATCTGACCAAGAGCAGCGCGCCGGACCTGCTGGTCGACGCGGTGCATCGGGTCGCGGCCGGCGAGCGGCCGCTGTCCGACGATATCGCCGCCCTCGCCGGCGAGTCAGATCCCAGGGCCCTGCCGCACATGCGCCTGTCCCCGCGCGAGTTCGACCTGTTCCGCCTGCTGGTGCGCGGCATCGCGCTCGAGGACATTGCCGCGCAGCTCTACCTGAGCATCAAGACGATCGCCAATTACCAGACGCTGATCCGCAAGAAGCTGGGACTGGCCAATGTCGTCGAGATGTACCGCTATGCGCGCGAGCACGGGCTCGACTGAAACACGCGCCGGGCGCCGACCGCGGCACGATTGCTCCATTCCGGGACACCGCGGACACGGCGTCGATAAGCGACGCAACAGTGGGAGCACGCAATGCCGGCGATCGATGCCGGAAAACGGCGAGCGGCCAGTGGCACGCTCCTTGCGCTGATGAGGATGGACTGGCCGGATACCCGGTCGCCAAGACAGCAGGGCAACCGCAAGACAAACGAATCGTCAGGAGACACCACCATGAACCATGCGGAACTGAAGTTCCTCGATATCGAATTCCCGTACAAGGCGTCCTACGACAACTTTATCGGCGGCAAGTGGGTGCCGCCGCAATCGGGACAGTACTTCGACAATGTGTCGCCCGTCACCGGCCAGGCCTTCTGCAAGATCGCCCGCTCCAATGCCGACGATATCGAGTTGGCGCTGGACGCCGCCCATGCGGCCAAGGCCGCGTGGGCCCGCACCTCGCCGGCCGAGCGCGCCAATGTGCTGAACCGCATTGCCGATCGCATGGAGGCCAACCTCAAGCGCCTCGCCGTCGCCGAGACCATCGACAACGGCAAGCCGCTGCGCGAGACCATGGCCGCCGACCTGCCGCTGGCGATCGATCATTTCCGCTATTTCGCCGGCGCGGTCCGCGCGCAGGAAGGCGGCATCTCGGAGATCGACCACGACACCATCGCGTACCACTTCCATGAGCCGCTGGGCGTCGTCGGCCAAATCATTCCGTGGAATTTTCCGTTGCTGATGGCGACGTGGAAGCTGGCCCCCGCGCTTGCCGCCGGCAACTGCGTGGTGCTCAAGCCGGCCGAGCAGACCCCGGCCTCGATCATGGTGCTGCTGGAGATCGTCGGCGACCTGCTGCCGCCGGGCGTGCTCAATGTCGTCAATGGCTTCGGCCTCGAAGCCGGCAAGCCGCTGGCCTCCAACAAGCGCATCGCCAAGATCGCCTTCACCGGCGAGACCACCACCGGCCGGCTGATCATGCAGTACGCCAGCCAGAACCTGATTCCGGTCACGCTGGAGCTCGGCGGCAAGAGCCCGAACATCTTCTTCGCCGACGTGCTCGACAAGGACGACGCCTTCTTCGACAAGGCGCTGGAAGGCTTCGCGATGTTTGCGCTGAATCAGGGCGAGGTCTGTACCTGCCCTTCGCGCGCGCTGATCCAGGAATCGGTCTATGACCGCTTCATGGAGCGCGCGATCAAGCGCGTCGAGGCGATCAAGCAAGGGCATCCGCTGGACCGCAGCACGATGATCGGCGCGCAGGCCTCGCAGGAGCAGCTCGAGAAGATCCTGTCGTACATCGACCTGGGCAAGCAGGAAGGCGCGCAGCTGCTGACCGGCGGCGAACGCGCGCAGCTGGGCAATGGCCTGGAGAACGGCTACTACATCAAGCCGACCGTCTTCCGCGGCCACAACAAGATGCGCATCTTCCAGGAGGAGATCTTCGGACCGGTGGTGTCGGTGACGACCTTCAAGACCGAGGAGGAGGCGCTCGAGATCGCCAACGACACGCTGTACGGCCTCGGCGCCGGCGTGTGGACGCGCGACGGCACGCGGGCCTACCGCTTCGGCCGCGCGATCCAGGCGGGCCGGGTGTGGACCAATTGCTATCACGCCTACCCGGCGCACGCGGCGTTCGGCGGCTACAAGCAATCGGGCATCGGGCGCGAGAACCACAAGATGATGCTCGACCACTACCAGCAGACCAAGAACCTGCTGGTCAGCTACAGCCCGAACGCGCTCGGCTTCTTCTGACCGGCGGGCCTGGCAACAGCCGTCGCCCCGCCAACGAGAACCTGGCGTCTTGTTCCGCCGCAAGCGGCAAGCACGCCGGGCTCCCGGCTTTCGCGCGGGCGACGGCATCTTCGCGGATTCCGACGATGCATACTCCCCTGCCCCCACGCGTGATCGCCACCGACGCCGCGCTCGCGCTGATCGCGCAGCTGACCGGCGACCACGGTCCCATCCTGTTCCACCAGTCCGGCGGCTGCTGCGACGGCAGCGCGCCGATGTGCTTCCCCCGCGGCGAGTTCCTGGTCGGCGGCAGCGATATCAAGCTCGGCGAGATCGGCGGCGCGCCGTTCTACATGAGCGAATCGCAGTTCGAGTACTGGCGGCACACCCAGCTGATCATCGACGTGGTGCCGGGCAACGGTGGCATGTTCTCGATCGAACGCGCCACCGGCATGCGCTTCCTGACACGCTCGCGGCTGTTCACCGACGAGGAATCCGGCCGGCTCGCCGCGGCGCCGCCGCAGCGGGCAACCGTCGACTATCCCGACCTCGCCGCGTGATGGCGCCCGCGCAAGTCCTTTCCATGCCAAGACGCCGCGCCTTCGCGATCGCGCTTGGCGCGCTGGCCGCGAGCGCGGCGCTGCCCGGCGTCGCCGCCACGGCCGACGCGAGCGCCGGCCAGGCCGGCGGCTACCCCACGCATCCGCTGACGATGATCGTGCCCTGGCCGGCGGGAGGCGCCACCGATCTGTCGATGCGGGTATTGGCCGACCTGGTCGGGCAGGAGCTGGGCCAGCCCGTGGTGGTCGAGAACCGCGCCGGCGCCGGCGGTGCGCTGGTCGGCGCGCTGCTCGCGGCGGCGCGGCCGGACGGCTACACCATCGGCCAGCTCCCGGTGACGGTCTACCGGCTGCCGCACCAGCAGAAGACGACCTGGCAGCCGCTGCGCGATATCCAGCCGGTGGTGATGATCTCCGGCTATACCTTCGGCATCGTGGTGCCGGCGGGCAGCCCGTTCCGCAGCTTCGGCGACCTGGTGGCGTGGGGACAGGCTCATCCCAACGCGCTGACGGTGGGGTCCTCCGGTATCGGCACCACGCCGCATCTGGCGATCGAGGACGTGCTCGGCCGCAACCACGTCCGCTATCTGCATATCCCCTACCGCGGCATCGCCGACCAGATGCTGGCGGTGGCCGGCGGCGCGCTGATGGCGGGCGTGAGCGCCACCGGCTTCGCGCCCTATGTCGACAGCGGACGCCTGCGGCTGCTGGCGCTGTTCAGCGAACACCGCTCGCCCCGCTGGCCCGACGTGCCGACCCTGAAGGAGCTCGGCTATCCCGACGCGGTCCACAACTCCCCCTATGGCATCGGCGTGCCGCGGGGCACCGACCCGCGCATCGTGCGCCGGCTGCACGACGCCTTCGCCCGCGCGATGCGCCACCCGCGGCATCTGGCTGAACTGGCCAGGTACGACCAGGAGCTGACCTATCTCGATACCGGGCGGTATGAGGCCTATCTGCGCGGCGTCTGGGCGCGCGAGCGCGAGTTCGCGCAACGGCTGGGGCTGGCGGCCGGCCAGGAGCCATCGTGATGCGCCCGGCCATTGCCGCAGCGATGCGCGCGGATGCCGCAGCGAGCGAGGCACCGTCCGATACCGCGCCGGCGCTTCGCTGCGACGGGCTGGTCAAGCGCTTCGGCAGGCAGGCCGCGCTCGATGGCGTTTCGCTGTCGGTGCGCCCCGGCGAATTCGTTGCGCTGCTGGGGCCGAACGGCGCCGGCAAGACCACGCTGTTCCAGATCCTCAGCGGGCTGTTTGTCGCGGATGCCGGCCGCACCGAAGTGATGGGCGCCGATATGCGCGAGCATCCGGCACGCGCGCTGGCGCGGCTCGGCATCGTCTTCCAGCAGCCGGCGATCGACCTGGACCTGTCGGTGCGCGACAACCTGCTGTTCCATGCCGACCTGCATGGTCTGGCGCGCCGGCAATCCTTGCCGCGCATCGCCGCCCTGCTCGCGCACTTTGGGCTTGCCGAGCGCGAACGTGCGCCGGTGCGTGCGCTGTCGGGCGGTAACCGCCGCAAGGTCGAACTGGCGCGGGCGCTGCTGCACGACCCCGCGCTGCTGCTGATGGACGAGGCCACGGTCGGACTCGACCCGGCCTCGCGCGCGCAGATCGTCGACGAAGCCCGCCGCCTTGCCGCCGAGCAATCCACCGCGGTGCTGTGGGCCACCCATCTGGTGCAGGAGGTTGCCGCCTGCGACCGCGTGGTCGTGCTGCACCGGGGCACGGTCCGCTTCGACGGCACCCCGGCAATGCTGCGCGACGCCACTGGCCAGTCCGAACTCGAACGGGCCTTCCTGGCCCTCACCGCCTCGGAGGCATCGACATGAGCCACCTGCCCCCGGTGCCGCGCATCCGCTGGGTCGTCGGCGCAACCCTGGTCGCGACGGCCGTGCTGGTGCTGGCCGGCTGGTCCGAGGCGGCATACCCGGCCGGCGGCGGCCAGGTCATCGTCTCCAGCGAGAAGGACGGCAGCCTGACGTTCTACGACGCCGCCAGCCGGCAGACGGCCGCGGTGGTGCCCCAGTGCCGCAGGCCGCGCCACCTGCAGCTCTCGCCCGACCGCACGCGCCTCTATGTCGCCTGCAGCGACGACGATCGCGTCGATGTGGTCGACGTCCGCACGCGCAAGACGCTGGGCGCGCTGCGCGTCGGCGACGACCCGGAAATGTTCGACCTGAGCCCGGACGGCAGGACGCTCTATGTCTCCAACGAGGAAGAGGCCCTGCTGACCGCGGTCGATACGGCGACCGGGCAGAAGCGCTTTTCGGTGGAGGTCGGCGATGAACCGGAGGGCGTCAAGGTAAGCAGCGACGGCAAGCGCGTCTACGTCGCGTCCGAGGTCGCCAATCTGGTCCATGTGATCGACGTGGACAGCCGCAAGATCATTCGCCATATCCCCGTCGGCAACCGGCCGCGCCGCTTCGCGCTGTCGCCCGACGGCAAGGAGCTGTGGGTCAGCAACGAGCTCGGCGCCAGCGTGTCGATCATCCGCACCGACACGCTGCAGGTCGCGCATGTGCTGACGTTCGCGCCGAAGGGTTTTCGTCCCGACGACGTGACGCCGGTGGGCCTGGCCCTGTCGCGCGACGGCAAGCGTGCCTATGTCGCCCTGGGGCGGGCCAACCATGTGGCGGTGGTCGATGTCGCCGCGCGGCGCGTGCTCGCTTACGTGCTGGTCGGCCGGCGCGCCTGGGGTGTGGCGCTGACGCGCGGCGATGCGCTGCTGTACGTGACCAACGGCATGTCGGACGACGTCAGCGTGGTCGACACCGCGCGCGCCAAGGCGGTGGCGACGCTGAAGGCGGGGCGCGTACCGCATTCGGTGGCGATCGATGACTAGGCGCGCGCTACTGCGTCCGCTTGTCGCCCGCGCGTTGCTGGCCGGCATGGCGACTGCCGCGGCAACGGCTGCGGCCACTGCTGCGCCGGCCGAGCTGCGCGTCGGCGTCGTCAGCCTGGCCGACGACCCGCGCTACGAGCCCAAACGGCTGGAGCAGCGCTACCCGGGCCACCCGGAGGGCCGGCCGTTCGACGGCATGCGCGTGGCCGCGACCGAATCGCGCCTGGCGCTTGAGGCCGCCGGGATGACGCTGAAGCTCGAACCTGCCGAAGCGCGCGATGCCCAGGCGGCGGCGCAGACGACGGCCATGCTGGCGCGCCAGGGCATCCGCTACATCGTGCTCGACCTGCCGGCCGACGCCGTACGCGCGGCGACCCGCGCCGTGCAGCCGGGCGAGGCCTTGCTGCTGAACGTCTCGTCCGACGACGACCTGCTGCGCGGGGAAGCCTGCGCGCCGCACCTGCTGCATACGCTGCCGAGCCGGCGCATGCAGGCCGACGCGCTGATGCAGGCGCTGGCCGCGCGCAAATGGCGCAAGGCGCTGCTGCTGACGGGCCCCGCCCCGGAGGACCGCGCGTGGCAGGCGCTGTACCTGCAGGCGGCCCGGCGGTTCGGGGTCGCCTGGGCCGCGCAGCGCGATTTCCGTCTGTCGAACGATCCGCGCGAGCGGGAACTGGCCAACGTCCGCTTGCTGACCGGTGGGCCGGATCATGACGTCGTGGTGGTCGCCGATGCCGACGGCGAGTTCGCGCGCACCGTGCCGTATGCCACGCAGCTGCCGCGCCCCGTGGCGGGCGCCAACGGCCTGACCGCGATGGCGTGGCACCGGGCCTGGGAGCGCCACGGCGGCCCGCAATTGAACCGGCGCTTCTTCAAGGCGGCCGGGCGGCCGATGAGCGGGCACGACTGGGCCGGCTGGGTCGCCATCAAGGCGGTGGTCGAAGCCGCCACGCGCGCGCCCAAGGCGGCGTTCGCCGAGCAGGCCCGGAGGCTGGTCTCCGGCGAGGTCGTCATCGACGGCTTCAAGGGCCCGCGCCTGAGCTTCCGTCCCTGGGACGGGCAACTGCGCCAGCCTGTGTTTCTCGCGCATCCCGACGGCGTGGCGGCGGTCGCCCCGCTCGACGGCTTCCTGCATCCCAGGAACAACCTCGACACGCTGGGCGCGGACGCGCCGGAGACCGCGTGCCGCCGCTGACAGCCTGCCGCCATGTCCACTTCCCCCTCTGCCCTGCTCCATCGCTGGCGCGCCCTGCGCGCCGTTGCCGGCCGCGAGCTGCGCAAGTTCCTGCGCCAGCCAGGCCGGCTGATCTCGTCGCTGGTGCGGCCGCTGCTGTGGTTCCTGGTGTTCGGTGCGGGCTTCCAGAACGTATTCGGCGTGGCCATCATTGCGCCCTACGACACCTATGTCGAATACAAGGTCTATCTGACCCCCGGCCTGCTGGCGATGATCGCGCTGTTCAACGGCATGCAGTCCTCGCTGGCGATGGTCTACGACCGGGAAATGGGGGTGATGCGGCTGCTGCTGACGGCGCCGCTGCCGCGGCCGTGGTTGCTGGCATGCAAGCTCGCGGCCGGCGCGCTGCTGTCGCTGCTGCAGATGGCAGCGTTCCTGCTGGTGGCGGTGCTGTTCGACGTGCCGGTCGCGCATGCCGCGCTGCCGATGCTGTTCGCGGCGATGACGCTGGCCGCGCTGATGCTCGGCGCGCTCGGCCTGGCGCTGTCGGTGCATGTGCGGCAGCTGGAGAACTTCGCCGGCATGATGAACTTCGTGATCTTTCCGATGTTCTTCATCAGCACCGCGCTGTATCCGCTGTGGAAACTCGAGGAATCGGGTGCCGGGCCGATCCACCAGCTGGCGCGGATCAATCCGTTCACGCATGCCGTCGAGGCGATCCGCTTCGCCATGTACGGCCAGGCAGCCTGGGCCAGCGTCGCGGTGGTGGCGGCCTGCGCCTGCCTGTTCTTCGGCGTGGCGCTGCTCGGCTACGACCCGCAGCGCGGCATGGCCAGGCCACTGGGGAAACGGGCATGAGCCGGCCTGTTGCGCCGCGCCGTCATGGCAGGCGAAGCCGCGCGTGGCTCGGGACACTGCTGGCCCTGGCGGCGGCGCTTTCGCATGCGGCGGCCGATGCCGACCCGTTCGCCTCGCCGCAATGGCCCGCGCTGCGTGGCGAGATGCTCGGCAACGCGCCAGTGGTGTTCGATCCCCGCGTCAAGGTGATGGGTCCCGCCTTCGCCGAAGACGCGCTGAACGTACCGATCGCGTTCGACGCCTCGGCGCTGGGCGAGGTCGACCGCATCGTGGTGGGCGTCGACCGCAATCCGATCCGCCAGGTGCTGACGTTCGTGCCAGGCAGGCTCAAGCCCGCCCTGTCCTTCCGCTTCAAGCTGGAACAGGGATCGCCGGTACGGGTGGCCGCGCGCACCCGCGACGGCGTCTGGCATGTCGGCGGACTGCTGGTCGACGCCGCCGGCGGCGGCTGCACCGTGCCGGGCGTGACGCGCAAGGACGGCTCGTGGAGCGTGACGTTGAACCGGGTCGAGGCCCGGCGCTTTGCCGCGCTCGATGGCGGCGGCGGCCGGATCCGGGTCCGCGTGATGCATCCGATGGACACCGGCCTCGTGGCGGGCATCCCGGCCTTCCATATCGAGCAGTTGGCGCTCGTCGACGGCCGTCGCGAACCGCTCGGCACGCTCGAGCTGCACGAACCCGTATCGGAGAATCCGATCTTCTCCTTCGACCTGCGGGAGCCGGCTCCCCAGCCGCTGGCGTTGACCGGCCGCGACAACAACGGCAACCGTATCGACGCGCGGGTGCTGCCATGAGGCGCCCGCTGTCCGCGCTCGCCCTGCTGCTTCCCGCGCTGGCATTCGGCCACGGGCCGGCGGCACGGACACTGCAGCCGCCCGACTACCGCCTCGCGCCGCGCGATATCGGCGACGGCATCTGGCTGCTCGAGGGCGCGAATGCCGACTTCGCCGTCGGCAACGGTTGCAACATCATCAATACGGCCTTCATCGATACCGGCGACGGCGTGGTCGTCGTCAATACGGGACCGTCGCGGCGCTACGGCGAGCAGCAGCGCGCGGCGATCGCCAAGGTGACCGAGGCCCCGGTCCGCGTGGTGCTGAACCTGAACCTGCATCCCGACTACTTCTTCGGCAACCAGGCCTATGCCGACGCCAGGCCGGCGGCGCTGGCCGGCACCGTCGCCGGCGCGGCCCGCGAGGCCGGCGCGTATGCCGACAACCTGTATCGGCTCTGCGGCGACTGGATGGCGGGGACCGAACCGGCGCCGCCCGTCACGACGATCGAGCCGGGACAGCGCACGATCGGACGCCATCGGTTCGAGCTGCTGCGCCTGGAGGGCCATACCGGCGACGATCTGGTGCTGATCGACCATACCGCGCGCGTGATGTTCGCCGGCGGCCTCGTTTTCCGCTCGCGCATCCCGACCACGCCGCACGCCGACATCCCGCGCTGGCTGGCCAGCCTCGACGTGCTGGAACGCCGGATGCGCGAAGACGGATTGCGCCTGCTGGTGCCGAGCCATGGTCCTGCGCTCGATGGCGCCGACGCGATCGCGCAGACGCGCGCGTACCTGCGCTGGCTCGACGCCCGGCTGCGCCAGGCAGCCGGCGAGGGCCGCGATCTCGCCGAGGTCATCGCGATGCCGGTGCCGGCACCTTATTCCGAATGGGCCGCGATGCCGGCCGAATACCTGCGCAACGTCACGCACCTGTACCCCGCGTATGAACGCCAGGCACTGGCGCCATGAGCCCCTGTGCCGCGCACGCGCCACCGGTGCTCCATTGCGCGACAGCGCTGTTGCGCGGTAGCGCGGTACGGCGCATCGGCGCGGTCGATTGCGCAGCGAAAAGGCCCGCAAAGCCCCGCAAACAACGGGAATTTTTCACGGCCGAGGTGGCATGCGATTTGCGGCTTGGCGCACCGGCGCGGCATCGCCGACCGGCCTGTGCCACGCCAACGGCAGGACCACCGGGAAATCCGCAACAGAGATGATCCAAACCGATGATCGACAAAAAGAGAGAGGAGCAAACGATGAGCAAGTTGAAGGTGCTGGTGCTGGCGGCCGCCTGCGTGGCCAGCTTCGCCGCGCGGGCCGCGGTGACGGACGCGATGATCGAGAACGACGCGAAGAGTCCCGGTGATGTGCTGTCGTGGGGAATCGGGCCGGAGGGCCATCGCTTCTCGCCACTGGCCAGGATCAACACGAAGAACGTCGCCCGCCTGGTGCCGGCGTGGTCGTTCTCGTTCGGCGGGGAGAAGCAGCGCGGCCAGGAATCGCAGCCGCTGATCCATAACGGCAAGATGTTCGTCACCGCGTCGTACTCGCGGATCTTCGCGCTCGATGCCAGGACCGGCGCCAAGCTGTGGAAGTACGAGCATCGCCTGCCGGAAGGCATCATGCCCTGCTGCGACGTGGTCAACCGCGGCGCCGCGCTGTACGACAAGCTCGTCATCTTCGGCACGCTGGACGCGCAACTGGTCGCGCTCGACCAGGACACCGGCAAGGTGGTGTGGAAAGACAAGATCGACGATTACGCGGCCGGCTATTCGTACACGGCGGCGCCGATGATCGTGAAGGGGCTGGTGCTGACCGGCGTGTCGGGGGGCGAGTTCGGCGTGGTGGGCCGCGTCGAGGCGCGCGATGCCAAGACCGGCCGGCTGGTGTGGATCCGGCCGACCGTCGAAGGGCATATGGGCTACCGCTTCGACGCCGAGGGCAACAAGATCGAGAACGGCATCACCGGCAACCTGAACGCCAGCTGGCCCGGCGAGACCTGGAAGACCGGCGGCGCGGCGACCTGGCTCGGCGGGACCTACGATCCGAAGACGGGGCTGGCCTACTTCGGCACGGGCAATCCGGGACCGTGGAACAGCCATCTGCGCAAGGGCGACAACCTCTACTCGTCGTCGACGGTGGCCATCGATCCGGCGAGCGGAAAGATCGTCTGGCATTACCAGAACACGCCGAACGACGGCTGGGATTTCGATGGCGTCAACGAGTTCGTGACCTTCGAACTGGACGGCAAACGGGTCGGCGGCAAGGCCGACCGCAACGGCTTTTTCTACGTCAACGATGCGCGCGACGGCAAGGTGCTGAACGCCTTCCCCTTCGTCCGCAAGGTGACCTGGGCCAAGGACATCGACCTGAAGACCGGCCGGCCCAACTTCGTCGCGGAAAGCCGCCCGGGCGATCCCGCCGATCAGAAGAAGGGGCAGTCGGTGTTCGCCGCGCCGGGCTTTCTCGGCGGCAAGAACCAGCAGCCGATGGCGTTCAGCCCGCAGACGGGCCTGTTCTACGTGCCCGCCAACGAATGGGGCATGGACATCTGGAACGAGCCGATCACCTACAAGAAGGGCGCGGCCTTCCTCGGCGCCGGCTTCACCATCAAGCCGCTGAACGAGGACTATATCGGCGCGTTGCGCGCCGTCGATCCGAAGACCGGCAAGATCGTCTGGGAGGTCAAGAACAACGCGCCGCTGTGGGGCGGCGTGATGACGACCGGCGGCGGCCTGGTGTTCTGGGGCACGCCCGAGGGCTACCTGAAGGCGGCGGACGCGAAGACCGGCAAGGAGCTGTGGCAATTCCAGACCGGCAGCGGCGTGGTGGCGCCGCCGGTCACCTGGGAAGAAAACGGCGAGCAGTTCATCGCCGTGGTGTCCGGCTGGGGGGGTGCCGTGCCGCTGTGGGGGGGCGACGTGGCCAAGCGCGTCAACTTCCTCGAGCAAGGCGGCTCGGTGTGGGTGTTCAAGCTGAGCAAGGTCTGAGCGTTTGCCGTACAGGCCGGCGCGCGAGCGCACGCATGGGCGCAGGTGTTCACGCATGCGCGGACGGCGCCGGCCGTATTCGAATGGGTGATTCATGCTGAAAGAACGGATTCGACAGATCGCGCCGCGCGGCGCCGTTGCCCTCGCCTTTGGCCTGGCCGTGGCCGCATCGGCGCAGGCGGCGCCGGATATCAAGGCGCTGGCCGACAAGAACGGCTGCTTCTCCTGCCATGGCATGCAGGGCAAGCTGGTGGGCCCCGGCTTCGCCGAGGTCGCGGCCAAATACAAGGGCGACAGCGAGGCCGCCAGCAAGCTCGCCCGCAAGATCCAGGAAGGCGGCAAGGGGGTATGGGGGCGGATTCCGATGCCGCCGCACCCCTCGCTGAAGGATGACGAGGCCAAGCAGCTGGCGGCGTGGGTGCTGGAGGCGGGTTGATCCGATCGGGCCCCGCTTGAAATGGGAAAGGAGAGGCGGCGGAGCGCCTCTCCTTGTTTGTGCTCGCGCGCCCTTGCCGGCTACAGGTCGCTCAATCGCAGCGAATTGGCATCCGTGCGAAACAGCAGCGGCGCCTGCCTGCCCCGTTCGACGCGCCCGCCGGCCAGCACGGCGGCCAGCCTGCCCTGTGCCACGATGGCGCGCACGCGATCGTGGTCGTCCGACCGGTCGCAGACCGGGTCCGTCGCGTCGGCATCGCCGGTCAGCTGCCACGCCTGGCAGCGGCAGCCGCCGGCGTCGGCCTCCTTCTCGTCGCAGGATTGGCACGCGCCTTTCATCCACGCGGTGCCGCGATAGCGGTTGAATGCTTCGCTGTCGAACCAGATGTCGCGCAGCGGCATGCCGGCGACGTTCGGCAGCGCAATGCCGGGCAGCATGCGCGCCGCGTGGCACGGCAATGCCGTGCCGTCGGGTGCGACGCCGAGAAAGGTCGTGCCCCATCCGTTCATGCACTTCTTGGGGCGCGTCTCGAAATAGTCGGGGACGACGAACAGGATGCGGCAGCGCGAGCCGATA
Source organism: Cupriavidus sp. (assembly GCA_031180665.1). GTDB lineage: Bacteria > Pseudomonadota > Gammaproteobacteria > Burkholderiales > Burkholderiaceae > Cupriavidus. Next base: position 281,820 of record JAPSLP010000001.1, on the reverse strand, counting down.
CGCTGCCGATAGCGCTCGACCACCGCCTCGGCCTCGCGCAGCTGCGCGGCATCGGGCATCAGCGCGAGGCGGTTGCGCCAGGCCCAGCCGTAGTACTGGGTGTTGGCCAGTTCCAGGTATTCGGCGCCCATCTCCAGCGCCATCTCGATGATGGCGCCCACATGCGGCAGGTTGTGCCGGTGCAGCACGCAGTTCATCACCATCGGGTAGCCGTGCGCCTTGATCATGCGGGCCACGCGCTGCTTCAGGTCGAAGGTTCGGGTGCTCGACAGGAAGTCGTTGAGTTCGCGGGTCGAATCCTGGAAGGACAGCTGGATATGATCGAGCCCCGCCTCGCGCAGCGCGCCCAGCCGTTCATCGGTCAAGCCCACGCCGGAGGTGATCAGGTTGATGTAGAAGCCAAGCCGGCGGGCATGCGCGACGATCGCCTCGAGATCCTTGCGCATCAGCGGCTCGCCGCCCGACAGCCCCAGCTGCACCGCGCCCAGCGCCCTCGCCTGCGTCAGCACGTCCAGCCATTGGCCGGTGTCAAGTTCCGCGCCGTGCCGGGCATAGTCGACCGGATTGGAGCAGAACGCGCAATGCAGCGGGCAGCGATAGGTCAGCTCGGCCAGCAGCCACAGCGGCGGGCCGGGGCGCCCTGCTGCCTCAGGCGAGCCAGCCGCGTTCGAAGGCATGTTTGACAAAGGCATGGACCTCCGCGGCGATTCCCTGTACGTCATAGGCACCTTGCAGTTCGTCGATCAGCATGTCCAGCGTGCGGGAGCCATCGCAGCGCCGCAGGATCGCCGCCGCGCTGTCGTTCAGCGTGACCATGCCCTCGGGATACAGCAGCACCCACGCCTGCTGTGCCTGCTCCCATTGCAGGCGCAGCGTGCGGTGCAGGGTCGGCATGCAGGTGCCGGCGGATGGCGCGTTCATGGATAGGCCCTCTCGATGGCATCGAGCATCGACCACAACACGTCGAGCTTGAACTGAAGGATCTCGAGCGCGCGTCGCTGCTCGGCTGGCGTGCGGAAGTGTTCGAGCGTCACGCGCAGCCCATGGTCCACGTCGCGCTGCGCGAGCGGGATGCGCGTGCGGAAATAGTCCAGTCCGTCCCGCTCGATCCATGGGTAGTGCTCGGGCCAGCCGGCCAGCCGCTGCCGATGGATCTCCGGTGCGAACATCTCCGTCAGCGACGAGCACACGGCCTCCTGCCAGGGGGCGCTGCGCGCGAAATTGACGTAGGCGTCGACGGCGAAGCGCACCCCGGGCACCACCAGCTCGTGCGAGCAAAGGACCTGGCGCGGCAGCCCGACTGCCTCGCCCAGCCGCACCCAGGCTTCGATGCCGCCGGCCTCGCCGTCCGTGCCGTCGTGGTCCAGGATGCGCTGGACCCACAGCCGGCGCGTCTCGCGGTCCGGGCAGTTGGCCAGGATGGCGGCGTCCTTCTGCGGGATGCGGACCTGGTAGTAGAAGCGGTTGGCCACCCAGCCGCGGATCTGCTCCGGCGTGCACTGTCCCGCCGCCATGCGTCGATGGAACGGATGATGAATGTGGTAGCCCGACTGCTTCGCGCGCAGTTGCGACTCGAACTCGGCCGGGCTCCAGGCGGTGGCCTGCGTCATAGCGCGATCTCCATGCCGTCGCAGGCGACCTCGATGCCGTGTGCGCCCAGATGGCGGCGCTGCGGCGATCGCTCGTCGAGAATCGGATTGGTGTTGTTGATATGGATCAGGATCTTGCGCGAGGCCGGCAGCGCGTCGAGCACCGCGATCATGCCGCCGGCGCCGGACAGCGCCAGATGACCCATCTCGGCCGCGGTCTTGTTCGACAGACCCAGCCGGAGCATCTCGTCGTCGGTCCAGAAGGTGCCATCGACCAGCACGATATCGGCACCGCGCAGCTCTTCCATCAGATCCGGCGTGACGCGCTCCAGTCCCGGTGCATAGAAGGCGCGTCTGCCGGTGGCGGTGTCGACGATGCGCAGGCCGATATTGTCGCCACGCTGCGGCGCATGGCGGTTCGGCGAATACGGTGGCGCCTTGCTGTCGAGCGGCACGGGCGTGATGGTGGCCCGCTGCAGCGGCGCGATGCGCAACGGCCCGCCATCGAGCGGCAGCGGACGCGGATCGAGGCCGCAGTAGTGCGACAGCACGCGCGACAGCGGCAAGGCATCGGACAGATCCGCGAGCACTGGCCCGGTGGCATACACGGGCAAGGGGCGCTGGTGTTCGCGCAGCATCAGCAGCCCGGTCACGTGATCGATCTGCGCGTCCATCAGCAGAACGGCAGCGATGCCGGTGTCGCGCCGCTCCCGGGCGGGCTGCAGCGCCGGCGTGGCGCGGATCTGCGCAAGGATGTCGGGCGACGCGTTGACCAGCAGCCAGTCCAGGCCGTTCTCCGTCAACGCGATCGAGGATTGGGTGCGCGGCACTGCCGAGACCGCGCCGCGGCGCATGCCATCGCAATTGGTGCAGTTGCAGTTCCACTGCGGAAAGCCCCCGCCCGCAGCCGATCCCAGAACCCTTAACGTCGTCATCGCAGTGCCGGGGCGCCATGCGCCCGTTCTATGGTTTGTCGGGTAGTCCCCGCGAGCGCGGGGACCGCCTCGCACGCTGGCCGTCAGCGATTGGCGATATACATCGTGATCTCGAAGCCGAGGCGAAGGTCGGTATAGGCGGGCGTTGTCCAGTTCATGAGGTCTCCTTCGATGTGGTTGCTTGGCACGGACTGTGATTGCCGAGTCGGACCGGGCGCCGGCACCGTGCCGCGCCCTTCCGCGTCGATCCCAAGGCAACATCCATGCCCGACTCCGCACAGCAGCAGCACGTTTCCGACCCGATCGAAGAGCGCGCATTCTGGCTGCGCACCGCGGACATGCACCGTCTGCACGTCCGCCTGCATGGCCGGCCCGATGGCGTGCCATGGCTCGTGCTGCATGGCGGCCCGGGCAGCGGCTGCACGCCGTCGATGGCGGACTGGTTCGATCCGGCACGGCAGCTGGCCATCCTGCCCGATCAGCGCGGGGCCGGCCGGTCGCTGCCGGCCGGCACGCTCAGGCGCAATACCGTCGGCGCGCTGCTTGCCGATATCGAACGACTACGCAGGGCGCTGGGCATCGAGCGCTGGCATGTGGCCGCGGGTTCGTGGGGCGCCTCGCTGGCACTGGCCTACGCGGCACGCTGGCCGCAGCGCGTTGCGGGGCTGGTGCTGCGCGGCAGCTTCCTGACGGGGCGCGACGATATCCTGCGGCTGTTTGCGGCGCGTGCCCGCGGCATGTCGGTGCTGCCACCGGCAGGCGGGCAGCTCGCTGCGGCGCGAGCGCGCGGAAACTCTGCCGAAGCGCAACGGCGTTGCGCCATCCGGCTGCTGCAGAATGGAACAAGTGTTCAACGACGGGACACTGCCCGGCGGTGGCGCACAGTGGAACGCGCACTGCTGGGCGAACGCGCCGGCCTGCGTCGACAGGTCCGTCGCGCCCGGCACGAGGACGCCGATCTGCGGCGCAAGTACCGCATCCAGGCGCACTACCTGCAGCGCCGTTGCGGACTCGGCAAGCCCGCGCTGCTGCGTTGCGCCGCCAGCATCGCGCGGCAACGAATCCCCACGATCCTGCTGCACGGCGCGCGCGACCGCGTCTGTCGGCCCGGCAATGCGGCACGGCTGCAGGCGGCCATGCCGCACGCCATCCTGCGCGTGGTGCCCCGGGCCGGGCATCTCGCCAATGGGCCAATGGCCGACGCGTTGCGATCCGCGATCGGGGAGATGTCCGCATGACCGGCGCACGCCGCGTGTTCCTGCAGCGTGCGGCCCGCTTGGGATTGGCTGCGCTGTCCGTGGACAGCGTGGCAGCGGCGGCGCCCGGCCCGGCGGCACTGTCGCCGCTGGCGCCGGGCATCTACGCCGGCCCGGTCGACGACGGCGGCCCGTCGCTCTCGCCCTCCCTCGTGGCGATCGGCCGCGATGGCGTGCTGGTGATCGATCCCGGCCCGAATCTTCGCCATGGCCGCCGGCTGATCGCGGCGATCCGGCGGCTCACCGCGCTGCCGGTGCGGTGGGTGGTCAATTCGCATCCGCATCCACGGCAGGTGCTGGCCAATGCCGCGTTCGCCGAGCTGCAGCCGCGTCCCGCTTTCCTCGCTTCGCCGGCGACGGCGGCGCGGATGCGATCGCGTTGCGATGCCTGCCTTCGCCAGCTCGCGGCCGAACTCGGTGCCGCAGCGATGGCCGGCACGACCATCGTGCTGCCTCGGCCGGTACTGCGCGAGGACACCCCGCTGCAGGCGGGCGGAGTCCGCTGGCAAGTGCGGATCTTCGCCAATGCGCACAGCGCCTCCGACACGGCACTGTATGCGCCCGCGCTGCGCCTGCTGTGCGCCGGCGGTCTGGTCACGGGCCAGTGTGTGCCGGATCTGCGCGATGGCTCGCTGATGGGGTGGCGCGCGGCGCTGCGCGCGCTTTCGGCCTTGCCGGCGACCACCGTGGTCGGCGACGGCATCGGCACGGCGCAGCAGAACATCGTGCCGACACTGGCCTACCTCGACAGCGTCGAACACGATATCCGCCAGGGCCTGGCCACCGGCGTGGACGCTGCCGATGCCTTGCAGGCGGTGCCGGGCGAAGCCTTCCGGCACTGGCGCGGCTTCGTGCCGCGGCACGCGCTGAATGTGCAGCGCGCCTGGCTGGAACTGGAGGATGAATGGATGCGTCGCGCGCCGGCCCGATGATCGGGAGCATCGGGCCGCGCGCGGGCAGGCTCAGCGCGGTTCGCCCGTGCCGGGGTCCGCATCGGGCTGCAGCAGGCGCTCCGCCTCGCCGAGCTTGCGGTAAACCGTATTGCGGGAGATGCCGAGCGCCTTGGCGGCAGCCGAGATATTGCCGTGATGCGCCTTGACGGTGGCCACGATCGTCAGCGCTTCGACATCGGCAAGCCGGGTCGGCCGCAGCGGCAGCGACGCGTCCGAATCCGCCGGCGCCGCGGCCGGTACTGCCCCCGGCCGTGCGCCGTTCATGGGCGCAGCGGATGTGGCCGCGCCCGCCTCGTTGCGCTCGCGCCAGTCGTCGAGGAAGTCGTCGGGCAGGTGCGATACGTCGATCTCGTCCTCGTCCTCCGCCATCAGCCGCGCCGTGTTCAGCAGGTTGGCCAGCTGCCGGATGTTGCCGGGCCAGTGATAGGACGCGAACATCCGCATCACCGGCTGCGCGATCCGCAGCGGCCGCGATGCGCCGCCATGCCGCGCCAGCACCTTGCTGGCGACGACGTCGAGGTCGGTGCGATCGCGCAGCGCCGGCAGCCGCACCACCAGGCCATTGAGCCGGTAGTACAGGTCCTCGCGGAAGCGGCCTGCCGCGACTTCCTCGCGCAGGTTGCGGTTGGTGGCGCAGATCAGCACGAAATCGACCTCGATCACCTTGTTGCTGCCCAGCGGCGTCACGGACCGTTCCTGCAGCGCTCGCAGCAGCCGCACCTGCAGATGCAGCGGCATGTCGCCGATTTCGTCGAGGAACAGCGTGCCGCCGTTGGCGAGCAGCATCTTGCCGATGCCGCCCTTTTTTCGCGCACCGGTAAACGCGCCCTCCTCGTAGCCGAACAGCTCCGATTCGAACAACGTCTCCGGAATCGAAGCGCAATTGACGGCGACGAACGGGCCTTGCTGCCGCTGGCTCTCGGCGTGGATCGCGCGGGCCAGCAACTCCTTGCCGGTACCGGTCTCGCCGCAGATCATCACCGGAATGTCCCGGCCCACGACCTTGCGCAGCTTGCCGATCACCGCCGCCATCTGCGGATCGCCGGTATCGAGCTCGTCCAGTCCGCCCGGCTGCGGGGCGTTCGACAGGCGGCTGCGCCGTGGCGCGGCGGTTTCGCGGGCCTCCGGCATCAGCCCGCCGGACGGCACCACCGTCGAGCGGGTGACCTCGACCCGGGCCCAGACCTTGACGCCGCTCGAGAGCTGCAGCGGCATGACGCCCCCGGGCGCGCTGCGCAGCGCATCGAACAGCTGGCCCATCGACAGCCCGAACAGCGACGAAAAGGTATGCGCCCGCAACGCGCCAACCGACAAGCCGAGCTGGAACTGCCCACTGCGGTTGGCAGACAGGAAGCGGCCGCCCGGCGTGAACGAGGCCAGCCCTTCGGCGATCGTGCCGATGAACTCCTGCCGCGCGTGGAAATGCACGCGCACCATGTCCTGGAAGGCGTTCTCGAACAGATGGTTCTCGATCATCTGCGCGGACATGCGCACCAGCGCCATGGTGTGCTTGTGGAAGCCGCGATGGTCGCCGGTGACGTCGAGCGCGCCGACCGTCTTGCCATAGGGATCGAGGATCGGCGAGCACGAACAGGTCAGGAAATGATTGGCGCGCAGGAAGTGTTCGTCGCCATGGACGAGCGTGGGCAGCCCCTCGGTCAGCGCGGTGCCGATCGCATTGGTGCCCTTGCTCTCCTCGGACCACACCGCGCCCGGGCGCAGCGCCACCTTGTCGGCTTTTGCGAGGAAATCGTCGTCGCCCAGCGAATGCAGGATCAACCCAGCCGTATCGGTCAGGATCACCATGCTGTGCGTGTTGACGATCTGATCGTAGAGCATCTCCATCACCGGCAGCGCGTGCGTGAACAGCGACTGGCTCTTTTCGATCTGGCTGCGCAGGTCGACCGGCGCGACCGGGCCGAAATCGGGTGTCTCATAGGGGCGCAAACCGTAGGACTGCGATCGCTGATGGGCCTGGGCGATGGTGTCGGCGTGCGTGCCGCCGTGCGGCTCCGGCTCGTGCGGGGTCATGGATTGTCTCCTGTTCGGCTGCCCGGCATCTTGGTGCCGGATCTTCGGCGATCGGGGCATCCGCCCGGGACTGCTGCACAGTGGCTGCACAGGGTCCCGCCGGAGCACTGTTGCATTGTGGAGCAAAATGCTTGCCAGGGTGTTGAATTCGAGGGCGCCCCGGCGGCCATGTTGCAACGCGACGCCGCCGCTGCGTGGCGCATTGCGCCGTTTCCCGGGCCTGGGGGGAGTGGCACAGCTCTTGCGGACGATGGGGCAAACGATCCCGACAACACCAGGAGACCCCCATGGCGACATTCCGCCCGCTTCTTTCCGCCCTTGCCCTCTGTGCCGGCCTGGCCGCCGCCGCGATGCCCGGCGCCGCCCATGCCCATGGCGACGTCACGCCCCAGGCCGTCGACACCAGCACGTTGCCGCAGCTCGGCAAGGAGTGGAAGCAGGAAAACCCCTACCGCACAGGCCCCGCGCACGACGAGGCGCTGCGCATCGGCAGCTCCGCCTATAACCAGAACTGCGCGCGCTGCCACGGCCTCGACGCGATCTCCGGCGGCATCGCGCCGGACCTTCGCAGTCTGGACTCGGACTGCTCGGCACTGGCCGACCCGAAGAAAAAACAAGGCTGCTACAGCGAGATCGACCAGTACTTCGCCACCACCGTGCGCCGCGGCCGCACGCGCGACGGCCGCGTCTACATGCCGCCGTTCGACGAGACGCTGACCCAGGAAGCCGTCTGGGCGCTGAAGACCTACCTGGAATCGCGCCGGCCACAGTGATTGGCACGCGGCGAAGCCCCCGCCTTCGCCCCACATTCAGGAGACGACGATGCCCCCGATGCTCCCCGCGCCTTCGATGCGCCCGGCGCCGGCCGCGCGCCGCCGCCGCGCCGTCGCGTTGCTGCTGCTGTCGGCCGGACTGGCGTGGTCCGCCGGTGCCTGGGCCGATCTGGCCAGGATCCGTGAGAGCGGCCGGCTGAAGGTCGCGGTCTACAAGGCCTTTGCGCCCTTCTCCGAGGTCGTCGACGGCAAGCCGACCGGCGTCGACGTCGCGATCGCGCAGGCGCTGAGCCGGCAGTTGAATCTGTCGCTGACGCTGCTGCCCTTCGACGCCGACGAGAACATGGCGGACGACCTGCGCAATATGGTGTGGCGCGGCCACTATCTCGGCTATGGGCCTGCCGACGTGATGCTGCACGTGCCGGTGGACCGCGCCTTCATGCGCGAGAACGACAAGGCGACGATCTTCGCCCCGTACTATCGCGAGCAGTTCGTGCTGGTCCACGACACTGCGCGGCTGCCGCAGATCCGCGATCTCGGCGATCTGGCGGGCCTGCCGGTCGGCGCCGAAGCCGGCTCGGCCGGTGCCAACGCATTGCTCGCCGGGGCCGGCGGCGCGCTGCGCGACAAGGTCCGGATCTATCGGTCGCCGCGCGAGAGCCTGCGCGCCCTCTTTGCCGGCGAGATTGCGGCCGCGATGGTCACGCGTTCGCAGTATGAAAGCGCGCTCAAGGCCGAGGGCCGCACCGCTTCGCAGTACGCCGCCGCGGAGGTTTCCTCGCCGCTGCTGCCGCCGCGCGGATGGGCAGTCGGCATGGCGGTGAAGGCGGACAACGCGGAGCTGGCCGACGCGGTGCAGCGCGCCCTCGATGTGCTGCGCGGCAACGGCGAACTGCAGAAGATCTTCACCGCCGCGGGACTGACGCCGGTGGCGCCGTGATGCGGTGGTGATGCGGTGGTGATGCGGTGGTGATGCGGTGAGGCGCTACGGTTTCGGCTGCGCGGCCGGCTTCGCGCGCGGCTGGCGCGCCTTGCCGCGCACGGCCCTGGCCGCACCGTTGGCAGGCGGCGCGCCCTTGCCGTCGGCCGCTCCGTCCCCGTTCATCCGCTCCAGTCGCGACAGCGTATCGACATAGGACAGGAACTGCTGCAGATAGCCGGGCGACAGTTCGCGCATGGCCGACAGCGCGCGGTGGACCAGGTGGTTGGAGTTCAGCGGTCCGGCGTTTTCCGGGACCCGTTCGAGCGACTGCCGCCAGGCGCGGTCGGCGCTCAGGCGCGTCCATGTCCGGCGGACATATTCGACCAGCGCCGGGTCGGGCTGGGGCGGATGCCGCGGCGCATTGACGGGGATTCCGGCCTGCGCGTCGTACCCTTCGGCCTCGCCCCTGAGCTCGCGCACCAGTGCCGCCAGCGGTCCGGCGCTACGCTGGCGTTGCGCAAAATCTTGTTCGGCCCGAGCCGACTCGCCCGCTGTGCGACCGAGCCGGTCCTCATAGGCTTGAACGAGCGCGGCCAGTGTTTCTTCCAGCCGCCGCCGCGCCGGGCCGCTGTGAGCGGACGCACGTCGCGCCAGTGCCTCGAGCAGGCGAAAGCGGACGGGATCGATCCGGTCCGCTCCGCTGTCGCGCCATGCCTCGATGCGCGCCAGCATGTCGTCGGCACCGAGGCTAGCCACCGGACTTCCCTGTTCCCATCGACACGCGCGGGATCGGCGCGATCTCGACACGGCGGTTGCGGGCGCGGCCTTGTGCGTCCTTGTTCGAGGCGACCGGCTGCTGCGCGCCGAACGCGGCCGAGAATACCGATGCGGCCGGCACGCCCGCATCGATCAGGGCGCGGGTCACCGTCAATGCGCGCTGGGCGGACAGCTCCCAGTTGTCGGCGAACTGGCGGTTGCCGTCGCGCACCTGCCGGTCGTCGGTGAAGCCGCTGACCATCAGGATCTCGTCCCGATTGCGCAGATAGGTCTTCAACGGCGCGGCCAGGCTCTTGAGCACCTCCTGCCCTTCGGGCTGCAGCTCGGCCGAGTTCAGCGCGAACAGCACGCTGCCGCTGATGCCGATGCGCCCGTTCACCAGTGTCACGCGCCCGGCCGCCAAGGGGCCGGCCAGAGCCTGTTCCAGGCTCTCGCGGCGATGCATCTCCTGCTGGCGCTGCTTGACCTCGTTGTCCAGGCGCGAGGCCAGTTCTAGCTGGATGCCGATCACGCCGAGCAGAATCAGCACGAAGGCGCCGAGCACCACCGACATCAGGTCGCCGAAGACAGCCCACGTCGGTACGGTCGGCTCGACGCCGGCGTCGATCTCCTCTCTCATGCCGCCTCTGCGTCCGGTGCCCGTTGGCCGGCGACGTGCTGCAGGTCCTCGAGGATCTGCTTCTGCGAGCGCATGCTCAGATCGACCACTTCGCGGGCCTGCGCCACGTAATAGGCCAGCTGCTCGTCGCTGCGGGCCATCGACTTGTCGAGTGCGGCCTCGATGCGCTGCAGATGCGCGACCAGCTTGTCGTTCGACTCGCTGAACAGCTGCACCGCCATGCCGAACGCTTCGCCCAGGCTCGCCACCTCGGCCGCGCTGCCGGTGACCTGCGCCGCGACGTCGGTCAGCTTGCCGGTCTCGGCCTCGACCTTGTCGGTGAAGCGCGAGCCGATGCGCTCCAGCAGTTCGGCACTGGTGCCGACCAGCGTGTCGACCGCCTCGCGTTGCGCGGTGGAGGTCCGGCTGACCTGATCGAGCAGCGTGGACAGGCTCTCCATCAGCCGGGTGCGTTCCTCCAGCATCGCGTTGTCCCGCGCCATTTCATCGGACAGCTTGCGCCGCAGTTCGGCAATGGCGTCGGCCGCCACGCGCGGCGCTTCGCCGGCGACCTGGGCCAGGCGGGCCACTTCGGCGATGGTGGCGCCGGCCTGCGCCTGCGTCTGGGCGGTGATCTGCTGCGCGGTGCGCTCCAGCGTCTCGCAGATCTGCTGCTGCCGGTTCGCGGTCTGGGTACCGGCCTGCTCCCATTGCTGGTGCAGTCCGGCCGCGATGCCGTCCAGCGTCGCGCTCCAGGTAGCGAGGCGCTGCTCGTCGTGCGCTTCCAGCTGCGCGCGCAGTTCGGCCTGCGCCTGCGCCACCGTGGTCAGCAGCGCGCTCGCATTCTGTTCAAAGGCGCCGGCGGCGGCTGCCAGCGCCTGCTGGTTCTCGGTGGCGATCGCGCCGATGGCACGTTCGTGGCTGGACAGCGTCGCGCCCCAGTTAACGAGGCGCTGTTCGTCCTGCGCGGCCAGCTGCGCGCGCAGTTCGGCCTGCGCCTGCGCCACCGTGGTCAGCAGCGCGCCGGCATTCTGTTCGAAGGCGCCGGCGGCGGCCGCCAGCGCCTGCTGGTTCTCGGTGGCGATGGCGCCGATGGCGCGTTCGTGGCTGGACAGCGTCGCGCTCCAGTTGGCGAGGCGCTGTTCGTCCTGCGCGGCCAGCTGCGCGCGCAGTTCGGCCTGCGCCTGCGCCACCGTGGTCAGCAGCGCGCTCGCATTCTGTTCGAAGGCGCCGGCGGCGGCGGCCAGCGCCTGCTGGTTCTCGCTCGCGATCGCGCCGATGGTGCGCTCGTGGCCGGACAGCGCTTCGTTCCAGCGGGCCGAGGCAGCGGCTGCCGCGCTGTCCATGCGCTGGGCGACCTGCTCCAGCAAGCCCGCCGAGCGCTGCTCGAAATTGGCGGCGAAGCCGTCGAGCGTGCCCCGAAGGCCGTCGGCCAGCGCGGCGCTGGTACGCCGGTGGTCCGCCAGCGCCTCGTTCCAGAGGCCGGCCACCTGCGTCGTGGTCGCGTCGAAGCGGGACGCCAGGCCTTCCAGCTGCTGCTGCATCGACTGCGTGACGGTATCGCGCAGCCCGGCCGCTTCGCGCGCCAGCCCGCTCATGGTGGCTTCCACCGCCGGTTGGATGGCCGCGCTGGCGGCGCGCGCGCTCTCGGCGACGCCGTCCTTCAGCGATTGCTCGACCGACGCGGCCAGGCGCGTGTACACCGCTTCGGTCTTGCCGTGGAAGGCATCCTGGCTGGCGGCCAGCCGTTCGGTCAGGGTCTGGCTCTGCTGCTCCATCGCGGCCATCATCGCGTTCAGCCGCTCGACCAGCACCGGCATCGTCTCGGCCTGGCGCTGCATCAGCCGGAACGCCTCCTCGCGCTGATGGACCCGCGAATGGACGCGCAACGTCGTCGCGATATGGGCGTCCAGCGCCCGCGCCGCCTCGATCCGCTCGCGCCGGCACAGCGCCGCCAGCAGTCCCAGCATGGCCGAGGTCGCCACGCCCGCCACCGAGGTACCGAAGGCGAAGCCCAGGCCCTTGACCGGCGCGGCCAGCGAGGCGCGGATCGCCTGCAGATCGGTCGCGGTTTCCAGCGCGAGGCCGGTGCCCTTGAGCGTGGCCACCATGCCGAGAAACGTGCCGAGCATGCCGAGCAGCACCAGCAGGCCGACGAAATACGAGGTCAGCGCGGGGCCGGGCAAGGCAACGCGTTCGCCTTCGACGCGCAGCCGGACGGCCTGACGCAGGTCCGGATCGATGCGTTCGAGCCAGGCGCCGAGGCTCGCCGGCGTGTCGGACAGGCCGCCGACCGCCTGCGTGAGGCTCGCGGTCGCCTGGCGATAGCGTTGCAGCTCGAACGCGCCCCCGAGATAGAAGCCGCCGATCAGCAGCGTCACGGCGAACGCCAGCGCATTCGAGCCCGCGTAGCCGGCGCCGATCCAGCAGACGGCCAGCAGGCCCGCCACGAACACAACAAGTTGAATAGGGAATCGGGTCATGATGTTCTGGTTAGCTGCCGGACCGGTTGGCGCGAAGGGCCGCGACCAATCCCTCGACGGGTTGGAAACGCAGGTCCAGCTCGGCCAGCAGCAGGTCTTCCATATCGCGGCGGAACGCGCGGCGCCATGCACCGGGCGTGACCGTCGCCGCCACGCGGGCCGGCTCCGGGCTTGCAGCGGCCGCGGCGGCTTCGGCGCTAGGGTCCGTCGTGTCGGTATTGCTGGTATTGGCGCTTGCGGCCTGGGCCAGCGCGCTTTCCTCCGCCTGCCGCAGCCGCTGGTAGTGCGCCTCGAGCACGGCCGGGATGTTCGCCAGCAACGCCTGCTCGCGCGCGCCCATCACGCGTTCCATCACCGCATCGAGCATCGCCAGCCTGCCCTGGCCGGGACGCCGCGCCAGCGCCGCGCGCAGGCGGCCGCGCAGATCGCCGATGGCGCTCTCCATCCGCTGCTGCAGCGTCTGATAGCGCTGGCGATGGATCGCGAAATCGGCCGACGCATCGAGCGCCTCCACCGGCAGGGGTCGGACCGGACTGCGCCGCGCCCTGGACGAGGCCCGGTCGTCGCGGATGGCGTCGACCAGCATCGTACGGACCCGCGCGCTGTCGGCGGCTTCGTCGCTGTCGGCCGCGCGCGCGCCCACCGCCGGCACGGCCGGCGGATTGCCATTGAGCGCCGACGACAACGCGATCGCATCGGTCCAGCCCAGCCATTGGCTCAACTGGCCCGACAGCGACGGCGCCGATTCGGGGGCCTGGGCTTCGGTCAGGTGCGCAAGCAGCCGGATCAGCGTCTGTCCGCCGGGGCCTGCGCTCGGGGGCACTTGCAACATAGCGCCTGAGTGAAAAACCCCGCAGTTTACACTGCCGGGGCCGCGTTTCGGCCGCGACGGGGTAAGCCCGCGATCGCTACGGTCGGGCCTGCGCCCTGATCTGGTCGTTTGCCAGTTCCAGCATGCGCAGCGCTTCATCGAAGACGCCGGCAGCACGTGGATCGGCCAGTCCCCGCGCTTGCGCGCCGTCCCGGTCCGCTGTGACACCGCGTATCAGCGCATCGAGCATGCCGGGCTGCTGCTGTTCCGCGCGCTGCAGCAGCATGTGCAGCAGGTAAGCGCAGGCGCCGATGCGGCGCTCGTCGGGGTGCTCGTCGGGGTGCTGGGGAATTGGGGCGCTCATCGTCATCCTCCCTGGTCGGTGTCGCCGGAAATCCGGCTACTGAGACGGAACGGTCCGGCGCGCAGGCATTCTATCGTCGCCGAGCGCAGCGGCCGGCGGCATGGCGCTTTCCCGCGCGGCGCGCTTGCTTCGTTCCTCGCCGCATATCGGAAGCGCGCTGCGGCGGCGCTCGCCGCCATCGCGCGGTCCGCGTCGCGGACACGAGCCGGACCGCGGTGGCGGCGCAGCAGCACGCCAGCCGGCACGCCGCGGTTCCTCCCTCAACGTTCACCTCCAAACTTCCCCCCTGCACACCACTTCGACGGGCGCCGCCACGCCCCCGCAGGCCGTTTCCCTTCCATATCCGCTTGAGTCCGGCGCCAATCCCGTGGCAGCAGTCGAATTATTACGACTGGAGTTGGGCGCCGGCGAAGCGCGCGTCGCGTCGGGATCGCCCCCCGACAGCCAACCGCCGGCCGGCATCCAGGACAACGCGATGGCACCGATCCACAGAGGTCAATCGAGCGACGCGGCACGGACGAACCTGCTGGCAAAGCTCACCGTGCGCAACCTGACGAGCCCGCCGGGAGGCCCGTCGGCGTCCCTGTATCGGCTCTGATCGTCGAGCGCTAGCGCCCGGCCGGCTGCGCCGGCACTGCGGCCTTGGCCTTCTGCCGCAGTTCGTCGGCGCTGCCGACCTGCCGGAACAGCGGCCCGCCGGGTGCGAAGCTGTCGGCGATCTTCAACGGACCGATGACGACGGGCTCGAAGCCGGCGGCCCGCACCAGTTCGGAGGCGGTGTCGAGCGCGGCCCGGTCGTCGCCGGCGATCGGTATCGCGATCCGCGGTTCCTGATGGTGCCGGGTCGCAAAATCGCTGGCGCTGGTGAAATTGAAGGCGCGCACGATCCGCGCGCCCGCCAGGTATTTCGCCGTGGTCGGACCGATGCCGTTGGCCAGCGCATCCTCGCCCGCGGCGCCATCGCGATGGCGATAGGCGTTGGTCGCGTCCAGCACCACCTTGCCCGCCATCCCGCGGCCATGCGCCTTGCCGATCTCGGGCAGCGCGCCATAGGGCACGGCAACGAACAGCACATCGCCGAAAGCGACCGCCTCCGCCACGGTACCCGCCCGGGCCAGTGGCCCCAGCCCGTCGACCAGCGGCTTGAGCTGTTCCGGATGCCGCGACGAGAACAAGACCGGATAGCCGGCCTTGACCCATAGCCCTCCCACTGTGCCGCCGATGCGGCCGCTGCCGATCACGCCGATCTGCATCGGCTTGCTGCCCGATGGACGGGGCACCGACTGCCGCGGCGATGGCGATGGCGATTGCGATGGCGATTGCGCCGAGGCGAGGCCTGGCCATGCGGCAGGCAATAGCATCGCGCCACCGACTGCCAGCAGCCGCCGCCGGTGGGGGTCGGGCCGCTGCAGCAGCGGCAACGGATGCGACGGCGGCAACGGGGTCGGCAACCGAGTCGGCAAACGCATCGGTAACTGGGCCGGCAACTGCCTCCGTAGCAGGCGCGGAAGCCGACGCAATAACGGACGGTCCATGGCGATGTCCTCCAAACGGCAACGGGCGGCAGGAAGCGCGGCGCGAACGCTGCCCTGGCCGCGGCCACTGTCGCCACTCTAGGTCAAAATGCCCGCGCCCTCCATGCCGTTGCTGCCAGGGCTGCGGCTTAGAATGCCTGTCCAGCGCCGCCTTGCCCTGCAAGGCGGCTGTGCAACGCCGATCGAATGTTTCCGCATGGACCCCAGCCTCGACGTCAGTCTCGACCGATCGTCATCCGAACCCCTGAGCGCGCAGATCGCCGGCAATCTGCGCCTGGCGATCCGCGATGGGCGGCTGGCGCCCGGCGCGCGGCTGCCCTCGTGGCGCGATCTCGCGGCCCGGCTTGGCGTGGGCCGCGGCACCGTCCGCAGCGCCTATGAACGGCTGATCGACGAGCGGCTGGTCGTCACGGCCGGAGCGGCCGGTACCCGCGTCGCCACAGAGCCGGCGCGACCCGCGTCCACAGCCGCGCCGGCGCCGGCGCTGAACGCGCCGCTGAGCGGCCTCCTCCACGACTTCTCCGCGCTCCCGCTGCCGTTCGAGATGGGCGTGTCCGCGCAGGACGCGTTTCCGGCCAAGCTGTGGTCCCGGCTGCGGGCGCGCGCGCTGCGCGCCGGCGCGATGTCGCCGGTCACCTATCCCGATCCGCGCGGCGCGGCGACGCTGCGCTCGCAGCTGGCCAGCTATCTGGCGATCGCACGCGGCATCCATTGCGCGCCGGATCAGATCGTGCTGACCGCCGGCTATCGCGGCGGGCTGGGGCTGACGCTGGCCGCGCTGCAGCTCGCCGGCCGCACCGCCTGGATGGAAGAGCCCGGCTATATGGTCACGCGGACCGGCCTGCAACTGGCCGGGCTGCGCGCGGTGCCGATACCGGTGGACGCGCATGGGCTCGACGTCGAACGCGGTCTTGCCCTCGCGCCCGAGGCGGCGCTCGCCGTGGTGACGCCTGGCCAGCAGGCGCCGACGGGCGTGCCGATGTCGCCGGCGCGGCGCCAGGCGCTGCTGCGCTGGGCAGGCCGCGCACAGGCTGGATCGTCGAGGACGACTATCTGAGCGAACTGCAACTGCAGGGCCGCGCCACGCCCGCCCTGGCGGCCGCCGATCGGCACGGCCGCGTGATCCATATCGGGACGTTCAGCAAGACGATGAGCCCGGCGTTGGGGCTGGGCTTCGTGGTGGCGCCACTGCCGCTGGCCGAACGCTTCGCCGAGGTGGCCGGCTGCCTGGCTCCCGCGCCGAACCTGGCGACACAGCTGGCCTTTGCCGAGTTCATGGCCGACGGGCACTATCTGCGCCATCTGCGGCATATGAAGACGCTGTATGCGCAGCGCGCCCTTCTGCGGGCCCGTCTGGGCTCGCAGGCGGACGTCGATGCGATGGCCGGGCTGGCGGTGCGGCTTCGGCTGCCGCCCGGCTGTGACGATCGCGCGATCGCGGCCGAAGCGGTGCGCCGCGGCATCGCGCCCTCCGCCGTCTCGCGCTGGTATGCCGACCCC
This sequence comes from Cupriavidus sp., assembly GCA_031180665.1. Lineage (GTDB taxonomy): Bacteria > Pseudomonadota > Gammaproteobacteria > Burkholderiales > Burkholderiaceae > Cupriavidus. Next base: position 265,293 of record JAPSLP010000001.1, on the reverse strand, counting down.
GAGCGGCACCCGCAGCAGCGCGGCTTGCTGCTCGGCGTCACCAATCTGACCGGGGCACGGCTCGGGCCGGCTTGCGACACGTTGATGGCATTGCTGGCGCAGATGTGCTGAGCCCCGCAGCGGCTCGCAGTCACCCGCCGCAGCCCGTAGCAGTCCATGGCAGCCCCCAGCGGGCAATACCGTGCCCCGGCGCGCGACGATGCCGGCATTCGATGGTGCCTGCATTTGCTCAACTCTTGGTACTGTTCCCGCCGGCTCCGCCACCCCTACCATCCCCACCTGTCGATCCGGAAGGGTCCTCTGTCGTTGCCAATCGTGGGGGTGTCATGAGCAAGCAAGTCGTTATCGTCGGGGCCGGTTTTGCCGGCATGTATGCGGCGCTGGCCGCCGCCAGACTGCGCGATCGCCACGGCGTCGCGCCGGATGCCATCGAAATCGTCGTGGTGGCGCCCGAAGCCGCCATCACGCTGCGGCCTCGGCTCTATGAAAGCGCGCCGGCGCGCATGGCGGCGCCGCTCGATGCGCTGTTCGACACCGTCCGCGTGCGCTTCGTCGCCGGCTGGGTCGACAGCATCGATGCCGCCGCAAGCCGCATCGCGCTGCGCGATGGCGACGGCCGGCGCAGCGAAATCCGCTACGACCGGATGGTGCTCGCCGCGGGCAGCCGCCTGGCGATGCCGCCACTGCCGGGCCTGACCCGGTTCGCCTTCAGCGTCGATCAGCGGGAAGACGCCGTCGCGCTGGAGCGGCATCTGTCCGCGCTGGCCGAGCGGCCGTGGTCCACCGCGCGCAATACGGTGGTAGTGGCCGGCGGCGGCTTCACCGGCATCGAGACCGCCGCCGACATGCCGGCGCGCCTGCGTGCAGCGCTGGGCGGCAACAGCGAGGTACAGGTGATTGTGGTGGAGCAGGCGGATGCGATCGGCCCCGATCTGGGACCCGGGCCGCGTCCCGTCATCGAGCAGGCGCTGGACGCGCTAGGGGTGCAACGCCGCCTGGGCGTCGCGGTAACGGCGGTCGACGCCCAGGGCATCACGCTGGGCGATGGCAAGCGGATTGATGCGGCCACCGTCATTTGGACCGGCGGCGTCACGGCGACACCGCTGACGCGGCAGATCCCCGCCGAGCGCGACCGCGCCGGACGGCTGCTGGTCGATGGCGATCTGCGCGTGCCGGGCGTCTCGAGCGTGTTCGTCGCCGGCGATGCCGCGAGCGCGCAGACCGACGAGGCCGGCCACCGCACGCTGATGTCCTGCCAGCACGCGATGCCGCTTGGCCGGGTCGCCGGCAACAACGCGATGGCGGATCTGCTGGGCGTGCCGCCGACGCCGTATGCCCAGCCGCGCTATGTCACCTGCCTGGACCTCGGGCCATGGGGGGCGGTGCTGACCGAAGGCTGGCAGCGCGAGGTCCAGCTTACCGGTGCGGAAGCGAAGGCGCTCAAGCGGCAGATCAATCGGCAGTGGATTTACCCGCCGCTGGCGCACCGTGGGACGGCGTTCGAGATGGCGGAGCCGGGGTATCACCCCGGGCAAGCACCTGGCACGCGCCGCCCCATGGACTAGACGCCTGCCAGCCCCACGCCGAATCCGGAGCCGCCGTACCCGGCGTCGATCTTGATGCACCCCTTGGCCTCAAGCCAATCCATCACGCCGTAGAAGGCGGGCGCACATCCGCTTGCTACGACGCAAAAGGCTGACATGATGGCGGTTTGGGGCCAACTGTGGCTGGTCAGGTAGGTAATGCCACCCACGACAGCGGTTGCGGCGCTCCACCCTATTACCGCCCGGTAGTCCTTGAGACAGCATTTCAGGCGGGTATCAGGATCGATGGTGATCCGCCAGTCTGTCGGTGGATGGACCCGGTCGCCTGTCGTTCCAAAATCGTTCATCGAAGGCGTGGTGTGGCCAAGTAGCGGAGTACGGCTGGTTTGCACGATATGGCTCCTGAAGGGGGTAGAGAAGCAAGGGAAGGAAGACGGCTGTCGCCGGTCATACGGCACGGCGACGCGCCGATCCTATGGGTGCGGCCCGGCGTGTAGAACAGTTCTGTGTGCAAACCTGCAACAGAACGAAAAAATCGAGCATAAAAGTACAGAACCGCCGATGGACATGGCACGCGCGCCGGTGAAGACGCACCTATCCCGCATCCGGCCCGAAGCCGGCGATTGGCGTCCGCCCAAGCACCGATCGCCGTCTAGCATGGACTGGCAGGACGAATGAAGCGGCGGGCGCCCCGCCCCCGCAGGCCTGCCAGGAGACTCGCCATGACCACACCGAATGCCGACAAGCTGTTTACCGGCCCGATTCCCGAGCTGTATGAGCAATACCTCGTGCCGATGATCTTCCAGCCCTATGCCGACGACCTGGCCCGCCGCGTGGGCGAGCGGCGCCCTTCCCGCCTGCTGGAGATCGCCGCGGGCACCGGCGTGGTCACGCGCGCAATGGCCAAGGTGCTGCCCGACGAGGCCGAGCTCGTCGTCACCGACCTGAACGCACCGATGCTGGCGCGTGCCGAGGCGGTCGGCCTCGGCGGCCGCGTGGTCGAATGGCGCCAGGCCGATGCGATGCAGTTGCCCTTCGACGATGGCAGCTTCGATCTGGTGGTGTGCCAGTTCGGCGTGATGTTCTTCCCGGACAAGGCCAGGGCCTTCGCCGAGGCGCGGCGGGTACTGCAGCCCGGCGGCACGTTCGTGTTCAATGTCTGGGACCGCATCGAGGAAAACGACTTCGCCAACGCGGTGTCGCGCGCGCTGGCCGAGTGCTTCCCGGACTCGCCGCCAGACTTCATGGCCCGCACCCCGCATGGCTACCACCAGCGCGACGTGATCGAACGCGACCTGCGCGCCGGCGGTTTTGCCACCGCCCCGGGCTTCGATACGGTACGCAAGCGCAGCCACGCCGAATCGGCGCGCGTTCCTGCCGTTGGCTTCTGCCAGGCCACGCCGATGCGCGCGGAGCTCGAAGGGCGCGGCGGCGATGCCATCCAACGTGCCACCGAGTATTGCGAGGCGGCGGTCCGCAGCCAGTTCGGCGAAGGGCCGATCGAGGGCCGGCTATCGGCGCATGTGGTGGCGGTGAGCGCCTGATGGCGTGGGACGCATGACGGAGCGGCGAGATCGCTGGTGTATGCTTGCCACCGCGCCGATCGCAGGCATCGCGAGCGCGCAGTTCGTCCATGCGATCGCCGCCACGTCTGTTCGCGCGCCGCATCGCCACCGCTACCCTGCTCCGTCACCGACAACGCATGAAAGACCCGAGGCCGAGCGCATCCGTCCCGCACCGACGCATCACCATCCACGACGTGGCCCGCGAGGCCGGCGTCTCGCTGACGACGGTATCGCATGCGCTGAACGATCGCGGCGTGGTCGATCCCGCCACGCGGGCCCGGGTCAAGCAGATCGCGCAGCAGCTCGGCTATCGGCCCAGCGTCCGCGCGCAGCGGCTGCGCTCGGGGCGCGCCAACAGCATCGCGCTGGTGTCGTCGATGCCCTTCGCGGTGGCGGGCGGCACCTCGCGGCTGGGATTCATGATGGAAGTGGCGGCGATCGCCGCCGAAGCGGCGCTGGGCCGCGGCATTGGCGTGGTGCTGGTGCCGCCGCTGGAAGGCGCGGGCGGCCTGCTCGACAGCCTGGACATCGATGGCGCCATCGTCATCGAGCCGGTCGCCGATGATGCGCATATCGCGCTGCTGCGCCAGCGCGGCGTCAGCATCGTGTCGATCGGCCGCGAGCCCGGCACCGAGGACCCGGTGCCCTTCGTCGATCTGCATTCGGAATACACCGCACGGCTGCTGCTGGAGCATCTGCACGCGCAGGGCCGGCGCCGTATCGGCCTGCTGATCGGCGCGACGCCGCGCCAGTCCTATGTGGAGACCGAGCGCGCCTATCGCGCCTTCGTGGCCGCGACCGGCCTGCCCTGCCATATCGTCTCGGCGCAGGAGAGCGAAGGCGAAGCGGGTGGCGCCGCGGCTTGCGCGGCGCTGCTGCGCGAGCAGCCGGACATCGATGCGCTGTGCGCCCCGGTCGATGCGTTCGCGGTCGGCGCCATCGCGCATGCCCAATCGCTCGGCAAGCGGGTGCCGCAGGACCTGATGGTGGTGACCCGCTACGATGGCATTCGCGCGCGCAGCCACCAGCCGCCGATCACTGCGGTCAATCTGCATCTGGAGCGGGTCGCGTCGCTGGCCGTCGAACTGCTGTTCGAACATGTCTCGGGCCGGGGCGAACGCGCGTCCGTGGTGGCGCCGCTGCCCGAGCTGGTGCCGCGCGAATCGTCGGCTACGTCCGCTACGTCAGCCGCGCACTAGCACCACCAGTCCCGATACCAGCGCGAACACCAGCACGCCGATCCGCAGTGCGCGCTGGTTGATGCGCCGATGCACCAGATGGCTGGCCAGCATGCCGGCGCCGAGCACCGGCAGCATGCCCAGCGCATAGTGCCACTGAGGCGCATCCAGGCGCTCGCCCACCGCCAGCACGATCAGCGAGATGATCTCGCCCACCAGGAAGCACAGCGCCACGGTCGCGCGCAGCGTGGCCACCGGCGCATGCTGGTAGGCCAGCGCGAGGGGCGGCCCGCCGACCCCGGTGGCGGTCTCGGTCACGCCGGTGATCAGGCCGGTCGAGGCGAACGTCACCTTGCCGGGCGTGAATGCCGGCGCGATCAGCGACACCACGGCCGCCAGGATCGTGCTGCCGCCGACCAGCGCGTTGAGCCAGGCCATCGGCACCGCCACCAGCACCCACAGGCCGCCGAAGGTACCGGCCAGCCGTCCGGCACTGATCCAGCCGGCGCCGCGCAGATCGATCGCATGCCGCTCGCGCCAGGCCACATAGGCGTTGAGCGGCAGCATCGCGATCAGCAGCGAACCGGGCAGCATCGCCGGCGCGGCCAGCGCGAGCACCGGCACCACGATCAGCGCGAAGCCCATCCCGGTGGTGCCCTGGATCAGCGCGCCGGCGAACACGGCAAGCCAGACGCTGAGCATCGTCGTATCGACCATCATGCCGGCGCTCCGTCCTTTGCAGCCCGCAGCGACATACCGCAGGCGGCGCGATGGACATCCGCCGGATCGTGCAGTTTGGTGATCGGTGCGTTGGTAATGGTCTGCTCGGCCATCTGGCGGATCTCGCGCATCAGCGCGCGCGCGTCCCAGTCCAGCGGCCAGCCCTCCCACAGGCGCAGCCGGCCGTCGACGAAGACGCCGCGGATCTGGTCGCGATTGGCCAGTCGCACCAGTTCCCAGCTCAGGTCCCACGACGGCGTCATCTCGGGGACATCGCAATCGACCAGCAGGAAGTCGGCCTGCTTGCCGGGCGCGATCTCGCCGGTGACGCTGCCCAGGCCCGCCGCATCGGCGCCATCGTGCGTGGCCATGTCGAGCCAGCGCCAGCCTGCGCCGCAGGACGAGTCGCCCACGCCGATGCCGAAGGCAAAGCGCTGCGCGGCCTCGGCATAGTCGAGCAGGCGGAAGCCGTCGCTGCGGGTGCCGTCGGTGCCCAGGCCCAGGCGCACGCCGAAGGTCGCCATGGTTTCGGCCGGCGCCACCGCATTGCCCTTCCAGGCGCTGGCAACGGGGTTGTACGCCACCGCCGCGCCGCGTTCGGCCAGCAGGCGGATCTCGTGCGGCGTCACCAGCGTCGCGTGCGCCAGCAGCGCGGCCGGGCCCAGCGCGCCGACCGCTTGCAGATGTTCGACCGGCCGCTGGCGCCGCGCATTGAGCGAACGCTCCACGGCGACCAGATGTTCGTTGGCGTGCGTCTGGAAGACGCGGCCCGCTTCCTCGCACAGGCGATAGACGTCGCGCAGCATCGCGTCGCTGGCCACCTCGGGAATCGAGATCGCCAGCGACGGCACCACCAGCGGATGATCGTCGTATGTCGCCAGATGGCGCTCGGCACGGCGCCGGATCGGCGCGGCGTCGAGAGTCTGGCCGCCGGGGCGATCGTTGCAGATCAGGCCCAACACGCAGCGCACGCCGGCCTCGCCGACTGCCTGCGCGATCGCTTCCAGTCCGGCATCGGCACGCGTGCCGGCATCGCAGACCGTGGTGAAGCCGCCGCGCAGCGCCTCGAGCGCGGCGAGCTTGGAGGACAGGTACAGATGCGTCTCGGTCAGGCTGCCTTCGAGCGGCACCCACACGCGTCGGAAAATCTCGGACGGCTCGCCGAATACCAGCGACTTGCCGAACGATTGCGTCAGATGATGATGGGTATCGATCATCCCCGGCATCAGCAGCATGCGGGGCAGCGGCAGCGTGGGCAGATGCGGGAATTGTGCGACGATCTGCGCGGCCGGACCCACCGCGGCAAAGCGGCCGTCCTGCACCACGATCGCGTGGTCACGGACCATACCATTGCGCAGCAAGGTCCATTCGGGCAGCAGCACCTGCGGGCGGTCGAAGGACGCGGGCCGCGGCGCGGCGCGGTCGGGATCGAAGAAAGCGGAGGAAGAATGCGACATACGTTCTACAAGTTGCGGCGCATGCAGGCAGCGGCATGGCCAGATAAGCGGATGACCTGCTCCCTCTCCCGCTTGCGGGAGAGGGAGAAAACCCGCGGACTACAAGGCGCGGCTCAACGCGCGTCTCAACGCGCGTCTCAATGCGCGTCTCAATGCGCGACCGGCACCTTCCCGATACCCCGCCGCAGCCCGGTATGGAAGAACAGGAAGTTCATCAGCGCCGCCGTGATCGCACCCATCGCCACGCCGTTGCCGACCAGGATGCGGATGTTCGCCGGCACGCTGGCATAGATGCCCGGCACCAGGATCGGCAGCAGCCCGACGGCCAGCGCCACCGCGACGATGTACATGTTGGCGTGATCGCGCAGGTCCACCTTGCGCAGCATGTCGATGCCCATGGTGCCGACGATGCAGAACACGATCAGCCCGGTGCCGCCGACCACGGCCTCCGGAATCGCGGCGATCAGCGACGACACCGGCGCCAGCAGCCCGAACACCACCAGGATGCCGCCCGACACCGCGGTGACGAAGCGCGAGCGCACCCCGGTGGCCCGCACGATGCCGATGTTCTCGCCGCTGGTGATGATCAGCGAGGTGCCGAACAGCCCGCCGAGCAGCGAGGTCAAGGCATCGCCGCGAATCGTGCGCGGCACGTCGCGCTGCTCGTCGATCGGCTTGCCGACCGCATCGCCGATCGCGATGGTCTGGCCGGTTGCCTCCACCATCGACACGATCGAGAACACCATCAGTGGAATCGCCGCGATCAGGTCGAACTTCGGCATGCCGAACGGCAACGCGGACGGCAGCGCCAGCACCGGCCACAGCGACAGATGCTCGCTGTGGAAAGCGCCGATGCCCACCGCCACCAGCGCCCCGCCGAGCAATCCCAGCAGGATCGCCAACTGCCCCAGCATGCCGGTCAGCACGCGCGAGAACAGCACGGTGAAGGCGATCGTCGCGAACGCCAGCAGCAGGTTCATCGGCGCGCCGAAGCCCGGCGTGCCCGGCTGCCCGGCGATCAGCTTGCCCGATACCTGCGCGAGATTGATCGCCACCAGCAGCAGCATGGTGCCGACCACCGCCGCGGGGAAATAGCGCAGGCAGCGGCGGAACACCGGCAGCACGAGGAAATAGAACACGCCGGTCAGGATCACCGCGCCGGCGGCGGTCTGCACGTCGGTCTGCTGCGCAATCAGGATGAACAGCACGATCGGCGCGCCGCCCGGCAGCATGATGAAGGGCAGCCGCGCGCCGATGCCCCCGGGCCCGAACGATTGCAGCAAGGTGCCCAGGCCGCAGATCACGAAGGTCGCGCTGAGCAACTGCATCGCCAGCGCGGGTGGGAAATTGAGCGCCTTGCTCATCAGGAATACCGAGGCGATCGGCGATGCGGCCATCACCAGCACATGCTGCATGCCGAAGGCGAACAGCCGCCGCCATGGCAATACCTCGTCGACGGCCGCGGGAGCGGGTTGGGACATGGGGTTCTCCTCCTTGGATGGCAGCGGCGCCTATGGGTGAGTGGCGCGATCGGTGAGCCGCGCCGGTGCGTCTGTGCGCCCGTCTGTGCGTATTTCGCCGCTGAATGATAAAAAACCGCTTAACCAAAACGTTTTGGTTAGTCTATGCGAAGGCCGGCAGCCGTGCAAGCGGCCGGTCGAAACCAGCGGTATCGGCTGTATTGCCCTGCCCTGCAGGCCAACGAAGGCTTGATGGAAAGCGCGCAATGGAGAGCGCGTGACGGAATCAGCCCGGCGAGGTTCCGGCCGCCGAGGCGTTCAGCCCCAGCGTCGACTTCAACATCGCATAGACCTGCCGCGTGGCCGGATTGATCACGTCGGGACGCATCCACAGGTAGTACGCGACGTCGGGCAGGCGCGGCATGCCGTCGTTCTCGCCCAGCACGCGCATATCGGGCCCGAGCAGCTCGATGCTGCGCGCGGTCACGCCAAGTCCGGCCCGGATCGCGGCCTTGATGCCGATCAGGTTCGGCGCCAGATAGCCCGGCCGCCACGGCACCTGTGCGAGTTCCAGCGCCTCGAGCGCGAGCCGGCGAAACAGGCTCGGCTCGTCGGCCAGGATCAGCGGCACCGGCCGCGAGATGTCGTGCACGTAGTCGGCCGCGCAGATCCACACGGTCGGCGAAGTCCGCAGCACCACCCCTTCCAGTGTCGGATCGCTGCGCGTCGACAGCGTCAGATCGATTTCGCCCCGGCGCAGCGACTCCATCAGGAAAGGGCTGCGGCCCACATGGATTTCCAGCTGCAGCTTCGGCGAGCTGCGCGCGATATGCGCGAGCAGCGGCGGCAGCATGGTGTCGGCGATATCGTGCGGCGCACCGATGCGCAGCGCGCCTTCCAGATTGCCCTCGCGCAATGCGCGCAGCGCCTCGTCGTTGATCGCCAGCATGTGCTTGGCGTATTCGAGCAACTTCTGTCCATGCGGCGAGAGCCGCTTGCTGCGGCCCTGCTTGTCGAACAGGGGCAGCCCGACCTGCTCCTCCAGCCGCTGCATCTGCTGGGTCACGGCGGACTGGGTCTTGTGGGTCGCGTCGGCGGCGGCCGCGAAGGTGGTGTGCTCGGCGATGGCGACCAGCGTCCGCAGCAGTTCCAGGTCGAGATGGCGCATGAGGATGCAAGCGTGTCGTTGCGATGTGCGGATCGCCATCGCGTCATTCCCGCGAAGGCGGGAATCCGGCGTCTTTCGAAGCCACTGGGTCCCCGCCTTCGCGGAGACGACCGCGAATTATATATAAGGGATGCTTATATGACTGCGCAATATTCTAAGTTGTTCGGTCCCATCGCGTTCAGTACAGTGTGGCTCCAGACCCGTATCCATCAGGAGTTGTCGATGAACCTCCCCTCTGCGCGCGCCGAAGCCCGCACCGCCGCCGTCCAGGGCGCCATTCAAAGCATTAAGGATATTGTTGAAAACAAGGCGCTGACGCGCGAGGCGCTGGACCGGGTGCTGGCGGTGGTCAAGGACCTGGCATCCCATCGCGAATGGTGGAGCGAGGCCGATTTCGCACCGCCCGAAGCCGGCGAACGCCAGGCCCGCTACCTGATCAGCGAAGACCCGGACCAGCGCTATGCGCTCTATCTGAACGTGATGCGCCCGGGCAAGCGGATTGCCCCGCATAACCACACCACCTGGGCGTGCATTGCGGCGGTCGAGGGCGAAGAGCAGAACTACGTCTATCGCCGCCTCGACGACGGCTCGCAGCCCGGCATCGGCCAGCTCGAACAGACCGGTACCGTGCGGGTCGGCCCCGGCGAAGGCATCGCGCTGATGCCCGACGACATCCACTCGGTCGAGATCGAGGGCGAGCAGGTCATCCGCCATCTGCACATGTATGGCCGCGCGCTCGAAACGCTGAAGGAGCGCATCGCCTTCGACCTCGAGACCGGCCGCTACCAGATGATGTCGGTCGGCGTGCAGACGCGCCGTTGATCCCGTGCGGCCGTTTTCGATGCGCGACAGCGCATCGGGAGCGGCCGCCGCCTCCGCCCGATTCCCCCTCCCGTTGCCACGGATGGCTGTCCTCGGCCAGGGGAGCGTTTTGCCTGAATTCCGGCCGCCGTCGGCGGCCCGTGAGCCGCGATGACCGATTCCGCTACCGATTCCATTCCCGCTTCCATTCCCGGCCACGCGACCGATCGCGCCATCGATCCCGCGACCGATCCCGCGACCGATCTCGCGACCGATTACGTCGACGCCCGGACCCTGAAGGCCTGGCTGCACGATGGCGCCGAGATCGCCCTGCTGGATGTGCGCGAGCACGGCCAGTACGGCGAATCGCATCTGTTCCTCGCCGTGCCGCTGCCCTACAGCCGCCTCGAGGTCGAGATCGGGCGCCTGGTGCCGCGCCGGGAAGTACGCGTGGTGGTCTACGACCATGACGAGAGCGTCGCCGTGCCGGCCGCCGCCGCGCTGCGCGCCGCAGGCTACACCGCCGTACACGTGCTGCGCGGCGGCACCGCGGCCTGGGCCGCGGCAGGCTATGCGCTGTTCGCAGGCGTCAACGTGCCATCGAAGACCTTCGGCGAACTCGTCGAGCACAAGCTAAATACGCCGCGCATCGGCGCCGAGCAGCTGCATGCGATGCAGGCGCGCGGCGACAAGCTGGTGGTGCTCGACGGCCGGCCGCTGTCCGAATACCGCAAGATGAATATCCCCGGCGCGATCTGCTGCCCCAACGGCGAGCTGGCCTATCGGCTGCGCGACCTGGTGCCCGACGACGACACGCCGATCGTGATCCATTGCGCGGGACGCACGCGCAGCATCATCGGCGCGCAGACGCTGATCAACCTGGGCGTGCCCAATCCGGTCTACGCGCTGGAGAACGGCACACAGGGCTGGTGTCTGGCCGATTATCAGCTCGAGCACGGCAACGATCGGCACTACCCCGAGAAGACGGACACCACCGAACTCGAACCGATGCGCGCGGCGGCGGCACGGCTGGCGGAACGCCATGGCGTGGAGTCCGTCGACGCCGCCACCGTGCAGGGATGGGCCCGCGACACCACCCGCACCCTGTTCCTGTGCGATGTGCGCACTCCGGAGGAATTCGCGCGCGGCACGTTGCCCGGCGCCCAGCACACGCCGGGCGGGCAGCTGATCCAGGCCACCGATCAATACGTCGGCGTGCGCGGCGCGCGGCTGGTGCTGTTCGACGACGACGGCGTGCGCGCGCCGGTGGTGGCGAGCTGGCTGCGGCAACTGGGACACGACGCCCATGTGCTGGCGAACGGCCTGCGCAGCGGCCTCGCGCTGACGCCGCGCAGCGCGGCCCCGCTGCCCGCGCTGCCCGCCGTCGATGCCGCGCGCCTGGCCCGCGCGCTCGATGGCGGCGAAGTCGTCGCGATCGATTTGCGCGCGAGCATGGATTACCGCAAGGCGCATGTCCCCGGTGCGCGCTGGTCGATCCGTCCCCGCCTGGCGCAGGCCGTCGCTGGCGAATCCCGCCCGCTGGTCCTGATCGCCGATCAGCCGGAGATCGCCGCGGCCGCCGCGCTGTCGCTGCCTGCGCCGCAGCGCGCCCAGGCGCGCGTGCTCGACGGCGGCATGGCGTCATGGACCGCGGCCGGCCTGCCGCTGACCGCCTCGCCGAACGAGCCCGCCGATCGCGACTGCATCGACTACCTGTTCTTCGTGCACGACCGGCATGACGGCAACAAGGCCGCCGCGCGCCAGTACCTGGCGTGGGAAACCAATCTGATCTCCCAGCTCGATGCCGAGGAGCTGGGCAGCTACCGCCTGCCGTAGTACCCACCACGCCTGGAGGAGTCCCATGAAAAGAACCATCACGAGCCAGCCACGCGGATGCTGTACGCCAAACGCCCGGGCTCGCTGGTCTACGAGATGTGCGACCTGCGAGATGTGCGGCCTGCGCCGATTGTCATTGCTGGCGCGCCGGTATGGGCGGCTGCGCGTTTAAACGCACCTGCTTACCGATTAAATTTCGCCGCGCTTCAGAAAAATTATTTAAAAGGCACTTTTTTCAGTGACGCCGGTCGGCGCTTCGTCACCTCGGTTCCCACGCGCGGTGCCCCTTGTCCTCCGGTCTCCCAACCCTGTTTTTCGGACCGCCTCGGCAAAGCAGGTAAACTACCGCCCGTTCGCCGTACCGGGGACGACCCGGAACACGCCTTCACCGTCGGCCCTGCACGAGCCGGAACGACGCGCGAGGTGGGCGCCGGCGAACCCAGCCACAAGGCCTTCGGGCCCACTCCCGCGGCGCCGGACCCTCCGGCATCGCACAGGCTTGCCCGGCTTCACTGCCGGCATTCGCCGCCAGCAAGGCAACGTCGCCCACTTCGACCTTCGCCCGGGACACGCGCCACCGCGCCCGTCCCGATGACGACCCGCGTGCCCGCGCGGGACTGGTACCGCAGGCCATCGGCCTGACGGGTCCGCTGGCGCTCTGACGCGCCGGGCGGGTCCGACCTCGGAGGACAATCCATGAAGAAGACAGCCAGCCCCTGGCTGCTGGCGGCCGGGCTATTGCCCGTCGCCGCTTTCCCCGGCGCCGCTCAAGCCGAGCCCGGCGTCACGCTGTACGGCATCGTCAGCTCGGCAATGCGCTATACCTCGAATCTCGACGGCCATCACAACGACCAGGCGGCGCTCGTTTCCGGCGGCATGGTCGGCAGCCGCTTCGGCATCAAGGGCGACGAAGACCTCGGCGGCGGCAATCACGCGATCTTCCAGCTCGAAGCGGGCGTCGGCAGCGACGACGGCCGCCTGGGCTACAACGCGCTGTTCGGCCGGCAAGCCTATGCCGGCCTGAAGGGCGACTGGGGGAGCCTGACCTTCGGGCGCCAGTACAACGCCCTGAACAATATCGGCTGGGCCTTCAATCCGCTCGACCAGGGCTGGGGCAACTTCTGGTCGGACCCGCTGTACCTGGGCGGCGACATCTTCATCCAGGACTACCGCATCAACAACAGCGTGGTGTACCAGCGCACCATGGGACCGCTGACCGTGCAGCTGGACTACGGCGCCGGCGAGCAGCCCGGCAGTATGGTGCGCGGCACCACGCTGGGTGGCGGCACGCTCTACCAGCAGGGAGCGGTCGCATTCGGCGTCGCCTACGACCAGCGCAAGAACGACGATGGCAGCGGCACGGTGCGCAACTACACTGTCGGTGGCTCGTATGCGTTAGGCAAGGCCAAGGCGTTTGTCGGCCATATGGGCCGGCGCGAATCGGCGCGCGATGCGCGCTACGCGATCGCGTTCGCGGGGCTGGGCTATCAGCTGACGCCGGCGCTGCATCTGTCGGGCGCCTACTACCGCTACTGGCAGAACGGCAACGTGGCCACGCAGTTCCAGGACGTGCCGGTGCCGCTGGGCAGCGGCAACGCAGACAGCATCGCGGTGGTGGCCGACTACGCGCTATCGAAGCGCACCCACGTCTATGTCGAGGCCGATGCCGCCCGTGCGCGCGGCGGTGCGGTCGGGCGCGAGACCGAGTACTGGGCCGGCACGCCCGCGCTCGATGTCGACAGCACCACGCGCATCGGCGTGATGGTCGGCATGCGCCATCACTTCTGAGCGCTGCGCTGGCGGCGGAACAGCATCCAGCGTTCGATGCCCTCGAACAGGCCCTGCGCCAGCAGCGCAAGCAGGGCCGAGGGAATCGCCCCGGCCAGCAGCAGCGTGTCGTCGTTGAGCGCGAGGCCGGTGGCGATGCGTTCCCCGTAGCCGCCAGCGCCGACGAAGGCCGCCACGGTGGCCGTGCCGACGCTGATCACGACCGCGGTCTTGATGCCGGCGAGAATCACCGGCAACGCCAGCGGCAATTCCACATGACGCAGGCGCTGGCGGGCGGTCAGCCCCAGCGCGCGGCCGGCGTCCGACAGGCCCGCCGGCACCTGCTGCAGTCCGGTGCAGGTATTGCGCACGATCGGCAGCAAGGCGTAGAGAAACAGCGCGACCATCGCGGGCCAGAGCCCGATGCGGCCAAGCAGCGGAATCAGACCGGCCAGCAGCGCGAGCGACGGTACCGTCTGCAGCATGCCCGCAATGGCCAGCACCACCTGCCCCAGCCGCCGCCGGCGTGCCGCGACCACGCCCAGCGGCACACCGACCACCACCGCCGCGCCGACCGCGCCGGCCACCAGCGCCAGATGCTGGCGGGTCAGCCGCCAGGTATCGGGCCCGAGCAAGGCGCCGAGCAGCCCCGCCCGCTTGTCCGCCGTCGCGCCATTGCCCTTCAGAAAGCCCTGCGCCACCGAAGCGAAGCTGGCGCCGTCGAGCTCGGCTTGCGCATTCATCGCGATCATCCGCTCGCCGTCGATGCGTCCCTCGAGCGCGGCGATGGCGCGCCAGGCGGCGGGATGGCGCCGCGGCACGTCCAGCCGGTACAGCACGATGGCGTCGTAGCGCGGAAACACATGGCGGTCGTCGTCGAGCACGCGCAGCCGATAGGCGCGGATCTTGGCGTCGGTCGAATAGATGTCGATGGCATCGACCTGCCCGGCCGCCAGCGCTTCGTAGGCAATACCGTGGTCCAGCCCGACCGGCTGCTGTGGCAGGCCGTAGCGGCTGGCCAGCGTGGGCCAGCCGTCGGCGCGGCCGAGGAACTCGTGCGACAGGCCGAGCCGCAGTCCCGGTGCGTGGGCCAGGTCCGACAGCGTGCGCAGGTTGACCGGTGCCGCGGCGGCCTGGGGCCGCTTGCGGTGTTGGCCGCCGTCTCTGCCCTCACCGCGCACGGCGATCGCGTAGGTGTTCTGGAAGCCGAATGGCACCGCTGCGCCCAGGCCCAGCGGCGCGAGGCCCGCGTTGATCTGCGCCAGCGTCGCGGTGGCGGGCAGCCTCAGCAACTCGGCCGCGACGGTACCGGTGTAGTCGGGATACAGGTCGATGCTGCCGGCGCGCAACGCGGCGAACACGATCGCGGTATTGCCCAATCCGGCCAAGTGGCGAGCGGGGCCGGCCGTCGCGGCGGTCTGCGTCAGGATTTCGCCGAGGATATAGGACTCGGTGAAGCGCTTCGAGCCGATCTTCAACGGGGCGTTGCCCGCGGGCGGATCGCCCTGCGCCCAACCCGAGGACGGCATGCCGCAGAACAGCGGCAGCGCGACCAGCAGGCCCCACAGAGATCCACGCAGTGGTCCCCACATCCGTCCCCAGCGTGTGCCGGAAGGCCGGCCGCATGACTGCCTCATCCCGTTTCTCCAGGCGCTCGACCGGCCCATGATAGCGACCGGCCGTCCGGCCGCCCCCTCGGCCCAGCCCGGCAGCGCGCCGGGCGGCAGAAGCGTATGCCGAAATAGTATTTGCATTTGGCATCGTAAGCGCGCAAGAATGCGATATACGCATAATCCATCGACGATCGATCCGTTGCCGCCCGCGACCATGGAAATCCGCCAGCTCGAAGCCTTCGCCGCAGTGATGTCGACCGGCAGCGTCACCGCTGCCGGCCGCCTGCTGGGCCGCTCGCAGCCGGCGATCACGCGCTCGATCCAGGAGCTGGAGAGCGAGCTGGGCTTTGCGCTGTTCGCCCGCAGCGGGCCGCGCGTCAGCCCGACCGAGCGCGGTTTCCTGCTGTACGAGGAAGTCGAGCCGGTGCTGCTCGGCATGCAGCAGATCCGCGCCAGCGCGGCGGTGATCGGCCGCGAAGGCAGCCGCTCGCTCAATGTGGTGGCGACCCCGGCGCTGGCCGCCGGTCTGGTGCCGGCCGCGCTGGCGGCCGATCCCGCGCTGCCGGCGCAGATTCATCTGCACAGCGCCTCGCCCGAGAAGGTCGTGCACGCGGTGCTGACCGGCGCCGCCGAGGTCGGCGTCACCAGCTTGCCGCTCGAGCATCGCGGCGTGGCGGTGCACTGGGTCGGCGAGGCCCAGTGCGTGGCCGCGCTGGCCATCGACGACCCGCTGGCGGCTGCCGATACCGTGCCGCTGGCCGCCTGCGCCGAACGCGCGCTGGTGACGATGCAGAACCCGTACCGGCTGCGCCAGCTGGTGGATCGGGCGCTGGAGACCGCCGGCATCGCGGTGCCGCGCCGGATCGATACCAATACCTCGCTGAACGCGCTGGCGCTGGTCCGCGCCGGTCTCGGGCTTGCCGTGCTCGAACCCGTGACGGCCTATGGCTTTCCGGTCGATGGCGTGGCGGTGCGGCCGATCGACGTGCCGATCCCCTTTCATTTCTGCGTGATCACCCCGCAGGGGCGACCGCCGACGCCGGCCGTGCAGAGCCTGACCGAACAGCTGGCGCTGGCCGCGGCGCGGTTGTTGCCCGGCTTCATTCGCCGCGATGCCCGCGATGGCGACAGCGTGGTGCCGCCATACGGAGCGGGCAGCGACGCCGGTGAGGACACGGGCGGCGCCCCTGGCGAATCGTCCCGCACCGGCGCGCGCCAACGCCAGCGGTCCGCCCAGCCTGCCCTGACCAGACAGAACGATTGATGTCCGCCTGACGTGACCCAGATGTCCACCACCGAACCTTCTCTCTCTTCCGCTCCCGCCGGCCTGCCGGCGCTGGAAGCCCGTCTGCGCCAGGACCTCGCCTGGCTGGACCTGCCCGCCAAGCCGTGGGTGCCGCCGCGCCAGTTCGACGGCGCGCCGGTG
The DNA here is from genome assembly GCA_031180665.1 of Cupriavidus sp. Lineage (GTDB taxonomy): Bacteria > Pseudomonadota > Gammaproteobacteria > Burkholderiales > Burkholderiaceae > Cupriavidus. Next base: position 248,758 of record JAPSLP010000001.1, on the reverse strand, counting down.
CTGGACGTCGCCATCATCGGTGGCGGCATGGCCGGCCTGGCCGCCAGCGCGACGCTCAAGCACCTGGGTATCGATGCGCGCATCTTCGACCGTGCCCCGGCGGGGTTCGAAGGGCCGTGGGCCACCACCGCACGGATGGAGACGCTGCGCTCGCCCAAGCAGCTGACCGGCCCGGCACTGGGCCTGCCGGCGCTGACCTTCCGCGCCTGGTACGAGGCGCAGTTCGGCACGGCGGCCTGGGACGCGCTCGACAAGATTCCGCGCCTGCAATGGATGGACTATCTGCGCTGGTATCGGCAGGTGCTCGAGCTCGATGTCGCCAACGAACACACCGTCGATACCTTGCTGCCGCGTGCGGACGGCCTGGTCGAATTGCGGATGACGACGCCGGCCGGTCCGCTGCGCGTGATGGCGCGGCGTGTGGTGCTGGCCACCGGCCGCGATGGCCTGGGCGGCCCGCTGCTGCCGGCCTTCGCGCAGCATCTGCCGCCCCACCTGTGGGCCCACTCGTCCGATCCGATGGATTACCGGCTGCTGCGCGGCAAGCGCGTCGGCGTGGTCGGCGCCGGCGCATCCGCGATGGACAGCGCCGCCACCGCGCTGGAGGCCGGAGCGGCCAGCGTCGACCTGCTGATCCGCCGCGCCGAGATTCCGCGCGTCAACAAGAGCAAGGGGTCCGGCAATCCCGGGCTGACGCACGGCCACTACGGGCTGCCGGATGCATGGAAATGGCGGCTGCGCCATTACATCAACAGCGAACAGGTGCCGCCGCCGCGCGGCAGCACACTGCGCGTCTCGCGGCACGACAATGCGCGCTTCCATGTCGGCTGTCCGATCGAGCGGATCGACGTCCGCGACGACACGCTGCACGTGCGCACCGCCAAGGGCGTGTTCGAACTGGACTTCCTGGTGCTGTCGACGGGCTTTCGCGTGGATTTCGGCGCGCGCCCCGAGTTTTCCGTGATCGCGCCGCAGATCCGGCTGTGGCGCGACCGCTTCCAGCCGCCGGCGGGACAGGACGATCAGGAACTGAGCGATTCGCCTGATCTCGGCCCGGTGTTCGAGTTCCAGGAGAAGACGCCCGGCGCCTGTCCCGGCCTGTCGCGCGTGCACTGCTTCTGCTATCCGGCCGCGCTGTCGCACGGCACGATCTCCGGCGATATCCCCGCCATCAGCGACGGCGCCCGTCGGCTGGGACAGGGCATTGCGGCGCTGCTGTACCAGGAAGACGTCGAAACGCATTTCGCCGCCTTGCAGACCTATGCGGAACCGGAGCTGTTCGGCGACGAATGGACGCCGGCGCCGCCGCCTGTGCGCACGTCTGCGCAGCCAGGCGAATGACCCAGTTCCTTGTCAAACGCTGTCGTCCCCCGCATGCGGGGACCCAGTGGCTTGCAAAGACGCTGGATTCCCGCTTTCGCGGGAGCGACGTGATGGCCGCTGATACTTGGTCGGCAAGCTGATGGCCGCCGCGCTTCCCCGCTCACCGCTTACCTTTCCTGCCTGACACCATGACCGCTTCGTCCCCCCAAGCCACCCCCACCACCGAACTCGACCTGATCGACCGCCTCGCCGGCCTGGCCGCCGGCAGCGACACGCATGCGCTGCGCCACCAGCGCGGCAAGGTCGCCGTCGCCACCGAAGGCAGCTATCGCGCATTGTTCGATCCGGCCCTGCCCGGACTGACGCTGGCCGAACGGCTGGCCGTCGCGCTGTATGCGTCGCGGCTGACGCCGTCGGCCGAACTGGCCGCGCACTACCTGGACCGCCTGCAGCAGGCCGGCGCCGATGCGCAAACCGTGGCGGCGGTCGATGGCGCCCGCCTCGATGCCGTGGCCGATGCACGGCTGCGCGCGATGCTCGCTTTCACGCAGAAGCTGATCGAAAAGCCGGTCGAAGGCGACCGCGCCGCGCTGCTCAGCCTGCCGGCCGCCGGGCTGTCGACGCCCGAGGTCGTCACGCTGGCGCAACTGATCGCCTTCCTGTCGTACCAGGCGCGACTGGTCGCCGGCCTGGGGGCCTTGAGCGGCGCGTCGACAGGCGAAGCGCTGCCGGCCTCGAATGCGCCCGCTGCGCCGGCGACCACGCAGCCGGGCGACACCATTCGCTTGAACGGCTTCACCAACGAAGTGCTGGACTGGAAGGCCTGGCTCGACGTGGTGCCGGTCGAGCGCGCCACGCCCGAGCAGATCGCGGTGCTGGAGGAAAGCCATCCGAAGGCCAAGGTCTCCGACTACTACCTGTTCCTGGTGCACCAGCCGGAAATCCTGCGGCAGCGCTCGGCGGCCTTCAACGCGATCATGTACGCGCCCGGCGGCATGGCGCGCGCCGAGCGGGAACTCGCCAGCACCGTGGTGTCGTGCATCAACGGCTGCGTCTACTGCGCCTCGGTCCATGCGCAACGCTTCGAACAGCTGGCCAAGCGCAACGACGTGATCGCCCAGGTCTTCGACAATCCCCGCACGGCCGGCACCAACGCGCGCGAACAGGCCATCGCCCGCTTCTCGGTCGCGCTGACCGAGCAACCGGACCGCATCGGCGCGGCCTCGCTGGCCGCCTTGCGCGAAGTGGGCTTGAGCGACGCCGAGATCCTCGACGGCATTCACGCGATCGCAATCTTTGCGTGGGCGAACCGGTTGATGCTCAATCTGGGCGAGCCGGTGATCCCTGCCGCCTGAAAGCCTGTCCGCTGTGGGATATCGCATGTGGCCGATGACGCGCCATTTGCGATAACTGGGCCGTTTGAAGCAAAAGCTTCGCAGTGGCGACCGAACGAGAATCCTGCCTTCGCTGGCGGCCATGCCGGCGCAGGCGATACCTCCCCTCGCCCGCTTGCGGGAGAGGGGCCGGGGGAGAGGGCAAACCGCGCTTGCCAACCCTCCCGCTCTTCCTTACTCCTGCCCCCCAGGCGCCAACACATCACGCGCGCCATTGCGTCCCATCGGCGACACCAGGCCCGCCACCTCCATCTGTTCGATCAGACGCGCGGCGCGGTTGTAGCCGATGCGCAGATGGCGCTGCACCGCCGAGATCGAGGCGCGGCGCGAGGTCACCACGAAGGCGGCGGCCTCGTCGTAGAGCGGATCCGCTTCGGCATCGCCGCCGCCTCCATCCCCGAACAGGTCGCCACCGCCCGCCTCGGCCGGATCCGGCGCCAGGATCGCATCGTCGTAGTCCGGTTCGCCGAACTGCTTCCAGTGCTCGACCACGCGATGCACCTCGTCGTCGCCAGCGAAGGCGCCGTGCACCCGTTGCGGATAGCCGGTGCCCGGCGGCAGGAACAGCATGTCGCCCTGCCCCAGCAGGCTTTCGGCGCCCATCTGGTCCAGGATCGTGCGCGAGTCGATCTTCGACGAGACCTGGAAGGCCACGCGGGTCGGGATATTCGCCTTGATCAGGCCGGTGATCACATCGACCGACGGACGCTGCGTGGCCAGGATCAGGTGGATGCCGGCGGCGCGCGCCTTCTGCGCCAGCCGCGCGATCAGTTCCTCGATCTTCTTGCCGGCGACCATCATCAGGTCGGCCAGCTCGTCGATCACCACCACGATCAGCGGCAGCGTCGACAGCGGCTCGGGCGCGTCGGGCGTCAGCGAGAAGGGATTGCGGACCTTGTCGCCGGCGGCCTCCCCGGCGCGAATCTTCTGGTTGTAGCCGGCCAGGTTGCGCACGCCGAGCGCCGACATCAAGCGATAGCGCTTCTCCATCTCGCCGACACACCAGTTCAGCGCATGCGCGGCCTGCTTCATGTCGGTGACCACCGGTGCGAGCAGATGCGGAATGCCTTCGTAGACCGACAGCTCGAGCATCTTCGGATCGATCATGATCATCCGCACATCGTCGGGCGTGGCCTTGTACAGCATCGACAGGATCATCGCGTTGATCGCCACCGACTTGCCCGAACCGGTGGTGCCGGCCACCAGCAGGTGCGGCGCGCGCGCCAAGTCGGTGACCACCGGATTGCCGGTGATGTCCTTGCCCATCGCCAGCACCAGCCGCGAGGCATGGGCCTGGAACGACGAGGCCTCGACGATCTCGGACAGGCGGATCATTTCGCGGCGGGCGTTGGGCAACTCCAAACCCATGCAGGTCTTGCCCGGAATCGTCTCGACCACGCGGATCGAGCTGACGCCCAGCGCGCGCGCCAGATCCTTCATCAGCCCGACCACCTGCGCGCCACGCACGCCCATCGCAGGCTCGACCTCGAAGCGCGTGATGACCGGACCGGCCGAGGCGCCGACCACGGACACCGGCACCTTGAACTCGGCCAGGCGCTGCGCGATCAGCTCTCCGGTTTCGGCCAGATGCTGCTCGGAGACCTGCTCGGCGTGTTCGACCGCCGGTTCGAGCAGATCGATGCCGGGCAGGCGGTAGTCGACGATGCGGGGAGGCGCCGGCGGGACGATCGGCTGAGCCGGTGTGGCAGGCTTCGCCTCGGCATGAGCGGCCGCGGGCTGCGCTGCGCCGTCGAGCGGCACGGCACGGCCGACCACGGCCGGCAGCACGATGCGGGGCTTTTGCACCGGGGGCGGCGGGAGTTCGGTCGTTTCCGTCAGTTCGGACGGTTCGGACGGTTCGGACGGTTCGGTTGTCGCGGCAGGTGCCGCTGATGCCGATGGTGCCGCTGATGCCGATGGTGCCGCTGATGCCGCTGATGCCGCTGATGCCGCTGATGCCGCTGGTGCGGCGATATCCTCGGCCGATTCCTCCCACGGCGGTTCCCAGGCTGCCGTGGGCGTCGCGACGGTCGCCGGCTCGGGAGTTAGCTCCGGCTCCGCTTCGACGGCCTCCGGCAGCGCCACGGCGGACGTGGCGGCCTCGCGCTGCATTGGCGCAGCCTCGGCCCCCGCCGCGACCGGGATGTCCTCTGCTTCGCCCGGATCGCCTGGCGCGCCGTCAACCGCGGGCTCGCTCTGCGGCTCGCCTTCCTCCGCGCCGGCCAGTGCGCGCAGTTCGGCCAGCAAGGCCTGCGCCTCGGCGCGGATCGCCTCGTACGCCGCGGTCTGTTCCGCGTCCGCGAGCTCGGCATCGGTGGGATGGGGGGCCGCCGGCGTGGCCATCTGTTCGGCGACGACTGGCGCCGCGGCTGCGGCATTGGTTGGCGCGGTGGCGCCCCTATCCGTGGCAGGCGCGGCAAGCGCGGCAGCCGCGGCCGGGGAAGGCGTGGTCGCGTTGGCGCCATGCGCAGGCACAGCGCTTGCCGCCCGCGCCTGCGGCTGGGCTTCCGGCAACGTCGTGATGGCGCTGCGCAAACCCAGCTGCGGCTGATGGAAGGGACTGGCAACGACAGTGGCGCGCAGTTGGCCACGCGAGGACGCGGCCGCGGCAGCGGAGGTCGTCGCCGCCGCGGCGGCCGCCGGCGCAACGCCCGCGGGCCGCGATGGCGCCGACGGAGCCGGGCCGACGGCCCTGGCCGGCGCCGATCTTGGCGGCGCTTGCGGTGCTGGCGCGGCGGCCGGTTGAACGGACCGGGTCGGCTGCGTCGGATGCAGCCAGATTTCGCCGGGCTGCGGCGGCGATACGCGCGTGCGCGGCGGAGGCTGCCACGCCGGCGCGCGCCGTGCCGATACCGCTTCGATGCCCTTGTGGCGGGCCGTAGGCCGTCGGGTGCTGTCGTCGCCGACCGGCGTCCAGCGCGTGGCCGCGGGAGCCGGCATGGACGCTTCACGCACCGGCCGCGAGGCGGCCGGCATGGCTTCATCGCTCGCGTCGGTGGCAGCGGCATGGCGCCGCGGCTTGCGTGCGAACAGGCTGGGCCAGGTTTCGCCGAACACCATCGGCGCGGCCAGCGCCAGCACACCGAGCATCAGCAGCAGCGCACCGGTCCAGCCGAACAGGTCGGCCGCGATGCCAGCCACCCCTGCCCCGGCGGCGCCGCCGGAGGTGGCGGCGGGCTCCACCTCGGAAGACGCCGACGCACTGGCGGTCAGCGCTTCGAGCGCCGCGCTCGCGCACAGCGTCAGCGCACTGCCGAGCCAGACGCGCAGCGTGCCGGGCCCGGAAAACACCGGCTGTCCCGCCAGCATGCGCGCCACCATGCGCCACGCCAGCGGCAATAGCCAGAAGGTCGATAATCCGAACCAGCCCAAACCCATATCGCTACGCCATCGAAAAAACCACGGGCAGCGATTGTAGCGGTTATGCCGCCGGTGCCGGCCCTGCCACAAGCAAAAAACGCCGCGCGCAGCGGATCAGTTCAGCGGCCCGCCCGCGCCGCCGACGCTGAAGCGGCCCGCGCCGAGCAGCATCACCGCGACCGCGGCGCCGAGGAACATGCCCTGCAGCTCCAGCTCCCAGCCACCGCTCTTGTTCAGCATGCCCAGCTGATGCATATGGACCAGGCCGACCGCGAACAGCATGTTGACGACGATCACCAGCGCCGCGGCGCGCGTCCACAGGCCGATGATCAGCAGCACGGGCGCCAGCACTTCGCCGATGTAGACGCCATAGGCGATGAAGGAAGGCAGGCCCGCCTGATCGACCATCTGCACGATGCCCCCGGGGCCGTTGATGACCTTGGCGATGCCGTGCAGCAGGATCAGTATCCCCAGCACGATGCGCAGCACCGCCTTGCCCAGATCCTGCGAACCATGAGTAGCAGCCATCGATGTCACTCCTTTGGTGGTTGACGCAAACGGGTCCCCGGTTCGATCCGTGCGCGGAAGTTGTAGGCGCCTTGCGCTGCACGCGAGGCGGCCCCTGTACCTTAGCGCCGCTTCGCGTGAAGGTAAAGCCGCAAATGCGTGGCAAGCCCTTGCTGGGCGCGGGTTGTGGCGCGGACCGCAACACCGCGGCATGCCCACCCCGCCGCACGTCCAGCCTGCAGCAGATCAGTCCGGCGCGGTCGGTGGCAGCGGCTGATGCATCCCTGGCGGCATCATCGGCTGCATGCCGGCCTGGCGAACGTTCTCCGGCAGGATCTCGGTCAGGAAATCCAGGAAGCGTCGCACCGCCGGCGGCATGCCGTGCCGCGACGGGAATACCGCGTGCAAGGTGCCGACCGGCATGCGCCATTGCGGCAGCAGGACCTCCAGAGCCCCGCGCGCGATCGCCTCGCTGCAATACATGCGCGGCAGCATCGCAACGCCAATGCCATCGACCGCCGCCGACAGCAGCACGGCGAACTCGTCGCAGACCAGGCGGGGATCGTAGGGAATCTGCGTGGGCGGCTCGTCGCCGATGCACAGGTTCCATACGTGGCGCCCGTCGTGGGGTTTCTGCCCGACGCCGGGCACGCCGGCCAGCGCCTTGGGCGTGCGGGGACGGCCGATCGCGTCCAGCAGGCCGGGGCTGGCCACCAGCGTCAGCGGACTGGAGCCGAAGGTGCGGATCGCCAGCGACGAGTCGTCGAGCACTTCGCGCACGCGCAGCGCCAGGTCGTAGCCCTCCCCGATCACGTCGACGCGGCGGTTGGTGGCGTCGATCTCGACCTGCACGCCCGGGTTCTCGCGCATGAAGCGCCCGATCGACGGTGCCAGCAGGTTCTGCGCGATGCCGACCGCGCACGCCACGCGCAGATGTCCGCCCGGCTGGGCGCGCGCTTGCTCGACCACGTCGCGCGCGGCCTGCGCCTCGGACAGCATCGCCTTGCAGCGCTCGTAGAACGCCTCGCCCAGCGGCGTGACGCGGACCTGCCGTGTGGTCCGGCGCAGCAGCTGCACGCCGAGTTCCTTTTCCAGCTGGGCGATGCGCCGGCTCAGCCGCGACTTGGGCACACCGGTGGCGCGGCTGGCGGCGGAAAAGCTGCCGTGCTGGACCACCTGGGCATAGAGATAGAGATCGTTGAGGTCTTGCATGGTCGCCATCGTAAGCGCTGCGCAGCCGGTCCGGTCGGCGCAGCGCGTTCCACGGATAGAACAATAATTCCATTATGGGTCACTACCGACATCAATCGCCAGCCTTTATCTTTCTTTCCATCCAAACCAATTCCGATGTGGAGAGTGTGATGAAGATTCTGCAAATCGATTCGAGCGTGCTGGGCGACAACTCGGTGTCCCGCAATCTGACGGCGCAAGTGGTGGCGGATCTGCAAGCCCGCCATCCGGAAGCGACCCTGACCGTGCGCGACCTGGACAAGGAGGCCGCCCCTCACCTGTCCGGTCATCTGCTGCCGGTGCTGGGCGGCCCGAAGGAAGGTCTGGACCCGGTGCAGCAGGCCGAACTGGAGCGCACCGAGGCGTGGCTGAAGGAATTCCTCGAAGCCGACGTGCTGGTGCTGGGCGTGCCGCAATACAACTTCGGCATCCCGAGCCAGCTCAAGGGCTGGATCGACCGGATCGCCCAGGCCGGCCGCACCTTCCGCTATACCGAAAGCGGTCCGGTGGGCCTGGCCGGCGGCAAGAAGACCATCGTGGTGTCCTCGCGCGGCGGCGTGCGCCAGGACCCGAACGGCCTGGACCTGCACGAGGTGACGATCGACGCGGTGCTGCGCTTCCTCGGCATCACGGACATCACCTATGTCCGCGCCCATGGCCTGGCGATGGGTCCGGAGTACCGGGCTGCCGGCCTGGACGCCGCCAAGCGCGACGTGGCCGCGCTGAACGACGAGAACGGCCGCCTGGCTGCCTGATCGCGGTGCCACGGACAGGCGCGGGCGGCGCCCGCCGGGCGCGGCGGGGCGGCGCCCCCCCGGGAGGGATCGCGTCTATGATGGAGCGGTTCGTACCTGCGGTTTCGGCGTACGCCCACTCGGGGGAGCAGGCGCTGCCGCGCGATGCGCGGGCTGGTCGAAACCGGCCACGGCGACGGTGCCAGGCAGGCATCGCCGCGCCATCGACCCCGGAGCCCGCATGCCCTCTTCCCTGTTGCCCGCCAGCGTCGTCCACCCGCCCCAGGAGCCGGCGCTGCTGTCCCGGTATCGCCATATCCGTGCCGCCACCGAAGCGATGGTGGCCGATATCAGCGACGCCGACGCGACGGTGCAATCGATGGACGATGCCAGCCCCGCCAAATGGCATCTGGCCCATACCACCTGGTTCTTCGAGGAGTTCGTGCTGACGGCGCGCATTCCCGATTACGAGCCGGTCGATGCGCGCTACCGCTACCTGTTCAATTCGTATTACGAGGCGGTCGGCGCGCGCCATCCCCGCCCGCGCCGGGGACTCTTGAGCCGGCCGACGCTGGACGAGGTGCTGGCCTACCGCGAAGCGGTCGACGAGGCGATGTTCGACCTGCTGATGCGCGCGCAGACCGACGAGGAAGCCGCGCTGATCGAGCTGGGCCTCAATCACGAGCAGCAGCACCAGGAACTGCTGCTGACCGACATCCTGCATCTGTTTGCGCAGAACCCACTCAAGCCGGCGTTCGCGCCGGAACTGGTGGCGCCGGTGATCGCCGACCCGCGGCCGGTGCCGGAATGGCTGACGTTCTCCGGCGGCGTGGTCGCGATCGGCCATGAAATGGGCCAGGACCGCGCGGGCTTCGCCTTCGATTGCGAGGGGCCGCGTCACCAGGTACTGCTGCGCCCCTACCAGCTGTGCTCGCATCCGGTGACCAACCGGCAGTGGTTCGAATTCATCGAGGACGGCGGCTATCGCAGCGCCGGCCTGTGGCTCTCGGACGGCTGGCGCTGGGTCGGCGAGCAAGGCATCGAGGCGCCGTTGTACTGGGAGGAGCGCGACGGCACCTGGTGGCAGATGACGCTGCGCGGCATGCATCCGGTCGATCCGGAGAGCCCGGTCACCCATATCAGCTACTACGAGGCGGATGCCTTCGCGCGCTGGGCCGAGCGCCGGCTGCCGACCGAGGCCGAATGGGAGCACGCGGCGCGCAATCTGCCCGCCACCGGCAATTTTCTCGAGGGCCGCGCACTGCGGCCGCTGCCCGACCGGCAGAACACCGCCGGCGCGCTGCGGCAGATGTACGGCGATGTCTGGGAGTGGACCGCCAGCGCCTTCCTGCCGTATCCGAGCTTCCGCCCCAGCCCCGGCGCGGTCGGCGAGTACAACGGCAAGTTCATGAGCAATCAGATGGTGCTGCGCGGCGGGTCGTGCGTGACACCCGAATCCCATATCCGCGCGACCTACCGCAACTTCTTCTATCCGCACCAGCGCTGGCAGTTCACGGGCGTGCGGCTGGCGGACGATGCCTGAGCGGAACGACCCCTACCAACCGGCCTTGCCCTTCCCCTTGCCGTCCATCGGCGTGTCGGGGAACTGCTTCTGCCAGCGCGAGCGCAGCCCCTGGGCGATCTCGGGCTGGTTGTAGCGGTCGGCGAAATCGATCGCCGTCATGCCCTTCTGGTTGCGGATCCGCAGGTCGGCGCCCTCGTCCAGCAGCAGCTTGACCGTCTCGATATGGCCGCCACGCGTGGCCATCATCAGCGGCGTGGTGCCGTTCGGGCTCTCCGCATCGACATAGGCAGACTGGTCCAGCAGGTATCGGACGATTTCCAGATGGCCGTTGGTGGCCGCGTAATGCAGCGCCGTCCAGCCGGTCTTGTTGATCTCGACCTGCCGCTGCTCGACCATCAGCCTGACCATGTCCAGCTGGCCTTGGAGGCTCGCCATCATCAGCGCGGTTTCGCCGGCGGCGTTGGTCTTGTCGAAATCCAGGTTCCTGGCCTCGATCAGCGCCTGGGCCGCCTTCAGCGATTTTTCCCGCAGCGCCGCCACCAGCAGCGGATCGCCGCGGCGGTCCGTCAGGTTCGGATCGACGCCGCGCGAGAGCAGCTTGCGGACTTCATAGCCATTGTCGAGTTCGACCGCCAGCCGGAGGTCGTCGGCCGGCGCCGCCAGCACCGGCAGCGCGCCGCCGGTCAGCGCCGCGGCCAGCACGGTGGCCAGCAAGGGGCTGCGCAATGACTTGATATCAAGCATGAGCAGTCCTTTCTATGTGCTTGAACAGATTGAAGAAGTTGTCTGTCGTCTGCTGCGCAACCTGCTCCACCGGCAGCGCGCGCAGCGTGGCGATGAACTCGCCGACGTGCCGCACCCAGGCCGGCTCGTTGGTCTTGCCGCGATACGGTACCGGGGCCAGGTACGGCGAATCGGTTTCGATCAGCATGCGGTCCAGCGGCACCTTGCGCGCGGTCTCCTGCAGATCGACCGCGTTCTTGAAGGTGACGATGCCCGAGAACGAGATATGGAAGCCCAGGTCCAGCGCCTGCCGGGCGACGTCCCAGGTCTCGGTGAAGCAGTGCAGCACGCCGCCGACCGCGCCGGCATCCTCTTCGCGCATCAGCCGCAGCGTGTCCTCGGCCGACGAGCGCGTATGGATGATCAGCGGCTTGCCGGTCTGGCGCGCGGCTCGGATATGGGTGCGAAAACGCTCCCGCTGCCATTCCATCTCGTCGACGCTGCGGCCGTTGAGCCGGTAGTAGTCCAGCCCGGTTTCACCGGTGCCCACCACGCGCGGATGGTTCGACAGCGCGACCAGCCGCTCGACCGTGGGCTCCTCGGCGCCCTCCTCGTAGTCCGGATGCACGCCCACCGAGGCGTACAGGTTCGCATGCTGCTCGGCCAGTGCCAGCACGCGCGGGAAGTCCTCCAGCGTCACCGAAATGCACAGTGCATGGGTGACCTGGTTCTCCTGCATATGGGCCAGCAGTTCGGGCAGGCGCGCGGACAGGTCGGGGAAATCGAGGTGACAGTGGGAATCGACGAACATGGCAAATCGGGTAATCAGGCGGAGCGGGCGGATTGAGCGCTTTGATCGACGCGCCGCCCCATGATGATCAGGTCGCGCTCGACGCCGTCGAGCACCGCGACGCGGGGCAGCTCGCCCCAGCGGGCAAAGCCCAGCCGCTCGAACAGTGCCAGGCTGGGCGCGTTGTGGCCGAAGATGAAACCGAGCAAGGTGTTCACGCCGATGGCCGGGGCGTGGGTCATCGCCCGTTCCAGCAGCAGCCGGCCCAGGCCTTGGCCGCGGTAGCGATCGTCCAGATAAATCGACACCTCGCTGGTGCCCGCATAGGCCGGACGGCCATAGAAGTCCGAATAGCTGAGCCAGCCGGCCAGTTGTCCATGGGCATCCTCGACCACCCACAGCGGCCGGCGCGCGGGCCCGTGGGCATCGAACCAGGGTTGGCGCGAGGCCACGCTGACCGGCTCGGTGTCGGCGGTGACCATGCGCGAGGCGACCGTGCCGTTGTAGATCGCGACGATGCCAGGCAGGTCCTGGCGCTGTGCGTCACGCACGGTAAAACCGCTTGCTTCCATGTTTCTCTTCTTTTAAATCAAGTCGTTATCGTAGTAACTTCAAGTCACGTATGAGATGTGCGCGATGGGCTGTGCAAGTGGCGCTCAGGCCGGCTGCCGCCGGAACAGATGCCGGTAGTCCATCAGCACCGCCTCCATCACCAGCCGCGCCGCCAACGGGTGCTGCTCGTGGCGCCGGTGCTGGACCAGCCGTGCGGCAAACGCCTGCAACCGATGCGCGTCGGTGGCACCGGCGCAGCGTCGCAGCGAGGCCATCTCGCCGGGGAAATAGCGCGCCCCGGCCTCGCCGCCCAGGCACAAGGCCAGCAGATCGTAGGTCCAGCGCTGCAGGATACCCAGTACCGAGGGCACCGGCAGCTTCTGCAACTGTTCCGCGGCGGCCAGCGCGTCGAGCGCCGGGCCGCTGGCGAGTTGCCCGACCAGCCAGCGCTGCAGCGGCAGTTCCTCGGCCTCGGCCGCATGCAAGGCGGTCAATGGCGCCCCCCCAGCCTGGGCCAGCTGGGCCGGCGCATCGGCGACGCCCTGGGCGCGCAGCCATTCCAGCGCGGCCTGCTCGCTGGGCCGGCGCAGCGCGACCTGACGGCAGCGCGACAGGATGGTCGGCAGGATCCGGTCGATGCGGTCCGTGACCAGCAGGAACACCGTCGCCGGCGGCGGTTCCTCCAGGGTCTTGAGCAGGGCGTTGGCGCCTTCGTGCTGCAGGGCGTCGAGCGGGTAGACCACGACCGGACGCAGCCCGGATCGATGCGTACCGATGCCGACCGCCTCGATCAACGCCCGCACCTGCTCCATCCGGATGATCTTGCTGGGGGCCTTCTTCTTGCCGCCGCCGTCGTCGGCCTTGGCCTCGGCATCCGCCTCCCCGCCCTCCATCGCCTCCGGCCGCACCACGGTGAAATCCGGATGGTTGCCTTGGCCGAACCAGTGGCAGGCGGCGCAGGTGCCGCACGGCTGGCCGTCGGCAAGCGGGGTGTCGCACAGCAGCGCCTGGGCGAAGTGCAGCGCCAGGTCCCGCTTGCCGATGCCCTGCTGACCGTGCAGCAGCAGCGCGTGCGGCAGCCGGCCGCGCAGCGCCATCAGCTGTCGCCAGTCTTCGGTTTGCCAGGGATAGAGCATGGAAATCAATGAGTTATCGGCAATATTTGATGTTGTTTGGCAGGATTCGACGCTATTGCAGTCACTGCAACGATCGGCCCGGCGGTCTCATCATAGAATCGTGATGCCGGTTTAATTTCAAAGGCTTACCAGAATCTGTTCAAGTGTTGTCTGAATCTCGGCGATCGGCCGTGTGCTGTCGATCAGGCGGAAGCGCGCCGGCGCCTGCTCTGCCCGCCGCAGGTATTCGGCCCGCGTGCGCGCAAAAAATGCAGCGGACTCGGCCTCGAACTTGTCCGGCTCGCGCGCCCCGGCCAGGCGGGCGCTGGCCACCTCCAGCGGCACGTCGAACAGCAGCGTCAGGTCCGGCTGCAGATCGCCCTGCACCCAGCGCTCCAGCGTCTCCAGCCGTTCCCGGGCAAGGCCCCGGCCGCCGCCCTGATAGGCGAAGGTGGCATCGGTGAAACGGTCCGAGATGACCCAATCGCCGCGCGCCAGCGCCGGCTCGATCACTTCGGCCAGATGCTCGCGCCGGGCGGCGAACATCAGCAGCGCCTCGGTCTCCAGATGCATCGGCCGGTGCAGCAGCAGTTGGCGCAGGTCCTCGCCGAGCGCGGTGCCGCCTGGCTCGCGCGTGGTCACCACACGCCTGCCCTGCCCCAGCCGCTGCTGCAGCCGCTCGGCGAACCAGACCAGGTGCGTGCTCTTGCCGGCGCCGTCGATGCCTTCGAAGGTAATGAATGTTCCGCGCATGGCGATGATGTTCGTGATTATTTGCCGCGCTGGTATTGATCGACCGCGCGATTGTGTTCGGGAAGCGAGTTGGAGAAGTGGCTGGTGCCATCGCCGCGGGCGACGAAATACAGCGCGTCGGTCGGCGCCGGGGTGGTCGCCGCCGCCAGCGAGGCCACGCCCGGCAAGGCAATCGGCGTGGGCGGCAGGCCGGCGCGGGTGTACGTATTGTACGGAGTGTCGGCCTGCAGATCGCGCTTGCGCAGATTGCCGTCGAACACCTCGCCGATGCCGTAGATCACGGTCGGATCGGTCTGCAGCATCATGTTCTTGCGCAGCCGGTTGATGAAGACCGCGGCAATCATCGGCCGCTCGGCCGCCTGGCCGGTCTCCTTCTCGACGATCGAGGCCATGATCAGCGCCTCGTAGGGCGTCTTGTACGGCAGGTCGGGCGAGCGCGCGTTCCAGGCCTCGTTCAGCCGCCGCTGCATCGCCCGGTAGGCGTGCCGGTACAGCTCGACATCGCTGCTGCCGCGGGCGAACAGATAGGTATCGGGGAAGAACAGCCCCTCGGCCGAGGTCTCTGTGGCGCCGATTGCCTTGAGCAGCTCGGCCTCGCTCATACCCTTGGTGTCGTGGCGCAGCGCGGGATGGGCGTCGACGGCGGCGCGCATGCGGCGGAATTCCCAGCCCTCGATCACAGTGAGCACATGGTGGTTGACCTCGCCCCGGGCGATGCGGCCGATCACCTGCAGCGGCGTGACGCCGCTCTCGAACTGGTAGCCACCCGCCTTCAGGCTGGCGTGATTGCCGGTCAGCCGGGCCAGCAGCACGAACAGCCGGGTATCGATCGGCACGCCGCCGCGGGCCACCTGACGGGCGACGCTCGGCACGCTGGAATTGGGTTTGACGATCACTTCGAGCGGCGAGCTGCGCAGCGTCAGCGGCTGGTTGGCCCACCAGGCGAAGGCGCCGGCGGCGGCCAGCGCGAATGCCACGGCGGCCAGAACCAGCCGGGATAGAAAACGTTTCATCGACAAGCTTGGATAAGAGCGGATCAAACTGCGGAGATAAGCGAGGGTCTCTCGTGAATCGGCGCCGCCGGGGCTGCCGTGCAGCTCCAAAACGGGCAGGCAGCAGGGGTGGCAGGCTCAACGGGTGACCGAAAGACGGCCGCCGGCCGCAATGACGGCAGACCCATATAATACCGGGAGCCTTGTCAGGGGCCGCCGCTCGCTGCGTCACAAGTTGTGACAAGCCCTGCACAAGCCATCCGCCAACCGTGCCGGCCCGCGCGCCGGCTCCGAATCGAAGTCAATCCATGCACGCCCCCAATCCCGCCCGCGCCGCCCAGTTCGCCGCCCTGCGCCAGGACGGCGTCGTTTGCCGCCCCGCCGATCTGGGCCTGATCCGCGTGGCCGGCGATGACGCCGCCACCTTCCTGCATACCCAGCTGACCAATGCCGTCGAGGACCTGTCCCCGGGGCAGGCCCGTCTGGCCGGCTATTGCTCGCCCAAGGGCCGCCTGCTGGCGACGCTGCTGATCTGGCGTGATGCCCAGGGCATCGCCATGCAGCTATCGGCTGACCTGCAGCCGGCGATCCAGAAGCGGCTGTCGATGTTCGTGCTGCGCGCCAAGGCCAAGCTGTCGGACCTGGGCGCCGACGCCGGCATTGTCGGCGTGGCCGGCGCCAAGGGTGGCAGCGCGCTGTCCGCTGCCGGTCTGCCCGCCCCCGCCGAGCCCTGGGCTACCGCCAGCGCCGGCGAGGCCACGGTGATCCGCCTGCCCGACGCCGATGGCGTGCCGCGCTGGCAAGTCGTGGCGCCCGCCGCGCAGGCCGATGCCCTGCAGCAAACGCTCGGCACCACGCTGCTGCCGGCCGATGCGCAGTTGTGGGACTGGCTGGAGATCCGCGCCGGGATCCCGCGCATCGTGGTGGCGACGCAGGAACAGTTCGTGCCGCAGATGATCAATTTCGAGCTGCTGGGCGGGGTCAATTTCCGCAAGGGCTGCTATCCGGGCCAGGAAGTCGTCGCGCGCAGCCAGTATCGCGGCACGCTCAAGCGCCGCATGTGGCTGGTCAGCGGCGAAGGCGAGACGCCGGACGAAGGCGCGGAAATCTATCGCGCCGACGATCCCGGCCAGCCGAGCGGCATGATCGTCAACGCCGCGCCCAAACCCGATGGCGCCGGCTGGGACGCGCTGGCCGAGCTCAAGATCGATGCGGCCGGCGCCAGCCTCCATCTGGGCCATGCAGAGGGGCTGGCGGTCGCCGTGGGCGAGCTGCCCTACCCCGTGCCGCTGCTGGCCACCGATCCGGCCGCGTAAGGCTGCGCAAATCCCAGGTCCGCAAGGAGATGCCGCCATGAGCGACCACCTGTTCGTCTACTTCCGCGTGCGCGAGCACGAGGCCGCCGAAGCGCTGCCGTACTGGCACCGCTGGATGGCCACTGTGGCCGAAGCCACCGGGATCGGTGGTACGCTGATGCGCAGGCCCGAGACCCGCGCCGGCCTGCAGACCTGGATGGAGGCCTATGCCGACGTGCCGCCGGCCTTCGATGCGACGCTCGACGGTCTGTGGCGGCAAAGCGGTTTGCAGCACTGGCTCGAAGGCGAGCGCCAGGTCGAACGGTTCGTCGACCTGGACCTGTTGTAGCGCGGCGCCGCTGTACCGATGCACTGCACCGATGCAGCGGACCGCAACAAGGAATGGCTTATGTGTTTGATCCTCGTCGCCTGGCAGGCCCACCCCGACTATGCGTTGGTGGTCGCGGCCAATCGCGATGAATTCTATGTCCGCCCGGCAGCGCCGGCGCACTGGTGGGACGATGCGCCCGAGGTGCTGGCCGGCCGCGACCAGGCGGACGTGATCGGCGAACCTGGCACCTGGATGGGCGTGACCGCCGGCGGGCGCTTTGCCGCGCTGACCAATTACCGCGCGCCGTCCGAAAAGCGCACCGATGCGCGCTCGCGTGGCGAGCTGGTGGCGGGCTTCCTGCGCGGCGAGGCGTCGCCGGAACAATATGTCGGGGATCTGGCCCGTGGTGCCGGCATTCGCGGCCCCGGCGCCTATAACGGCTTCAACCTGCTCGCGGGCGATCTGGATGCGCTGTGGTGGTACAGCAACCGCTCGCCCGACGGCGCCCCGCAGCGGCTCAAGCCCGGTCTGTACGGCCTGTCCAATGCGCTGCTCGATACGCCCTGGCCCAAGGTGCGCAGCCGCGTCGGCGCGCTGGCCGAGACGCTGGCCGCCGATACCGGCGCGCCCAATGCCAGCGTCGAGCCCTATCTGGCGCTGCTGGCCGATACCCGCCAGGCCTGCGACTTCGAACTGCCGCAGACCGGCGTTGCGCCCGAATGGGAAAAGCTGCTGTCGTCGGCCTTTATCCGTTCCCCCTCGTACGGCACGCGCGCCAGCACGGTGCTGCGGGTGCGCCACGATGGCCGCTTCGACCTGAGCGAGCGCAGCTTCGATGCGGCGGGCCCGATCGGCGAGGTGTCGTATCGAGGGCAGATGAGCGTGACCAGCCGCGCCGGGACGATCCCCGCTCCGCGCTGAATTCCCCTGTCATTCCCGCGCAGGCGGGAACCCAGTGATGTCGACGGGCGTAGGCGGATAAGGACGCCGGGCCGCAGCGTGCGCGAGGGCGAACGGCATTGGCACTCAGCTCGACAGATAGCGCCGCACCGTCCGCGCCCCCGCCAGCGCGATCCATCCCATCGTCAGCGCCACCAGGCCAAGCCCATAGCGCAGATCGCTGGCATGCGCCACGCCGCCGATCATCACCGGGCCCAGCATCAGCCCGATATAGCCGAAGCGCGCCACGCGCGAGATGCCCTCGGCCGGCGGCACGCCGGGCAGCCGCGACGCGGCCACGAAGAAGATCGGCACCATATTGGCCGCGCCCAGGCCCATCATCGCAAAGCCCAGCAGGCTCGCCGACGGCGCGGGCCACAGCAGTGCGAGGCCGATGCCGACGAAGGCCAACCAGGCGCTCGCCGTCAGCGTGCCGGCATCGCCCCAGCGCGCCCGCGCCAGATCGCCGGTGAAGCGCCCCACCGCCATGCCGCCCGAGAAGGCCGCATAGCCGAAGCTGATCCAGCCGATCGGTGCCTGCGCGATCTCGCGCATATAGACGCTGGTCCAGTCGTACATCGCACCCTCGCCCACCAGCCCCAGAAACGCCATCAGGCCCAGCAGCCACAGCGCGCGGCCGGCATGGTCGTGGCCCTTGCCGGCATGCGGTGCGCTCGGGTGGTCGGGCAGCAGCCAGCGCTTCGAGGCAAGCCCGACGCCCGCAGTCAGCAGCGCCATGCCGATCGCGTGCACGAGCGGCGGCACCTGCAGCGACAGCAGCAGCCCACCCACCGCCGCGCCGACCATGCCGCCGAGGCTGAACATGCCGTGCAGCGCCGACATGATCGGCTTGTGGCGATGGGATTCGACCGTGGCGGCCTGCGCGTTCATCGCGACATCGAACACGGCGCTGGCCATGCCGAAGGCGATCAGCGCGGGCACCAGCGCGTAGAAATGCGGCATCGCCAGGATCGCGATGGTGGCCAGGCCATAGGCGACACCGCCCGACATGCAGGCACGCGTGCTGCCGACCCTGGAGATCCAGCGCCCCACCGGGCCCATTGCGATGATGGCGCCGAAGGCCACCGCCAGCATGGCCATCGACAGCACGGCGTCGGACAGGCCGAAGCGCGCCTTGATGGTCGGAATGTGGACGCCCCAGGTGGCGAAGGTCGCGCCATTGACGAAGAACAGCGCCATCGTGGCCCAGGTGGCCGGCGCGGTGCGCAGCGGCGGCGGATCGGCGGGGGCGGGAGATTGCGATACGGGCGCCGCGGACTGCCGCGGCAGATCGGTCGAAAGGTCGTTCATGCGAGACGGTTGGTACGGCTCGGTACGGCTTGATGTGGCGCGGTGCGGCTTGGGACGGCTTGGGACGGCTTGCGGCTTGATGTGGCTTCGCACCGCGCCAAACGCAGGGCCGAGGCGCCTGACACAGGACAGCGGTGCCTGACGCAGGACAAGCGCAAAACGAGCACCAGGCAAGCGGAAGAAGGCGCCGACGGACCCTGCATGGTCTCATATCGCCGCCGCGGCGGCCGTCGGCGGATGGCTGACGCGCCGGCCGCCCGAGCCGAGGTTTCGAGCCTGCCGGGGGGCTAGCCTTGTGCCCTGCCCGACAGCCGCTTGCGCATCTCGATATGGGGAATGCCCGCTTCCTCGAACGGCTCGCCGACCTGCTGGAAGCCGACACGGGCGTAGAACGGCGCCGCATGCGACTGGGCGTTGAGCACCAGTTCGGGATAGCCGAGTTCCTCGGCCTTGGCCATCAGCGCATCGAGCACGCGCGCGCCGATGCCGGTACCGCGCGCGCTGGCCAGTACCGCCATGCGGCCGATATGGCCATCCGGCAGCAGCCGGCCCGTCGCCACCGCGGCGCCCTGCGCGTCATAGGCAATCGCATGCCAGCTCGGCTCGTCCCATTCGTCCCATTCGAGTTCGACCGGCACGCCCTGCTCTTCGACGAACACGGCATAGCGGATCGCGCGGGCGGTCTCGCGCGCTTCGGACCAGGGCAGCAGGCGAACGGTGATGGTCATGGTGAGAGGGATGACGCGTCGGTTGGCGAGGATCGGCATGATACTCGCGTCGGCCCGATCTTTCAGCGGACTGCGTCGCGGCCTCGGCAAACTGCTGGCACGGTTCGACTGCTACCACTGCCAGACCGTCGCGGGTGATGGCTCGATGAAGCTGCGGCGTGACCTGAACGCGGCAACGCGGTTGCCTTCATTGCGTCCGGCATCCGTCCGTCGCCATCTTGCTGACCGACCCGAACGGATCGGGCTCCGGTGGCGGCTCCAGCGGCACGGCGGGCGCCGCGCCGAGCAGCGGCTTGCCGCGTTCCTGGGCGAACAGGGCCAGGCAGGCGATGTGGTCCTCGCTCCGGAGCGCCCACCAGTGCCGGCTTCTGCGGATGTCGCGCACGACGGTCTCGACCGACGCCGCCGAAGTGGGGTCGCCAAGTACCGACGCCGCGATCACCAGGGCGCTGCGCCCCGCGCCGCTGTTGCAATGAAGGATGGGCAGCGCGTTCGACGCGCGGCGCGCCGCCGTGACCTTGGCACCCAGCCACGCCAGCTCCGCCGCCGACATTACGCCGTCCTTGTTGGTGGCCCGCAGGTGCACCACCTCCAGCTCATGGCTGCGCGGCTCGCCGTGCCGCATCGGATTGGCCGGGCGCTCGCGCACCCGGATGACGCCCGTACTGATGCTGCCCAGTCCCGGCTCGGTCAATGGCGACATCGGCTTGATGCCCTGCACCACGATCAGCCAACTCTCGCCCACGTACATGCCGCCCTCGACGAGGTAGGAGCCAAGCACATCGTTGTCCACGGGTTGCAACCGGCGCCCTTCCGGCGGAATGTATTCGAGGTCGGCGCGCGCGTTAGAGGGCCGGAAATAATCTGGCATCTGCTCCTTCGGGTTGGCGATCTCTGCGTCCGAGCCGAGTACGACGATCAACGGCGGACAGTCGCAAAGCAGCTGCTTGAGGAAGGCGTCCAGGCTTTCTCCCGGCAAGGGGTGCTGGGTCGCGATGGCCACCGGACGGCCCTGCACGCTGATGGAGTTGCCGTTGAGCCAGGTGCCCTGGAACCATAACTGCTTGCGCGGCCAAACCGTGCGCAATTCCGGCTGCAGCCATTCATAGCGGTCGCCCGCGCGCTTTGGCCGATATTGGGCTTCCTTTTTGATGTTCGCGGTATGCTCGGCCAGGCGCGAGCGCAGCTGCTGGAATTCGGAAGTCGCCTTGATTGCCGCGAGGGGAGAAGGCGGGGCCGGATCGGCAAGACTTGCCGCGGGGGTGAAGAGCGCTCCGGCGAGGTCGGCGGCGCCGGCCGATGCCTGCGGCGATGTCGCCAGCGCGATGACGGAGCCATCGGGCAACCGGCCTTGGCTTGCCGTCGCTTCGTCGTTGGACTGCGTCGTGGTGGACGGCGAGGCGGCGCTCGATGTGGCGAACGTGCCAGCCGTACCGGACGCGATGGGGTTGTTGCCTAGCATGGTGGATCCTCCAAACAATGAAGGCCCCGAGCCTGCCACAGCGAGTTGGGATTTTCTTCCGCTTTTTGAGCTGCTGCGCCGATGCGGCCCCTACTGCTCCGGCGCCACCGTCTCGTAGGTAACGATCGCCTCGCGCACCGCCCCCGGCACGGGCGCCGAACGCTGCGTTGCCGGATCGGCGCAGACGTAGACGATCTCGCCGGTGATCAGGTGCTCGTCGCCGCGGTACATCTCGACGCGGAACAGCATGCTGGAGCGGCCGATGCGCGCGATGCGGCCGCGGATGTCGAGCATGTCGTCGAAGCGGGCCGAGCCGTGGTACTCCAGCGTCGATTTGACGACGTACATATCGACGCCATGCGCGTGCAGCACGTCCTCGGGATAGCGGATGCCGACCGCGCGCCAGTACTCGGTCACGCAGATGTCGCAATACGTCAGGTAATGCGCGTTGAAGACGATCGACTGCGGATCGACCTCGGCCCAGCGCACGCGCAGCGGCATGCTGTGGCGAAACTCTTCCTTGGCCATGCGGATTCCTCGAGAGGGATAGCGTCAAGACAAGTCGTCGCCCCCGCCAAAGCGGGAGCCCAGCGGCTTCGGTGACGCCACGGCAAGCCGCTGGGTCCCCGCATGCGCGGGGACGACCGTCGAGCCCTGGACTGGGGCTCGTGACCTTACTGCGGCCGGGCCAGGCCCAGCTTCTCGATGATGGCCTTTTCCTTCTTGACCGTGTCGGCGGCGAATTTCGCGTACTGCTCGCTGTTCATGTAGAACGGCTCCATGTCGAACTTGGCCAGCGACTCGCGGTAGTTCGGCATTTCCATCGCCTGCTTGAAGGCGTCATGCAGCTTCTTGACGATCTTCGGGTCGGTGCCCTTGGGCGCGGCCAGGCCGAACGGCGAGGTCTGCACGATGCCCAGGCCCAGCTCCTTAAGCGTCGGCACGTTGGGGAAGCGCGGCGAACGCTTGTCGCCCCATACGGACAGCAGGCGCAGGCGGCCCTGCTCGACGTACGGCGCCCAGGCCGGCGTGTCGGCCACCGACATCACATGGCCGCCCAGCAGCGCCTGCATCGACTCGGAATTGCCCTTGAACGGGATGTGCGAGAACTGGACGTTCTGCTTCATCGCCAGCTCTTCCATCGTCAGATGCAGCGTCGTCATCGAGCCGGGCGTGCCATAGGTCAGCTTGCCCGGGTTGGCCTTGGCGTAGGCGATGTACTCCTGCATGGTCTTGATCGGCGAATCGGCCGGCACGACCAGGCCGAAGGCATAACCGGCCAGGTTGATCACATAGGTCAGGTCCTTGACCGGGTCCCAGTTGATCTTGGTCGTGTAGGGCAGGCGGAACACCGGCAGCGGGATCTGCGCCAGCGTATAGCCGTCGGGCGGCGTGGCCTGCATCATCTGCGCCGGCAGCACGCCGCCGGCACCGGGCTTGTTCTCGACGATCACCGGCTGGCCCAGGATCTTCGAGGCATTCTCCGCGAGCACGCGGAACGGAATATCGGTGGAACCGCCCGCCGTGTAGCCGATGATGAGGCGGATCGGCTTCTGCGGGAAATTGTCCGCCTGGGCGTGGGCCGCGGGGGTGGCGGCCAGGCCGGTTACCGCGGCGGCGGCGATGGCGCCCGCATGGGCGAGGAAGTGGCGGCGTTGCATCTGTAGTCGTCTCCTGTTGCTACAAGGTACTGCTCGGGTACTCGTTGATTGCCTGAAAAACCGGGGTTTCTGCGACCGCCTTGGCTTGGCATCGAGCGCGGCCCTAGATGGGCGGCGCGGTGCCGAAGGCCGTTCGCAACGCGCGCACGGCATCGTCGTGCGCGCGCGCCACTGCCGGAACGAACCGTCCCAGCTTGAAGAAATCATGGATCATGCCGGGATAGTCCGCCACTTCTGCCGGCACGCCGGCCGCGCGCAGCTTCCCGGCGTACGCGACGCCTTCGTCGTGCAGCGGGTCGTAGCCCGCCACCGCGATCCAGGCGGGACAGCAGCCCTTGACGTCGGCACCGGTGCCGCCGCCGTCAAGGGGGGCGAAGCGCCAGTCGTCGCGGCTCTGCTCGCGGTCCAGGTACTGCGCGAAGAACCACTGGATCATCGACGCGGTCAGCAGATAACCGTCGGCCAGCGCCCGCTGCGACGGCGTGTCCTGGCGCGCGCTGGTGCCCGGATACAGCAGCATCTGCAGCACCGGCGCAAGACCGCGGTCGCGCGCCTCGATCGCGCAGGCCGCCGCCATCGTGCCGCCGGCGCTGTCGCCGCCGAGCGCAATGCGATTCGCATCCGCGCCCAGCCGCGGCGCCTGCTCGAAGACCCAGTGCAGCACGTCGAACGCATCGTCGACCGCCGTGGGGAACTTCCATTGCGGCCCGAGCCGGTAGTCGACCGACAGCACCATCGCATCGGCGCGCGCGCACAGCAGCCGGCACAGCGGCTCGTGCGTGGCGATGCTGCCGACCGTGAAGCCGCCGCCGTGGAAATACAGCAGCAGCGGCAAGGGCTCGGCCCAGCTCGCCTCGCGCGGCGCATAGAGCCGCACCGGAATCGCATGGCCGTCGCGCGCCGGCACCGTGAAGTCCTCGACGCTGTGCACCGGTGCGGGCGCCACGTCCAGGATCAGCGCGCTTTTCTCGTAGGCGATCTTCGCGTCGGCCGGGTCCAGATGATGCAGCGGCGGCCGCTTGGCGCGCGCCACCATGTCCAGCAACTGCGCGATCTGGGGATCGAGCGGCTGCGCCGGCATGCCTGGCGGGACGGAGGACGCGGGGAACGCGGACGGGACGGCTGACATGAAGGCGAGGCGATGGTGCGGTGTGGCTTGGCGCCGCGAACGGCTGGAATTCCGGTGAAGTTCGAATTGTGAACGAGCGTTCGATTTTAGTATGATGCCGGCGCTTTGTGGGCATTCCGGTGTGGAAAATGTCGCCATGCGACACCGCGTTTGCCCCCTCCCCGCCGGACGGAAAACGCTGCGACAATCGTCCGGGCCTGGATTTGCACCGGGCGACGGCATGGCAGCGCAGCACGATGCGGCCACCCGGCGCCCCGCCGACATAACAATCACGGAGACAAGCACGATGGCCTTTATCTATTACCTGACCCATATCCATCTCGATTTCGGTGCGGTCAAGTTGTTGAAATCGGAATGCGAGCGCATCGGCATCCGCCGCCCGCTGCTGGTCACCGACAAGGGCGTGGTCGCTGCCGGCATCGCGCAGCGCGCCATCGACGCGCTCGAGGGGCTGCCGGTGGCCGTGTTCGACGACACCCCGTCCAATCCGACCGAGGCAATGGTGCGCCAGGCCGCGGCGCAATACCGCAGCGAGGGCTGCGACGGCCTGATCGCGGTCGGCGGCGGTTCCTCGATCGATCTGGCCAAGGGCATCGCGATCCTGGCCACGCACGAGGGCGAGCTGACCACCTACGCCACCATCGAGGGCGGCAGCGGCAAGATCACCGAGCGCGCCGCGCCGCTGATCGCGGTGCCGACCACCTCGGGCACCGGCAGCGAGGTCGCGCGCGGCGCCATCATCATCCTCGACGACGGCCGCAAGCTCGGCTTCCACTCCTGGCATCTGCTGCCCAAGTCCGCGATCTGCGATCCCGAGCTGACGCTGGGCCTGCCGCCCGGGCTGACGGCGGCGACCGGCATGGACGCGATCGCGCATTGCATCGAGACGTTCCTGGCCCCTGCCTTCAACCCGCCGGCCGACGGCATCGCGCTCGACGGCCTGGAGCGCGCCTGGGCCCATATCGAACGCGCCACGCGCGACGGCAGCGACCGCGAGGCGCGCCTGAACATGATGAGCGCGTCGATGCAGGGCGCGATGGCCTTCCAGAAGGGCCTGGGCTGCGTCCACTCGCTGTCGCACCCGCTCGGCGGCCTGAAGATCGACGGCCGCACCGGCCTGCACCACGGCACGCTGAACGCGGTGGTGATGCCCGCGGTGCTGCGCTTCAACGCCGACGCGCCGAGCATCGTGCGCGAGGACCGCTATGGCCGCCTGCGCCGCGCGATGCATCTGCCGGCCGACGCCGATGTCGCGCAGGCGGTGTACGACATGACCGCCCGCCTGGGCCTGCCGACGGGGCTGGCCGCGATGGGCGTCACGGAGGCGATGTTCGACAAGGTCGTGGCCGGCGCGCTGGCCGATCATTGCCACAAGACCAATCCCAAGGAAGCCAGCGCCGAGGACTACCGGCGTATGCTGGCGGAGTCGATGTAAGGCTCATTCGATGTAAGGCTCATTCGATGTAAGGCTCATTCGGTGCCACGCGCATCGGACGCAAGGAGGCGGGCATGGCTGGCGAACACTTGCAGGTGGTGCACGGCGATATCACGCGGATGGAGGTCGATGCCATCGTCAACGCGGCCAACAGCGGCCTGCTCGGAGGCGGCGGCGTCGATGGCGCGATCCACGGGGCCGGCGGTCCGGCCATCATGGCGGCCTGCCGCGAGATCCGCGAGCGCCAGGGCGGCTGCCCGACCGGCGAGGCGGTGATCACGACCGGCGGCCTGCTGCCGGCGCCCTATGTGATCCACGCGGTCGGCCCGGTCTGGCGCGGCGGCAACGAGAACGAGGACGCGCTGCTGGCCAGCGCCTATCGCAACAGCATCAAGCTCGCCGCCGCGCACCGGCTGCGCACGCTGGCCTTCCCGAATATCAGCACCGGGGTCTACGGCTTTCCGCGAGAGCGCGCCGCCGATATCGCGATCGCCGCGGTGCGCGAGGCGCTGGCCGAAGCCGACACCATCGAACAGGTGACCTTCGTCTGCTTCGACGACGAGAACTACCGGCTGTATCGGCAGCGGCTGGGGGCCTTTGGCGGGCTGTGAAGGGCTGGGGAGAGGGCAACAGCGCTTGCCATCCCCTGCGCCCCCCATTACCCCAACGCACTCCGAATCAAGCGGTTGATCCGCTCCGGCTGCTCGTGCACGACCCAGTGCGTGCCTTCCGGGATCCGCTCCAGCCGCAGTTGCGGCACGAAGCGATCGAGCCCGTCGACCAGCGACTTGGGCAGCGCACGATCGTTCTCGCCCCAGATCACCAGCGTCGGCACGCGCACGACGAAGGACTCGGGATCGAGGCGCGACAGATCGGGGGGCGCATCGCCCGGCGCCGGCGGATGCAGCGGCGAGGCGCGATAGTAGTTGACGCTGCCGGTCAGCGGATGGGAGCCGCCCTCGCCCGGCTGCGACCACGCGGCGAGGTACTTGTCGCGGGTCTCGCCGGTGAACCAGTCGGGCGGCGCATCGCCGCCGGACAGCAAACCGGCCAGCTTGGCATGGTTGTCGGCCGCCAGCACCTGCTCGCAGCCCGGCTTGCGCAGCCAGTTCATATAGGCCGAAGCCGCCTGCTGCTGCGGGTCTTCGGCCAGCGCACGGGCGAACAGATACGGGTGCGGCGCGTTGATGATGACCAGCTGTTGCACCAGCGCCGGGAACTGGATCGCCAGATTCCAGCACACCGCCCCACCCCAGTCGTGCGCCACCACCACGCAGCGGTCGTAACCCAGCGCCGCGATGAACTGCACCAGATCCTCGACCAGATGGCGCGGCTTGTAGGCCTCGACCGCGGCGGGCTTGCTGGACAGATTGAAGCCGCGCAGATCCGGCGCGACCGCGAACTGGGTCTGGCCGAATTCAGCGAGCTGCGCTTCCCACGCGTACCAGAACTCGGGAAAGCCATGGACGAACAGCATCAGTGGCTTGCCGCGCTGCCCCGCGCTGGCGTAGTGCAGCCGCGTGCCGTTCGGCAGCGAGGCGTACTGCAGATGATGGATCACGGCCGATGTGCTCATGGTCTCCTCTTTCTATCTCTCTCTGCTGCCATTCGTGTCGTCCCCGCGAACGCGGGGACCCAGTGCCTTCGGGCGACAACCGCGGAAGACACTGCCCCCCTTACGCCGGGGCGCCGGTAGCCCATGCACGCTCCGTGCCCGGGCGCCTGTCTCGGGTCAGCCGCGCAGCGCCGCGACCAGCTCCTCGCGCACCTGCGGCTTGCCGGCAAACGGATCGCCAGGATTGCGCTGCCCGACGATGTCCTCGAAGCGCTGCTGCACCGGCGCCAGGGCGTGCGGATGCGAATAGATGTAGAAGCGCTGCTCGCGGATCGCGTCGAAGGTCATCCGCGCCACGTCCTCGGCGCTGACCTTGCCCGAGGTGACGGCCTTGTCCGACAGCGCCTGCGCGACCAGCTGCGAGCGCGTCGGCGGCGCCTCGTTGCTCAGGTCGGCGGGACGATTGCGGTGCGACTGGTGGATGCCGGTCGGCACGAAATACGGGCACAGCAGCGAGCAATGCACCTGTTCGGTCACCAGCGCCAGGTCCTGGTACAGCGACTCGGACAGCGACACCACCGCATGCTTGGAGACGTTGTAGATGCCCATCGCCGGCGGATTCAGCAAGCCGGCCATCGACGCGGTATTGACGATATGGCCCTCGTACGAGGCGTCGCGGGCGGCGGCCTCGAGCATCAGCGGCGTGAAGATGCGCACACCGTGGATCACGCCGTGCAGGTTGACGCCCAGCACCCAATCCCAGTCCTTCTGCGAGTTCTCCCAGATCAGGCCGCCGGCGCCGACGCCGGCGTTGTTGAACAGCAGGTTGACCTCGCCGAACGCCTCGATCGCGGCATCGGCCAGCGCCTGCACCTGCTCGGCCTTCGATACGTCGACGCGCAGCCCGATCGCGCGGGCGCCGTGCGCGCGCAGCTCCGCCACGGTGGCGTCGAGCGCGTCCTGCTGGACGTCGGCCAGCACCAGCCGCATGCCGAGCGCCGCGCCAAGGCGCGCGAATTCCTTGCCGAACCCCGACGCGCCGCCGGTGATCACGGCCACTCTTTCCTGGAACTGTTTCATCACGGTCTCCTTCGCGCGTCAGTCGAGCAGGTCGGGCTGCTCCTTGACGATGCGCGCGTACAGCGGCTGGAACTGGAACCAGCCGGCCTGCGCGGTGCCGACGATCGAATAGGCCTGGCGCGCGGCCGCGTCCGAAATCGTCTTCGGCGCGCCGCCGGTGCGTGCCGCGGCCGCCTCGGCCAGCAGCTGCACCTGGCACGAGCGCTCCATCGTGATGAACCACCAGGCCGCCTCGTCGACGGTGCGGCCCACCGTCAGCAGCCCGTGGTTCTGCAGGATCACGGCCTTGTTGGACCCCAGCGCATTGGCGATGCGCTGACCCTCGTCGAGCTCGACCACCACGCCGCCAAAGTCATCGTAGACCGCGTGGTCCTGGTAAAAGGCGCAGACGTCCTGCGTCAGCGGATCGAGCGGCCGGCCCAGCGTCGACCAGGCGCGCCCATAGGTGCTGTGCGAATGCGCGGCGGCGACCGCGTCCTCGCGGGTCTGGTGCACGCGCGAGTGGATCGCGAAGGCGGCGGCGTTGACCGGATGGTTGCCCTCGACCACGTTGCCGTGGTGATCGCAGCGGATCAGATTCGATACGTTGACCTGGCTGAAATGCACACCGAACGGATTGACCCAGAAGGTATCGGGAAACTCCGGGTCGCGCGCGGTGATATGGCCGGCCACGCCCTCGTCGAAGCCGAACTTCGAGAACAGCCGGAAGGCCGCCGCCAGCCGCTGCTTGCGATGCAGGCGCTCCTCGGCATGGGTCTCGAAGCGCGGCGGACGCGGCAGCACGCGGTACTTGGCCTTGATTTCCTCGGGCAGATCCGCGCCGATCTCGTCGGCGCGGCCGGCACGCTGCGGTGCCTGGGTTGCGTGGATGGGAGCGTTCATCGCGGTCTCCTGCGGGTAGCGGGTAGCGGTAACCGGTAGCGGGTAGCGGAGGCCGGCCGATCAGATCAGCTTGACCAACTGCTTGCCGAAGTTCTTGCCCTTGAGCAAGCCCATGAAGGCCTCGGGCGCGCTCTCGAGCCCCTGCGCGACGCTCTCGCGGAACTTGAGCTTGCCCTGCGCCACCGCGCCGCCGAGCTCGGACAGCGCCTGCGGCCACACGTCCATGTGCTCCGAGACGATGAAGCCCTCGATCTTCAGACGCGACACCAGGATCAGCTGCGGGTTCTTGAGCGGCAGCGGCTCGCCGTCATAGCCGGCGATCATGCCGCACACCGCGATGCGGCCGAACGGGTTCATGCGCGAGAGCACCGCATCGAGGATCTCGCCGCCGACGTTCTCGAAATAGCCGTCGACGCCCTGCGGCGTGGCTTCCTTGAGCATCGTGTACAGCGCCTTGGGATCGGATGCGGCCTTGTAGTCGATGCAGGCATCGAAGCCCAGCTCGTTGACCACGTAGTCGCACTTCTCCTTGCCGCCGGCGATGCCGACCGCGCGGCAGCCGGCCATCTTGGCGAGCTGCCCCACCACGCTGCCCACGGCGCCCGAGGCCGCGCTGACCACCACGGTCTCGCCGGCCTTGGGCGCGATGATCCGGTTCAGGCCGTACCAGGCGGTGACGCCGGGCATGCCCACCGCGCCCAGATAGGCCGACAGCGGGATCCTGCTGGTGTCCACCTTCTGCATGCCGCTGCCGTCGCTGACACCCATCTCCTGCCAGCCGAACATGCCCAGCACCTTGTCGCCGACCGCGTACTTCGGATTGCGCGAGGCCACCACCTCGCCGACGGTGCCGCCGATCATCACTTCGTTCAGCGGCTGCGGGCTCGCGTAGGACTTGCCTTCGTTCATGCGCCCGCGCATATAAGGGTCGAGCGACAGATAGTGGTTGCGGACCAGCACCTGCCCGTCGGCGAGCTCGGGGACCGGCACCTGCTCGAGCCGGAAATTGTCCGGCGAGACGGCGCCACTGGGACGGGAGGCGAGGACGATGCGCTTGTAGGTATCGGACATGGGCGTTCCTTTGTCAGGGGGTCGTGGGACGTGGATGTTGGCTGGATCAGCGCTGCATCAGCGCAAGCGCCAGCGCGCGGTAGGCGCGCAGCGTGATCGGGTCGTTGGCGGCATTGCCGGCGATCGGGTGCGAGGCGTAGCGCACGATGGTCATCTCGGCCTTCGGATCGATATGGATGCGCTGGCCGAAGATGCCGCGGGCCTCGAACACGCCGTGGTCGTCGTGCGAGACCCACCACATATCGCGATAGCTCCAGCCAGGCAGATGAGCATAGACCGATTTGGCGAACTTGGCGCGGTCGCCGCCGCCGCGCACCTCGGCGACCACTGCGCGCGGGATCACCTGGCGGCCGTTGAAGCGGCCGTCGTTGCGCATCGCCTCGCCGAAGCGGGCCAGGTCGCGCAGCGTGGTGCTGGCCGCCCCGCCGCCGCCTGGCGTGCCGATGCTGTCGACGGTGAAGTAGGCGTCCTCCTCGGCGCCAAGCGGCTGCCACAGCTTCTCGGACATCAGCCTGGGCAGCGGCACGCCCGAGGCGCGCTGGACGATCCAGGCCAGCACTTCGGCGTTGACGGTCTTGTAGGCGAAGGCGCGGTCATGCTCGCCCTCCTTGCGCAGCGTCGTCAGGAACTCGTAGAAGGTGCGCGGTCCGGCATAGTCGGCCGGGCGCGGAATCATGCCGCCAGCGCGCGCATAGTCGTTGACCTCGGCCTTGGGATCGGCGTAGTCCTCGGAAAATTTGACGCCGATGGTCATGTCCATCACCTGGCGCACGGTGGCGTCGCCATAGGCGGTGTCCGCCAGCTCGGGCACGTAGCGCGTGACCGGCGCCTCCGGATCGAGCTTGCCCTCGGTCGCCAGCATCGCGGCCAGCGTACCGACGAAGCTCTTGGTGATCGAGAACGCCGCATGCGGCAGCTGCGGCTGCAGCGCGCCGAAGTATTTCTCGTAAACGACCTTGCCCTTGTGCATCACGAGGATGCCGTCGGTATAGGTCAGCGCCAGCATGTCGGCGAAGGTGCGGCGCGTGCCGTCGGCATCGACGAAGGGCACACCCCCAATGTCGCGCTCGGCGCGCGGCAGCGCGGACACGGGGCCTGCGCCGCGCCACACCGAGACGGTCGGCACCAGCTCGCGCACATGGGAGAAGGTCCAGCGGTGCCGCGGGAAGCCGTTGCTCTTGCCGCTGAAGCTGATCACCTTGTCCGGCGCCGGCGGAAAGCCCTGCATCCATCCCAGCGCGATGGGGTCGGTGGCCGCCGCATCGGCATAGGTGCGCGCCGGCGGCGTCTGCGCTTGCGTGGGGACCGTCATGGCGGTCAGCAGCACGGCCGCGACGGATAGCGGCGAGGGAACGAAACGACGGACGCTACGACGAGCGATCTGGCGAACGATCTGGCGAAGGCGCGTACGCCCGCGTCGATTGGCCTGCATGGTGTCTCCATTTGTTTTTTCTCTTTGGATTCGGTTGGTGCCGCCGTGCTCGCGCGCCGGTCAGCGGTCAGCGCTCAGCCGTCGGCGCCGGTATCCGCTGCGGTGGCGGCGCGCTGCGGCGGCGAGCGGCGGACGTACTTGAAGGTGCCGGAGCTGCGCGCCACCAGCTTGCCATCCGCGTCGACGATCTCCGCCTCGCAGAACGCCATCGAGGTGGTGCGATGCACGCAGTCGCCGCGGGCGATCAGCGTGCCGCGGCCCGGCGCCATGAAGCTGGTCTTCATCTCGATGGTCACCACGCCGCGGCCGTCCTCGGTATCGGCCGAGCGGCAGGCCACCGCCATCGCGACATCGAGCAGCGTCATCAGCACGCCGCCGTGGGCCATCTCCCAGCCGTTGTGATGGCGCGGCTCGATCTCGAGCTCGAGCTCGCTGACGCCGCCGCCCATATGCGTGCAGCGCAGGCCGAGGTCGTCGACGAAGGGAATCGGGATCGGGAAGCCTTTGCGGGGCTCGGTCATGGTGTGGTGGTCCTTGGGTAGTGGCGATGGCCAGGGTGTCGGTCGGGATGCGCTGCTTGCCCTCTCCCTCGATCCCTCTCCCGCTTGCGGGAGAGGAAGAAAACCCGACGGCGCAATCGATGGCCGGTGGTGTCCTCCCTCTCCCCTTGTGGGCAGAGCGCTGGGGAAAGGGGTGGTTCAAATCGCGCTGACGCCCCCGTCCACCGCCAGGATCTGCCCGGTGATGTGCTTGCCGGCCTCGGTCGCGAACAGCAACGCAGCGCCCTTCAGGTCCTCGTCGTCCCCGAGGCGATGCAGCGGCACGCCCTCGCACATCTTGTCCACGCCCAGCCGCGCCAGCGAGCCCTGCGTCATCTTCGACGGAAAGAAGCCCGGCGCCAGCGCGTTGACGGTGATATTGTGCTCGCCCCACTCGGCGGCCAGTGTGCGCGTGAAATTGACCACCGCGCCCTTGGACGTGTTGTAGGCGATGGTCTCCATCGTGCCCGGCGGATTGCCGGCCAGCCCCGCGATCGACGCGACGTTGATGATGCGGCCATAGCGGCGCGGAATCATTGACTGCTTGCCGATGCGCTGCGTCAGCAGGAACAGGCCGCGCACGTTCAGGTTCATCACCTTGTCCCAGGCCTCGACCGGATGGTCCTCGGCGGGCGCGCCCCAGGTCGCGCCCGCATTGTTGACCAGGATGTCGACGTGGCCCAGCCGAGCCAGCGACTCGTCGGCCAGGCGCGCGATCTCTTCGTCGCGCGAGCCATCGGCGGCGATCCAGTCGGCCTCGATGCCGCGCGCCTTCAGATGTTCCTGCGCGGCCTTGAGCTCGTCGGCCTTGCGCGCGGACAGCACCAGCCGCGCGCCCTGCTCGCCCAGCGCCTCGGCGATCTGCAGGCCGAGCCCGCGCGAGCCGCCGGTGATCAGCGCGGTGCGCCCCTTCAGATCGAACAGCTGTGCGATCGTCTTCATGGTGTCCCCTCCTTGTTCTGCGTGTCCGATGTCTTGTGGATGCTGGTGGATGCTGGTGGATGCGCTGGTCCTAGAACCAGGCGTCCTGCATGTCGAGCGTGGTGCGGTCCAGCGACGCCAGCAGATCGAGCTGCGGCCCCACTTTCGGCAATTCCCAGCGGAAGAAGTAATCGGCCGCCGCCAGCTTGCCGCGATAGAAATCCGCGTCCGCATGCGCCGACGGCAGCGCCGCCAGCGCGCGGTGCGCCAGCATCGCCTGCTCCAGCCAGATCCAGGCGACCACCACGTGGCCGAACGCCTCCAGATAGACCGAGGCGTTGGCCAGCGTCACCGCCGGATCGCCGGCCGCCCACAACTGGGCCGTGACGTCGGCCAGCCGCGCGACGCGCGCCGCCAGCGCCCGGGCATGCGTGCCGAGGGCTTCGTCGCCGCTGGCCATCGCGCGTTCGATGGTGGCCTGCACCACCTGTCCCAGCGCCTTGAAGGCGGCGCCGTCCTTCATCACGACCTTGCGCCCGAGCAGGTCCAGTCCCTGGATACCGTGCGTGCCCTCGTGGATCGGGTTCAGGCGGTTGTCGCGATAGAACTGCTCGACGTTGTACTCTCGCGTATAGCCGTAACCGCCGTGCACCTGGATCGCCAGGCTGTTGGCCTCCAGGCACCATTGCGACGGCCAGCTCTTGGCAATGGGGGTCAGGATGTCGAGCAGCAAGGCCAGCCGCTGGTGTTCCGCCGCATCGCCGGCCGTGGCTGCGGCACGCTCCTCGTCGACCAGCCGCGCGCAGTACAGGTTCAGCGCGAGTCCGCCTTCGACGTAGCTCTTCTGCGCCAGCAGCATGCGCCGCACGTCGGCATGCTCGACCAGCTTGACCTGCGGACTCGACGGGTCCTTGCCGCCGGGGCCGACCGGCCGGCCCTGCGGCCGGTTGCGCGCGTAGTCCAGCGCATGCAGATAGCCGGTATAACCGAGCATCACCGCGCCGAGGCCGACGCCGATGCGGGCCTCGTTCATCATGTGGAACATGCACGCCAGGCCCTGGTGCGGCTGCCCGACCAGATAGCCGATCGCCCCCGCCTTCCCGCCCGGGCGGTAGCGCGTGCCCTCGCCGAAGTTCAGCAGGCAGTTGGTGGTGCCGCGATAGCCCATCTTGTGGTTCAGTCCTGCCAGCACCACGTCGTTGCGCTCGCCCAGCGAGCCGTCGGCATTGACGAGGAACTTGGGCACGATGAACAGCGAGATGCCCTTGACGCCGGGAATCAGCTTGCCATCCGGGCCGGGGATCTTGGCCAGCACCAGGTGCACGATGTTGTCGGACAGCTCGTGCTCGCCCGCCGAGATCCACATCTTGTTGCCGCGCAGCCGGTATTGCGCGCCGAGCGGCGATTCGCCCTCGTAGTCGGCGCGCGTGGTGATGTCCGACAGCGACGAGCCGGCCTGCGGCTCGGACAGGCACATGGTGCCGAAGAATCGCCCTTCCAGCTCCGGCTTGACGAAGGTGTCGACCTGCGCCGGCGTGCCGTGCGTCAGCAGCAGATTGGCGTTGCCGATGGTCAGGAAGGGATAGGAGCTGGTGCCGACGTTGGCGCCCTTGAAATACGCGAAGCCGGCCTTCTCGACCACCACCGGCAGCTGCATGCCGCCCAGTTCGTAGTCCTGCCCGGCCGCCATCAGGCCGGCGTCGCAGAACGCCTTCAGCGCGGTCCTGACTTCGGGGATGATGGTGACGGTCTCGCCGTCGAAATGCGGTTCCTGCTGGTCGTTCTTCTTGTTGTGCGGGGCGAACAGATCGGTGGCGATCTTCTCGCAGGTATCGAGCGCGGCATCGAAGGTCTCGCGCGAGTGGTCGGCATAGCGCGGGATGCGCGTCAGCGTTTCGACATCGAGCCACTCGTAGAGCAGAAAATCGAGGTCGCGGCGGGAAAGGATCAACGACATGGCGATTGCCGCTCCTTGGGATGGGAATGGATAGCGGGATGCGGACGTGGGTTGCCCTCTCCCCCGGCCCCTCTCCCGCGGGCGGGAGAGGGGAGCACACCGATGGCATGTCAAAGCCCGCCGGTGTTCTCCCTCTCCCGCTTGCGGGAGAGGGCCGGAGAGAGGGCAACCCCGCCCCAACCCTTAAAAAAAACTCAGCCCGCCTCGCCCATCCGCGCGATGGTGCCCTGCGCGACCGCGCACAGCTTTTCCTCGCCGTCCTGGACGGCAAAGACATCGCAACGGACCACGGCCTGCTGCCGCCCCCGGCTGACGCACTCGGCACGCGCGATCAAGCGCTCGCCCAACGCGGGGCGCACGTAATTGATCTTGTATTCCGAGGTCACCACCGGCGCCGCCATCGCGGCGCCGCCGGCATAGGTCAGCGCGTTGTCGGCCAGATAGCTGACCACGCCGCCATGGGCGAAGCCATGCTGCTGCCTCAAAGGCTGGCGCAGCGGCAGATGCAGTTCGGCGCGCTGCGGCGTCAGCGCGATCAACTCCGCGCCGAGCAGCACCGAGAACGGCTGCTCGGCGAGGATCGCGCGGCCATGGGCCAGCAGGTCGCCCGGCTGGCCCAAGTCGCGCCGCTGGCCGCGCTCGCCGGGTTCGTTGGCGGACACCGGCGGCCCCGGCTTACAGCACCTCGAACAGGCCGGCCGCGCCCTGGCCGCCACCGATACACATGGTGACGACCACGTACTTGACGCCGCGGCGCTTGCCTTCGATCAACGCATGGCCGACCAGGCGCGCACCGGACACGCCGTACGGGTGGCCCACCGCGATCGCGCCGCCGTTGACGTTCAGGCGATCCATCGGGATGCCCAGCGTGTCGGCGCAGTACAGCACCTGCACGGCAAACGCCTCGTTCAGCTCCCACAGGCCGATGTCCTCGACCTTCAGGCCGGCCTTCTTCAGCAGCTTGGGCACCGCGAACACCGGGCCGATGCCCATTTCATCGGGCTCGCAGCCGGCCACCGCGAAGCCGCGGAAGGCGCCCAGCGGCTTCAGGCCGCGCTGCTCCGCCAGCTTGGCGTTCATCACCACCGCGGCCGAGGCGCCGTCCGAGAACTGCGACGCGTTGCCGGCCGCGATCACGCCGCCGGGCATCGCCGTGCGGATCTTGGACACGCCTTCGTAAGTGGTATCCGGGCGGATGCCTTCGTCGGCCGACACCGTGACCTCACGGGTGACGAGTTGCCCGGTGGCCTTGTCGGCGACGCCGGCCAGCACGGTCAGCGGCACGATCTCGTCGTTGAACTTGCCGGCCTCCTGCGCCGCCGCCGCACGCAGCTGGCTCTGCACGCCGTACTCGTCCTGGCGCTCGCGCGGGATGTTGTAGCGCTTGGCGACGTTCTCCGCGGTCTGCAGCATGCTCCAGTAGATCTCCGGCTTGTTCTTGACCAGCCAGCCTTCCTGGATCATGTGGCGGTTCATTTCCTGCTGCACGCAGGAGATGCTTTCCACCCCGCCGGCAACGAAGACGTCGCCCTCGTCGGCGATCACGCGCTGCGCGGCCATGGCGATGGTCTGCAGGCCCGACGAGCAGAAGCGGTTCACCGTGGCGCCCGGCACCGTCACCGGGCAGCCGGCGCGCAGCGCGATCTGGCGCGCGATATTGGCACCGGTTGCGCCTTCGGGGTTGGCGCAGCCCATCAGCACGTCCTCGACCTCGCCCGGCTCGATGTTGGCGCGCGCGATCGCGTGCTGGACCACATGGCCGCCGAGGGTGGCGCCGTGCGTCATGTTGAAGCCGCCCTTCCAGCTCTTGGCCAGACCGGTCCGTGCGGTCGATACGATCACTGCCTCGTTCATTTGTTGCTCCTCAGTATTCTCGGTGTCTGGTGTATCTCGATGTCTCGGTGCCCGCGCGCCCTCGCGCGGGCAATCTCAGCTCAGCAGCTCGGCGGCGCGGACCCGCCCGACGCCCGCCTCGGCAAGGCTCGCCCAGGCGGCGTCCAGCGATCCGCTCAGGTCGATCGCGCGGCAGGCGTCCTCGACCACCACCGCGTCGAAGCCCGCGGCGCGCGCGTCCAGCGCGCTCCAGGCCACGCAGTAGTCGGTCGCCAGTCCGACGCAGACGACGCGGCGCACGCCATGCTCGCGCAGATAGCCGGCCAGCCCGGTCGGGGTCGTGCGATCCGCCTCGACAAAGGCGGAATAGCTGTCGACCTCGCGCTGATGGCCCTTGCGGATCACCAGCCGCGCGTGCGGCACCGCCAGTTGCGGATGCAGCTCGGCGCCGGCTTGCCCCTGCACGCAGTGCGCGGGCCAGAGCACCTGCTCGCCATACGGCAGCGTGGTGGTCTGGAACGGCGCCGCGCCGGCATGGTTGACCGCGAACGACACGTGGTCGGCCGGATGCCAGTCCTGCGTCAGCACCACATGCGTGAACGCCTCGGCCAGCCGGTTGATCACCGGCACGACCTGGTCGCCCTCGGGCACGGCGAGCGCGCCGCCGGGCATGAAGTCGTTCTGCACATCGATCACCAGCAGGCAATCGCTGTTGCCGAAGCGTCTGCGCAGGGTCGTGTCCATCGCGTCGCCGTTCGCCGTCGTCGTGCCGTCGCCGTGCCGTCGCGCCGCTCAGCCGTTGAAGCCCTTGCCCTCGGCCGCCAGCTTCTTGATCAGCGGCGCCGGCTCCCACGCTTCGCCGTGGTAGCCCTTGGCATAGCGCTGCATCGCCTGCAGCACGTTGAACAGGCCGACCTGGTCCGCATACAGCATCGGGCCGCCGCGATGCAGCGGGAAGCCGTAGCCGGTCAGGTAGACCATGTCGATGTCCGAGGCCTTCGAGGCAATGCCTTCCTCGAGAATCTTCGCGCCTTCATTGACCAGCGCGTACACCAGGCGCTCGACGATCTCCTCGTCCGAGATCTTGCGGCGCGTGATGCCCAGATCCTTGGAATGCTGGACGATCATCTCGTTGACCTGCGGGTTCGGGTACGGCTTGCGGTCGCCCGGCTTGTAGTCGTACCAGCCCGCGCCGGTCTTCTGGCCGAAGCGGCCCATCTCGCACAGCAGATCGGCGGTCTTCGAATACTGGATGTCCGGCTTCTCGACCGCGCGGCGCTTGCGGATGGCCCAGCCGATGTCGTTGCCGGCCAGGTCGCCCATGCGGAACGGGCCCATCGCGAAGCCGAACTTCTCGATCGCCTTGTCGACCTGCTCGGGCAGCGCGCCCTCGTCCAGCAGATAGCCGGCCTGGCGGCTGTACTGCTCGATCATCCGGTTGCCGATGAAGCCGTCGCAGACGCCCGACACCACCGCGGTCTTCTTGATCTTCTTGGCGACCTGCATGACCGTGGCCAGCACGTCCTTGCCGGTCTTGTCGCCACGCACCACTTCCAGCAGCTTCATCACGTTGGCCGGGCTGAAGAAGTGCATGCCGACCACGTCCTGCGGACGCTTGGTGAACGAGGCGATCTTGTTGACGTCGAGCGTCGAGGTGTTCGAGGCCAGGATCGCGCCGGGCTTGGCGACTTCGTCCAGCTTCTTGAACACGGTTTCCTTGACGCCCATTTCCTCGAACACCGCCTCGATGATCAGGTCGGCGTCCTTGATGTCGTCATAGGACAGCGTGGTCGACAGCAGGCCCATGCGCTGCTCGACCTTCTCCTGCGTCAGCTTGCCCTTCTTGGCGCTGTTCTCGTAGTTGCGGCGGATCGTCGCCACGCCGCGCTCCAGCGCTTCCTGCTTGGTCTCCAGAACGATCACGGGGATGCCCGCGTTCAGGAAGTTCATCGAGATGCCGCCGCCCATGGTGCCGGCGCCGATCACCGCGACCTTCTCGATCTTGCGGGTCGGGGTGTCCGACGGCACGTCGGGGATCTTGCTTGCGGCGCGTTCGCCGAAGAAGGCATGGCGCAGCGCGCGCGATTCCGGCGTATTGACCAGGAACATGAAGCCTTCGCGCTCCAGGCGCAGGCCCTCGTCGAACGGCTTGAGCGAAGCGGCCACGGCCTCGACGCACTTGCCCGGCGCCGGGAAGTTCTTCGCCACGGCCGCGACGGTGTTCTTGGCGAAGGCGAGGAAGCCCTCGGCGTTCTCATGGCGCACCTTCAGGTCGCGTACCTTCGGATGCGGGCCGGACGCGGACGCGGCATTGCGCGCGAAGGCGATCGCGGCGGGCAGCACATCGCCATCGACGATCTCGTCGAACAGCTTGGTGCCGGCGAACTTCTCCGACGGCACCGGATTGCCGGTGACGATCATGTTGAGCGCGGCCTCCAGGCCGATCACGCGCGGCAGGCGCTGCGTGCCGCCGGCGCCCGGCAGGATGCCCAGCTTGACTTCGGGCAGCGCGATCTGCGCGCCCTTGGAAGCGACGCGGTAGTTGCAGCCCAGCGCCAGTTCCAGACCGCCGCCCATCGCCACCGAATGCACCGCGGCGACGACCGGCTTGGTCGAATTCTCGATCACCTTGATCACCGAATGCAGCGTCGGCTCCTGCGTCGCCTTCGGCGTATTGAACTCGCGGATATCGGCGCCGCCCGAGAACGCCTTGCCGGCGCCGGTGATGACGACCGCCTTGACCGCGGCATCGTCCAGCGCACGGGTCATGCCTTCGACGATGCCAAGCCGGGTGCTGTGACCCAGGCCGTTGACAGGGGGGTTGTCGAGCGTGATGACGGCGATGCCGTCCTGAACCTGATACTGCGCTGTCATGCTGGTTCCTTTGGTGTCTTGGTTGTCTCGGGATTCGAATTCTCGAATATTGTTTTTACTTCGGCTGCGCCATGGGCACCCCTGGAATGGTACGCGCGAGCGGCCGGCCCGGGAGGCGCAGCGAAACAAGCATACACAAAATAGAACGGTCGTTCAATTTCTATTTTGGAGGAGAAATTCGCCGCTGCAGGCACAAAAAAAGCGCGCCATGCGGGGGCTGCATGGCGCGCCTTCATGGCATGCATGGTCGAAACGGAAGCGCTCGATAACAGCCTGCTTAACAGCCTCCTTGGCACTTTCTTTAGCGGCCTCTTCAACAGCCTGTTCCGGCCCTCACACCTCCAACCACTCCTTGCGCACCTGCGCATTCCCCTTGAGCTCCGCCGGCGTCCCTTCGAAGACGATATGGCCGTGCCCCATCACATAGACGCGCTGCGAGATATCCAGCGCGATCGCCAGTTTCTGCTCGATCAGCAGCACCGAGACGCCGCGTTCCTTCAGCACCTTCAGGTAGTCGGCGACCTGGGCGACGATCATCGGCGCCAGCCCTTCGGTGGGCTCGTCGATCAGCACCAGGTCGGGGTCGCCCATCAGCGTGCGGCACAGCGTCAGCATCTGCTGCTCGCCGCCGGACAGCACGCCGGCCGGCGTGTTCTCGCGCTCCTTCAGGCGCGGGAACAGCGCGAACATGTCGTCGGAGCTCCAGCGCGGCCGGCTCTGCCGCGGGTTCGGCTTCTCGCCCAGCAGCAGGTTCTGGCGCACCGTCAGCGTTGGAAAGATGTCGCGGTTTTCGGGCACGTAACCGATGCCCAGATGCGCGATCTCGAAGGTGCGCCGCCCGAGGATCTCGTCGCCCCGAAAGCGTACCGATCCTTCGGCCTTGACCATGCCAAGGATGGCCTTGGCCATGGTCGATCGCCCCACCCCGTTGCGCCCCAGCAGCGCGACGATCTCGCCCTCGTCGATATGCAGATCGACGCCATGCAGGATATGGCTCTTGCCGTAGTAGGCGTGCAGCCCCTGTACTTCCAGCATGCGCTTGCCCATCAGTGCGCCCCCTCGCTTGCGCTTGCCCCCACCGCGCCCTCGCCTTCGCCGTCGTCCAGCGTCGTGCCCAGGTAGGCCTCCTTGACGCGGCGATCGTTGCGGATGGCCTCTGGCGTGCCGGTGGCGATCACCTCGCCATAGACCAGCACCGAGATGCGGTCGGCCAGCCCGAACACCACGCTCATGTCGTGCTCGACCATCACCAGCGTCTTGCCCACGGTCACCTTGCGAATGAGCTCGACGGCATGGTCCGACTCCGAGCGGCTCATGCCGGCGGTCGGCTCGTCCAGCAGGATCACGTCGGCGCCGCCGGCGATGGTGATACCGATCTCCAGCGCGCGCTGCTCCGCGTAGGTCAGCAGGCCGGACTGCGTATGGCGCCGGTGCTGCAGGCCGATCAGCTCGAGCACCTCCTCGGCGCGCTCGCGCGCGTCGCGCAGCTCGGACAGCCGGTGCCAGAACGAGTACTTGTAGCCCAGCGCCCACAGCACCGCGCAGCGCAGGTTCTCGAACACCGTGAGCCGATGGAAGATATTGGTGATCTGGAAGCTGCGCGACAGCCCCTTGCGATTGATCACGAAGGGCTGCAGGCCGCCGATCTCCTCGCCATTGAGCCGCACCGAGCCCGAGGTCGGCGCGAAACGGCCGGAGATCAGGTTGAAGGTGGTCGACTTGCCCGCGCCGTTGGGGCCGATCAGCGCATGGCGCTCGCCGCGCGCGATGTTCAGCGTCACGCCGCGGATGATCTCGGTCTGGCCGAAGCGCTTGCGCACATCGGTCAGCTCCAGCGCCGCCGTGGTATCCCGCCTCATGCCGCACCTCCCGCGATTTCCGCCTGCACCTTGTCCCAACGCAGGCGCGCCTGCCCCACCGTGAAGCGCCATGCGGCCAGCCCCACCAGCCACAGCGCTGCCGCCACGCCCCATGGCGGCAGCGTGCCGGCATCGAAAGCGATGCCGAACAGCGTCATCGCGGTGCCGTTGGCGCTGTCGACCTGCACCTTGTAGACCAGCTCGACCGTCAGGATGATCGCCGCCAGCAGCACCACCCCGGCCAGCGCGCACAGCCCGTAGGACGGCAGCATCTGGCGCAGCTTGCCGCGCGCCATCAGCGGCACTTGCATCATCAGCAGGCTGGCCAGCCCGCCCGGCACGAACATCACCATCAGCACGAAGAAGAGGCCCAGGTACAGCAGCCAGGCCTTGGTCAGGTCCGACAGCGCGACCGCGAACAGCACGAACACCACCGCGCCGATGATGGGCCCGAAGAAGAAGCCGGCCCCGCCGATGAAGGCGGCCAGCAGCACGCCGCCGGAGCGCACCGCGCTGACGTTCTCGGCCGACACGATCTCGAAGTTGATGGCTGCCAGCGCGCCCGAAATGCCGGCGAAGAACGCCGACAGGATCAGCACCAGGTAGCGCACGCGCTGGGTGTTGTAGCCGATGAATTCGGCGCGCTCGGGGTTGTCGCGCACCGCATTGGCGATGCGGCCCAGCGGCGTCTGCGTCCACGCGTACATCGCCGCCATCGACAGCAGGCACCAGATCGCGATCAGGTAGTAGACCTGCCGGCCCGGGCCGTACGTGATGCCCAGGAACGGCTCGCCGACCACGCGATTGGTCGAGATGCCGCCCTCGCCGCCGAAGAACTCCGGGAACATCAGCGAGCTGGCGAACACCATTTCGCCGATGCCCAGCGTGATCATCGCGAAGGTGGTGCCGGACTTCTTGGTGGTCACATAGCCGAAGATGACGCCGAAGAAGGCGCCGGCCAGGCCTCCGACCAGCGGCAGCAGCGACACCGGCATCCATACCGTGCCGGCGCCGGCCATGTTGAGCACATGCACCGCGATGAACGCGCCCAGGCCCGAGTAGACCGCGTGCCCGAACGACAGCAAGCCGGTCTGGCCGAGCAGCATGTTGTACGACAGCGCGAACACGATCATGATGCCCATCTGCGACATCAGCGTGATGGCAAACCCGCCGGTGAAGATCAGCGGCAGCACCAGCATCAGCAGCGCCGTGGTGCCCCACAGTAGATAGCGGCCAAGGTTCAGCGGCCGGTAGCGCATCGTGCGGCCGTTCAGCGCGGTGTCTTGCGTGCGTTGCATCGTCGATTCCATCGCCTCAGCTCTCCCGGGTTCCCATCAGGCCGCGCGGGCGGAAGATCAGCATCACGACCAGCAGCAGATACGGCAGCACCGGCGCGACCTGCGCCACCGTCAGCCGCCACAGCGAATAGAACGGCGTTTCGCTGGTCACGTTCAGCCCCAGCGAATTGAACATGCCGGCGAGCGACGCGTCGATGGTGACCGCGAAGGTCTGCAGCAGCCCGATCAGGATCGATGCGATGAACGCCCCGACCAGCGAGCCCATGCCGCCCACCACCGCCACCACGAAGACGATCGAGCCGACCGCCGCGGCCATCGACGGCTCGGTGACGAAGGCATTGCCGCCGATCACGCCGGCCAGCCCGGCCAGCGCGGCGCCGCCTCCGAACACCATCATGAAGACGCGCGGCACGTTGTGGCCCAGCGCCTCGACCATCTCGGGATGGGTCAGCGCGGCCTGGATCACCAGCCCGATGCGCGTGCGCGTCAGCACCAGGTAGATCGCCACCAGCATCGCCAGCGACACCAGCATCATGAAGGCGCGGTACTTGGGGAAGGCCGAGGTGAACACGGTGAAGAGCGGACCGTCGAGTTCGGCCGGGATCCGGTACGGCACCGCAGCCAGCCCCCAGACCAGCTTGACGCCCTCCTCGATCAGGTAGGCCAGGCCGAAGGTGAACAGCAGCTCGGCGACGTGACCGTACTTGTGCACCGCCCGCAGCCCGAAGCGCTCGACCAGCGCGCCCGCCACCGCCACCAGCAGCGGCGCGACGATCAGCGCCGGCCAGAAGCCGATCGTGGTCGAGATCGAATACGCGAAATAGGCGCCGAGCATGTAGAAGCTCGCATGCGCGAAGTTCAGCACGCCCATCATGCTGAAGATCAGCGTCAGGCCCGACGACAGCATGAACAGCAGCAGCCCGTAGCTGATGCCGTTCAACAGCGAGATGATGAAGAATTCCACAGCCAGTCCTTCCATCTGGCGCCGGGCCGGCGGCATGTGCCGCCGACCGGCGAAGGCGAAGCGAGGGCGGGCGCGGCGGCCGTATCGGCGCCCCCAGGGGCCGGCAGCATACCACCGGCACTGGCGCGCATCGATCCCACGGGCGCGCCGCGCGTGGCGCGTCCGGAATCAGCCTGGACGCTTCATCTGGCAGGAGGTGGGTTGCGCGGCGATATGCGCGTCCAGCACCGCGTTGGTCTTCCAGCCGTAGCCGGTGTTTTCCTGGTCGTACTTGACTTCCTTGCCGTCGACCTTGGTCCAGGTGGCGATGGTCAGCGGCTGCTGGGCCTGGTGGTCGCTGGCGCGCATCTCGACGGTGCCGTTCATGCTGTCGACCTTCATGCCCTCGAGCGCCTTGGCGACCTTGACCGGATCGGTCGACTTGGCGGTCTGGAACGCCTTGCTCAGCATCGCGATGCCGGTGTACGAGGCCATCACGTAGAAGTCGTCGTTGTACTTCTTCTCGTAGCCTTCGATCACCTCCGAGCCGCGGAAGCCCTTGTTGTTCGGGTTGTAGTAGCCGACATAGCGCACGCGATCGGCACCGGCCGAGCCCATCGCGGTCGGCACCCCGGTGGTGCCCGCGTAGTAGGTGTAGAAGTTGGCGGTCAGCCCGGCGTCCTTGGCGGCCTTGATCAGCAGCGCGAGGTCGCTGCCCCAGTTGCCGGTGATCACGGTATCGGCGCCGGCGGCCTTGATCTTGGCCACGTAGGGCGAGAAGTCCTTGACCTGCGCCAGCGGGTGCAGGTCCTCGCCGACGACCTGGATGTCGGGGCGCTTGCGCTTGAGGTAGTCCTTGGCCGCGCGCGCGACCTGGTGGCCGAACGAGTAGTTCTGGTTGATCAGGTAGACCTTCTTGACGTTCTGGTCCTGCGCCAGGTAAGTGGTCAGCGCCTCCATCTTCATGTCGGAGTTGGCGTCCAGACGGAAATGCCAGTAGTTGCATTTCGAGTTGGTCATGTCCGGATCGACCGCGGCATAGTTCAGATAGATGATCTCCTTGCCGGGGTTGCGCTCATTGTGCTTGGCCACCGCGTCCTGCAGCGCCAGGCCGACCGACGAACCGTTGCCCTGCACCACGTAGCGGATGCCCTGGTCGATGGCCTGCTTCAGGATCGTCAGGCTTTCCTGCGGCGAGAGCTTGTTGTCGAATCCCACGACCTCGAACTTGTGCCCGCCGGCCCAGTTCTTCTGATTGGCCAGCTCGGCGACG
This sequence comes from Cupriavidus sp., assembly GCA_031180665.1. Classification (GTDB taxonomy): domain Bacteria; phylum Pseudomonadota; class Gammaproteobacteria; order Burkholderiales; family Burkholderiaceae; genus Cupriavidus. The sequence goes on along the minus strand of JAPSLP010000001.1, from coordinate 203,952 downwards.
TACTGCCAGCTCTTGAGCTGGTTCTGGCCGACCGGCGCCATCAGCCCCGACAACGGATCGATAAACGCGATCTTCACCGTATCCGCCGCGGCGGCCCCCGGACCCAGCGCAGCGAGCAATGCCACGCCGGCGACGAGCGGACGCAATCTGATCATGGTTTGTCTCCTTCTCTCTTTCTCTCGTTGGCTATCGATGAGCGGGCGACCGGGGCTGCCGCTTGTCTCGCGGCTTTCCCCCTGGGCCCGTTTGCTTCTATCGCGGCGCCACCGAAGGCGCCGCCGCTGCTGCACGTGCTCGGCGACCGCCCCGCCTCAGGCCGTCGGCAGCCGATAGTCCTTGAACTGCTCGCGCAGCTTGAGCTTCTGCATCTTGCCGGTGGCCGTCAGCGGGATCTCGTCGACGAAGGCGACATCGTCGGGGATCCACCATTTGGCGACCTTGCCCTCGAAGAAGGCCAGCAGCTCCTCGCGGGTCAGCTCGGTGCCGGGCTTTTTCATCACCACCAGCAGCGGGCGCTCGTCCCACTTGGGGTGGTGGACCGAGATGCAGGCGGCCATGTGCACCGCCGGATGCGCGGCGGCGACGTTCTCCACGTCGATCGACGAAATCCATTCGCCGCCGGACTTGATCACGTCCTTGCTGCGATCGGTGATCTGCATATAGCCGTCGCCATCGATGGTCGCCACATCGCCGGTCGGGAACCAGCCGTCCACCAGCGGCGAGCTGTCGCTGCGGTAATAGCGGTCGATGATCCAGGGGCCGCGCACCATCAGGTCGCCGAAGGCCTTGCCGTCCCACGGCAGCTCGCGGCCCTCGCCGTCGACGATCTTCATGTCCACGCCGTAGATGACCCGGCCCTGCTTCTCCAGGATGGCCTGCTGCTGCTCGGGCGGCAGCGACAGATGCTTGTTCAGCAGCTTGCAGGTGGTGCCCAGCGGCGACATCTCGGTCATGCCCCAGGCGTGGATCACCTCGACGTCGAGCGCGTTCAGCGCCTTGATCATCGCCGGCGGCGCGGCCGAGCCGCCGATCACCGTGCGCTTGAAGCTGGAGAAGCGCAGCTTGTTGGCCTGCACATGCTGCAGCAGGCCGAGCCAGACCGTCGGCACGCCGGCCGAGAAGGTGACCTGCTCCTGCTCGAACAGCTCGTACAGCGAGGCGCCGTCGAGCTTGGCGCCGGGGAACACCAGCTTGGCGCCGACCAGCGGCACCGAGTACGGCAAGCCCCAGGCGTTGACGTGGAACATCGGCACGACCGGCAGGATCACGTCCTTGGCCGAGCAGCCGAGCGCGTCCGGCAAGGCCGACGCATACGAATGCAGCACCGTGGAGCGATGCGAATAGAGCGCGCCCTTCGGATTGCCGGTGGTGCCGGAGGTGTAGCAAAGGCTGGACGCGGTGTTCTCGTCGAAGCTCGGCCAGCTGTAGTCGCCGTCCTGGCTCTCGAGCAGATCCTCGTAGCACAGCAGCGGCAGTTTCGATTCAGCCGGCAGATGCGCGCGGTCGCTCATCAGCACCCAACCCTTGACCTGCGGGCAATGCGGCGCCAGGCCCTCGACCAGCGGCAGGAAGGTCAGGTCGAAGAAGACGTAGCGGTCTTCGGCGTGATTGACGATATAGGCCAGCTGCTCGGGGAACAGCCGCGGGTTGATGGTGTGGCAGACCGAGCCCATCCCCGACACGGCGTAATAGATCTCGAGATGGCGGTAGCCGTTCCACGCCAGCGTGCCGACCCGCTCGCCGGGCTGCACGCCCAGCTTGCCCAGGGCCTGCGCCAGCTTGCGGGCGCGCAGCTCGCAATCGCGGTAGGTATAGCGGTGGAGATCCCCTTCGGTGCGCCGCGAGACGATTTCGGTGCTGCCGTAATGGCGGGCGGCGTGGGTGATGATGGAGGAAATGAGCAACGGCGCGCCCATCATTTGTCCCATCAATGCCATGGGAATGGTCTCCTGTATCGGTTGCAATGTCCGCCGCGGCGATGCCGAGAAGCGAACAATCGTTCTTTTTTTAGGCCGACAAAAACCTTCCAGCGGAAGGCGTCGGCAACCACGCTCGCACTGCCCATCCCTGCACTACCCCGGTGCACTGCGGGCGTGCCGGCGGGCGACATGACGGGAAGACTGCCGGTGATGGCCGCGCCGCCGCGATGGGGAACAAGCGGGTACAAGCGGGTACAAGCGGGTACAAGCGGGTACAAGCGGGAACACCGGCCGCGGCGCCGCGGTCAGACCAGGGAAATGCGGCGTGCAAGTACAATACTGCCAGCCATGTTGCACCTCAACATGTCGTTTTCCCTAGCCTGCAAGCGCACTTCCAGGCAGGCCACCGATTGCAGGCTGTTGCACCGCGCCGGTCCCAGCCCCTGCCCGCCCGGCGCGTGATGCCAAGGCCCTGATCCCATGTCCTCTCGTCCCTCCTCCGCTTTGCCGTCATCGCTGCCGTCGTCGCCCGCGGCCGTTGCCGAGCCGCCCTTCACGGTGGCGCCCGGCTTTGCCGCCCTTGGCGAACGCTTCTTCACGCGCCTGCAACCCACGCCGCTACCCAATCCCTATCTGGTCGCCGTGGCGCCGGCCGCGGCGGAACTGCTCGGCTGGCAAGGGGGTCAGTCGGCCCGGCCCGACCAGGCGCCGCCGCTGCAGGACTTTGCCGAGATCTTCATCGGCAACCGCGTGCCGGAGTGGGCCGATCCGCTGGCGACCGTCTACTCGGGCCATCAGTTCGGCGTGTGGGCCGGCCAGCTCGGCGACGGGCGCGCGATCCGGCTGGCCGAGGCGCAGACCGCAAACGGCCCGTGGGAAATCCAGCTCAAGGGTTCCGGCAAGACGCCGTATTCGCGCATGGGCGACGGCCGCGCCGTGCTGCGCTCGTCGATCCGCGAATACCTGTGCTCGGAGGCCATGGCCGCGCTGGGCATTCCGACCACGCGCGCGCTGTGCATCGTCGGCTCCGACGCCCCGGTGCGCCGCGAGACCATCGAAACCGCCGCGGTGGTGACGCGCCTTGCGCCGACCTTCATCCGCTTCGGCCATTTCGAGCATTTCGCCGCGCACGACGACGTGGCCGCGCTGCGCCAGCTGGCCGACTTCGTGATCGACCGCTTCATGCCGGAATGCCGCGACAGCGTCGGCGGCGAGACCGTCAGCCCCTACCAGGCGCTGCTGCGCGAGGTGTCGCTGCGCACTGCCGACCTGATGGCCCAGTGGCAGGCCGTGGGCTTCTGTCACGGCGTGATGAATACCGACAACATGTCGATTCTCGGCCTGACCATCGACTACGGTCCCTTCGGCTTTCTCGACGCCTTCGACGCCAACCATATCTGCAACCACTCGGACAACCAGGGCCGCTATGCCTACAGCCAGCAGCCGCAGGTCGGCTTCTGGAACCTGCATTGCCTGGCGCAGGCGCTGCTGCCGCTGTGGCTCGAGCGCGAGGACGGGCAAGCCCCGACCGAGGCCGCCAAGGAGGCCGCGATCGAGGCCGCGCACGCCGGGCTCGATCCCTTCCGCGACCGCTATGCGCTGCGCTTCTTCCAGCTGTACCGCGCCAAGCTCGGCCTGGCCAGCACCGGCATCGACGACAGTGCCGACGAGGCGCTGCTGACCGACCTGTTCCGCCTGCTGCATACGCAGCGGGTCGACTACACCTTGTTTTGGCGCAACCTTGCCCGCATCTCGTCGGCGGATGGCAGCCGCGACGCACCGGTGCGCGACCTGTTCATGGACCGCGCCGGCTGGGACGCGTGGGCCGAGCGCTATCGCGCCCGCCTGCGCGCCGAGAATTCGGACGATGCGGCCCGCGCGGTGTCGATGCTGGCCGTCAATCCGAAGTACGTGCTGCGCAACCATCTGGCCGAGGTGGCGATCCAGCGCGCCAAGGAGAAGGACTTCAGCGAGGTGCAGCGGCTGCTGGCGGTGCTGTCGCGGCCGTTCGACGAGCAGCCCGAGGCCGGGTCGTATGCCGCGCTGCCGCCCGACTGGGCGTCGGGTATCGAGGTAAGCTGTTCGTCCTGACCGAGCCCGACCGTTCCGATTTCGGCCGAGATCGAACCCAACACCGATCGTCTCCACAAGGATCCGCATCATGCCCGTCAACAAGACCGAAGCCGAATGGCGCGCGCAACTGTCCGACATCGAATACCGGGTGGCGCGCGAGGCTGCCACCGAACGCGCCTTCACCGGCCGCTACTGGGACCACTGGGAGCCCGGTATCTACCGCTGCGTGGGCTGCGGCACGCCGCTGTTCGAATCCACCACCAAGTTCGACGCCGGCTGCGGCTGGCCGAGCTACTTCCGGCCCATCAACGGTGAGGTGATCGACGAGCAGGTCGATCGCAGCCACGGCATGGTCCGCATCGAGGTGCGCTGCAAGGAATGCGGCAGCCATCTGGGCCATGTCTTCGAGGATGGCCCGGCGCCGACCGGCCTGCGCTATTGCATCAATTCGGCTGCGCTAAAATTCGACGACCGCGAGCCCGAACCGGGCGGCGCTGACGACGCCGGCAAGTCCGGCACCCCTGGCTGACCCGCAACGCTGACCCCGCGGCCAGGCCCCACGATAACGATCCGCGATGCCGCCCGCCGGCATCGCTTCCCCCGACGGACCCGCATGAAATTTCTGTTCGACCTGTTCCCGGTCATCCTGTTTTTCGTCACCTTCAAGCTGGCGGGCATCTTCGCCGCCACCGCGGTCGCCATCGCGGCGACCATCGTGCAGATCGGCTGGGTCTGGCTGCGCCACCGCAAGGTCGAACCGATGCAGTGGATCAGTCTGCTGATCATCGTGGTGTTCGGCGGCGCCACGCTGCTGCTGCACAACGAGACCTTCATCAAGTGGAAGCCGACCGTGCTGTACTGGCTGTTCGCGGTCGCGCTGCTGGCGTCCAATGCGATCTGGCGCAAGAACCTGATCCGCGCCATGATGGAAAAGTCGGTCAAGCTGCCCGACCCCGTCTGGGGCCGCCTCAATACCGCGTGGGCCGGGTTCTTCGCCGTGATGGGCGTGCTGAACCTGTGGGTGGCCTACCAGTTCTCGACCGACATCTGGGTCAATTTCAAGCTGTTCGGCAGCATGGGGCTGATGCTGGTCTTCATCGTCGCGCAGAGCCTCTGGCTGTCGCGCCATCTGCACGAAAACGCGCCGGAAAAGGCGCAGGAACGGGTCCGCGATTGAACGCGGGCATGGCACCATGAACGACGTCTCTTCTTCGTTGCCTCCCGCAGGCACCGCCGGCAGCACCGCCGAGAACACCGCCGCCCAGATCGAGGTGCTGCTGCGCGCCGAACTCGCCCCCTCGCAACTGACGGTGCGCGACGACAGTGCGCTGCATGCGGGCCATCCCGGCGCCGCCTCGGGCGGCGGCCATTATCATGTCACCATCGTCAGCGAACGCTTCGCGGGCGCGAGCCGGGTTGCCCGACATCGCATGGTGTATGATGCGCTGCGCAGTCTCTTCCCCATGCGGATCCATGCCCTGGCAGTGTCCGCATTCACCGAGCAAGAGTATTCCGCGCAATGACCATCATCATCCGCGCGGTGTCTGCACAAGCCTCTGCATAATCGTCCAGCCTTCCCCAGACTTCCCAACACTGATTCCATGAAGACCACTGTCCTCTCGTTCAGCCTGGCGGCTGTGCTTGCCGCTGGCAGCTTGCCCGCACTCGCCCAGAATGCCGCCGTCGTCAATGGCAAGGGCATTCCGTCGGCCAAGCTCGACAAGCTGATCGCCGGCACCGGCCAGCCGGATTCCCCGGAACTGCGGGATCGCGCACGCAATATGCTGATCGATCGCGAACTGCTGGTGCAGGAAGCCACCAAGCGCGGCGTGACGCAGAACCCGGACGTGCAGGAGCAGCTGGAACAGGCCCGCCTGAATGTGCTGGCCGGCGCCGTGTTCGAGGACTATGTCCGCACCCACGGCACCAGCGATGCCGAGCTGCGCAAGCAGTACGACAAGATCAAGGCCCAGTTCGGCAACGGCAAGGAATACCGCGCCCGCCATATCCTGGTCGAGAAGGAATCCGAAGCGGTGGCGATCATCGCCAAGATCAAGGGCGGCGCCAAGTTCGCCGCCGTGGCCAAGGCCTCGTCGAAGGATCCGGGTTCGGCCGCCAACGGTGGCGATCTCGACTGGGCCAGCAGCAACAGCTATGTGCCCGAGTTCTCGGCTGCAATGGCCGGCCTGAAGAAGGGCCAGATGACCGAGACCCCGGTCAAGACGCAGTTCGGCTGGCACGTGATCCTGCTCGAGGACGAGCGCGAGACCAAGATCCCGACCTTCGAGGAAGCCAAGCCGCAGCTGCAGCAGATGCTGATGAGCGACCAGAACTGGCAGCGCGAGCAGTTCCAGTCGATGATGAAGTCGCTGCGGGACAAGGCCAAGATTCAGTAAGGCTGTTTGCCCTGCCGCCCCGGTCGAGAACCGGGCGTCGACAAGAAAACCGGCGCTTTACGCGCCGGTTTTTCTTTGGGTCTTGGAAGCCATTGGTGCCAGTCGGGCCATTAGGGTCTCTTGCGGCCATCGAGTCCGCGAGATCTTCGGCCCCGCCTTACTTCGTATCGATCTTGACCGCGATACCGTCCTCGGTCACGGTGATCGCGCCGGGCTCGACCTGCTTGCCGTTGACCTGCAGCTCCTCGGGCTTGAAGGTGTGCAGCGGATAGTCCTTCAGCAGTTCCTGCGCCACCAGATTGCCCACCGCATTGAGCTGCGCGCTGTATTGGCCCGGCACGCCGTCGACCTGGACCTGCTCGACGGTCGGGTTGTCGAGCAGCACCGCACGCTTGACCGGGTCGTAGCGCAGCCCGCTGTTGAGCGAAAGCGTGCCGTTGATCGGCGGCGCCGGCAACAGGCTGTTCGTCAGTTGCGCATCGACCTGCGTGGTGATGCGGTTGCCCACCGCATCGAGCGTCAGCCGCGGCCGGGTCAGCCGGACGTCGAGTACCTGGGCATAACGCAGCGTCGCCGGAAAGCGCCCTTCGACGGCGCGCTGCAGTTCCTGTTTGGTGAAGGTGTATTCGCCGGTCCAGATGTTGTAGCCGGCGATGGCCGCGCCGGAGAGAACGCCCAAGCCCAATGCTGCGGCGGCGGCCGTGGCCGCCAGGGGGCGCCGGATACCCCGGCGGCGGCCATGCGAGGAGATTGAAGACATGCGCGATGCTGGAGTGGTCACCTCGGTCAGACCCGGGCGGCGTCCCGGCGTTCCACCATCGGCCATCCACGGCGCCGGCTCAGTAGTGCGGCGGTATTTCCTGCACCGATCCGTCGGCGGCGGTGCCGGTGGCCGCGGGCAGTTGCTGGTAGAGCGCCTGCATTTGCTCCTGCAGCAATTCGATCTGCCGCTGCTGCCTGGCGACAGTCAGATTCAGCGTTTCCAGCAGGTCTTCCTGGAAGGCCAGCTTGACCTCCAGCTCGGTGATTCGCGATTCCATGAGGTCCTCCAATGCCAGATGTCAGTCATGCGGGCAGGCATGCACCCGCGGGGGCGCGCATTGTACCGGACCGGCGCGCCGGTCCGGGCGCAAGCGCGGACGGGGTTGTCAGCACAACATAGAGCGTGTACGCTTGCGCGAGTCGTGCCGCGGACGGCATTCGATGTTCGTCGATGTGTTCGTCGATGTGTTCGTCGATGTGTTCGTCGATGTGTTCGTCGATTTGTTCGTCGATTTGTTCGTCGATCCCACCCGCCGCCGGCGCACCGGCCGTCCCATGACGGTCGTGTGACGGTTTTCCACCCGATTCGGTTCCATTTTGGTTCCATGACGCCTGTACGCCGCGCTTCCTCGATTGCCGATCCGGTCTTTCTGGCCGGTGGCACGCGCGCGTCGGCACCTCCCCGCGTTTCTCCTGTCTGGTCGCCGCCGGCCGCTGTCTGTTCGCCGCCGGCTGACGTCGCCGCCGTCGTGGCAGGCGTAGCACCGCCGCGCGCTGTCGTGGCCGGTGTCGCACCGCCGCCGCGCGCCGTCGTGGCCGGTGTCGCATCGCCGCCGCGCGCCGTCGTGGCAGCGGTAGCCCCGCCGCCGCCGGCCGTCCTCGGCTGACCCCAGCCGACCCTCAGTCTTCCGTCTGACCGTGCGCGCCCTTGGCGCGCGTGAACGCCTTTGCTGCCTGCTCGATGCCGCGCATCTCGCCGATGCCCGGCTCGCATTCGCCGCCCGCGTTCGCCCACGGTCGACCGAAGCCCGTCACACCCAATGACAGGTGAAACCGATGAACATCCAAAGATTCGCGCATGCGGCGCGATCGACCTTGTCCCTGCTGTCCTTGTCGGCGCTCTCGTCGGCGCTCTCGTCGGCGTTCTCGTCGGCGCTGTTGTCGGCATTCTCGTCCCGGCTGACCTCGTCCCGGCCTTCCGCCTCCCGGCCCTCGTCACGCTTGCGCGTCAGACTGCCCGATGCCTGGGCCGCCCACGGCTCCACCGCGCTGTTCGTGCTGCTGTGGAGCAGCGGCGCGATCGTCGCCAAATGGGGCCTCGCCTATGCCTCGGCCTTTGCCTTCCTGACGCTGCGCTTCGTGCTCGCGTTCGGCGTGCTGCTGGCCATCGCCGCATGGCGGCGCCGTTGGCTACCCGAGCCCGGACAGCGCGCGCGGGTCGCAGTGGTCGGGCTGCTGCTGACCGGCTGCTATTCGATCTGCTATCTGCTGGCCCTGGACCGCGGCGTCACGCCCGGCATGCTGGCCACGTTGCTTGGCGCCCAGCCCATCCTGACGCTGCTGCTGACCGAGCGCCGCTTCTCGGCGCTGCGGCTGGTCGGGCTGATGCTGGCGCTGGCGGGGCTGGTGATGGTGGTCTACCAGGGCATCGGCATCGCCGGCACCCCGGTGGCCGGCATGCTCTATGCCCTGACCGCGCTGGCCACGATGACGGCCGGCACCATCGTGCAGAAAGGCATCCGGCAAGCACCGATCGACGTGATGCCGCTGCAATACGGCATTGCGCTGCTGATGTGCCTGGCGCTGCTGCCGTTCGAGCCGATCCATGTCTCGCTGACGCCCGCGCTGCTGCTGCCGCTCGGCTGGATGGCGCTGGTGATCTCGATCGGCGCGACGCTGCTGCTGTACCGGATGATCCAGGGCGGCAATCTGGTCAACGTGACCAGCCTGTTCTACCTCGTGCCCGCCGGCACCGCGGTGCTCGACTACATGATCCTGGGCAACCGGCTGGCGCCGCTGGCGCTGGCCGGCATGGTCACGATCCTGCTCGGGCTGGCGCTGGTGTTTCGCAACAAGCCGGGGGCTTGATCCGTGCCGCGCGCCGTCTCCGTCGCCGCCTGAACGCCGCCTGAACGCCGCCCGAATGCGGCCCAAAGCGGCGCCCAAAACGCCGTCCCAGCGCCCGGCTCAGGGCGGCGGCTGGCGCGGCTCAGTTGGCTCAGGGCGGCGGCCGGCGCGGCTCAGTTGGCTCAGGGCGGCGGCTGGCGCGGCTCAGCTGGCTCAGCGCGGCGGCCGGCGCGAGGCTCAGGGCGGCGGCCGGCGCCGGCGCGCCAGCACCGCGCCGAGCACCAGGCCGATGACGAGGGCGATCACGATCCATAGCCAGGACGAGGCCATCGGCGGCGCGGTCGCCGGTGTCCCCGGCGCCCCCGGCGTGCCCGGGGCCGCGGTCGGCGTCACGCCGGCCATCGTCGCGGTCAGCGCCTGCCAGTCGGCCTTGGTGATCTGCGTCATGCGGGCCGCATCGGGCAGCCCGAACACGCAGATCTCGCCGCCAGGCAGCTGGCAGAAGCGCTCGGCCGGACAGCTTTTGAGGATCTGTGGAGTCTCCCCCGTGCCGCAGCGCGCGCCGGCGCTGCGCAACACCTGCAAGGTGACGTCGGGATGCTTGGTCAGTTGTTCCGGCATGGTGCCTCCGCTGACTACGGTGACAAACAGTAGCAAGCGCGAGGACCCTGCCCCGCCTTACTTCCAGAACCCAGTATGGGAGCGCGCGGCCTCATCTTCCAGCATCGGGCCGTGCACCTCGATATGACGCTGCCCCCGGACGAACACCTCGCGGCATGGCAGCGAGAAGGTCGGGTTCTCCGGATGGTCGCCGGTCAGTCCGAGCAACGTGTGCTCCGACAGCGCATAGACCACGCGGCCGATATTGCACCAGTAGATCGCGCCGGCGCACATGCAGCAGGGCTCGGCGCTGGTGTACAGCGTGCAGCGGGCCAGTTGCTCGGGGCTCAGGCGCTTGGCGGCCAGCGCCGCCGCGGCAAGCTCCGCATGCTGGGTCGGATCGCCCTGCGGCGGCATCGAGTTGTTGCCCGCCGAGGCGACGATATTGCCGTGCTCGTCGGCCACGATGGCGGCGAAGGGATGGCGGCCGTTCTGCTTCGATTCCTCCGCCAGCGCGATCGACTGGCGCAGCAGCCGGAGATCGAGCTCGGTCAGCTTGTCCGTGGTGATGTGGCTGTGGATGTGGGTCTGGGTGTCGATGGCTGGCATCGGACGATTCTCCTGCGAAGTAGGCGCCCTGGTGGCGCGATGCGATGGCGGCCGACATGGCCGCGTCGGGATCAAGGCTGGCTGGTGGCGACGGCGTCGGCATGCTCGCTGTCGAGCGCCGCAGCTTGCGACGTGCCGCGGTTGAGCAGCAGGTTCAGCAGCACGGCCGTGATCGCCCCGAGAAAGATGCCGCTGTCGAGCACCAGCTTCAACGGCCCTTCGACGCGCTCGAACAGCGCCGGCAGCGACATCGGCAGCACGCCGACACTGACGGACACCGCGACGATGATCGCGTTGCGCGTGCCGTCGAATTTCACCCGTGACAGCTCCTGGATGCCGGCCACCGTCGTCATGCCGAACATCACGACCGCGCAACCGCCCAGCACCGGCCGCGGTACCGAAGCAATCAGCGCGCCAAGCTTTGGGAACAGACCCATCAGCACCATGATGGCGCCCGCCGATGCCACCACATAGCGGCTCTTGACGTTGGAAAGCGCGATCAGCCCGGTGTTCTGCGTGAAGGCGTTATAGGGAAAGCTGTTGAAGACGCCGCCGAGCATGGTCGACAGCCCATCGGCTCGGAAGGCATCGCCGAGCGTGCGCTGCGTCGACGGCCGACCGACGATGGTGCCGATCGCCAGCACATTGCCGGTGGTCTCGGCCATGATCACCAGCATCGCCAGCAGCATCACCAGCGTCGGCATCGGCGCGAACGACGGCGCGCCGAACGCGAACGGCGGGCTGATCTCGAACCACGCGGCGTGCCCGACCGCGTCAAAGCTGGTCATGCCACAGGCCATCGCGATCGCGGTGCCCGCCAGCAGGCCGATCAGCACCGACAGATTACCGATGAATCCAGAAAAGCGCGCGTAGACGAACAGCGTGATGGCGATCGTCGCCAGGCCAAGCAACAGGTTGGGCGTCGCGCCGAAGTCGGGCGCGGCGGGATTGCCGCCGCCCAGCCAGATCGCCGCCGCGGGCATCAGCGTGACACCGATGATCACGATCAGGCTGCCGATCACCACCGGCGGAAACCAGCGCAGCAGCCGGCTGAACAGCGGCGCAATCGCGATGGTCAGCGCGCCGGCCGCGATCACCGCACCGAACACGTGGCTGAGCCCGTATTGCTGGCCGATCAGGATCATCGGCGCGATCGCGATAAACGAACAACCCTGGATCAGCGGCAGTCGCGCGCCAAAGCGCCAGAAGCCCAACGTCTGGATCAGCGTCGCGATGCCCGAGGTCAGCAGATTCGCGTTGATCAACGTGACCATCTGCTGCTGGGTCAGGCCCAGCGCGCTGCCAAGAATCAACGGCACGGCGACGGCGCCCGCGTACATCACCAGCACGTGCTGGAGGCCGAAGCTGGCCAGCTGCCGCAAGGGCAATCGTTGATCGACGGGGTGGACGGCTGGTTGGTCGGCCGAGGGAGCGGCCGAGGGAGCGGCCGAGAGAGCGGCCATGTGGGCGGCGGGCTCCTGCGGCATCGGTTCTGGTCCCGTCTGCTGCTGCGAATTCATCGTGGTCTCCTCCGCCTGGTCTGTGGTCCCGCGCTTTTTGCGCCGGCCGGATCGGTGCGCCATAATCCGGCGGGTTTGCGCGGCGGGCCAAATCGGCAGCCATCGATTTTTTTGATAGGCAGTTTTCGACGGGCAGGAGTCAGGCGGCGATGCGCTATTCGCTCGATCAGCTGGAAATGTTCACCCTGGTGGCCAGCACCGGCTCGTTCTCGGCCGCGGCCCGGCAACTGCGCAAGACGCAGTCCGCGGTCAGCACCGCGATCGCCAATCTGGAGGCCGACCTCGGCCTGGTGCTGTTCGAGCGCGGCGGCAAGGCGTCGACGCTGACACCGGCCGGAGAAAAGCTGCGCAACGAAGCCGAACTGGTACTCGAGCGCTGCCTGCAACTGGAGGCGCATGCCAACGAGCTCGGCGAGCGCGTCGAACCGGCGCTGACGCTGGCGATCGAGGTCCCCTACTCGACCTTGATGCCGCCGCTACGGGACTTCGCCGAACGCTTTCCGCATGTGGACCTGCAGATTCGGCACCCGCTGCATGGCGATGTCGCCGAACTGCTCGCGCGCGGCGAAGCGGACCTGGGCATCGCGTTCTCGCAGCCGGCGTACCCCCGCGATCTGGGTTTCGCGCAGATGGGCAAGCTGATCCTGTCGCATGTCGCGCACCGCGACCATCCTCTTTCGAAGCTGAACCGCGTCGACTTCGCCGACCTGCGCGCGCATCGGCGCCTCGTATTCAGCGGACACAACCACAAGCTGCCCAGCAGCGAATACCTCGATGCGACGCGATGCTGGCAGGCGGAGAGCTACGCGGCGCTGCTCGAACTGGCACGCACGGGTCTGGGCTGGACCACGCTGCCGCGACAGTTGATCCTCTCGGAGCTGGCTTCAGGTGAGTTGGTGGAATTGCCGCTGACCGCTTATCCGTACACCGACTGGCTGGTCGGCGTGGACCTGATCTGGGCGAAGGCGCATGTACTCGGCAAGGCAGGGCTGTGGTTGAAGCGCCGGCTGGGAGAACACAAGGTGTATGAGATGGATCGGGAAGGGAAGAGGACGACGTTGTAGGGGGGCGCCCTCATGAGCCGCCCTACCCTCCGGCCTGTACGACGAACGATTGCGTCGTCGTGAACGGCACGAGTACACCGCTACCGCGCGCCGAGCACCGCATCCCGTTCATCGCCCTGCGCGCTGCGTTGTCCACGGGCTGGAATCCGGACGGCTTTTCCAGCGCGGTGCGGGCCGCCGAACCGTCCTCACCGATCCACACGCGCACCGTCACCGACACCGGCTTGTCGGGCAGCTCGCTGACCAGGGTCAGCCGCGGCTGCGAGCAGCCGACATTGGGCGGCAGCCCTTCCCGATAGTTGACCGGCGCAGATGCCGTCGGCCGCGGCGAAGTTTCCTCTTTGCGGCAGATCGCCTGCTGTTCCTCGAACACCTTACGCATCGCCTGCAGCGTGTTCGGCTGCGTGGCCGCGCCCGCCGACCACTTGGCCGCCAAGGGTGCCGGCAGGGACTTGCCGACAAGCGCGGACTCCTCTGGCGTCAGCCGGAAAACGAGATTGCCCGACGCCAGCCGTGCGGCTCGCGCCTGCTGGATGCGCTGGCCTTCCGGGGTATCGAGGAAGCGCATTAGGGCGAGGAACTCCTCCTTCGAAGAATCCTCTGCGAGCGGATAGCCGATCCGGTTGGCGACGGTGCGCGGTTCCATCGCCGACAGGCAGGCGGCGCGTCGAGGCGGGACCTTGTCGCCTTGCTGCTTCAGCGTGCCTCTTGCGGCGGGGATGACTTCGCCGGTGGCTACGGCTTCGGAGACGCGCTGGGCGGCAAGATCCAAGGCTGCCGTTGACATCTCGCCGCAATGTGCAATGCCTCCGCTTAGCACACCAAACAGAAGCACTATGACAGCGGTAACACGGCTTGCGCGGTCGGCATCTATGAAAGGCATAGCGTTGCGCTTGCGATCAATGACTAGCGAAGATCCAGTGGATTAATACGTGAATCACGAACAAATGGATCGCCTTCATGGATCCGACATGCGTCCTCAATGTCGCGCGGCCACACCGGCACTGTACAGCTGCGCATTACGATCCAGCGGACGCACGCCAATGCGACATTGAACGGAGACATTAGCCAGTAAAAGAATGGGTGTCCCGAATACGGCGCAAAGATTCTCTCAATGCCAGATCTAAAGCTCTCATACTCTCCATCGATGGGCATGCAAAATTCTATTTGCCTGACCAATTTTGCGGGCCCATCCTCCATATATCGACGCAGAAACTCCCAATGGTCGATCAAATGCGCTTTTTCGCCGCCAGCCAACGAGAACGCAAACTCATCCCGGACAGTGCCGTCCGCCTCGTTCAGGACCAAAGCTCGGATATCCCACGTTTTCCCATACATTGATGAACATTTACCGAGTGTAAAAAAAACGCTATCCCAAGGAACAGTGAGAATCGTTCCATCCAACCGGAAAACATACAATGTTCTATTTTTGCGATTCAGACGAATCGGGTAATGGGTAAGCCGCCACAGCTCCTTGCTCGCAGCCCATGCACAAAAGCAGATAAGCGGAAAATTGATTGTGAATACAAACGCACTAACTCCCAGTGCAGTGACCCCATCATAGAGACCCTCGCGGTATGTCTCCAGCATCACGGACGTCAGCCACACAATCATCCACGTCGGCAAAGCAATACCAATAAGCGAGAATAATGTTACCGCACCTCGCGAATCAAAATATCGATCAACAACCTCCAAATAGGTGGAATTTATTTTAATAACCGCAAGCTCATAGTTCAGCAGATCCGAGGCACGCTCCTTCTGAAAAAGCCGATTTCCCCTTTCCTCTTCTGCAATCTGCCTGTTTTTCTTGTATCGGTTTGTTATCAGCCCGGTGAAATCCATATCATTCCTTAGTGGCCAACTGCAACTGGGCCATCTCAATCTCCCCAGACTCGTATCTCTCGCTCGACAGCGTCCCCAGTAGCTGCGTTCCAACCAATCCTGGATCTTATTGTTCGCCAGCCATGCCAGCAGCCCCGTCACCATCAGCAGGACGATTGCTACCCCGATGACAATTCCGGTAAGCAAGATCTATCTGTCTTATCCTCAGGGGGATCCCGTTGCTTGGGCCAGCGCTTCCTCCGTACCCCAATGACGCAAGAACGTTAGTTCGTCGTCCTTCGACAGTTTCCCCTTGGCGCGATAGACCATCGCCGTCATCACGGCCCCAGTCTGCACCGGCCGATCCTCCGGCTCGCCAATCCCGGAGTCGCTTCGCCACTCCGCCGGAAATCGCGGCCAGCGGCATGTTGCCTGGCCCAGCTTCTGATAGAAGGTCTCCATGACGCCCGGGCGCATTTCAAGCTTGTATTGTTCAGCGCTCGGCATTCCGCAGAATGTCGTATAGACAGGGGGAAGGTACCTCGGAATGGCGCGATACCCCTCTGGAGCGTTCTTTGGGATGTATTCAACCGTGGGCCCCTCTTCCATGTAGAGGCGGATGTATTCCCACAGACCTGCGATGTACTCGTATGAAGGCATGGTGGGCCCGACAAAGATCACGTCCTCGTCCTCACCGGACATGTCGGCAGGATTGGCAGGTGGGTGATATAGCGCCAGTGCTTTCAGAATCTGTCCATCCTTAGGTGCCCTCCCCTCAGGAGCCAGCACAGCCAATAGCCGGTCCCAGTCATATACCTTGTTCCCACCGCAGCAGCGGGGACGCAGCACATAGACCTTTCGCGTCTTGCGATTGAAGCGGACCCGGCCGCGCGCGTACGTAAAGAACGCAGTGCGGCCCGCCATATGGTGAAAGAATATGATCAAGAGAGTCGCCGCGCCGATTGCCATTGGGAAGAACAACAACCACCCTCCCCAAAACAGCGGAGCCATATCGGACTCGTAAGGAAGCGGAGAAAAGAATGGAACAATGGTTCCGAACAAGAGGGGGTGAACGGCCACGCTGTACCAGGCCCAGATGGCTGGCGGGCAGAATATCAATACCGTTGCTGCCGCCATCGCGTACTTCCATTGATATTCCCAACCTGGATTGGTCATCTCCAGGTAGGCATCGTTCTGGGCGTACACGGAGTGACTTGGCAGAATCACTCCCTCCTGATCCAGGCGTTCCTTGACGCTCCACAATCGCTGAGCGTTGAGACCGAGGCGTTCCCGGCTTCGAGCGATGGAGCCTCGGCTGCGCCAGTAGTCGTACTCACGAGGGAACATTGTCGCAGCGACTCCCCTGGCTAGCCGCCTGCCCGTACCACAAACGCCTGTGTCGTCGTAAGCGGCACCAGGGCGCCGCTACCCCGAGATGAACAACGCATGCCGTTCATCGCCCGGCGCGCCGCGTTGTCGACCGGCTGGAAGCCCGACGGTTTTTCCACCGCGGTGCGGGCGACCGAGCCATCCTCGCCGATCCAGACCCGTACCGTCACCGATACGGGCTTGTCGGGCAGTTCGCTGACCAGGGTCAGCCGCGGCTGCGAGCAGCCGACATTGGGCGGCAGCCCTTCCCGATAGTTGACCGGCGCAGATGCAGTCGGCCGCGGCGAAGTTTCCTCGTTGCGGCAGATCGCCTGCTGTTCCTCGAACACCTTACGCATCGCCTGCAGCGTGTTCGGCTGCGTGGCCGCGCCCGCCGACCACTTGGCCGCCAAGGGCGCCGACAGGGACTTGCCGACAAGCGCGGACTCCTCTGGCGTCAGCCGGAAAACGAGATTGCCCGACGCCAGCCGTGCGGCTCGCGCCTGCTGGATGCGCTGGCCTTCCGGGGTATCGAGGAAGCACGTCAATGCAAGGAACTCGTCCTTGGAGAAATCCTCTACGAGCGGATAGCCGATCCGGTTGGCGACGGTGCGCGGTTCCATGGCTGACAGGCAGGCCGCGCGCTTCGGGGTGACCTTGTCGCCTTGCTGCTTCAGCGTGCCCTTCGCCGCGGCGATCACTTCGCCGGCGGCGACGGCTTCGGAGACGCGCTGGGCGGCAAGGTGGAAGCCTTCCCTCGTACCGTCCGCCACTGCGGCACCGGCGCCAACAGCCGCCGAGAATACCGCACCGCGAAGCGCCATCAGTATTCCCACCTTACCGCCTTGGACGTACTTAGCGAGGTGTTGAGTGGACAAGTGGATCCACCTCATGGACTGAGAGCGGCCCGCCTCCCGCGGCATCTCGAATATCTCTTGGGAACTGAAGCGGAGGCTTCGGATTTAGCGGCTTTCGCAACGTCTCGCCATGGCGCAACGGTGGGCCACCTTCCTCCATGTATTGCCGAATGTGCTCCCATAACGCCAAGTTCCATCCGTCATCCACAATATCAGGATCGCCTATTAAAACCACGTCCTTAAGGACCTCCGGTTTCAACGGATCACCCCAAAGCAAGGCCATCTGATGCACGATACGAAAAGTCTTTCCGAAAAATAGTGTACTTCTATAGGTACGAAGTTTTGCCTCATCCCAAGGTCTCGTAACCATCTCGACTGGTACTTGGCGATTGAACCTAAACAAGCTTGGAAAATTGACCTTAAAATACGTCACCTGGCGTGTCTTGCGATTAAACAAGATTGGCCAATCCGATGGCAGTCCCAGCATGCGGTAAAACCAGATAGTCGCCAGCAAAAACAGACCGGCGGCACACACCAAAAATAATAATCCAAAAATATCAAAAGCCTCCCATATTGAATGCGCCATCATGGAAATTGTCAAATAGGAAAATACCGCCATTCCAACAAATCCCAATATACTGCATGCCAGCCCAAATTTATTAAAAAAACCGCGATCCCGCGCAGCAAATGGGGATGCAACAACAATCGCGTCGCGATATATTTCGACGATGGCACCTTCACCGATGGCGCGCGCGTGTACTGGGCCACTTCCCTTTACGGCTACCGCGCGAATAGGTTCACTGCGCAGAAAACCAAGGGTGTTTAACAGTGCTCGAGGAATATCAAAATCCGGATCGGATTTATCCCACCGCGGCACCAGAATCTCATGCACTTCGCCATTTTCCAAGCCACTCAATCCCGAAGCTCCTCGTCTACGATTGCAATATCTCCATCGGGAGATGTCGTAGTATCAGTATCCGCGAAAATTCTTACGGTGGCCCAGCCGGATTTCAACCTTCCAGCATCCACAGTAACGCTGAGGGTATGCGTCGATACGCCGCCCTTTTCCTCCGTCTCGTGCTTGTGGTCGAGCACACCCGCCACTTTGAAATCAGAGAGCTCATCAGTCTGACCTTTTCCGTAGTGGCGAACACCGCCAAGCATAATATCGCCAGCGTCGCTCTTGGCAAATATCCTGAGCTCCCATGGCAGCTTCTTTGCAAGTTCCGTTGGCATTCGCATACGCAGCCAAGCCTCCCGTGTATAGGGTTCCGGCTTGGCGTTATTGAACAACATAGCCATTCCGCTTCCCTGAGCCATGGCGGACGATGCCCCAAGATTTCTGAGAATATTCATCCGATTGGAATACTCAACCTCGACTCCAAGCAAAACCTTATTGGCCTCCTCCGCCTCCTCTTCGAAGCTTCGCCACTTCGAAGATGCCTTGCCCCATATCGTTTTTGCCGCCCATTTTTCTGGCGGCTTATCCTTGATCAACAACACAATAAATCCGATGATCACGCCAATACCGACCAAGATCAAGCCCCAGCCTGTCGCCGATAGACCAAGGAATACCGCGGAACCACTACCGAATGCGGCGGCCGCGCCGGCGCCCGCTGCCCCCAGGAACAGGGCAAACTGAATAGCGTGCCCAAGCATCGCCTTATTGTCACCGTCACTGTATGCACGGCCTGCACTGATTGCGGCCTGCACAGCATCGACCGCAGTCGCCACAACGGCCAGTGTTGCAGCGGTCTTCTTGATACCCTCGGCGAGAGCCTTTTTTCCGGCTTGTCGAGGGGCCACTGCCGCAATCTCTAGCGAAGCGGCGGCTACACCGAGCCCGGCGGAGAGAAGGCTCAGCGCGGCTGCTTGCCTCTGCTCCGTGCTTCCTTGCGCATAGGCCTTCCAAGCCTTGCCAACGAGCAAGATCTGTAGAAAGCCCGCCCCAGCTGCGAGTACCGTTGTCCCGCTTGTCATGACTCCGAAGCTTTGACGTGCGAGCCGCGACGCACCCGTCAAATCCGTCTTCATGGCCAACTTCGCCAAGCGTTCCCCGTAAATCTCCGCCGGCTGAACGACATAACGTCCAGCCAATACGCCCGCAGCCTTCATCTGCGCGAACGCGGCGTCGGGAGCTCCTTTCACGAACAGGTACACATCCGTCATTGCCGTGGCCGTTCTGGGTGCGCCATTTAACTCCACTGCGACTGCGGCATCCAGTAGAAGACTTTGGATCTTTCGTTCGCCGCTGACTGCGGTTTGACGCAATTTTCCCAGCATGTCATGCCACATGCGCGTCGCCTCACCCAATGTAACGCTGATACGCACCAGCGTGACAGGCGCTGTCTCGCTCTTGCTCATCACCGCCATTGTTAGCAGCTTCAACTGATACCTGAAGCGCTCAGTGATCCTGCCGGCTTGGTCCTTGGCCGCCGCAACTGCACTTGACACCGTCAGCAGCTGGCGAACTGCCTCGCGAGCGCGATACGCGGCAGCGGAAGTCCCAGCGATCTGCAGCGCCTGCTTCACGGGGTCCAAGTCCAGCGCTGTCTTTATGGAGTCATAACCTTTCGAGACCTGGTCCACTTCTGTGAGCCAGTTGAAGAACGTCTCCTGGTTTCCCAACAACGCACGGGTTAGCAGGGACTCCTCATTGGCGGCGTCCGCTGATAAGAATGGTTCGAACATCTTCTTACCACTCTCTGTCAAGGGTCCTCCTAGCGTGATCTTGACGATACACTCGGCGTAAGGCACCCCATCTTCGTGATTCTTCGCGTCGAAGTCATACTGCGTAATCAACTTCCGTGCGTCGCTATTGAGCCATGCCTCATAGTCCTTTTGAAACTGCGCTAGAAGCTGCGTATCGGCTTCTACCCGGGCCTGGTATTTTTTGAGAAACTCCTTGTACTTCGGCCCCTTTTTGTCATGCTCCAGTTTTGAAAGGATCTCTGCCTTCAGGTCGTTGGTTTCATAATCGATCTGCTTCTCGTTTGGTATATCGATTGTGCCGTTGTACGGATCTGGCACATAGTGACGGATGGAAAGCTTCTTTACGGCATGATTGAAGACTGCATCCCGCGGAAGTTGTCCTCTCTGAACCATCTCATCGAACTGTCTGCGTGTGACTCTGCGACCTTGCTGGTTCGCGAACGTTGCATTCGCCGCTTTACGATTCTTCCCGTTTTGTTCGATGATCTCCAGCATGCCTTCTATCTGCAATGCCGATTGCAATAGATAGTTTGGCTTCTCCGTGGCAATCCATTTCGCTGCCGAATTGCATAGCGTAATGCGGCGCTGCGCTGCTTCCGTCGTGACTCCCACTGGGTCGGGGACGCTGACGATCATCAGGTTAGCTTCCGAATAGGCTTTGTCGGAGTTGGACTGAATCAGCTTACGCGCCTCTCGTACCAGATCGGCTCCCCATTCGCGACGCTGCTTCGGCAGGTCGTCATCCAGAACGCATTCATTACCATTTGCATTCTTCGCCGTAGTGGAAGTACTGCCAGCCGCCGAGCCATTCGAGCGTCCTGGCGCCTCGCCAACTGCGCTCTGGTCGCTACGCTGATGGCCCTGAAACGGATTCCCTTTCAACGCCTCCGGCCAGATCCGCCTAAGCCCAGGCTTGTAATCTGCGACACACTCCTCGACGTTCAATACGGACATCGGCACCGAACGCTCAGCTCTTCCAGCAGTCGCGTCGATACAAGACATGCGCTTATCGCGCAATATGGCATCAGAGGCATAGCGTGCGCGGACCTTGTCGCTCCATGGATGGTCAGTGAATCCCACCCATACTTTACCGGCGCTCTTGGCTTCAGGAATTACGAAGAGCATGGCAATCGCGTAGGATGCATCGCGCTTGCAACTGAATGTCTTGGCCTGCTGCCCAGCAGCAGCAAGCGGCATGGGGGTCAGATATCCGCCATCATCGACGTGAAAGACCTGCCATCCCTTTTGCTGAATGATTTCGGGCGTATGCGGTTTTTCGTAGTAGGCATAAAGGTAACCCTGTCGCAAGGCGCGCATAACGTAGCCGGACGCAACAAGGGGAGGCTCCGCGACGCCTTTCAGTAGCGGCTTGACCCGGTCTTGGCGAGCCTTCGCGTAGTTGATATCCGCCAACCCCGGCCGCACCAGCAACACCGGCAACCCGGACTTCACACAGGACGGGCACCCCTGCCCGCCACAAGCCGTGGCCGTCGCCGCTGCCGCATTGGCACGCGAGCCGTAGGTCATTACTTGTCCTTCTGCCATGTCTTGGGTCCGATGGTTGTGTTGCGTCGAATTGAGCGGTTAAAAGGCGGGAGGCTGCGGCGCTATGCCGGCACTTCCGCGCGCTCCAGATCGCGCCGGATGGCGTCCCAGCCTTCCGGGTCGGGGATTTTTTCCAGCGCCAGGCCGAGCGGAATACCTTGCTCGCGGGCCTCTTCGACCGCCCTGATGATGCGTGGGTGTTCGGTCAATTTGGGATGCAGCATCAGCTGATAGGCGCCGAGCAGCACGATGTCGGCGCTTTCTGTAAGCCCGATGCCGCGAGCCGATGCGACCGCATGGTCCGCCTGCTTCAGGTAGTCGTGCGGCAGTTCGTCCTCGAAGGAGCGCCAGCCTCGCAGCATCTGCTGAACCTCTTCACAGCGGTGTGCGTGACGCCATTGCGCCTGCGCCAATTGCAGCGGCGGCATCCCTGCGGCAATGGGTGCCAACGGAACTGGTGGCCCGACATACCGCACTACGGCGCCACGCCGATCGAGCGCGAGCCATTGTCGGATCGGCTGCATCAGCGACGCCTGCTGGCTGGACTCGAGCACCGGCCACATCCATTCGAGCACGCGCCGATCTGCGAGACGGAAATAGCGAATGCCGTGCCCCGGTTCGATCGGCGACATGATGTTGGCAAAATGCCGGGCCAGTGCGTCGCCGGGTTCTTCGGACAGCAGCCAGCCACCGATGGCGAATCCGCGCGTACTTTCGAGTTCCGGGTTTTCGAGCTCGGCAATGGATGCGACAACGCTGGCTTCCAGTATCTCTACCGCGGTCGCTCGCAGCCCCAGCAGGTACGGGCGTTTGTCATGATCGATGCCCGGCCGGCGAACCGGAATGTCCCAACGCTGAAGCGCC
The DNA here is from genome assembly GCA_031180665.1 of Cupriavidus sp. Classification (GTDB taxonomy): domain Bacteria; phylum Pseudomonadota; class Gammaproteobacteria; order Burkholderiales; family Burkholderiaceae; genus Cupriavidus. Next base: position 181,775 of record JAPSLP010000001.1, on the reverse strand, counting down.
GCCGCCTCGACGCGCTCTGCATCGATTGGCTCGTAAAGCATCGGATCGATCAGCAGGTACGCACGCAGGCTGTCGTCGGCTTGCAGCGACGTGCCGATTTGCTGGATCAGGTGGTCCGCATCGATGGCCATGGCTATAGCACCGCGCTGCCGCTGGCCGCGGCAGCGTCGTCCTTGGTGGGACAAGCCTTGAGGTCGCCCTTGGCAAGGTCGGTACTTGCCTCCCCGCCCCCCGGCCCCACAAACCGATGCCCCGCCCCCTTGAACTCCACCTTCCCGGGCGCGTGCAATTCGATCTTCCCGCCCAGCACGCGGATCTGCGCGCCGGCGGCGTTCAGCAGCACATGCTGTTTGCCTTCCACCGTGACATTGGCCTGCGTCGAGGCGATCGTCACCGTGCGTTCGGCGGCGTAGCGGCTGGCGCCAGTCAGGCTGGCGACTTCAACCTTGCCGGCTGCTGCGTGCAGGGCCATGCCGTTGGCGTCGCCGCCCTTCTGCGCGGTCTGCGTTCGCTGGCCGCCCGACCCGGAGCCAGATCCCGAGCGCGCCCCCGATCCTCCCTGCCCATCGGTAAACAGGCTCAGGCCATCGGCCACCGCAACAGCCAGATTGCCCCCGGCCGCCAGATTGACATGCTCGCCCGCCACCAGCGTCGCATTGGTGCCAGCGACGAGCAACGCATCGGCCGGCGTCGACAGCGCCACGCCTTTCGGGCCCGACACGACCAGATGCGGCTCGCTGTAGGCGATCGCCGAGCCCCCGTCCTCTGCCTTCGCCTCGGTGCGCAGCACTTCGGCGCTGTGCTTCAGCGATTCGAGCGCCGGCAGCGTATCCGCGGCCGACTCGCCGGGCAGCGCGGCCTTCTGCTTGGCCGCCTGCTGCGCCAGCGTGCGGGCCAGCTCCAGGCTGTCCTCGACCTGCGTCGCGGCCTGCTCGCTCTGCAGCAGCGGTTGCGTGACGCTGCCATCTTCGGCGGCGATCAGCAGGCCGGAGCCGGCGCGGACGCTGCCGGAGGCGTCGGTGGCGAGCGCCGCGCCGTGGCCCAGGTCGGCCTCGCGGGCGTTGTCGCGCTGGAACAGGTGGTGGCCCAGCGTCAGCGACGTCGCGGCCTGCGTGGTCGACAGCAGCGTGCGGCTCTGGCCCTCGGTGTCGTCGAACACCAGCTGGTTGTAGCCGCCGTTGCCGGTCTGGCTGGCGGACAGCGCCTGTGTCTTGATGCCGGACAGCACGGCGTTGTGCGCGTGTGCCTTGTCATTCTTGCCCTCGCCGGCGAACCAGGCTGGGGCATTGCCGGTCGCGTTCGCGGCGCCGGCCTGTTGCTTGTTGATCTGCGAGTCGGTCTCGCCGGCGCCGTTGTAGGCCGCGCCGACGACCACGGGGCGGTCGATATCGCCGTTGACGAACTCCACCACCACTTCCTGGCCGACGCGCGGCAGCGCGACGCCGCCCCAGTTGTCGCCGGCCACCGGCGTCGCGACGCGCAGCCAGCAGCCGAGCGCGGACTCGGCGCGGGCGTTGTCATCGCCGGCCGGGTGGGATTGCCGGCCGGACGAACGCCCGCCGCGTTGCCAATGGAACTGGACCTTGATGCGGTGGTCGCGGTCGGTATGGACCGGCCCGCCGTCGCCAACCACCAGCGCGGTTTGGCTGCCGCGCACGGTCGGCCGCGGATGCAGCAGGCGGCCGTCGTCGCCGCGCAGCGCCGGCCGGTATGGCACGCTGGCGCGCACGGCGGTGAAGCGGTTGCGGTACAGCGGCAGGGTTTCGTTGTCCCCGGCCGGGGACAGACCCGTCATCGCCAGCAAGGCCTTGCCGAAGCCCTCGTTGAAGTTGTTGCGGGCCTCGTGCGTAACCGACAGCACCACGAAGCGGCGGCCGTCTTCCTCGTCGCCATCGTGCTCGTAGTGGTCCAGCAGCGAGAACGTGGTGGCCGGGGCCAGCGTGCGGACCGTGCCGCCGCCATGGAAGGCCTTGTTGCGAACCTCGAGCGATTCCATCGCGATGCGCGCGATGCGCTGCGCCTGCTCGGCGTCCTCGAAGGCGTACTGGCCGATGTAGTCGGTGTCGGTCAGCGGGCTGGCCTGCTCGCCGTTGTCGTGGTGCGTGCTCAGCGTTGCGCTGCGCAGCGAGGCGGTGCGGTAGTCCCAGGTCGCCAGCTCGACCGCATTGGTCTGCCACTGGCGCTCGCCCTGCCATTCGGTGATCACGTCCTCCGACGCGGTCGCATCGGCACGGCCGAAGCGGATGCTGGCCTGCGCGTTGTCCTTGAAGACATCGTTGCGATCGGCGATCACCATCCGATGCAGGCCGAGGGCGTCGCCATCGGCCGCCTCGTGCTCGAAGTAGTAGAACAGCCCTTCCTCGGCCAGCAGCCGGGTCACGAAATCGAAATCCGACTCGTCGTACTGCGTCACCACGCTGCGCTTCGGATAGATCGCGGCGTCGGCCACCGCCCAGCGCCATTCCGGCACCAGCTTGCCCTGCCCGCGATAGTCGCCCAGCACGCTGTCGACGACTTCGATCACCGACATGTCCTGGAACAGGAAGCTGTCGCGGCGATGGCGCAGGAAGGCCAGCCATGGCTCGATCAAGAGCCGGTAGCGCGCGAGGCCGCCATTGGCGCCGACCCGTTCGAACCCCGTCACATGGCCGTGCAGCGCGCGCGGCTTGTCGCGGCTTAGCTGCGTCAGCAGATCGATGCGCACCGGCTGCCCCAGCAAGGCCGCCGGATCCAGTTTGGCGTCGTCCGACAGCGCGGACAACTCGAAACGAAAGCCGCCGCCATCGAGCTGCTCGCGCGCAAGCAACCGTTCGGCAAGCAGCACGCCGTCGCCCAGCGGCGTGGCGAGCCGCAGCAGCCGGTCGTGCTGGCGGAAGGCGGCGCGCAGTTGCGCCGCCAGTTCATGCGCCATATCGGTCAGTACGCCCATCGCTGCCTCGACTATGAGTTACGGAGTCAATCGACTCAATTGGCCTCAATTGACCTTGTAGCGGAAGCCGCCGTTCTTGTTGACGCCCACCTTGATCTTCTGGATCGCCTCGCCCTGTGCCATCTTCGCCAGTACGGACTGCGCGATCTCGGGCAGCAGCGTGCCGTTCAGGATATGGTCGACCGCGCGGGCGCCGGTATCCACTTCGGTGCAGCGCTGCAGCACAGCCTCGGTCACGGCGGCATCCCATTCGAACGCCGCGCGGTGGTTCTGCTGCACCCGCTCGCCGATGCGGCGCAGCTTCAGCTCGATGATCTCGACCAGCGTGTCGTCGCTGATCGGGTAGTACGGCACCACCTTGGTCCGGCCGATAAAGGCCGGCTTGAAGGTCTTGTACAGCGTTGGGCGCAGCGCCTCGGTCAATGCGTCGGCATCCGGCAGTTCCTCGGCAGACTTGTTCAGGCAGGCCTGCATGATCGAGGCCGAGCCCGCGTTCGAGGTCAGGATGATGATGGTGTTGCGGAAGTCGATGGTCCGGCCCTCGGCGTCCTCCATCCAGCCCTTGTCGAAGACCTGGAAGAACATCTCCAGCACGTCCGGATGCGCCTTCTCGATTTCGTCGAGCAGCACCACGCTGTAAGGGTTGCGGCGCACCGCCTCGGTCAGCACCCCGCCCTCGCCGTAGCCGACATAGCCCGGCGGCGAGCCCTTGAGCCCGGAAACGCTGTGGGCCTCCTGGTACTCGCTCATATTGATGGTGATCAGCTTGCGCTCGCCGCCGTACAGGATGTCGGCCAGCGCCAGTGCGGTCTCGGTCTTGCCGACGCCGGACGGGCCGACGAACAGGAATACCCCGCGCGGCTTGTGCGGGTCTTCCAGATTGGCCGCCGCGGTACGCACGCGCTGCGCCACCGCTTCGAGCGCGTGCGGCTGGCCGAACACGCGTTCCTCGAGCAGCGGCTTCAGGTTCATCACCGTGTGCAGCTCGTCCTTGACCATGCGGCCCAGCGGAATGCCGGTCCAGGCGGAAACGATTTCGGAGACGACCTGGCCGTCGACCTGGATCGGCACCAGCGGCTTTTCGCCCTGCAGTTCGCGTAACTCGGTCTTCAGGCGCGACAGTTCGTCGGCCGGTGCCGCCGGCGCGGCAGCCTTGCGGCGGCGTCCGGCGGCGGGCGCGATATCGCTATTGGCAGCGACCGGCTCGGCTTCCTCGACGGCGGTGTCATGGCCGGTCGCAGCAGCATTAGCAGCGTCTGCCGTACCTGCATCCCTCGAGCGCAGCAGCGCGACGATCCGCTCGACCAGCTCGCGCTCGCGTGCGAGCCGTTCGTTGCCGGCGGCAATGCGCTCGCGCAGCGCCTGCTCCTGCTTCTGCAGTTCCGCCAGCCGCGCCTGATGCTGTCCGCCGGTCGACAGCTCGCGTTGCAGCGCGCCGATCTCGACGGTCAGGCGCTCCAGCGCCTTCTGGTCCTGCTCGATTTCAGCGGGCGTGGCGCTCTGCGCCAGCGCCACCTTGGCACAGGCGGTATCGAGCACGCTGACGGCCTTGTCCGGCAATTGCCGGCCGCTGATATAGCGGTGCGACAGCCGCACCGCCTCGGTGATCGCTTCGTCGAGCACGCGCACGTCGAAGTGCCGCTCCATCAGGCCGACCATGCCGCGCAGCATGGCCGACGCCAGCGCCTCGTCCGGTTCCTCGACCTTGACGACCTGGAAGCGCCGCGCCAGCGCGGCATCCTTCTCGAAGTACTTCTTGTATTCGGCCCAGGTGGTCGCCGCGATCGTACGCAGCTCGCCGCGGGCCAGCGCCGGCTTCAGCAGATTGGCTGCGTCGTTCTGACCGGCCTGCCCGCCCGCGCCGATGATGGTGTGGGCCTCGTCGATGAACAGGATGATCGGCTGCGGACTGCGCTTGACCTCGTCGATCACGTTGCGCAGCCGGTTCTCGAACTCGCCCTTGACGCTGGCGCCCGCCTGCAGCAGGCCCATGTCCAGCGTGCGCAGCGCGACGCCACGCAGCGGCGGCGGCACGTCGTCGGCGGCAATGCGCAATGCCAGCCCTTCGACCACCGCGGTCTTGCCGACCCCGGCCTCGCCGGTCAGGATCGGGTTGTTCTGACGGCGGCGCATCAGGATGTCGATCATCTGGCGGATCTCGGCGTCGCGGCCGATCACCGGATCGATGCGGCCATCGCGCGCCGAGGCGGTCAGGTCGACGGTGTACTGGTCCAGCGCCGGGGTCTTCGACAGCGCGCCCTGCCCCGAGGGCTGCTCGGCCGGCGCGCTGCCCGCGTCCGCGAAGGCCACCGCCTGCTCGGCCTCTTCGGAGCCCTTGGTCAACGCGCCCAGCTCATGCTTGAGACGCTCGACCGGGAATTGACCGAAGCGCCGGGAGCCGCGCTCGGCCAGCGGTGCGAGGCCAGGCTCGGTCAGCAACGCCAGCAGCAGATGGCCCGAGCGGATGCGCGTGGTCTGCGAATCGAGCGAGGCGATCAGCCACGCATGCTCGAACAGCTTCGGCAGCCACGGCGAGAACGCCGGCGTGCGCCCATTGCCGGTCTGGAAGCGGCCGAGTTCCCTGTCCAGGTCGCTTTGCAGTGCAGCCGGATCGATGCCGCTGGCCCGGGCCGCGACCGACACGTCGCTGCGGGGATTCTCCAGCAGCGCCAGGAACAGATGTTCCAGGTCGACCTCATAGTGGCCGCGCGCCATGCACAGCGAGGCGGCCCGTTCGGCGGCCTGCCGGCTGGTGGCATTGAGCTTGGCGATCAGCGTCTTCAAGGGGGTGGCCATGATGGCTCGGCTCCGGTCTATCAATGAATGGGCGACAGCGTGTAATGCGCGTCGCTGCGATCCTGCGTGGCGGGTCGCGAAACAAGGAAGGTGTCCCAGCCGACGTGGCCGCTGCCCGCGGCGCCGAGCTGGGAGCCGGTCACGTCCTGCCGGCGCAGGATCGGCTTGACTTCATATTCGAGCGTGGCGCCGCCCAGCACGGTCAGCATCTTGCGCAGCGCCAGCGCGCCCTCCGCCCCGGGCAGGAAGGCGCGGTACTGATCGCGCGCCAGCGGCCCGATCCACACGCGCACCCGCAGATCGCGCTGCCAGACCCGCTGGCCGGCCAGCGCGGTGGCGCCGAGCACGTTGTTGACGCCGCCCAGGCGCGACCACTGCGATGGCGGCACCCGATACCAGCCGCCGACGAACTGCTCGACGCGCACCGGCACGCGGAAATAGTCGGACAGCACCTGCTGCAGATACGACGCCGACATCGGCCGATGCCGCACCGCGGTCGCATAGCCGGCAAGCGCCTCGTCGTGGACGATTCCCGGCGTCTCGCGCAGGCCGCGGCGCACGCCCCCATCGGCGACGCCGGCCAGCGACAGCAGCAGCGGCAGGTAGTGGCGCGTGCGGTCGACCTCGTGCTGGAACGGCAGCCGATACTTCTTCCACGCCAGATAGAACAGCGCGGCGGCGCGGTTCGAGAAGATATCGAAGAAGGCGCGCGCCGCGCCGTCGCGGCGCAGGGTTTCGCGCTCGGCCACCACTTCGGTGTAATGCAGCGGCAGCGCCCCCTGCCCGCCCAGCATGCCGAAGAAGGCCGGAGTCACCGCCACATCGTCGAGCGGACGTTCGGCGATCGCCTCGGCGAAGGCCGCATCGCTGTCGAGCGCCTGCTGCGCGATGCCGCCGGCCTCGATCTGCACGATCTCGCTGGCGGGAAACGACAACGACAGCACGTTGGGAAAGCGCACGCGGGTGGCGAGCTGGTGTTCGGGGGTGTCGGCGACGCGTGCGATGGCGTTGCCGTTCACTGCGCCAATCGCCACGCCGTTCACCAAGCCGTTCACCAAGCCGTTCGCCGCGTCATCCACGCTGCCGTTGACACCGGCCCGAGCCCTGCCCTGACGCGCGAACTGAATCTGCAGCAGCCGCACCGCCTGGAAGAACTGGAAGCGATACGGCTGGCGCAGCAGCCGGCGTATCACACCAGGATCGATTCGCCGCTTCGGGGAGCGCATTGGATCAATTCCTTGCCGGTGCGGCGCGAGACGGCGACGAGCTGCACGAAGCTGTTCAGATGGACGTACAGACCGAAGAAATGGTCCATCACGCGGATAAAGCGGTGCAGGCCGGTGCCGACGAAGGCTTCCTCGTCCAGCGTCAGGCGAATCTGCAGGCCGCGCACGAACGTCGCAAACGGCTTGCCCGCCAGCCACTGCGTACTGGGCTGATAGTCCAGACCGACGATGCCCTCGATCTGGCGCGCCGAGATGCCGCTGCGGGCCAAGTCATGCAGCCGCAGCATCTCCTTGAGCGCCGGCAGGCCGTCCTGCACCAGCGACAAATGGTTCAGCGCCAGCAGCGAGATCAGGCGCCACTGCGCCGCGCGGCCGCCGGGCAGCCGCAGCGACGACGTGGGCTTGCGCAGGAATGTGATCTGCCGCGCGATCGAGGTGCCTTCCATCGTCAGGTCGCCATCGGCATGGCCGAACGACAGGCTCGCCGGCAGATCGCGATTGGTGCAGGTGACGTCGATGCTCAGCGTATCGGTCTGCGGCTGCGCCGGATCGAAGTCCATGTCGACGATCGAGATTTCGGTCTCGTAGCCCGGACTGCGTCGCGCCACCAGCTCGTCGCGCCGCGCCAGCCAGAAATGCCCGGCACGGTTTGGATCGTCGGCGTGATGCAGCGAATAGAACGGCCGGAATTCGATCACGTCGTTGCCATTGGCGGTCTCGCGCACCAGATGGACGCGGTCGATCGAATAGATGTCGTAGCCGTGCGCGCGGCGGCCGTCTGCCACGACCGGATAGGCGCTGGCGGTATGTTCGATGCGGATCGGATCGGCCTTCTGCGCGAACAGGTTGACCACCGGCGTGCAATGCAGCCGCAGATGTCCGGCCTGCAGGCTCTCCAGCAGGCGCGCGGTGTGCGAGTCGCTGCGGATGTCGGTCATCACCAGATGCAGCTGCAGGCGTCGGGTGCTGCCACCCGCCGCCCCCAGCGCCCGGCGCAGTGCCGCCAGGTCGATGTCGACGAAATTGAACTTCTCGGCGAAGGCGAAGTGCTCGCTGAGCAGACGGTAGGCGGGATGCGAGCGCGCCGGCGTGTCGATCAGCGCTTCATTGGCGGCAAATCCCACCTCGCGCAGCGGCACGGCCGGCAGCCGCTGCCAGACGCCTGCCCGCGGTCCCTCCAGATACGCCGCCGCGGTATGCAGGAACAGCGCATCGCCGAGCGCCGCGACGAAGGACGGCTCGCCGTCCAGATAGACACGCAGCGTATCGAGCGCCAGCGTGTCGAAGCCGCCCCGCTCGCCCTGGTGTTCGAGCGAGATCGTCAGCGCCCCGGTGGCGCCCTTGGGCAAGACGGTGGCGGCCGGCGCCACCGCCGCGCCCCGATAGCTCGCGTCCGCGATGCGGACCGGGGCGAACGTCACGTCATAGGCGGTACGGAAGCGGCATTCGACCCGGTTGACCGGGCGGGTGCTCACCATCGTGCCGCGCGGCACCGTCATCGGCGCCGACAACTGCGCGGCCGCGCCGCGGACATCGAAATGCGCAATCGAACAGGACGGAAACGGCCGCAGGTAATGCGGATACATGACCTCCAGCAGCGCCTCGGTCAGTTCCGGGTAGTCGTCGTCGAGCTTCTTGCTGATGCGCGCCGTCAGGAAGGCGAAGGACTCGACCATCCGCTCGACGTGCGGATCGTCGCAACCGTCGGCCGACATGGCGAGCCGCCCGGCGATCTTGGGATATCGCTCGGCGAAGTCGCGCGAATACCGGCGCAGATACGCCAGTTCACGCTCGTAGTAAGGCAGTAGCTCGTCCATGGCTGCTCGGCGGTCGGTGCGTGACGGTGGCGGATGGGATCGGCTCGGGCAGGGATTCGAGACATCGCGGCCATCATCGGGCCGCGCCAGGCGCGTGCCTGCCCTGTCAGGTTCGTCCGCGCGTCACCGAGTACTGCAGCGTCGACGGCTGCAGCAACGCATCGAAGCTCACCGGCTCCCGCGCCGGCCCCACCAGCAGCATGGCGGTAATGCCGAAGCACAACGCATTGGTGTTGCGCTCGCTGACATCCAACGACACGGTGACATTGCGCAGCCGCGGCTCGTGGCGCTCGATGGCCTTGGTCAGCGACTGGCAGATGTAATTGCGGTCGTAGTAGCTGGCCAGACTGAGCCCGGCGAAATCGTTGAGCCCGTACGTCAGCAGGGAACGCTTGCACTCCGGCAGGCCGCTCAACTGCGCTTCGTCGATCACGATGCGCGTATTGAGCAGCGCCTCGATGTCGCGCGCCACCGTCGACTTGAGCTCCTCCAGCGTCAGTTGCCGCATCGCGGTGGGCAGCGGTGCGTGGGGCTCGTCGTCGAACAGCTTATCGAGCAGACTCGGTTCGAAACCTTTCATGGCAAGCGCCGGCACCCGGGCGACGCGCACGCTGTCGCGGCGAATCGCCAGGATGCCGGCATCCGCATCAAGCGATCATCGGCCATCATCGGCCATCATCGGCCTGTCCGGAACGGCATCAGACCGAGTAGGTCTTGTCGTTCTTGGTCAGGCTCCAGGCGCCCTGCGAGTTGCCGCCCTGGTTGCCGCCGATCTTCTGCTGGGTGTACTTCCACTGCACCGCGGCGTACTTCAGCGAGAACTTGTCGGTCGGCAGGCCTTCGGCGGCGACCTTCGCATCCACCGCGCCCAGGATCGCGTTCTTCAGCTTGATTTCCAGATACTTGACGCGCTTGCCTTCGCCGTCCGCGCGCATGAAGTCGATCGTGACCTCGTCGAAGGTCGTGCCGCCCGACGCGTGCTGATACAGCAGCGGGCTCACCACGTCCATGTCCTTGGTAAAGATCATCTCGCCGTGCTCGCAGCGCTCGGCGGTGTGGCCGCCCGCGGTCGAAGCGGTCGCCGAACGCGGCTGCTTGATGTTGTGCTCCCAGCTGAGGACTTCGATCCAGTCCTTGTGGTCCTTGTCCTGGGATTCCCCTTTGATGGCGGGATTACCGAACTTGACGTAGATATCCTTCATGAGACCCTCGTTGAGATAGTGGCATTGTTTCGCCTAGTAAGTACTGCTGCCTCGACCGTCGCGCACCGGTGCAGCGCCGGTGCCCGACGGCAACCGGTTACGAGTTGGCGGCCTGCGGCAGGTCGGCGACCAGACGCAGCGAGATCGACAGCTCGTCGAGTTGGAAATGTGGGCGCAGGAAGGCTACCGAACGGTAAGCGCCGGGCTTGCCCGGGATTTCGGAAACCTGGATCGACGCTTCGCGCAGCGGGAACTGCGCCTTCTGTTCCTGGCTGGCGTTGTCGTCCAGCAGAACATATTGCGAGATCCAACGGTTCAGGAAGCTTTCGACGTTCTGGGCCGATGCGAAGCTGCCGATCTTGTCGCGCATCATGGCCTTCAGGTAATGCGCAACGCGCGAGACCGAGAAGATGTACTGCAGCTGGGCCGACAGCACCGCGTTGGCGTTGGCGCTGTCGGTGTTGTACTTCTTCGGCTTCTGCACCGATTGCGCGGCAAAGAACGCCGCGTAGTCGGAATTCTTGCAATGGACCAGCGGGATGAAGCCCAGGTCGCTGAGCTCCTTCTCGCGGCGGTCCGTGATCGCGATCTCGGTCGGACACTTGAGCGCGATCTCGCCGTCGTCGGTCTTGAAGGTGTGGGTCGGCAGGTCTTCCACCAGGCCGCCGCCCTCGACGCCGCGGATCGCCGCGCACCAGCCGAAATCCTCGAACGCGGCGGTCAGACGGGCGCCGAACGCCCAGGCGGCGTTGCACCACAGGTACTTGCTGTGGTCGGTGCCGTCGACGTCCTCGACGAAGTTGAAGCCCTCGACCGTGGTGCCGTCCTTCGGGTTGTACGGCAGGCGGCCGAGGAAGCGCGGCATCGTCAGGCCGACATAGCGCGAATCTTCGGATTCGCGGAACGACTTCCACTTCGCGTATTCGACCGTGTCGAACACCTTGGCCAGGTCGCGCGGCTTGCCCAGGTCGGCGAACGACTCCAGGCCGAACAGCTCCGGCGAGGCAGAGGCGATGAACGGGGCGTGCGCGGCCGAGGCGACATGCGACATCTGCTCGATGAAATAGATGTCTTCCGGCTGGCGCGTGATTTCATAGTCGCCGATCAGCGCGCCGAACGGTGCGCCGCCGAAGGTGCCGAACTCTTCCTCGTAGACCTTCTTGAACAGCGCGCTCTGGTCGAAATCGATCGCGGTCTTGAAGTCGCGCACCAGGTCGCGCTTGGTCGCGTTCAGCGCCTTGATCTTGATCATCGTGCCGGTCTGCGTTTCCTTGACCAGGTACGACATGCCGCGCCACGTGCTCTCCAGCTTCTGGAACTCCGGAGCGTGCATCACGGCGCTCAGCTGCGCCGAGATCAGCCGGTCCAGCTCGGCCACGCGGGCATCGAGCGTGGCCGACAGGTTGTCCGACACCACCACGGTGCCGTCCAGCACTTCCTTGACCAGCTCGCCGATGATGTCCTTGGCGCGCGCGTGTTCGGCGTCGGACTTGGCGACGCGGCTCTGCTCGACGATCTCGTCGAGCAGGCTGGCATTGGCGACGGGCGCCGCCTGCGCGGCAACTGCGGCTTGAGTCTCAGGCATCCTGACCACCCTTCGGTTCATTGCCGCCATGGCCGAGCTGCTGCAGTTTCTCGGTATTGGTCAGCACTTCGCTAAGCAGATCTTCGAGCTTGTCGTTACCGGCGAGCTTGTTGCGCAGGTCGGCCAGCTTCGAACGGGCTTCCAGCAGCTTGCGCAGCGGCTCGATCTGGTCGACCACGGCTTCCGGGCTGAAGTCGTCGAGCGAGCGGAATTTCAGGTCGACGCCAAACTTGCCGCCGTCCTCCGACAGCTTGTTGGGTACCTGGAAGGCCGCCCGCGGCTCGACCGCCGACATCACGTCGTCGAAATTGTCCCGGTCGATACTGACAAACTTGCGATCGCGCAGCTTCGGCAACGCAACTTCGGACTGGCCGGACAGGTCCGCCACCACGCCGACGACGAAGGGCAATTCCTTCTGCTCGATGGCGTCACCTTTCTCGACGTCATAGGTGAGCTGCACCCGGGGCGGACGCACCTTCTGCAGACGCTTTTGCACGCTTTCCTTCTTGGCCATGCGGATTCTCCGGTTGTTCCGGTCGTGTTTTCGGGAGGTCGGGAGGTCGGGACGTTGCCGCCGGACCGTCGATCAGCGCAGCGCGCCGAACGGATCGGCGGAACCGCTGCCGGCATTGGCCGAGGCCGGTGCAGCGGCGGGCGCGGCGTGCTCGGCGGGAGCGGCCTTGGCGCGCGGCGCCGGACGCGCGACCGGACGCTTGCGCACCGGCGGCTTGGCCTTCTCCTCGGGGAACAGCACCTGCTCGCCGAGCGTTTCGCGCAGCATCTTGGCCAGGACCTGCGCGTCGGTGCGCACGTCCCCTGCCAGCGCGCTGTCGTCACGCAGTTCCATCACCGAGCGGCGCGCCACGCGCAGGCCGCTGACGGCCAGGATGCTCTTGGCCTTGCGATCGTTGCTGTCCCGCTGCAGCGCCTCTTCGGCGGCCAGGATCGCCTGCGGATACTTTTCGTCGGCGTACTGGATCTGCGCGATCTGCGACCACGGCTCCTGACGTGCGGGATTCGTCTTCGCGATCTCTTCGTACAGGCTCACCGCCTGTTCACGCTGGCCGCCCTTCAATGCCGCGTCGGCCTGCGCCATGCTCTGCGTGAATGCCTCTTCCGATTGCGGACCCGAGGTGCTTCCCGTGGAGGCGCAACCGGAAAACAATGCGGCGGCACCAATGGCAATTGCAAAAGATCGTGAAAAACGAAATGGGATCATGGCTCTGACCGTCGCGTGGCTTTGTTGTTGACGTATTGTTCAATGCCGTCTCCGCCGTGGAAAAAAACAAAGCGGAGTAATAGATTGGTAAGCAATATTGGCCCAATCGGCGCGCAATAGTACACTCTGCGCGTCGCCGCTGACAACCATACCGAGGGTAGGTTCCAAACAGTGAATTAAATGAAACCGAACTCTGGTTTTCATGTGGCAATAAATCGTTGTGCAAGCCATTTCATGACGTCGCAACCAGGCCTCAGGGTCGCGCATCCATTAGCACAAACCAATAAGAAGAATCCGATTTGTATGACTTTTTTACAATTCTTTTTATCTCTGCGGATCGGGCTCGCCGGGCTGGCCGTCGTCACGCTGGCGTCATGCTCCGTTGGTACGCAGGTGCTGGCCGGCGCGGCCGGTGGAGCGCTGGAAGCGCTGGGAATCAAGCCTACCAACGTACCGGATGCGCAGAAGCCCCCGCGGCAGGTACCATTGCGGCTTTATGCCGGGAATAACCTGAATGCCGCCACCGACAATCGCGCAGCGGCATTGGTAGTGCGGGTTTACACCTTAAAGGAATCGACTGCCTTTATGCAGGCGCCCTTCGACGCCTTTGTCGATCCGGCACGCGAAAAACAGGTACTCGGCTCCGAATTGGTCAACGTCCGGGAAATCACGCTGATTCCCGGCCAGCGTTATGACGTGACGGAAAAAGTCTCGCGCGAGGCGGGCGCGATCGGAGTGGTCGCCTTGTTCCGCAGTCCGGCGCCGCAGCGCTGGAAATTCGCCTTCGATGCAGCAAAGGGAGAGAAGTCCGGTATCACGATCGGCCTGCACGCCTGCGCCATGACGCTGACGGCGGGCGAACCGCTGACACCCACCGATGGCGTGCCGCGGTCCTCGTTGAACCTGCTGTCGCCGACCAGTTGCCGGGCGTGAGACCGCAGCGATGATGGCGATCCATTGCCGGCCGCCTGGCCGATCGGAAAAGACAGACAACAGGGCTAATTGTGAGTGATTCCGCCAAGATCCTCTGGGGCGAAGGGCTATTCCTTCGCCCACAGCATTTCCAGCAGCAGGACGCCTATCACGAGGCGCGCCTGCACGCGACCGCGCAGGCGATCCAACCCTACGCCTGGGGGGTGCGTCATGCCCGCTTCGATACCGACGCGCTCGCCAGCGGCATGCTGCGCATCAGCGAACTGTCGCTGTTCTTTCCCGATGGCGAATGGTATTGCGCGCCGCAATCGGACGAATTGCCGGCGCCGCTCGCCCTGGCCAACCTGCCGGCCGGCGTTTCCGAATCGACCTTTCATCTCGCGCTCTATCCGCTGCGCGATTTCGGCGGCAATTACCGCGAGGCCAGCGAAGGCTCGCCCTCTTCCCGCTTCGTCGGCCAGCAGCGCGATACCGCCGACCTCTTTACCGAGGCCGAACCGGCATCCATTACCTATCTGAAAAAAGCGGTCAAGCTGATCGCCGATTCCGAGCCGCGCGACCAATATATTTCGCTGCCGATCGTCCGCGTGCGCCGCACCGCCACCGGCGGCTTCGAACTGGACGAGAACTTCGTGGCGCCGAGCCTGGCGATCAATGCCTCGGCGGTGCTGTACCAACGGCTGCGCCGGCTGCTCGATGCCCTGCAGGCCAAGGTCAATGCGTTGTACGGCTTTCATCGCGAGCCGACCAAGAACATCATCGAATTCCGCTCCGGCGATATTGCCTCGTTCTGGCTGCTGCATACCGCCAATGCCTCGTTCGCCGCGCTCTCGCACCTGTACCACCATCCCGAGGTCCATCCCGAGCGGCTGTTCCAGGAATTGCTGCGGCTTGCCGGCGCCTTGATGACCTTCTCCAAGTCGTACGCGCTGGCCGATCTGCCGGTCTACGACCATGGCAATCCGGGCAAGGTCTTCGCGCAACTCGACACGATGGTGCGCGAGCTGCTCGATACCGTCATTTCCACGCGCTATTTCGCCATCGCGCTGGACGAATCTCGGCCATCCTTCCATCTGGGCCGACTGGACTCCGGCAAGATCGACGACAAGACCCGCTTCTACCTGTCCGTCTCGGCCGATATGCCGACCGTCGAACTGGTCGATGCGATTCCTGCGCGCTTCAAGGTCGGGGCGCCGGACGACGTCGACAAGCTGGTGCTGTCGTCGATGCCAGGCGTACCGCTGACCTATACGCCGCAGGTGCCGCCGGCCATTCCGGTACGCCCCGGCGCCTGCTATTTCGCCGTCGAGGCACGTGGGCCGCTGTACGAACGCATGCTGCAGGCGGGCACGATCACCATCTATACGCCGGCCGGTATCCGGGAACTTCAACTTGAACTGATCGCGGTGACTTCATGAGCTCGACTTCGATGCCCTCGCTGTTTGGCGATAGCCCGGCCGGCGCGGCCACCACCTTCGCCGATTCGGGCGACGCCTCGCGCCACGCGCGCACGCTGCTCGATCTGCTGTACGACGGCTTCTTCATGCTGTTCCTGCTGCGCAATGGCCAGCCGCCGGACAGCGCCGAGAATTTCCTGGCCAAGGTGCGCGGCTTTCTCGACGAGTTCGACCGCGGCGCCAAACGCCTGCACGTGTCGGCCGACGATGTCTTCGATGCCAAGTACGCCTTCTGCGCGGCCATCGACGAGACCATCCTCGCATCGGACTTTGCGATCCGCGCCGACTGGGAGCGCCGCCCGCTGCAACTGGTGCTGTTCGGCGAACAGCTCGCCGGCGAGGCCTTCTTCACCAAGCTCGAGGCACTGCGCGCGCAGGGCGCACCGCGCCTGCAGGCGCTGGAAGTCTTCCATATGTGCCTGCTGCTGGGATTCCGCGGCAAATACATCCTCGAAGGGCCGGAGAAGCTCTCCTACCTGACCGCGCGGCTCGGCGACGAGATCGCCGCGATCAAGGGCAAGCGCGCGCCGTTCGCCCCGCACTGGCCCCTGCCCGACAAGATCGCGCACACGCTCAAGCGCGAGACCCCGCTGTGGATCTTCGGCGCGGTGTTCGCGCTGATCGCGCTGCTCGGCTACCTCGGCATGTCGTCGGTGCTGAACAAGCAGACCAACGACGCGATGCAGGAGTATTCGCAGGTGATCAAGCTTGGGCCGCGCTTCTCGCATCTGACGATTTCGCTGCCGTAAGGCGGATGTCGATCGAACATCCGCTCGCGCCGCACTGACAAAGCCCCGACGCCAGACGCCAACCACCACCTCGCCAAGGTAGCCATGATGCCCACCACGTCGCTGCCGTCGGCCGTACTTGCCACGCTGCTCGGCCAGGGCACACGGCAGATCGCGCTCGACACACCGCTTCGCGATGCGAACCTGATCGTCGAGCGCTTTACCGCGATCGAGGCGGTTTCGCGGCCGTTCGCCATCGAGATCGACTGCCTGTCTCCGTCGGCGCATCTGGATTCGGTCGAACTGGCGCGCCAGGAGATCACGCTGCGGCTGATGCTGGCCGACGGCCGCTATCGCGCCTGGCACGGCTTTGTCGTCGATTGCGCGTCGATGGGCGGCGACGGCGGGCTGGCGCGTTACCGGCTCACCGTCGCGCCTTGGCTAGAACGCCTGCGTGGCCGCGTCGACTGCTACGTCTACCAGGACAAGTCCGCGCAGGAGATCGTCGAAGAGGTCTTCCGCGACTACCCGGCCGCCAACTTCCAGTTCACCGTCTCGCAACCGCGGCGCCGCCGCTCGATCTGCGCCCAGTATCGCGAGAGCGATTTCGACTTCGTGCAGCGGCTGCTGGCCGAGGAAGGCCTGTCCTATCGCTTCGAACACCTGCAGGGCGAAGACGACAAGCCTGAGGGAAGCCAGGCCCGCCATCGTCTGGTGGTGTTCGACAACGATGCGGAACGCCCGCCCTGCCCCCAATCGCACATCCGCTTCCATCGCGCCGACATGACCGAGGAGTCGGACACGATGACGGTCTGGTCCACGCGGCACAGCATCGGACCCAACGCCGTCACCGTCTCGTCGTGGGACTACAAGACGCTGACCGCCGCTTCGGCGCAGGCCAATGCCGCTTCGGTGCTCGGCGAATGGCCGACCCTCGAAGCGTTCGATGCCCAGGGCCCCTATCGCTATCCCGATGCGGCGACCGCCAACCGTGCGGCGCAGCTGAGAATGCAGGCCGAAGAAGGCGCGTTCGTGCGCTTCGACGGTGCCGGTACCGTCCGCCAGCTGGGCGCGGGACAGCGCTTCGCCCTGACCGAACACTTTGCCGCAGACGGTGACGAATTTGTTGCGCTGTCGGTGCGCCACGAAGCGGCCAACAACCTCGGCGCCGATGTCGCCAAACTGCTCGGCACCACCGAGGTCGAGGCCGGCGGCTATCGCAATACGCTCGAAGCGGTGCGGGCCGACGCGCCGATCGTACCGCGCTTCCGCGCCAAGCCGACCGCGCCCGAAGGCCAGACCGCCATCGTGATCGCCGAGGGCGAGACGCCCTTGCACACCGACCGCGATCATCGGGTGCGGGTTCGCTTTCCGTGGCTGCGGGCACCTGCGCCGGCGGACCAGACGGCCCCCGCGGGCCAGGTCGCGGCGTTCACTGATCCCGGCTCGGATGACCTGACTCAAGTCACCGCGTGGGTGCGCGTCGCCGGCGCCATGGCCGGTCCCAACTGGGGCACCCACCACCTGCCGCGCGTCGGCACCGAACTGCTGCTGACCTTCCTCGACGGCGACATCGACCGGCCCCTGGCCGCGATGCAGCTGCACAACGAACAGGACACCCCGCCCTGGGCCAACGACGACAAGCCGCTCGCTTCCATGCTGTCCGGCTGGCACACGCGCGGCCTGGGCGGCGACGGCTACAACCAGTGGGTCGTCGACGACTTCAAGGGCCGGCTGCGGATGCGGCTGGCCAGCTCCGCGGCGCAGACCCAGCTGAACCTCGGCTATCTGGTCGCCCAAGGTCCGCAGGACGCGCAGCGGGGACCGTGGCGCGGCACCGGCGCCGAACTGCGCAGCGACGCGTGGGCAGTGGTGCGGGCCGGTCAGGGTCTGCTGCTGTCGACCACCGCCCGGCCTCGTGCCACCGGCACCGTGATGAACATGGCCGAGGCGATCGCGCTGCTCAAGGGTGCGCAACGCACCGCCGACCGCCTGTCGACCGCGGCGCAGACCCAGACGGCCCTGCCCCTGGCCGCCAACGCGTTATTCGAGCCGCTGCTGACCATGGTCGAGCCCGAGCAGGACGGGCACTACGCGGACACGGTCAACGGCCAGGACGCCAGGCAGCCGGACGGCAAGCCGGTGGAGCGCTTTGCCGAGCCGCTGTTGGTGGCGGAGACGCCGACCTCCATCGCCGTCGCCAGCCAAGAGACCACCGCGGTCTATTCGGGGCGGCATCTGCATGGGACCGTGCAATCGGACTGGCAGTTGACCGCCGGCAAGACCATCGCGATGGCCGCCGCGCAAGGCGTGTCGCTGTTCGTGCAGCGCAATGGCTTGAACGCCGTTGCCGCCAATGGACCGCTGTCGGTGCAGGCGCATGGCGGCGCGATGTCCATTTTGGCGGACAAGGAAGTGGTGGTGACTTCGTCGAATGAGGCGGTCGAGATTCTGGCGAAGAACACCGTCGTGCTGCATGGGGCGGATTCGGCGATTCGGTTGGAGGGGAATGCGATTATCTTCGAGACGCCGGGGATGTTTGAGGTCAAGGGGGCTGGGCATCCGTTTAGTGGTGGGGCTGGCAGTGCCGCCGGCCTCCCCGCGCTTCCCACCGGCGCGACCGCGCTCGACCACTGGATCGAGATCAATCACCGCGATGTTGACGGTGAGCCGTTCGAAGGCCAAGCCTACAAGATTCACTTCGAGGACGGCCAAATCATATCGGGCAAGCTCGATGCCGCGGGGCATGCCCGCCACGAAGGTGTACCGCCGAATGCCGTGCGCGTCGAGTACGAATTACCCCCTCCCGGCGAAGACAAGCCCTGGGATCCCATCGCCAAACTGATTCAAGCCTCTCGCTCCAAGCTCGGATAAAACAACAATGTGGGAAGAACTTGAGAACGCGCTTGCGTGGTTCAAGAGCGCGCCGTCCGACTGGGTCAAAAGCGGCAAGCAAAACCTTGCTGCGGCGGCGGAGTGGATCTGGACTGTGATCCAGGGCGATTTCGCCGACGAGCAGACCACCGCGCAAGTGGCAACGGGGACTGTCATCTCGATGATCCCCTTCGTCGATCAGATTTGCGACGTGCGAGACGTGGTCGCAAACTGTCGCAAGATCAATCAGGACACGTCGAACAAGTGGGCCTGGATCGGTTTGATCCTGACACTCATCGGGCTATTTCCGGTGTTGGGATCGCTAGCAAAAGGCTGCTGCAAGATCCTGTTTGCGTATGGACGGAAGTCCGTATTCCGCGTCGGCAAGGCCGCGCTGGATTCGAACTTCTGGAAGGCAAGCAAACCGTTTGTGGAAGCTGGCATCCAAACTCTCAATCGACATCTGAAGACGCCGGCCGTACGGCGCGCGCTGAAGGTCGCAAAGATTGCCAACCCCTATAAGTGGTTGGCCGGCAAGGTGAGGCAAGTCATTGGCAAGCTCAATGCGCAGGAGTTGACCGCTGCGTTCGACAAGGTGCTGGTGGCATTCAGGTACTTTGTCGACCTGATCAAGCGCTGGGGCACGGACGCCATGGGTTCGCGCGCAGGTCAATTGCTATCGAGCGTGCAGCGCATTCGTCAGATGCTGAACAGCAAGCTGGACGAGCTGCTGGGACCCGTTATCGATTGGCTCAACCGGCTCGCGCGCCGCCTGGAAATCGAAGGCGACTTGGCGTATCGTGTCCATGTTGATTCAGTGAATCCTCACAAGTATCAGTGGATAACGCCAAAAGATGAGGCCAAACTCATCGATGACCATAAGCCCAAGTGGGTAGACAAGACGGACCACTTACCATATCAGCCGCTGAGCTACTTCCGTCCCATTTCAGGCTGGCCCAATCTGAATCCGAAGCTCAAGCCAGACGAAAAACACCCGCTGAAAGACGCTTATCTTACTTTTCACCGCGCTCGCAACGTGACCGTGAAACCGGGAGATGTGCTGTATCGCGTGGTAGATCCCGCATCGAAAGATAATAGTATCTGTTGGATGCGCAAGGAGGAGTTCGATAAATTGTCTCGTGCGGTCAATCCAAGCGATGAGAAGCTGACGCTTCGTGATAGGTGGCGGCGTCGGTTTGCAGTGTGGCGCCAATGGAACCGGAACGGAGAATACGTTACATACACCGTCCCGCCGGGACCCGGGCTCAACGTATGGGAAGGCCCCGCGGCAAGCCAAGTCCTCGAAGGCCATTCCGGATATGTACTGGAAGGGGGAGGGATACAAATCGTGGTCGATCCAAAGCAACTGCATCCCGAATACCTAAGCGAGCGTAAAGCGACGAACTGGGGCTATGTCGACTTTCCCGGGGAGTCTGACGAATTTCTCGGTCTGCCAAAATTGACAAATAATTTGAATCTAAAAAGTTTACCGGATAATCACTCGCTAAGGGAAGAAAAGTGAGTTCCCCGCTCTTTCCGCAGGAGATCTACCTGCTGGAGCGTTACAGCTCCGTAGAATATTTTAATGCGATGCGTTCGGCATGGGAAGCCATGTTGAATCATCTCGAGGATTCGCTGTCTCTCTTCATGATACAGCTGCCTCCCGATTATCGTTCTCGCCCACTGCCCCAGCAACCCGATATCGTATGGGGGCAGCGCGTGATTCCCAATTTTCGACAGACCGCTCTGCATCTAGATGATGGCTTTATCAAGCTGACGCATGGTGACGCTGATGGTTTGTTTGCTGCAGTAGGTGTTACTGGTGGCGTTCGCGGACAGCGGGACTTCTCTTCCGATTGGCTGAGCGAAGTAAGTCCCGATGCAGCAGAGCGTTATGAAGAGTTGCTATATGCGGCGCATGCGTATGCCATCAATATCACCGCGACTGCAACTGCCGGCTGGGTCGCCACGGTTCTATCCACAAATTACTCCGATGACCTCCAAGGCCCTCTCAATCCGCCGGTGACTTGGCCGCGTTATCAAGTTGATAGCGCCGTTCAGGTAAGGACCCATGATGTGGTTCCGGAATCCGGCATCTATCTTCCCGAGATTTCCGACTCGTGCGCGCAATTTCTTATTGCAGGCAGATCTGCACCGTCCGCCGCCGTCGGCTTCGATGGTCAGCAGTATGTTTCGAAGAGTCCAACCCTCTGGACCCGCGTCCGTCGCGTCGAAGGCGAAAGCGTATCGGAACCGCTGGCCGACCTCTCGGCCGCGACGGAGGTACGACAGTCTGCCCGTGTGCCAGGCGGCGACGTATGCCCGCGGAGCGGATGGTGGTTCACGCCATCGAAGGCCGCTTCTCGTCGGTATTTCAATCAGGGCGAGTCGTTTCCGATCGTGGAAGAGAGTGAGTATGGCGTGACCTTCTGGCAGTGGGATATTGATCAGGCCGATCCGAAGCTGTAAACGGCCTACATGCGCAGGCTGTCGCCTTCTCTGGCACAACAAAAATCACAGAGGTGCTATAAGGAGCGAAAATGAGACTGACACCATTCCCCTACAGCCGAACGCTATTTGGCAGAAGCCGATGAGTTCTGGGAATCTCGGGCGACACCGGAACAAAAGGAATATCTGGCTCTCCTTAACGACTCCGATGAGGACCCGGGAGAAAACCTGTGGAACTACCTCGACGCTCAGCAGCAGAAAGAACTCGAAGGTGAATTGGGGGGAGATAAGAAAGCATGAGCGGTACCGCTACGCTTCCGAGGATGGGGAGAGCCGCCCCGCCCTCCAAACGACGCGGCTGGTTCCAGTCGCTTGCTGACGAAGCTGTCAGCTTCTTCAAGGGCGACAACAATGCACCCTGGGCCATTCTGGCCGAGACGGTGATCGGCTTCGTACCCGCGGTCGGACAAGTTGTCGACGCGCGGGACATCATCAAAGGTCTGGTGGAAGTATCCGGCGCTCCCGCCTCTCCAGCTGCCTGGTTCAACTTGATTACCGCGCTCATCGGCGTCATTCCGGGCGGCGGCGACGCAGTGAAGCGCAGTCTGCGCGCAGTCAAGAGTGAAACTGCCAGCATTGACAGCCTGCTTGATGTCATCCGCAGATTCGGCAAGGGCGACCCAGAGAAATTCCTTCGCGACATGCTGGACCCGAGCAGGCTTCAGAAACTGCTCGACGACATGTTGAACAATCCTGCGCTGAAGCGCCGGCTTGGGCCCGATGCGCAGCGACGCCTCGACAGCATTCGCAGCAACCTTCGGCTGCAGTTCGACGCCTTCAAGCGCGAAATCGATGGCTGGCTGAAACAAGCACGCAAAACTTCCGCAGAAGCACCGCCTGCCGGCCGCCCTCGTCAGAGTCCCGTACCGGCCAAGCCGAAGACCAAGGCGGACGCTGGCTCAAAGAGCCGTACGGACTCAAACGACCGAGCGAATACCAATCAATCCAATTCCTCGGAACTTGCGCGTCGGACATTGGGCCAGCTTCAGCAGAAGGCGCTCGGCGTCCTGGGCGAACACATGGCGGACTATCATTGCCAGGAGATCAAGCGTTGGGGAAAGCAGGCCCAGCATGACGGGGGCCACCGAAATCCTGCGAAGCTGAACGATGATGGCGAGCTCGTGCAACTTTGGCCGTTGCGTGTTCGTGGCCGCGGGATCGATGCTGTATGGAAGACCAATGGCCGTAAGCCCTATGCCATCATCGAGGCCAAGGCAAGTTACGACCCGACGAAATCGTTGGCTTCGCTATTGCGCGATCTAAGGGACAAGAGCGGCAAAGATTCTGCCCCGGCGGGTAAGGGCTCTGGCAAAAGAAAAGGCACCGCGACCACGACCGGAGCACCGTCAGCAAAAGCCAAAAGCTATGGTGGAGATGCTAGTCGAACCCCGATGAGCCGCATGTGGATCTCCTCGCGATTAGGGTCCGCCGTAGGAAATCGAATGCTCGCGCACGAAATCTCGATCACGGGGTACACACGACACGTTCTGTTCTTCTCCGTTCCTCACGCTTTCAGTCACGCACAGACGCTGCTGAAAAGCGTGGGTGGAAAAGAGGCAAATCCGCACGCGCATACGAGCCATTCGCTGACGCGCGAGTGGACAGACAACCAAATTGAAAAACTGGTCGACAGCCGCCAAGGCTACGTCGGCGCGGCTCGGCATCGATAGACGCAAAAACATGACTTTTCAGCAAGCACGTCGGCAGAAATTGCTTAGCGAGGCGACCTTTCAGCGGGAAATGGACGAAATCCCAAAAGTGATCGCCTTGTATTCGACCAAGCCATCAGGGGCCGCACGCTCTGAAGCGGAGGGATGGGCGCTGTCCTACCACGCGATCGCGAATGCGACGTATGAAAGGCTCTCTATGAGATATACAGCTGGCGACCCCATTGAGTGCCTGCACAGCGAGCTGGAGGCGGTCCTTAGGGCCTATGAGGAATTCGCCAAGGCCGACCGCGCATTGCACGAAGACCCCGACCGGCCAGCTTTTATTTTTACGTCGGCCGATGACTATAGCCGTGTCATGCAGCTCATCGGCCTTTGCTATCTTTTGCATCGGCGGGACCAACTGCCGCGAGTGTCAGCCCTTTGCGACGGCTTCCGCGGAGAAGATGCAGTCTATGAAGACCTACTATCCTTCGCTCTTCCTGATCGGCCCGATGTCGACGAATGGTTCTGGGAGATTCCGTATGGCGATCTGGTGAGGGCGCTCCATTCGGAGTCCCGCGACGAAGAGCTTTCTTTTCTCACGTCCTTTTTGAAGCGCTGGTATAAGGGGCTCTCGGGAACTGCATGGCACGACACGCACAAATCTGCAACTCAAGCCGGCTACTACGGCTACTGGTCCTTCGAGGCAGGCGCTGCGGTTTTGCTACTTGGCATTGAGAACGACACAAGTTTGCACTCCTTCCTCTACTACCCGAAGGACCTGGTTGCCTGGGCAAAGGCAAACATAGGGCTACATGATAGCGGAGATACCTCGACAGCGGCCATGCGATGCGAACCTGGCCAGCCGTGTCCGCGCGCTGGTTATTGGTTGACTCCGGCTAAAGCGAACTCTCGTCGCTATTTCAGTGCGGGGGAGATCATGCCGGACGTGTCATCGGACTATGGCGCAGCCATCTGGCAGTGGGATGTCGCTCAATCCGACCCGAGACTGTAGGTATTAGCTCTGCAGCGGAACGTCATATCACGCCGTAGAGCTTCCTGAGGGCGGTCCGTAGCACCATGCCACCATTCTTGCCGCGACACATTCGCCGCAAGGGACTTTGGTAAGCATGGGACTACGGATCATGACGCCCGCCCCTTTTGTTTCGCCTCATCTCATCGTTGCTCTGCTGCGCCAGAGAAGCCGACTGATCGCCGTCGAAACGGGGCTCGTCGATGTCAGCCTCGTAGTCGAACGCTTCTCCGCGATCGAGGCCATATCCAAGTCCTTCGCCATCGAGATCGACTGCCTGTCGCCGTCGGCGCATCTGGATACGCTCGAGTTGGCGCGGCAAGAAATCACGCTGCGGCTGATGCTGGCCGATGGCCGTTATCGCGCCTGGCACGGCTTCGTCGTCGATTGCGCGGCGATGGGCGGCGACGGTGGCCTGGCGCGCTACCGGCTGACCGTCGCACCGTGGCTCGAGCGGCTGCGTGGCCGCGCCGACTGCTATGTCTATCAGGACAAGACCGCGCAGGAGATCGTCGAGGAAGTCTTCCGCGACTACCCTGCCGCCAACTTCCAGTTCTCCGTCTCCCAACCGCTGCGCCGTCGCTCGATCTGCGCGCAATACCGCGAGAGCGATTTCGATTTCGTGCAGCGCCTGCTGGCCGAGGAAGGGTTGTCCTACCGCTTCGAACACCTGCAGGGCGAGGACGACAAGCCCGAAGGCAGCCAGGCCCGCCATCGGCTGGTGGTGTTCGACAACGATGCCGAACGCCCGCTCTGCCCCCAAGCGAGCATCCGCTTCCATCGTACCGACATGACCGAGGAGACAGACACGATGACGGTCTGGTCCACGCGGCATAGCGTCGGGCCCAATGCCGTCACTGTCTCGTCCTGGGACTACAAGACGCTGACCGCCGCCTCGGCACAGGCCAATGCCGCGGCGGTGCCCGGCGAATGGCCGACGCTCGAAGCGTTCGATGCGCTGGGGCCTTATCGCTACCCCGATGCGGCGACGGCCGACCGTGCGGCGCAACTGCGCATGCAGGCCGAGGAAAGCGGCTTTGTTCGCTTCGACGGCGCCGGTACCGTCCGCCAGCTTGGCGCCGGGCAACGCTTCGCCTGACCGAGCACTTAGCGCGTGACGGCGACGAAATCGTC
Source organism: Cupriavidus sp. (assembly GCA_031180665.1). Classification (GTDB taxonomy): domain Bacteria; phylum Pseudomonadota; class Gammaproteobacteria; order Burkholderiales; family Burkholderiaceae; genus Cupriavidus. Next base: position 156,685 of record JAPSLP010000001.1, on the reverse strand, counting down.
GCGCTTTCGGTGCGCCACGAAGCGGCGAACAATCTCGGCGCCGATGTTGCCAGGCTGCTCGGCACCACCGAGGTCGAGGCCGGCGGCTATCGCAATACGCTTGAAGCGGTGCGCGCCGATGCGCCAATCGTGCCACGCTTCCGCGCCAAGCCGACCGCACCGGAAGGTCAGACTGCGATCGTCATTTCCGAGGGTGAGACGCCGTTGCACACCGATCGCGATCATCGGGTGCGGGTTCGCTTTCCGTGGCTGCGAGCGCCAGCGCCGGCAGACCAGAGTGGCCACGCGGGTCAGGCCGCCACCTTCACCGATCCGGGTTCCGACGACCTGACGCAAGTCACCGCCTGGGTCCGCGTCGCAGGCGCCATGGCAGGCCCGAACTGGGGCACGCACCACCTGCCGCGCGTCGGCACCGAGCTGCTGCTGACCTTCCTCGACGGCGACATCGACCGGCCGTTGGCCGCGATGCAGTTGCACAACGAGCAAGACACCCCGCCGTGGGCAAACGACGACAAGCCGCTCGCTTCCATGCTGTCCGGTTGGCACACGCGCGGCCTCGGCGGCGACGGCTACAATCAATGGGTCGTCGACGACTTCAAGGGCCGGCTGCGCATGCGGCTGGCTAGCTCCGCAGCGCAGACCCAGCTGAACCTCGGCTATCTGGTCGCCCAGGGCCCGCAGGATGGGCAGCGCGCGCCGTGGCGCGGCACCGGCGCCGAGCTGCGCAGCGATGCGTGGGCGGTGGTGCGCGCCGGCCATGGCCTGTTGCTATCGACCACGGCGCGGCCCCGTGCCACCGGCACCGTGATGGGCATGCCCGAAGCGATCGCGCTGCTAAAGGGCGCGCAACGTACCGCCGAGCGCCTGTCGGCCGCGGCTCAAACGCAAACCGCCCTGCCCCTGACCGCCAACGCCGTCTTCGAGCCGCTGCTGACAATGGTTGAGCCGGAGCAGGACGGGCACTACGAGCACACCGTCAACGGACAGGATGCCAAGCAGCCGGACGGGAAGCCGGTCGAGCGCTTCGCCGAGCCGCTGTTGGTGGCGGAGGCACCCACTTCCATCGCGGTGTCGAGCCAAGAGACCACCGCGGTCTATTCGGGCCGACACCTGCACGGCACCGTGCAATCGGACTGGCAGCTGACCGCCGGCAAGACCATCGCGATGGCGGCGGCACGAGGCGTGTCGCTGTTCGTGCAGCGCAATGGACTGAAAGCCGTTGCCGCCAATGGACCGCTGTCGGTGCAGGCGCATGGCGGCGCGATGGCGATTTCGGCGGACAAGGAAGTGGTGGTGACTTCGTCGAATGAGACGGTCGAGATTCTGGCGAGGAACACGGTCGTGCTGCACGGCGCGGATTCGGCGATTCGGTTGGAGGGGAATGCGATTACCTTCGAGACGCCGGGGATGTTTGAGGTTAAGGGGGCCGGGCACCCGTTTACGGGTGGCGACAAGCAGTATCTCAGCCTCCCCGCACTTCCCGGTGGACTCGTTAGCGGTCCTTACGTACGACGCTTCCAACTGCGGAACGCCTCAAGTGGGTCGCTCCTTGCCGGGATACCCTATTTCCTTGAGCTTCGCGATGGCACCTTTGCTTACGGTCGCTCGGACAAGGACGGATATACCGACCTGATGGTGTCCTCGGATGATGAGGTCGTTCAGTGCCACTGGGGAAAAGAAGCGCGTAAGCGAATCGCCAAGATCGTGTGAGGAAACATGGGTACGACAACGGCAAATACCACGAACGTCAGCAGCAGCAACGCCACCGTCGTCGACGTAGTGCTCGCGAACCGATCGGGACGTTACCGTATTGGCCCCGCGACCCCACCGGTCATCAAACACGACAACGGCTTCCTAGATGCCTTTCCGAGACGAGAACCCACAACGGCGGATCGAGTCGCGCTTGCCAAATGGCTGGCCAAGCTGGAAGGGGAGGAGCCATTCCGTCCGGACCTCGCCGACGCGACGGCCGCATATCGACATTTCTTGTTCGGTGAGGGCAAAGACCGTATCCTCAGTTAACAGCGCTACACTGACAACGACCCCTGCGGTACGCGAACGCAGAAATCCGTTGAAAGCGATTTCAAGTACCACGCCGAAAAGATTGGGGAGAACCGAGAAGACTTCGAGATTACGGGCGAGCCATATCCCGTCGGCGCAGACGAGTATTTCTTCCCGTATCCCGAAACGGAAAACTGGCAGAAGGCTATTGGTGCGCACTTCGTTGGGCTATCTGGAAAGGTTCATATCGCCTACGACCCCAAGCTAGGAAAGGACCGATATGTCGCAGAGGTAGTCGTTCACATGGAGGATCGCTATAACTTCAATCCCGGTGCAAACGACATCGCTACCGGCATCCCGGATGCAGACAATGGGCGCTTCGCAATCACCGGGCTTGCCCACCAATATACCAATCGAGGCCGGATTCACCGCGTCATCAAGTGGATCGAAGGCGAAGGAAAACCAGTAGAAGGGGCAACCAACAAAGATGAGCATGTCAGCACTCGGCGCCCGCAGGACAATCGACGTCTGCGTAATCGCCTCTAGAATCGCTAGCTACGGCCTTATCGCTATGTCAGCGCTCGTCATACTCAGCTGCTCCAAGGAAGCCATGGAACCGAACACCGATCCAAAGACCTTCTCTGAACAGCTCACCTTGTCGGGACCCATGGAAAATGTCCGCTTTGAGATTGTCACGCTTCCGGAAAGCAAGGGCGCCGACGGCGATCTCGGCCCAACCGACTACGTAGCTTTCCTTGCGACAGCCACACTGACGACAGAGGATGCGGAACGCGTCTCCACGCAGCCAAAGATTTCTCGGTCTGGCACGATTCCTCGGGCGTTTGTACGCCCTTGGCTCAACGCCAGCGAAAGGTCCACCCTTGAGGGCTTCTTCTATCAAGGTCGGGGGGGCGCTCACGACATCGCCAACTTGGTCTCCAGGCCCACGAAGCGAGCTATCGCATTACCATTGGATAATGATCAATGGCTGTTTTACCTTGAATACGTGGCGCCCAACTGAGTCGGCTGATATCGCCGCTGCAGAACAACTCACAATCTGAAGCGGACCGGCCTCGCTCCGTCGACGACAAGGGCAGTTGCATGTCGATAGTGAGAGTTCAAAAAGGTAAAGCATTTCTTCACAGCATTTAGATCACCTCCAGCTCCCCCAACATTTCGGGATAAGGGCGGTCATCCCCATATGAAAGGTGGTAAGTGCAGACGCCTTTTGATGCCACATCAAGAATTTCTGAAGCTGAAGAGCCGCAGCGATTGGCGCCGCCGCTTTGCAGTCTGGCGCCACTGGAACAGAAATGGGGAGTACATCACGTACACCGTGCCTCCTGGCGCGGGGTTGAACGTATGGGAAGGGCCAGCCGCCAGTCAAAGTCTGGCGGGGCACCCTCAGTATGTACTGGAAGGCGGAGCGAACCAGATCGTCCTCGATCCGAAACACCTGCATCCGGAATACGTCAGCAAGCGCAAAGCGACTGGTTGGGGCTATACCGATTTCCCCGGTGAAACGGATCAATTCCCGGGCTTGCCGAAGCTCACCAATAACGTGAATCCGAACCTTCTGCCGGACAACCACCCCATGAGAGGCAAAAAGTGAGCACCCCGCTCTTCCCCCAGGAAATCTACCTGCTGGAGCGCTATAGCTCGGTCGAGTATTTCGATGCCATGCGCCGCGCATGGGAAGCCATGCTCGATCACATCGAGGACTGCATGGCGCGCTTTATGGCGCAGTTGCCTCCCGATTACCGCAGCTGTCCGCAGCCGCTGCAACCGGATATCGTCTGGGGGCAGCGCGTCATTCCAAATTTCCGCAACACTTCGCTGGTGTTGGACGACGGCTTCATCAAACTCACGCACGGCGACGCCCAAGGACTTTTTGCTGCATCCGGCATCGTGGAAGGTGTACGGGGACAACGCGACTTTTCAGCCGATTGGATGGACGAAGTCGCCCCGGGTGCTGCGGCGCGCTATGAAGTTCTCCTCTACGCCGCCCATGACTACGCCGTCAATGTCAGCACGACGGTTCAAGCCGGTTGGGTGACCACGGTCCTGTCCACCGATTACTCGGACCAATTTCAGGGTCCGTTAAACCCGCCCGCAGCCTGGCCACGTTACCAGCTGGACAGTGCCGTTCGAGTGGCGAGCGATGATGCTGTTCCTGAATCCGGCGTCTATCTTCCCGATGCGGACGATTCGTGCGCACAGTTTCTGATTGCTGGAAGGCAAGCCCCGGACGCCCCGGTCGGCTTCGATGGACAACAATATATATCGAAGACTGCTGCCCTTTGGACGCGCGTCCGTCGCGTGGAAGGGCATACCGTAGCCAACGGCCTGACCGACCTATCGGCCGCGACAGAGGTACGACAGTCTGCCCGTGTGCCTGGCGGCGACGTGTGCCCAAGTAGCGGATGGTGGTTCACTCCATCGAAGGCCGATTCCCGGCGGTATTTCAAGCAGGGGGAAGTCTTCCCGATTGTGGAAGGAAGCGAGTATGGCGCGACCTTCTGGCAGTGGGATATTGATCAGACTCAGCCGAAGTTGTAAACGCTCACCTCGGATCGACGTGCCATACCGATTCAGAGCAAGTCCATCTTCGGAACGTTCGCGCCCTCAATTTTTGCCAGTGATAGCGTCCATGCCCCTCCAAATCGCTTCGGCACTTGAAGCTGTACGCTCGTGAAGTCCCCGACGTGTTGCGTTCACCACCGCTTCTGTTTAGCGGGCTACGCTGATCGGCGACTAACACGCACATTTTTATATTTTGGGCTACCCCTCTCAATAATACGCCCCAAACACAAAGCCGCTATGAAGAGGGAAAAAGAGTTCGACACCATTCCTCTACGGCCTCGCTTCCTTTTTCCAGCACCTTCTTGGGTGCGACGACCTTCCGATTCTTTAATATATCCCATACACCTGGATAAGCGTTAGCTCCGCAATCTATCTCACCATTTGGTGATACATAGCGCCCATCCAATGATATCCTACCTCTAGCGCGCGATTCGTCATACGAAAAACCGTATCTTTGAAGCTGATTTAAAGATAGCGATTCCACATACGATCCGGGTATCGTGGTTAGATTTCGAGAGGTCCCCACACGAGCCACCGTAGCGAGAAAACTAAGTGGCGAGGTCGATATTGGATCAATAGCAAGATAAACACGCTTTCTTATATTTATATCGACCAATGTCCCAACGGTACTAGGAATACTACTCCTCCGCGGCCCCACCTTATCGCACGAAAACAAGTCTTTTGTCGCGATGTATTCCGTATCGGATACAATAAGGGCATCCCCATCTGAAGATGGTTGTGCACGGGTTGCGGAAAATCCTAGTGGGCAAACGTGCTTGTTCCTTTCATCTACCTGTATAGCAACCTCTCGACCATCGGCCTCTAGCGAAAACTGGGGGTGAGGTGGCGTCCCACCTTCCGAATGAGCAATAGAGGTAAAAGATAAAATGACCAACCCCATAATTCGCAAGATCACAATAGCACCTCTTTTGCGCGTCGCGAATATTGCAAACGTCTCACTTCATCAATGTAGCCGCCGTTGATGGCGTAAGTGACGCGTCGCGAAATTTGTTGTTCGGCAGCAAGCTCAGCCTGTGTATTTGCTTCCGCGCGCCTGTCGCCATCAATAGTTCTAATAACGTTAGGACGCCTGAAAGTCATGTACCACCCACCACTATCCATACAAGAATGTGGGTCCGCAGATGCAATCTGCGGGTTATTGATTATTGGGGGCCGTCTATTCATTCTGGCGACATTTCTTTCACGATATTGTGGATCATCCCACCACCGCGCCGAGAAGCTTCCACGCGCTAACCAGCCGCGATAAACCCAGTACTCGGCGTAGTTATCCAACCCGGTCAGTTGCTTGAATCCTCGCCCGCGAAATTTTTGGGCGTCAATATCACCGCAGTTCCCATTAACCCAACTATACGATCCGGTAATTCGGACGCCTCTGCTATTATATTTCTCAAGATAAAACCAAGGATCTGTTTCGCCGCCTGCGGCACCATACCAATGCCCGAGCTGATTCTCTGACTGTGCAGACCTCGGGTTTATACGGCGCCCGTATACACGACCTTCTTCAACCCGTCCCTCCATGCTCTTTTCTTGCATGGATCTTAAGAAATCGGATTCCACTGCCCCTTGTCCGAGAAAGTGACTTTGTCGAACTCCGCTGGTTATCATGTACTTGCGCATCATCCGGCTTAGATGAGGCGCGTAGTCGGACATAGTTGGAGCTGGCGTTTCAACATATATACGTTGAAGCTCACTAACGCTTAGCCATCCGCAACGACTTAGAACGCGGACGAATTCTCTTGGATCAAGATGCCAATGTGCTCCTGGGAAGGGCCGTTGATTCGTTGACTCGCCACGTTCGTACACCGGCACCTGCAACGCAGCGTGCCCCCAAAACGCCAACGCTTCAACATGCGCCCGAAACCGCCCAAACTGATCTTCCGTCATCGGCCTCGGATTGTTCGGGCTCTGCACCTTCAGCCATCCCCATCGCGCTTCTACTGTACTGGCATCCCACTCAGTCGGAAACTTGCAGATCAACCGCTTCAGGAACGCCTGAATCTGCGGCGATCGCAGGCGCTCATGCGCTTCGCCTGCTGAGACATTGCCGTCGCGATTCATATCGACTGCCCGCAGGATAGTTGGCGCATTGCAAAGGCTGTTGCCGTCCTGAGCGTCGTCAACCAGGAACCAACCGCGCCAGTGCGGAAAATCTGCATCGCTGTACTTCGTTACGCCGGCGGCGTTGAGGTTGACCCAACCCGTACCAGCCGACGTGCGAATCTGGCGCCAATGCGGTACGTCCTCGGGCGCCAAGGCGTCAGGACCTATGACGCGCCCGAAGCGAAGCAGCTCGTATACCGCGCTTGGTGCCGGGCGAGCGTTGGCCGGATACGCATCGCTGATGGCATTGGCGTCGCGGTACAAGTTGTACTCAGCGTCGCGTTCAGTGAGCCGGTCACCCAATGCCGTTCCGACCGGACGATAGGTCGTCACGTAGGCATTGCCGCGCGCGTCTTGCGCGCCGTCTCCTTCGGCATAGCGAAGGCCAACAAAGAGCTCTTCACCGAGTGGCGTGCCGCCTGCGGGCGCGGGTTGGTTCAGTGGCGGACGCTGTGCGTATACCGGTGTATTGGCTGGCAGTCTGAAATGGAGCTCACCGAACACTGCGTCGTCACGGCCATTCTGGGTCAACGGAACATCGCCGCTCGCCCTGCCGATCAACTGGCGCAGGTTGTCGTCATCGCAGACGATTTCGAAGTGAATTCGATTCGGCTGCCCGCGCACGTACCCCGCCTGTCCGAGTTCCGCCTTTCGATTGACTCGACTGCCGACCTGAACCGTGTTCCGAACCGTATGCAAGTGCATGTAGATGGAGAAGAACACCACACGGGTTGGAGCATTCCCCTGACGAGCCGCGCCAATCTCCGTCTCATGCCGGATCACAACCACGCCATCGCTGGTTCGACCTCCGAAATTCAACGGGCTGTCAGGCGCAGGCGCAGGCGGCGGCTCGTGTGATCCGCGTCGATAAACCACAGTGCCATCGGCAATGGCTCGCACCGGCTCGGTGCCATTGGTGCCGCGCGCAGGCGCGGTCAAGTGAATGCCCCCGTGCCAACCGAGGTTGTAGCTAACGGGATACGACCCGTCGCCCGGCTCACCGCCAGGCATTGCGGCGTCGATCCACTCGCTTTCGGTTTGGTTGGCACCGCGCGGTGGCAGAAAGGGAGGACTGATCAGCATGGGACTTAGCCGAAGAATTCCGGCTCAGATGGAGAACGGGTAGTCGTTGTCGAAGGAAATGCTGTTCTGCGGGAATAGCGGCAGATCACAATCGGTACGGACGGGGCCTTCAAGCTTCCGTTGCGCACTCTTGTACGTGATGGGACCCGGCGCCTCGACCGTAATATTCCCGCCTTCGATAGTGATCGACGCCCCGCCAGCCGTTGCCACGCGAATCCGCTTCGCGGCAGCAAAGTCCACCTGCATGTTCGCCGACACGACCCTCAGCCCGTCCTTGGCCTGCAGCTTCATCACATCGTGCTGGGCCTGCACGTCGATGTCTTCGCTACCCGCAATCAGTTTCAGGCCGGTGTCGCCCTCGCCCGCTTTCTCCAGCGCCGCGGCGATGCCGATGGCCTGACCGCTGTGCAGGCGCCCCTGCTTGCCGATCGCCAGGTTGGTGTCCTGCCCCGACACTAGGCCCAGCGATTTGCCGTTGACCATCTGCAGCTCCTGCCCCGCGACCATGGCAAGGCCAGCGCGGCCGGCCAGTTGCACGATGGCTTCGCTCGGATGCGGCACCTTGCCTTGCGTCTGCTGGTTGCCGCTGGCGGCATCCTGCATCGCGGCGTCCAGATCCTTGCCGTCGACCATGCCGGAGGCCGCGGCTTCCAGCTTGGCCAGTGGGGCCTCGTCGTCCTTGGCGGTCAGCAGCGCTGCCGTCTGGTGCTTGACCGCGCCCTCACCCAGCGTCTGCGTCAGCGACTTCGCCTGGCGGATCAGCGCGATGCCGGCGGCGTTGTCGCCGGTGGGCACCGGCCGCTGGCTCTGCGCATCGCGATAGGTGGTGATCAGCACGCCGGCCTTGCCACGAATCGCGCCGTAGCCGTCAGTGCGCAGCTCGAAGCCTTCGCCACGGAAGCTGCCGCGGTAGTTGTCCTGCTGGTGGATCAGGTGGCCGAGATTGAGCTGGGTGTGCTGGACCGTCGTCGCGAGTTGCGTGCGCAGTTGCCCATCGCTGTCGTCGAACACCAGCTGGTTCGCGCCCTCGCCGCCGTGTTCGCGGCTCTTGAAGCCGCTCAGGGCGGCGGCGTTGCGGTGTCCTTCCTTGTCGGCGCTCATGCCGTGCCAGGCCGGTGCATGGCCGCCGGCGACATTGGCCTGCGCGCTGGCCGCGGTGTCGCTGCCTTGCTGGTACACGGAGCCATCGGCCGCAGCCGCCTGCTTGCCGCCCGGCGTCGGCGCAATGCCGCCCTCCCCCTGCCCGTTGTACAGCGCACCGATCACGATCGGTTGATCGACATCGTCGTCGGCGAACTTGACCAGCACCTCCTGGCCGATGCGCGGCAGCCATTGCCAGCCCATGCCTGCGCCGGCCTGGCGCTGGGCCACGCGGACCCAGCGCGTGCTGCGGTCATCTTCGCGCTCGCCCTGTTGCCACGGGAAGCGGACACGAATCTCGCCGCGCGGGCTGACGTGGTGCTCGGCATCGCCGCTCGGCTGCGTCTCGCCTTGCGGGCCGACTACGGTCGCGGTCTGCACGCCGATCGCAGTCGGCGCGGCGAACAGCCTTGCGCCGTTGCCATCGACCACGCGCGGGCGCCACGGGCGCCGCGCATCGCAGGCGCGGAACAGATTGGCGTAGCCGTATTGCTCGGCGGACTGGCGCAACGACGCAGTTGGCGTATCACGCTCGATGGCCCCACTCGGCGCCAGAAAGCCCATCGTCATCGGCCCGTTCTCCGGCGCGCTGGGCGGCGTATCGAAGCACAGCGCCGCATCGAGCGGTCCAAGCCGCTGGCCCAGCGCCGCCCGCGTCTCGGCCGCCAGATTGTTCAGGCCGCAATGCTCGACGATCTCGAGCAGCAACGGATAGGCGGCCTCGGCATCTTCCTGCCTGGGCAGATGCGGGCAATCGGAAACCGCCACACGCGTGCCGCTGACGAAGGTACGCACCGTACTCTGCCCGGCGAACAGCTGCGCGCGTGCTTCGATGCTCTCCATCAATTGCTCGGCCAGCCGCTGCGCGCCGGCGGCATCGCCGACCACCGACTGGCTGACCGACAGATAGGGCTCGGGGCACTGCGCGCCGCCGCCGAGCTTGGCCGGTGCATGGCCGCGCAGCGTACGCTTGCCGTTGCCGTCCCACGCGACCACCGCGACACCGGGCACCATCACGCGGCTATGGCAGGCCAGCTGCTGCACGGCATCGGCTTCTTCCTGGCTGTGGGCGCGGTGATAGCGGACGCTTGCAACTTGCCCTTCCGGCAACTGCGGACTGTCGGCGAAGATGGATAACGCATGCCCCGACGGCGCCTGCTCGTCCTCGACAAAGGCAAAGCCCAACCCCGCCTCGGCCAGCAGCCGCGACAGGAACGCGTAATCGGTCTCGCGGTATTGGCTGACGTGTTCGCGCGGACCCCGCGCGTCGATACGCTGCTGCGCGCCCGCGGTATAGCGCCACACCGCATGCGGCGCGTACGGCGACAGGATCTGTTCGGCGATATCGGCCAGCGTGCGGTTCTGGAATACCTGGCTATGCCGCTGCTGCGTGGCCAGCCACAGCCACGGCACCACGGTCAGCCGGTAGCGCGCCAGGCTGCCATCCGCGCCCAGCTTCTCGGCCTTGCGCACCAGGCCGCTACGGCGAATGCGGTTGCCGTCGGCCAGCGTGGTCCACAGCGTGACCTTCGCACCGAGCAGGGACTTGAGGGGCAACTGCGCATTGGCGCTGACCGCGACGATGCGCCATTCGCTCAGCTCCGACAGCGCCTCGCGGCCGAGCCACGCCTCGACAGCCAGTTCGCCGATGGTCCCCTCGCCTTCGAGCTGGAACAGCCGCCGCGCCGGGGAAAACAGGGTCTGAATCAGGGTGGTGTGGTCCATGGCGGTTCGGTGTCGGAACAGAGGTGAAGCCATCGGGCTTCCCATGTCCGCATCCTGCCGCACCAACCATCACTCGACTATGAGACAGCGTCGCGCCGTCTCGGCCCCGCTTGCGTGGTTTTCCGCGGACTGCGCAAGCGTCGTGGTCTTCTTTGCTTCCGTCTTACTTGTCATGACCGCAGGTGCCAAACTTGGTGTCGTTAATGACGTTGCCAGACGCTTTGCGCTTGGTAGCGTCAAAGCGATCGATCAATACGTGAGGCACGGAAGGATAGTCGGACAGGGCTACCTTGATTTTCCCGTCCTGGTAGAAATGCACTTCGAAGTACCGTGAGTCCGCCGGCACTGGCCCGTCGAGCAACACCGTCTGCCGACAGCGGGGCACATCGCCGTCGCGCTTCCACTCGATCCGAACGGGCAGAGGTAATGGGGTATCGGCCGGGATTGCGGCGCAGCATGTACCGCCTCCATAGCTGTGTTCCTTTGATGAGACTTCTATATTGCCGCCGCCTGCCCCGTTGACGGAGAAATCGCTGATATAGGTATCGGTGTAGTTGTATCCGACGATCGTCAGCCCTTCCATTTTGGCTGGCGTTCGGTGCGAACCGGTGTACAGCCTGGTGCCGTTGAACGTCGGTGGACCCTGCTTCTCCACCTGCGGGATGACCTGGCGCTGCGCCTCGCTGATATTGGAAACGGTATCATCCATCGACTTGGCCTCGATGTTCCGCTCACATGCCCCTAGCACGCATATCAGGAATGCCGTGGTAGTTAAGCGCGCATAACTACGCAGAGCACCACTGGATGAGTGAAGAAGGATCATTGTCGCGCCATAGCCGTCGACCGCGAGATGGGTAACTTTCCCGGCTGGAATGATTGTAGTCCGGCGGATTGGCCGGCGCCTTGTCGTCGCCTGTCTGGCCGCAGCGCAGAAAGGCTCAATCGACCAGCATGCTCTCGCGGGCCGTGTAAGAAGGCACACAAGTCGCAGCAGACTTCGTGCCATCGACCTGATATGCAGTACGGTAGCGTAGATACGTGCCCTTTCGCGACACGGGAATCATCTGAGGGGGCTCCATACTGTAAGGATTGACGGCCACAGCGACCTCGATAAGAGGCAGCGATAACTCCGTATGGGTACCGATATAAAATCCCGCCAGCGAATCATGAACGTAGTCGTCAAACATCCGCACGACGGCGTCCGGCAGCGATGATTCATCATTGACCTGCGTCAGCAACGTGGATACGTCTTGGGCCGACTGGGCCGTCGCTTCTGCATGCCGGGATATCGCCGCTGCTCCCCCGCGCCGCAATTCGGCAACAGTATTACCGAGCAAGGCCTGCGCATTTGCTAGGTCGACTCGGTCCTCGGCATCCGATTCGAGGAAGAAGCGTTGCTGCAACAAATTCGAAGTCCCCGTACGAAGACGCAAGCCACGCCACCGCATGTACTGACGAGTGTGAGCTCGAATTTGTTCTGTAGCGGCGGCACCGCCTGGGATGCCATGGCTGGCAAGCCAGCCGTTATACGTTTCAACCAGCCGCTTATCGCACGAGAATGCCTGTGCCAAGGCCGGTCGAGACGCGATCTCCTCGATCGTACGTAACGGAACACCTGCCTGGATCGCCTCGTAGTGCATGTCGATCAAAGGAACTTGAGACAGGCTCGGAGATGAGGCCCACGCCTTCATGCCTTTGCCCTGACTGGACGGCGAATATCCTCCCCCCACATCGGAGTGCATGCCAGGGTAGAGAACTTGCTTTACATTCGCGCCAACAGCCAGGTCCACCGGAAAATTGACACGTTGCTCGTGGAGCGCGACAAAGTGAACGCACTTCCGAACTGCCGGATGAACCGACATCATGTGACCGTCCGCCCAGCCCATCTTGCCTTCCGCCCCGCGTACAGCGGCAGAAATGCCGACGGAGGCGACGGTGTCGAAGATACCAAGGAAATTGAATTTCAGCGGCACACCTGCCAGAACGTGGTCGCAACCGTCATTGTTGGCCTTTGCGATCTCATACAACCAGTGTACGAAGGCGCGAGCTTCTGCCGCTCCGCGTGAGAAGCCGAACACCGAGATAGTAAGTTCCCGCAACTTCCGTTGATGGGTGCGGACCACCCCAGCAAGCTTCTCTTCCCATGTCCTTAAAATGGTCCGCCTTGCAAAGTTCTCGAAGCCCAGCTGAGCAATCATGCTGCTCATGTTGTTGACGATGGTCTTCGCCTTCGACGCCGGAATGAGGTCTGCTCCGACCAGGTATTGATGCATTGCGTTATACACTTGCACAATCCCCCAGTTGATGCGATCCGCTCCTTTCCGCGCCGTCCCCGCGCCCAACGTACCGTCCCAGAAGCCGTCTCCGCTATCGCCAATTTCTTTGAACGGCGTACCGACGCCAGGAATATAAAAATTAAACAAACCGTTTTCGGGCTCATCAAGACGAGCATCGAACAGGCGTACGACGTTGCTATGACTATTACGCTGGCGTTGGGTCAGTGGGCTTACGCTCTTACCCTCCACGAACGGTCCATTCCAATCCCAGTTATTACCTGTTCCATCGAAGAACAGCGTTACATGGATCCGTCCCTGACAAGTTGTAGATTGCTTGTCCCGCACACAGGCCAATGCCTGAGCTCGCTGTAGCGCAGCCTGTGGCGAAAGTCTACGTACACCTCCATCTGGAAGTGGCTGGGCCCCTGTGGCGCTACGCGTCATTTCAAACCTCGTCGAATATACAGGCTCCGAGAATTGATGATGTTTCCATCAACTTCCTCACAGTGATGCAATCCGATTCGACCAATTTTTTGCTTCAATTTTTTCCTCCCGGTCCTACGGGATCGAAGCCAGGCCTTAGCTGGGCGTCTCTTCCCTTCAGGGGGTAGCTGGGCGACCACAAGGCGTACATCGTCACGAATACCTTGATTTCACCACTTCGCAGAAAGTGAACCGAGAAGTGGCCAACCTCGTCGTATTTCGGGACTGGCACAACGCGCTCCTGATAGTTCTTGTCATACTCGTCAGTCCAGCCCACCGTAACGGTAAGGTTCGGGCGCCAACGTTCAGGCACCGCCACACAACAAACGAATCCACCTCCGCCTTCGTGGGCGCCAAGATAAGTTCCACCCTTGCCATCCACGGTGAAATGTCCGACGTCCTTGTCGGTGTGGTTGTAACCGACGATGTTCGTGCCGATCATCTCCTCGCTACAGGCGGACAGCATCCATACAGACAGTGCGATGCCAAGCCACCTGGCAACACGCATCGCGGTCATTTTTCCGATTGAATCCAATTTCTACTGTCCTTGTTTGCCAAATGATTCGGCGCTATTCCACAATGGTCGTCCAGTTTCCCAAACATCATCAGGTATCTGCGCCATCCATGGATAGCCAAGTCGTCCAGAAACCGTTCCGACCGGAGTAGGCTGATGCACGGTCTCGTCCAATCCATTTCACCATACGACCTGCGGCGCCCTTGGGACTGACCGCCCGCGCGATGCCGCTGATTACGCCCGTCAAGAAACAACTTGCTCGAAAGTTCAATTCCTTCCTCGTTCATGTGGCGGTCGACACGCATTCCCAAAGCGGACGCCCCGACTCCCAAATCGCATCCGGCACGCCTGCAGTCCAGTCTGCGAAGGACTGGGCATGTTCGGAAGCCGGCCTTTTCAGACGCTGTTGTGCAATCGGATGTTGAGCGAATCTTCCCGAGGTATACAGGGCCAGCAGCAGGAACTGAACCTGCTCGTCGAGATCGTCAAGGCCATGCGCCCGTGCGGCGGCAAGCTGCATGTCGACAAACGGATAGAGCGTATGCATCGGAACGCGGCGCAACTCATCCGGAATCACGTTACGCAGGTTCGCTATGGCAACGTCGGTTTCGGCTGCCGCCAGGAGATCGTCGTACTGGGACTGCGTGAGCCGTAGTGGTGCGAATTCCAGACCGCCGCTATCCGTCGGCGAAGTGATCGAGGGAAGCCGGCATTCCGCGCCATAGCGATCGAAGTACCGCCACTCATCTATGCCGTACCCGAACGCGCGGCATTGGGCGAGCGTCATGACGTTCCACCAAGTTGGCAGTATGCGCGTATCGTACCAACGCAGGATCATTCGTTCCTGGCCAGGCAGATCGACGACATGGTATGCACTGAAGTGCGCAGCGAGGTCGTCCAGGGACCGCGCAGACTTGAGCAAGCTGATGCACGGCCGCGTTGATCCAAGACGGCGAATATCGGCACGAATGCGATCGCATTGACCATCGGGCAACGTCCCAATATCGAGCAGCAGCGGTGCGATATCCTTCATGCCCGCTTCCGCATGCCCGTCAAAGAGGGATCGATACGTGACACCATAGCGGTCCAGGCGCCTGTAGTAATCAGGCTGTTGAGCGCTGTCAATAATGGCGTAGTGCGGCATATCAGACCAGAACGCCAGGCGCGCCTTGTCTCATCGCATCCAGCAAACAGCTCTTGCACGACGAGCGAGGAAACTGAGGAAGCGCATAGGAACCGCTCACCGGCCCCTCAAACTTCCTCTGCGCACTCTTGTACGTAATCGCCCCCGGACACTCCACCGTAATATTCCCACCCTCGATCGTGATCGACGCCCCGCCGGCCGTCGCCACCCGAATCCGCTTGGCCGCAGCAAAGTCCACCTGCATGTTCGCCGACACGACCCTCAGCTCGTCCTTGGCCTGCAGCTTCATCACATCGTGCTGGGCCTGCACGTCGATGTCTTCGCTACCCGCAATCAGTTTCAGGCCGGTGTCGCCCTCGCCCGCTTTCTCCAGCGCCGCGGCGATGCCGATGGCCTGACCGCTGTGCAGGCGCCCCTGCTTGCCGATCGCCAGGTTGGTGTCCTGCCCCGACACTAGGCCCAGCGATTTGCCGTTGACCATCTGCAGCTCCTGCCCCGCGACCATGGCAAGGCCAGCGCGGCCGGCCAGTTGCACGATGGCTTCGCTCGGATGCGGCACCTTGCCTTGCGTCTGCTGGTTGCCGCTGGCGGCATCCTGCATCGCGGCGTCCAGATCCTTGCCGTCGACCATGCCGGAGGCCGCGGCTTCCAGCTTGGCCAGTGGGGCCTCGTCGTCCTTGGCGGTCAGCAGCGCTGCCGTCTGGTGCTTGACCGCGCCCTCACCCAGCGTCTGCGTCAGCGACTTCGCCTGGCGGATCAGCGCGATGCCGGCGGCGTTGTCGCCGGTGGGCACCGGCCGCTGGCTCTGCGCATCGCGATAGGTGGTGATCAGCACGCCGGCCTTGCCACGAATCGCGCCGTAGCCGTCAGTGCGCAGCTCGAAGCCTTCGCCACGGAAGCTGCCGCGGTAGTTGTCCTGCTGGTGGATCAGGTGGCCGAGATTGAGCTGGGTGTGCTGGACCGTCGTCGCGAGTTGCGTGCGCAGTTGCCCATCGCTGTCATCGAACACCAGCTGGTTCGCGCCCTCGCCGCCGTGCTCGCGGCTCTTGAAGCCGCTCAGGGCGGCGGCGTTGCGGTGTCCTTCCTTGTCGGCGCTCATGCCGTGCCAAGCGGGTGCATGGCCGCCGGCGACATTGGCCTGCGCGCTGGGGGCAGTGTCGCTGCCTTGCTGGTACACCGAGGCATCGGCGGCAGCGGCCTGCTTGCCACCCGGCGTCGGCGCAATGCCGCCCTCGCCCTGCCCGTTGTACAGCGCGCCGATCACGATTGGTTGATCGACATCGTCGTCGGCGAACTTGACCAGCACCTCCTGGCCGATCCGCGGCAGCCATTGCCAGCCCATGCCGGCGCCGGCTTGGCGCTGCGCGACGCGAACCCAGCGCGTGCTGCGGTCGTCCTCGCGCTCGCCCTTCTGCCACGGGAAGCGGACCCGGATCTCGCCGCGCGGGCTGACATGGTGTTCGGCATCGCCGCTCGGTTGCGTCTCGCCTTGCGGGCCGACCACGGTGGCGGTTTGCACGCCGATCGCGGTCGGCGCGGCGAACAGCCGCGCACCATCGGCATCGACCACGCGCGGGCGCCATGGGCGGCGCGCATCGCAGGCGCGGAACAGATTGGCGTAGCCGTATTGCTCGGCGGACTGGCGCAACGACGCAGTTGGCGTATCACGCTCGACGGCCCCACCCGGCGCCAGGAAGCCCATCGTCATCGGCCCGTTCTCCGGCGCGCTAGGCGGCGTATCGAAGCACAGCGCGGCCTCGAGCGGGCCCAGCCGCTGCCCCAGCGCGGCGCGTGTTTCCGCCGCCAGATTGTTCAGGCCGCAATGCTCGACGATCTCGAGCAGCAACGGATAGGCGGCCTCGGGATCTTCCTGCCTGGGCAGATGCGGGCAATCGGAAACCGCCACACGCGTGCCGCTGACGAAGGTACGCACCGTCCCCTGCCCGGCGAACAGCTGCGCGCGTGCTTCGATGCTCTCCATCAACTGCTCGGCCAGCCGCTGCGCGCCGGCGGCATCGCCGACCGCGGACTGGCTGACCGACAGATAGGGTTCCGGGCACTGCGCGCCGCCGCCGAGCTTGGCCGGCGCATGGCCGCGCAGCGTGCGCTTGCCGTTGCCGTCCCATGCGACCACCGCGACGCCGGGCACCGTCACGCGGCTATGGCATGCCAGCTGCTGCACGGCATCGGCTTCTTCCTGGCTGTGGGCGCGGTGATAACGGACCGAAGGCGATTGCCCCTCGGGCAATTGCGGACTGTCGGCGAAGATGGATAACGCATGCCCGGACGGCGCGTGCTCGTCCTCCACGAACGTGAAGCCCAACCCCGCCTCGGCCAGCAGCCGCGACAGAAACGCGTAGTCGGTCTCGCGGTATTGGCTGACGTGCTCGCGCGGGCCTAGCGCGTCGATACGCTGCTGCGCGCCCGCGGTATAGCGCCACACCGCATGCGGCGCGTACGGCGACAGGATCTGTTCGGCGATATCGGCCAGCGTGCGGTTCTGGAATATCTGGCTGTGCCGCTGCTGCGTGGCCAGCCACAGCCACGGCACCACGGTCAGCCGGTAGCGCGCCAGGCTGCCATCGGCGCCCAGCTTCTCGGCCTTGCGCACCAGGCCGCTACGGCGAATGCGGTTGCCATCGGCCAGCGTGGTCCACAGCGTGACCTTGGCACCGAGCAGGGACTTCAGCGGCAAGCGGGCATTGGCGCTGACCGCGACGATCCGCGTTTCGCTCAGCTCCGACAGCGCCTCGCGGCCGAGCCACGCCTCGACGGCCAGCTCGCCGATGGCCCCCTCGCCCTCGAGCTGGAACAGCCGCCGCGCCGGGGAAAACAGAGTCTGAATCAGGGTGGTGTGGTCCATGGCGGTTCGGTGTTACAGCGGTCTCGCAGCAAGGTGCACAGCGAAGGACAGACACGCCGATCAGCTGCCCGACAACGTCAATGGCCGCGTTGAAGCCGCGGCCATGTCCTCTGTCAGCACCCCTGCCCCTCGGCCGTCGTTACTGCGAACGCTGGGCGGTGCCGCTCTTGCGCGTCCGCGCCGCGGTCGTGGTTTTCTCTTCGGGCGTGGGGGCCAGCAATGCCGCCAGCAATTCGGCATCGCGATCATTGCCGGTATTGGCACCCGTCTTTTTTGAAACTCGGCGCGTATTGTTGGAGGCAATACGCGAGCGTTCGGTTTTCGTCTTCCCTACGGTCGTAGGGCCGCTATTCGAACGTGATGAGACCTTGGTGTCGGTATTGGAATGTTGCCGCTTTGCAGCAGCCTGATTCGACGCAGTGATCTTCGTCTTATTTACTTCTTGATTTCGGATTTTTTTATTCGGCTCGTTGGCAGCCACTGCCACCGTTTTTGACTTGTCGCCGGCGGCAGTTTTTTCGGGACTCTGCGCCGCGTTGGCTGCCAACGCGGTACCGCCCGCCAGTGCCGCCGCACCTAGGCCGGCCGCGGCCAGGTCGGCCGAGGGCATCTTGCCGAGGCTGTCGAGCGCATCGTCGTCGGCGTCGCGCGCGGGGCTGACATCGACAATGGTGGCCGAGCCCGCCGGCGCATCGACGGCGGCTTCGACGGGCGCTGCGCTGGCCGCAGCGGCCTGCGTCTCAGGGGACTGGATCGCCGTGGAAGCGGCCGTGGTGGCGGGATCCAAGGCAGAATTGGCCCTCTCTGCGGGCACAACCGTGGCCACCGTCGGGGCCTCGCCATCGTTGCCCTTGCCCAGCCAGAAGGCCACGGCGCCCGCGCCGACCAGCAGCAACGCCAGCGTGGCAAACACGCCGTGGCGCTTGATATCGGGTGTCTTCTTCCTGACGGGAGCGTGACTGGCGACCCGCCCTTCGAGGCTGGCCAGAATGCGCGTATCCGGTCCCTGGCTGTCGGCATCGCCCGAGCCGAACAGCGACGGCGGTCCATTTCCTTTCAAGTCGTCGCTGTGGCTCATCTTTTGGCTCTCGAATTGCAATAAAATGCGCGTCGGGCAGCGCAGGGATGGAATTGAGTCAAGCGATCGGCAACATAACGCGAAGACGGGGCCCGAGCAGAAAATTCGACGAGGTGGCGTCAGCTGCCGATGCGGACGAAGCGCGCAGATTTTATAGCTGGCTGCAACAAAAATGCAAATATGTGAACGGCACCGTTACAACTTGCAGACGGCGAATTTTTGCAGCGAAATGCGAGCCCGAATCAAGCCGAATAAATGTCACAAAATGTAACCATTCAAACCGCTGTCATGCACGGTTTGGACGTCGCGCGGTACGCGGACTGAGCGGATGATCTTTATTGCGCTGTTCTTCTATTTCGCGCTGATGGTCGCCATAGCGGCCATTCTGCTGCTGCCGGACGTGCGCGAGCGCGTGCTGGTGGCCGCGCGTACGCAATGGCAGCGGCTCAGTATCAATGCGAGCGCGGCGAGCCAGCGCTCGGCCGGAACCCTACGAACGTCGGCTTCCCAGGCGGCCGATTCGATGGAAGCATTGCGCGCCTTCGTTGCGCGCCGTAAGGTCTTTCTGCTGTGCGCGGCGGGCGTGGTTGCGACGCCGCCGCTCGTCGCCCTCGCCTTGCGACCGAAACTGCTGTTCGAGTACGATGACGCGCTGCGCGAACCGGACCAGAAGATTTCCGCTTTATTGAATGGCGAACGCCTGATTCCTCCGGCGCCATTGCCGCCCGAGGTATTCACCACCCAGGAAGTCGAACGGATTCGCCCGACCATTCGCGAAGCCAGCCGCAATTGGGATCTGCTCGACGCCGATTTTCGTCAGCGCCTGCTGCTGGTCTACAAGATCATGCGCGACGAGCATGGTTACGAAATGGCGCTGCTGGAGGGCTATCGCAGTCCCGAGCGCCAGGCCAGGCTCGCCGCGATGGGCACGCATGTCACAAAAGCGGGCGCCTATCACAGCTACCATCAGTTCGGCCTCGCCGCAGACAGCGCCTTCTATCGCGACGGCAAGCTGGTGATCAGCGAGAAGGATCCGTGGGCGATGCGCGGATACGAGTTGTACGGGCAGATCGCCGAGTCCGCGGGGCTGACCTGGGGCGGGCGCTGGAAGATGATGGATCTTGGGCACGTCGAGTTGCGCCGGCCCGGCGTGCTCGGCAAGAAGCCCGGCTAGCTTGCGAGGTGCGGGGGCACAGCGCAGGTAACGGCGGCCGGCGAAAGCCGGTCGCGAGTCGATAGCTGGTGGCGGGATCGCCCTTCTCAGTCGAGAGAACAACAATGACACGGCCATTTATCGTATTGGGTGACAAGACCGACCACGGCGGCGTCGTGATCAGCGCGTCGGGCACCACGTCGACCAACGGCAAGGGCATCGCCTGCGTCGGCGATCGCGTGACCTGCCCGAAGTCCGGTCATGGTGAGACCACCATCGTCACCGGCGATCCGACCGTGATCATCGACGGCCGCGCCGCCGCCCGCCACGGCGACAAGACGGCATGCGGGGCGACGCTGCTGTCCAGCCAGGGCGTCACCGGCAGCGCGTAAGGCGGGCGCCGTTCCGCTGTTGCGCTCCCCAGTGCCGACCCTCCCCGACACCATGCTTGCACGCCTGTTCCGTTCCGGCCTGATCCTGTTCGCCGTCTTCGCGCTGGTCTGGACCGCGACGATCCTGTGGTGGCAATCGATCCCTCGGATGCCGACCACGACCGATATCGTCACGCACCTGTTCCTGCTGCCGGCCGGCATGATCGCGGGCTACCTTGTCATTCGCCGTGCGCTGGACGGTATCCGCACCAATGTCGCGGCCGCTGTCGGCACGCCGGCCGCCGCGCAAGATGGCGCGGAGCCGTCGCAGGGCGCGGTGCCCGACGACGACCCCAGCCGCCGCTGGCGCGCGCTGGTGTTGGGCGCTGCCCTGCATACCGCCAAGGGTGCGGACACGGCCGCCACCGCCGCGGCGACCGCCGAGCAGCAGCGCCCCGACGTGGTCGACGTGCTGCGCGACGGCATGCCGATCTTCGCCGCGCCCGTCGAGGACATCGATGTCGAGGGCACGCGCGAGGCGCTGGAGCTGGCCTTCGCCGAACTGCCGTGGAATGACGAGGCCGTGCGGACCGTCGCGCTGGCCAGCGATGTGGTCGAGCAGCTGGTCGCGCAGGTCCTGGAGCAATATCCGGCCCTCTACTTCCCTGCCGCCGACGAGACCCCGAAGGCGGCGCAGGCCGAGGAGCCGCCGCGGCTGGTGCTGACGCTGCTGTTGCCGGAGCGCTGGCGGGTGCCGATGGCGGCGGCTGCGGGCCAATACGTGCGCGGCCGGCTGACCGGCTTGTGGCCGATCGAACGGATCTCGATGGAGACATTGACCGCCAAGGGCGACGGCGATGCGATGGTGCAGGTCGATCGCGCGATCCTCGCGCTGCACCGCGAACCGACCCACGAATTGCGCGGCGTGATTGCCGCCGATTCGCATATCGGCGCCGAAGCCATCGACCACCTGCGCGCGACCGACCGGCTGTTCAGCGCCCAATGCGAGCACGGCGTCGCGCCCTCCGAGGCTGCGGCCGGCATCCTGCTGTATTCGCCGCAAGGACCGTTGGCCGCGATGCTCGCGCAGGACGCGCCGCCGGCGTCGATCGTACGCCCCACGCTGACGCGGCTAGACGCGCCGACTCCCGACAAGGGCCAGCCGCGTACCGCGGCACTGGATCAGGCGATCGTGCAGACGCTGGGCCTGCTGGCCGATCCCGCCGAAGGCTCCCCGGCCAAGGCCAAGGGCGAGGCCTCGGAAGCGTCCGCGGCCGAACCGGCGCCCACGCCCCAACCCGTCGTGGTCACCGCCGACATCAGCCCGCATCCGGTCCGCACCGTCGAACTGGCACGGGTGTTCTCCGAACGCTTTGGCGAACTCGACGTCAGCGCGGACCTGCTGCCGGTCGGCACCGCTTGCGGATACACCGGCAATGCCGGTGCGCTGCTGGCCATCGTGCTCGCCCATCAGCAGTGCGCCGAACGCGGGGGCCCGGCGCTGGCGCTGACCGCGGCCGACCCGCAGCAGCGCGGCGCGATCGCGGTGGTGCCACCGGTCACCGCCTAGCGGACATCCGCGCCAAGCACGAACAAGCCCGAACGAGCCAGAACAAGCCGAAGCCCAAGCCAGGCAAGCAACGCACAAGCAAACGCACAAGAACCAGCACACGCATTCGCAAACCGCAGGCCAACATGCACCGATTCCTCAGTTTCCTGACCAACACGGGCACGCTATCCGTGATAGGCGTCGTCGCGCTGACGCTCTTCCTGCTGCTGGCGGCCGATACCTTCGAGGTTGGGCTGACCTGGGTCGGCATCGTGCTCGGCCTGCTGGTGGTGGCGTGGCTGATCGCCTTCGCCTGGCGCCACTATCGGGCCCGGCAGGCCAGCGGCAAGCTCGGCGCGCTGCTGGAACAGCAGGCCAATGCGGCGGCCCAGCAAGCGCCGCAGGAAAAGCGCGGCGAGGTCGAGGCCCTGCGTACGCGGCTGGTCGATGCGGTCAAGACCATCAAGACCTCCAAGCTGGGCCAGCTGTCGGGCAACGAGGCGCTGTACGAACTACCGTGGTACATCGTGATCGGCAATCCGGCCGCGGGCAAGAGCACCGCGGTGCTGAACTCTGGCCTGCAGTTTCCGTTCGCCGACAAGAACAACGCGATCATCCACGGCATCGGCGGCACGCGTAACTGCGACTGGTTCTTCACCACCGAAGGCATCCTGCTCGATACCGCGGGCCGCTATTCGGTGCACGAGGAAGACCGCAAGGAGTGGCTGGGCTTTCTGGACCTGCTCAAGCGCTACCGTCCGCGCGCGCCGATCAACGGCATCGTGGTCACCGTCAGCATTCCCGAGCTGACGCAGAACCGTCCCGAGTTCGCCATCCAGCTGGCCAAGAACCTGCGCCAGCGCGTGCAGGAGCTGACCGAGCGGCTGGAAGTGTTCGCGCCGGTCTACGTGATGTTCACCAAGGCGGACCTGATCACCGGCTTCACCGAATTCTTCGGCGACAGCGACAAGCACGAGCGCGACCGCGTCTGGGGCGCCACCCTGCCCTTCGAGCCGGGCGAAAAACGGGATGCCGCCGCGATGTTCGACGAGCGCTTCGACGAGCTGTACGACGGCCTGAAGGAAATCAGCGTGGCGCAGATCGCGCAGCATCGCAACGGCAAGCTGTCGCCGGGCCTGCTGAGCTTCCCGCTCGAGTTCGCCTCGATCAAGCCGGCGCTGCGCGCTTTCCTGGTGACGCTGTTCGACGAAAACCCGTTCCAGTACAAGCCGGTGTTCCGCGGCTTCTATTTCACCAGCGCGGTGCAGGAGGCCAGCACCACCAGCGCGTCCGCCGAACGGATCGCGCGCCGCTTCGGTCTGAAGCTCGACAGCGCCGCGCATAGCCGCGAGGTGTTCTCGAAGAACGGTTTCTTCCTGCGCGACCTGTTCTCCAAGGTGGTATTCGCCGACCGCAAGACCGTGCGCCAGTTCTCGAGTCCGGCCAAGACGCGGATGCGCTTCGTCACCTTCTTCGGCCTGGTGCTGGCGCTGGGCCTGCTGCTGGGCGGCTGGACCTGGTCCTTTATCGGCAACCGGCAGTTGACCGCCAATGTGCAGGCCGACCTGGACAAGATCGTCAAGCTGCAGCAGAACCGCATCGACCTGCAGTCGCGGCTGGAGGCGCTCGATATCCTGCAGGACCGCATCGAGCAGCTGGAGCGCTTCCGCGCCGATCACCCGATCGCGCTGTCGCTGGGCCTCTATCAGGGCGATACGCTGCAGCACAAGCTGCTCGACGAGTACTACAACGGCCTGCGACAGGTCATGCTCAAGCCGGTCGGCACGTCGATCGAGCGCTTCCTGGCCGAAGTCAACGCGCATCCGGACCAGCTCGCGCAGAACGTGCGCGCGCCCGCGGCCAATGGCGCGGTGGGGGGGGGCGCGGCGCCGGGCCGCCCCACCGCGGGCGCCAGCGCGGCAGCCGCCGCACCGGCTACGGCCACGCCGCCCGCGGTCAATGCGGCGGCGCCCTCCGCGGCCGACATGACCGCGGCACTCAATACCGAATCGCCGAACGCCAGGCGCTATGCCGATGCGTCGCCGACCAACGTCGAGGACGCCTACAACGCGCTGAAGACCTACCTGATGCTGGCGGACAAGCGCCATGTCGAGGTGGCGCACCTGACCGACCAGGTCACGCGCTTCTGGCGCGGCTGGCTCGAGGAGAACCGCGGCAACATGCCGCGCGAGCAACTGATCCGCGCGGCCGAGCGCAACATCTCGTTCTACCTGGCCCGCGTCAACGACGACAACTGGCCGCTGTTGGAGAGCAATCTGTCGCTGATCGACCAGACCCGCGAGAACCTGCGCCGCGTGGTGCGCGGCATGCCGGCGCGCGAGCGCGCCTACGCCGAGATCAAGGCGCGCGCGGCCACGCGCTTCGCGCCGATGACGGTGGCCCGCATCGTCGGCGACGCCGGCGCGACGGTGGTCGCCGGCAGCTACGCCGTGCCCGGCACCTTCACCCGGGAGGCCTGGCTGCAATACGTGCAGCCGGCCATCCGCGAGGCGGCCAGCAAGGAGCTGCAGAGCAAGGACTGGGTGCTCAACGTGGCCGCCCGCGACGACCTGACGCTCGAGGGCAGCCCCGAGCAGATCCAGAAGACGCTGGTGGCGATGTACAAGAACGAATATGCCAAGGAGTGGCAGCGCTTCATGCAGGGCGTGGCCGTGCAGGAGTTCAAGAGCTTCGACCAGGCCGTGACCGCGATGAACCTGCTCGGCGATCCGGTCAATTCGCCGATCCGCAAGCTGTTCGACGCGGCCTACGAGCAGACCTCTTGGGACAACCCCTCGATCGTCAACGCGGGCCTGAAGCAGGCCAAGACGGGCGTGATCGAATGGCTCAAGCGCTGGGTCTCGCGCGGCACGCCGTCCGGCGTCAGCGTCAATGTCGACAGCGCGAGCCTCGCCTCCGCGTCCGACGCCGGCAACATCCCGATGGGGCCGGTCGGCAAGGAGTTCTCGGGGCTGGCCAAGATCGCCGTGATGCGCGACAACAACTCGCTGCTGCGCGGCTATATGGAGACGCTGTCGAAGGTCCGCACGCGCTTCAACACCATCAAGAACCAGGGCGACCCCGGCCCCGGCGCGCGCCAGCTGATGCAGCAGACGCTCGACGGCAACGGCTCGGAGCTGGCCGACGCGCTCAAGTACGTCGACGAGCAGATGCTGACCGGCATGACCGACAGCCAGCGCCAGACGCTGCGTCCGCTGCTGGTGCGTCCGCTGCTGCAGTCGTATGCGGTGACGATCCGCCCTGCCAGCGTGGAGATCAACAAGGTGTGGAACGCGCAGGTCTACCAGCCCTTCATGCAGACGCTCGCGACCAAGTACCCGTTTGCCTCGGATGCCAAGATCGAGGCCAGCGCGGCCGAGATCGGCCAGGTGTTCGGTCCGGACGGCGCCATCGCCAAGTTCGCCGGCACGATTGTCGGGCCGCTGTCGGTGCGCCGTGGCGACATGATCGCCGCGCGCACCTGGGGCGATCTGGGCGTGACCTTCGCGCCGGAGTTCACCACCAACTTCACCCGCTGGATCGCGCCGCTGACCGGCGGCGCGGCGGCCGGTGTCGGCGGTGCCGCCGCTGCCGCCCCGCAGACCGTGTTCCAGATCCTGCCGTCGCCGGCGGCCGGGACCACGGAGTACACCATCGAGATCGACGGCCAGCAACTGCGCTATCGCAATACGCCGCCGCAGTGGACCAATTTCGTCTGGCCCAATCCGCAGGGCACGCCGGGCGCGCGCATCACGGCGACGACCTTCGATGGCCGCACCGTCGAGGTGCTGAGCGAACCGGGCCGCTTCGGCCTGGAACGCTTGATCGCGACCGCCTCGCGCAAGCGTCGTCCGGATGGCGCGTTCGAACTGTCGTGGACGCAGGGCGGCACCACCGTCGCGGTGGCGCTGCGCATCGTCAGCAGTCCGCAGACCACCACGGCGGCCGCCGACTCGCCGCAGGGACAGGGCCTGCGCGGGCTGAAGCTGCCGCCGGCGATCGCCGACGCCTCGGCGCCGGTCACCGCAACGGAGGCGGCACAGCCCGCCCCCGCCTCGGCCCCCATCGCGCAGTCCGGCGCCCCGGCCCGTGCAGGAGGTGCGCAATGAGCCAGGCAGCGCAATTGCAGCTCGCGTACTTCGGCAAGCTTCCGTCGCGCGGGGATTTCGTCAAGAGCCCGAACCAGACCCAGCTGCTCGATACGCTCGATCGCTGGCTGTCGCAGGCGATGGAGATGCTGGCCGAAGACCCGGGCTGGAAGACCGTCTACGACGCGTGGCAGCCGGTCCAGTTCGCCATCCTCGGCTCGCAGAGCCGGCTGGCGATCGCGGGCACGGTGATGGCCAGCAACGACCAGTCGTCGCGCCGCTTCCCCTTCCTCGCCGCCGCCGCGCTGGAGATCGACCAGCCGCTGCCGTTCATCGCGCGCAGCCCGCTGGCGCTGACGCGCCTGTGGACGCGCGCCAGCCATCAGATGCAGGAGCTGGTTTCCGACACCGATCCGGCCGAGGGGCTGCGCAATCTGGCGCAGACCCAGTTCGCGGTCGAGATCGGCGCGGGCGCGCAAGCCTACGACGCCAGTTTCAAGGACTTCATCGAATTCCAGACCGTGGCCGGCCTGGAGCAGATGCTGCGCGCCGACGGGCAGGCGCTGTGCCTGCGCCGCACGCTGGTCGCCCTCGGCATCCTGCTCGAACCGGTGATGAGCGCCGGCACTTCGCGGCTCGACAAAGGCCTGACGCTGCCGTTGCCGTCCGACCCGGTCTATCGCAGCCTGGTGGCGAGTTTCTGGCTCGACCTGGTGTCGGGCTTCCTGAAGCGCGGAGACTTCGAGCTGTCGCTGTTCCTCGGCCGCGTCGGCAACGCAGGCAACGCCGGTGCCGGACAGGCCGGCCGCAGCGAGCGGCTGGTGATCGGCTTCAACGGCGCCTCGTCGCGCACGCTGCACGGCATCATGTCGCCGCTGGCGTACGGCGAAGTCAATATCGACATCGACGACCCGCAGTGGGTGGAACAGCATGCCGGCTCGCGCTATGGCGTGGCCAAGCTGGCCAGCTATCTCGAACAGCCGCAGCTGTCGCTGCGCGCGGCCCTCGACACCTTCCGCGAAGTCTTCATCGGAGAATGATCATGCGTTCGGTTTTCCCGGCCTGCCGCGCTGCTGCGCTGGCGACGGCCCTGACCTGGCTGCTGGCGGCGCCCGCCTCCGCCCAGACGCCTGCCGGTGCGGATGCAGCGGCAGGCCGCGTGGTGGCCGGCGGCGCGGTGCCGGACGAGACCACCAAGGCCGAGGTGCTGGCACGGCTGCGCGAGCTGTATGGCGCGGCCAACGTGGTCGATCAGATCGAGGTCGGCGGCGTGGTGTCGCCGCCGAACTGGACCGCCAACGTGCAGAAGGTGCTGTCGCCGCAGATCAAGCAGGTCAAGCGAGGTCAGCTGAGCATCGACGGCACGCAGATCGCGCTGTATGGCGATGTCCCCGACGAGGGGCAGCGGCAGCAGATCGCCACCACGATGTCGAGCGGGCTGGGCCAGAACTATACGGTCAAGAACGGCCTGCGCGTGCCGGCCTCGGGCCAGGATCTGCTGGACCGTACGCTGGCGAACCGGATCATCGAATTCGAGACCGGCAGCGCCACGCTGACGCCGAAGGGCCGCGTGATTCTCGACGAGATGGCGGCGGTGCTGCCGAAGCTGTCGGGACGCAAGATCGAGATCGTCGGGCACACCGACAATTCGGGCAGCCGCGCGCTGAATCTGGCGCTGTCGCAGTCGCGCGCGGAGACGGTCAAAAGCTATCTGGCCGGCAAGGGGATCGAGCCATCGGTGCTGTCGGCCGTGGGCGTCGGCCCGGATCAGCCGATCGCGCCGAACGACAAGGAAGAGAACCGGGCGCGCAATCGGCGCATCGAGTTCAGGGCGAGCCAGTAAGAGACTGAACGTCGGTTCGCTGTCGTCCTCGCCTTCGCGGGGACGACAGATTGTTTGGCTGCGTAACGGGCTAACTCAACTGTTCGAATCGCTGTCCGGGTCCGGCATCACGCCGAGCAGTTCCTCGATCTGCGACAACGTCGCATCGTCCTTCACGACGGTGCGCAGCCACGCGTGCAGCGGCATCTCGCCCCACTTGGCGGCGCGCGCCGCGAGGTAGGCGACCGGGCTGTGGGGTTCGGTACGGCGGAAGAAATCGGCGACTTCGCGCAACTGCGCCAAGGCCTGCTGACGCGTGCGGATGGGGCCGCCGGCCGCGGCGGCGCCCTGCCCGACCGCTGCCGGCGCTTCGACACGGCCGACGGTGGTCGGCACAGCTGCCTGCTGCGCGTCTGAGGCGACAGTGGCCGGCGCGGCGGGCTTGCCGACAAAGCGCTCGACTAGCGCCCGCACCGCCTCCAGCACTTCACGCGCCTGCCGGAAGCTCGGCGCATGCTCGCCGGCCTTGGCGTCGAGCACCTCGCCGAGCCTTGCCAGCGCCTGCTGGCACGACACCACGTCCTGCAGCAGCGCGACATGGAATTCGGCCGGCGTCGCCTTGCGCGCGGTTTCGAACGCTTCCTGCGTGACCTTCCCTTCGGACAGCTCGTCGGCGTGGTCGGGATCGCGGCGGATCGCCTCGGTCAGCGCGGT
The DNA here is from genome assembly GCA_031180665.1 of Cupriavidus sp. Taxonomy (GTDB): domain Bacteria; phylum Pseudomonadota; class Gammaproteobacteria; order Burkholderiales; family Burkholderiaceae; genus Cupriavidus. The sequence continues at coordinate 127,977 of JAPSLP010000001.1, read as the reverse complement.
CGCGACCTCCCAATCCACATAGCCATAGCCGCCCGCGGCCTCGTCGACCAGCGCAATCTCGCGGATCAACTGGCGCGAGCGCGTGGCCAGCCACGCCACGCTGCCGGTGCGATATTCGAGGTCTTCCTCGTCGGCACGCGGATGCAGGCCGCTCCAGAACGATTCGCACAGCTGCGCGGTCACCGTATAACCGTCGCGCAAGCCCGCAAATCCGCGGGTCTTGGCCAGCGCCTCGGTCAGCCACACCGCGAGGCGCAGGTCCTTGGTCCTCTCCGACAGCAGCCGCGTCGACAGGTCGACCACCTGGCGCCAGTCCGCCTCCTTCAACTCGGTCACCCACTCGCCTTGATCCAGCGAAGGATCGTCGAAACGGCGCGCCTCCTGGATGCGGTCGAATTCGGCCGAGAACAACAGATCCTCGCCGCAAGGGTCGTCGCCCGAAACAGGTTGCAGCAAACGGTCGAAGGAAAGAGTCGCCATGTCAGCCCGCAGGAAATGGAATGGCGGGTAGTTTAGCGCCTGCCGCTTCGGCGGCCAAACATGGGGCCAGACAAAGCAAAAAGGCCCGCATCACGCCGGCCTTCTGCTTCAAACCACCTCAACCGAGAAACCTTACCCCACCCACTTCCGCGCATTGCGGAACATGCGCATCCACGGGCTGGCGCCGTCGGGGATCTGCTTCCAGGCGTCCGGGGCCCAGCTCATCGTGGCGGTGCGGAACACGCGTTCCGGGTGGGGCATCAGCACGGTGAAGCGGCCGTCGACCGTGGTCACCGAGGTGATGCCGTCCGGCGAGCCGTTCGGGTTCAGCGGATAGGCCTGGGTCACCGCGCCGCGGTTGTCGACGAAGCGCAGCGATACGTCCACCTTGCTCTTGTCGCCCTGCTGCGAGAAGTCGGCATAGCCCTCGCCGTGCGCGACGACGATCGGGATGCGGCTGCCTTCCATGCCGGCGAAGAAGATCGACGGCGACTGCTGGACTTCGACCGTGACGAAGCGCGCCTCGTACTGCTCGCTCTGGTTGCGGGTGAACTTCGGCCAGGCGCCGGCGCCGGGGATGATCGGCGCGAGATTGCTCATCATCTGGCAGCCGTTGCAGACGCCCAGCGCGAAGGTGTCGGTGCGGTTGAAGAAGGCCGCGAACTGCTCGGCCATCGCGCCGTTGAACAGGATGGTCTTGGCCCAGCCTTCGCCGGCGCCCAGCACGTCGCCGTAGCTGAAGCCGCCGCAGGCGACGAAGCCGACGAAGTCGTCCAGTTTCGCGCGGCCCGCGATCAGGTCGCTCATATGGACGTCGTAGGTGTCGAAGCCCGCGCGGTCCATGCTGTAGGCCATCTCGATCTGCGAGTTGACGCCCTGCTCGCGCAGGATCGCCACGCGCGGCCGGGCGCCGCTGGCGATGAACGGCGCGGCGATATCCTCGGCCGGATCGAAGGTCAGGCTCGGCGTGATGCCGGGATCGGCGGCGTCGAGCAGCAGCTCGTATTCGCTGTCGGCGCAGGCGGGGTTGTCGCGCAGCCGGGCGATGCGCCAGCTGACCTCGCTCCAGACACGCTGCAGCTCGGCACGCGGGGCGCCGAACACCTTCTTGGCGTCGCGATAGATCTCGATCTGGTCGCTGCCATTGGGCTTGCCGACCACATGGCTGCAGGCCGACAGACCAGCCTCGCGCAGCGCGGCGAACACGGCGTCGCGATCCTCGAGCCTGACCTGGATCACCGCACCGAGCTCTTCCGAGAACAGCGCGCGCAGCGTCTGGTCGTTGCGGCGCTCGGCGATCTGCTGGGCCCAGTTCTTGGCATCGCCATAGTCCTGTTCCTGAGTCGGATCGAGCGTCAGCATGTCGACGTTCAGCGACAGGCCGCAATGGCCGGCGAAGGCCATCTCGGCCAGCGTCGCCATCAGGCCGCCGTCGGAACGGTCGTGATAGGCCAGCAGCTTGCCTTCGCGGTTCAGGCGCTGGATCGCGTTGAAGAAGTTGCGCAGATCGGCCGCGTCGTCGACATCGGGAACGCTGTCGCCGACCTGTTGGGTGACTTGCGCCAGGATGCTGCCGCCCAGGCGGTTCTTGCCGCGGCCCAGGTCGATCGCGATCAGCACGGAATCGCCCAGGTCGGTGCGCAGCTGCGGCGTCAGCGTGCGGTTGACGTCGTCGACCGCGGCGAACGCCGAGATGATCAGCGACACCGGCGCGACCACTTCCTTGGCCACGCCCGCATCGTCCCACTTGGTGCGCATCGACAGCGAATCCTTGCCGACCGGAATGCTGATGCCCAGCGCCGGGCACAGCTCCATGCCGACCGCGTGCACCGTGTCATACAGCCTGGCGTCCTCGCCCTCGACGCCACAGGCCGCCATCCAGTTGGCCGACAGCTTGACCTTGCCGAGGTCCTTGACCGGCGCCGCGGCCAGATTGGTCAGCGCCTCGCCGATCGCCATGCGGCCCGACGCCGGGGCGTCGATCACGGCCAGCGGCGTGCGCTCGCCCATCGTCATCGCCTCGCCGGCCTTGCCCTGGTAGTCGAGCGTGGTGACCGCGACATCGGCCACCGGCACCTGCCACGGGCCGACCATCTGGTCGCGCGCGTTCATGCCGCCGACACTGCGGTCGCCGATCGTGATCAGGAAGGACTTGCTGGCCACGGTCGGGTGGCGCAGCACGTCGCGCACCGCCTGCTCCAGCGCGATGCCGGTGACATCGACCGCCGGCAGCGACTGCTCGACGCGCCTGACGTCGCGATGCATGCGGGGCGGCTTGCCGAGCAGCACGTCCATCGGCATGTCGACCGCGTAGTGCTCCTTGAGCGCATGATCGACGCTGGCATCGACCAGTTGCAGCTGCTTTTCCTCGGTCGCCACGCCCACCACCGCGAACGGCGAGCGCTCGCGCTCGCACATCGCGGCAAAGCGCGGGAAGCTGTCCGGCGCGATCGCCAGCACATAGCGCTCCTGCGATTCGTTGCACCAGATCTCCGCCGGCGACAGGCCCGACTCTTCCAGATGGATCTGGCGCAGCTCGAAGCGCGCGCCCCGGCCAGCGCCATCGACCACCTCGGGGAAGGCATTGGACAGGCCGCCCGCGCCGACGTCGTGGATCGACAGGATCGGGTTCTCGTCGCCGAGCTGCCAGCAGGCGTTGATCACTTCCTGCGCGCGCCGCTCCATTTCGGGGTTGCCGCGCTGGACCGAATCGAAATCGAGGTCCGCCGTATTGGCCCCGGTCGCCATCGAGCTGGCCGCGCCACCGCCCATGCCGATGCGCATGCCCGGTCCGCCCAGCTGGATCAGCAGCGAACCGGCCGGCAGCGGCTCCTTGTGCGTATGCGAGGCATCGATATTGCCGATGCCGCCGGCGATCATGATCGGCTTGTGATAGCCGCGCAAGGTGCCGCCGACGTTCTGCTCGTAGACGCGGAAATAGCCGCCCAGGTTGGCGCGGCCGAATTCGTTGTTGAAAGCCGCGCCACCGAGCGGGCCTTCGATCATGATCTGCAGCGGCGAGGCGATGCGCTCGGGCTTGCCGGTCACCGCGGGCCGTTCGTCGGGATTGCGGAAGGCCAGCGGCTGGGCGGCATCGCGCGCGTTTTCCCACGGCTCGACCGCGTCGGGCAGCATCAGGTTGGACACCGTGAAGCCGGTCAGGCCGGCCTTCGGCTTGGCGCCGCGGCCGGTCGCGCCCTCGTCGCGGATTTCGCCGCCGGCGCCGGTCGAAGCCCCGGGGAACGGCGAGATCGCGGTCGGGTGGTTATGCGTCTCGACCTTCATCAGCGTATGGGTCAGCGCCTGATGGCGGCCATACTGGTGCGCGTCGCCGCGCGGGAACCAGCGTTCGGCGACATCGCCTTCCATCACGGCCGAATTATCCGAATACGCGACGATCGAGCCCTGCGGGTTCAACTGGTGCGTGTTGCGGATCATCGCAAACAGCGACTTGTCCTGTTCCTCGCCGTCGATGGTCCAGGTGGCATTGAAGATCTTGTGGCGGCAGTGTTCGCTGTTGGCCTGCGCAAACATCATCAGCTCGACATCGGTCGGGTTGCGGCCGAGCTTGGCGTAGGCATCGACCAGATAGTCGATCTCGTCCTCGGACAGCGCCAGGCCCATCGCGACGTTGGCCTCGGCGAGCGCGGCGCGCCCGCCTGCCAGATCGATGAAGCGCAGCGGCTTGGCCGGCAGTTCCTCGAACAGCCCGGCCGCGGCCTCGCGCGTGGCGACCACCGCCTCGGTCATGCGGTCGAACAGCAGCGCGGCGACGGCGTCGCGCGTCAGCGGATCCAGCGTCTTGCGGCCCCGCAGCAGGCCCTTCTTGCAGATCACCGTGAATTCGATGCCGCGCTCGATGCGATGCACATGCGACAGGCCGCAGTTGTGCGCGATATCGGTGGCCTTGCTGGCCCACGGGGAAATCGTGCCGAAGCGCGGGATCACGACGAAACGGTCGCCCTCGGGCTGCTCGGCGAACGGCGCGCCATAGGTCAGCAACGCACGGATGCGGTCGGTATCGCCCTTGTCCAGCGGCTGGTCGGTGTCGACGAAGTGCAGGAACTGGCCGTGCACGGACTCGATGTCGGCGTCGATCTGTTGCAGGGCGGTGAGCAGGCGTTGCTGGCGGAAGGCCGACAGGGCCAATGCGCCGGGGAAGCACGAGAAATGCGCCATGATCTGAGCGGTCGGAGGGCGATGGAGGGTAAGACGGCGGCCGGGCCGCTGGCGCGGGGGTGGCGCCAGCCGGGGCAGTCCGGCGGAAAACCGCTATTGTACCTTGCCGGGCCGGAACGCTGCGGTGCGGCATCCGCCGGTTTCCACGCCGTCGCGCCGTGCCGCCCCCCCGGCAAGCGGGAAACCCGCCCACCCGCCGTGCGCCCTGCACATCACGCCGCTGTCACAACGCCCTGTTCCAATCCCCGTCTGACGGCCGTCCCCGGCTTTTCCCCTTCGGGACGCGCTCGCGAGCCACTCCCAACGAGAAGAACAGGACATGGACAGAAGGCGATTTCTGAAGCTGGGCGGCTTCATCACGGTGTCGGCGGCCACGGCAGGCGGCTTGGCGGCCTGCGGCGGTGACGACCGCGCCGACGACCGCTCTGACACCGATACGCCGGCCACGCCGCCGGCCTCCGGCGCGAACTGGAAGTTCCCGCAGAGCATCGCGTCGGGCGACCCAAGGCCGGACGGCATCCTGCTGTGGACCCGGGTCGTGCCGGCCAACGTGGACGATGCCGCCGCGGCGAGCCTCGACGCGAACTTTGCGATCCGGCTGCGGGTGACGGCCGCCGACAATGCCCGCGCACTGGGCACCACCACGGCGCTGGCCGGCACGCTTGCGGTCGATGCCGCCATCCCGGTCTCCGGCGCGTACGACTGCACGGTGCGACACAAGATCACCGGTCTCGAGGCCGGGCGAACCTACTACTACCAGTTCGTCGCCGGCGAGGTCCGCTCGCGCGTCGGGCGCTTTCGCACCGCGCCGGCCGCCGGGGCCGACGTGTCGCAACTGCGCCTGGGCTTCCTGAGTTGCCAGGACTGGAGCATCAACCACTGGGCGACGTTCGACGCGCTGGCGGCCGAGGACCTGGATCTGGTCGTTCACCTGGGCGACTACATCTACGAAACCGTCGGCGAGGAATTCCAGACCGGTGCGGTCGAAAGCCTGCACACGCCGCTCGCGCTACCGGACGGCACCTTCAAGAACGGCACCAGCGGCGCGAAGTACGCGACCACGCTGAACGACTACCGCTACCTCTACAAGCGCTACCGCAGCGACCCGCGCCTGCAGGCGGTGCACGAGCGCTTTGCCATGGTCGCCACCTGGGACGACCACGAGTTCAGCGACGACTGCTGGGGCGACGCCGAAACCTACAACGCCGCCGGCAACGGCTTCGAGCAGCACCAGCCCGCGCGCCGCCGCGCCGCCAGCCGCGCCTGGTTCGAATTCATGCCGGCCGACATCGTGTTCGACGAGAAGCAGGATGGCATCCACGCCATCCGCATCTATCGCGAGTTGCGCTTCGGCAAGCTGGCTCATCTGGTGATGACGGACGAACGGCTGTACCGCACCGACCACGTGTTGCCCGAATCGGCGATCAATCCCGCCACCGGCGCACCGCTGGGCAGCATCGGCGCGCGCTACATGGTGCCGGCCGCAACGCTGGCCGCCGCCGAGGCCGCCAAGATGGCCGCCGCCGGAGCCGGCGACCCGCTGACGCTGACGTCGATCCTCGGCAACGAACAGCGCGCCTGGTGGTGCGACACCATGGCCCGCTCGCCGGCCATCTGGAAGCTGTGGGGCAACGAGGTCTCGCTGCTGCGCATGGGCATCGATGGCAGCGAGGCCATCGCCACCCTGGTCGCGCTGCAGGCGATCGGCATGCTGTCGGCGAGCATCCAGGGCGCGCTGGCGTCGACCGGCGGCAATGTTCCGGTCGCCGCGGCGGTGGTCGGCGCCGTGTCGGCCGGCGCCACGCAGTCCGTCGCGGCGACGGCGGCACAGGCGATCGCGATGGCCGACGCCACCGCGGGCGACAAGTCCGCCGCGGCGACCGGGGCCGGCCTGACCGCCGCGCAGGCCGCGATCGCGGTGCTGGCCTTCGAGCAGGCCAAGGGCGCGGCCGCCGGCGGCGTCGCCGCGCAGATTGGCGCGGCCTCCCAGGCGATCGCCTTCGGCCACGTGAAACCGGACGTGCTGGCCAGGCGCGAACAGTCGGCCTTCATCCCGGCCACGCAGAAAGCCGCGCTGGCGCCCTTCTTCCAGCGCTTCGTGCTGAACGCCGACCAGTGGGACGGCTTCAACGCCGAACGCAAGGCGCTGATGCGCCATCTGGTGGATAACGGCATCCGCAATGTGGTGGCGCTGACCGGCGATATCCACGCCTTCTATGCCGGCACCGTGCACGACGATTACGACGCCGAGGGCGGGGGCACGGCCGTGATGGTCGACCTGGTGACGGCGGGCATCAGCTCGGACTCATTCTTCTCGTATCTGAAGTCGGCGGTCGGCGCGCTGTCGGAGAGCCTGTCGACGCTGGTCTATCGCACGCTGTCCCTGCCGGTTCCGGCGCTGGGCAGCGAGCCCGTACAGGTCGACGTCAATCTGCTGGACCATACGCTGGCACCGTCGACGGTCACCGCCGCCACCGTGGCGGAATCGCTGCGGGTTTCGCTGCGCGGCGCGCTGGCGGCACGCGGCGTGGCCGAGGGGCAGCTCGATGCCACCACCGATGCGGTACTGGCGGCCCTGCAGGCCGATGCCGAGTTCGTCCAGCAGGTCGTGCCGCTCTGCCAGCAGTTGGCGGCGCTGCGCAGCAATCCGTGGCTGCAGTACGCCAATACCGATGCGCAAGGCTATGCGGTGGTGACCGTCACGCCCGAAGCGCTGACTTGCGAGTTCAAGCAGGTCAACCGGCTGCTCGGCGGCAAGGCGCCGGCCGCGGTGGTGGCGCGGACGGTCAGGGCAACGGTGCCGCGGGACACGGCTGCGGTACGGATCGAGCGGTAGCGGTACGCTGCCCTCTCCCCCGGCCCCTCTCCCGCAAGCGGGAGAGGGGAGAGAATCGGCGGGTACGCTGCCACGGCCAGCGCTCATTGGCTCCCTCTCCCGCAAGGCGGGAGAGGGGCTGGGGAGAGGGCAACACCGCCCTCACCGCCCTCACCGCCCTCACCGCCCTCACCGCCCTCACCGCCCTCACCACCCTCACCACCCTCACCACCCTCACCACCCTCACCACCCTCACCACCCTCACCACCCTCACCACCCTCACCGCCCTCACCACCCTCACCACCCTCACCACCCTCACCCCCCCCCCGCCTACGCCGCGCCGAATCCCCCTCCCCCCGGCGTCTCGATCACGAACACATCGCCCACGCCCATCTCGGTCCGCGCCACGTGAGGCAGCGTTTCCTCGCTGCCATCGGCGCGGATCACGCGGTTGCGGCCCGTTGCCCCCGGCTCGCCGCCCGCCATGCCGAACGGCGCGTGCACGCGGTTGTTCGACAGGATCGATGCCGTCATCGGCTCGAGGAAGCGCACCTTGCGCACGCCACCGTTGCCGCCGTGCCAGCGCCCCGCCCCGCCCGATCCGTGCCGGATCTCGTAGCTGTCCAGCCGCACCGGGAAGCGCCATTCCAGCACCTCGGGATCGGTCAACCGCGAATTGGTCATATGCGTCTGCACCACGTCGCAGCCGTCGAAGCCGTTGCCGGCGCCGCTGCCGCCCGAGATCGTCTCGTAGTACTGGTAGCGCGCGTTGCCGAAGGTGAAATTGTTCATCGTGCCCTGGCTGGCGGCCACCACGCCAAGCGCGCCGTACAGCGCATTGGTGATGCACGACGACGTCTCGACGTTGCCCGACACCACCGAGGCCGGATAGCGCGGATTGAGCATCGAGCCTTCGGGAATCACCACATGCAGCGGCTTCAGGCAGCCAGCGTTCAGCGGGATGTCCTGGTCGACCAGCGTGCGGAACACGTACAGCACCGCCGCCATGCACACCGCGCGCGGGGCGTTGAAGTTGTTCGGCAGCTGGTCCGAGGTGCCCGTGAAGTCGACGGTCGCCTCGCGGCGTTCGCGGTCCACCGTCACCCGCACGCGGATCTGCGCGCCGTTGTCGAGCGGATAGACATAGCTGCCGTCCTTGAGCGCCGTGATCACGCGCCGCACCGCCTCCTCGGCGTTGTCCTGCACATGCCCCATATAGGCGCGCACGACGGGCAGGCCGAAGTGGGCCACCATCTTGCGGAGCTCCTCGACGCCCTTCGCATTGGCCGCGACCTGCGCCCGCAGATCGGCCATGTTCTGGTCGACGTTGCGGGCCGGGTAGCGCGCGCCGGACAGCAGCGCCCGCATGCCGGCATCGTCGAGCACGCCGCCGTCGACCAGCAGGAAGTTGTCGATCAGCACGCCCTCCTCCTCGACCACGGTCGAGTCCGGTGGCATCGAGCCCGGCGTGATGCCGCCGATATCGGCGTGGTGGCCGCGCGAGCCGACGTAGAACAGCACCTCGCTGCCCGCGGCATCGAACACCGGCGTGATCACCGTCACGTCGGGCAGATGGGTGCCGCCGTTGTACGGGTCGTTCAGCACATAGACGTCGCCGTCCTTCATCCGCCCGGCATTGCGCGCGATCACGGTCTTGATGCTCTCGCCCATCGAGCCCAGATGCACCGGCATATGCGGCGCGTTGGCGATCAGGTTGCCTTCGGCGTCGAAGATCGCGCAGGAGAAATCGAGCCGCTCCTTGATGTTCACCGAGTAGGCGGTGTTCTGCAGCCGCAGGCCCATCTGCTCGGCGATCGACATGAAGAGGTTGTTGAAGACCTCCAGCATCACCGGATCGGCCTCGGTGCCGATTGCGCGCCGCTGCGGACGCGGCACCGCGCGCGTCAGCACCAGATGGTCCCGCTCGGTCAGCAGCGCCTGCCAGCCCGGTTCGACCACGGTAGTGGCGTTCTGCTCCGCAATGATCGCGGGGCCGGCGAGCCGATCGCCGGGACGCAGCACATCGCGCCGGTAGAGACCGGTGTCGTGCCAGGCGCCGCCGCTGAACATGCGCACCGTCTCGGCCGGCTGCGGCCCGCCTTCGCGCGGCGCCAGCGCGGGCGGACGCTCCTGCGGCGCCTGCGCGACGCCGACCGCTTCCACCGAGACCGCTTCGACGATCAGCCCCTTGTCGGGCATCAGGAAGGCATAACGCTGGCGGTAGGCGGCCTCGAAGCCCGCGCGCATCGCGGCGGCGTCGCCGAACGGCACCACCAGCGCCGAATCGGTGCCCTCGTAGCGCAGATGGACGCGCCGCAGCACCTCGATGCGGCGGGCGTCCTCGCCCTGCTCCAGCAGCTCGTCGCGCGCCTGCTGCGCGAGCGTGTCGAGCCGCTGCGCCAGCATCGGCACCGCGGCCTCGTCCAGCTTCGCCTCGATCGACAGCTCGCGCATCGCCGTGCGGTCGGCCAGGCCCATGCCGTAGGCCGACAGCACGCCGGCCAGCGGATGGACGAACACCGTTTGCATGCCCAGGGCATCGGCCACCAGGCAGGCATGCTGGCCGCCGGCGCCGCCGAAGGTGGTCAGCGTGTAGCCGGTCACGTCGTGGCCGCGCTGCACCGAGATCTGCTTGATCGCGTTGGCCATATTGCCGACCGCGATCTCGATGAAGCCCTCGGCGACCTGCTCGGGCGTGCGGCGGTCGCCGGTCTGCTCGGCAATCTGCGCGGCCATGGTCTCGAAGCGCGCCACCACGGCGTCGCGATCGAGCGGCGCGTCGGCGCGCGGGCCGAACACCGCCGGAAAATGCGCGGGCTGGATCTTGCCCAGCATCACGTTGCAGTCGGTGACCGCCAGCGGCCCGCCGCGCCGATAGCTGGCCGGCCCCGGATTGGCGCCGGCCGAATCGGGGCCGACGCGGTAGCGGCTACCGTCGAAATGCAGCACCGAGCCGCCACCCGCCGCCACCGTATGGATGCTCATCATCGGCGCGCGCATGCGCACGCCGGCGACGCTGGTCTCGAACACGCGCTCGAAGTCGTTCGGATGCCTGCCGCTGAAGTGCGACACATCGGTCGACGTTCCGCCCATGTCGAAGCCGATGATGCGATCGAAGCCGGCGCGCTGCGAGGCACGCACCATGCCGACGATGCCGCCGGCCGGACCCGACAGGATCGCATCCTTGCCCTGGAACCGATGCGCGTCGGTCAGGCCGCCGCTGCTCTGCATGAACTGCAGGTTCACGCCCGGCATCTCGCGCTCGATCTGCTCGACATAGCGGCGCAGGATCGGCGACAGGTAGGCATCGACCACCGTGGTGTCGCCGCGCGGCACCAGCTTCATCAGCGGCGATACCTCGTACGACACCGAGACCTGGGCGAAGCCGAGCTCGCGCGCGATCCTGGCCGCCCTCGCTTCATGATCGGAATGGCGATAGCCGTGCATCAGCACGATCGCCACCGCGCGGATGCCGTCAGCCAGCACGCGCGCCATCTGTTCGCGCAGCGCCGCCTCGTCCAGCGGCTGCACCACGTCGCCATGCGCGCCGATGCGTTCGTCGACTTCCACCACCTCGCGATACAGCAGTTCGGGCAGCACGATGTTGAGGTCGAACAGCCGCGGCCGGTTCTGGTACGCGATGCGCAGCGCGTCGCGATAGCCGCGCGTGATGAACAGCGCGGTGGGCTCGCCCTTGCGCTCGAGCAGGGCGTTGGTGGCCACCGTGGTACCCATCTTCACCGCCGACACCAGGCGCGGCGTGATCGGCTCGCCGGCGGCCAGGCCCAGCAGATGGCGAATCCCGGCCACGGCCGCATCGGGGTATTGCTCCGGGTTCTCCGACAGCAGCTTGTGCGTGACCATGGTGCCGTCCGGGCGCAACCCGACGATATCCGTGAAGGTGCCGCCACGGTCGATCCAGAACTGCCAGCGTGGGTCTGGGGAGGCGGCTTGGGACGCGGCTTGCGATTCGGAATGGGACACGCGGAAATACCTCGCGAAAGGGGATGGTGGACCGTCGTCCCCGCGCAGGCGGGGGCCCAGCGTCTTGCAGGATGCTGCAAGCCACTGGGTCCCCGCCTGCGCGGGGCGACGTCAATGCGGGACGAGCGCTACAGCGACGTGGCGGAGCGCGCAGCCTGTTCGTACAGCCCGGTCAGCACGCGCAGCAGCCGGGCCAGTTCGCCGATTTCGGCGTTCTCCGCGCTGCCTGGGGTCATATTGCTGGTCAGGCATTGCTCACGGATTTCGCGATACCGGGCGCAGGCTTCGGTACCGGCGGCCGTGGTGCTGTAGGTCGCCTCCTTGCCCACGCGCACGCCGGCGACCAAGCCCATGCCCTGCAGCTTCTTCAACGAGTAGGTCACCAGATGGGTGTCCTCGACGTTCAGCACGAAGCAGATATCGGCCAGCCGCTTGGCGCGCCCGCGGTGGTTGACGTGATGGAGCACCAGGACGTCGAGAAACGTCAGGTCGCGCACGCCGGCCGCGCCCATGCAGCGCACCACCCAGCGGCTATAGGCGTTGTAGGCCGTGTTCAGGCCGAACTCGAATTCGGACAGCTCGGGACTGCGGGACGAGACCAGATGGGCGGACGACACGATGCCGGCGCCGGCCGGGCGAACCACCGCGTCGCCAGCCGCGACATCGGCGGACGCCATCTCGGCCGAAGGAATATCGGGAGGGGAAACATCGTCGCGGCGGCTCGGCTTTCGGGCCATGGACAGCACTCCTGCAGAAGGACAGCGGAGAACGAACGGCTTGGCGCGTGGCGGATCCTGGTCGGGGGATCGACCAGGGACGCCGTCTAGGGATTTCCCGGGGGCCGCGGCAGTAATTTCAGCTTGACAGTTTATCGACAAATTATGAGCATGAGTACCCGGTAACGATGGGGATTGCGCGCCACTGCCGCAACCGCTTCTGTGGCAATTCGCGCACGAATCCTGGGCATCCGTCGCGCCGCGCACTGTCGCGGGGCAAGCGGCATCGAGCACGGTGCCGATGCGCATCGCCGTTCCCGACCCGTTTCCCCCGATGACCAACGCTCGAGCCTCACCGCCCGAGCCTGTACCCGATGACGATGCCTGCCGCGCTGCTTCCCGATATCGACACCATCCATCGCCTGGCCCGCGATGGCCGACTCTCGCGCACGGCGCTGTTGCAGCAGGCCCAGGCGCGGGCGATGGAACCGGCGGCACAGGCGGTATTCCTGCAGACCAGCTTCGACACCGCCGCCAGCGCGGCGCAGGCTGCCGATGCAGCGGCGCTGGCCGGCAAGCCGCTGCATCCGCTGGCTGGGCTGCCGGTATCGATCAAGGATCTGTTCGATATCGGCGGGGATATCACGCGCGCGGCCTCGACGGTACGCGCCGATGCAGCGCCCGCCGGCGAGGATGCGCCCGTCGTGGCGCGGCTGCGAGCGGTGGGCGCCGCGCTGGTCGGCCGCACCAACATGACCGAGTTCGCCTTCTCTGGCGTCGGCATCAACCCGCACTACGGCACGCCGGTCAATCCGCACGACAGCGCGGTGGCGCGCATCTGCGGCGGCTCGTCGTCGGGCGCGGCGGCCTCCGTGGCGCTCGGCCTCGCGGTGGCGGCGCTGGGCAGCGATACCGGCGGGTCGATCCGCATTCCAGCCGCGCTGTGCGGCCTGACCGGCTTCAAGCCGACCGCGCGGCGCGTGCCGCTGACGGGCGCCTTTCCGCTGTCCTTCTCGCTCGATACCGCCTGTGCGATGGCGCGCACGGTGGCCGACTGCGTGCTGGTCGACGGCGTGATCGCGGACCAGGCGCTGGTCCCGGTGCGCAAGGCCGCTGGTGCGCTGCGGCTTGCCGTACCGCGCCAGCTGCTGCTCGACGATCTGGACGAGACCGTGTCGCGCGCCTTCGATCGCGCGCTCGGACGGTTGTCCGCCGCCGGCGTGCAGATCGAACATGTCGATCTGCCCGAGCTGCTGGAGCTGGCGACGCTGAACGCGCAAGGCGGGCTGACCGCGGCCGAAGCCTATGCGATCCACCGCGCCACGCTGTCGTCGCGGCGCGCGCTGTATGACCCGCGCGTGGCGGCGCGCATCGATCGCGGCGCCGCGATCGGCGCGGCCGACTATGTCGATCTGGTCCGTGCCCGCGCCGCCTGGAGCGAGCGCGTGATGGCACGGCTCGATGGCTACGACGCGCTGGCCTGCCCCACCGTGCCGGTGGTGGCGCCGCCGATTGCGCCGCTGGTCGCCGACGACGCGCTGTTTACGCGCACCAATGCGCTGCTGCTGCGCAATCCTTCGACCATCAACTTCCTCGACGGCTGCGCGATCTCGCTGCCGTGCCACCAGCCCGGCGAACTGCCGGTCGGACTGATGCTGGCGCACGGCCCGATGCGCGACGCGCCGCTGCTGGGCACGGCGCTTGCATTGGAGGCCGTGCTTGCGCCCCCGCCGCAGCAGGCATGAGCCGGCCGCCGGGACTGGGCCGACGACGCGCGACAACCTAGTGGACGACCCAGTGGACGAGCCACCGCTGGCGGCGCAAGATCCACGCACGCGCGCGCCACGATGCCGCGAAACGACGACGCGCAACGACGGCATGCAACGACGCGGTAACGACACAACCAGGAGAGAAATGATGCAGCGCAAGGGATTGCTGAAGTCGATGTCTGCGTGCGGGCTGCTCGCCTGCGCCTTCGCGATGGCGCCGCTGGCGCAGGCCCAGGTCAAATGGGATCTGCCGACCGGCTATCCGGCCAACAACCCGCACACGGTCAACCTGGACCAGTTCGCCAAGGAGGTCAGCGCCGCCACGCAGGGCAAGCTGGCCATCACGCTGCATCCGAACGGCTCGCTGTTCAAGGCCAACGAGATCAAGCGCGCGGTGCAGAGCAACCAGGCCCAGGCGGGCGAGGTGCTGATGTCGCTGCTGGAGAACGAGAATGCGCTGTTCGGCGTCGATGCGGTGCCCTTCCTCGCCACCGGCTTCGACGCGTCGTACAAGCTGTGGCAGGCACAGCGGCCGGTGATCGACCGCCTGCTGGACCGCCAGGGCATCAAGCTGCTGTACGCGGTCGCCTGGCCGCCGCAGGGCATCTACGCCAAGAAGGAAATCCGTTCGGGCGCCGACATGAAGGGGCTGAAGTGGCGCGCCTACAATCCGGCCACCACGCGCATCGCGCAGGCCGTCGGCGCGCAGCCGATGACGATCCAGGCGGCCGAGCTGTCGCAGGCGCTGGCTACCGGCGTGGTCGACAGCTTCATGTCGTCGGGCGCCACCGGCGTAGACAGCAAGGTGTGGGAAAGCCTGTCGCACTTCCATACGGTCGACGCCTGGCTGCCGAAGAACATGGTGATCGTCAACAAGCGCGAGTTCGACAAGCTCGACAAGCCGTCGCAGGAGGCGCTGCTGAAGGCCGCGCAGGCCGCCGAGACGCGCGGCTGGCAGCGGATGCGCGAATACACGCAGCAATCGCTCGACACGCTGGCCAAGAACAGGATGACCATCGTCAAGCCCACGCCGCAGCTGCAGGCCGACATGAAGAAGATCGGCGACGAACTGCTGGCCGAGTGGGAGAAGAAGGCCGGGCCCGAGGGCAAGGAAATCATCGCGGCGTATCGCAAGTAAGGCGTCAGGCGTCACGATGCGGGGCCAGGCTCGCTACGCCACCTCGTCGCCCCGCGCAGACCGGGGCCCAGCGTCTTTTTGCAGGCCGCCGGGTCCCCGCTTTTGCGAGGACGACAGCGATGCGCCGAAGTGACAGCGCCCTGCGCTCCGCCCCTCTCCCCCTAGCCTTCCGGAACGCATCATGACTTCCCGCTTCCAGTGGTTCTACCAGGCGCTCGGCGCGCTGGCGGCCGTCTTCATCTGCCTGACGCTGTTGGTCGAACTGGCCATCATCGTCGGGCGCTTCGCCAATTTCCAGATCGACGGCGGCGACGCCTATGCCGGCTATTTCATGGCCGCGGGGTCCTTTCTCGCGCTCGCGGCGACGCTGCGCCAGGGCGACCATATCCGCGTGACGCTGATCCTGCAGCGCCTGCACGGCAAGCCGCGCGTCTGGGCGGAGATTTTCTGCCTGGCGGTGGCCACGCTGCTGACCGCCTACTTCACCTACTACGCGGGCAAGCTCGCGTATGACTCGTACATCTATCACGACATCTCGCAGAACACCGACGCCACACCGCTGTGG
Organism: Cupriavidus sp.; assembly: GCA_031180665.1. Taxonomy (GTDB): domain Bacteria; phylum Pseudomonadota; class Gammaproteobacteria; order Burkholderiales; family Burkholderiaceae; genus Cupriavidus. The sequence goes on along the minus strand of JAPSLP010000001.1, from coordinate 112,331 downwards.
ATTCCGCAGCTTTCGATGGCGGTAGGCCTGTTCGGGCTGTTCGTCGCCTTCGCCGAAGAGTTCGTCTACGTGCTGCGCACGCGCCGTCTGCCGCGCGAAGAAAGCGGCGAAATGGCACGCACCGAGTAACGCCGACGTATCGACCGGCCAGCCCCACAGGAACACAACCGCATGGATCTCTGGATCACCTTCTTCCTGATCGTCGCCATCTTCGCCGTGCTCGGCGCCGGCGTCTGGATCGGCATCGCCATTCTCGGCGTTGCGTGGATGGCCATGGAGCTGTTCACCAACAAGGTCGGCGGCGAATCGATGGCGCTGACCGTCTGGGGCTCGCTGTCGAGCTGGACGCTGACGGCGCTGCCCCTGTTCATCTGGATGGGCGAAATCCTGCTCAAGACCAGGCTGTCCGAAGGCATGTTCCGCGGGCTGTCGCCATGGCTGCAGCGCCTGCCCGGCCGGCTGCTGCATGTCAACGTGATCGGCTGCACCATCTTCGCGGCGGTGTCGGGCTCGAGCGCCGCGACCTGCGCGACGATTGGCAAGATCTCTCTGCCCGAACTGGCCAAGCGCGGCTATCCCGAGTCGATGGCGATCGGCTCGCTGGCGGGCGCCGGCACGCTGGGCCTGCTGATTCCGCCGTCGATCATCATGATCGTCTATGGCGTCACCGCCGACGTGTCGATCGGCAAGCTCTTCATCGGCGGCGTGCTGCCGGGCCTGCTGCTGGCGCTGCTGTTCATGGGCTATGTCGCGGTCTGGGGCTGGCGCCATCGCGATGCCATTCCGGTGCCCGACCATCGGCTGGACCTGCATGCCAAGCTGGCCGAATCCCGCCACCTGATCCCGGTGGTGCTGCTGATCGGCGCGGTGCTCGGCTCGATCTACGCCGGCGTCGCGACCGCGACCGAGGCCGCCGCGCTCGGCGTGGTCGGCGCGCTGCTGCTCGCGCTGGCGCAGCGCACGCTGAGCTGGCAGACCTTCCGCGACTCGCTGATGGCGGCCACGCGCATGTACTGCATGATCGCGCTGATCCTGGCCGGCTCGTCCTTCCTGACGCTGGCGATGGGCTTCATCGGGCTGCCGCGCCATCTGGCCGAATGGATCGTCGGCCTGAACCTGACGCCGTTCCTGCTGATCGTCGCGCTGATGGTGTTCTTCGTCATCCTGGGTTGCTTCCTCGACGGCATCTCGATGGTCGTGCTGACGATGTCGGTGCTGCTGCCGACCATCCAGGCGGTCGGCATCGACCTGCTGTGGTTCGGCATCTTCGTCGTGCTGGTGGTCGAGATGGCGCAGATCACGCCGCCGGTCGGCTTCAATCTGTTCGTGCTGCAAGGGATGACCCGGCGCAATATCAGCTATATCGCCTGGGCCGCCTTCCCCTTCTTCGTGCTGATGGTGGTGGCGGTGCTGCTGATCTGGGCCTTCCCCGGCCTGGTGACCTACCTGCCCGCGCAGATGAAGATGTAGCCCCCATGCATGCGATCGTGATCGGGGCCGGCGTGATCGGCGTGTGCTCGGCCTGGTATCTGCGCGAGGCCGGCTTCGAGGTCACGGTACTGGACCGGCGCGCCTCTCCCGCGCAGGAGACCAGCTTCGGCAACGCCGGCGTGATCGCGCCAGGCTACGTGACCCCGTGGGCCGCCCCGGGGATGCCGGCCAAGGTGCTGCGCACCCTCTTCGCCAGCACCTCGCCGGTGGTGTTCCGACCCAGCGCCGATCCCGCGATGTGGCGCTGGATTGCACGCTGGCTCGGCGAATGCCGGCTCGAACGCTACCGCGTCAACAAGCTGCGCATGCAGCGGCTGGCCTTCTACAGCCGGGCCTGCCTGCATCAGCTGCGCGACCAGATGCAGATCGACTATGAGCAATCCCGGGGCTATCTGCAGCTGTTTCGCGGCGAAGGCGATCTCGATATGGCCCAACCCGCGCTGGCACTGCTGCGCGAGAACGCGGTGCCCCATCGGCTGATCGATGCCGCCGAATGCCGGCGCCTGGAGCCCGGCCTTGCTCCGGATACCGCGCTGGCCGGCGGGCTGCATCTGCCCGAGGACGAATCGGGCAATTGCCCGATGTTCACGCGCCGGCTGCGGCAGTTCGCCGAAGCGGCCGGCGTGCGGTTCCTGATGGACACCACCGTTGATGGCATCGCGGCGCCGCGTGCCGGCACGCTGTCCGTCTCCGTACGGCGCCAGGGAGGGGACTCGATCTTGCGTGCGCAGCACGTCGTGGTGGCCGCCGGCGTCGCCAGTGCCGCGCTGCTGCGCCCACTCGGCTTGCGCGTGCCGCTCTATCCGGTCAAGGGCTATTCGGCGACGGTACCCGTTCGGGATGCCCTGCAGGCGCCGCTGGCGGCGCTGATGGACGAGTCGTACAAGGTCGCGATCACCCGCATGGGCAATCGCATCCGGCTGGCCGGCACCGCGGAGCTCGGCTCGCGCACGCTGGAGCTACGCCAGGCCGCCGTGCGCACGCTGCTCAAGGTCGGCCGCGACTGGTTCCCGGGGGCCGCCAACTACGGCGAAGCGTCGCTGTGGACCGGCGCCCGGCCGATGCTGCCGGACGGACCGCCGCTGATCGGGGCCACTGCCGTGCCGGGGCTGTTCCTCAATCTCGGCCATGGTTCCACCGGCTGGGCGATGGCCTGCGGCTCGGGCAAGCTGCTCGCCGCGCAGGTGTCCGGCGCGCCGGCCGAGATCGACCTGGAAGGGCTGACGCCGGACCGCTACGGGCTCGGTCCGCGGCGATGAGCCGCTTGCCGGTGGCGCTGCGATAATGCGCCGATGACGCCCTTCTCCTCTCCTGCCGCTGCGGGGACGGCCGCTGATACCGCGCAAGCCTCCGAAGCGGCCGAAACCGCCCGGCCCCCCGTGACCGCGGACTGGCTGCGCTTCGATCCGGCCAGCACCGCGTCGGTCCCCTTGTTCGACAGCGCCGCGATCCGCCGGCTCGAACAGGCCGCCTACGCCAGCCTGTCGCCGTTCACGCTGATGGCCCGCGCCGGTGCCGCCGCTGCCGCCTGGCTGACCGCCCATGCACCGGCCGGACCGCTGCTGTTGCTGGCCGGCCCCGGCAATAACGGCGGCGACGCGCTGGTCGCGGCGACGTGCCTGCATCGGGCCGGCCGCGAGGTGCAGGCATGGCTGCTGGCCGACCCCACACGCCTGCCCGCCGACGCGGCGCGCGCGTGGCAGCAGGCCAACGACGCCGGCGTCCCGCTGCAGGTGCTGATGCCTGATGCCGCCTCGCCGCAGACCGCGCCGCCCTGGCCGCCGACGGCCCCGCGTTTTGTCGCCGTGGTGGACGGGCTGCTGGGTATCGGGCTGAATCGTCCCGCCAGCGGCGCTCTGGCCGAATGGATCGCGCGGCTCGGCGTACTGGCCGACGAGGGCGTGCCGGTGTTCGCACTGGATGTGCCGAGCGGCCTGTCGGCCGATACCGGCGCCGGTGCGCCCGCGGTGCGCGCGACGCGAACGCTGACCTTCATCGCCGCCAAGCCCGGGCTGCTGACGCTCGACGGCCGCGACTGCGCCGGCGAACTCGATATCGCGCCGCTCGGCCTCGACTATCCGCCGCAAGACGCGGCGGCGGCCTGGGCCAATACGCCGGCCCGGTTCGCCGCGGCGCTTCCCGGCCGGCGACATGCCAGCCACAAGGGCAGCTTCGGCACGCTGGCGGTGATCGGCGGCAGTATCGGCATGGTCGGCGCGCCGCTGCTGGGTGCGCGCGCCGCACTGCATCTGGGTGCCGGGCGGGTGCATGTCGGCTTTCTGGCCGATCCCGCGCCGCGGTTCGATCCGGTGCATCCCGAACTGATGCTGCATCCCGTCGACCGGCTGCAGTTGCCGGAGATGTCGGCGCTGGTGGCCGGCCCGGGCATGGGTACCGACGAGAATGCGCGCCGATGGCTCGAGACGGCGCTGCGGTCCGGCACGCCCATCGCGCTCGATGCCGATGCGCTGAACCTGCTGGCTGCCGACACGGCATTGGCCGCGATGGCGCGGGCCGGCACCGCGCCAAGGGTACTGACGCCGCATCCGCTCGAAGCGGCGTGGCTGATGGGCTGCACCGTGGCGCAGATCCAGCGCGATCGACTCGGCGCCGCGCGCACGCTGGCCACGCAATGGCAAGCGGTGGTCGTGCTCAAGGGCTCGGGCACCGTGATCGCCAGTCCGGGCGAGCAAGCCGTCGCGATCAATCCGACCGGCAACGCGGGCCTGGCCACCGCCGGCACCGGCGACGTGCTGGCCGGCATGATCGGCGCACTGCTGGCGCAGGGCATGGCGGCGCAGCCTGCGGCGCTGGCCGCGGTCTGGCTGCACGGCCGCGCCGCCGATCGCCTGGTGGCGGGCGGCGAAGGCCCGGCGGGGCTGACGGCCGGCGAATTGCCCCGCGCGGCGCGGCAGGCGCTGAACGTGCTGAATCTGCCAGGGGCGCGGCGATGAGCGGCGCGATCCCGGTACAGGGCGCGGCGCCCAGCCGCCGGCAACTGTGGACCGGCATCGCGCTGCTGGTGCTGGGCCAATGGATCCTGACGCTGCTCGATGCCACCGGCAAGACGCTGACCCAGCAGGGCCTGCCGATCATGGCGGTGGCGTGGGTACGCTACGTCGGCCATGTCGTCGCCATCTTCCTGCTGCTCGGACCGGCGCGCTTCCGGGTCCAGGTCCGCACCGGCCAGCCGCGCCTGCAATGGATGCGCGGCGCACTGATGCTGGCCTCGACGCTGGTGTTCTTCTCGGTGCTGAAGCTGATGCCGTTGGCGACGGCCACCGCGTTGAACTTCTGCGCGCCGCTGTTCGTCGTCGCGCTCTCGCCCTGGCTGCTTGGCGAACGTCCCGGCCGCCACGCCCGCCTGATGCGCTGGAGCGGCGTGCTGATCGGCTTTGCCGGCATGCTGGTGGTGGTGCGCCCCGGCGGCGAGCTGACGTCAGGCGGCGTGGCGCTGGGTCTTGCGTCGGCGCTGCTGTTCGCGCTGCTGCAGATGCTGACGCGGCGCATGGCGGCCCACGATGCGCCGATGACCACGCTGATCTGGAGCGGCATCACCGGCGCCGCGCTCACGACGGTGCTGGTGCCCTTCTTCTGGTTCACGGCGATGCCGACGCCGCTGCAATGCGCGCTGCTGCTGTCGGCCGGCATCACCGGTTCGCTCGGCCACTACTTCGTGATCCGCGCCTTCCAGTACGCCGACGCATCGTTCCTGAGCCCCTTCCTCTACCTGCAGATCATCTCGGCCACCACGGTCGGCTTTCTCGCCTTCGGCCAGTTGCCGGACTGGACCACGGCGCTGGGCATCGCGGTGATCTGCGCCGGCGGCGTCTGGGTCGCGGGCGGCGAATCGGCATTGCGGCTGGTGGCCAGGAGCCTCGGCGGAACGCGTTGATTACGGCGTTGTCTGACAGTTTTCGCAGAATGTGCAGGCTATACTCGGCACATTCTGCGCTTTGTCCGCTCGTATCCTTTTCCGCGTATTTCGCAATGCCCACTGACCTTCCCGCCTGGCAACGTCTGCAGCAGCACTACCAAGCGATCCGCGACCAGCGGATGCGCGACTGGTTTGCCGCGCCCGACGCCAGCCAGCGGGTCGACCGGTTCTCGCTGGAAGCGGCCGGCCTGTTCCTGGACTACTCGAAGAACCGCATCGTGCCCGAGACGATGGACCTGCTGGTCCAGCTCGCCGAAGAGGCCGGGGTGCCCGCCCGGCGCGATGCCATGTTCGCTGGCCAACATATCAATGCGACCGAGGACCGCGCCGCGCTGCATATGGCGCTGCGCGCCGCGCCGGACGCTCCGTTCCAGGTCGACGGCAAGCCGGTGATGCCGGCCGTGCAGGATGTGCTCGCGCGCATGCGGGGCTTCTCGCAGCGCGTGCGCAGCGGCGAATGGAAAGGCCATAGCGGCAAGACCATCACCGACGTGGTGAACCTGGGCATCGGCGGCTCGGACCTCGGGCCACGCATGGTGTGCCGCGCGCTGGCGCACCTTGCCGGCGACGGCAGCGGTGACGGTGGCGCGGCTTCGGGCCCCCGCGTGCATTTCGTCTCGAATGTCGACGGCACCGAACTGGCCGAGACGCTGGCGAGGCTCGATCCCGAACGCACGCTGGTGATCGTCTGCTCGAAGACCTTCACCACGCTCGAGACGATGGCGAACGCAAACAGCACGCGCCAATGGTTCGTCGCGCACGGTGTGCCGGAGAGCGGGCTGGCGCGCCATTTCGTCGCGGTGTCGACCAATCTGGAGGCGGTGCGCGCCTTCGGCATCGATCCGGCCAATATGTTCGAGTTCTGGGACTGGATCGGCGGCCGCTTCTCGCTGTGGTCCTCGGTCGGGTTGTCGATCACGCTGGCGCTCGGCTTCGAAGCCTTCGCCGAATTGCTGGCCGGCGGCCGGGAGATGGACGAGCACTTCCGCAGCGCGCCGCTCGCCCGCAACATGCCAGTGATCCTCGGCCTGCTGGGCGTCTGGTACCGCAATGTGTTCGGCCTGCCGACCAGCTGCATGGCGCCGTACTCGACCTCGCTGGAATTGTTTCCCGCCTTCCTGCAGCAGCTGGAGATGGAGAGCAACGGCAAGTCGGTGCAGCGCGATGGCCAGGCGGTGCGCGTGGATACGTCGCCCGTGGTCTGGGGTACGGCCGGCACCAATGGCCAACACGCCTATTTCCAGCTGATCCACCAGGGCTCGCAGATCGTGCCGGTCGATTTCGTCGCGCCGCTGTCCGCGCCACGCACGCTGCCCGGCCATCACGCCAAGCTGCTGGCCAACTGCTTCGCGCAGGCCGAGGCGCTGATGCGCGGACGGACCGGGGAAGAACTGCGCGCGGCCGGCATCGTCGAGCCCGAGCGCATCGCGCATATGCGTTTCGAGGGCAATCGCCCCAGCAATATGCTGCTGATCGAGGGCATCACGCCGCGCGCGCTGGGCGCGCTGATCGCGCTGTACGAGCACCGCACCTTCGTGATGGGCGCGATCTGGAATATCAACTCGTTCGACCAGTGGGGCGTCGAACTGGGCAAGCTGCTGGCGCGACCGATCGAGGCCGAGCTGAACGGACGCGGCGAAGGTCCGCACGACCCGTCCACCAGCGCGCTGATCGCGCGTGCCAGGGACGCGCTGGCCCGGGCAGGCTGAGGGCCCGCCCTGTCCGCGTGCTCAGACCTCGGCGCCCATCCACTCGTCGCTGGCGACCTTCCCTGCCTCGATGGTCAGAATGCGCCCGCAGCGCGCCGCCACCGAGCGGTCGTGCGTGACCAGCACCAGCGTCGAGCCGGCGTCGCGATTCAGTTCGAACATCAGCGCGATCACCGCTTCGCCGGTCGCGGTGTCGAGGCTGCCGGTCGGCTCGTCGGCGAACAGGATATCGGGCCGCGTGACGAAGGCACGGGCCAGCGCGACGCGCTGCTGCTCGCCGCCCGACAGCGTGCGCGGATAGTGCGACAGGCGCGCCCCCAGGCCCACCCGTTCGAGCATCGCCTTGGCCCGCTCGTGCACGCCATCGGCCTCGCCGCGCAGCTCCAGCGGCAGCATCACGTTCTCCAGCGCGGTCAGATGGCCGACCAGCTGGAAGGACTGGAACACGAAGCCGACATGCCGGCCGCGCAGCGCCGCGCGCTGGTCCTCGTCGAGCGCGAACAGGTCGTGGCCGTGCAGCGATACGGTGCCGCGGCTGGGCAGATCGAGCCCGGCCATCAGCCCGAGCAGCGTCGACTTGCCCGAACCCGAGGCGCCGACGATGGCCAGCGTTTCGCCGGGCGTGACGGAGAAGGACACGTCGTGCAGAATCGTCAGCGAACCGGTCGCGTCCGTCACGGTCTTTCCCAAGGATTCGACAGCAAGAATGGATGAGGACATGAGCAAGGGTTTCCGGAACGGTTTCTGGCGGGACATCGGTGGACGCTGGCGCGCCCTGGTGCTGGGCGGACTGCTGGCGCTGGCGGCGATGCCAGCGCTGGCGCAACGCTCGCCCACCATCCTGGTGCTTGGCGACAGCCTGTCGGCGGAATACGGCATCGCGCGCGGCGCAGGATGGGTCAAGTTATTGGAAGACCGCCTGCGCGCGGAGAGGTTCGATTATAGCGTCGTCAATGCAAGCATCAGCGGCGAGACCACGGTGGGCGGCAAGACCCGCCTGCCCGATCTGCTGGCCCGCCATCGGCCCGCCGTCGTGGTGGTCGAACTCGGCGCCAACGACGCGTTGCGCGGCCTGCCGCTGCAGAGTACCGAGGCCAATCTGCGCCAGATCGTCACCAGCGCGAAGGCCGCCAAGGCCAGCGTGCTGCTGATCGGCATGCGGATTCCGCCCAACTACGGGCCCGACTACACCGAGCGCTTCTTCGCGCTGTATCCGAAACTGGCCAAGGAATATCAGCTGCCGCTGGTGCCCTTCCTGCTCGACAAGGTGGTGACGCGGCCCGACTGGTTCCAGGACGACCGCATCCATCCGACCGCGCAGGCCCAGCCGGCGCTGCTGGACACCGTATGGCCGCAACTGGAGCCGCTGCTCAAGCGGCAGCGGCGCAGCGCGGAGGAAGGCAAGGCGCAGCAACGGCGCGGTTGAACGGCGGCCCGGCGGCACTGGCCACCGGCGCATGAAAAAGGGGCCCTGCGGGCCCCTTCTCCATGGCTGCGGCCCGGCCCTGTACGGGCGGCCGCGTCCGTCGCGATCAGCCTGCCGGCTGCGATTCCGCCGGCGCCGCGGGCTTGAGGACTTCGACTTCCGACCGCGCCTTCAGACTCTCGAAGAACGCTTCCAGTTCGCTCTGGCCTGCCAGTTGCGACAGTTGCTGGGCCTCGGCCTGGCGCTGCGCGGGATTGGCCTGCGCCGGCTGCGAAACCTTGGCGATGCGATAGATGGCATAGCCCTGCGCGCCAAGATCGACGCCGACCATCGCCGGCAGCTTGGATGCATCGGCACGCATCACCGCCTCGACCGCCTTCGGTGCGAGGCCGGCCGGTTGCTGCCGCGATACCGTGACCGCGGCGCCGAAACCGTCGGCGGAACCGCCCTGCTTGAGCTTGGCCAGCTGCGCTTCGCCATCCTTGCGCGCCAGCTCGGCGGCCTGCTCGGCAACGTACCGGGCGCGGACCTGGTCGCGCACCGCGTCGAACGGCTGCACCGATGCCGGCCGATACTCGACCACACGGCCGGCCACCAGGGTTTCCGGACCAACCTGGATCGCTTCGGTATTGCGCTTGTTCTTGAGCGCGTCGTCGCTGAACAGCGCGGTCAGCACCTTCTCGTTGTTCAGCGGATTGTTCGCGCCCAGCGCGGGGTTCGGCGCGCGCGTCACGTTGTCGGCGGTCTGGATCGTCAGCTTGAACTTGTCCGCGGCCGGCTTCAGGCTGTCGGCCTGCTCATAGACGGTATTGCCGAAGGCATCGGCCTGCTCGGTGAACTGCTTGGCCGCGAGCTGCTTGCGCAGTTCGGCTTCGAGCTCGGTCTTGACCTCCTCCAGCGGACGCGTCTGCGACGGCTTGATCTCGGTCACCTTGATGATGTGATAGCCGTAGTCGGTCTCGACCACATCGCTGAGCTGGTTCGGCTGCAGCGCGTACATCGCATCCTCGAACGGCTTGACCAGCGCGCCACGACCCATGAAGCCCAGGTCACCGCCCTTCTCTGCGGAACCCGGATCCTGCGACTGCTTGCGCGCGACATCGGCGAAGGTCTCCGGATGCTTGCGCAGCGCTTCCACCAGCTTGGTCGCCTTGTCCTTGGCGGCCTGGCGCTCGGCCGCAGGCGCGTCCTTCGGCGCCGCGATCAGGATATGGCTGGCGCGGCGCTGCTCGTCGGTACGGAAACGCGCGATATTGCTGTCGTAGTAGGACTTGAGCTGCTCGGGCGTGATGCTGATGCCGGCGGCCATCGCATCGGCAGACAGCACCAGGTATTCGACCTTGGCCTGCTCGGGCACGCTGAAGGCCTGGCGATGCTTGTCGTAGTACGCCTTCAGGGCTGCCTCGTCGGCCGACACCTTGGCGGCGTAGTCGGCGGCCTTCAGCAGCAGCGGCTGGACCTCGCGCTGCTGGTCGCGCACGGCGATCAGGCGGTCGAGCAGCGACTTCGGCATGAAGGCCGTCGCGCCGATCGACTGGCCGAGCTGCTGCGTCGCCAGGTCGAAGCGCATGCGTGCGTCGAACTGTTCGGGCGTCATGCCCTGCGAGGCAAGCAGTTCGAGGTAGGCCTTGTCCTCGACCGTGCCGTCCGCCTTCTTCGGCAGCTGCGCGATCGCGGGGATGGCGACGATGGCCTCGTACAGGCGCTCGTTCGATACGGTCAGATGCTCGCGATTGACTTCGTCGGCGACCACGCGCTGCAGGATCAACTGGTCGAGCACGGCCTTGCGCGCTTCGGGCCCTTCGAACTGGCGCGGGTCATAGGCGGCGCCCAGCACCTGACGCATCCGCTCCGACTGCTCGCGCAGCACGTTATCGACTTCCTGTTGGGTGATGGCGCGGCCACCGACCTTGGCGGCGTCGTGCGAGCTGTCCATGAAGCGCGAATAGCTCTCCACGCCGAAGAACACGAACGACGGAAACACCAGCACCAGCAGCAGCAAAAGCATCAGGCGCCGGTTGTTGCGAACGAAATCAAGCATGCTGACTCGGGATCAAGTTGGGACGGAGGTCAAACTCCGCGATTCTAGCAGGCTGCGCAGGGCCGACCGCTGGATGTGGCGTCGACGGCCGCTGCAGGCGGGGCTACAAAACGGGGCTACAAATGAAAACAGCCGCATGGAGGCGGCTGATTCGGCCGGCCACCTGGCGGTGCCCGGATGCAATGTGGCGGAGTGGACGGGACTCGAACCCGCGACCCCCGGCGTGACAGGCCGGTATTCTAACCGACTGAACTACCACTCCGACGTCGGTCTCGCTGCCGGCGACACGGCCTGATGACACGGTGGCATGGCGATCGGGCCATCGAGTGAGTGGTGGGTGCTGAGGGGATCGAACCCCCGACCTACGCCTTGTAAGGGCGCCGCTCTACCAGCTGAGCTAAGCACCCGCTCGATGTTGCCGCGATGCTGCCACGATGTGGCCGCAATGCCGCCAATCAGGCTGTATCGCCGCGCACGTATCAGCCATCGACTGCCGTTTGCGCTGCGAGGCCGCAAGTGTAATACAGCGGGTTTGGCTTTGCCAAGCCGAACACCGCGCGGCGCGCAAAAAAAAACCGCAGGGCGAACCCTGCGGTCTTGCGGTGCCGGCGGGCGGGATCGCCCACCTTCACGCCCGATCAGTGGTGAATCATCTCGTGCGTGGCGGCCGCGCCCTTGTCCTTGACTTCGGCAGGGCTGGCGACTTCTTCCGGCAGCGGCTCGGGCTTGCGCTCGAGCGCCATTTCCAACACCTTGTCGATCCAGCGCACCGGAACGATCTCGATATTGTTCTTGACGTTGTCCGGAATGTCGGCGAGGTCCTTGACGTTCTCCTCGGGAATCAGCGCCAGCTTGATGCCACCGCGGTGGGCTGCCAGCAGCTTCTCCTTCAGACCGCCGATCGGCAGCACTTCGCCGCGCAGCGTGATCTCGCCGGTCATCGCCACATCGGCGCGCACCGGGATACCGGTCAGCACCGACACCAGCGCCGTCGTCATCGCGATACCGGCGGACGGACCGTCCTTCGGCGTCGCGCCCTCGGGCACGTGGATGTGGATGTCCCGCTTCTCGAACATCTCGTCGGTGATGCCCAGCCGGCGGGCACGCGAACGCACCACCGAACGCGCGGCCTCGACCGATTCCTTCATCACATCGCCCAGCGAGCCGGTGCGCGTGATGTTGCCCTTGCCCGGCATCAGCGCGGCCTCGATCGTCAGCAGATCGCCGCCGACCTCGGTCCACGCCAGACCCGTGACCTGGCCCACCTGGTTTTCCTTGCCGGCCAGGCCGAAGTCGTACTTGCGCACGCCGAGGAATTTATCCAGGTTGTCCGAATCGACCTTGACCGTGCCGCTCTCCTTCTTCAGCAGCAGCTTCTTGACCACCTTGCGGGCGATCTTCGACACCTCGCGTTCGAGCGAGCGCACGCCGGCTTCCCGGGTGTAGTAGCGGATGATGTCGCGGATCGCCGCTTCGGTGACCTCGATCTCGCCCGGCTTCAGGCCGTTGTTGCGGATCTGCTTCGGCAGCAGATAGCGCTGCGTGATATTGACCTTCTCTTCCTCCGTGTAGCCGGACAGCCGGATCACTTCCATCCGGTCGAGCAGCGGGGGCGGAATGTTCAGCGAGTTCGACGTGGCCACGAACATCACGTCCGACAGGTCGAAGTCGACCTCGATGTAGTGGTCCTGGAACGTGTGGTTCTGTTCCGGGTCCAGCACCTCGAGCAGCGCCGACGAAGGATCGCCGCGGAAATCCATGCCCATCTTGTCGATCTCGTCGAGCAGGAAGAGCGGATTGCGCACGCCGACCTTGGTCAGGCTCTGCAGGATCTTGCCGGGCATCGAACCGATATAGGTACGGCGGTGACCGCGGATCTCGGCCTCGTCGCGCACGCCGCCCAGCGCCATGCGGACGAACTTGCGGTTCGTCGCACGCGCCACCGACTGGCCCAGCGAGGTCTTGCCAACCCCGGGCGGCCCAACCAGGCACAGGATCGGCGCCTTGACCTTGTCGACGCGCTGTTGCACGGCGAGATATTCCAGGATCCGTTCCTTGACCTTCTCCAGACCGTAGTGGTCCTCGTCCAGCACGCGCTCGGCGTTGGCCAGGTCGTTATTGACCTTGCTCTTCTTGCGCCACGGCAGGTTGACCAGCGTGTCGATGTAGTTGCGCACGACCGTGGCCTCGGCCGACATCGGCGACATCAGCTTGAGCTTCTTGAACTCGGCCTCGGCCTTCTTCTTGGCCTCCTTCGGCATGCGGGCGGCCTTGATGCGCTTGTCGAGCTCCTCGAGATCGGCGCCCTCTTCGCCCTCGCCCAGTTCCTTCTGGATGGCCTTGACCTGCTCGTTCAGGTAGTACTCGCGCTGGCTTTTCTCCATCTGGCGCTTGACGCGGCCACGGATGCGCTTCTCGACCTGCAGGATGTCGATCTCGCCCTCGAGCTGCGACAGCAGGCTCTCGAGGCGCTCGGTGACATTGACCATCTCCAGGATCTTCTGCTTCTGCTCGAGCTTGATCGGCAGATGCGCGGCGATGGTATCGGCCAGGCGACCCGGCTCGTCGATACCCGACAGCGAGGTCAGGATCTCCGGCGGGATCTTCTTGTTCAGCTTCACGTACTGGTCGAACTGCGACACGATCGCGCGGCGCAGGGCCTCGGTCTCGGCGCTCTCGCCCGGGCCCAGGGGCACCGGCACGGCCTCGCACATGAAATGCGAGTCGTCCTCGCTCACTTCGCGGATATTCGCGCGCTGCGTGCCTTCGACCAGCACCTTCACGGTGCCGTCCGGCAGCTTCAGCATCTGCAGGATATTGGCGATGCAGCCGACCTCGTACAGGTCTTCGGCGGTGGGCTCATCCTTCGCCGCCGTTTTCTGGGCCACGAGCATGATGCTCTTGCCCGACTCCATCGCAGTTTCCAGCGCCTTGATGGACTTCGGGCGACCCACGAACAGCGGGATCACCATGTGCGGAAACACCACCACGTCGCGCAGGGGCAACAGTGGGAGGCGAATCGGCTCAGCCGGGAGGAGTTGTGTTCCAGACATCAGTTTCCCCAGTCAGTCATTTAAGGCGTAAATTGGGTCGCACGAACCGATTACAAGACAGCAATCACCGGTTCGCAGCGTCAGTCAAATGACGGCCCCGACACTTGCGAATCCCGCGCAAACAGCATACCCGCGTTTCCTCCCGTTCGTTTGGCGAAATGAAGAAAAAAAGCCGCTCGCTTCTTGCGAACGGCCTGTCGGTTGGCTGCCGGCGGAGATACGCCCTTGCGCCGGCGTTCGCGTCAGTTGGAGCCAGCCACTTTGGGCTGGTCCTCGTACATCAGCAAGGGAGGCGCGTCGCCCGTGATGGTGCTTTCGTCGATCACGACTTTTTGCACGCCCTTGTAATTCGGCAGGTCGTACATGACATCCATCAGCGATTGTTCGAGGATCGAACGCAGGCCGCGCGCACCCGTCTTGCGCTTGATGGCCTTGCGGGCAATCGCGGACAGCGCTGCCGGCCGGATTTCCAGTTCGACGCCTTCCATCGCCAGCAGTTTCTGATATTGCTTGACCAGCGCGTTCTTCGGCTCGACCAGGATCTCCATCAGGGCGGCCTCGTCGAGCTTGGACAGCGTCGCGACCACCGGCAGACGGCCGATCAGCTCGGGGATCAGGCCGAACTTGATCAGGTCCTCAGGCTCGGTCTGCGGCAGCACCTCGCTGACGTCGCGCTCTTCCTTGCTCTGGACCTGGGCGCCGAAGCCGATGCCGGTCTTGTCCGAGCGCTGCATGATCACCTTCTCCAGTCCATCGAAGGCACCGCCGCAGATGAACAGGATGTTGGTGGTATCGACCTGCAGGAAGTCCTGGTTCGGATGCTTGCGCCCGCCTTGCGGCGGCACCGAGGCCATGGTGCCCTCGATCAGCTTGAGCAGCGCCTGCTGCACGCCCTCGCCCGACACGTCGCGGGTGATGGACGGGTTGTCCGACTTGCGCGAGATCTTGTCGATCTCGTCGATGTAGACGATGCCGCGCTGCGCCTTCTCGACCTCGTAATTGCAGTTCTGCAGCAGCTTCTGGATGATGTTCTCGACGTCCTCGCCGACATAGCCGGCTTCGGTCAGCGTGGTCGCGTCGGCGATCACGAAAGGGACGTTGAGCAGGCGCGCCAGCGTCTGTGCGAGCAGCGTCTTGCCGGAACCGGTCGGGCCGATCAGCAGGATATTGCTCTTGGAGAGCTCGACATCGTCCTTCTTGCCGAGATGCTTGAGCCGCTTGTAGTGGTTGTAGACCGCCACGGCCAGAATCTTCTTGGCCTGCTCCTGGCCAATCACATACTGGTCCAGGCTTTCGCGGATCTCGTGCGGCGTCGGCAGATCCGACTTGGCCGCGGCCGGGGCGTCCTTGTCGGCGCCGGCGGCTTCATCGCGAATGATCTCGTTGCACAGGTCGATGCATTCGTCGCAGATGAACACCGACGGGCCGGCGATCAGCTTCTTGACCTCGTGCTGGCTTTTGCCGCAGAAGGAGCAATACAGAAGCTTCTCGCTGGATGAACCTTTTTTGTCCGCCATAGGAATCGTCACATTAGCAGGGGCGCGCCAGGGCGCAGAAAGGACCTTGGCGATACGCGTCAAACGCATCATACGCCAAAACCTTTCGGGCAGCGGGCGGAACCCCCAAGGTGTGGGGGCAAACACCACAAACGAGGCGCAGGGCCTCGTCTTGTGGTGTAGGCTTGGCCGTTTGAGGCCGGATCAGGACTCGGCAGCCGGCGCGCCGCGCCAGGCTTAACCGCGGCGAGCGATCACCTTGTCGATCAGGCCGTAGTCGACGGCCTGGTCGCCGCTCATGAAATTGTCGCGGTCGGTATCGCGGGCAATTTTCTCGACCGGCTGACCCGTGACCTCGGCCAGGATCGAATTCAGGCGCTCGCGCAGATAGAGGATCTCGCGCGCCTGGATCTCGATGTCCGAGGCCTGGCCACGCGCGCCGCCCAGCGGCTGGTGGATCATGATCCGCGAGTTGGGCAGCGCCAGGCGCTTGCCCTTGGCGCCGGCGGCCAGCAGGAACGCGCCCATGCTGGCGGCCATGCCCATGCACAGCGTCGACACGTCCGGCTTGATGAACTGCATCGTGTCGTACACCGCCAGACCGGCAGATACGGAGCCGCCCGGCGAGTTGATGTAGAGAAAGACATCCTTGTCGGGATTCTCGCTCTCCAGGAACAGCAGCTGCGCGATCACCAGATTGGCGGTCTGGTCGTTGACTTCGCCGACCATGAACACCAGGCGCTCCTTCAGCAGGCGCGAGTAGATGTCATAGGCGCGCTCGCCCCGACCGGACTGCTCGACCACCATCGGCACCAGCCCGAGGCCCATGGTCTCCAGTGCCGAGGCTTGCGTGGTGGCGAGACGATCGAGCAAATCATTGCGGGTCATGCAGGGTTCTCCAGGAATTCGGTGGCAGGCCAGTGGCCTCGGCAAAAGGAAAACAAGCCGCCCGAAGGCGGCTTTGCCTTGAGCGGCTTTCGATCAGGCTTGCTGGCCGCCGTTGCCTTCGGCCGTCAGCTCCTCGAAGGACACCGGCTTGTCGATGACCTTGGCCTTCTCGCACACGAAATTTACCACGTTGTTTTCGAGCACGTAGGCTTCC
Organism: Cupriavidus sp.; assembly: GCA_031180665.1. GTDB lineage: Bacteria > Pseudomonadota > Gammaproteobacteria > Burkholderiales > Burkholderiaceae > Cupriavidus. The sequence goes on along the minus strand of JAPSLP010000001.1, from coordinate 96,076 downwards.
ATCTCGGCCAGGCGCTGCTGGTCGCCGTAGTACCAGCGCATGACTTCCTTCGGGTCCTCGTAGCTCTTGGCGAACTCTTCGATCTCGGCCTTGATCTGGTCGGCCTTGGCCTCCAGGCCGTTGGCCTTGACGATCTCGGCCAGGATCAGGCCCAGCTTGACGCGGCGCTCGGCCTGCTGCGCGAACATCTCCGGCGGAATCGGCATGTCCTTCGCGTTCGGCATGCCACGCTGCTCGAGGTCGCGGCGGGCCATCTGCACCAGGCGCTCCTGGTCCTGTTCGATCAGGGCCTTGGGCACGTCCAGCTCGCTGGCCTTCAGCAGCGCTTCCATGACCTGGTCCTTCAGCATCGCGTGCGTGCGGCGCTTGACCTCGCGCTCCAGGTTCTCGCGGATGTCGGCGCGCATCTTCTCGACGCTGCCGTCGGCGATGCCCAGCGACTTGGCGAAGTTGTCGTCGACCTCGGGCAGGTGGGCCCACTCGACCTGCTTCATCGTGATGGTGAATTCGGCGGTCTTGCCGGCGACTTCCTTGCCGTGATAGTCCTCGGGGAACGCCAGCGGGAAGGTCTTGCTCTCGCCGACCTTCAGGCCCAGTGCAGCCTGCTCGAACTCGGGCAGCATGCGGCCTTCGCCCAGCACGAAGACGAAGTCCTCGGCCTTGCCGCCGGCGAACTCGACGCCGTCGATCTTGCCGACGAAGTCGACCGTCACGCGGTCGCCGTTCTTGGCCGCCACTTCGCCGCCGCCATCGCCATGCTCGCCGGCTTCGCCGCGGGCGTGGTAGTGGACGCGCTGCTTGCGCAGGATGTCGATGGTCTTGTCGATCTCGGCGTCGGTGATCTCGGTCTTGGTGCGCGTCACTTCGGCGGCCGTCAGGTCACCGATCTTGACTTCCGGGTAGACCTCGAAGGTGGCGTCGAATGCCACTTCGTCGTCCGCCACGCCTTCGGTCTTGATCTCGAACTTGGGCTGGCCGGCGACCTTGACGTCCTGCTGCTGCGTGATGTCGAAGAACTTGCGGGCGGCCTTGTCGAAGCGCACTTCGAACTCGACCTGCTGGCCGTACTGCTTCTCGACCATCTTCATCGGCACCTTGCCCGGGCGGAAGCCGGCCATCTTGACCGTCTTCGACAGGCGAACCAGGCGCTCCTGCTTCTCCTTCTCGACCTCGGCCTTCGGAATGGCCAGGGTCACCTTGCGGTCGAGTTTGCCGAGGTTTTCAATCACATTCGACATGGTCGTCAATCCAATCCAGAAATGTTGTTGTGTTCGTCAGCGCGTTCCGCTTGCATGCCTGCGTGCAGGGATTGCCCCTTCAGGCCGTCGAACGGTTCGCACGCACCAGCCACGCATGAGGCACGCGGACATGCCGCCTGAGCCCCGGTCGCGAACTCGCGCAAACAAACACACCGCGCAAACGGAAAACGCGGATTATCGCACGGTTTCGATCCGGTTCCGGCAGTTTTTACCCTGACCGGGCCTGACCGGGCTGGTCGGCGCCCTGCCCGGCATCTTGCTCGGCGCCGCCGAATTGCCCGTGCCGCAGCGCGCGCAGCAGCAGCCGCGCCGGGTCCAGCGCGTCGGCCAGATCGCTTTCCACCGGCAGCGGCTCGCCCTCGATCCGGCTGGCCAGCAATTCGCCGGCCAGCGCTGCCCAGGTCAGCCCGCGCGAGGCGAAAGCCAGTGCCACATACAGCCCCGGCAGCCGCGGCAGGTCGCGCAGATGCGCGCCGCGCAGCGAGGCGGCCCGGCGTGCGCACTCGGCCTCGTCGGCCACCTGGCCGACCCAGGGCAAGCGATTGTGGGAGACGCTGCGCACGCCGACATAGCCGTGCAGCGCGGCAGGATCCCACCCGTTCAGCGCCATGGCCTTGTCCGGCAGCAGCGTCGAGAGCCGGCGCAGATTGTCGGCATGCGTCTCGGCCCGCTCGAGCAGCGGCCCCTCGTCCGGCTCGTAGCTCGAGCCGATGCGGGCGCTGCCGTCGACATCGCGCGGCAGCAGGTAGCCGCTGCCCGTCACCACGCAGTCGGGCCAGCGGCCCAGGCGAGCGACATCGCCGGGCTCCAGCGTGGTCAGTTGCCCCCGCACCCGGCGGATCGGCAAATGGCGCAGCGGCAGCAGGCCGCTCGCGTGATGGGCATTGGCCAGCACCAGCACCGGCGCCTCGGCCACCGGGTGCCCCGCTTCGTCGAAGACCTGCCAGCCGTCATCGGTCCGGCGTACGGCAGCGATACGGCAGCCGAACCGGGTCTCCACGGCCGCGCCCGCCGTCGCCAGCTGGGCGCGGCAGACGTCCGGCGGCGCGACCCATCCGCCTTGCGGGAACCACAAGCCGCCGCGCGCCACCGTGGCGCCATGCTCTTCGGCGGCCTGCTGCGCCGACATCCAGCGCACGTACTCCGGCGGCAGACCGAGTTCGGCCAACGCACGCTGCTGCAGCGCCGTGTCCTCTTCGTCTTGACCGACCTGCAGCACGCCGCAGCCCTGCCAGCCGACTGGATGCCCCGCTTCGGCCAGCGCCTGCCAGGCACGCAGCGCGTACAGATTGCCGGCCCGCGACAATCGCGACAGCACGCTGTCGTCCGGAGACAGATGCGGATGCATGGCGGCGGCGCGATGCGCCGAGGTCTCGCGGGCCGGGCCGTGGTGGGCGTCGATCAGCGTCACGCGCCAGCCGCGCGCGGCCAGGCGCTCCGTCGCCGCGCAGCCGGCCAGGCCAGCGCCGATCACGATCGCGTGGCGCCGCGTCCAGGCCCGGGGCGAAGGCGGGGCATGGCGACGGCGCCGCTCGGCCGGCACGCGCGCGACGGTCATGTCGCGCTTGCTGCCGAAGCCGGGCGCCTTGCTGACCTCGAAGCCGGCCGCCTGCAGGCCGCGCCGCACGAAGCCCGCCGCCGTATAGGTCGCGAGGGTGGCGCCGGGACGCGCCAGGCGGGCCAGCCCCTTCATCACCACCTGGTCCCACATGTCGGCATTGCGCGCCGGCGCGAAGCCATCCAGATAGAAGGCGTCGGCGCCCACGGCCAGGCGCGGCAGCAGCGCCTGCACGTCGCCCAGCGCCAGCGTCAGCACCACCGCGCCGCCATCGAAGGCGAGCCGATGCAGGCCCGGCAGCGCCAGGGGCCACTCGGCCTGCAACTGCTGCGCCAGCGGGGCCAGCTCGTCGAGCCCGGCGTGCAGCGCCGCCAGACCCTCGCGCGTGAACGGATGCTTTTCGATCGACACGAAATGCAGGCGCGCGCAGCGGCGCGGATCGGCGCGCCATGCCTGCCATGTCGCCAGGAAATTGAGCCCCTGGCCGAAGCCCGTCTCGACAATGACGAACTGCTCGCGTCCCTGCCACGCCTGCGGCAGGCCATTGCCGCCGAGAAAGACATGCCGCGCCTGCGCCAGGCCACCCTCGACGCTGTGATAGACGTCGTCATAGCGGGGCGAGTACGGCGTACCCTGGTTGGACAGGATGGGCTCGGCGGGATCGAGGGCGCGGGACATGGGGGACGGAAAACGAGGGGACCGTGGCTGAGCAAGACACGTCGCGGCACGGCAAATCCGGCGCAACACGCTGCATGGCGGCCGCTGCATGACGGCCACGGACGCCGCGGAAGGTCGGCCGGATGGTAGCATGGCGCCCTGCTCCGCCCGCCCCTGCCATGCTCAGCTATCGCCACGCCTTCCACGCCGGCAATCACGCCGACGTTCTCAAGCACGCCATCGTCACCCACCTGCTCGATTACCTGACGCAGAAGGACAAGCCGTTCTGGTATATCGACACGCACGCCGGCGCCGGGCTGTACGCGCTGGACGAAGGCTATGCGACCAAGAAGTCGGAGTTCGAAACCGGCATCGCCCCGCTGTGGCGGGCCGCCGCGGACGGCCGCGCGCTGCCCCCGCTGCTGCAGGAATACCTGGACCAGGTGCGCACGCTCAATCCCGACGGCCGCCTGCGGCACTATCCCGGCTCGCCCTGGCTGGCCTGGCAGATGCTGCGCGAACCGGACCGGCTGCGGCTGTTCGAATTGCACAGCACCGAGATCCAGGTGCTGCGCGACAATTTCCGCGGCGCGGGCCGCCGCGTGATGCTGTACGACGGCGACGGCTTCGGCGGCATCAAGGCCATCCTGCCGCCCCCGCCGCGCCGCGCGCTGGTGCTGATCGATCCGTCGTACGAGGACAAGCAGGACTACGCCCGCACCGTGCAATGCCTGCGCGACGGGCTGCAGCGCTTTGCCACCGGCACCTATGCGGTCTGGTACCCGCAGGTGCAGCGGCGCGAGTCCGCGCAACTTCCGGTCCAGATGAAGGCGCTGCCGTTCAAGGGCTGGCTGCACGCGACGCTGACCGTCAAGCACCCGGTGCCCGGCGGGCTCGGCCTGCACGGCAGCGGCATGTTCGTCGCCAATCCGCCGTGGACCCTGCGCGCGGCACTGGAGGAGGCGCTGCCGGCGCTGGTCGAACTGCTCGGCCAGGACGCCGGCGCGAGCTTCACGCTCGAAGGCGAGCAGCCCTGAGCGCAGGGCGGCCGCCCTCTCTGCGCCGGCCCGCTACATCATGCGGCGGGTGAACCGCCCTCGCTCGGCGCCCGCCATCAGATCGAGGAAGGCTTCGGTCGTCATGTGGATCAGTTCCTCGTGGTCGCCCGCCTCGAAATAGACCTCGGGCTGGCCGAGCAGGCTCTCGTCGACATAGGTGCGCATGCCGTACGCCATGCCGACCGGCGGAATCGCGCCCAGCACGCAGTCCTTGAACACTTCCCGCACCTCGTCCTCGCTGGCCATGGTCAGCCGGCGGCCGGTGCGCTCGCATAGCTCGGCCAGATCGAGCAGCCGGGTCGACGGCATCACCGCCACCACGTACCCGGATTCATCTTCGAGCAATACGGTCTTGACCAGCCGGTCTCCCGGCACATGCGCCGCCTGCGCCGTGGCCATGCTGCCGAGCGCATAGGGGTGACGGATGATATCGAAATGGCTGTTCTTGCTGCTCAGGCAAGTTGCCAGGGTGGTTGCCAGTGCCATGATCGGCCCCCTCATCGTGAAGCAGGAACGCTCGCACCGGTCATGAGGGCGTGTGGCGTGCCGCCCGCTGAAGGAGGCACGGGTGCAACGCGAGCCTGCGGGTTTCTACTATAGGTCGCGCGAACCCGGGCGGCAGCATTGCTGCCTCCGGCCGCGAGGAGCGCCGCGGCGGCGAAATCGACAATCCGCCGGAACCCCAGCAAGCGGCGAGGCAGGGCGTCAGGAAGAATCCGCGGCTCACCATCACGCCAGCGGAGTAAGAACCATGCCCGATCCGATCCAGTCCCCGCCTTGCGCACGACCTCACGAACCGATCGCCGACGCGGCCCCTCCCGAGACGCCGCGCGCGGGAGCGCTGATCGTGGCGGGGGAAGCGCAACAAATTGCGTGGCTGCCCCGTGACGTATTGCTGCATATCGGCCAATTCCTGCCCGACCGAAGCCTGCTCGATTTCGCCGGAAGCTGCCGCACCAACTGGAGGGCCATGCAGCAGGAAGCGTCATGGCGCCGAACGTTGGGCCTGGTCGGTCGCGCGGGCAACCTCGCCCAGCTCGACGAAGCGCTCCAGGCCGCCGCCGCTTGTCCGCCGCGCCGGCATGCCGAGGCACTTGGCAGATTGGCGAAACGTCTGGCCCGGATGCCGTCGTATCAGGCGTGCGACGCGATTCGCGCCCAGCTTGCGTGCGGCGCGTCCCTGCCACCCGTCGATCAAGCGCGGATCGGGATAAAACAGCTATTCGGGCTGAGCGAAGCCATTTCCGGCTACACGCTGGTGCTCGACGAAGATGACCACGCACTGGAATCCGTCCGGGCCGAGATCGAAGGATCGACCGGTGCGGTGCTCGCGTCGTTGTCGGCCGGACAGCAGGCCACACTGTTGCCACGCTTCCTCCGGCTCGCCAAGGCTCTGCCGCCGGAGCAACGCAGCCTGCCCTACTGGCTCGATCGCGTCTCGGCGTTCGGCCCGCGCGACGCCGCCAGAACCCTTGCGGCGGCAACGCGCTGGCTGATCCCACTGGACGATATCGCGCGCGGCAAGATGACCATCGCCAAGCTGATCCAGGCTGCAGCGGCGCTGCGCGACGAACGCGGCCAAGCCGTGCCCGAACAGTCGGCGCTGCTCTACGAACTGATCCAGCACCTGTACGACATCCGCGGCCAGTTTGACCGGTATCCACTGTGGCAGCGGTTGCTCGATGCGACCCTTCTGTTGCCGCCCGATCGACGCGCGGTCCTGTTATGCGAGCTGGCGCCGATTCTGTCCGCTTGCTCCAACGGCTCGGCCCGCCATCTGCAGTCGGGCTGGCAAGGGCTGTGCGATGCGGTGGACGCCTTGCCGAGGCCTCACCGCATCCCCGTCATCGGCACGCTCACCGGCGCGCTGGCCCACGCGCCCTGGATAGCTCCCATGCCGCCCGAGCAGCCGGTCCGCGACGCGGTCGTCGCGCAGAACTGTCATCGCCTGCTGGACTACGCCGAAGCGTTGGACGAAGCGGAGCGCCGGACCATCCGCTTGACGATGCTGAACATGCTCAGAGTCCGTTGCGAGAGCTTCGCCGCAATTCCGACGGTGCCCGAGGCGCTCAAATCGGTTCTGACGAGGATTGTGTCTTCCGGCCCCAGGGCCTAGTGCGCAGCGCCATGCCGGCGCGGCATGCTGGGGCGCCGGCCACCCGGCCATGGCTGGCTCGGCCGATGGAACGGCGAACGCGGCCGAAATCAGCGCGGGAAGGTCACGGTGCCGTGCACGGTGACGCCGGGCGGCACATACACCGGGGCGGGCTCGACATAGACCGGTGCCGGACCGTAGTACCCGTAGCGCGGCCCCTTGCACTTGCGCTCTTCCTTGTAGTCGCCGTTGCCCTTGAACTTGCGTTCGACCTTGCAGTTGCCGTCCCAGTATTCCTCTTTGTAGTCGCCGCCATGGTGGTGGCCGCGCCATTTGCCATGGCCGCTTTCGTCCTTCCAGGGGTCGGCCTGGGCGGCCAGCGGCAGCGCAAGCAAGGCAGCAAGACAGAGGGATTTTGCGGTGGGGGGCATGATGGTGTCCCGATTCGACGCGAGCGCGGCGCGGAGTTCTTCTTGTCGGGGAGCTTACAGCCGGCACCGGTCGCCGGCGAGGCAGAAGGTGAAACGTCGGTAAGCAAATGTTTCGCCGATCACGTTGGGCGCGGCATCCCGGATCGGATCGAAGCGATGAAGCGGTGTGGTGCGAGGGAGGGGACTCGAACCCCTACACCATTGCTGGCGTCAGGACCTAAACCTGGTGCGTCTACCAATTTCGCCACCCTCGCGGTCCAAGCGGTTCAACCCTGGCGGGAGGTACCGCGGTCTGCCGGGCACAGGGCCGAAAAAACAAAAAGAGGCGACTGGAACCGCATGCGCCCCCTGCTTCTCCGGCCGGCCCGCGGCGTTGCACCGCTGCCCGGCAAAGACCGCGGATTGTAGCGCATGGTCTGGCGCGAATCCAGCCCCCCGGGCCACCCATCGTCACCCCGCCATCAAGCCATCACGCCGCTCGCCTCCTCCGGCCGGCGCACGCGGAACCAGGCGGCGTACAGCGCCGGCAGGAACAGCAGCGTCAGCACCGTGGCGACGATCAGCCCGCCCATGATCGCGACCGCCATCGGCCCCCAGAACACCGAGCGCGACAGCGGGATCATCGCCAGCACGGCGGCCGCCGCGGTCAGCATGATGGGCCGCATGCGCCGTACCGCGGCCTCGACGATCGCGGTCCAGGCCGGCACGCCCGCGCGGATGTCCTGCTCGATCTGGTCGACCAGGATCACCGAGTTGCGGATGATCATGCCGACCAGCGCGGTGATGCCCAGTTGGGCGACGAAGCCCATCGGCGCCTGCAGCAGCAGCAGCGTCGCCGCGGCGCCGATCAGCCCGAGCGGGCCGGTCAGGAACACCATCACCGCGCGCGAGAAGCTGTGCAGCTGCAGCATCAGCAGCGTGAAGATCAGGAACACGCAAAGCGGCAGTTGCGCGGCGATCGACGCGCCCGCCTTGCCGCTCTCCTCCTCGGCCCCGGCCACCGTGATCAGGTAGCCGGCCGGCAGCTCGGCGCGCAGCTTGTCGAGCTGCGGATCGATCTGCGCGGTCACGGTCGGGCCCTGGATGCCATCGACCACATCGGCCTGCACGGTCACGCCGAAGTCGCGATTCTCGCGCCAGACGATGCCCGGCTCGGAGCGGATGCCGATGCGCGCGACCTGCGTCAGCGGCACCGCGCGGCCGCTGCTGGTCGGCACCTGCACGTTGTGCAGGTCGGCCAGCGCCTCGCGTTCGTCCCTGGCCGAGCGCATCACGATGTCGATCAGCTTGTCGCCGTCGCGATACTGGCCGACCGGCGCGCCGGTCAGCACGGTCTGCGTGACGCGGGCGATCGCATTGGTGGTCACGCCGAGCGCGCGCGCCTTTTCCTGGTCGATGTCCAGGCGCAGCACCTTGACGTTCTCGTTCCAGTTGTCGTTGACGCCGACCGTGTTCGGGTTGGCGCTCATGATCGCCTTGACCTGATCGGCGATCCGCCGCACCGCCGCGGCTTCGGGACCGATCACGCGGAACTGCACCGGATAAGCCACCGGCGGCCCGTTCGGCAGCAGCTTGACGCGGCCGCGCAGTTGCGGGAAGTCGCTGGCCAGCAGCGCGATGATGCGCTGGCGCAGCCGCTCGCGCACCTCGACGTCGACCGGCAGCACGATCAGCTGCACCACATTGCTCTGCGGGAAGATCTGATCCAGCGGCAGATAGAAGCGCGGCGCGCCGGTGCCGACGAAGGTCGTGATGCTGCCGACATCGGCATCGCCGCGCAGCGCCGCCTCGAAGCGCCTGGCCTCGGCCTCGCTCTGCGCAAAGCTGGCGCCCTCCGGCAGCCACATCTCGACCATCAGCTCGGGGCGGCTGGAATCGGGGAAAAACTGCTTCTCGACGAACTGGAAGGCGAAGATGCCGAGCCCGAAGGTCGCCAGCGTGATCGCGATCACGGTCTTGCGCCAGTCCACGCACCAGTCCACCGCGCGGCGAAAGCGCGCGTAGAACGGCGTGTCGAACACCTCGTGATGGCCGCCCTCGCTGGGCTTGACCTTCAGCAGCAGATAGCCCAGGTACGGCGTGAAGTAGACCGCAGCCAGCCACGACAGCACCAGCGCGAGCGCGGTCACCGCGAAGATCGCGAAGGTGTATTCGCCGACCGTCGAACGCGCCAGCCCCACCGGCAGGAAGCCGGCGGCGGTGATCAAGGTGCCGGTCAGCATCGGCATCGCGGTCGAGGTATAGGCGAAGGTCGCCGCCTCCATCTTGGAGAAGCCCTCTTCCAGCTTGCGCACCATCATCTCGACCGCGATGATGGCGTCGTCGACCAGCAGGCCCAGCGCGATGATCAGCGCGCCCAGCGACACCTTGTGCAGGCCGATGTCGAACACGTTCATGAACAGGAAGGTGACCGCCAGCACCAGCGGGATCGTCAGCGCCACCACCAGCCCGGGCCGGGCGTCGAGCCGCAGCGGCTTCGTGTGCAGGCCCAGCGAGATGAAGCTGACCGCCAGCACGATCACCACTGCCTCGATCAGCACGCGCACGAACTCCCCGACCGAGCGCTTGACCGCCTCGGGCTGGTCCTGCACCTGCTCCATCTCGATGCCGACCGGCAGCTGCTTGCGCAGCTTGTCCGCTTCTGCCCGCAGCGACTCACCCAGTTCGATGATGTCGCCGCCCTTCTCCATCGAGATGCCCAGGCCGATCACATCCTTGCCGTTGAAGCGCATGCGCGGCGCCGGCGGATCGACATAGCCGCGATAGACCCGCGCGATATCGCCGAGCCGGATATTCGCCGCACCGTTGGGCCCGCGCAGCACCATATTGCGCAGATCGCCGACATCGGCAAACTGGCCCGACACGCGCACCTGCACGTTGTCGCTGGGCGTCACCAGCACGCCGCTGGCGGTCAGGTTGTTCTGCTCGGCGATCTGGTCGGCGATCGCGTTCAGGTCCAGGCCCAGCTGCGCGAAGCGGGTCTGGTTGAACTCGATATAGATCTTCTCGTCCTGCAGGCCGATCAGCGACACCTTGGCGACCGACGGCACGCGCAGCAGTTGCTGGCGCACCAGGTCGGCATATTCGCGCAGCTCCTTGTAGGTGAAACCGTCGGCGGACAGCGCATAGATGGTGCCGTAGACATCGCCGAACTCGTCGTTGAAGAACGGTCCGCGCACGCCGGCCGGCAGCGTGCCGGCGATATCGCCGATCTTCTTGCGCACCGTGTACCAGATCTGCGCGGTCTCCCTGGCCGGCGCGTCGTCGCGCAGCTGGAAGATCACCGTGGTCTCGCCCGGCTTGGAGAAGCTGCGGATCTTGTCCGCGTACGGCACCTCCTGCAGCTGGCGCTCGAGCTTGTCGGTGACCTGCACCGCGATCTGCTCGGCGGTGGCGCCGGGCCAGAAGGCCTGCACCACCATCACGCGGAAGGTGAACGGCGGGTCCTCGTCCTGGCCCAGCTGGAAATACGACATCAGTCCCGCCAGCAGGAACACCACCAGCAGATAGCGGGTCAGCGCCTGGTGCTCGAGCGCCCAGCGCGACAGATTGAAACGGGAATGCTCCATCGCCGCGCCCTTAGCTTCGGGCGGCCGGCGCGCTGGCCGGGGCGGCGGTTGGCGCGGAGCCCGGGGCCGCTGTCGGGACGGACTTGGGCGCCGACGTCGGCGTCGACGCCGGCGCAACCGTCTGCAGCGGCCGCACCTTCTGGCCCGGCTTGAGCAGATGCACACCGGCGGTGACGATGGTCTGGCCCGGTCGCAGCCCGCTGCTGACCTCGATCTCGTTGCCGATCGGCTGACCGAGCGTGACCGCCGCCGGCTGCACCGTGCCGGCCGCGCTGTCATAGACCCAGACCTGGTTCGTGCCCTGCTGCTGCAGCAGCGCGGTCAGCGGCACGCGGACCGCAGGCGACGCGCCGGCCCGCACGAAGGTGACCATCGCAGTCATGCCGAACTTCAGGTCGGCGGGCGGATTCGGTACCGTGATACGGGCCGCGTAGGTCCGCGTGACCGGGTCGGCGGCCGCGGCGATCTCGCGCACGCGCCCCGGCAGCACGCGGTCGGGCTCGGCCCAGGTCCGCACGCTGACGTCGCGGATGTCGCGCAGCCAGTCCACCTGATCCTCGGGCAGGCCGATCGCGACCTCCTTCTCGGCGGTTTGCGCAACCCGCACCACCGACTGCCCGGCGCTGACCACCTGCCCTACTTCGGCATCAATCGCGGTGACCACCCCGTCGGCATCCGCGGCCAGCACCGTATAGCCGGTCTGGTTGGTCTGCTCGCGCAGCGCGGCCTCGGCCTGGCGCAGCCGCGCGGCGGCGGCCTCGTAGCTGGCCTGGCGCCGGTTCTGCTCGGCCGCGCTGATAAAGCCCTTGGCGAACAGGTCGTTGTAGCGTTTCAGATCGGCGGCCGCGAGGTCGCGGTCGGTGCGCGCCGCCTCGTACTGCGCGCGCGAGCCCTGCTCGGCCAGGTGCAGATCGGTCGGATCGAGCCGGGCCAGCGGCTGCCCACGCCGGACCGTGGCACCGACATCGACCAGGCGCGCGGCGATCTTGCCGCCGACGCGGAAACCGAGCCGTGACTCGATGCGCGGCCGCACGTCGCCGGAAAACTCGTAGGCAGACTGGCCGGTGGCCGACTGCAGCTGCAGCAGACGCACGGGCCGGACCTCGGGCGCGCGCTCGGGCTCGCGCGAGCACCCGCTCAGCACCAGCATGGCAAACAGCAACACCGCGCCGACGGTCGACGGCAAGGGCTTGAAAGCGTTGACGGCCGCGACTTCCGGCCCGGGACAAGGCACTGGCATGGATGGCGATAAGACGGGTGCAACGGCATGACGGGAGGCGACGTGCGCCGGCACGGCCGGACTGGCGGCGAGCTGCAGCGCTGCCGCGCGACACGACGATGGCGCCGCCCCAGGGACGGCGGGTCCGGCAGTAAATAACCGGCCGGTCAGCAATATATCCAGCCATTCGGGGTGCGTCAAACGCGACGCGACGAACCACCCCATTTGAGGGGTAAAACCGTCGATTTAGGCGCGAATTGGCGTGCGATGCGCTCCAACATGCCCCCAATCGGTAGGGGTGCCAGCGTCCCCCGAACGGCCCCCGAACGGCCCCCGAACCGCTCCCGAACGGCTCCCGAACGGCTCGAAAGAGGTCTTGCCGGCCTGGCCGGGGAGCCGGTGGTTACAATGCTGCGGCCATGTCCAAGCCCGACGCGACCTCCGCCGATACGATGCCAACGCCGCCCCCTGCCGCCGAGCAAGCCGCTGATCAAGGCGTCGCCATCGACCACTACGAGAACTTCCCGGTCGCCAGCGTGCTGCTGCCGCGGCGGCTGCGCCGGCCGGTGGCGGTGATCTACCGCTTCGCGCGCACCGCGGACGATCTGGCCGACGAGGGCGATGCCGCGCCGCACGAGCGGCTGGCCGCGCTCGGCGCGCTGGCCGATGCGCTCGACCGCATCGATGCCGGCACCGATCCGGGCACGCCGATGATGCGGGCGCTGGCCGACGTGATCGCCCAATACCAGTTACCGCTGACGCTGTTCCACGACCTGCTCGATGCGTTCCGGCAGGACGTGACCGTGCACCGCCATGCCGACTGGGACAGCCTGCTCGACTACTCGCGCCGCTCCGCCAATCCGGTCGGCCGGCTGATGCTGCATCTGTACGGCGCGGCCACGCCGGACCGCTTCGCACGGTCCGACGCGATCTGCACCGGCCTGCAGCTGGTCAACTTCTGGCAGGACGTCGCCATCGACTTCGCGCGCGGCCGCATCTACCTGCCGGCCGACGCGATGGCGCGCCACGGCGTCGACGACGACGCGCTCGCCGAGGGTCGCTGCGATGTACGCTGGCTGGCGCTGATGGAGGAGCTGAAAATACGGACGGAGGCGATGCTACAATCCGGCGCTTCGCTCGCGCTGGACCTGCCGCGCACGGTGGACTGGCGCATCGGCTGGGAGCTGCGGCTGGTGGTGCAAGGCGGTCTGCGCGTGCTGGAACGCATCGAGGCCGTCGGCTACGATGTCTTCCGGCGCCGCCCAACGCTGGGGCCCGCCGACTGGCTGCTGCTGGCATGGCGAGCGGCAGCGCGCTACCGGTCCGGCACCGCGCCGAGCAAGCGCGCTCATTGAGTTCGGGACCGAGCCCACATTGAGCCCAGATTGAGCCCAGATTGAGCCCAGGTTGATCCCCCGAGTGTGTCCCCTAGCGAGCCCGAGACCGGCGTGACGCCCGACCAGTATTGTCAAGACAAGGCCGCCCAGAGCGGCTCCAGCTTCTACTACAGCTTCCTGTTCCTGCCTCCGGAACGGCGGCGTGCCATCACCGCGCTCTATGCCTGGTGCCGCGAAGTCGACGACGTCGTCGACGAGACCCAGGACCTGACCGTCGCCCAGCAGCAGCTGGCGTGGTGGCACGGCGAGCTGAACCGCCTGTTCGCCGGCGCGCCGACCCATCCGACCACGCTGGCGCTGCAGCCGCATCTGGCCTCTTGCGGGCTGACGCAGCCGATGCTCGCCGAAGTGCTGGAAGGCATGGAAATGGACCTGATGCAGACGCGCTACCTGGACGAGGCAGGCCTGGACCGCTATTGCCATTGCGTGGCAGGCGTGGTCGGCACCATGAGCGCGCGCATCTTCGGCTACCGCGACCCGCGCACGCTCGAATTCGCCGAGAAGCTCGGGCGCTCGCTGCAACTGGTCAATATCATCCGCGACGTCGGCGAGGACGCGCGGCGCGGTCGCCTCTATCTGCCGGTCAATGTGCTGCAGCGCTTCGAGGTGCCGGCCGCCGACATCATGCAGGGCCGCCATTCGCCGCGCTTCGTCGCGCTGATGGAATATCACGCCGAGCGCGCGCGCGCCTTCTACCGCGAGGCGCTGGCGCTGCTGCCCGATGCCGACCGCCGCGCGCAACGTGCGGGCCTGCTGATGGGCGCGATCTACCACGCCCTGCTCGACGAGATCGAGGCCAGCGGCTTCCAGGTATTGAACCAGCGCATCTCGCTGACACCCATGCGCAAGCTGTGGATCGCATGGAAGACGTGGATACGCAACCGCTGACCACCGCGATGGCGAATCGCCCCGCCACGCCCGACGCAGCGTCGCCGCAAGCCGGCGGCGCCGTCGGCGCGGTCGGCGCGGTCGGCATCATCGGCGGCGGCTGGGCCGGCATGGCCGCGGCCCTCGAACTGGCGCAGGCCGGCCGCGTGGTCCATGTGTTCGAAGCCGCGCCGGTGCTCGGCGGCCGCGCGCGCCGCGTCGCGCGGCGCCACCCCCAGGTCGCCGGCGAACTCGACAACGGCCAGCATCTGCTGCTCGGCGCCTATCGCCATACCCTTTCCCTGATGCGCCGCGCCGGCGTCGATCCCGAGGCCGCGCTGCTGCGGCTGCCGCTGCAGATGGCCTATGCCGACGGCTGGCGGCTGCAGGCGCCGCGCCTGCCGGCGCCCTGGCATCTGGTCGGCATGGGGCTCACCGCGCGCGGACTCGGCTGGCATGAGCGCACGGCGTTGGCGAAGGTGCTGTCGGTGCTGCGTGCGGACGACGAGGCGGCGCACGCCGACGAGGCAGACGACGGTGACTCGGCCGGCGAGACCGTCGCCGCCTGGCTGGCGCAGGCCCCACCCGCCCTGCAGAATCGACTGTGGTTCCCGCTGTGCGTAGCCGCGCTGAACACGCCGGCCCAACAGGCCGATGCCCGCGTGTTCCGCCGCGTGCTGCGCGACAGCCTGCTGACGGCGCGCAGCGACAGCGACATGCTGGTGCCGCGCTGGGATCTGAGCCGGCTGTTTCCCGAAGCCGCCGCCCAGGCGATCGTGGCCGCCGGCGGCACGGTCCGTACCGGCGCCGCGGTGCAGGACATCGCGCAGAGCCCGCACGGCTGGCTGCTGCAGACCGGCTCCGGCCAGCAGGAGGTCGCGCAGTTGATCGTCGCCACCGCGCCGCGGCAGGCGGCGCGTCTGCTGGCGCAGGTTCGCCATCGCTCGAACGAGGCCACACACCAGGCCACGCACCTTGCCACGCACCACCGCGCGCTGCAGGCCGCCGCGGAAAAGCTGCACGCCTTCGACCATGCGCCGATCGTCACGCTGTATCTGAACGTCGGTGCGCTGCGCCTGCCGCGTCCGTTCCTTGCGCTCGACGCCAGTGCCGCCGCGCCGGGGCAATTCGTCTTCGACCGTGCCGCGCTGTCGACCGCAGATAACCGCGCATCAGCGGACCCGGCCCGGGACAACGTCTGGTCGGTCGTCATCAGCGCGGCCGACGATGCCGCCGCGCTGCCGCAGGGCGAACTGGCGCGGCGCGTGCGCGCGCAGCTTGCCGCGCAACTGGCGCCCTTGCTTGCCGATGCCGCACGCCTTGCCGAAGCGCGCGGCGAATTCGTGATCGCCGAACGCCTTGCCACGTTCCGCTGCGTGCCGGGACTGGCGCGTCCCGGCAACGATATCGGCGTGCCGCGCCTGGCCCTGGCCGGCGACTATACCGACGCGCCGGCCGATAGCCGGTATGGCCCCTACCCCGCCACCATCGAAGCGGCGACGCGCAGCGGCTCGGCGGCCGCGGCGCTGCTGCAACGCGAACGCGTGCCGTCCGCCGCGACGGCATGAGTTTCCTTCCCATCGACGTACCGAAGAGCCAGCACATGCATTCCCCCTCTCCTTCCCTGGGCCAGTCCATTCTCGACGCCGCCGACGCGCTCGCGCGCTTCTCCGATATGGAAGGCGGCCTGACGTGCGCCTATCTGACGCCCGCCCACCGCGCCGCTGCGGCGATGCTGGCCGAGCGCATGCGCGCGGCTGGCATGCAGGTGCGCGTCGATGCGATCGGCAACGTGATCGGCCGCTACGAGGCCGATCCGTCGGCCGGTCCCGACGCGAAGGTGCTGATGACCGGCTCGCATTTCGACACGGTGCGCAACGGCGGACGCTATGACGGCCGCCTCGGCATCCTGCTGCCGATCGCGGTGGTCGGCGCGCTGAACGAAGCCGGCATCCGGCTGCCCTATCACTTCGAGGTGGTGGGCTTCGCCGAGGAGGAAGGGCTGCGCTTCAAGACCAGCTTCCTGGCCAGCAGCGTACTGGCCGGCCGCTTCGATCCGGCCCTGCTCGCGCGCGCCGACGCCGACGGCATCACGCTGGCGCAGGCGCTGGCCGAGTCGGACCTGCCCGGTCGCGGCGATCCCGACGCGCTGCGTGCCGCCGCGGTCGATCCTTCGACGCTGCTGGGCTTCGTCGAAGTGCATATCGAACAGGGACCGGTGCTGCTGCACCATGACCTGCCGCTGGGCATCGTCACGCAGATCGCCGGCAGCAGCCGCTTCCAGGTGCGCATCGAAGGGCTGGCCAGCCATGCCGGCACCACGCCGATGACGATGCGCAAGGATGCCGCCGCCGCGGCCGCCGAGATGGTGCTGCTGGTCGAATCGCGGTGCGGCCAGGCGCCGACGCTGGTCGGCACGGTCGGGCAGTTGCAGGTGCCGAACGGCTCCAGCAACGTGATCCCTGCCGCCTGCCATTTCTCGATGGATATCCGCGCCGGCGAGGACGCGGTGCGCGAGGCCGCGATCGCCGATATCGTCGCCGGCATCGAGGCGATCGCGGCGCGGCGCGGCGTGCGTGCGCAGGTGGAACGGGTGCCGCCGGTCAATAACGCGCCGTGCGCCCCGTGGCTGCGCGCGCAGTTCGCGGCGGTGCTGAACAAGCGCGGGCTGCAGGCCTTCGAGCTCCCCTCCGGGGCCGGACACGACGCGATGATGATGCAGCGGATCACCGATGTGGCGATGCTGTTCGTCCGCTGCGGCAATGGCGGCATCAGCCACAACCCGCTGGAGACGATCACCGCGGAGGACGCGCAGCTGGCGGCGGAGGTGTTTGTCGATTTCCTGCGGCATTTCACGCCGCGGTGAGCGGGGCCGCCGCTTCCCGCCGCCGCTTGCAGGCCCGGTGGCTCCCTCTCCCGCGCGCGGGAGAGGGGAGAAAAACCCGGGACACCGACGTCGCGACGAATCCTAGTTGCCCTGATACATCTCCCTGCTGATGTCGTAAAGGCTTTGCCGCAGCTTGCGCCGTTCGTCGGCGGACAGCTTGCCGCCGCGGCCCTGCCGCTCGCCGGCCTCGCGCTCGGCGCGCTGGCGATTGGCGCGGCCGCGGCTCTCGCGCGGCGAGGGCCGCTCGCGGTCCTGGCGCAAATTGCCCGCATGGCCCGCATAGCCCTCCGCGCCCCGACCCGGATGGCGCCCGTGTCCTTGCAGCAGCGCGCCGAGTCCCGGCGACTGCGCGGACACGCTCGCGGCATGCAGCAGCATCGACGGCAGCAGCAGCGCAAGCAGGGCTCCGGCGACACGGCGTCGGGCGCCGGAGGCGCGGCGCGGTTCGGACCGGGTGGATTTCGCTTTCATTGATAATGGCGGTCTGGGACATGCCCGGATCCGGCTCGCGCTGGACGACGCCAGGCGCTCCCGGATCGAGGCTGACCGATCGCCCTTTGCGGGCAGCGCGCAGTGTAAACGCTGCCCGCTGTGCACTTGGCGAGCCGCAAGGTAAAGTATGTAACCTTTTGTTAAGCCATTTTGACCCCTAGCGAGACTCGCTAAGATTAGCGCCATGGAAAATACCAGCCACAAGATTCTCGTCGTGGACGACGACCCCCGTCTCCGCGATCTGCTGCGCCGCTATCTCGGCGAGCAAGGCTTTACCGTGCTGGTCGCGGAAAATGCCACCGCCATGAACAAGCTCTGGCTGCGCGAGCGCTTCGACCTGCTCGTGCTCGACCTGATGATGCCGGGCGAGGACGGCCTGTCGATCTGCCGTCGCCTGCGCGGCGCCAACGACCAGACGCCGATCATCATGCTGACGGCCAAGGGCGAGGACGTGGACCGCATCGTCGGCCTGGAAATGGGTGCCGACGACTATCTGCCCAAGCCGTTCAACCCGCGCGAACTGATCGCGCGCATCCACGCGGTATTGCGCCGCAAGGGCCCGGCCGAAGTGCCCGGCGCCCCGTCGGAGACGCCCGAGACCTTCGCCTTCGGCGACTTCGTGCTGAACCTGGCCACCCGCACGCTGACCAAGAACGACGAGGAAATCACGCTGACCACCGGCGAGTTCTCGGTGCTCAAGGTGTTTGCCCGCCATCCACGCCAGCCGCTGTCGCGCGAGAAGCTGATGGAAATGGCGCGCGGCCGCGAATACGAAGTGTTCGACCGCAGCCTGGACGTGCAGATCTCGCGCCTGCGCAAGCTGATCGAACCCGATCCGGGCAATCCGCGTTTCATCCAGACCGTCTGGGGGCTGGGCTACGTCTTCATTCCCGATGGCGTGAAGTAAGTCCCGGCCGTTATCGTGGCGACTGTGATCCGCCGCACGGCCACGCGTTTCTTCGGTTCGCTGTTCTGGCGGACCTTCATGCTGATCGCGCTGTTGCTGGCCATTTCGCTGGGCATCTGGTTTCAGAGCTACCGGCTGTTCGAACGCGCCCCGCGCGCGCAGCAGATTGCGATGCAGGTGGTCAGCGTGGTCAAGCTCACGCGTGCGGCCCTGCTCTATTCCGACCCCGCGCGGCGTCGTTTCCTGCTGCTCGACCTGGTGCAGAACGAAGGCATCAAGGTCTATCCGCGCGAGCGCGACGACGACTTCACCACGCCCACCGCCAATCCCTTCCTGACCCAGCTGGTGCAGCAGGAAATCCGCAGCCGGCTGGGCGGCGATACCGTGATCGCGACCACGGTCAACGACATTCCGGGCGTCTGGGTCAGCTTCGAGATCGAGGGCGACGACTACTGGGTGGCGATCAGCCCGGAGCGCTTCGAACGCGTGCCGGGGCTGCAATGGCTGTGGTGGACCGTGGCCGCGGTGCTGCTGTCGATCTTCGGCTCGGCCTTCATCACCGCGCGGGTCAACCGGCCGCTCAAGCGCCTGGCCGATGCCGCGCGCGCGATCGGTTCGGGGGGCGATCCGCCGCCGCTGCCCGAGCGCGGCGCCAGCGAGGTCGCGCAGGCCAACCACAGCTTCAACCAGATGGTGCGCGACCTGCGCCAGCTCGACGACGACCGCGTGGTGATGCTGGCCGGCATCTCGCACGACCTGCGCACGCCGCTGACGCGCCTGCGGCTCGAGACCGAGATGTCCCCGGTCGACGACACCACGCGCGAGGCGATGATCGCCGACATCGAGCAGATGGACGCGATCATCGGCCAGTTCCTGAACTACGCGCGCCCCGCGCAGGAGAGCAGCGAGCCGGTCGACCTGTCCTCGCTGGTGCGCGACGCGGTCAACGTCTATGCGGCGCATGACGACATCCGCATCCGCGTGCATGCACCCGAGCCGGTGATGGCGATGGCCAACCGGATGGAGGTCCAGCGCATCCTCGACAACCTGGTCGAGAATGCGCGCCGCTATGCCAAGCATCCGGACAGCGGCATCGCCGAGGTCGAGATCACCACGCGCAACCATGACAAGGAGGCGATGCTGGTGGTGGCCGATCACGGCGACGGCGTGCCCGACGCCCAGCTGCCGCTGCTGACGCGGCCGTTCTATCGGCTCGACGCGGCGCGCAGCGAGGCCAAGGGCGCGGGCCTGGGCATGTCGATCGTCAACCGGATCATGCAGCGCAACGGCGGCCGTCTGGTGCTGACCAATCGTCCGTCGCCGGGCAGCGGCCTGGTGGTCAGCGCGTGTTTCCGGCGCGCGTAGGCTGCCGGCATCGCCATGCTGGCGTCATAACGATGGTGTATGGTGGCGCGATGCTCCAGGCAGCCCGTTGTCGTTCCCGCTGTCGCCGGGACGACAGCACAAGCGGCAGGCCCTCCCAGCTATCGGTCTCTTTGAGATTTTCAATTAGCCGTGCCGGGCAGGATGCTGCATACTCCCCATTCGTTGCGTGGCATGCGCAGCAGGCTTGAAGTCGTCACGACGATGGCCGCTTGCGATGCCCCGCTGGCGTCTGTTCAACCGTATCCAGGAGAAGTCCATGAAGACCGTTGGTGACAAGCTCGAACCGTTCCACGTCGTCGGTGTCAAGCCGGGTTTCAACGCCCACGAAGAAAACGGCCAGTCGGCCTTTGAAGACATCACCGAGAAGTCGTTCGAAGGCAAGTGGAAAATCATCTACTTCTACCCGAAGGACTTCACCTTCGTGTGCCCGACCGAAATCGTGGCTTTCGCCAAGCTGAACCAGGACTTTGCCGACCGCGACGCGATCGTGCTGGGCGGCTCGACCGACAACGAGTTCGTCAAGCTGGCATGGCGCCGTGAACACAAGGACCTGAACAAGCTGGCCTCGTGGCAGTTCGCCGATACCACCGGCTCGCTGGTCGACCAGCTGGGCGTGCGCGAGAAGGAAGCCGGCGTTGCGCTGCGCGCCACCTTCATCGTCGACCCGGACAACACGATCCAGCACGTCTCGGTGAACAACCTGAACGTCGGCCGTAACCCCGAAGAAATCCTGCGCATTCTGGACGGCCTGCAGACCGACGAGCTGTGCCCGTGCAACCGCGCTGTCGGCGGCGCGACGCTGTAATTCGCACGATGTCGATGTTGCCGGCGGTTCGCCGCCGGCAACCGCGCCCCAGTGCGCACCGAAACCCGCTCATGCGGGTTTTTTCCGCCCAAAGCGATAGGAGAATTTGATGGAATTCCTCACGACGATCAAGAATCTCATTCCCGACTATGCGAAGGACATTCGCCTGAACCTGGACGGCACCATCGCACGCTCCTCGCTGGAGGGCAACGATGCGGTGGGCGTGGCGCTGGCCGCCGCCTTCGCCGCCAAGAGCAGGATCATCGTCGACGCGATCCGCAACGCCGGCGTGCTCTCGCCCGAAGAGCTGAACGGCGCGCTGACCGCGGCCGCGCTGATGGGCATGAACAATGTCTGGTATCCGTATGTCGAGATGGCCGCCGATCCCGATCTGGCCAGCCAGCCCGCCGGCCTGCGCATGAACGCGTATGCGACGCACGGCGGCGTCGACAAGCGCCGCTTCGAGATGTACGCGCTGGCCGCATCGATCGTCGGCAAGTGCCACTTCTGCATCCGCTCGCACTACGAGCTGCTGAAGAACGAACAGGGCATGACCTCGCAGCAACTGCGCGATGTCGGCCGTATCGCTGCGGTGATCACGGCGGCGGCCAATGTGATCGCAGCCGAGTAAGGTCGAATCGCCCTGTCGTCCCCGAGAACGCGGGGACCCAGTGACGTTTGAAGACGCTGGGATTCCCGCATGCGCGGGAACGACGAGCAGACTGTTCGATGGCCGCCCAGCGCGGCCATCGGCATTTCAGGGCCCGCACATCGCTCCCGCGCGTCCGCATTTCTCCGACTGCATTTGTGCACGGTCCGGCCTACAATCGAGGCAGATCCTGCTTCGCGGACCATCATGAGCCAACTGCCCTCGCCCTCCTCGCCGCATTTCCACTATCGTCTCGCCACGGCTTCCGACTGGGGCCAGATCGCCGCGGTCACGCAGGAAGCGTATGCGCAGTACGAGCTCGAAATCATGGAGGACTGCCGCGCGTCGTTCCAGCAGGGCATGCGCTCGGTACTGGCGACCAGTACGTCCGATATGGAATGGTGGGTTGCCGAGACCGATCACGGCATCAGCGGCGCGGTGCTGTTCTGCCACCCCGGCGCGACGCTGCAGGCGCTGGACGGCAGCACGGTGACGCTGGCCCTGCCCGAGGCGCGGCTGCTGTCGGTCAATCCGCAGGCGCGGGGACTGGGTCTCGGACGCACGCTGATGCAGATCTGCATCGAGCGTGCGCGCGATATCGGCGCGCAGGCGCTGGTGGTGCGCACCATGCCGGAAATGGATGCCGCCAACCGCCTGTGCCAGCAGATGGGCTTCGTCAAGCGGACCGAGGCCGGCGCGCGCTCGGGACCGCTGGAACGGCTGGTCGACTACGTCTACGTGCTCGAGCCGAAGGAAGCCGACGCACCGCAGCCGGGCCTGTAACGGCCCAAATCACCCGGATCACCCGTATCACCCGAA
Source organism: Cupriavidus sp. (assembly GCA_031180665.1). GTDB lineage: Bacteria > Pseudomonadota > Gammaproteobacteria > Burkholderiales > Burkholderiaceae > Cupriavidus. The sequence goes on along the minus strand of JAPSLP010000001.1, from coordinate 74,021 downwards.
TCACTGCGCACCGAGCGCGTTCAGTCCTGCGGCGCGACGATGGCGCCGCGCCACAGCAGCACCACCGCCTGCGCGGCGATCCCTTCCTGGCGCCCTTCGAAGCCCAGCTTCTCGTTGGTCTTGGCCTTGACGTTGCAGCGGGCGACCGCGACGCCCAGATCCTCCGCCAGATTGGCCACCATCGCGCCGATATGCGGCGCCAGCTTCGGCGCCTGCGCGATCACGGTCGCATCGACATTGCCGACTTCGTAGCCGGCCTCGCGCACGCGCCGCACGGCCTCGCGCAGCAGCGCGCGGCTGTCGGCGCCCGCAAACGCCGGATCGGTATCGGGGAAATGCCGGCCGATATCGCCCAGCCCCGCGGCCCCGAACAAGGCATCGGTGATCGCATGCAGCAAGGCATCGGCATCGGAATGGCCGAGCAGCCCGCGGTCATGCGCAATCTCCACGCCGCCGAGCACCAGCTTGCGGCCCGGCACCAGCGCATGTACGTCGTAGCCTTGTCCCACGCGGATATCGAGGGGCATCATCGCGGTCGGTCTCCAGAAGAAGCGGCGGCGGACGGGCCGCCGAGCAGGACTTCGGCGAGCGCGAAGTCCTCGGGATAGGTCACCTTGAAATTGCGCAGCGAGCCGTTGACGAGCCGCGGCTTCAGGCCGAGCCGCTCGATCGCGCTGGCCTCGTCGGTCACGACCGCGCCGCTGGCGAGCGCGTCTTCCAGCGCCTGGCGCAGTACGCCGACGCGGAACATCTGGGGGGTCTGCGCCTGCCACAGCCCTTCGCGCGGCACGGTGCCGCCGATGCGGGACGGTTGCGAGGGCCGGGAAGATTGCAGCGGCTCGCTCGGATGCAGCGGCCCGGTCTCGGCGCGCTTGAGCGTATCGGGCACCGGCACTGCCAGGATGCCGCCGATCGCCGCGTCGGGACCATCTCCATCGTCCCCTTCCACCGCGCGGATCAGCGTATCGATCATCAGCGGCGTCAGGCCCGGCCGCGCGGCATCGTGCACCAGCACCCAGTCCTGATCCGCGGCGCCCAGCTGGACCAGATGCCGCAGGCCGTTGAGCACCGATTCGTGGCGCGACTGGCCGCCGACGAAGGCGGTATCGAAGCGCAGCCCGGCAAAGGCCGCCGAGCCGAAGCGCGCCTGCAGCGGCAGATCGTCCGGCGCCAGCACCAGCGCGGTGGCGCTGATCGACTCACACGCGGAGAACGCCGCCAGCGCGTACCAGATCATCGGATGGCCGGCCAGTTCGCGATACTGCTTGGGCAGGCCGGCGCCCGCGCGGCTGCCGCTGCCGGCACAGGGAATCAGGGCAAAACGTCGTTCGGACATGCGGCGGACTGGCGGGAAAAAGGTTCGGCTGTTTGCGCCAACCAGGCTCCACGATGGGTCGACCCTGCGTGGTGGGTATGCCTTGGGCTGGCGGTACCAAATGCGGCGCCCGATGGCCGGGCGCTGCGCATTCTATAATACGACCCTCTTCTCGACACCCCCGCCCGCGCTGCCGGCGGGGCGTCGTCGTTTGAACCGAACCGCTTTATGCCCGACGCCAAATCGCCCTCCGCGCTCCCCGTTTCCACTCAGTTGCCGCTGGTCAAGGCCGGCCAGCGCCATCAGATCGCCGGCCTGCACGGCTCGGCCGATGCGCTGGCGCTCGCCGCCTATGCCCGCATGCTGCACGACAAGGCGCACGGCCAGATGCCGATGCTGGCGGTGGTGTGCGCCAACGCGGTCGACGCGCAGCGGCTGGCCGACGAGATCCCGTGGTTCGCGCCGGAGCTGCGCGTGCGCGTGCTGCCCGATTGGGAAACCCTGCCCTACGACAGCTTCTCGCCGCACCAGGACCTGGTGTCCGAGCGCCTGGCCACCCTGCACGACATCCAGACCGGCCAGTGCGACGTGATGCTGGTGCCGGCGCAGACCGCGCTGTACCGGCTGGCGCCGCCGGCCTTCCTGGCCGCCTACACCTTCTTCTTCAAGCAGGGCGAACGGCTCGACGAGGCCGCGCTGAAGGCGCAGTTCACGCTGGCCGGCTACGAGCATGTCAGCGCGGTGATGCGGCCCGGCGAATACAGCGTGCGCGGCGGCCTGATCGACCTGTTCCCGATGGGCTCGGCGCTGCCGTACCGGATCGACCTGTTCGGCGACGAGATCGAGACCATCCGCGCCTTCGATCCGGACACGCAGCGCAGCCTCTACCCGGTCAAGGAAGTGCGCCTGCTGCCCGGGCGCGAGTTTCCGCTCGACGAGGCCGCGCGCACCGCGTTCCGCGGCCGCTGGCGCGAGGTGTTCGAGGGCGACCCGAGCAAATCGCCGATCTACAAGGACATCGGCAACGGCGTGCCGTCGGCCGGTATCGAGTACTACCTGCCGCTGTTCTTCGAATCGGCGGCGACGCTGTTCGACTACCTGCCGGCCGGCACGCAGCTGGCCTATGTCGGCGCGGTCGACGAGGCGATCCGCCGCTTCTGGAGCGATACGCAGCCGCGCTACGACTTCATGCGGCACGATCGCGAGCGGCCGCTGCTGCCGCCCGCGCAGTTGTTCCTGAACGAAGAGCAGTTCTTTACCGCCGCCAAGCCGCTGGCGCGGCTGGTGCTGCAGGAAGGTCCGGCCGGCGCCGATGCCGCGCCCCTTTCGGCCGCGCTGCCCGACGTCTCGGTCAATCGCCGCGCCGAGGATCCGCTGGTCAATCTGGAGGCGCTGCTGCTGCGCAAGCAGGCGCGCGTGCTGATGTGCGCCGATTCGGCCGGCCGCCGCGAGACGCTGCTGCAGCTGTTCGCCGACAGCGGCCTGCGCCCGCACCCGGTCGAGGACTGTGCGGCCTTCCTGGCGAGCGATGCGCCGTTCGCGATCGCGGTGGCGCCGCTGCAGAGCGGCTTCGTGCTGCCCGGTGCGGACGGCCACCCCGGCCTGGCCTTCGTCACCGAAGCCGAACTCTATGCGAATACCGCGCGCCGGGCCGGTCGCCGCAAGCAGGAGCAGGCCAGCAGCGTCGATGCGATGGTGCGCGACCTGGCCGAACTGAAGATCGGCGATCCGGTCGTGCACAGCGAACACGGCATCGGCCGCTACCAGGGCCTGGTCACGCTCGACATGGGCCAGGGCGAGGAGGAATTCCTGCATCTGGACTACGACAAGGGCAGCAAGCTCTATGTGCCGGTCCACCAGTTGCATGTGATCTCGCGCTATTCGGGCGCCGATCCGGAAACGGCGCCGCTGCATTCGCTCGGTTCCGGCCAGTGGGAACGCGCCAAGCGCCGCGCCGCGCAGCAGATCCGCGACACCGCCGCCGAGCTGCTGAACCTGTACGCGCGCCGCGCGCTGCGCGAGGGCCATGCCTTCGCGCTGTCGCCGAAGGATTACGAGACCTTCGCCGAGAGCTTCGGCTTCGAGGAGACGCCGGACCAGGCCGCGGCGATCGCCGCGGTGATCGCCGACATGACGTCCGGCAAGCCGATGGACCGTCTGGTCTGCGGCGACGTCGGCTTCGGCAAGACCGAGGTGGCGCTGCGCGCGGCCTTCGTCGCGGTGATGGGCGGCAAGCAGGTGGCGATGCTGGCGCCGACCACGCTGCTCGCCGAGCAGCATTTCCAGACGCTGTCGGACCGCTTCGCCGACTGGCCGGTGCGCATCGTCGAGCTGTCGCGCTTCAAGACCAAGAAGGAAGTCGAGGCGGCCATCAAGCAGATCAACGACGGCACCGTCGATATCGTGATCGGCACGCACAAGCTGCTGTCCGACGACGTGCGCTTCCAGCGGCTGGGGCTGGTGATCATCGACGAGGAACATCGCTTTGGCGTGCGCCAGAAGGAAGCGCTGAAGACGCTGCGGGCCGAGGTCGACGTGCTGACGCTGACCGCGACGCCGATTCCGCGCACGCTGGGCATGGCGCTCGAAGGGCTGCGCGACTTCTCGGTGATCGCCACCGCGCCGCAGAAGCGGCTGGCGATCAAGACCTTCGTGCGGCGCGAGGAAGACGGCGTGCTGCGCGAGGCCATCCTGCGCGAGCTCAAGCGCGGCGGCCAGGTCTACTTCCTGCACAACGAGGTCGAGACCATCGAGAACAAGCGCGCGCGGCTGGCCGAACTGGTGCCCGAAGCCCGCATCGCGGTCGCGCACGGACAGATGCACGAGCGCGAGCTCGAGCGCGTAATGCGCGATTTCGTCGCACGGCGCGCCAACATCCTGCTGTGCACGACGATCATCGAGACCGGCATCGACGTGCCGTCGGCCAACACGATCCTGATCCACCGCGCCGACAAGTTCGGGCTGGCGCAGCTGCACCAGCTGCGCGGCCGCGTCGGCCGCTCGCACCACCAGGCCTACGCCTATCTGCTGGTGCACGATCCGGAGGGACTGACCAGGCAGGCGCAGCGGCGGCTGGAGGCGATCCAGCAGATGGAGGAACTGGGCTCGGGCTTCTATCTGGCGATGCACGACCTCGAGATCCGCGGCGCCGGCGAGGTGCTGGGCGACAAGCAGTCGGGCGAGATCCACGAGATCGGCTTCCAGCTGTACACCGACATGCTGAACGCCGCGGTCAAGGCGCTCAAGGCCGGCAAGGAGCCGGACCTGATGGCGCCGCTGGCGGCCACCACCGAGATCAACCTCGGCACGCCGGCGCTGCTGCCGAGCGACTACTGCACCGACGTGCACGAGCGGCTGTCGCTGTACAAGCGCCTGGCCAACTGCGAGCGCCCCGAGCAGGTCGACGACATCCACGAGGAGCTGGTCGACCGCTTCGGCCGCCCGCCCGCGCAGGCGCAGGCGCTGATCGAAACGCACCGGCTGCGCATCGCCGCAGTGCCGCTCGGCGTGCGCAAGATCGACGCCGGCGAGGCCGCGATCAGCGTGCAGTTCGTGCCCAATCCGCCGATCGATGCGATCCGCATCATCGACCTGGTGCAGAAGAACCGGCATATCAAGCTGGCCGGGCAGGACAAGCTGCGCATCGAGGCAAAGATGCCGGACGTGGCGGTGCGCGCGCAGACGATCAAGCAGACGCTGCGGCAGCTGGCGTGAGGGGATGATGGGATAGCGGGCGGCGGTTGCCCTCTCCCCCACCCCTCTCCCGCAAGGCGGGAGAGGGGAGCGTCCTGCAATCCTCCGCGGTAGCCCTGCAGCGAAGGCAGCTGAAGCGCTCGCGTTCGGCTCCCTCTCCCGCTTGCGGGAGAGGGTTGGGGAGAGGGTTGGGGAGAGGGCCAGCGACAGGGCCAAAGTGGACCCCAGCACATATCCAGGTGTAGGATCGGACATCCACCAGCGTGATCCTGCCGCATGCCAGCCCCTACCCCTGCCCCCGCCGACGCCCTCACCGACGTCCTTAGCGACGCCCCCGAACATTCCGCCCTCGACTGGACCCGCCGGCTGATCGAGTTCGACACCACCAGCCGCGAGTCCAATCTCGGCCTGATCGAAACGGTGCGGGACCACTTCGTGGCCCGGGGCCTGAAGCCCCACCTGAGCTACAACCCGCAGCGCAACAAGGCCAACCTGCATGTGACCGTGCCCGCCGCCGACGGCAGCGAGCAGCGCGGCATCGTGCTGTCGGGGCATACCGACGTGGTGCCGGTCGACGGCCAGGACTGGAGCACCGATCCGTTCCGCCCGGCGCTGCGCGACGGCAAGCTGTACGGCCGCGGCGCCTGCGACATGAAGGGCTTCATCGGCACCAGCCTCGCGCTGCTGCCCACGCTGCTGCAGGCACGGCTGCGCGAGCCGGTGCACTACGCGCTGTCGTTCGACGAGGAGGTCGGCTGCATGGGCGCGCCCTATCTGATCGACGACCTGCGCGAGCGCGGCATCCAGCCAGCCGGCTGCATCGTCGGCGAGCCGACCAGCATGCGCGTGATCGTCGCCCACAAGGGCATCAACGCCTATCGCTGCTGCGTCAAGGGCCAGGCCGCCCATTCCTCGCTGACGCCGCGCGGGGTCAATGCGATCGAATACGCGGCGCGGCTGATCTGCTTCATCCGGGATCTCGCCGACGAGTTCCGCGCCAAGGGCCCGTACGACGATGCCTTCGACGTGCCCTTCACCACCGCGTCGACCGGCACCATCCACGGCGGCATCGCACTGAACACGATTCCCGCGCTGTGCGAGTTCGTGTTCGAGTACCGCAACCTGCCGGGTGTCGATCCCGAGGGGATCCGCGCGCGCATCGAGGCCTATGCGAACGACGTGCTGCTGCCGCGCATGCGCGCCGAGCATGCCGACGCGGACCTGAGCATCACGCGCATCGCCGCGGCACCGGCCCTCGATGCCGCCGAGCGCGATGCCATCACGCAACTGGTGCGCGCGCTGACCGGCGACAACGCGATCAGCAAGGTGGCCTACGCCACCGAGGGCGGCCTGTTCCAGCGCGCCGGCATCCCGGCCGTGGTCTGCGGCCCCGGCGACATCCAGCAGGCCCACAAGGCCGACGAGTTCGTCGCGCTGGAACAGCTCGCGCAATGCGAGGCCTTCCTGCACAAGGTCGTCGACAGCCTGCGCATCCAAGCCTGACGGTTCCCGTCGGCACACCAGGACATCCAGTCCCGGAGGCGCATCGCGCTTCCTCACCGATGGCCTGAACGGCCGGAGCCTTGCATGGCCCGGCCGGACGCACGAGGGGCACGCAGAGGCCCCGTTGCAGTACATGCCGCCACGACAACGGCAACGACCACAACGACATCAAAGGAGAACTCGACATGGCAGCACGCCGCTCCCCCGCTCAGGCTCAGGCTCAGGCTCAGGCTCACGCTCAAGCTCCCACCCTTCGCTTCCGCCCGCTGCCGGCCGCCATCTCGGCGCTGACCATGGCGGCCGGCCTGCTGTGCGGCTCGGCCCTGGTCTCGCCGGCGCTCGCGCAGACCGCGCCCTCGGCCGCCGCCCAGCCCCAGGCGAACACCGCCGACACCGCCCTGCACGCGCAGATCGAAACGCGCGCCAAGGCGGCCGAGGCCCGGCTGATCGCCTGGCGCCGCGACATCCACCAGCACCCGGAACTCGGCAACTACGAGGTGCGCACCGCGAAGCTGGTGGCCGACCATCTGCGCAAGCTGGGCATGGAGGTCAAGACCGGCGTGGCCAAGACCGGCGTGGTGGGCCTGCTCAAGGGCGGCAAGCCGGGGCCCGTGGTGGCGCTGCGCGCCGACATGGATGCGCTGCCGGTCAAGGAGCGCGTCGACGTGCCGTTCGCCTCGAAGGCCAAGGGCAAGTACCTCGGCAAGGAGGTGGACGTGATGCACGCCTGCGGGCACGACACGCACGTCGCGATCCTGATGGCCACCGCCGAGGTGCTGGCCGGCATGAAGGACCAGCTGCCCGGCACCGTCAAGTTCATCTTCCAGCCGGCCGAGGAAAGTCCGGCCGATATCGAGCCCGACGGCACCAATATCTGGGGCGCCAGGCAGATGGTGGCCGAGGGCGTGCTGGAGAACCCCAAGGTCGATGCGATCTTCGGCCTGCATGTCAGCAGCGGCATCGAGTCGGGCAAGCTCGCCTGGCGCAGCGGTCCGGCGATGGCCGCGGCCGACCAGTTCTGGATCGACGTCAAGGGCCGCCAGACCCATGGCGCGCGTCCGTGGGGCGGCATCGATCCGATCGTGGTGTCGTCGCAGATCGTGCTGGGGCTGCAGACCATCCAGAGCCGACAGGTCAATGCGATGCTGGAGCCGTCGGTCATCACGGTCGGCACCATCCACGGCGGCAACCGCATGAACATCGTGCCGGAGAAGGTCGAGATGATGGGCACCATCCGCACCTACGACGAGGGCATGAAGAAGGACATCCATGCGCGGATGAAGCGCACCACCGAGTCGATCGCGGCCAGCTCCGGTGCCGAGGCGACCTTCCGCGTGGTCGAGCTGTACAACGCCACCGTCAACCAGCCGGCGCTGACCGAGAAGATGGCGCCGACGCTCAAGCGCGTGGCGGGCGACGGCAACTGGATGCTGGCGCCCAAGGCCACGGCGTCGGAGGACTTCTCGTTCTACCAGGAGAAGGTGCCGGGCCTGTTCTTCAATCTCGGCGTGACGCCCAAGGGCACCGACGTCACCAAGGCGCCGTCGAACCACTCGCCGGAGTTCTACGTCGACGAGCCGGCGCTGATCAACGGGGTGCGGGCGCTGTCGAACCTGACGGTCGACTACATGACGATGGCGCAGCGCTGATCGGCTCGGCGCAGGAGCAGGCGCGGGGCGATTACAATAGCGTCCTTTCACCGCCGCCCCGCCCGGCACCGTCGGCCCCGCGCTTTACTGTCGCCCCCGCCTGCGCGGGGACGACCGAAGTTTTTCGACCTTTCCATGCCCCTGATCGTCCAAAGCCTGCAACCCATCGCCTCCCAGGATATCGACGCGCTGCGCGTGCTGGCCGACGCGCCCGGCCTGAGCCTGCGCGGCGACACCGTCGCCACCGCCGAGGCCTGCGCGCCGCTCGACGCCCGGCTGCGCGATGCACTGGAGGCATTCTGCGAGCCGCGCCGGCTGGACTGGGCGGTGCTGCCGACGCATCGCGGGCTGTCCGACTTCCGGCTGGTGGCGATGGACATGGATTCGACGCTGATCACGATCGAGTGCATCGACGAGATCGCCGATTTCTGCGGGCTGAAGGCCGAGGTCTCGGCCATCACCGAGGCCGCGATGCGCGGCGAGATTACCGACTTCAACGAAAGCCTGCGGCGCCGCGTCGCGCTGCTCAAGGGCCTGGACGCCAGCGTGCTTGACCGCGTCTACGAGGAACGGCTGCGGCTGTCGCCCGGCGCCGAGCGGATGCTGGAAGCCGCGCGCGCCGCGGGCCTGCGTACGCTGCTGGTGTCGGGCGGCTTCGTCCACTTCACCGAGAAGCTCAAGGCCCGGCTGGGCCTGGATTTCACCCGCGCCAATACGCTGGAGATCGTCGACGGCAAGCTGACCGGCCGGGTGGAAGGCGAGATCGTCAATGCCGAGGTCAAGGCCCGCACCGTGCGCGAAGCCTGCGAGGCGATCGGCGCCGATCCGCAGCAGGCGATCGTGATGGGCGACGGCTCGAACGACCTGAAGATGATGGCGATCGCCGGCCTGTCGGTCGCCTTCCGCGCCAAGCCGGTGGTACGCGCGCAGGCCAGCGTGGCGTTCAACCATGTCGGGCTCGATGGGTTGCTGAATCTGTTCGGGGATTGAGCTTTCTCGACCGGCATTGCTGCCGGCCAGCGTCTGTAGTCCTCCAACGCCGTATTTCCCTCTCCCCAACCCTCTCCCGCAAGCGGGAGAGGGAGAACGCCCTCCGTATCGACCACCCGAACGGCTGTCGCAATACTCTCCACCTCCGCCAGCCAGCCCCTCTCCCGCTTGCGGGAGAGGGAGAACGCGGTTGATATCGACTACCCGACCGCTGTCGCAATGCTCCACACCTCCGCTAACCGGCTCCCCTCTCCCGCTTGCGGGAGAGGGGTCGGGGGAGAGGGCAAGCCACGTCTACCACCCTCGTCTACCAATACATTGCAAACAATATCAATAACTTGCATCGCCAAATACGAATCATTACCATTCGTGTTTTGAATCCATAACAATTCCTGGCGATGCAACTCTTTGCCGCTCTCCTCGGCCTGGCGGGCGCTGCCTGCCTGTATCTGGCCGGTCCCAACCAGGTGCTGCTGCGCCGGCCGCCTCAACGCCGCATGATGGTCTGGCTCGGCATCGTGCTGACCTCGGCCGGCGCGGTCGGCTGGTCGGTCGAGCACAGCTGGCCCTCTTCCATCGCCGCGACGCTGGCCACGCTTGGCACCGGCCTGTCGCTGTGGCCCTTCCTCGGCTGCTATCTGCACAAGCGCCGCGGCGGCGAGGAGGCGGCATGAACGGGGGCATCGGCACCAAATGGCTGGCCGGCACGCTGCTCGGCTTTCCGCTGTCGCTGGCGGTCTGCACGCTGGCCATCCTGTGGCTGCCGGGTGGCTGGCAGAGCGGCATCATCGGCGCGGTGACCGCCAGCCTGCCGCTGTGGGTCGCGATCATCAGCACCAGCCTGCTGTTTTCGAGCAGCCGCGCCGCCTGGCTATGGCTGGGCGCGGCCAATCTGATCTGTTTCGGTGCGTTGTGGGGACTGCGGCTGATGGCCGTGCCCGGCGCGGCCGCGTAAGGAGTACGCCATGAAGGCTGCAACGCTGCGCGTTTACCAGACGCTGCATACCTGGGTCGGCCTGATGGCCGGCTGGGCTTTGTTCATCGCGTTCTTCGCCGGCGCGATCACGGTGTTCCACCACGAGCTGCACGAGTGGCAGTCGCACGCGCGCATCCGCGGCGAGACCCATGCCGCCGCCAAACCTTCGCCCGAGGATCTGGACCGCTTCGTCGCCACGCTGGTCAAGGTCCATCCCGAGGCGGCCGCCAGCGTCTATATCGGCCTGCCGACCGAAGGCGAGCCGCACACCACCGCCTACTGGATGGATGCCAAGGGCGAGTGGCAGACGACCAACGAGGAGAAGCTGGGCGCGGGCAGGACCTCGCCGCAGGACACCTCGCTCGACGGCGTGCGCGGCGAGCTGTCGAACTTCCTGAACGCCCTGCACTACACGCTGGGCCTGCCGATGCAGGCGGGCATGCATTTCATGGGCGTGGTGTCGGTGCTGTACGGGCTGGCGCTGGTTTCCGGCGTGCTGCTGCACCTGCCGCGGCTGAAGAAGGACCTGTTCGCGGTGCGCCCGGGCCGCAACCTGAAGCGCTTCTGGATGGACGCGCACAACGTGATCGGCCTGTTCAGCCTGCCCTTCCACCTGGTCATCGCGATCACCGGCGCGCTGTTCTGCGTGTCGATGACGCTGGCGATGGCCTTCAACGTGCTGACCTTCGACGGCAAGCTGATGTCGGCGCTGCCCACCGCGATGTCGTCGGTGCCCGAGGTGCAGGCGGCCGGCAAGCCGGCGCAGTTGATGCCGGCGCGCGAGCTGATCGAGATCGCGCAGCGCACCGCCGGCGAGGGCTTCAAGCCGAATTCGGTGCGCTACCAGCGCGTCGGCGACGCCAATGCGCTGATCGAGGTGCGCGGCGACAGCGAGCGCGCGCTCGGCAACTTCGGCTCGGTCGGGATCCACGCCGCCGCCGGGCAGCCCGACAGCGGCCGCGTGATCGCCAACCAGACCGCCAGCGGGCGCGACACGAACCACGGGCTCTACAGCGCCCTGTTCGCGCTGCATTTCGGTACCTACGGCGACCTGGCGCTGCGGCTGGTCTATCTGATCGCCGGGCTGGCGGGGGCCTTCCTGTTCTACTCGGGCAACCTGCTGTGGATAGAGTCGCGCCGCAAGGCCCGCCAGGCCGAGCAGCCGCGCGTGCACCGGCTGCTGGCGCAGGCCACGGTCGGCGTCTGCATCGGCTGCTGCGTCGGCGTGGCGGTCGCCTTCACCGGCGCGCTGCTGTGGCCGGAGCGTCCGTCGTCCTTCGTCTACTTCCCGGTGTTCTTCGCCGCGCTGGCCTGGGCCCTGCTGCGCCCGCCGGTGCGGGCCGCGATCGAGCTGCTGTACGTGGCGGCGCTGGCTTACCTGGTGGTGCCGGTCGCCAACGCGATCCTGACCGGCGACCATCTGCTGCGCACCGTGCAGCAAGGCGAATGGGCCGTCGCCGGCTTCGACATCGGCGCGCTGGCCTTCGCGGCCGGCTTCGTCGCCCTCGCGCGCGCCACCCAGCGCCGCGCACGGACGGGCCCGGCCGATTCGGTATGGGCGCCGCGTCCGAGCCGGGGCGACCCCGGCCCCTCGGCCCCGCCGGTGGTCGACGCTCCGTAATTCCCGTCGCGCCCGCCCGGGCGCGCCAGGGCTGATCGCCGCCGTTCGCAGCGTACCGGCCCCACAAGACCACACCCCCACCCCATTTGCACTGCTCCGAGGCGCACGCGGTTCTCCGCGGCGCGGGCGGAGCCGTGCGCGTTCCGCACAACAACCGAAGAGGAATCGAGCCATGTCAAACCCTCGCCGCAGCCGCCCTGCGCTGACACCGCTGGCGCGCCAGCTGGCCCTGATCGCCGCCGTCGGCGGCGTCGCCGCGCCGGTGCTCGCGCAGACCGCCACGGCAAGCGCCACCGCGCAAGCCGATCTGCCGACCGTCCATGTCACCGCCGGCAGCGAGCCCGCCTATCGCGCCCGCGACGCCAGCACAGGCGCCCTCGGCGACAAGCCGCTGCAGGACACGCCGTTCTCGGTCTCGGTGGTGCCGCAGGAACTGATCGAGAACCGCCAGGCGATCACGCTGGGCGACGTGTTCCGCGGCGATCCGTCGGTCGCGCCGATCGGCGACGGCTATATCGGCGAGTCGGCGGGTTTGACGATCCGCGGCCTGCATCTCGATCTGCTCGAGGGCTACAAGATCGACGGTCTCGCCATCCCGAACTGGGGCAGCGACGTGCCGCTCGAACACTTCGAACGCGTCGAGCTGCTCAAGGGCCTGGGCGGCTTCATGTACGGCTTCGGCGCGCCGGGCGGCATCGCCAACTTCGTCACCAAGCGCCCCACCGCGAAGTTCGCCGGCAGCGCGTCGCTCGGCTATGTCTCGGACGGCGTGCTGCGCGAGTCGATCGACGTCGGCGGCCGCTTCGGCGCCAACGACATGTTCGGCGCGCGCGTCGGCTTCGTGCACGAGGAAGGCGACACCTTCGTCGACGGCGGCCATATCAAGCGCGATTCCGCCTCGGTGGCGCTGGACGCGAAGCTCAGCCGCAACCTGCGCTGGTCGCTCGACGGCCTCTACCAGCAGCGCAACGTCAAGGGCGCCTACTACGGCATCATCCCGGGCCAGGACTTCGGCGCGCCGGTGACCGAGTTCGTCAACACGCCGCGCACGCTGGACGGCAGCCGGCGCGTGGCAAGCAAGGGCACCTATTACGAGACCGAGATCAAGAGCATCGGCACCGAGCTCAACTGGGGCTTCGCCGACGACTGGAACCTGCGCACCTCGTACCGCTTCACGCAGCAGAACCGCGGCAACGCCGACAGCGCCATCCTGCTGCTGGACAACGCCGGCAACTACGCGGAGAACCAGTACAGCTCGTATTCGCGCTACCACTATCAGCACGCGCAGACGATGGCAACCGGCAAGGTGCGCACCGGCAGCCTCGAGCACGACATCGCGGCCGGCCTGTCGTGGCAGAGCCTGGTGCAGAACTGGGGCAGCTTCAGCGGCGGCGGCATCATCGGCTTCGGCAATCTGTACGACCCGGGCCAGTTCGTGCCGACCGGCCTGCCGCTGTCGCGCGTGCCGTCGTCGGACGTGTTGTACCGCGCCTCCAGGATCGAGCAGAAGTCGGTGTTCTTCAGCGACACCATCAAGTTCAACGAGCAGTGGTCGGTGCTGGCCGGCCTGCGCTACACGCGCTACGACCAGACCGGCTACACGCCGGAGGGCGCGATCTCGAGCACCTACAAGAAGTCGCCGCTGACGCCGACCCTCGCGCTGATGTACAAGCCGGTGCAGCCGCTGACGCTGTACGGCAGCTATGTCGAATCGCAGGAAGCCGGCGGCACCGCGCCGCTGACCGCGCGCAACGCGGGGGAGGTGTTCGGCCCGCTCAAGAGCCGTCAGTACGAGATCGGCGCCAAGGCCGAGCTGGAGGACTGGACGCTGAACGCGGCGCTGTTCCAGATCCAGCGCGGCCTGAATTACCTGCGCAGCGACAACGTCTACACGCAGGACGGCGAGACGCGCTATCGCGGCATCGAGCTGTCGGCGCGCGGCAGGATCGCGCGCGACTGGACGCTGATGGGCGGCGTCACGCTGCTGGATTCGGAGAACGTCGAGGCCTCGCCCGACGTGCTGGGCAAGCGCGCCTACAGCGCGCCGACCTTCAAGGCGACCGCCTACGTCGAGTACGCGGTGCCGCCCGTGCCCGGCCTGGTGCTCAGCGCCGGGGGCCAGTACGTGTCCAGGATGGCGCTGGAGGCCAACAACAGCAACTGGGTGCCGGCGTACCACACCTTCGATGCGGGCATCCGCTACGCCACGAAGCTGGGCAAGACGCCCGCGGTATTCCGGCTGGTGGTCGACAACCTGACCAACGAGAAGTACTGGCTGCCCAGCTATGGCTTCATCCTGACCCAGGGCGCGCCGCGCACGGTGCGGGCCAGCGCGACATTCAGCTTCTGAAGCGTTCGGGTTCCGTGAGCGTGCCCTTCGTCCCCCCGAAGGCGGGGACCCAGTGGCTTGCAAAGACGCTGGGTTCCCGCTTTCGCGACAATGACTCAGGGCACCGGCCCTTTCTTATTGCAATCGAGTTGCGTTAATATGTGGCGCGCCGAGCCCAATTTGAAGGGCTGGGTCTCTCCTCCCATTGGCAACCCGCCAAAGGCCATGTCCGCCGCGTTCAAACAACGACTCGTCTGGCTGCTGCTTGCCCTCACGCTGTATCAGGCGTGGGGCGCGGTGCGCCATGTGCATGGGGTCGAGGCCATGCGCGCCCTGGCGGCGGTTTCGCTGCCGGCGGCGGCGGAGCGTATCGACGGCGCCGCATCGGCGCCGACAGTCGCCGCAGCAGAATCCGAGTCACCGGACAACGAGCCGCGCGACGAGGCGCACTGCGATTGCCTGTGGTGCGCGCCGCGGCTGCATCTGCTGCTGGCCCATGCGCTGCCGATCCCGGAGCCCCCCGCGGGCATCGTCTCTCTCCAGCGCCTTGCCGCCGCGCCAGGGTCCGCCTTCTCGTCGAACCCGCGCGGCACCGTCCCCCCTCCCCGCGGCCCGCCCGTCTGACCTCGCCTCGCGCGGGGTGTCGTCCCCTCGCACTGCGTTCTCCCTCCCGTTTTCGCTTCCGGGCAGACGCCACGGCCGTGCGGCCGCGCGTCATGCCCCCGATCCATCCATCCGGCGTCGCCTGACGCCGGCTGTCCGGAATCGCCATGACTCTCCGAACCTTCGCGGCGCGCAGCGGTGCGCGCGCGCTCGGCGTGGGCGCCTGCGCGCTGCTCGCCTCCCACGTCGCCGCCCAGACCGACGATCGGCCGCCTGCGTCGGCCACCGAAAGCACCCTGCCCCAGGTCACCGTGGTCGGACAGGAAGACCACGTCGACTTGCAGGGCAAGCGCGCCGACGTGACCGTCGACAGCACGGGCCTGCCGTCGGCCGTCACCGTGATCACCGCCGACGAGGTCGGCACGCTCAATGTCGGCCGGGATATCTCCAACATCTTCCGGCGTGTGCCCGGCGTGGTTGCCAACAATATCGACCAGGGCGATACCGGCAACGGCTTTCGGATGCGGGGCTTCGCCACGCAGGGCACGCACGGCGCCGACACCGCCGTCTATATCGACGGCGTGCCGCAGAACATGCCGTCGAGCCAGGCCGGCGCGGGACACGGTCCGGCCTTTCTCGAATGGCTGACGCCTGACATGATCGGCCGCATCGACGTGATCAAGGGGCCGGTCTCCGCGCTGTATGGCGACCAGAATCGCGCCGGCGCGGTCGACATTCGCACGGCCAACGGCGGCGAGGTGCCGTCCAGCGTCGGCGTGGCGCTGGATCGCTACGACGGCAAGCGGCTGTCGCTGGTACTGTCGAACACGTTCCCGACGCAGCCGGAGTCGCCACCGATCCAGTCGCTGCTGATCGCCGATGTCTTCCGCACCCACAGCTACCGCCGCGACGGCCGCACCGAGCGGGACAACCTGTTCTGGAAGCTGTCGACGCGCGTCCGCGACGGCCAGTACAGCCTGCGCATCAACCACTATCGCTCCGAATCGACCGCGGCCGGCTATCTGCTGCTGGACGACCTCGAGGCCGGCCGCATCAGTCCGCGCTCGACCCAGTACGGCCTGCCGGGCTTCGGCAGCGGCGAGCGCACCGCGCTGGTCCTCAATCGCACGCCGGCAACGGGCGAGGCCGGCTGGTACGCAACGCTGTACGGCGAGACCTTCGAGCGCGAGCGCGGCATCGCGACCAGCGCCGTGCAGCATACCGTCGGCAGCGACGACCGGCACTTCTACGGTGGACGCTTCGCCTACAACCTGGTGTGGAACGACGATGCCGCGCTGATGGCCGGTGTCGAGCTGCGCCGCGACCGTGGCAACGCGCAGCGCCGCATCTGGCGCAACGACGTGCCGACGGCCAACTACATCAACAGCCAGGGGCTGGACCTGCTGACCTACGGCGTCTTCGCGCAGGGCCAGTACAGGCCGTTCGCCAACCTGAAGCTGCTCGCCGGCGTGCGCCACGACCGCTTCGATTACGAGATCGACAACCGCAAGATGCCGGCCGCCAGCACCGACTATCGCGCCGGCGTGACGACGCCCAAGCTCGGACTGGTCTGGAGCGTGACGCCGCGGCTCGACCTGTTCGCCAACATGGCGCAGGGCTTCCGCTCCCCGGCCGCGGAGCAGATCAGCGGCAGCGGACCGACGGGGCCGCTCGGCGCGCCGGGCGGCACGATCTACGACGTGTCGCCGTCGAAGGTGCGCTCGCACGATCTGGGCTTCACCGCTACCCCCGCGCAGGGTTGGAGCGTCTCCGGCGTGGCCTACCACATCCTCAACGAAGACGAGATCATCGCGCAGCCCGACGGTTCGTACCGCTCGGCCGGGGAAACCACGCGCAAGGGCTACGAGCTCGAGACGCGCTGGCAGGCGACGCGCGCCGTCTCTGTCTATGCGAGCTACGCCCGGATCCTGGAGGCGCGCGCCAACAACCCACTGCCCAATACCGGCCCCAGGCTGTCGGTGCCGCGTCATCAGCTGAAGGCAGGCGCGCAGTACCGCCATCGCCTGCCGGGCGCGACGCTGACGCTGAATGCCGATGCCTATCTGACCGCCGGCAACCCGTATTACGTCGGTACGCCGCAGATCCAGCTGCGCACGATGCCGACCTATACGCGCTACGACCTGCGCGCGACGCTGGACTGGAAGCAGACGCAGTGGACCGCCTACGCGATCCTGCAGCCGCAGCGCTTTGCCAGCGACATCGCCTACGGCTCGGCGGCCGGCCTGCTGGTGTCGCCCCAGCCCCGGCTGCAGTTCGGCGTGGCGATGCGGTACTTCTTCTGAGGGGATGCCGATGACCGACGTACTTGCCATCGACGGCCTCGTCGTCATGCGCGACGGCCGCCGCACCATCGACGGGCTCGACCTGCATGTCGGCCGCGGGGTCGTCTATGCCCTGCTGGGCGGCAACGGCGCGGGCAAGTCCACCACGATCGACGTGCTGCTCGGCTTTGTCGCCCCGCATGCGGGAACGGTACGGGTCGACGGCCTGTCGCCGGCGCAAGACGCCGCGGCGGTGCGGCGGCGGCTCGCCTATCTGCCCGAGAACGTCGCGCTCTATCCCTATCTGAGCGGCATCGAAAACCTGCGCTATTTCTGCGCGCTGGCCGGCATCCGGCTGGACCGCCAGGCCGCCGCCGGCATGCTGGCGCAGGCTGGCCTCGACGTCGCCGCGCATGCGCGGCGGGTGGCGACGTATTCGAAGGGCATGCGGCAGAAGGTGGGCCTGGCGATCGCCCATGCCAAGCACGCCAGCGCGATGCTGCTGGACGAACCGACTTCGGGCCTCGATCCCGCGGCGGCCAACGACTTCGCGCGCCGCGTACGCGAGGCGGCCGATGATGGCATGGCGGTGCTGATGGCGACGCACGACCTGTTCAACGCGCGCCAGGTGGCGGACCGCATCGGCATCCTGAACGCGGGCCGGCTGGTCGCCGAGTTCGATGCGCATACGCTGGACCACGCCGAACTGGAGCGCACCTACCTGGCCTGCGCCCAGCCCGCCGGAGCACCGGCATGATCGCGCTCGCCTTGCGCAAGGAACTGCGGGCGATGGCGCGCGACGGCCGCACCGTTGCGCTGACGCTGGCGCTGGCCGCGTTGCTGCTCGGCGTGCTGGTCGCCTCGCTGCAGCGCCACGAGGCACAGTTGCGCGAGACCGCCGCGGTATCGGCGGCCACGCGGCAGCAATGGGATGCGCAGGGCGACAAGCATCCCCACCGCGGTGCGCACTTCGGCCACTATGTGTTTCGCCCCGACAGCGTGCTGGCGGTGATCGACCCCGGACTGACGCCCTATCTGGGCCGCGCGCTGTGGCTCGAGCCCCATCGCCGCAATATCACGCGTTTCGAGCCGGCCGCCGACGCGCTGCCGGGCGAGCGCTTCGGGCGCCTGGATGTCGCCTTCGTGTTGTCGGCGCTGCTGCCGCTGCTGGTCGTCGCGCTGTCCTTCGACGCGATCAGCCGCGAGCGCGAAAGCGGCACGCTGCGGATGCTGCATGGCATTGGCGTAGCGCCGTGGCGGCTGGTGGCGGCAAAGTTCGCGGCACCGATGCTGGCATTTGGCCTTGCCGCCATGACGCCGCTGCTGGCCGCCGCAGGATCATCGCCGGCGGACACCGACATGCTGTGGCGTGGTGCCGCGCTTGCCGCCGGCTACTTCGTGCACGTCGGCGTGTTCGTCGCCATCGCCTTGATCGTATCGGCCCGCGCACCGAGCAGCCACGCTGCGCTGTACTGGCTGCTGGCCTGGTGGCTCGCCGCGGTGCTGGTGGTGCCGCGCGCAGCCGCGGCCGTCGCCGACCATCTGCAGCCGCTGCCCGGCGCCGACGCCTTCTGGGCCGCGATCCAGCGCGACTACCAGCAGGGCTTGCCGGGCGACGGCGATCTGGCCGAGCGCGGCCGTCGCTTCGATGCGGAACTGATGCGTCGTTACGGCGTGGCGCGGCTGGACGACCTGCCGGTGGGCGCCGCCCCGCTGCGGCGCCTGGAACGCGACCGCTATGCCGACCGGGTGCACCAGCTGCATTTCGACGCGCTGTGGGATCGCTATGCGCGGCACCAGCGCATCCTGCGCGCCGCCGCGTTGCTGAGCCCGACGCTGGCGCTGCAGAACCTGTCGATGAAGCTCGCCGGCACCGACCTGTCGCACCAGCGGCATTTCGAGGCCTACGCGGAACGCTAT
This sequence comes from Cupriavidus sp., assembly GCA_031180665.1. GTDB lineage: Bacteria > Pseudomonadota > Gammaproteobacteria > Burkholderiales > Burkholderiaceae > Cupriavidus. Next base: position 55,140 of record JAPSLP010000001.1, on the reverse strand, counting down.
CGGCGCGAGGTCAATACCGCGATCGACCGCTGGGATGCCGAGCATACGCGCGGCTTCCGCTCGTTCGAGGACCGCTATGCCGGGGAGGCACTATGGCGCGCGATTCCCTCCTTTTCCTATCGTCCGCCCGACGTGCACTTCGCGCTGCGCGAAGCGGTACCGGAGGTCGGCGCGCTGCTCGGCTGGACCGTGGCCGGCCTGATCCTGCTGGGGGCGTCCGCGCGGCGCCTGACGCCATGAGCGGGCTCGTGCGTGCCGTGGTCGCGGCCGAATGGCGCAGGCTGCTGGCCGACCGCGCCAGCTTTTGGGTGATGGCCCTGCTGGCACTCGTGCTGCTCGCCAGCGCGCTGTCGTCGGGCCTGGACGCGCGCACGTGGCGCGCGCATGTGGGGGCGATGGAAAGGGACTGGGATCGCCGCATCGCCGCGCGCGAATCGGCGTTGCCGGCCCTGCCCGTGGCATCGTCGGGCGCTGCGACGCCCGCCGCCGACGTCGCCGACGCCGCGAACGCCGTCAGGGCGGCGAAAGCCGCCTTCGATATCGCGCGCACCGACGCGCCGCCGGCGATCCTGCCGGCGCTCGGCGGGCTGGCGCTGGGCAGCGGCGGCTTTCATTTGCATGCGCCCGCGGTACGCGTGACCGTGGAAAGCCGCCATACCGACGCGCGGCGCGAAGACCGGCTCCCCAATCCTTTGCTGCAGGGCTTTGCGATGCCGGACTTCGCCGTTGTGGTGGCCCTGTTGTTGCCGCTCGCGGTGATCTGCCTGTGCGCCGGCGTGGTCCAGCAAGGGCGGGAGCAGAACTTGTGGCGTCTGACCATCGTGCAATGTCCGCGCGTCGGCGTGTGGCTGGCCGCCGCGCTGGGATTGCGTGCCGGGGCGGTATGGGTCATCGCCGCAATCGCATCCGGACTCGCCTTCTGGCTCGATCCCGGCGCGAGTTTCGCCGCCTTGGGATGGTGGTTGTCGGTATTGGCCGGGTTCGTTCTGGTCTGGGTGCTGGTGTGTGCCCTGATCGGTGTGCTGCCGGTATCGGCGCCGTCGGCGGTGCTGCTCGGCATCGGGGTATGGCTGGTGACGACCTTCGCGGTTCCGGCGGCGCTTGGCTGGATGATCGATCGGGAGCAAGCGATGCCGTCGCGGCTGGCGGCCATCGTCCAGATACGCGATGCGCAGCAGCACGCCGAGGCCGATGCCGACCGCCTGCTGGCGCAGTGGTATGCGGCGCATCCCGACGTCGCACCCGGCGCGCCGACGACGCACACCTGGCCGGTCAGCTTCATGCCGCGCTACCTTGCCCTCGAGGCGCGGATCGGTCCGTCAATGCAGGCCTTCGACGACACGCGCGCGCGTCGCTACCTGGCGCTGCGGCGCTGGACGTGGCTGTCGCCCGCGCTGTCGATGGGCATGCTTGCCGACGAACTGGCGGGCATCGACGCGCCCCGCTACGCGCGCTACAGCGCGGCCGTGGGCCGCTACGAGGCGCGGTGGCGGGCGTTCTTCGTGCCGAGGATCATGAGCTACCGCGGGGTCGATCGCGCGGCGCTGGCGGGGATGCCGCGCTTCTCCGGTATCGCGGGCGAAGCGCCGCACGGGTGGTGGTACGCGGTGGGGCTCTTCGGCACCGCCGGCGCGCTTGGCATCGCGCTGGCGCTGCTGCGTCGCCGGTTCGGTGCCGGTTGATTGCGATGTGCCCGCGGCCTCATGGGCATGCCGGAACCGCTCGCCGCGGTTCCCGTGCCGCGGTCAACCGACCAGCTTCGCCTCCATCGCCGCCTTCAGATCGGCGATCAGATCGCGCGTATCTTCGAGCCCGATATAGAGCCGCACCAGCTCGCCGGCATCCTGCCAGCCAGCGGGCGGCCAGCTGCCCGCGGGGCGCATGGTCGGCACGTGGTATGGCACGGCCAGGCTGTGCGCCCCGCCCCACGACCAGCCGATCGAGAACAGCCGCAGCGCTTCGACGAAGGCATCGACCTGGGCGCGCGGATAACGCGCGCGCAGCACCACCGCGAACAAGCCGCTGGCCCCGGAGAAATCGCGGCGCCAGAACGCGTGGCCGGGACAGTCCGGCAAGGCCGGATGCAGCACCTTCGCCACCTCGGGCCGCTGGGCCAGCCATTCCGCAACCTCGCGCGCCGCGCGGTCGTGCGCGGCAAGCCGCACCGGCATGCTCGGCAACGAGCGCAGCACCAGGTAGCAGTCGTCGGCCGATACCCCCCAGCCCATCAGCATGCGCACGCGCTTGATGCGCTGGTAGAGCTTGTCGTCGCGGCACAGCACCGCGCCCATCAGCACGTCGCTGCCGCCGGACTGGTATTTGGTCAGCGCCTGCACGGACAGGTCGATGCCCTTGTCGAAGGGCCGGAAATAGATGCCGGCCGACCAGGTGTTGTCGATCGCCGTCAGCACGCCGCGCGCCCTGGCGGCGGCGACGATGGCCTCGCTGTCGGGCACCTCCATCGTCACGGAGCCCGGCGCCTCCATCCAGATCAGCCGCGTATTGGGCTGGATCAGCTCGGCGATGCCGGCGCCGATCATCGGATCGTAGGGCCGCACCGTGATGCCGAAATCGCGGGCCAGCCATTCGCCGTGCTCGCGATTGGGACCGTACACGTTGTACGGCACCAGCACGTCGTCGCCGGCCTTCAGCAGCGCGAAATAGACCAGCGAGATCGCGCCCAGGCCCGAGGGCAGCAGCAAGGCGTGGCTGGCGCCTTCGAGCATCGCCAGATGCTGGCACAGCGCCTCGCTGGTCGGCGTCGCGTGGATGCCGTAGCGCCAGTAGGTGGTGGCGCCGTCGCCATGCGCGCGCAGCTCGGCGAGGTTGCGGAACACCACGGTGGAGCCGCGCTGGGTCGGCGGGGAAAAGGAGGCGAAACCGGGCGGGACGTGCAGAGGCGGCTGCACCGCCAGCGTCTGCACGTAGCAGTCGGGCGTTGCGGCGGGATCGTTATCGGTCGGGGAAGCGGCGTTCGTATCGGTCAGGGGACGGTCGGACACGGCGGATTCCTTGTCTGGCGAGTGCGGATAGAGTCTCCGAGCTTACCAGCAATGACGGCGCCGCCGCCATGACGACGATCGCCGCGCCATGGCCTTTCCGTGTCCGTCCGCGCTTAACGCTTGCGATCGTCGACGATCGACGAGCGCGGCGGCGGCGGTGCGTAGACCACGCCGCTATTCGGCGTCATGTCGATCGACGGCACCGCGACGACGCCGTCGGGGCCGACATAGACCGGCATTTGCGCGCCGGACGGATAAGGCTGGGGCGGCGGCATGGCGGGAACCGCCGGCATGCCCCGTGCGGCCTCGCGCTGGCGTTGCGCCGGCGCCTTGCCGCTGCCATCGCCATTGCCGGCGCGCGGCGGCGACGCGGTCGACAGCACCGTGTCGCCGGCCGCGGCGGCTGGCATCGACCAGGCCAGCGCGACCGCCGCCGCGATGGCGCCGATCGCTGCAACGAAGCCTGCCCCGCGCCGCCGGCCCATGGTCAGATCCGCTCGAAGATCGCGGCGATGCCCTGGCCGCCGCCGATGCACATCGTCACCAGCGCATAGCGGCCCTGCACTCGCTGCAATTCGTACAGCGCCTTGACCGTGATCAGCGCGCCGGTGGCGCCGATCGGGTGGCCCAGCGAGATGCCGGAACCGTTCGGATTGACCTTCAGCGGGTCCAGTCCCAGCGCCTTGTTGACCGCGCAGGCCTGGGCCGCGAAGGCCTCGTTGGCCTCGATCACGTCCAGATCGGCGACCGACAGGCCGGCGCGCTCCAGCGCCTTGCGCGTGGCGGGCACCGGGCCGATGCCCATGGTCTTGGGATCGACGCCGGCATGGCCGTACGACACCAGCCGCGCCAGCGGCTTCAGGCCGCGCCGCTCGGCGACACTGCGCTCCATCAGCACGACCGCTGCCGCGCCGTCGTTCAGGCCCGACGCGTTGCCGGCCGTCACGGTGCCGTTTTCCTTGACGAAGACCGGCTTGAGCTTGGACATGTCCTCGGCCTTGGCGTCGTGGCGCACATGCTCGTCGGTATCGAAGACGACGTCGCCCTTGCGCGACTTCAACGTGACGGGAAGGATCTGCTCCTTGAAGCGCCCCTCGCGGATCGCGGCGGAGGCGCGGCGATGCGATTCCAGCGCGGCCTCGTCCTGCTGCGCGCGGCTGATGTCGTACTCGCGCGCGACGTTCTCGGCCGTTACGCCCATGTGGATCGAATGGAAGGGATCGTGCAGCGCGCCCAGCATCATGTCGAGCAGCCTGGCGTCGCCCATGCGCGCGCCCCAGCGCGCCGCCGGGGCCAGATACGGCGCGCGGCTCATGCTTTCGGCGCCGCCGCCGATCGCCACATCGGCATCGCCCAGCATCACGGTCTGCGCCGCGCTGACGATCGCCTGCAGGCCGGAGCCGCACAGTCGGTTGACCGTCAGGGCCGGCGCATCGATCGACACGCCGCCGTCGATCGCCGCCACGCGGGCCAGGTACATGTCGCGCGGCTCGGTCTGGATCACGTTGCCGAACACCACGTGGCCGACTTCATCGCCCTGCACGCTGGCGCGGGCCAGGGCCTCGCGCACCACCATCGCGCCGAGTTCTGTCGGCGACAGGTCTTTCAGGCTGCCGCCGAAGGTTCCGATCGGGGTCCGTACGCCGCTGACCACCACCACTTCACGGGTCATGTCTGTCTCCATTGGGTAATGTTGCACCGCAAAGTATAGCCCTGCGGTTCATTTTCCGAACGATCGTACTTTTACCTAATGTCGGCCCGGCTGTCGGCCCCGGGCTTAGGCCCCGGCTGGCATGCCGGATGGGTTACGCGACCGCCTCGCCCCACAGGTCGTGGCCGTCGGCGCCGGTGATCCGCACCGAAACAAACTCGCCGGTCTTGTAGCGCTGGTACGGCCTGGCCGGGGGATCGATATAGACCAGGCCGTCGATCTCGGGGGCGTCGGCGGCCGAGCGGCCGATGCCGCCATCCTGGTTGACCTCGTCGACCAGCACGCGCAGCGTCTGGCCGACCTTGCGCTGCAGGCGACGGGCCGACACGTCCTCGGCCACTTCCATGAAGCGCGCACGGCGCTCCTCGCGCACCTCGTCCGGCAGCGCGCCGGGCAGGTCGTTGGCCGTCGCGCCCTCGACCGGCGAATAGGCGAAGCAGCCGACGCGGTCGAGCTCGGCCTCGGCGATGAAGTCGAGCAGCGTCTGGAATTCGGCCTCGGTCTCGCCGGGGAAGCCGGCGATGAAGGTGCTGCGGATGGTCAGGTCCGGGCAGATCTCGCGCCAGGCGCGGATCCGTTCCATGGTCTTCTCGGCGTTGGCCGGGCGCTTCATCCGCTTGAGCACATCCGGATGCGCGTGCTGCAGCGGCACGTCCAGATACGGCAGCACATGGCCGTCGTTCATCAGCGGGATGATCTCGTCGACGTGGGGATACGGATAGACGTAGTGCAGCCGCACCCAGGCGCCGTACTCGCGGGCCAGCTCGCCCAGCGCGCCGACCAGTTCGGTCATGCGCGTCTTCAGCGGACGGCCGCTCCAGAAGCCGGTGCGGTACTTGACGTCGACGCCGTAGGCGCTGGTGTCCTGCGAGATCACCAGCAACTCCTTGACGCCGGACTTGAACAGGTTCTCGGCTTCCAGCATCACCTCGGCCACCGGACGCGACACCAGGTCGCCGCGCATCGACGGAATGATGCAGAACGAGCAGCGGTGATTGCAGCCCTCGGAAATCTTCAGATACGCGTAGTGCTTGGGCGTCAGCTTGATGCCGGCGGGCGGCACCAGATCGATGAAGGGATCGTGCGGCTTGGGCAGGTGCGTGTGCACCGCCTGCATGACCTCGCCCAGCGCATGCGGGCCGGTGACGGCCAGCACCTTCGGATGCACGCTGGTGACGATGTCGTTGCCGCCGGCGTCCTTCTTGGCGCCCAGGCAGCCGGTGACGATCACCTTGCCGTTCTCGGTCAGCGCTTCGCCGATCGCGTCCAGGCTCTCCTGCACCGCCTCGTCGATAAAGCCGCAGGTATTGACGACCACCAGGTCCGCGCCGTCATAGGTGCCGCTGATGGCATAACCCTCGGCACGCAGCTGGGTGATGATCTGTTCGGAATCGACGAGGGCCTTGGGGCAACCGAGTGATACGAAGCCCACCTTCGGCGGGGTGGCGGCCGCGCCAGGGACGGCGCCGGCGGAGGAGGAAGACGGAGAGGACGACTGAGACGACATGGATTTCGCGGTGTGGGGGCTGCGCCTTGGGTGGCGCACGCTGTCTTGGGCCGCGACCTGCCATCCCGAAGACGGCCGTGGCGGCGGAACGACCGCGATTCTACCCCGAGACCACCGCGTCGGCAGGCGGGCGCCGCGGCCCGCCGCTACTGCTGCTCAACGGCGCGTGCCGTTCAGCCCTGGCCGGTCTTCTTGTTGTTGTCCGGCTGGTTGAACGGGAAATTGCCGAACATGTTCTTGGCCTGGTTCTGCATCTGCTCCTGCATCTGCACGAACAGGTTCTTGCTCTGCTCGATGTAGTTGCTCATCATGCCCTGCATCATCGGTGCCTGCATGTTCATGAATTGCGACCACATGTCGGGGCTGAAGGCCTCGCCCGAATACAGGCCCTTGGAGTTCTCGGCGAGCTTGTTCTGGATGTCGATGAAAGCCTGGATGTTCTTCTCCAGGTAGGTCCCCATCATGCCCTGCATCGCGTGACCGTAGAAGCGGATGATCTGCGACAGCATGGCGCTGGAGAACATCGGCACGCCACCGGTCTCTTCCTCAAGGATGATTTGCAGCAGGATGCTGCGCGTCAGTTCGTCACCCGACTTGGCGTCGACGACCTTGAACTCCTCGTTGTCCATCACGAGCTGCTTGACATCGGCCAGGGTGATATAGGTGCTGGTCTGGGTGTCGTAGAGCCGGCGATTCGGATATTTCTTGATCAGTCGCTCTGCGCCTTTCTTGGTGGTGGCCATCGGTGCTCTATCCTTTTGTAATCCGCTGCCGGTGCGCTGACGCCGCAGCCCGTGCTCGTGCGGCACGGTCGATCGTTCGCTGTTGCACCGCATGCCGTGCAGTGCGCAATCCGGCAACGCTTGCGGCGCGGGGCCGATCCGCCGGCCAAGGCGCGATCCGCGTCGTATCCATGGATGTCCCAAATTGGTGCCGGCGGCGTTGATGCCCTGATTCTATGCTTAACAAGGCACTGTGAAAAGGCGCGGGCGCTAAGGAAAACCCGCAAGCAAACGCGCGAAAACGCCCGATAAAAGCGTGCAAAAGCGAGGGTGTGGGAACCGCACGCGCGCACGCGCCGGCACGGTGCTGCGGCGCGTCCAACGCAGCGCAACACCGGCCGGCGCGGCACACCAGCGTCGGGCCGGACGGGTGCCGGCCCGTTCGGTCAACCCATGTGCAGGCCGCCGTTCAGCGAGAAGTCGGCACCGGTGGCAAAACCCGATTCGTCCGATGCCAGCCACGCGCAGATCGACGCGATCTCCTCCGGTTGGCCCAGGCGCTTGACCGGGATCGTGCCGACGATCTTGTCGAGCACGTCCTGCCGGATCGCCTTGACCATATCGGTGGCGATATAGCCCGGCGACACCGTGTTGACCGTCACACCCTTGGTCGCGACTTCCTGCGCCAGCGCCATCGTGAAGCCATGCAGACCTGCCTTCGCGGTCGAGTAGTTGGTCTGGCCGAACTGCCCCTTCTGCCCGTTGACCGACGAGATATTGACGATCCGGCCCCAGCCGCGATCGGCCATGCCGTCGATCACCTGCTTGGTGACGTTGAACAGCGAGGTCAGGTTGGTGTCGATCACCGCGTCCCAGTCGGCGCGCGTCATCTTGCGGAACACCACGTCGCGCGTGATGCCCGCATTGTTGATCAGCACATCGACCTCGCCGACCTCGGCCTTGACCTTGTCGAACGCCGCCTTGGTGGAATCCCAGTCGGCCACATTGCCCTCGGAGGCAATGAAGTCGAAGCCGAGCGCCTTCTGCTGTTCCAGCCAGCGCTCACGGCGCGGCGAATTGGGGCCGCAGCCCGCCACCACTCGGAAGCCGTCCTTGAACAGCCGCTGGCAGATCGCGGTACCGATACCGCCCATGCCGCCCGTTACGTATGCAATGCGCTGAGTCATATCCACTCCTGATCAGATTCTTGTTATCGACGCCGGCGCGCCGGGCGGACGGCGCCATGCCGCCCGCATCCACCCTGCCCGCCGGCCCACCCCTCCTCACCGTTCGACGGCGAGCGCCACCCCCATGCCGCCGCCGATGCACAGCGACGCCAGGCCCTTCTTCGCATCGCGCCGCTTCATCTCGTGTAGCAGCGTCACCAGAATGCGGCAGCCGGAGGCACCGATCGGATGGCCGATCGCGATCGCGCCGCCATTGACGTTGACCTTGTCGGTGTCCCAGCCCATCTGCTTGTGCACCGCCAGCGCCTGCGCGGCGAAGGCCTCGTTGATCTCCATCAGGTCCAGGTCCTGCACGCTCCAGCCGGCGCGCGACAGGCAGCGCTGCGAGGCCGGCACCGGGCCCATGCCCATTACCTTCGGATCGACGCCGGCGTTGGCGAAGGCGCGGATCGTGGCGAGCGGGGTCAGGCCCAGCTCGCGCGCCTTCGCGGCCGACATCACTACCACCGCGGCGGCGCCGTCGTTGATGCCCGAGGCGTTGGCCGCGGTCACGGTGCCGGCCTTGTCGAAGGCCGGCTTCAGGCCCGCGATGCTCTCCAGCGTGGCGCCTTGGCGGACGAACTCGTCGGTGGCGAAGGCCAGCGGCTCACCCTTGCGCTGCGGGATCATCACGGGGACGATTTCCTCGTCGAAGCGCCCGGCCTTCTGCGCGGCCTCGGCCTTGTTCTGCGAGCTCACCGCGAACTCGTCCTGGGCCTCGCGCGAGATGCCGTATTCCTTGGCCACGTTCTCGGCGGTGATGCCCATGTGGTACTGGTTGTAGACGTCCCACAGCCCGTCGACGATCATCGTGTCGATCAGCTTGGCGTCACCCATGCGAAAACCGTCGCGCGAGCCGGGCAGCACGTGCGGCGCCGCGCTCATGTTCTCCTGGCCGCCGGCCACGACGATCTCGGCATCGCCCGAGGCGATCGCGTTGGCGGCGAGCATCACGGCCTTCAGGCCCGAACCGCACACCTTGTTGATCGTCATCGCAGGGACCATATGCGGCAGCCCGGCCTTGATCGCGGCCTGGCGCGCCGGATTCTGTCCCGAGCCGGCGGTCAGCACCTGGCCCATGATCACTTCGCTGACCTGCTCCGGCTTGACGCCGGCGCGCTCGAGCGCGGCCTTGATGACGATGGCGCCGAGCTCGGGTGCCGGCACCTTGGCCAGCGACCCGCCGAATTTGCCTACCGCGGTACGTGCGGCCGATACGATCACAACGTCAGTCATGTTCAGTCCTCTCGTGGAATATGGATACAGCGGATTCAGGATGTCGATATCGATGGGGGCGTAGACGGGAAGCGGTCATCGAGGCGATCGCCTTGGCCCCGTTGCCAATCCGACGTTCTCCCCCTTTCGCGTTGCCCCGGTGGCTTAAGCCTTTGCCTTGACGTAGCGGCCCGGCGCCGGCTCGATGGCCGGATAGTCGCGGCTGCCGTACTGCGTCGGTGCCGCCTTCCTTGCGCCGGCGTGCTTGCCCAGCCAGGCGAACCAGTCCGGCCACCAGCTGCCCGGCGCCTCGGTCGCGCCGGCGAGCCAGTCGTTCGAACTGTCGGGCAGCGCGTCGTTGAGCCAGTGGCTGCGTTTCTTCTTCGCCGGCGGATTGATGACGCCGGCGATATGGCCGGAAGCGCCCAGCACGAAGCGCAAGTCGTTGGACAACAGCCGCGTCGACGCATACGCCGCGGTCCACGGCACGATATGGTCCTCGCGGGAGCCATACACATAAGTCGGCACGTCGATCTTGCGCAGGTCGACCGGCACGCCGCAGACGGTCAGCTTGCCGGGTACCTTCAGTTCGTCCTGCAGATAGGTATGGCGCAGATACCAGCAATACCAGGGCCCCGGCAGATTGGTGGCATCGCCGTTCCAGAACAGCAGGTCGAACGGCACCGGCGTATTGCCCTTCAGGTAGTTGTCGACTACGTAGTTCCAGACCAGGTCGTTCGGCCGCAGGAACGAGAACGTGTTGGCCAGCTCGATGCCGCGCAGCAACGCGCAGGGCGCGCCGGCGGCGCCGCCGAGCGTGGCTTCGCGCAGCTGCACGTGGGCTTCGTCGACGAAGACGTCGAGTACACCGGTATCGGAGAAATCGAGCAGCGTGGTCAGCAGCGTGAGGCTCTGCGCAGGACGTTCGCCGCGGCCGGCCATCACCGCCAGCGCCGTCGACACGATGGTGCCGCCGACACAGAAGCCCAGCACATTGATGCGATCCTGCCCGCTGATCGCGCGCGCGACCTCGATCGCGCGGATCGCGCCGTGCTCGATATAGTCGTCCCAGGTGCGCGCCGCCATGCTCGCATCGGGATTGCGCCACGACACCAGGAACACGGTATGGCCCTGCTCGACGATATGTCGCACCAGCGAGCTTTCCGGCTGCAGGTCGAGGATGTAGTACTTGTTGATGCAGGGCGGCACCATCAGCAGCGGGCGCGCATGCACCTTGGCGGTCAGCGGCTTGTACTGCAGCAGCTGGAAGTATTCGTTCTCGTAGACCACCGCGCCCTCGGTGATCGCGACATTGCGGCCGACCTCGAAGGCGGATTCGTCAGTCTGCGAGATCTTGCCGCGCGTCAGATCCTCGAGCATGTTGCGCAGGCCCGCGCGCAGCGACTCGCCGTTCGATTCGATCAGGCGCCGCTGCGCCTCCGGATTGGTGGCGAGGAAATTGGCCGGCGACATCGCGTCGACCCATTGCGTCACGGCGAAGCGGATGCGCTGCCGCGTCTTGGCATCGGCCTCGACGGCGTTGGCCATCTCGCTCATCGCGCGCGCGGTCAGCAGATAGAAGGCCGCGGCATAGCGATACGGCGCGTTGCTGCGCCAGGCATCGCCGGCAAAGCGCCGGTCGGTCAGTTGCACCTGCTGTTGGTCGCCGGCCGCCATCGCGCGCCACAGGTCGGTGAAACCCTGCATGAAGCGCTGCTGGATCTCGGCCAGTTGGGCCGGCGCGATCTTGATACCGGGAAACGCGCCGCCGGGGAAGGCGCCGCCAGGAAAAGCGCCGCCAGGCAAGGTGCCCAGCGCCGCGAAGGCATCCGCGCCGGGCATGCCGAACGGCATGCCGCCATTGGCTTGGGCCTGCCTGGACCACTCCAGCCATGTGGCTGGATCGAATGGCCCCGGCGTCGATGAAAACGGAGTGGGCTTTTCTTCCTGTGCGGAAGTTGCCGCGCCTTTGCCGGTCGCCATGATGTCGTGTCTCTCTGCCGTCTGATGGGTGAGCCGGCCCGGAACGCCGTTCAGCGATTCGCTCCGGGAGAACCGGCACGCGTCGCGCTCCTCCGGCCACGGAGCGCGTGCGGTATGCTTGCCGAATGACGGCCAGCGCGCTTTCCACGGCATACCGTGGTGCGGGGCGCTGCGAGCCGCATCGTTACTCGCCGTCCGGGGCATTGTTGCCTTGCAACGATGACGCTGTCAATGCGGGAAACGTCTTGACGCAAAGCCGCTCCCGGGCCGGCGATCGTGCCCAGGTTCATGCCCCGGACAGTCTCCACCAAGAGGATGAAATTCCGATGTATATCGTCGCGATCGGCTGGCTCTACGTCGCGCTGATGATGGCCATCACCGAACACACGGTGGTGGCAGCGATCGCCACCTTCCTGCTGTATGGCATCGGGCCGGTCGCGCTGCTGCTCTATATTCTCGGCACACCGGGACGCCGCAGGCGCCGACGGGCCGCGGAGCAGGCTGCGGAAGCCGCGGCCGAGACCGCGGCGGCGAAACCGCCGGAGCGCAGCGGCAATCCATGAAGTAAATGTCCGATGGTTCGGACAATATGGCAGCGCAGCGTGGGTCCGGCTGCCCTCCCTTGCCTTCGGCGTTATCTTGCCGTCGACATCGGCGCGAGCCACACCAGGCTCGCCATTCGCCCCGTCACGCCATCGCGCCGATACGAATAGAAGCGCTGCGCGTCGCTGACCGTACAGGCATCGCCGCCGTAGACGTCGACACAGCCGGCGCGCGCGAGCCGGATGCGGGCCAGCGCGTACAGGTCCGCCAGGTACTTACCGGCCGCGGCGGGCCGGAACGCTTGCTCCACCGCATCACGCTCGTGCGGCAAGGCCTGCTCGAGAAACGCGGAACGGACTTCGGCGCCGACCTCGAAGGCATCGGGCCCGATCGCCGGACCGAGCCATGCGAGCCACTGCGGCGGCGATCCAGCGTCCTTGCGTTGCCGGTCCATGCGGTCCAGCGTGGCCTCGATCACGCCCGCGCACAGGCCGCGCCAGCCCGCGTGCGCGGCACCGACCACCGTCCCCGCGCGATCGCACAGCAGGACCGGCAGGCAGTCCGCCGTCATCACCGCGCAGACCTGTCCCTGCGTCGCCGTGATGCTGGCATCGGCGCGCGGCGGCGCGTCGTTCGCCGAGCCATCGCCGCCATCGGCACCATCGATACCGTCGGCGGTTACCACCGCGCAGCCGTGTACCTGTTCGAGCCATCTGGGCGCCGATGGCAGCCAGGCCTGCAGGCGCCGCCGGTTCTCCGCGACCGCGTCAGCATCGTCGCCGACATGGGTGCCGAGATTGAGGCCACCCGCGCTGCCGTCGGCAAGACCGTACGGGCCGCGGCTGACGCCGCCGATGCGCGTCGTGGACAGCGCGCGCACCTGCGCCGGCGCCGGCCAATCGGGTATCAGTTGCGAGAGCCGGCCGGCATCATCGTTCGTCATCGGCGCCCCACATCGTCGTCGTCACCATCGTCGTCATCACCTTCATAGAGGATGGCGCCGTCCCACGCCCCGCCTTCCTCGTCGTGCGCACCGTAGTCGCGCTCTTCCAGCGTGGTGAAGTCGAGCGCGTCGATCAGCGCCTGCAGATCGTCCGGCGCCGGCGCACGCCATGACATCGCCTTGCCGCTGACCGGATGCACCAGCCCGAGCCGATACGCATGCAACGCCTGGCGCTCGAACGGCACCGGCAACGGCGCCTTGATCGCCGGGCGCTGGCCGCGCTGGGTGGCGCGGTGATAGACCGGGTCGCCCAGCAGCGGATGGCCGATCGATTCGAAATGCACGCGGATCTGATGGGTGCGGCCGGTCTCGAGCTGGCACATCACCATCGACACGCAACCGCGTCCGAGCGGCGCCACGCCCAGCGTGCGGAAATGCGTGCGCGAGGGCTTGCCGCTCGAGGTATGCACGATCGCCATGCGAGTGCGCTCGCGCGGATCGCGGCCGATCGGCGCATCGATGGTGCCTTCGTCGGGCGCCTCGCCCCACACCAGCGCGAGATAGGTCCGCTTGACCGTGCGCGCCTGCAGCTGCCGCACCAGATCGGTCTGCGCGGTCAGCGTGCGCGCCACCACCATCAGGCCCGAGGTCTCCTTGTCGAGCCGATGGACGATGCCCGCGCGCGGCAACACGGCCGCCGCCGGATCGCGATGCAGCAGCCCGTTGAGCACGGTGCCGCTCCAGTTGCCGGCGGCGGGATGCACCACCAGGCCGGCCGGTTTGTCGATCACCAGCAGCGCCGCATCTTCGTAGATGACTTCCAGCGGAACCGGCTCCGCCGTGAAGGCCAGCGTTTCGGGCGCGGCCTGCGGCCTGACCTCGATGCGCTGCCCCATCTGCACGCTGTCGCGCGGCCGGCGTACGGCACCATCGACGGTCACGGCGCCGCTGTCGATCCACTGCTGGATGCGGCTGCGCGAGAATTCGCTGAGCTGGCGGGCCAATAATTTATCGAGCCGTTCTCCGTGTGCGGCGCTGTCGACTTCCAGCACCACCGGGACCATGTCGGCGCCGCTTTCTGCCTCGACAAGTGCGGCCGCGGGCAGCTCGTCAAAATCCTCCAGTTCGGTTTCCACCGCCGCATCGCGTGCGGCCTCGCTATCGAGGGCCGCTTGCGGGCTGGCGACCGAGGGGCTTGGGCTATAATGCTTGACGCTTTTTTTCATCCGGAATAGGTTGCCCATGCAATCGATGAGCACGAGACGCGCCAGTTGGCGCGCAAGAGTTGGAGCGATGTTGCTCGCGGGCGGCTGCGTCATGCTGTCGGCATGCGGCCTGCTCTCGGAACAACCCGACGAAACGACGGGTTGGTCAGCCAACAAATTATATTCGGAAGCCAAGGACGCCCTCGACAGCGGCGACTATCCGCGCGCGGTCAAGCTGTACGAAAAACTCGAGGGCCGCTACCCGTTCGGCCGCTTCGCCCAGCAGGCGCAGATCGATACGGCCTATGCCAACTACAAGGACGGCGAGACCGCGGCCGCGCTGGCCTCGGTCGATCGCTTCATCCAGCTGCACCCGAATCACCCCAGCGTCGATTACGCGTACTACCTGAAGGGGCTGATCAACTTCAACGACAACCTCGGCTGGCTCGGCCGCTTCTCGGGCCAGGACCTGAGCGAGCGCGATCCGAAGGCGGCGCGCGCGGCCTACGACGCCTTCCATACGCTGGTCACGCGCTTCCCCGAAAGCAAGTACACCCCGGACGCCGCCGCGCGGATGCAGTACATCGTCAATTCGCTGGCCCAGCACGAAGTCCACGCGGCGCGCTACTACTATCGCCGCGGCGCCTATCTGGCGGCGGTCAACCGCGCGCAGCAGGCACTGAAGGAATACGATGGCGCGCCGGCCAACGAGGAAGCGCTGTACATCATGATCCGTTCGTACGAGGCGCTGGGCATGAAGGACCTGCGCGACGACACGGCGCGCGTGATGGAGATGAACTTCCCCAACAGCGACTTCATGAAGTACGGCGAGCGCCGCGAGAAGGACAAGCCGTGGTGGAAGCTGTTCTGATGCCACCGCGACAGGCATAAGAAAAGCCCGGTTCGATCTGCCGAACCGGGCTTTTTGTTTGGGCGGCGGTACCGGGCCGCGAACGCCGCTGCGTCGCTACGCCTTCTTCAAGCCCTCGAGGAACGCCACCACGGTGTCGCGCTCGCGCGTGCGCTTGAACGGCGGCAGGCTTTGCCAGATCTGCCGTCCATAGGGCTTCTCGACCAGCCGCGTGTCGCAGATCACCAGCACGCCGCGGTCGGTCTCGGAGCGAATCAGCCGGCCGGCGCCCTGCTTCAGCGTGATCACCGCATGCGGCAACTGGTGCACGGCAAACGGGCTCAGGCCCTTCTTCTGCAACGCCTCCATGCGCGCGGCCAGCACCGGATCGTCCGGCGGCGCGAACGGCAGCTTGTCGATCACCACCAGCGACAACGCTTCGCCGCGCACATCGACGCCCTCCCAGAAGCTCTGGCTGCCGACCAGCACCGCATTGCCAAGCTCGCGGAAGCGATCGAGCAATTCCGTACGGCTGGCCTGCCCCTGCACCAGGATCGGCAACTGCAACCCGCGCTCGGCGAAGGCTTCGTACAGCAGGTCGGAGGCGCGCTGCACCGCGCGCAGCGTGGTGCAAAGCAGGAAGGTGCGTCCGCCGGCCGCCTCGATCAGCGGCAAGGCAGCCGCCACCACGGCGTCGGTGAACTGGGGCGACTGCGGGGCCGGTAGTTCGCGCGGCACGTACAGCAGGCCCTGCTCGCCGTAGTCGAACGGACTCGGCAGCGACAGCGAGCGGTCCTTGTCGAGCCCCAGCTGCGCGGCGTAGTGGGCGAAATTGCCTTTGACCGACAGCGTCGCCGAGGTAAAGATCCACGCGCGCGGATGGCCGGCACGCTGGCGCGAGAAGATGGGCGCGATCGACAGCGGCGTGCGGTGCAGCTGAACGGTATGCGAGAACACCTCGACCCAGCGCACCGTTTCGGGGGGCCGGGCGTTCGGCGCCCGCTCCGCCGCAGCCGACGCCTCGCCGGCGGCCTCCTCTGACGCGCCATCCGACCCCGGCAGCGCCGTTCCCGTCAGTGCCGGCTGCTCCGCCGCGGCACCGGACTCGCCCGCAGCGGCCTCAGGCTGCGGCGCCGGACTGTCGTCGCGCCAGGCCCCCAGCCGCTGCGCCAGCTCCAGCGCGCGCCGATGGCACTGTTCCAGCGATTCGGCACGCTCGGCCTGGCCCTGCAGCAGCGCCACCACGTCGCTCAACGCCTTCTCCAGCGCATCGAGCGTTTCAAAGAAGGGCTCGCCGATGCGGGCGTCGGCCTCGATCTGCCCCAGCGCCAGCCGCACATTGTCCTTGCCGAAGGCCAGCCGCAAGTCGCGCGTGGCGCGCTCGAACGGTGCGACGATGCCGACCCAGTCGGCCGCATCGCGCGCGTGCGACAGACCCTCCGCGACCGTATCGCGCGCCAGCTCCAGCAGTTGGCTCGTCGACAGGCTGTCGCCGAAGAACAGCGTCGCGGTCTCCGGCAGCTGGTGCGCCTCGTCGAAGATCACCGTATTGGCCGCCGGCAGCAGCTCGGCCATGCCGGTATCGCGCAGCACCACGTCGGCGAAGAACAGATGATGGTTGACCACCACCAGGTCGGCCTGCTGCGCTTCCTTGCGCGCCCGCATCACGAAGCATTCCTTGTGGTGCGGGCATTCGGTGCCCAGACAGTTGTCGCGGGTCGAGGTCACCAGCTGCCATACCGGCGCGTTCTCGGGCACGCTGGCGAGTTCGGCCTTGTCGCCCGACGACGTGGTCTTGGCGAAGTTGGCGATCTCGCGCAGCCACGCCGCGTCCTGCTTGGACGCCAGCCGCCCGTTCAACTGCGCCCGCTCCATGTGGTAGTGGCAGACGTAGTTGGCGCGGCCCTTGAGCAGCGCGACCGAGACCGGCACATTGAGCGCGCGGCGCACGGTCGGGATATCGCGCAGGAACAGCTGGTCCTGCAGGTTCTTGGTCCCGGTCGACAGGATCACCTTGCCGCCCCACAGCATCGCCGGCACCAGATAGGCGAAGGTCTTGCCGGTGCCCGTGCCGGCCTCGACGATCACCGTGTCATGCGCCTCGATCGCATCGGCCACCGCGGCGGCCATCTTCGCCTGTGCATCGCGCGGCCGATAGCCGTCGATGGCCTGCGCCAGCGTGCCGGTCGGCGCGAAGATGCGCGCCAGCGCCGCGGCGCGCGCGTCGGCGGCGTCCGGCTGGATGGCGGGGCCGGCGGCATCGTCGCCGGGATGGGAGAGATCGGAATCGGACAAGGCTGGCAGCAATTCGGTGCGCCGCCGGTGTTGGCCGGCGGCGCTGGCATGGCGGGCCGCGGGATCGCGGACCGGGGGATCAGGCGGGTACGTCGGGTTCGAGCTGCAGCTGCAGCAGCGTGATGGCGTCCTTCAGCTTCAGCCGGCGCTTCTTGAGCCGGCGCAATTGCAGTTCATCGTGGCCGGTCTCGCCGGACAGCCGGTCGATCAGATAGTCCAGATCGCGGTGTTCGATCTGCAACTCGATGATCTGGCGTTCGAGGGTGTTCAGATCGCGGTCCATCGTCCATTGGCCTCCCCCATCGGCGACGTCGATCATCAGAAGCCGAACGGCCGCGGCGACTCGCCGCTGCTCTGCTTTTCCTTGGCCTTGGCGCGGCGCTCCTCGACCTCGCGCTGCCGCTGGATCGCCTGCTGCTGCTTGGCCTCGTACGCCTTGGCGTTCTCGGCGCGCTGGCGTGCCTGTTCGGCACCGCGCTCGCGGGCCTCGCGCATCCGCGCGTCGTAGTCGGCCTGCTTCTGCTGGTAGGCCGCGGCATTGGCGGCGCGTTCGGGCGCCTCGGCCTGGCGCTGCGCGTCGCGCAGCCTCTGCTCCTGCTGCTTGCGCTCGAAATCGGCGCGATTGGCCTGTTCCTCGGCGGCGCGCTGCGGCTGGCTGGCCTCGTATTCGGCCTGGCGCAGCGCCTGCTCGCGATCGCGGCTGGCGGCCTTGAAGGCGCGCTCGGCCTCGCCGATCTCCAGTTCGCGTTCGCGCAGCACCGCGAGCTCGGTGCGCTGGGTTTCCTTGGCGCGCTCGATGCAGTGGGTCACGAAGAACTTGTCGTAGCAGGCGCGCTCGGCGGTCGCGAAGCGGTAGTTGGTCCAGGCCCGCGAATCGGCCACGGCCTTGCGCTCGGCGTCGAAGTCGCGCGGCGACTGCGGTTCGGCGAAGGCGCGCGCTGCCGGGGCGGAAGCCGGCCCCTGCGCCAGCGCCGCGGGCAGCGGCACGGCCAGGCACGTCAGCGCCAGCGTCACCGCCAGCATCGGGCCCTTGGCCAGCCCTGCGGCGACCGTCGTTGCCGCGCGATCGGCGGCCGGAAAACATGCCGGCAAAGCGGCCCGTCGTGGCTTGAGGTTCATGGGCGGATTCTACCATCGGGGCATGCCGCCGCGCCTGCGCACGGCCCGTCCGCCAGGGCGATTCAGAATCGATCCCCGTGCGTACGGCATGCCGGAGGAAGCGCCCTTCGCTTGTGGCAAAATGCCCCGCTTTCGACTGAGTGTTTTTCCGATGTCCAACCTGCCAGCTTCCGTCACGCAAAAGATCGTGTCGCTCATCGCGGCCGAGCTGTCCGTCCAACCCCGCCAGGTGGCGGCGGCCGTCGAACTGCTCGACGAAGGCGCCACCGTGCCGTTCATCGCGCGCTACCGCAAGGAGGTCACCGGCAACCTCGACGACACGCAGCTGCGCGCGCTCGAGGAACGTCTGCTGTACCTGCGCGACATGGAAGAACGCCGTGCGGCGATCCTGGCCTCGATCGAGGAACAGGGCAAGCTGACCCCCGAGCTGCGCACCGCGATCGAAGCGGCGGTCACCAAGCAGGCGCTCGAAGACCTGTACCTGCCCTACAAGCCCAAGCGCCGCACGCGCGCCCAGATCGCACGCGAATGTGGCCTGGAGCCGCTGGCGCACGCGCTGCTGGCCGACCCGACGCTGGATCCGCAGACCGAGGCGGCCAAGTACGTCAACGGCAAGCCCACCGCCGACGGCGGCGTGCCCGACATCAAGGCGGCGCTGGACGGCGCGCGCGACATCCTGTCGGAGCAGTTCGGCGAGACCGCCGAACTGCTGGGCAAGCTGCGCGAGCATCTGTGGGCCAACGGCGTGGTCACCTCGTCGGTGGTCGAAGGCAAGGAAACCGCGGAGGAAGAGAAGTTCCGCGACTACTACACCTACAGCGAGACCATCCGCACGATCCCGTCGCACCGCGCGCTGGCGCTGTTCCGCGGCCGCAATGCCGGCGTGCTGATGATCAAGCTGGGCCTGGGCGAGGAACAGGACGCCCTCGTGCCGCATCCCTGCGAGGCGATGATCGCGCGCCATGTCGGCATCCAGAACCTGAACCGCCCCGCCGACAAATGGCTGGGCGACGTCTGCCGCTGGTGCTGGCGCGTCAAGGTGCAGCCGCACCTCGAAACCGAACTGCTGACGCAGCTGCGCGAGAGCGCGGAAGGCGAGGCGATCAAGATCTTCGGCCGCAATCTGCACGAGCTGCTGCTGGCCGCACCGGCCGGTCCGAAGGCGGTGATGGGCATCGACCCGGGCATCCGCACAGGCTGCAAGATCGCGGTGGTCGACGCCACCGGCAAGCTGCTGGAGACCGCCACCATCTACCCGCACGAGCCGCGCCGCGACTGGAACGGTTCGCTCGCCACGCTGGCGCGCCTGGCCAAGCAGCACGGCGTCTCGCTGGTGTCGATCGGCAACGGCACCGCCAGCCGGGAGACCGACAAGCTGGTGCAGGACCTGATGCGGCAGGCGCCCGAACTGAAGCTGACCAAGATCGTCGTCAGCGAGGCCGGCGCCTCGGTCTATTCCGCCTCGGAACTGGCGGCGAAGGAATTTCCCGACCTGGACGTGTCGCTGCGCGGCGCGGTATCGATCGCGCGCCGGCTGCAGGATCCACTGGCCGAACTGGTCAAGATCGATCCGAAGTCGATCGGCGTGGGCCAGTACCAGCACGACGTCAACCAGCGCGAACTGGCGCGCACGCTCGATGCAGTGGTCGAGGACTGCGTGAACGCCGTGGGCGTCGACGTCAACACCGCCTCGGTGCCGCTGCTGGCGCGCGTGTCGGGCCTGAACAGCGTGCTGGCGCGCAATATCGTCGAGTTCCGCGACGCCAATGGCGCCTTCCCCAATCGCGATGCGCTGAAGAAGGTGCCGCGGCTGGGCGACAAGACGTTCGAGCAGGCGGCCGGCTTCCTGCGCATCAACGACGGCGACAATCCGCTGGACCGCTCCTCGGTCCACCCCGAGGCCTACCCGGTGGTCAAGCGCATCCTCGACCATATCAGCAAGGATCTGCGCGACGTCATGGGCAACCGCGATGCGCTGCGCGGGCTGTCGCCGACGCAGTTCACCGACGACACCTTCGGCCTGCCGACCGTGCGCGACATCCTCAGCGAACTGGAAAAACCCGGCCGCGACCCGCGTCCGGAGTTCAAGACCGCCACCTTCCAGGACGGCGTCGAGGACATCAAGGACCTGCAGCCCGGCATGGTGCTCGAGGGCGTGGTGACCAACGTCGCCGCCTTCGGTGCCTTTGTCGATATCGGCGTGCACCAGGACGGGCTGGTCCATATCTCGGCGCTGTCGAACAAGTTCGTCAAGGACGCGCACGAAGTCGTCAAGGCCGGCCAGATCGTCAAGGTCAAGGTGATGGAAGTCGACGTCAAGCGCAACCGGATCGGCTTGTCGATGCGCCTGGACGATGAGCCCGGCCAGAGCGGCAATCGCGCGACCGGCGGCGAGCGGCAGGAGCGCGCCGGCAATCGGCCCAGCCGCGGCTTCCAGGGCGGCGGCCGACGCGAAGCCGAACCCGCCGGCGCGATGGCGGCGGCGTTTGCCAAGCTGAAGCGGTAAGCAGATACGGGCGGCCGTCGTGCCGCCCGTCACGGAACGGGATCTCAAAGCCCGCGTTCGTTTTTCGATATCCCCCTGGCTTGCACCGTCGAGACTGCCGGCACGCGTTACGCCGGCAAACCGTCCGGCGTCGCGCACCATCGCCAGGAGGAATCGACTATGCAGGCACCAGGCAGTCCTATCTCGTCCTCGCCCAGCGGCCCACTTTCAAACACCCCGAACCGGCCTGCGCCAGCGGCATGCGGGCCTCGATTCGATCGGCGGCGCCTGTCGGCCCCGCCGCCGCGTTCAAATCTCGACCTTGGTCCCCAGCTCCACCACCCGGTTGGCCGGAATGCGGAAGAAGTCAGACGGCTTGGCGCCGTTCTGATGCATCCAGGCGAACAGCGTCTCGCGCCACATCGGCATGCCGGGCAGGCGCGACGGGATCACCGATTCGCGCGCGATGAAGAACGAGGTCTCCATCAGCTCGAACTCCATGTTCAGCTTGCGTTTGGACAGGTCGAGCACCTTGTGCACGTCGGGGGTTTCCTTGAAGCCGTATTCGGACTTCAGGATGAATACGCCGCCGCCAAGGTCCTTGCAGCTGAGCCGGTGATCGTCGTCGACATAGGGAATGTCGCGCGTGACAAAGCTGAGGAACACCACGCGCTCATGCAGCACGCGGTTGTGCTTCAGGTTGTGCAGCAGCGAGACGGGAACGAATTCCGTGTTGCCGGTCAGGAAGACCGCGGTGCCCTCGACGCGGTGCGGCGGATGGGCGAGCAGCCCGGCCATGAAGGGCTCCAGCGGAATGCCCTCCTCCAGGCTGCGCGCGCGCAGCAGCTTGCGGCCGCCGTACCAGGTCATCAGCAGGAAGAAGGCGGCGCTGCCCAGCAGCAGCGGAAACCAGCCGCCCTCGGCAACCTTCAGCAGGTTCGCCGAGAAGAACGACAGGTCGATCACCAGGAAGGCAGCGCCCGCGGCGCCAACGACCGCCGGCGGCCATTTCCACACGTGGCGCATCACGACGATCGACAGCAGCGTGGTGATCACCATCGTGGTGGTCACCGCGATGCCGTAGGCGGCCGCCAGGTTCTCCGACTTCTTGAAGGCCAGCACCACCAGCACGACCGCCACCAGCAGCACCCAGTTGATCACCGGCAGATAGATCTGGCCGATCTCGGCTTCCGAGGTGTAGCGGATGCGCATGCGCGGGATGAAGCCAAGCTGGATCGCCTGGCTGGTCAGCGAGAACGCGCCCGAGATCACCGCCTGCGAGGCGATCACCGCGGCGCAGGTGGCCAGCAGCACCATCGGGATCAGCAGGAGCTCGGGCACCATCAGGTAGAACGGGTTGCGCACCGCGCTGGGGTCGCCCAGCAGCATCGCGCCCTGGCCGAAGTAGTTCAGCATCAGGCAGGGCATCACGATGGCGAACCAGGACAGGCGGATCGGCCGAGGGCCGAAATGGCCCATGTCGATGTACAGCGCCTCGGCGCCGGTCAGCACCAGGAACACCGCGCCGAGCACGATAAAGGCCTGCAGCGTATGTTCGAGCAGGAAGCGCACGCCGTACAGCGGATTGATCGCGGCGAGAATGGCGGGCGCCTCGATCAGGTGATGGATGCCCAGCGCGCCCAGCGACAGGAACCACACCATCATGATGGGACCGAACAGCTTGCCCACCGACGAGGTGCCGCGCCGCTGCAGCAGGAACAGCACCAGCAGGATCGCCAGGCTGATTGGAATCACGTAGTGGGACAGCGCCGGCGTCGCGATCTCGATGCCCTCGACCGCCGACAGCACGGAGATGGCCGGCGTGATCACGGCATCGCCGTAGAACATGCAGGCGCCGAAGATGCCCAGCATCATCAGCACCTTGGCCCGCCGCGAGCGCGGCGCTGCGCTGCGCAGCGCCAGCGCCATCAACGCCAGCACGCCACCCTCGCCGTCGTTGTCCGCGCGCATCACGAACACCACGTACTTGATCGAGACCACCAGGATCATCGCCCAGAACAGCAGCGAGATCACGCCCATCACCGCTTCTGGACTGAACGGAATGCCATGCTCGGCGCTGAAGCACTCCTTCAAGGCATACAGAGGACTGGTGCCGATATCGCCGAAGACGACACCGATCGCCGCGAGTACCAGCATGCGCATGCTGGGCGTCTCGACGAAATAATGGCTCGTGGTGGGTTGTGTCATGGATTCGCAGCGGGAGGCCCACTATGCCGCGGCCGGCCGCATTGTTCGAGGAGTTTTTTTGCAATGCACAATCGGGCGCCATTCTAGTGGAAACGGGCCGGCAGCGTCATCAGGAATCTTTTTGGGACCCTTCCGGGAACGTTTCGGCGCGCTGCGGCTGGAGCGCGAAGACGTTGGCCGGCCGGCGATCGCCCTGACCAGGAACGCAAGGATGCGAGCGATGCGGCGCTCGGTCAAGCCCCGAGGTGTGGCGCGCCCGCCATAGAAAAACGGCGCGACAAGCGGTATTCGCGCCGTTCCATGTCTGCTATGTCTGCTATGTCCGATGGCGGCCGCGCTTCGTATGGCAGCGGATGCAGACGGACATCGGGGCCGTCAGACGCCGAGATACCGTTCCAGCAGGCCGGGCGTGGCCGCCAGCTCGGCGGCGGCGCCGCTGGCCGCGACCAGCCCCTTCTCCAGCACGACGACGCGATCGGCCTGTGCCAGCACCGCGCGATAGTTGCGGTCCACCACCACCGTGGCGATGCCGGTGCCCCGCACGGCGGCGATGACGTCCCAGATCTCGCGCACGATCTTCGGGGCCAGCCCTTCGGTGGCCTCGTCCAGGATCAGGCAGTCGGGATTGGTCATCAGCGCGCGGCCGATCGACAGCATCTGCTGCTCGCCGCCGGAGAGCTGCTGGCCGCCGTGGTCCAGCCGCTCCTTGAGCCGCGGGAACAGGCCGAGCACCCTCGCCTCGTCCCAGTCGAGACGGCCGTTGCAGCCCTTGCGCGCGGCCATCAGCAGGTTCTCGCGCACCGACAGGTTCGGAAAGATGCCGCGGCCTTCGGGCACGTAGGCGACGCCCAGGCGCGCGACATCGTACGGCCGCGCGCGCGACACGTCGCGGCCGGCCACCACGATGGTGCCGGCGCGCTGCGTGACGTGGCCGAGCAAGGTCCGCAGCAGCGTGCTCTTGCCCATGCCGTTGCGACCGAGAAGGCCGACCGTTTCGCCGGCATCGACGCGGAAGTCGACACCGCGCAGCACATGGCTGGTGCCATACCAGGCCTGCACGCCGGTGGCTTCGATCATCGGCTTCATGCCGCGCACTCCTTGCGCGTGCCGGCGGCCGCGCCTGCGCCATGGGGATTCGGATCGGCCGCGACATCGGCAAGCTCGCCCGCGCCCTCGTCCTCGCCCAGGTAGGCCTGCTGCACCTCGCGATTGGCGCGAATCGCCGCCGGCTCGCCCGAGGCGATCACCACGCCGTTGACCATCACGGTGATGCGGTCGGCGACCGCGAACACCGCGTCCATATCGTGCTCGACCAGCAGGATCGCGTGGCCCTCGCGCAGATCGCGCAGCAGCGCCAGCATGCGTGCCGATTCCTCGGCGCCCATGCCGGCCAGCGGCTCGTCGAGCAGCAGCGCCACGGGCTGCGTGGCCAGGCACATCGCGACCTCGAGCTGGCGTTTCTGGCCGTGCGACAGCGCCATCGCCGGCAGCGCCGCGCAGTCGGACAGGCCTGCCCGCTCCATCGCCTCGTCGCCGAGTGCGCGCGCGGTGCGGCAGGCCTGCGCGCTTTCCCACAGGCGCCAGGCACGCTGCGCGCGCGACTGTGCCGCGAGGCGGCAGTTCTCGCGCACGCTCAGCGGCGCGAACACGTTGTTGCGCTGATAGCTGCGTCCCACGCCGGCGCAGGCCAGCCGCGGCTGCGGCCAGCCGGTGACGTCGCGCCCGTGCAGGAACAGCTGGCCGGCGGTCGGCGCCAGTTCGCCCGACAGCAGATTGATCAGCGTCGACTTGCCGGCGCCGTTGGTGCCGATCACCGCATGGATCTGATGCAGGTCCAGCGTCAGATCGACGCCGGACACCGCGGTCAGGCCGCCGAAGCGGCGCGTCAGTCCGGCCGCGCGCAGCACCGGTTCGTTGCCATGGCGCGCGCTCATCGCCGCTCTCCCCGCATGCCGCGCACCCCGCCGACTCCGCCGCTCACGCGTCGCCGCACCAGCGCGGCCAACCCGACCAGCCCGCCCGGCAACAGCGCCACCGCGGCGATGATGAAGCCGCCCATCAGCAGCTGCCAGTGCTTGGTCAGCGTGCTGAACCATTCGGCAAGCAGCACGAACGAGAAGGCGCCGATCACCGCGCCAGCGAGGCTGCCGACGCCGCCCAGGATCACCATCAGCATCGCGTTCCCCGACTGGTGCCACGACGCGATCTCCGGATTGACGAAGCCGAACTGGATCGCATACAGATAGCCCGCCAGCCCGGCAAACGCGCCGCCGGCGACGAAGGCGCCGAGCTGGTAGCGGTAGGTGGCAAAGCCCGCGGCGCGCATGCGCTGCTCGTTGTGGCGGATGCCGATCAACGCGTGGCCGAAGCGCGAGCGCAGCACCATCGCCAGCGCCGCCACGGTGAAGATCAGCGCGCCGAGCACCAGCCAGTAGAAATGCACGGGATCGTCGATGCCCAGCGGGCGCGCGCCGAACACGCCGAATTCGGGCCGGAAATAGATATAGGTGCCATCGCTGCCGCCGGCGATCTTGGTGTCGTGGAAGATGAAGTACACCATCTGCGCGAATGCCAGCGTCACCATGATGAAGTAGATGCCGCGCGTGCGCAGCACCAGCATGCCGACCAGCAGCGCCAGCACTGCCGCGGCGGCGACCGCGGCGACCAGCAGCCACCAGCCGTTGCCGGGCTCCGACTGCGGCGCCAGCATCGCGGTCGCATAGGCCGCGGTGGCGAAATACGCCGCGTGGCCCAGGCTGACCAGGCCCGTATAGCCGATCAGCAGCTGCAGCGACAGCGCGAAGATCGCCATGATCATCACCTTGCTGAGCAGGTCGATATAGAACTTGTTGCCCTCGCCGCCGAGCGCGAACGGCAGCGCCGCCAGCACCGCGAAGGCGATCGCCCACGCCAGCGTGGTCCAGCGCAGGTTGGCGCGCCGCCGCAGATCGAAGGCCGCGCCGATGTCGGCGCCGAGGTTGGTCGGAGGTGTCGATGCCATCGCGCTAGCCCGCCTTGAACAGACCCTGGGGTTTCCAGAGCAGAATGATCGCCATCAGCAGATAGACCAGCACGCCCGCCGCCTCCTGCCAGAACACCTTGCCGAAGGTATCGACGAAGCCAAGCAGCAGCGCGGCAACCATCGCGCCCTTGACCGAGCCGATGCCGCCGATCACCACCACCACGAAACAGACGATCAGCACCTGGCTGCCCATGCCGGGATAGACCGACGACACTGGCGCGGCGATCATCCCGGCCAGCACCGCCAGCGCGACGCCCAGCGCGAACACCAGGCGGTACAGCCGGCCGATGTTGACGCCGAGCGACTGCACCATCTCGCGATTGCTGGCGCCCGCGCGAATCGTCATGCCCAGCCGCGTGCGGCGGATCACGTAGTACATCGCCGCGGCCACCAGCAGGCACACCGCCGAGATGAACAGCCGGTAGACCGGATAGGTCATCTCGTTGCCGATCGGCAGCGCGCCGTCGAGCAGCGGCGGCACCGGCACGCCATGCACATCGTCGCCGACCAGGATGCTGCGCATCTCCTCGAACACCAGGATCAGCCCATAGGTCATCAGCACCTGCTGCAGGTGGTCGCGCTCGTACAGGTAGCTGAAGAACACCCACTCGAGCAGATAGCCGAACGCGACCGCCAGCACGATGCCCAGCGGCAACGCAATGAACAGGCTGCCGGTCATGCTCGCCAGCGTGAAGGCGAGGTAGGCGCCCAGCATGTAGAAGCTGCCGTGGGCGAGATTGATCACGCCCATGATGCCGAAGATCAGCGTCAGGCCGCTGGCGACCAGAAACAGCAGCAGGCCGTACTGCACGCTGTTCAGGCACTGGATCAGAAAGGAGACGAGGTCCATGCGAGGCGATCGGTCGTTGACGGGGCCGCGGCCGGCGCGAGCCGGTATGCCGCGGCCGGTGAGGCGCGCAAGGCGCGGGCGATTGGGTGGGCAGCCCAGCCTGGCGTTACAGGCGGCAGCCGCGCGCGGGATCGGCCAGCGCCTTCACCGCGATGCCGGCGACCTTGTTCTCGCGGCCCTCGACCTTGCGCAGATAGAAGTCCTGCACCGGGTTGTGGGCGCGCGACAGCGTGAAGGTGCCGCGCGGGCTGTCGATGCGCGCCGCCGCGATGGCCTTGTAGACGTCCGCCTTGCGGCTCATGTCGCCCTTGACCGCGCTGGCGCCCGCCGCCAGCATCTGCGCGGCGTCATAGCCCTGCACGGCGTAGACATCGGGCTGCAGCCGGTAGGCCTTCGCATAATTGAGCCGGAACTGCTTGTCGCGCGGATTCTGCAGGCCGTCGGCGTAATGCAGCGTGGTCTCCAGGCCCTGCGCCGCAGGGCCCTGCGCCTCCAGCGTGCCGTCGGTCAGGAAGCCCGATGCATAGAGCGGAATCTTGTCCTTCAGGCCCGCCGCGGCCCAGTCCTTGACGAACTTGACGGCGCCGCCGCCGGCGAAGAAGACGAACACGGCGTCGGGCTTGAGCGAGGCGATCTCGGTGATCTGCGCCTGGAACTCGACGTTCGGGAACGGCAGGCTCAGTTCCTTGACGATCTTGCCGCCCTTGGCCTCGAACGCCTCCTTGAAGCCGCGCACCGACTGCTCTCCGGCCGCGTACTTCCACGTCAGCGTGACGACCCGCTTCATGCCGCGCTCGGCCACCACCTGGCCCATCGCATAGCCGGGCTGCCAGTTCGAGAACGACGAGCGGAAGATGTTGGGCCCGCACAGCGGACCGGTCGCCTCGTCGGCGCCCGCGTTCGGGATGATCAGCAGCGTATTGCTTTCCTTGGCGACCTTGACGATGCCCATCTGCACGCCGGAGTGCACGGTGCCGACCACCACGTCGACCTGGTCGCGCTTGACCAGCTTGTTGGCGTTCTCCGGCGCCTTGGCCGGATCCGATTCGTCATCGACCTTGAAGTACTCGACCTCGCGCCCGCCCAGCCGGCCGCCCTGCTCCTGCACGTACATGCGGAAGCCGTTCTCGATCGCCGTGCCGAGCGCCGCGTAGGTGCCGGTGTAGGGCAGCATGAAGCCGACCTTGATCTTGCCGGCCGCTGCGGATGGCGCGGGCTGCTGCGCCGCGGCGGCGCCCGCCAGCGTCAGCGCGGCGACGGCAAGACAGGCCGGCGCCAGGCGGCGCGAGATGAAGCGTTGCATGGATGTCTCCTCCTGGTGGTTCAAGCGGTTCGCTCGCTCGACGGTGCGACGGCGCCGGTTGCCGAGGCGGTCCGGCGCCAAATTATTTTAGGTTTGAAGTTTTCGCCGTTATAAACCGCGCCATGGATGGCGTCAATGCAGTGGAACCCGCCGCCGGCGCTGCCTGGCTTATCCGGCCAACCGGCTCGCGCCCGAGTGTAATGACGCGCGGGCCGTGGGGATATCGCGGCTTACCCTGTCTCATGGCGCGACGGCGGCGCCCGCCGCATCCGATGCGGCCTCGCGCGCCTGCTGCTCGCGCTGCCGCAGCCGGAAGCGCTGGATCTTGCCGGTCGCGGTCTTGGGCAGTTCGGCCACGCATTCGATCCGGCGCGGATATTTGTACGGCGCCAGGCTGCTCTTGACGAAGGCCTGCAGCTCGGCCTCCATGCCGGCGTGCCATTCGCGGCCGGGACGCAGCACCACGTAGGCCTTGGGCTTGACCAGACGATCGGCATCCTCGACGCCGATCACGGCGGCCTCCAGCACCGCGGGATGCCGCGCCAGCGCCGCCTCGACCTCGAACGGCGAGACATAGATGCCCCCGACCTTCAGCATGTCGTCGCTGCGCCCGGCATAGACGTAGTAGCCGTCGGCATCGCACAGATACTTGTCGCCGCTGCGGGTCCACTCGCCGACGAAGGTATCGCGGGTCTTGTCGCGATTGCCCCAGTACATCAGCGCGGCCGTTGGTCCCTTGATGTACAGGTCGCCGATGTCGCCGGGTGCGCACGGCTGGCCGGCATCGTCGATCAGCTTGAGCTCATAGCCCGGCACGGGCTTGCCGGTGGTGCCGTAGCGCACGTCGCCCGGCCGATTCGACAGGAAGATGTGCAGCATCTCGGTCGAGCCGATGCCGTCGAGGATGTCGCAGCCGAAATGGGCGCGGAACCGTTCGCCGATATCGCGCGGCAGCGCCTCGCCGGCGGAGGTGCAGACGCGCAACGCGACCTTGTCTCGCGCCGGCAGTTCGGGCGCCGCCAGCATGCCGGCGAACAGCGTCGGCACGCCGCAGAACACGGTCGGCCGCTGCTCGGTCAGGCGGCGGAACACCGCCTGCGGCGTCGGCCGCTCGGCCATCAGCACCGTGGTGGCGCCGACCGACAGCGGGAAGGTCAGCGCATTGCCGAGCCCGTAGGCGAAGAACAGCTTGGCGGCGGAGAACACCACGTCGTCCTCGCGCAGGCCCAGCACCTGGCGCGCGTACAGATCGGCGGTATGGAACAGATTGCCGTGGGTATGGACGGTGCCCTTGGGGCGGCCGGTCGAGCCCGACGAATAGAGCCAGAACGCCATGTGGTCCGGCCCGGTGGCGGCATGGTGCGCCAGCGGCGTACCGCTGGCGGCCAGGCCCGCAACGGTGGCCGCCGCGGGCTCCTCGCCCTGCGGCAACTGCCCATCGGCGGGCAGCGGTGCGGCGACGATCCACAGCGGTTCGACCCCGGCGCGCTGCGCGGCCTCGCGCAAGGCCGGCAACAGCGGCGCGGACACCACGGCCGCACGCGCGCCGCTGTGTTCGAGCATGTAGGCGTAGTCGTCCACCGTCAGCAGCGTATTGACCGCGACCGGCACCACGCCGGCCAGCAGGGAGCCCAGAAACGCCACGGGAAAATCGATGGTGTCGAGCGCGCACAACAGCAGCCGCTCCTCGGGCCGCAGCCCCGCCGCCAGCAGCGCGCCGGCGAAGCCCCGGCTGCGCGCATCGAGCTCGGCGTAGGTCAGCGTGGCGGTGTCGTCGCGGTAGGCCAGCTTGTCGCCCCGGCCGGCACCCAGATTGCGCGACAGCAGATCGGCGGCGGCGTTATACCGCGCCGGCAAAGCGGTCGGGGACGTCATGTCTCACTCCTTGGGCGGCCCGCAGGCGCCTCTTGTCGGCCGTTGGTGCGCGCCCTGGCGGCGCGGTTTGGCGCCAGGTCGGCGGCGGCACCTTATCGTTGTTGATGCATTTTATTGCACATCGACTAAGATGCAAGCTCAGGAATGCACTATATGGCAGCGAAAAAGGCTTGGGGTCTACCCGGGGTGTGCGGTACGTGTGCCCTATAATGCCGCACCCAGCGCCCGTCGCTGCTTCCCTCCATCCCAACCCTTGCCCGTGATGCGCCGCGCCACCGAAGCCACCGCGCCTTTGTCCGACGCCGAGCCCCGCCAGCCCGGCGAGCGCGATCCGTATCTGACCCAACTGGGCGAGCGCATCCGCTCCCTGCGCGCCGCCCGCGGCATGTCCCGCAAGGACCTGGCGCGCGGCGCCGGCGTCTCCGAGCGCTATCTCGCCAATCTCGAAACCGGTACCGGCAACGCGTCCGTGCTGCTGCTGCGCCAGGTGGCGGCCGCGCTGAACGTGCCGCTGCCCGTGGTGCTGGCCGAGGCCGACGGCGGCAACGGCGCGCGCGCGGCGGAGTTCGGCCAGCTGCTGCAATGGCTGGCGCAACTGCCGCCGGCCGATCTGGCCCGCGTGCGCGAGGCCTGCCGCAATGCGCTGGCCCCGTCCGCCCCGTTCGATGCGCGCCATCAGCGGATCGCGCTGATCGGCCTGCGCGGTGCCGGCAAATCGACGTTGGGCCGGGCGCTGGCCGAGGCGCGCGAGCTGCCGTTCGTCGAACTGAACGGCGCCATCGAGCAGGAGGCCGGCGCCACGCTGTCGGAAATCCATTCGCTGTACGGCCAGGCCGCCTACCGCCGCTACGAACTGCGCGCGCTGGAGCGCGTGCTGCGCGAGCACGACCGGCTGGTGCTGGCGACGCCGGGCAGCCTGGTGTCCGAGCCGGCCACCTTCAATCTGCTGCTGGCCAACTGCTACACGGTGTGGGTCAAGACCTCGCCCGAGGAACACATGGCGCGCGTGGTCGCCCAGGGCGACATGCGGCCGATGCAGGGCAACAGCGAAGCGATGGCCGACCTGCGCCGCATCCTGCAGGCGCGCACCCCGCTCTACGCGCGCGCCGACGCGGTGATCGACACCAGCGGGCAGAGCCTGGAGGCCTCGCTGCAGGCGCTGCAGACGGTGCTGCAGGACGCCGGCGCCTGATCCACCGCCTTCCCAGGCTGGCTCGCACTATATTTCATCGCCCTCCTGCCAGCGCGCCGCGGGTCGGCTCGGTTTGCGCCGCGGCGGCACCGGCTGGGAACGGGGCCTGAAAGCCGGCAGTCGAACGGGCGTACGCAAGGAAACCCCGCAAAAGTGGTTTTCCTGCTTCCTTTGCGAAACAAGTGGCCTATAATGTTTCCAAGGAAACAGGAGCATGGCGATGCAGACCAAGCAACTTCGGCAGCAGCTTCCCGCCGGGGCCCCCGATGCCGGGGCGACCCTGACCAAGGCCGTGATGCGCGCGGCCGCCTTCCTCGGCATCAGCCAGGCCGTGGTGGCCAGCGTGCTCGGCATCAGCACGGCCTCCGTCTCGCGCATGGCGTCGGGCCACTACGTGCTGGACAACCACCGTAAGGAATGGGAGTTCGGCGTGCTGTTCGTGCGCCTGTTCCGCTCCCTCGATGCCATCCTCGGGCATGGCGACCAGGCCCGGCTGTGGCTGGCCAATGACAATCTCGCGCTGGGCGGCAAGCCGCTCGAACTGATCCGTACTACCGAAGGCCTGGTTCGTGTCGTTCACTACCTGGACGCCACCCGCGGTCGCATCTGAGCGCAAGCCGTTTGCGCTCACGTTGTGGCGGGCGGTGGAAGCCCAGCATGTGGTTTCCACGATGCCGCTGGTCGACAGCCTCGAAGAGCAGGCTGTGCTGGAGGCCGTGCTCGACGCCGGCAAACCGGCGGTCCCCTCCTATGCTCGCCACCTGCATTACCTGCTGTTCACGCCGTTCCGCTATCCGCCGTCGCCGTGGGGCTCGCGCTTTCGCGCGGCGCACGATCCCGGCGTGTTCTATGGCGCCGACGAAATCCGCACCGCCTGCGCGGAGCTGGGCTACTGGCGCTGGCGCTTCCTGCGCGACAGCCCCGCCCTGCCCCGCATCGATGCGCGGGCGCAGACGCTGTTCCAGGTCGGCGTGCGCACCGACGGCGTCGCGCTGGACGAAGCGCCGTTCGCGCGCGACGCCGCGCAATGGCAGCACCCGGTGCACTACGAGGGTTGCCAGGCCTTCGCCCGCGTCGCACGCGAGGCCGGACTCGGGCTGATTCGCTACCGCTCGGTGCGCGATCCTGGCCAGGGCCATTGCGCCGCCGTGCTCACGCCGCTGGCCTTCTCCGCGCCCGCGCCGCTGGTCACCACCACCTGGATGCTGACGGTGCGGCCCGACCGCGTGATCTGGCAACGGGACGATCTGCTGCAACGCGAGAATTTCGAGTTCGAGGCGGTGATGTGGGAACGTCCGAACGGCAACGCGGCTCCCGCGACCGCTTGAAATGCGGCTCGCGATACTTCCGCCCATATTTCCTGTTGCATTGCGAAAGCGATTGCCATATAATCACTTCTTCGACGGACGCGGGGTGGAGCAGTCTGGCAGCTCGTCGGGCTCATAACCCGAAGGTCGCAGGTTCAAATCCTGCCCCCGCAACCAACCGATCGAATCCAGCGACAGCGTCGCAAGAATCAACCGCCCCATCCTGATATCGGACCGGGCGGTTTTTTTTCGCCCTTCGCATGCCCGCCTTCAGGCCGTCCTGCATCCGCTGGGCCGACGGTCGGGTCGGCAACGCTCTCCGGCACGTTGCCGCCGGGCCTTCCTGCAGGGCGGCTCAGGCGTATTGCGCGAGCCCGCGGCCCAATGACCAGTTCTCCTTCGCCACCTCGACCAGGCTGACGAACACATCCTCCGGCCGGATACCGGGGCGATCGCCAAGCAAATCGGCGGTGCGCCGGAACAACGCCTTCTTTTGCTCGAGCGTGCGGGTGTTGTTGGCCGTGATCTGGATGAAGACCAGGTCGTCGCTGCGGGCGACGCCGAGATACGACGCGCCATAGCGAAAATTCGCCTGTTCATGCTCGGTGATGGTCATGAACTGATCGTCCTCCGGCACATTGAAGGTTTCCCGTAGTGCGCGATAGACGCTATCGAAGATGGCCTGACGATACGCGTCCGGCTTTCCGGCACGCATGGCGATATGAACGAGCGGCATGGCGACTCCTGAGCGTTGATCCTGCTGCCATCCTATTTATTTCGCTATGCTATGGACAGTTATTTCATCGATAAGAGATCGAAATGAATGGCCGTCCTCTGGACCTGGATGCCGTCCAGGCCTTCGTCCGCATCGCCCAGTTGGGCAGCTTCACGCTCGCCGCGGAGGCCATGCGCACCACGCAGGCCGCAGTCAGCCTGAAGCTCAAACGGCTGGAGGACCGGCTTGGCTTTCGGCTGATCGAGCGCACGTCCCGCTACGTCGAGCTTTCCGCGTCCGGGGCGGCCTTTCTGGAACACGCGCGCGAACTGCTGGAGGCGCACGATCGCGCGCTGTCGGTTTGCGCTGGCGGGCGCCAGCGGCTGACCATCGGCATCAGCGACCATGTCGCCGGCCCCGAATTGCCCACGCTGATTGCCCGCATGAACGCCCAGGATCCGGAGCTGCTGATCGAGATCCGGATCGGCTCGTCGGGCGAACTGCTCCAGCGCTTCGACCGCCGCGAACTCGATACGGTGATCGTCCGCCTGCATGCGGGGCGCAGCGATGGGCAAGTGTTGGCCGAAGAGAAATTCGGCTGGTTCGCCGCACCGGGTTGGCAGCATCGGGCCGACGAGCCGCTGCCCCTTGCCACGCTGGCCGAGCCCTGCGGCGTGCGCGCGCTGGCCGCGCAGTGCCTCGATGCGGCAGCCGTGCCCTGGCAGGAGATCTTCGTCGGCGGCGGCGTGGCGGCCGTGACCGCGGCGGTGATGGCAGGGCTTGGCGTGGCCGCGCTGGCGCCGCGCATGCTGCCGTTTGGCGCGGTCGAGGTAGGCGCGCGCCTGGGTTTGCCCGAGTTGCCGCGCTTGCCGATCGTGCTGCATTCGCGGGTCAGGGACGGCCGGCCACAGGATGCGCTGTCCGCGCTCCGTGCCGCGTTCCGTAGCGCGGTGCGCGGCTAGGGCGCCTATAGGCGCCGCCGTTCCGGGATCGCCCTGCTCCCCCCGGGGCCGGTGATAAACTGCGCCCATTCCTCCCGGACCGAATCCATGAAATTCTGCTCGAACTGCGGCCATGCGGTCGTGCTGCGCATCCCCGATGGCGACAACCGGCCGCGCCATCTCTGCGATCAATGCGGCACCATCCACTACGTCAATCCGCGCAACGTAGTGGGCACGGTCCCGGTCTGGGAAGACAAGATCCTGCTGTGCAAGCGCGCGATCGAGCCGCGCTATGGGTTCTGGACGCTGCCGGCCGGCTTCATGGAGATCGGCGAGACCACGGCCCAGGCCGCCGCGCGCGAGACGCTGGAAGAAGCCGGCGCGCGCGTGCAGATCGGCGAGCTGTTCTCGATGCTCAACGTGCCGCACGTGCACCAGGTCCATCTGTTCTACCTGGCCAGGCTGGAAGACCTCGATATCGCGGCGGGCGAGGAAAGCCTCGAGGTCAAGCTGGTCGACGAGGCCGACGTGCCGTGGGACGAGCTGGCCTTCCCCACCGTGATCCACACGCTGCGCTGTTTCTTCGCGGACCGCGCCGCGGGCCGCATCGCCGACGGCAGCTTCCGTCTGCATACCCTCGATATCGACAAGCCGATGCGCCCGCTGACCGCGCGCGCGACGGTGGAGCCCTGAACGCGCGGCCCGCCTTCGACATCGCCCCCGTGCCTGGCGCGCTCCACGCCCTGCTCACCCGCTCCTTCGCCCCCGCCTCCGCCCGCGCATGATCGCCTGGCTCGACCCGCACGATCCGTTTCCCCCGGTCGATGCCGCGCTGGGTCCCGATTCCGAAGCCCCCGGCCTGCTGGCCGCCAGCCGCGACCTGACCCCGCAGCGCCTGCTGCTGGCCTACCGCCATGGCATTTTTCCCTGGTATGCGCAGGGCCAGCCGGTGCTGTGGTGGAGCACCGATCCGCGCATGGTGCTCGATCCGGCCGCGCTGCGCGTCTCGCTGAGCCTGCGCAAGACACTCAAGCGCGTGCTGCGCGAGGACGACTGGCAGATCCGCGTGGACAACGACTTCGAGTCGGTGATGCGCGCCTGCGCCGAGACTCCGCGCGCGGGCCAGCACGGCACGTGGATCACGCCGGAAATCGTCGACGCCTACGGCGCGCTGCACGCGCGCGGCATGGCGCATTCGGTCGAGACCTGGTATCGCGGCGAGCGCGTCGGCGGCCTGTACGGCGTGGCGCTCGGCCGCATGTTCTACGGCGAGTCGATGTTCGCGCGCCGCACCGACGCCTCGAAAATCGCGCTCGCGGCGCTGTGCGGCTTCCTCGCCGGCCACGGGGTGACGATGATAGACTGCCAGCAGGAAACCGAGCACCTCGCCTCGCTGGGCGCGCGGCCGATTCCGCGCAGCGAGTTCGTCGCGCATCTGCGCACGGCGACCGCGCAGCCGCAGATCGTGCCGTGGCGGTTCGACAGGTCAGTGCTCGAATGGTGGACACGGGCGCGCCACGCCGAGCGCTAGCGCCCCCCGCGCTCCGACCGCGGCAGCACCCGACGGCAGCATCCGATCATGAGCAAGCTCAAGGAATTGCCCCTTTCCGCGCTGCAGTTCTATGCAACGGCGCCCTACGCTTGCAGCTATCTCGAAGGCCGCATGGCCCGCTCGCAGGTGGCTACCCCCGCGCACCTGATCAATGCCGACGTCTATTCGCGCCTGGTACGCGCCGGCTTCCGGCGCAGCGGCGTCTTCACCTACCGACCCTATTGCGACGATTGCCACGCCTGCACGCCGTGCCGGCTGGCGGTCGACCAGTTCGAGCCGGACCGCAGCCAGCGCCGCGCCTGGCAGCGCCACCGCCATCTGCAGGCGCTGGTCGCGCCGCTGACCTACGTCGAGGAACACTACGCGCTGTACCTGCGCTACCAGTCGATGCGCCATGCGGGCGGCGGCATGGACCAGGACAGCCGCGACCAGTACGAACAGTTCCTGCTGCAGAGCCGCGTCAACTCGCGGCTGGTCGAATTCCGCGATCCGCCCGATGCCGCCGAGCCCGGCAAGCTGCGCATGGTCAGCATGATCGACGTGCTCGACGACGGCCTGTCGTCGGTCTACACCTTCTACGATCCGCTGCAGCCCAAGACCAGCTACGGCACCTACAACATCCTGTGGCAGATCGAGCAGACCCGAGAGCTCGGCCTGCCCCATCTGTATCTCGGCTACTGGATCGCCAACAGCCGCAAGATGGCCTACAAGGCGCGCTTCCAGCCGCTGCAGGTGCTGGTCGGCAACCAGTGGCGGCCGTTCGAGTCCGACGCCGCCTGACCGCCCCTCAGCTCGTCGCCGGCGCCCGAAGCGCCGCTGCCGTTACAATATCGCCCTGACCGCCCCGCGATCCGCGCGCGGTCACCGGTATCGCCTCGCCGCTCTCAGACTGGCCGCCCGGTCTCCGATTTGCCGCGCTGATTTCCTTCCCCGATTCCCTGCCCCGATCTCCGCCGTGCTCAACGCGCTCTATCCCCTGTTTCGTCCCGCCCTGTTCTCGATGGACGCCGAGGACGCCCACCATCTGACCCTCGACAATCTGCGCCGCGCACAGCGCTTCGGACTGGCCGGCTGCCTCGGCAACCGCATCGACGACGATCCGCGCACCGTGATGGGCGTGCGCTTTCCGAATCCGGTCGGACTGGCGGCCGGCCTCGACAAGGACGGCGCGTATATCGACGGACTGGCCGCGTTCGGCTTCGGCTTCATCGAGGTCGGCACGGTGACGCCGCGCCCGCAGCCCGGCAATCCGCGCCCGCGCATGTTCCGGCTGCCGAAGGCCGAGGCGCTGATCAACCGGATGGGCTTCAACAATGGCGGGGTCGACGCCTTCGTCGCCAACGTCAACGCGTCGCGCTGGAAAGCCGAAGGCGGCGTGCTCGGGCTGAACATCGGCAAGAACGCGGACACGCCAATCGAGCGCGCCGTCGATGACTATCTGTATTGCCTGGAACGCGTCTATCCGCACGCGAGCTACGTCACGGTCAACATCTCGTCGCCAAATACCAAGAACCTGCGCCAACTGCAGGGCGCCAGCGAGCTCGACGGCCTGCTGTCCGCGCTGAAGACCGCGCAGCAGCGGCTGGCCGACCAGCATCGGCGCTACGTGCCGCTGGCGCTGAAGATCGCGCCGGACCTCGACGCCGACCAGATCGGCAATATCGGCGACGCGCTGGTGCGCCATCGGATCGACGGCGTGATCGCCACCAACACGACGATCTCGCGCGAGGCGGTCAAGGGCCTGCCGCATGCCGAGGAAGCGGGCGGCCTGTCGGGCCGGCCGGTGTTCGATGCGTCGACCGCGGTGGTGCGCGCGCTGCGCGCAGTGGTCGGCGACGCGCTGCCGATCGTCGGCGTCGGCGGCATCTTCGACGGCGCGCAGGCGCGCGCCAAGATCGACGCGGGCGCGCAGCTGGTGCAGCTCTACACCGGGCTGATCTACCGCGGCCCGGCGCTGGTCAAGGAATGCGCGGCCGCACTGCGCGGTTGATATGGGCTTGATGCACCGTTGATGCGCCCTTCCCTTTCGTCCCGCCCCATTCAAAGGAAAACCGCATGGAAACGATCCGACTAGGCCAGAGCGATTTGCAGGTCTCGCGCATCTGCCTCGGCACGATGACCTTCGGCGAACAGAACACCGAGGCCGAAGGCCACCAGCAGCTGGACTATGCGCTGTCGCGCGGCATCAACTTCATCGATACCGCGGAGATGTACCCGGTCAAGCCGCGCGCCGAGACCTATGGCCGCACCGAGCAGATCGTCGGCAGCTGGCTCAAGCGCCAGCCGCGCGAGCGCATCGTGCTGGCCACCAAGGTCGCCGGTCCGGCGCGCATGCCGTGGATCCGCAATGGCGGCGATCTGACGCCGCAGAGCATCCGCGCCGCGGTCGACGAATCGCTCAAGCGCCTGCAGACCGATTACATCGACCTGTACCAGATCCACTGGCCGGCCCGCAACGCGCCGATCTTTGGCCAGAAGCAGTTCGACCCGTCGCGCGAGCGCGCCTGCACCAGCATCGCCGCGCAGCTCGATGCGATGGCGCAGCTGGCGCGCGCCGGCAAGATCCGCTACGTCGGCGTGTCGAACGAGACACCGTGGGGCATCGCCGAGTTCGTCAAGCAGGCCGAGCTGCACGGGCTGCCGCGCATCGCCACCGTGCAGAACCCGTACAACCTGGTCAATCGCAGCTTCGAGCAGGGCCTGGACGAGGCCTGCTATCGCACCGGCGTCAGCCTGCTGGTCTACAGCCCGCTCGCGTTCGGCCAGCTGACCGGCAAATACCTGAAGGCCGACGCCGCGCAACCGACCTTCGATCCCCCCGCACACGGCCGCCTGACTCGCTTCCCGGCCGACTGGAGCCCGCGCTATCTGCGCCCGGAAACGCTGGCGGCCAGCGCCCGCTACGTCGAGCTGGCACGCGCGCATCGCCTGTCGCCGGCCACGCTGGCGCTGGCCTGGTGCTACTCGCGCTGGTTCGCGCACAGCACCATCATCGGCGCGACCACGCTGGCGCAGCTGCAGGAGAACATCGACGCCTGGGGCGTGCAGCTGTCGGAAGAGGTGCTCGCCGGCATCGAGCGGATCCACGCCGAGATCCACAATCCGGCGCAATAAGGGGGCTGCGTACGGGGCCCCTTACGGGGCCGACTACGGGGCCGGCTACCGGGCCGCCGATTACAGGCCCGTTACGGGGCTGAATGACGCGGCCGGAAACCCGACCTTGGTGGGGTCCCGCGCGGCACCGCAACAGGGCACCGCAGGCCGTGGAAATGGTATCCTCGCGGGCTTGACGCCGCCCCCGCGGGCGGTGCGCGAAACACGCGCGCCAGCCGGCGATCCACTGGAACCACCGAGGCAGAGGGGCGGCCGACCCGAACGAAACCCACAACCAAATATTCGAGGGGAGATTCGATCATGACCATGCTGAAAACTTCGACCAAGACCTTGCTCGCCGGCGCCGTCGCGCTGGCCCTGCTGCACGGCGGCGCGGTGAACGCGCAGACCGTCAAGGTGCTCTCGATCGTCGATCACCCCGCGCTGGATGCGATCCGCGACGGCGTGCGCGCCGAACTGAAGTCGGCCGGCTACGACGCCGACAAGAACCTGAAGTGGGAATACCAGAGCGCGCAGGGCAATACCGGCACCGCCGCGCAGATCGCCCGCAAGTTCGTCGGCGACCAGCCCAATGCGATCGTCGCCATCGCGACGCCGGCCGCGCAGGCCGTGGTCGCGTCGACCAAGACCGTGCCGGTGGTGTACTCCGGCGTCACCGATCCGGTTGCTGCGCAGCTGGTCAAGGGCTGGCAAGCCAGCGGCACCAATGTGACCGGCGTGTCCGACAAGCTGCCGCTGGACAAGCAGGTCGCGCTGATCAAGCGCGTGGTGCCCAAGGCCAAGACCGTCGGCATGGTCTACAACCCGGGCGAGGCCAACTCGGTCGTGGTGGTCAAGGAACTGAAGACGCTGCTGGCCAAGGAAGGCCTGACGCTGAAGGAAGCCGCCGCGCCGCGTACCGTCGATATCGGCCCGGCCGCCAAGAGCCTGGTCGGCAAGGTCGACGTGATCTACACGAATACCGACAACAACGTGGTGTCGGCCTACGAGGCGCTGGTCAAGGTCGCCAACGAATCGAAGGTGCCGCTGGTGGCCGCCGACACCGACAGCGTCAAGCGCGGCGCGATCGCGGCGCTGGGCATCAACTACGGCGACCTGGGCGTGCAGACCGGCAAGATCGTCGTGCGCATCCTGAAGGGCGAGAAGCCGGGCGCGATCCCGTCCGAGACCAGCGACAAGCTGGAGCTGTTCGTCAACACGACCGCCGCCGAGAAGCAAGGCGTGACGCTGTCGCAGGACCTGATCAAGGAAGCCAAGCAAGTCATCAAGTAATGATGCAATGACGACCCGCCGCCCTGCTGCCGGCACGCCGCGCAGCGGGCGGTTGGCCGGCGCCACGCCCTACCGGGTCGCGCGCCGACGCCGCTGGTTGCAGCCTGCGGCCCGCCCAGGCGCGTGATCCGCCGGCGGCAGCCGCGCCAGTCAGCACGCCCGGCCACCGGCGGGCGCGCATACCGCAACAGGATTCACCATGTCCCTCTTCTCCCTTCTGGGCGCGCTGGAGATCGGCCTGATCTTCAGCCTCGTTGCCCTCGGGGTGCTGATCTCCTTCCGCATCCTGAACTTCCCCGATCTGACCGTCGATGGCAGCTTTCCGCTGGGCGGCGCCGTCGCGGCCACGCTGATCGCCATGGGCCAGGACCCGTTCCTCGCCACCGCGCTCGCCATCGTTGCAGGCGCGGTCGCCGGCCTGATCACCGGCTGGCTCAATGTCCGGCTCAAGATCATGGATCTGCTCGCGTCGATCCTGATGATGATCGCGCTGTACTCGATCAATCTGCGCATCATGGGCCGGCCCAATGTGCCCCTGATCACCGAGCCGACGATGTTCACGGTGCTGCAGCCGGAATGGCTGCCCGACTTCATGCTGCGCCCGCTGGTGCTGGTGGCGATCGTGATCGTCGCCAAGCTGGGCCTGGACTGGTTCTTCTCGTCGCAGCTCGGGCTGGCGATGCGGGCGACCGGCGCCAATCCCCGCATGGCGCGCGCGCAGGGCATCGCCACCGGCCGCGCCACGCTGGCCGGCATGGCGCTGTCCAACGCGCTGGTCGCGCTGGCCGGCGCGCTGTTCGCGCAGACCCAGGGCGGCTCGGACATCTCGATGGGTATCGGCACCATCGTGATCGGCCTGGCCGCGGTGATCATCGGCGAAACCATCCTGCCGGCCCGCCGGCTGGTGCTGACGACGCTGGCCGTGGTGCTCGGCGCAATCCTCTACCGCTTCTTCATCGCGCTGGCGCTGAACAGCGATTTCATCGGCCTGAAGGCACAGGACCTGAACCTGGTCACCGCGCTGCTGGTGACGGTCGCGCTGGTGCTGCCGGCCACGCGCAAGAAGCTGTTCGGCCGCAAGGCGAATGGAGGCTGACATGCTGCGCGCACAAGACCTGAAGCTGACCTTCAACCCCGGCACGCCGATCGAGACGCGCGCGCTGCGCGGCCTGAGCCTGGAGATTCCGGCCGGCCAGTTCGTCGCCGTGATCGGCTCGAACGGCGCGGGCAAGTCGACCTTCCTGAACGCCGTCAGCGGCGACCAGATGGTCGATGCCGGCACCATCACCATCGATGGCAACGATGTCACGCGCAAGCCCGCCTGGGACCGCGCGCCGCTGGTCGCCCGCGTGTTCCAGGACCCGATGGCGGGCACCTGCGAAGCGCTGACGATCGAGGAAAACATGGCGCTGGCGATGGCGCGCGGTTCGCGCCGGGGCTTCCGCCCAGCCCTGAACCGTTCGTCGCGCGAGCTGTTCCGCGACAAGCTGCGGCTGCTCAATCTCGGACTGGAAAACCGGCTGACCGACCGCATCGGCCTGCTGTCCGGCGGCCAGCGCCAGGCGGTCAGCCTCCTGATGGCGTCGCTGCAGCCCTCGCGCATCCTGCTGCTGGACGAGCACACCGCCGCGCTGGATCCGAAGACCGCGGCCTTCGTGCTGGAGCTGACCGCCCGCATCGTCGAGGACAACAAGCTGACCACGATGATGGTGACCCACAGCATGCGGCAGGCGCTGGACTACGGCCAGCGCACCGTGATGCTGCACCAGGGCCAGGTGGTGCTCGACGTCTCGGGCGAGGAACGCAAGGGCCTCGATGTGCCGGACCTGCTGCGCATGTTCGAGCGCAGCCGGCACGAGCAGCTGGACGACGACGCGCTGCTGCTGGGGTGATTTCACCCTCCTTCGCCATGCAAAACCCCGGCCTCGGCCGGGGTTTTGTTTTGCTGCTGCGGCGGGGGTGGCGGCAGCGGCGGCGTCAGACCGAAGCCGCCTTGGCCAGCCAGCGCTCGAGCTGGTCCGTCACTCCGGTGCTGGAGAACGAGCAGCTGTCCTGCGCGAACACCGAGGACATTTCGAGCCGGCGCAGCAGTTCCTCCATCGCCTGGCCGAACACCGGTGGCAGCGTCAACGCCGGGGCCTGTTCGCGCCAGGCGCGCACCAGAGCGTCGGCGGGCAACGCACCGGCACGATGGCGCTCCAGCGCGTCGCGCATTGCGCTCAAGGGCGCCTGATTGGCCTGATTGGCCTGATTGGCCTGATTCGCCGGATCGCTCATGCTTTCGCCCTTCTTTCCTTGTAGAGGTCGCGGAAGGTACGTCCGCTCGGCGCCGGCATGTCGCGCGTATCGGTCCAGCCGCGGCCGCCCAGCGGCAGCTTGCCGATGCGCCCATCGTTGCGGCCCATGCGCGACAGCACGCTGGCGCCCAGCCGCGTGGCCAGCGCGTACAGGCCTGGCCGCTTCGCCACGTAGCCCCAGACGCGCAGTCCCCAACGCTCCTGCCAGGGCCGCATGCCGCGCTCCATCTGCTTCTCGCGCAGCTTGCGCAGCAGGTCCGACAGCGGAATCGAGGCCGGGCAGACGCGGTTGCACTCGCCGCACAGCGTGGCCGCCTGCGGCAGGTCGATGGCATTGCCCAGGCCGACATAGCTGGGCGTCAGCACGCTGCCCATGGGCCCCGGATAGACCCAGCCATAGGCATGGCCGCCAATCTTCTGATAGACCGGGCAGTGGTTCATGCAGGCGCCGCAGCGGATGCAGCGCAGCATCTCCTGGAAGTCGCCGCCGATCAGGCCGGTGCGTCCGCCATCGACCAGCACGAAGTACATATGCTCCGGACCGTCCTGCTCGCCCGGCGCGCGCGGGCCGGTCAGCAGCGAGAAATAGTTCGAGATCGCCTGGCCGGTGGCCGAACGCGGCAGCAGCCGCATCACGGTGGCCAGGTCCTCCAGCGTCGGCAAGACCTTCTCGATGCCGGTGACGGCGACATGCACGCGCGGCATCACGGTACACATGCCCTCGTTGCCCTCGTTGGTCACCACCGCGACCGAGCCGGTTTCGGCGATCAGGAAGTTGCCGCCGGTCACGCCCATATCGGCCGACAGGAACTCGGGACGCAGCACCTCGCGGGCTTCGCGCGTCATGTCGGGGATCTCGGTCAGGCGCGGCTTCTGGTGGACCTTGGCGAACAGGTCGGCGATCTCGTCCTTGTCCTTGTGCACCACCGGCGCAATGATGTGCGACGGCGGCTCGGCGTCGTTGATCTGCAGGATGTATTCGCCCAGATCCGTTTCGATGCTCTGCACGCCCAGCTCGCCCAGCACCTCGTTGAGCCGCATCTCCTCGGTCACCATCGACTTGCTCTTGATGACCTTGCGCACGCCGTGGCGCTGCGCGATCTCGCCGACCAGGCGCGCCGCGTCCGCCGTCGTCTCGGCGAACAGCACCGTGGCGCCGCGGCGCGTGGCGTTCTCCTCGAAGGTCGCCAGCCACACGTCCAGATTGGCCAGCGCGCGGTCGCGGCGTTCCTTCAACGCCTCGCGCGTGGCGGCGAAATCGATGTCCTCGATCGCCGCCGCGCGCGCGGTGACGAACTTGGTCGACAGCTTCTTCAG
The DNA here is from genome assembly GCA_031180665.1 of Cupriavidus sp. Lineage (GTDB taxonomy): Bacteria > Pseudomonadota > Gammaproteobacteria > Burkholderiales > Burkholderiaceae > Cupriavidus. The sequence continues at coordinate 11,369 of JAPSLP010000001.1, read as the reverse complement.
GTTCTGCTGCAGGCGCTGGTCGGCCAGCTTCTGGCCGGCGCGCGCCTTGAATTCCATGCTGTGCACTTGCATGCGTGGGGCCTCTTGCGCGGTGCGCGATGGATGCGGGATCAGGCGTCGCCGGCCAGGACCTGGGCGATATGCAGCACGCGGGTGCGCGTATCGCCGGTCCGGCGCAGGCGGCCTTCGATATTGAGGATGCAGCCCAGGTCGCCGAGCACCACCGCTTCGGCGCCGCTGGCGGCGATATTGGCGCACTTCTCGTCGACGATCGCGGTCGAGATATCGCCGTACTTGAGCGCGAAGGTCCCGCCGAACCCGCAGCAGGCCTCGCAATCCTTCATCTCGGTCAACTGCACGCCGGGCAGCTTGCCCAACAAGGCGCGCGGCTGCTGCTTGATGCCGAGCTCGCGCAGGCCGGAGCAGGAGTCGTGGTAGGTGATGCGGCCGGAGAAGTTGCTGTCCAGCGTGTCGATGCGCGCGACGTTGACCAGGAAATCGGTCAGTTCGTAGACGCGGGGACGCAGGCGCTCGTAGCGGCCATTCAGTTCGGGATCGTTGCGCAGCAGGTCGCCGTAGTGATGCAGGATCATGCCGCCGCAGGAGCCCGACGGCACCACCACGTAGTCGAACATCTCGAACTCGCGCAGGAATTTCTCCGCCAGGTCGCGCGAGGCGGCGCGCTCGCCCGAGTTGTAGGCCGGCTGGCCGCAGCAGGTCTGCGCTTCCGGGACCATGACCTCGTAGCCGGCCTTCTCGAGCAGCTTGAGCACCGAAAAGCCGATCTCAGGCCGCATCAGGTCCACCAGACAGGTGACGAACAGACCGACTCGCATGGTTTCCTTACCTTTTCCAGACCCAAAACTTCGCAATTATGCGCTTTTGCGCCGCAGGTCCGCCACTGCGGCGCGTCGCCACGGTCGCTTTTTGTGGCCCGCCGGAGGCATCGGGCGCCCCAATCTGGGGCGAATGATGTGCGGAATGCCCGACTATGACATTTCACGTATTGAAATTTTCACGATGCGAGATAGAATCAGGCAGTCGCTTAATATGCCGCATGGCAACAATTTCCCCATGGCTGAAGCAGAGAAGGAACCCGGCAAGACGTCGATCCAGGTGATCGAACGCATGATGACGCTGCTCGATGCACTCGCGCGGCATGCCGATCCGGTCAGTCTGAAGGAACTCTCCCAGTCTACCGGGCTGCATCCCTCGACGGCGCACCGCATCCTCAACGACATGGTCGCGTGCCGCTTCGTGGATCGCTCCGATCCGGGCAGCTACCGGCTCGGCATGCGGCTGCTGGAACTCGGCAATCTGGTCAAGGCCCGGCTCTCGGTCCGCGAGGCGGCGCTGGCGCCGATGCGCGCGCTGCACCGCGTCACCGGCCAGACCGTCAACCTGTCGGTGCGCCAGGGCGACGAGATCGTCTATATCGAACGCGCCTACAGCGAGCGCTCCGGCATGCAGGTGGTGCGCGCCATCGGCGGCCGTGCCCCGTTGCATCTGACCTCGGTGGGCAAGCTGTTCCTCGCCGCGGACGAAGTTGCGCGGGTGCGCAACTACGCGACCCGCACCGGCCTCGCCGGCCATACCCGCACCTCCATCACCGACCTGACCAAGCTGGAACGCGAGCTGAACTGGGTCCGCACCAACGGCTATGCGCGCGACAACGAGGAGCTCGAGCTCGGCGTTCGCTGCATCGCGGCGGGCATCTACGACGACTCGCGCCGGCTGGTGGCGGGCCTGTCGCTATCGGCCCCAGCGGATCGGCTGCAGGACAGCTGGCTGCAGAACCTGAAGGAAACGGCGTTGCAGATTTCGCGCGGCATGGGCTATACCGCCGATAGTGACCTGTAGCGACGGGTAGCGACCCGCGTTGGCACGCTTCGACGCGCGCAGCTTCGCGCCGCCCGTCAAGCCACGCCCCGGAGCGCGATCTCGCGCCCCGCCCCTCCCGACATCGACAGACAGCACACGACGAGATGCAAGACTCCGGTTTTCTGCCGCGCCTGCTCGAGGCGCTGGGACCCGATGTGGTGACCACCGATGCGCAGGCGATCGCGCCGTGGCTGAGCGACTGGCGCGGAATCTACCGTGGCGATGCCCAGGCAGTGGTCCGGCCCCGCCATACCGACGAGGTCGCGCGCTGCCTGGCGCTCTGCCAGCAGTGGCGCGTGCCGGTCGTGCCGCGCGGCGGCAATACCGGCCTGTGCGGCGGCGCGACGCCCGACGATCGCCCCGCCAACGTGGTGCTGAGCCTGGACCGGATGAACGCCATCCGCTCGGTCGATACCATCGCCAACACGATGGTGGCCGAGGCCGGCTGCATCCTCGGCAATCTGCGCCGCGCCGCCCATGACGCGGACCGGCAGCTGCCGTTGTCGCTGGCGGCCGAGGACTCGTGCCAGATCGGCGGCAACCTCGCCACCAATGCCGGCGGCGTCAACGTGGTGCGCTACGGCATGGCCCGCGAGCTGGTTCTTGGACTGGAAGCCGTGCTGCCGGACGGCGAGGTCTTCCACGGACTGCGCACGCTGCGCAAGGACAACACCGGCTACGACCTGAAGCAGCTGCTGATCGGGTCCGAAGGCACGCTGGGCGTGATCACCGCCGTGGCGCTGCGGCTGCTGCCCCGCACCGATCAGCGCGCGGTGGTGCTGGCCGCGGTGGAATCGCCGCAGCAGGCGCTGCAGCTGTTCTCGCTGCTGTATTCGCGCTGCGGCGCACGGCTGCAGGCCTTCGAATTCTTCACCGGGCCCTGCCTGGATCTCGTGCTGACGCATGCCGAAGGCGTGCAGGCGCCGTTCGCCCAGGTCCATCCGGCCTATGTGCTGGTGGAACTGGCCGACACCACCGACGAAGCGGGCCTGAATTCGCTGCTGGAAGCGACCATCGGCGACGCGCTGGAACAAGGCCTGTGCCTCGACGCGGCCGTCTCCGCCTCACTGAGCCAGGTCCAGGCGATGTGGAAGCTGCGCGAGGAAATTTCCGAAGCGCAGCGCGCCGACGGCCCGCATCTGAAGCACGACATCTCCTTGCCGATCGAATCGATTCCGGTGTTCATGGAGCGGATGGAAGCGCGGCTGCAGCGGCTGGACCGCGCGATCCGCCCCTTCGTGTTCGGCCACTTCGGCGACGGCAATCTGCATTACAACCTGTCGCGCCCCGCCGGCGCGCCCAAGGACTGGGCGACGACCCACGGCGAGGCCGTGACGGCCGAGGTGCTCGACGAGGTCATGCACCATGGCGGCAGTATCAGCGCGGAACACGGCATCGGGCAGCTCAAGCGCGAGTATTTCCACCGCTACAAGGATCCGCTCGAACTGCGGCTGATGGTCGGCATCAAGCGGCTGCTCGATCCGGCGGGCATCATGAATCCGGGCAAGCTGCTGTGATGGGCTGACTGATGCGCCTACCCACAGCGCCGACTGCGGCGCATCGGCGAATCAGGCCGAAAAACGACGACGCGCCCTCGAGGGGCGCGTCTTTCGTTGCCTGACGGGGCTGGAGCGGAGGCTTGCCGCCCTGCCGTTCAGATGCCGCGGGCCTGCTGCGACGTCAGCACGTAGTGCGGCGAGTTGGCCGGGCCCTGGGTCAGGTTCGGCGTGCTGGGGAAGCGGTTCGGCGCCGACGGCGGCGAATGCTCCAGCCAGTCGCGCACGCGGTTGGCATCGGCAAAGCGGGTCAGGTTGCCGGACGAGTCCAGGAACACCATCACCACGTCGCGGCCACCGACACGCGCCTGCATGACCAGGCAGCGTCCCGCTTCGGAAATGAAGCCGGTCTTCTGCAGGCCGATGTCCCAGTTGCCGCCGCGCACCAGGCGATTGGTGCTGACGTAGTGCTGGGTGCGGCCGAGCACGTTGACTTCATGCTCGGTCTGCGTCGAGAACGCGCGGATGGTCGGATTGCGGTAGGCCGCCTTGACCAGCCGGGCCAGGTCCAGCGCCGACGAGACATTGCTGCTCGACAAGCCGCTCGAATCGACGAAGTGTGAGTCGTTCATGCCGAGTTCGCGCGCCTTGCGGTTCATTGCCTGCACGAAGGCCGGCAGGCCGCCCGGATAGTGGCGGCCGAGCGCGGAGGCAGCACGGTTTTCCGACGACATCAGCGCCAGCAGCAGCAGTTCCTGGCGGGTCAGCTGCGTACCGAAGCGCAGACGCGAGCTGCTGTGCTTCTCGGTGTCGCGGTCTTCCTCGGTAATGGTCAGCACCTCGTCCATCGGCAGGCGCGCGTCCATCACCACCAGCGCGGTCATCAGCTTGGTGATCGAGGCGATCGGCAGCACCGCGGCCGCGTTCTTCTGGAACAGGACTTCGTTGCTGTTCTGGTCCATCACCAGCGCGACGCTGGAGCGCAGCGACAGCGCATCGTCGGTATCGCGCAGTCCGAGCGCCTCGCCCAGCGAGGGGCGCGACGGAGGCGGCGTGAAGGCGGCGCGCACCGGGGCGGCCTGACGCTGGACCAGAATGACCTTGCGCTTGCCATTCTTGGAGACGATGACCTTGCGGCTGCCGGTCTTTGCGACCGTCGAGCGCTTGGACGAGCTGGTCGCCTTCGCCGATTTAGTCGACGACTTGGACGATTTAGCCGAGGATTTTTGGACTTTGACGACCTTTTCGGTCTTTTTGGCGGATTTTGACGATTGACTCGCCGCCTCCGCCATGGGCGCGGCAATCAGCGCCGCCGACACCAGCATGGTCGCTGCCACGGTGGGCAGAGGCAGGGTGCCGAGAAATCTCAGGAATGGGAGGTCGAACCGGGACATGATTCTCGGGCGCGCATCGGGAATGGCGCCAGTGTAGAAAAAAAAGAATTTGTTAGCAAGATTAACGACTTACACAGCGGACTTAAAGCTTCGATTACAGACATTTCCGCAATACGAAAATAAGACGCTTGCAGCACATGGAAATCTGCATGACGCGGCTTCCCGGCCCGGCAATCTTCCGCCCTGCGCAGGCACAAGCCTCACTAACGTCAAGTCTGGCGAGAAGTTGAGCGGCCGCCGCCAAGGCGGCCCCGTCATCTGGATCAGCAACGCGCGAAACCGTGTTCCGGTTCACATCCGCACCGCAACATCCGCCGCGCGGCGCGCCGACTGCCCTGCCCCCTTTACCGGGTGCGAGGGACAGGCCGATACGGCACCTGCGCGCGTTCACGTTCACGCTCCCTACCGATCCACAGCCACCACCAGCAGCGGCTCCAGCGCCTGGCGCAACGGCTCTGGCAAGGCCACCGGGCGGCGCGTCTGGCGATCGACATAGACATGCACGAAGTGCCCCTGCGCGGCGGCGCTGTCCTCGCCCTCGCGAAACAGCCCCACTTCGTAGCGCACGCTGCTGTTGCCGAGCCGCGCGACGCGCAGACCCGCGATCACCGTTTCGGGAAAGCTCAGCGAGGCGAAGTAATTGCACTGCGTCTCGATCACCAGCCCGATGGTGTCTCCAGCCTCGATGTCGAGCGCGCCCCGCTCGATCAGGTAGCGATTCACCACGGTGTCGAAATAACTGTAGTAGACAACGTTGTTGACGTGGCCATAAACATCGTTGTCCATCCAGCGCGTCGTGATCGGCAGGAAGTGGCGATAGGAGTCGCGGGTCTGGGCTTGCGGCTTCATGGCGGGCAGTAACGGAAAGCGGAAGGGAAATGGGCTGCCGGTCAGGCGCGGCGCGACGGCGCCGCTGCGCGGCGCATCACCAGCGCGACGCCGGCCGCGGCGAGCGCCATGCCGGCGGCAGCCATCGGCGGGAAGCGTTCGTCGAACAGCAGCCAGGCCATCACGGCCGTGGTCGGCGGCGTCAAGTACATCAGGCTCGATACGCTGGTCGCGGCACCGCGCCGGATCAGCACGAACAGCAGCGAGATCGCGCCGATCGACAGGGCCACGATGGACCACGCCAGCGCGCCGATCATCTCGAGGTTCCAGTCGACCTCGCGCGTCTCGAACAGAAACATCCACGGCAGGCAAGCCAGCGCCGCCGCGGTGAACTGAATCAGCGACCCCATGCGCAAATCGAACACCGGGCAGCGATGCTTCTGATACAGCGTGCCGACGGTGATCGACAGCAAGGCGCCGACGGCGAGCAGCACGCTGGACGGCGTCGCCGCGCCGACCGAGAGCTTGCCGGCCACCACCAGGCCCACGCCGACGATGCCAAGCAGCAGTCCGGCCCACTGCCAGCCGCGCAGACGCTCGCCGAGGCGCAGCGAAATCAACGCCGTCAGCAACGGCTGCATGCCGACGATCAACGCCGCCATGCCGGCCGGCATGCCGAGCTTGACGGCGGCCCAGACCCCGCCCAGGTAGCCGGTCTGCAGCAGCAGCCCCGCCAGCGCAATGCGGCCGATCATGGCCCAGTCGACGCGGCTGTCGCGCCGAGGCAGCGGCACGCGCGCCAACGCGACGAACGGCACCATCAGCACCACCACGCCGGCAAAGCGCAGGAACAGGAAGGTCATTGGCTCGGCATGGGGCATGCCGTACTTGGCGACGATAAAGCCGGTGCTCCAGATCAGCACGAACAGCCAGGGCATCGACACGAGCCACACATTGGCGCCGGCGGAAATCGCGTTGCCTGGAAGGCGTTCGGGGGCGGCTTGACGGGGCATCGGCACAATGGTCGGAACGGGCGGGCCGTGCGGCGGTCGGGCACGTGGCCCTGCCCCGCCGGGCAGTGAACAGAATGCGCGATGGTAGCACCGGCCTGTTCGTCACGTGCCCCGGGGGCGGCCAAGTGATTCAAAGCTCGCAATGTGGCGGACCCGCCAGGGGGTTTACCCGAGGCTGGTTGTGCGATGCACAAAAACCGCTTGACAGCCCAAACATGGTCCATACAATACGGAATTGTTGCGACGCACCATTAACCGAAAGACAGGTTTCCGGACCCGCTGATCGGCTCGCTGGAGCGCACGCACAAAACCATTAACGCGCCTGGGCTGGCCACCGCAACGTCACGGCCTTGACATCTAGGCGACCTATTTTTGAGTTCGCTTGAACTCGACTTCATTCTGATGGAGACCAGCATGTCCTTTACCCCCGAACAAGTTGCCGCCGCCCACAAAGCCAATCTGGAAACCCTGTTCGGTTTGACCACCAAGGCCTTCGAAGGCATGGAAAAGCTGGTCGAGCTGAACATGCAAGTCGTCAAGACCACCCTGGCCGAAAACGTCGAGCACGCCAAGCGCACGCTGACCGCCCGCGATGCCCAGGAACTGGTCGCCCTGCAGGTTTCGCTGATCCAGCCGGTGGCCGAAAAGGCCGTGGCCTACAGCCGCCACGTCTACGAGATCGCGGCCGATACCCAGTCGGAATTCACCCGCGTCGCCGAAGCCCAGCTGGCCGAAAGCTCGCGCAATGTGCAGAGCCTGGTCGACAACTTCGCCAAGAACGCACCCGCCGGTTCTGAATCGACCGTGGCCATCGTGAAGTCGGCCATCTCGGCCGCCAACAACGCCTACGAGTCGGTCCAGAAGGCCACCAAGCAAGCCGTGGAAATCGCCGAAAGCAATTTCCAGGCGGCCGCCACCGCCGCCACCAAGGCCGCCCAGCAAGCGAGCGCCACCGCCCGCACCGCTGGCAAGAAGACCACCGCAGCCTGATGCGCTGGCCGGTGCCCCTCGCGGGCACCAGCGTCTACGCTGACCTCCGAAGCCCGGCATTTATGCCGGGCTTTTTTATTGGTGCTCTTCGACCGGGCGTTCACCAGCAGCCTTGACGGCGCAGCCGCTCAACCTATACGTTTATCGTTGGCGGTTAATTGCATTTCTTGATAAAACAAGGCCCGCCATCCCGGCGGGCCCTGTTCTGTGCCGCTACGAACCAGCCGCTCAGCGCTTGCGCGGCGGCGGGACGTCCGTGCAGACGCCCTCGTAGATCTCGGCGGCCATGCCGATCGACTCGCCCAGCGTCGGGTGCGGGTGGATGGTCTTGCCGATGTCCACCGCGTCCGCGCCCATCTCGATCGCCAGGCACACTTCGCCGATCAGGTCGCCCGCGTGCGTGCCGACGATGCCGCCGCCGATGATGCGGTGGGTTTCCTCATCGAACAGCAGCTTGGTGAAGCCCTCGTCGCGGCCGTTGGCGATCGCGCGGCCCGAAGCGGCCCACGGGAAGACGCCCTTGCCGTACTTGATGCCCTGCTCCTTGCACTGTTCCTCGGTCAGGCCGGCCCAGGCCACTTCCGGATCGGTATAGGCCACCGACGGAATCTGCTTGGCGTCGAAATAAGCCTTCTCGCCGTGCGCCGCTTCCGCGGCCACGTGCGCTTCGTGCACGGCCTTGTGGGCCAGCATCGGCTGGCCGACGATGTCGCCGATCGCGAAGATGTGCGGCACGTTGGTGCGCATCTGGCTGTCGACCTCGATGAAGCCGCGGTCGGTCACCGCGACGCCGGCCCTCTCCGCGCCGATCCGCTTGCCGTTGGGCGCGCGGCCCACCGACACCAGCACCAGGTCGTAGCGCTGCGCCTCCGCCGGGGCCTGCTCGCCCTCGAACTTGACGTAGATGCCATCGGCCTTGGCCTCGACGCCGACGGTCCTGGTCTTGAGCATCACCTTGTCGAAGCGATGCTTGTTCATCTTCTCCCAGACCTTGACCAGATCGCGGTCTGCGCCCTGCATCAGGCCGTCAAGCATTTCAACGACGTCGATGCTGGCGCCCAGCGTGCTGTAGACCGTGGCCATTTCCAGCCCGATGATGCCGCCGCCGATCACCAGCATGCGTTTCGGGATCTCGCGCAATTCCAGCGCGCCGGTCGAGTCGACGATGCGCGGATCTTCCGGGATGAACGGCAGTTTCACCGCCTGGCTGCCGGCGGCGATGATGGCCTTGTCGAAGCGGATCACCGTCTTCTTGCCGGTGGTGTCCTTGCCGTCGCCGCCGGTTTCCTGCACCTCGAGATGATGCGGGTCGAGGAAGGTGCCGATGCCGCGCACGACCTGCACCTTGCGCGCCTTGGCCATGCCGGCCAGGCCGCCGGTCAGCTTGCCGACCACCGAATCCTTGTACTTGCGCAGGCCATCGAGGTCGATCTTCGCCTCGCCGAACACGATGCCGTGCGCGGCCAGCGCCTTGGCCTCGTCGATGATCGCGGCGTTATGCAACAGCGCCTTCGACGGGATGCAGCCGACATTCAGGCAAACCCCGCCGAGGCTGGCGTAGCGCTCCACCAGCACGGTATTCATGCCGAGGTCGGCGCTGCGGAAGGCTGCCGAATAGCCGCCGGGGCCGGCGCCCAGCACCAGCATCTCGCACTGGATGTCGGCGCCGCCGGCGTGCGTTGCCGCAGCCGGTGCCGGTGCCGCAGCCGGTGCCGGCGATGCGGCCGGAGCCGGCGCGGACGCCGGGCTGGCTGCAGGCGCGGGAGCCGCCGCGGGCGCCGGCGCCGCGGCGGCGGCCTGCGCCTCGACCGTGCAGATCACCGTGTCCTTGGCGACCTTGTCGCCGACCTTGACTTTGACCTCGACCACCTTGCCGGCCGCCGACGACGGCACGTCCATGCTGGCCTTGTCCGACTCGAGCACGATCAGCGACTGTTCCTGCTCGATCGTGTCGCCCGGCTTGACCAGGACCTCGATCACCTCTACCGCGTCGAAATCGCCGATGTCCGGCACCTTGACTTCGATCACACTCATGCTTTGCTCCTGTGGCCGGGCCGCTTACAGCAGAATGCGGCGGAAATCGGCCAGCAGCTGACCGAAGTAGGTATTGAAGCGGGCCGCCTCGGCGCCGTCGATCACGCGGTGATCCCACGACAGCGACAGCGGCAGCGTCAGGCGCGGCACGAACTGCTTGCCGTCCCAGACCGGCTTCTGATACGACTTGCAGACGCCCATGATGGCCACTTCCGGCGCATTGATGATCGGCGTGAAATAGGTACCGCCCAGGCCGCCGAGCGACGAGATCGAGAAGCAGCCGCCCTGCATCTGGTCGGGCTTGAGCTTGCCGTCGCGCGCCAGCTTGGCGAGCTCTGCCATTTCCTGCGCGATCTCGATCACGCCCTTCTTGTCGGCGTCCTTGATCACCGGCACGACCAGGCCGTTCGGCGTATCGGCGGCGAAGCCGATGTTGAAATACTTCTTCAGGACCAGGTTGTCGCCGTCGAGCGAGGCGTTGAAGTTCGGGAACTTCTTCAGCGCGGCGACCGTGGCCTTGATCATGAAGGCCAGCATCGTGACCTTGACGCCCTGCTTCTCGTATTCCTTGTTCAGCTGCACGCGGAAGGCTTCGAGCTCGGTGATGTCGGCCTCGTCGTGATTGGTCACGTGAGGGATCATCACCCAGTTGCGATGCAGGTTCGCGCCGGAAATCTTCTTGATGCGCGACAGCGGCTTGCTTTCGATCTCGCCGTAGCGGGTGAAATCGACCTTCGGCCAGGGCAGCAGACCCAGTTCGCCGCCACCCGCGCCACCGGCGGCCGCTTGCGCGGGCGCCACGGCCTGGCCGGTCATCACGCCCTTGACGTAGCGCTGCACGTCTTCATGGGTGATGCGGCCCTTCGGACCCGAGCCCGGCACGCGCGACACGTCGACGCCCAGTTCGCGCGCGTACTTGCGCACCGAGGGGCTGGCGTGCGCGGCCTTGCCGCTGACGCCGGCCGGTGCGGCCTGCGCGGCGGCAGCCGGTGCGGGCGCGGCAGCCGGAGCCGGGGCAGGCGCCGCGGCGGCCGGAGCAGGAGCCGAGGCTGCCGGGGCAGGTGCTGGCGCGGCAGCGGGGGCAGCGCCGCCACCGGCGCCTTCCAGAATCACGATCAGCGTGCCTTCGGACACGTTGTCGCCGACCTTGACCTTGACTTCCTTGACCACGCCGGCCGAAGGCGACGGCACGTCCATGGTCGCCTTGTCCGATTCGAGCGTGATCAGCGAATCCTCGGCATTGACGCTGTCGCCGGGCTTCACATGGACCTCGATGACCGGCACGCCATCGTAGTCGCCGATATCGGGGACCTTGACCTCGACGGTGCCGCCACCGCCGGCAGCGGCCGGTGCGGGTGCCGGCGCGGCGGCGGGAGCCGGCGCAGCGGTCTGTGCAGGGGCCGGAGCAGCGGCGGGCGCCGGGGCCGGAGCCGCAGCGGCCGGTGCGGGCGCGGGAGCCGCGGCGCCAGCCGGCTCGAGCATCACCAGCACCGAGCCCTCGGCCACGTTGTCGCCGACCTTGACCTTGACTTCCTTGACCGTGCCGCCCTGCGGCGAGGGCACGTCCATCGTCGCCTTGTCCGATTCCAGCGTGACCAGCGCATCTTCGGCGTTGATCGTGTCGCCCGGCTTCACGTGGACTTCGATGACGGGAACGGCGTCGTAGTCGCCGATATCCGGCACCTTGATTTCAATCGCTTGACTCATTCAGTGTCTCCTGGACAGGACGGCGC
>JAPSLP010000055.1 GCA_031180665.1 Cupriavidus sp. | reverse complement strand
TGATGCCGCCGATGTAGTACAGCGCGAACTCCGACAGGCCGGCGTAGCCGTTGCCCGCGAACAGGTTCTGGCCGTCCTTCCAGATCGACTGGTGCACGTGCATGCCCGAGCCGTTGTCGCCGACCACGGGCTTCGGCATGAACGTCGCGGTCTTGCCGTAGGTGTGGGCAACGTTCTGGATCACGTACTTCTGCAGTTGCGTCCAGTCGGCGCGCTGCACCAGCGTGCTGAACTTCGTGCCGATCTCGTTCTGGCCCTGGCCGGCCACTTCGTGGTGGTGGACTTCGACGGGGATGCCCAGCGATTCCAGAATCAGGCACATTTCCGAACGCATGTCCTGGAAGGTGTCGATCGGGGCGACCGGGAAGTAGCCGCCCTTCTTGCCGGGACGGTGGCCGCTGTTGCCGTGTTCGAACTCACGGCCCGACGACCACGGCGCTTCTTCCGAATGGATCTTGACGAAGCAGCCCTGCATGTCGATGTTCCAGGTCACGCCGTCGAAGATGAAGAACTCGGGCTCCGGGCCGAAGTAGGCGGTGTCGCCCAGGCCGGTGCTCTTCAGATAGGCTTCGGCGCGCTTGGCGATCGAACGCGGGTCGCGGTCGTAGCCCTTGCCGTCCGACGGCTCGACCACGTCGCAGGTCAGCACCAGCGTCGGCTCTTCGTAGAACGGGTCGATATGGGCGGTGTTCGGATCCGGCATCAGCAGCATGTCGGACGCCTCGATCCCCTTCCAGCCAGCGATGGACGAGCCGTCGAAAGCATGGCCGCTCTCGAACTTGTCGTCACCGAAGTGCGAGGTCGGCACGGACACGTGCTGCTCCTTGCCCTTGGTGTCGGTGAAACGGAAGTCGACGAACTTGACGTCGTTTTCCTTCACCAGCTTCATCACATCTGCAACGCTCTGCGCCATGCCTATCTCCTGGTAATTCGGCTGAGTTCAGTTGGAGCCATTCACGTGCCGGCCGCCGGGGGCGCATCGCTGCCGCCTGCCGGCGGCGACCGGCCATCAAAAGGACGAAGCATGTTAGCAGAAAGCATGCCAACGTCCGCACGGATTTGGCGCGGCGGTGACGTCCGCGTCGCGCCGCTGCCGGGCCATTCCCGCAATCTGTGCATCGGCGCGGGAAGGCGCCTTTGCACCGCGTTGGCGCAACGCGCCGACCGTTACCGGACGCGCGGCGATGTCGGTTCGCCGGGCCGGGAGTCCGCGGCATCCACACCCGTTGCAAACCCCAATCCGGTGCATCGTCGCCGCGGAATGCACCGTCATGGTGCCACCAGCACCATGCTGGCGCCAGCGCCGGTGTCCGAGCCTGAACGCCGGCCCGCCACTGCGGCCGCGCCGCGCCGGCGGAGTAGAATAACGGTCTTTGCAGCAGGCGTGACCGCAATCGGCGTAACGCCTTCCCATCGATCCAAACCGTCCCTTGCAATGACCACCCGAGACGCGCTTCTGCAGGCCGCCAACGCGCGGCAACAACAGGACCAACTGCCCTACTACGGCGCGCTGACGCCGCAGCAAGCCTACGATCTGCTGCTGGCCGACCCCGGCGCGGTGCTGGTCGACGTGCGCACCCAGGCCGAGCTGGACTGGGTTGGCGGTCCCGACGTACCGGAGCGCCAGTCGCTGCATGTGGAATGGTCCGGCTATCCCGGCGGCGCGCAGAATCCGCGCTTCGTCGAGGAACTGAAGGCCAAGGTGCCGCAGGACGCGCCGGTGCTGTTCCTGTGCCGCAGCGCGGCCCGCTCCAAGCACGCCGCCCGCGTCGCCACCGAGGCCGGCTACCGCTACGCGATCGATGTGCTCGAAGGCTTCGAAGGACCTCGCGACGAACACCATCACCGCAAGACGGTCGAGGGCTGGTGCGTGCGCGGGCTGCCCTGGCATGGGGCTTGAGGGCGCAGACGCTCACCCACGCAGTTCTCCTCTCTCCCCGCATGCGGGAGAGAGGTGCAACACCACCGCGGCCTTTGCAGCGCGGTCGCGCAATCGCACTACCCGGCGCTGACGCCCGCCTCCGCGTTCTCCACCACCTCGAATCCCATCGCCCGCACGCCGTCGCGCAGCATCGCGTAGGCGGCCTCCACCAGCGCGGGGGCACCCTTGACGCCCAGGTCGATATGCCGGCGCGCATAGAGCGCGCCGCGCTGCGCGTCGCCGACCGACGGCAGGCTGAACACGCGCACACCCGGGAAGGCGCTCTCGACCTGCTCCATCAGCGGCGTCAGCGTCGACTCGGGCGCCTCGAACACCAGGAAGGCGCGTTCGACGTGCTGGACCTGGTGGAACAGGTGCGAATACTCGTTGTCCAGCACCCACTCCATCATCGGCCACGCCATCACCGGAAAGCCCGGCATGAAATGGTGGTGGCCGATCGAAAAGCCCGGGATCCGGTTGTAGCTGTTCGGGATGATGCGGGCGCCGCGCGGAAACTCGCCCATCTTGAAGCGATGCTGGTTTTCCGGCAGCGACAGATCCGCCTTGACCGGATCGCCGCCCGCCGTTTCCGCAATGCGCTGCGCGATCAGCGCCCTCGCCTCGGGATGCAGCTCGAGCGGCACGCCCAGCGCCGCGGCCGCGCACTGGCGGGTGTGGTCGTCCGGCGTGGCGCCGATGCCGCCGGTGCAGAACACCACGTCGGGGCCCGCCAACGTGCGGCGCAACGTCGCGGTGATGCGCTCGCGCTCGTCGCCGACATATTCGGCCCATTGCAGCGCCAGTCCGCGCTCGGCCAGCAGCGCGATCGCGCGCCGCATGTGCTTGTCCTCGCGTCGTCCCGACAGAATCTCGTCGCCGATCACGATCAGGCCGAAACCCATGATGCCCCTCTTTTCAGGATGATTCGATGCGGCGCACGTCCGACGGCGCCAGTTCAATCACGTCCGGCCCGGCCGGCGGCGGCGCCACCGATTGCCGCTCGGCGCGCAGCTGCCCGAGCGCATGCAGGCAGTAGTGGCCGAACCACAGCGCCGAGAAGATGAAGATCAGCGCGTAGAGCCACAGCGCGCCGGCCAGCACGAACGGAAACAGGAAGATGATCGCCGCCGAGGACACCCACAGCAGCGTCGGCGCCGAGCCCAGCAGGCCCACCACCACGCCGATGATCAGCAGCGGCATCCGGTGGCGCCGCATGATGGCCTTGCGCTCGTCGGCGCTGGCATGGTCGGCCAGCGCGTCGTAGGTCATCACGCGATAGGTCAGCCAGCCCCACAGCAGCGGCGGGACCAGCGCGAAGAACGGCGGCACCAGCCACAGCGGCAGCGAGATCAGCACCAGCAGCAGGAACACCCCGGTGCTCGACAGCGAATGCCAGACGCTGCCCAGCACGCTGCCCCCCTTGCTCTTGGCCAGCTCCGGATAGCTGCGCTCGAGAAAACGCACCGCCGCGGGCACCGACCACAGGCCGATGAACAGCAGCAGCGACGCCACCGCCAGCGGAATCGTCAGCGCGACCACGAACAGCGGCGCCACCACCGCGCGCAGCGACGACAGGCCGAACCAGTCGAGCGCGCCGTAGATCCAGCTGGTAAAGATCGAGGTTTCGAGAAAGCCCCGCGCGGCGGCCATCACCGGATCCCAGGTGAAGTACAGCAGGCCGCCCCAGAAGACGGTGGCCAGCACGAAGGGAATCACGGTCAGCGCCAGCATGCGCGGATGCAGTTGGCTGATCAGCGCGCGGACAAAGGAGCGGACGAGGTCGTTCATGCGTAATGCGAAAGTCGAGACGGATCGGCGTGGAGATCGGGCGGCGCAGGGCCACGCAGCGGCGCAGCGGCGGCCGGCCATCGAGGCCGATTCAGGTGGGACAGACTAGCACACGTGCCGGCAACGCATCGTGTCGAAGCGCCATGGTCGCCGCCGGCAACGGCGTCAGGCGCGCCGGAACCAGCGCTTCAGGCCGTACCACTGCTGTTGCAGCAGGCCGACGCCGTAATCGCGCCCGCGTCCGGCCGGCGGCGGCAGCTGGTCGCGGATGCCGGTGGCATGGTAGCTGTCGACGAAGCAGGCGGTGCCGAACAGCATGTCCCACCAGGGGAACAGCACGCCGTAGTTGCAGCCGCCCAGCCGCGCGGGCTGCCCGTGCGCCTCGTGCCCGATACCGATCGCATGATGGGTGCGGTGAAAGCGCGGCGACACCAGCAGGCGCTCGCCGATGCGGCCGAAATGCAGCCGCACATTGGCATGCTGCAGGCTCTGCATCAGCTGCGACAGGGCCACCAGCAACAGGAACTGCGACGGCTCGACCCCGATCGCCAGCGCGGTGATTGCGAACACCAGGCTGCGCAGCAGGTCGTCGAGCAGATGGTTGCGGTTGTCGCTCCACAGCGTCATCTGGCGCTGGCTGTGATGGACTGCATGCAGGCACCACCACCAGCGCACGGTATGCGACAGGCGGTGATACCAGTAGCCGAGCAGATCGAACAGCAGCAGATAGATCAGGAAGCTGACCAGCGGCTCGCTGGTGACCCCGGGCCACCAGTCCTCGACATTGATGCGCTGCCAGCCGGCCAGATGCAGGCGCCCTTCGATCGCGTCGACCACCGGATCGAGCGTGAAGAACAGCACCAGCCGGAACAGGCCGAGCCGGTGGATCATCGTGTAAAGCATGTCGGTGCGGATCGCGGCGCGATCGGTGACCGGCTCGACCGGACGCAACCGCTCCAACGGCCACAGCAGCGCCACCATCACGGTCAGCTGCAGCAGTCCGACCACCAGCCACTCGGTGCCGGTGAAGGCGTCCTCGGCATAGCCGCCCAGGCCCAGCGCGTAGACCACTGGCAGCACCACATGCTGGAACAGCGCACCTTCGAGATCGCCGAGCCAGGCGTCCAAGGTCTGCAGCATCAGTTGGCTCCCCCCCTGGTGCCGGCCGGCCTGGCCGTGCGGTAGTCCGGATGCTCGCGCAGCGTGGCAAAGCAGAAACCCTTGCGGCGCAGCCCTTCGATCAGCGGCTCGAGCACCGCTGGCGCCCAGGGATCGCGGCGCGACCAGATGCCCAGGTGCGCCATCGCGATATCGCCGTCGCGCAGGTCGCGCAGCGCCCGCGTCAGCAGCGCGGCGTTCGGATAGCGGTCCGAATCGAGTTCGTCGCCGAGAAAACCCGCCTGCGCCCAGCCGACATGGCGATAGCCGCATTGGCGCGCCCAGGCCAGCGTCTGCGGCGCGGTGCGCCCGCCCGGCGCGCGCCACAACGGCTCCATGGCGACCCCGGCCAGGCGCTGCAGCGCCGCGGCGCTGCGGTCCAGCTCGGCGCAGAAGGCGGCCTGGTCCATCGCGATGTCATGGCCGGCCTGCGGGCCGAACTGCGGCCGCATCACGACCTTGCCGCCGCGCGTGCTGCGCAGGTACACGTGGTCGAAGGTATGCGTGCCGAACGCGTGGCCGTCGGCGGCCAGCGCCTTCCAGTACGGCGCCCAGCCCGGATCGAGCGAATGGTCGCCGCGCACGGTCGGCTCGTTGGCCAGGAAGAAAGTCGCGCGCACGCGCTGGCGGCGCAGCACGTCGGCGATCAGCTGCGCCTGGCTCATGCTGCCGGTATCGAAGGTCAGGTACAGCGTGCCGGCGCGGCAGTTCTCGGGGGCGGCATGGGCGGATGGCGGGAGTGCCGGAGCGATGCCGATCAGCGCGGCCACCAGCGTCCGCGCCAGCCAGCAACGTCGGCGCAATGAACTCCACTCTCCCACTCGTGGGAGAGGGGCCGGGGGAGAGGGCAAAGGCAGTCGCGCTCGCGATACGGCATCAGCCTGGTGCAGGCCGCTTGCCCTCTCCGCCGCCCCTCTCCCGCTGAGCGGGCGAGGGGAGAACACCCGGAGGGCCGATACGCCATGCGAGTTGCCGAGCCTCATGCCGCCCTCGTCAATACAGCGGCGCGCGCGTACGGAAATAGATGCCGTGCGGCGAGCGTCCGACGCGGATGGTCTTGACCAGCTTGCGGCTCGGCACGTCGATCACGCCGACCGAACGCGCCCAGCGGAACGTTACCCACAGCGTCTTGCCGTCGGCGGCCAGCTCCATGTCGTCCGGCCCCGGCGGCAGGCCGGTAATGTCGCCGACCTTGGTCAGCGTCTGCTGGTCCAGGATGCTGATGGTGCCGGAGACCCGGTTGGTCAGCAGCAGATGGCGCTTGTCGCCGAGCGCGCGGAAGTTGTGCGCGCCCTTGCCGGTCTGGATCTGCTTGACCACCGCGCGGGTGCGCCAGTCGATCACGGCGACATAGTCCGCGCCGGTCATGCCGACCAGCAGATAGCGCTGGTCCGGCGTCAGCCAGATGCCGGCCGGCGCCGAGCCGGCCTCCATGCGCCACAGCAGCGTCTGCGTCGGCAGGTCGATCGCCGCCACCTCATTGGAATCCTGCAGCGTCACGAAGGCGATGCGGCTGTCGGCGGTGAAGGCGATATGGCTGGGGGTGCGGCCCAGCGGCAACTGCTTGGCCGCCTTCAGCGCGCGCCCGTCCCAGCGGTACAGGTCCACGCGGTCGAGCCGGTTGCCGGTGACGACGAACCATTTCTGGTCCGGCGAGAAGCCGATGTGATACGGATCGTCGATGTCCGGCACGCGCTGCTGGACCCGTCCGCTGACCGGGTCGAGGAAGACCAGGTCATTGCCGACCGCATTGGCGACGATCAACGAGCGATCGTCGGGCGTCGCGATCAGATGGTGCGGCTCCTTGCCGACCGGAAAGGTCTCCAGCACCTTCTGGCTGTCGCGGTCGATCAGAGTTACGGTTGCATCACCCGAATTGAGTACCACGACCACTTCGGCGCGGGCTGGAAGCGCCGCCGCGCCAAGACAGGCCCAGGTGAAACAGGCAACGACGACACGGCGAAAGACGGGCATATGCAGGGCGAACGGAACGGTTGGCGGACCGTTCGGGACGGTCGGCGCAGGGATCGGACAAGCAGATCGACAAGGAATCGGAACGGGTCGGAACGACGGGTCCTGCCGCGGCAACACGCGAACCGCCGGACCGGCCGTCCAGGCGGTCGTTCATGCGACCGCCAAGGCCCACGCATTCTAACGTCGAGCCCTGCCGTTTCGATGACCCGGCGCGCCAAAATCGTGCGCCGGCCGCCCTACCGTTGCATCGACTCCCACACCTTCTGCAGACGCTTGACAGACATCGGCACCGGCGTTCGCAATTCCTGCGCGAACAGCGCGATGCGCAGCTCCTCGAGCATCCAGCGGAATTCCTCCAGCCGGGCGTCCTCGCCGCCCCTGCTCTGGCGCCGCTGCTTGTCCGCGCGCTGCCACTGCTGCAGCAGCGGCGCCATCTCCTGCTGCCGCTGGGTATCCCGAGCGGGATCGCCCTTGAGCTTGTCGATCCGCATCGCGATGCCTTTCAGATAGCGCGGGAAATGCACCAGCCTGTCGTAGGGCGTCTCGCTCAGGAAATGCTTGCCCATCAGCTGCGACAGCTGCGCCTGCATGTCGGCATGGGCGGCGGCGAACGGCTTGGCCTGCAGCAGCTTGCGCGGCAGCGCGGCGTACTCGGCCAGGATGGTGCCGGCCAGCCGGGCGATCTCCTGCGCCAGCAGGCCCAGCCGCCCGCGGCCCTCCTCCTTGCGCGCGGCGAACTCGGCCTCGTTGCGCGGCAGCGGCGCCTGCATGCAGGCGCGCTCCAGCGCGAGCGTCACGATCTGGTCGCGCAGCATGTCCTGCGTGCCCAGCGTCATGTACTGCATCGCCATCTGCGACAGCCCGGGGATGTTCTTCTGCACGAACTTGACCTGTTCGCGCAGCTGCAGCGCGAACAGGCGCCGCAGGCCGGCGTGGTGCAGCCGCTCGGCCTCCTGCGGGTCGTCGAACACCTCGACGTCGCAGTGGGTGTCGCGATCGACCAGCGCCGGGTAGCCGAACAGCGTGCGGTTGCCCTTGCGGATCTCCAGCAGCTCGGGCAGCTCGCCGAAGCTCCAGCCGGTCAGCCCTTCGTATTGGGCGGCCTCGGCGACTGGCGCCTCGCGCGCGACCAGGCTCTGGAACGACTGCTGCGCCTGTCCGCCCAGTTCGGCGCGCAGCTGGGCCAGGTTGCGGCCCATGTCGAGCTGGCGGCCGTGCTCGTCGACCACCTTGAAATTCATGAAATGGTGGGCGGGCAGCGTCTCGAGCTTGAAGTCCGCGCGCCGGATCATGGTGCCGGTCTGCTCGCGGATATCGGCGATCAGCACGTCGATCAGCTCACCCTCGGCGAACGGCCGGCGCTCGACGAAGCCCGCGGCATAGTCGGGCAGCGGCACGCAATGGCGGCGCAGCTTCTGCGGCAGCGACTTGAGCAGCAGGTGCACCTTCTCCTTGATCATGCCCGGCACCAGCCAGTCGGCGCGTTCCGGCCGGACCTGGTTCAGCGCGTACAGCGGCACCGTCAGCGTGACGCCATCGCGGTGGCTGCCGGGTTCGAAGTGGTAGCTCAAACCCATGTCGACGCCGGCGACGTTCAGCGTCTTCGGGAACAGGTCGGTGGTGATGCCGGCCGCCTCGTGCCGCATCAGCTCTTCGCGGTTCAGGTAGAGCAGCTTGCGGTCGCGCGCGCTCTCCATCTGGTACCACTGCTCGAAGCTGGTCTGCTGGTGGATGTCGGCCGGGATGTGGCGATCGTAGAAGGCGTAGATCAGCTCGTCGTCGACCAGCACGTCCTGCCGGCGCGCCTTGTGCTCCAGGTTCTCGATCTCGCGCACCAGGCGCTGGTTGTGCGCGTAGAACGGCAGCCGCGTATCGAGCTCGCCTTCGACCAGCGCGCGGCGGATGAACAGCTCGCGCGCCTGCTGCGGATTCATCGGGCCGTAATGCACGCGCCGGTGCTGGTAGACCGTCAGCCCGTACAGCGTGGCGCGCTCCATCGCCAGCACCTGGCCGGCCTTCTTTTCCCAATGCGGATCGCTCCAGCTGACCTTGAGCAGATGGCGGCCGACCTGCTCGAGCCAGTCCGGCTCGATGCGCGCGAGCGTGCGCGCGAACAGCCGGCTGGTCTCGACCAGCTCGGCGGCGACCAGCCAGCGGCCCATCTTGCGCGCCACCAGCGAGCCCGGCCACAAATGGAACTTGATACCGCGCGCGCCCAGGTACTCGCGGCCACGGCCGTCGGCCTCCTCCAGCTTCTGGCCGATATTGCCCAGCAGGCCGGTCAGCAGCGCCTTGTGGACCTGCTCGTAGGTCGGCTCGCTGTCGTTGAGCTTCCAGCCCTGCTCGGCGACCGTGGTCAGCAGTTGCGAATGGACGTCGCGCCATTCGCGCAGGCGCAGATGCGACAGGAAATTGGCGCGGCACTGGTCCTGCAGCTGGCGGTTGCTCTTCTTGTGCGCGACCGCGTCCTCGAACCACTTCCACAGCTTGACCCAGCCGAGGAATTCCGAGCGTTCGTCCATGAACTTGCGGTGCGCCTGGTCGGCGGCCTCCTGGGCTTCCTGCGGACGGTCGCGCGGGTCCTGCACCGACAGCGCACTGGCGATGATCAGCACCTCGCGCAGGCAATGCTGGTCGCGCGCGGCCAGGATCATGCGGGCCACGCGCGGGTCCAGCGGCAGCCGCGCCAGCTGGCGGCCGAGCGGGGTCAGCGCATTGCCGTCGTCGACCGCGCCGAGCTCCTGCAGCAGCTGATAGCCGTCGGCGATCGCGCGGCCCAGCGGCGGCTCGATGAAGGGGAAGGATTCGATCGCGCCCAGACGCAGCGCCTTCATCCGCAGGATCACCGCGGCCAGCGACGAGCGCAGGATCTCGGGATCGGTAAAGCGCGGGCGCGCGGCGAAATCGGCCTCGTCGTAGAGGCGGATGCAGACGCCGTCGGCCACGCGGCCGCAGCGGCCGGCGCGCTGGTTGGCGGCGGCCTGCGAGATCGGCTCGATCTGCAGCTGCTCGACCTTGTTGCGATACGAGTAGCGCTTGACGCGCGCCAGGCCCGTGTCGACCACATAGCGGATGCCCGGCACCGTCAGCGAGGTCTCGGCCACGTTGGTGGCCAGCACGATGCGGCGCGCATTGGACGGCTTGAACACGCGCTCCTGCTCCTGCACCGACAGCCGCGCAAACAGCGGCAGGATCTCGGTGTGCGGCGGATGGTGCTTGCGCAGCGCCTCGGCCGCCTCGCGGATCTCGCGCTCGCCCGGCAGGAACACCAGCACGTCGCCGGGGCCGAGCCGGCTCAGCTCGTCGACCGCGTCGACGATGCCGTCGTACAGGTCGCGCTCGCGCGCCTGCGCGGATTTGGGCGGACCGTCGCCCGCCTTGCCGCCCTTGTCGCTGCCCTTGTCACCGCGGCCGCCTTCCTCGGCGATCGGACGATAGCGCAGCTCGACCGGGTACAGCCGCCCGCTGACCTCGATCACCGGCGCCGGCTTGCCGCCGCTGCCGAAATGTTCGGCGAAGCGCTGCGCATCGATCGTCGCCGAGGTGATGATGACCTTCAGATCCGGGCGGCGCGGCAGGATCTCCTTCAGATAGCCCAGCAGGAAATCGATATTGAGGCTGCGCTCGTGGGCCTCGTCGATGATGATGGTGTCGTAGGCGCGCAGCAGCGGATCGGTTTGCGTCTCCGCCAGCAGGATGCCGTCGGTCATCAGCTTGATCGACGCGCCGGGCGACATCGTGTCGTTGAAACGCACCTGGTAGCCGACGTGCTCGCCCACCGGCGATCCGAGCTCCTGCGCGATGCGCTTGGCGGTCGAGGTCGCGGCGATACGGCGCGGCTGGGTGTGGCCGATCAGGCCACCCTGGCGCCGGGGCTGGCCGTCCTTGCCCTCGGCGGTATTGCCGGCACCGGTGGCATCGGCGGCATCGGCGCGCGCCGGTCCACGGCCGATCGACAGGCAGATCTTCGGCAGCTGGGTGGTCTTGCCCGAGCCGGTCTCGCCCGACACGATCACGACTTGATGCTGCTCGATCGCGCGCGCGATCTCGTCGCGCCGTGCCGAGACGGGCAGCGCCTCGGGGAAGGTGATCGGCGGCAGCGGATTGGCCGGCACCGAACGGCGCGCTGGCCGGCGGGCCGCCTGGCGGGCGGGCGGGCCTTCGGAGCGACGTTCGGACTGGCGTTCGGACTGGTCTTGGGTCGGGCCCTGGGTCGGGCCCTGGGGCGAGCCCTGGGATGGACCCTGGGACTGGCGTGCGGACTGCGGTCGGGACGGCCTGCGGCGCGGGGCTGCGGGTGGGACGGGGCGTTGTTCGGACATTGGCGGGGATTATAATCCGCGCCATGAACGCCAGAACCGCCACGACCCCAACAGCCGGCGCGCACAACGACGCGGCCGGCGATCCCTTGCCCGACCCCGCCGCCGACTCTGCCGATCCGCCGGCCGCGACCGTGGCCGTTCCCTCCACCACGCCCGATGTGCCCAGCCTGCCGAAGGCCCCCGCCACGCCCGAGCGCGCCGCGCCCGGACCGGACCGGCAGCAGTTCGTCGACTGGCTGCGCGCGGTCGCGCCGTATATCCATACCTTCCGCGGCAAGACCTTCGTGATCGCCTTCGGCGGCGAGCTGGTCAAGGCCGGCATGCTGAACGCGCTGGTCAACGACGTCGCGCTGCTGCACGCGATGGGCATGCAGATCGTGCTGGTGCACGGCTCGCGCCCCCAGGTCGAGGAACAGTTGGCGCTGCGCCAGGTCGAGTCGCGTTTCGTCGACGGCCTGCGCATCACCGACAACGCCGCGCTCGAATGCGCGAAGGAAGCCTCGGGCGAGCTGCGCCTCGATATCGAGGCCGCCTTCAGCCAGGGCCTGCCCAATACGCCGATGGCCGGGGCGCAACTGTCGGTGGTGTCGGGCAACTTCGTCACCGCGCGTCCGGTCGGCATCGTCGAGGGCACCGATTACCAGCACACCGGCCTCGTTCGCAAGATCGACGGCGATTCGGTGCGCATGTCGCTGCAGCACGGCAAGATCGTGCTGCTGTCGCCGCTGGGCTTCTCGCCCACGGGCCAGGCCTTCAACCTGTCGATGGAGGATGTCGCCAGCGCGACCGCCACCGCGCTGAAGGCCGACAAGCTGATCTTCATCACCGAGGTGCCGGGCGTGCTGGACCCGGTCGGCAAGCTGATGCCGGAGATGTCGCTGCGCACCGCGGTCGAGCGGCTGCAGAACAACCACCTGCCGCCCGACGTGGCCTATTACCTGCAGCATCTGGTCAAGGCGCTCAAGGGCGGCGTGCCGCGCGCGCACCTGATCCCGTTCGACATGGACGGCTCGGTGCTGCTGGAGCTGTTCCTGCACGACGGCGTCGGCACGATGATCTCGGACACCGATCTGGAGAGCCTGCGCGAAGCGACGCTGGACGATGTCGGCGCGATCGTGCAGCTGATCGCCCCGCTCGAGCAGGACGGCACGCTGGTGCCGCGCGGGCGCCATCTGATCGAGCGCGATATCGGCAACTTCTCGGTGATCGAGCACGACGGCGTGCTGTTCGGCTGCGCCGCGCTCTACCCCTATCCGCGCGAAGGCATGGCGGAGATGGCCTGCCTGACGGTCTCGCCCGACGCCCAGGGCACCGGCGACGGCGAACGGCTGCTCAAGCGCATCGAGCGGCGTGCGCGCGCGCTCGGCCTCGATCGGCTGTTCGTGCTGACGACCCGCACCGAACACTGGTTCCTGAAGCGCGGCTTCGTGCGCGCCAGTGTCGACGACCTGCCCGAGGACAAGCGCAAGCTGTACAACTGGCAGCGCAAGTCGATGGTGCTGATGAAGAAACTGTGAGCCCGGTAGGGACGGCCCGCGGCTGACGCGCCGGCTTCGCTACAATAGCCGCCGTACGAACGCCGCCGGCAAGCCCCACGCCTCGCGCACGCAAGCGCGGCACGCCGCGATCACACGAACAGAAGACAGAAGGAGTCCCCCATGGCCCGCATGGTCCATTGCGTCAAGCTGAACAAGGAGGCCGAGGGCCTCGATTTCCCGCCGCTGCCCGGCGAACTGGGCAAGAAGATCTGGCAGAACGTGTCGAAGGAGGCCTGGGCCGGCTGGCTCAAGCACCAGACCATGCTGATCAACGAGAACCGCCTGAACATGGCCGATGCGCGTGCGCGCCAGTATCTGCTCAAGCAGACCGAAAAGTACTTCTTCGGCGAGGGCGCGGACCAGGCGGCGGGGTATGTGCCGCCGCAGGGCTGAGGCTGCAGCCTGTTGCGGGATGGGAGATCCTGCTGTGGTTCTCCCGCCCCCGCAAGCAGCACAGGGAAAAACAAAAGGCGCCAATGTTGGCGCCTTTGTCGTTTGGGCGGGCGCTTTCGCGCTGCCGCGGACTCAGAAGTCCGTGCGCCGCACCCCATCGGCCGTGCCAAGCAGCAGCACGTCGGCGCCGCGCAGCGCGAACAGGCCCACGGTGACCACGCCGGGCAGCTGGTTGATCGCCTGCTCCATGCCCTTCGGATCGCCGATGGCCAGGCCGCTGACGTCCAGGATCACATTGCCGTTGTCGGTCTTGTAGATGCCGCCTTCCTTGGTCATGCGCAGACGCGGCTGTCCGCCGAGCGCCGCCAGCTTGCGCGCCACCGCGGCGCGGGCCATCGGGATCACCTCGACCGGCAGCGGAAACTGCCCCATCACGCCGACCAGCTTGCTGGCGTCGGCGATGCAGACGAAGGTGCGCGCCACCGAGGCGACGATCTTCTCGCGCGTCAGCGCGCCGCCGCCGCCCTTGATCATCGCGCCGCTGGCATCGATCTCGTCGGCGCCGTCGACATAGACCGGAATCTCGTCGACCTCGTTCAGGTCCAGCACCTTGAAGCCGTGCTGCTGCAGGCGGCGGGTCGAGGCTTCGGAGCTCGACACCGCGCCGGCGAAGCGGTCCTTGAAGCGCGCCACCGCATCGATGAACAGGTTGGCGGTCGAACCGGTGCCGACACCGAGCACCGCCCCTTCGGGGACTTCCTTCTCGACATAGTCCGCGGCGGCCTGCGCCACCTGCGCCTTCAGTTCATCCTGGGTCATTGCCTGCTGCCTTGGGCTCCACCGTGGATCGCAGTGCGGACGGTGGGAGCCGGAAAAGTCGGTTGCGGAAACCGCGTAGTGTAACGGATTGCGCCCGGGCCGCCAGGGGTCGCACAATGGGCCGGTACAATGACCCGACGTGGCTCCCGACGTGGCACCCGACGTGGCACCCGACGTGGCTTCCGACGTGGCTTCCGACGTGGCTCCCGAGGTGGCCCCCGAGGTGGCCCCATACGACGCTGCACCGATATGGCACTGCACCGATGCAGCCCCGACGCGGCGCCCCGTTCCGATTCCTTTCCCGTCCGACGCAATCCATCATGAACCAGCTAGCGCAACTGAAGCAGTTCACCACCGTGGTGGCCGATACCGGCGACTTCCAGGCGATGAAGCAGTACACGCCACAGGACGCCACCACCAATCCGTCGCTGATCCTGAAGGCCGTGCAGAAGCCGGAATACCGGCCGCTGCTCGAGCAGGCCGTGCGCGATCATCACGACGCCGGCGTCGATGCCGTGATGGACGCGCTGTTGATCGCCTTCGGCGGCGAGATCCTGAAGATCGTGCCGGGGCGGGTGTCGACCGAGGTCGATGCGCGGCTGTCCTTCGATACCACGGCGACGGTGGAGAAGGCGCGCCACCTGATCGCGCTGTACGAGCGCGCCGGCGTGCCGCGCGAGCGCGTGCTGATCAAGATCGCCTCGACCTGGGAAGGCATCCGCGCCGCCGAGGTGCTGCAGCGCGAAGGCATCCGCTGCAACATGACGCTGCTGTTCTCGCTGGTGCAGGCAGTGGCCTGCGCCGAGGCCGGGGCGCAGCTGATCTCGCCCTTCGTCGGCCGTATCCTGGACTGGTACCGCAAGCAGGCCGGCGACAAGTGGAACCCCGACGCCAACAGCGGCGATGCCGATCCGGGCGTGCATTCGGTGCGGCAGATCTACGACTACTACAAGCGCTTCGGCTACAAGACCGAGGTGATGGGCGCGAGCTTTCGCAATACCGACCAGATCCTGTCGCTGGCCGGTTGCGACCTGCTGACCATCAGCCCCGAGCTGCTGGAACAGCTGGCGGCCAGCACCGCGCCGGTCGAGCGCAAGCTGTCGGTCGACGATGCCCAGGCCGGTCATATCGGCCGCTTGCATTGCGACGAGCCGGCCTTCCGCTGGCAGTTGAACGAGGACGCGATGGCCACCGAGAAGCTTGCCGAAGGCATCCGCGCCTTCGCGGCCGATGCGATCAAGCTGGAACGGCTGATCGCCGAGACGTTCTCCTGAAGCCTGGCGGTTGCGGCGCCCGGGTCCAGTCCGGCCCGGGCCTGCTTTGCGTTGCCGGGGTTCGCGTCAGGCGCCCGCGCCGTCCCACAGCATCGGCAGGCATTGCCCCGCGGGCGCCGACAGCACCAGGTCCGCGGTGGCGTCGAGTGCCGACGGCTGCGGATTGACGACGATCACGCCGGCGCCATGGTCCTTGGCCAGTCCCGGCAGACCCGCGGCCGGATAGACCATGCCCGAGGTGCCCACCACCAGGCACAGGTCGCAGGTCTGCGCCGCATGCTCGGCGCGATAGCGCGCCACGCGCGGCAGATCCTCGCCGAACCACACCACGCCGGGCCGCATCGGCGCGCCGCAATGGATGCAGCGCGGCGGGCTGCGGCCGTCATCCGGCGCCGCTTCGCAGCGGCCGCAGCCGTCGAGCCATTTGTTGGCGAACAGATTGCCGTGCAGCTCGATCACATCGGCACTGCCGGCGCGCTGGTGCAGCCCGTCGACGTTCTGCGTCACCAGGGTGACCTGTTTCTGCGCGGACAGCGCGACGATCGCGTGATGGGCGGGATTGGGCTGCGCCGCGGCGACCAGCGCGCGGCGATGCTGGTACCAGTCCCACACCAGGCCGGGCTGGCGGCGGTAGGCCTCCTCGGTGGCCAGTTCCTCGGGATCGAAACGGGCCCACAGGCCCGTCAGCGCATCGCGGAAGGTCGGCACGCCGGACTCGGCAGAGATGCCGGCACCGGTCAGCACCAGGATGTCGCTGGCCGCGGCGATGCGTCGCCGCGCGTCGGCCAGGTCGGCGGCATCGATCAGCATCGCGCCCCCATCATCGGACCGTCCGCTCAACGCGCCACCGTGCGGCGCTGGCGCACCGCTTCATACAGGCAGATGCCGCTGGCGACCGACACGTTCAGGCTTTCGACACCACCGGCCATCGGAATCGACACCAGCTCGTCGCAGGTCTCGCGCGTCAGGCGCCGCATGCCCTCGCCTTCCGCTCCCATCACCAGCGCGATCGGGCCCTTCAGGTCGATGTCGTAGACGGTGCGCTCGACGCCGTCGGCGGTGCCGACCACCCAGATGCCGCGCTCCTGCAGTTCGCGCAGCGTGCGTGCCAGATTGGTGACCGTGATATAGGGCACGGTCTCGGCCGCGCCGCTGGCCACCTTGGCCACGGTCGCGTTCAGGCCGACACTGCGGTCCTTGGGCGCGATCACCGCATGGGCGCCGGCGCCGTCGGCCACGCGCAGGCAGGCCCCCAGATTGTGCGGATCGGTGACGCCGTCGAGCACCAGCAGCAGCGGCGTGCCTTCGATGCCGTCGAGCAGTTCGTCGAGATTGAGCGCCAGCGACACGTCCTCGGCGCGAGCGACCACGCCCTGGTGGCGGTCGGTGCCCGCCATGCCGCGCAGGCGCTCGGCATCGACCGGATGGAGGCGCACGCCGAGTCCCTCGGCGAGGCGGATGAAGTCCTGCATGCGGCGATCGCGCCGGGCGGACTCGATATAGACGTCGGAGACGCCGGCCGCGTCCTGGCGCAGGCGCGCGGTGACGGCGTGAAAGCCGATCAGAAGTTTTTGTTTGGCCATGGGCGGGATTGTACCCGCCCATGGCTCCCTACCGGCCTCGACCCTGGCTTGGCCTCAGCGCGTCCGGGTGGACTTCTTCGACGCGGTCTTGTGGGCCGTCTTGCCGGCGGCCTTGCCGGACCGCTTGGCGGTCGACTTCGCCGCGGTCTTGCCGCTCGCCTTGCCGCTGCCCTTGCCGCCGGCCTTGCCCACCGCGCCGGCCGGCTTGGGCTTGGCCGCGCGCTTGGACGGCCTGCCGGTACCGCCGCCGGTACCCCCTTCGGGACGGGTCTTGACCGGCGTGATCACCGCCTCGAACACCGGCTGCTCCTCGAACACGCGATCGAGCGTTTCGTCGAACGACTCCTCCGGCTTGGAGGTGCCGCCCAGCAGCGCGGCCAGCTGGCGGCCCTTCTTGCGCGCCGGCAGCGCATGCGCGGCCGGCACATGCGGCGCCGGCTCGGTGGTCGGGCGCGCACGCAGGCTCTTGGCCGACGGCTCCTGCACCAGGCGGAAGTCGATCTTGCGGGCATCGAGGTCGACGCGCGAGACCTGCACGCGCACGCGGTCGGTCAGCCGGTAGCGGATGCCGGTGCGCTGGCCGCGCAGTTCGTTGCGCGCCTCGTCGTACTCGAAGTAGTCGCTGCCCAGTTCGGTCACATGCACCAGCCCTTCGACATACAGCTCGTCGAGCTGGACGAAGATGCCGAACGAGGTCACCGCGCTGACCGTGCCGGCAAACTCGTTGCCCAGCTTGTCGCGCATGAAGTAGCACTTGAGCCAGGCCTCGACATCGCGCGAGGCCTCGTCGGCGCGCCGCTCGTTGGCCGAGCAGTGCAGCCCGAGTTCGTCCCACACCGCTTCGTTGCGGCGCGCGCGGCCGGCCATCTTCTCGGCCCGCGCGGCTTCGTCCTTGGCCTGCATGCGCCGGGCCTTCGGCGAGATCGCGGTATTGAGCGCGGTGCCCGACGCGAACGCCGGCTGATACTTGGTATGGGCCAGCACCGCCTTGATGGCGCGGTGCACCAGCAGGTCCGGATAGCGCCGGATCGGGCTGGTGAAGTGGGCGTAGGCCTCGTAGGCCAGGCCGAAGTGGCCGATGTTGTCCGGGCTGTAGACGGCCTGCTGCATCGAGCGCAGCAGCATGGTCTGCAGCAGCGGGGCGTCGGGACGCGCCTTGATCTTGTCCATGACCTCGGCATAGTCCGAGGCCTGCGGCTTGTCGCCGCCGCCCAGCGACAGCCCCGAAGTCTTCAGGAACTCGCGCAGCGCCTTGAGCTTTTCCTCGCTCGGGCCGGCATGGACCCGATACAGCGCGGGGTGCTTGAAGCGCTCGAGGAAGTCGGCCGCACAGACGTTGGCGGTCAGCATGCATTCCTCGATCAGCCGGTGCGCGTCGTTGCGGGTACGCGGCAGGATCTGCTCGATCTTGCCCTGCGCATTGCAGACGATATAGGTCTCGGTGGTGTCGAAGTCGATCGCCCCGCGCTCGCGGCGCGCCTTCAGCAGGACCTGGTACAGCTCGTACAGGTTCTGCAGATGCGGCACCAGTTCCGCGCGCTTGTGGGCCTCCGGACCCTTGGTGTTGGACAGCACCGCCCAGACCTCGTTGTAGGTCAGGCGCGCGGCCGAATGCATCACGGCGGGATAGAACTGATAGGCCTTCAGCTCGCCCTTGGCGGTGACCACCGCGTCGCAGACCATGCACAGCCGGTCCACCAGCGGGTTCAGCGAGCACAGGCCGTTCGACAGCTTCTCCGGCAGCATCGGGATCACGCGGCGCGGGAAGTAGACCGAGGTGGCGCGGTCGAGCGCGTCGGCGTCCAGCGGCGTGCCGGGGCGCACGTAGTGCGAGACGTCGGCGATCGCGACGATCAGGCGCCAGCCCTTGGCGCGGCCGATCTTGACCGGCTCGCAGTAAACCGCGTCGTCGAAGTCGCGCGCGTCCTCGCCGTCGATCGTCACCAGCGGCACGTCGCGCAGGTCGATGCGGTGCTCCAGGTCGGCATCGCGCACCTCGTCGGGCAGCGCGGCCGCTTCGCTCGCCGCGGCCGGCGAAAAGGCATGCGGCACACCGTACTTGCGCACCGCGATCTCGATCTCCATGCCGGGATCGTCGATCTCGCCGAGCACCTCGACCACGCGGCCGACCGGCTGCACATAGCGGTCCGGATATTCGACGATCTCGACGCTGACGACCTGGCCGACCTTGGCCTTGCCCTGCGCGCGCGGCGGGATCAGGATGTCCTGGCTGATGCGCTTGTCCTCGGGCGCCACCACCAGCACGCCGCCCT
>JAPSLP010000093.1 GCA_031180665.1 Cupriavidus sp. | reverse complement strand
TCGTGCCGGATCCGGCGGACCGCGCCACGATCGAAGAAGAACATGCCCTGGAGCTGCGCACGCGCGACCGCGAGCGCAAGCTGCTGAAGAAGGTCGAACAGTCGCTGGCCCGCATCGAGTCGGGCGAGTACGGCTGGTGCGAGGAAACCGGCGAGCCGATCGGCGTGCCGCGCTTGCTGGCCCGCCCGACCGCGACGCTGTCGCTGGAAGCCCAGCAGCGCCGCGAACTGCGCCAGAAGCTGTTCGGCGATTGAGGCCTGCGCCCCTCGATCTGCGCTGCCAACGGCCCGGAACTCCGGGCCGTTTTGCTTTTCCACGCGACGCACGGCCGGCCGTCGCCGCGAGGCCACAGCTAGGGTGCCGTGGCCGCGCATTTCTGCTACAGTCGCAACCTTGTTGCAATAAGCCGGCAATCCGCCCTGCGCGCCGCCGCGCGAGTTCCCCTCCATCCTTCTGATCGCCATGGCCGACCGTCTTCCCGTCACCGTATTGGCCGGCTTCCTCGGCGCCGGCAAGACCACGCTGCTGCAGCATGTGCTGGCCAATCGCGAAGGCAAGCGCGTGGCGGTCATCGTCAACGATCTGGCCGACGTCAACATCGATGCGCGGCTGGTCGGCGAAGGCGTGCTGGCGCAGGCCGGCGAGCGGCTGGTCGAGTTGTCCAACGGCTGCATCTGCTGCACGCTGCGCGAGGACCTGCTGGTCGAGATCGCCGCGCTGGCGCGCGAGGGGCGCTTCGACTATCTGCTGGTCGAATCGACCGGCGTGGCCGAACCGCTGCCCATCGCCGAGACCTTCACCTTCGAAGACGAACACGGCCACGCGCTCGACAGCCTGGCCCGGCTCGACACCATCGTCACCGTGGTCGACGCCGCGCATTTCCTGCAGGACTTCGACGAGGCCGACTATCTGCGCGACCGCGGCCAGGCCCGCGACGATGAGGACGACCGCACCGTGGTCGATCTGCTGATCGAGCAGGTCGAGTTCTGCGACGTGATCGTGCTGAACAAGATCGATCTGGTCGACGAGGCCCAACGCGAGCGTCTGATGGCGCTGCTGCACGTGCTGAACCCGCGCGCCGAGATCGTGCCGGCCCGCTTCGGCCAGGTGCCGCTGGACAAGGTGCTCGACACCGGCCGCTTCGACTTCGAAGCCGCCGCGGCCGCGCCCGGCTGGCAGGCGGAACTGCGCGGCGAACATGTGCCCGAGAGCGAGGCCTATGGCATCGGCAGCTTCGTCTACCGGCGTCGGCGCCCGTTCCACCCGCGCCGCTTCGCCGATCTGATCCATACCGAATGGCTGCGCCAGCATGGCAACGTGCTGCGCTCGAAGGGCTTCTTCTGGCTGGCGAGCCGCATGGACGTGGCCGGCAACTGGAGCCAGGCTGGCGGCGTGTGCCGCCACGGCGGTGCGGGGGCCTGGTGGGCGGCGGTCGACCCGGCCGACTGGCCGCAAGACGACGAGACGCTGGCCGCGATCCACGCCGACTCGCAGGACGACGGCGCGCCGGCACCGTTCGGCGACCGCCGCCAGGAGCTGGTGCTGATCGGCCAGAACATGGACCGCGCCGCGCTCGAGGCGGCGCTCGACGCCTGCCTGCTGACCGACGCCGAGATGGCCGCCGGCCCCGCGGCCTGGGCCGCGTACGACGATCCCTTCCCCAGCTGGGAAGACGCCTTCGACGACGAGGGCGACCACGATCATCACGAACACGATCACCGCCACGATGGCGACAGCGGCCCCTGCGACTGCGGGCACCATGGCGGACATGCGCGCTGAGCTGCTGCGCACGCTGCGGCGCCGATGCACGGACCGCCCGAGCAGCGGGCTGTGGGTCTTGTGGCTGGTGCTGTGCCTGATGCTGGCTCAGCACGCCGGCCTGGTTCACCGC
The DNA here is from genome assembly GCA_031180665.1 of Cupriavidus sp. Classification (GTDB taxonomy): domain Bacteria; phylum Pseudomonadota; class Gammaproteobacteria; order Burkholderiales; family Burkholderiaceae; genus Cupriavidus. Next base: position 743 of record JAPSLP010000093.1, on the reverse strand, counting down.
ATCCAGCATGGCGGCTCGCCGGCCGCGCCGATGTCGGCCGGCCGGGCTTCGCCGATGGCGCCCGCGACGGCGGCGTCCGTCCGGGCCGACACTTCCCTCGCCAATACCGGTACCGGCGCCGATACCGTTGCCGACAGCCACGCGCCGGACAACGCGCGCGCGCCGACCCACTCGTGCGTGCTGTTCGACGCCGCCACCCAGGCGCCCGGCGCCTGCGGCGCGCCGCCGATGCCGCTGCTGTCGCACGGCAAACCGCTGGTGCCGCCCGGCATCACTTGGCGCTGGCCCCACCTGCCGCCACAGCGCAGCTTCCTGACTCGCGCCCCGCCCGCTTCGCTCGCCTTCGCCTGAGCCCGGCCGCCTTGCGGCCGGTTGTTGACGATCCCGGCGATCCCGACGTTCGACCACGCTGACCGGCAAACCACCGAGAACATGCCGGCCACATGCCGACAACCGGCCGGCACTCCCATGCCCTCGCGGCGGGACGTGCCTTGCCGCGCCAACCGGGCAGTGAGTCAGCGATCGCGACCGATCGCCACGATGTTTTTCGCATCGCGAGCCATGAATCCGACCCTGCAACGCACCACCGCACGCCGTTCCTGCCACGCTTCGGCCCGCCCGACGTACGACCTTCTGCAACACCTGACGCATCGGCTTGGCGTCCGCCTGACTCCGCTGGCCGCCGTCGCGCTGTGCCTGGCGGCGCCGGCCGCCTGGAGCCAGACTGCCCCAGCCACTGCCCC
>JAPSLP010000017.1 GCA_031180665.1 Cupriavidus sp. | reverse complement strand
GGTAATTTGCTTCATGTCGGCCCCCTTTCTGTCGTGATTGGTTGATGCAAGATTCTAGCCCGCGCGGCGCGATGGCGCGCCAAAGCGGGCTGGGGATCACCCCTTGTCGTGTCGATTGCCGGCCTTCCCGGCCGCCTTTCCGTTGCGGTTGCCGTTGCGCGCCGGAGCGGCGTCCGGAATGCGGTCCAGATCGGCCAGCCACGCGGTCGACTCGCTGTCGCTGGGCGCGCGCCAGTCGCCGCGCGGCGACAGCGAGCCCCCCGAGCCCACCTTCGGTGCGTTCGGAACGCACGACCGCTTGAACTGACTGGTGCGGAAGAAGCGGTCGAGGAAGATGCGCAGGTTGCGCTTGATGTCGGCCAGCTCGTACTGGTTGCGCGCGACATGGGCCTCCTCGGGCCACTGCCCCGCCTCGCGGTCGCCCCAGGCGTGCAGCGCCAGGTAGGCCACCTTCGACGGCGTGAAGCCGAAGCGCAGCGTGTAATACAGATTGAAATCCTGCAGCTCGTAGGGCCCGATCACGCTTTCGGTCTTCTGGCCCGGCTTGTCGCTGGAATCGCCCGGCACCAGTTCGGGGCTGATATCGGTCCCCAGCACGTCGAGCAGCACCTCGGAGCCGCCCGCACCGATCTGGCCCGTTTCGGCGACCCAGCGCACCAGATGCGAGATCAGCGTCTTCGGCACGCTGGCATTGACGTTGTAGTGCGACATGTGGTCGCCGACGCCATAGGTGCACCAGCCCAGCGCCAGCTCGCTCAGGTCGCCGGTGCCGATCACGATGCCGTTGTGGTGGTTGGCCAGCCGGAACAGGTGGTTGGTGCGCTCGCCGGCCTGCACGTTCTCGAAGGTCACGTCGTAGACCGGCTTGCCGTCGGCGAACGGGTGGCCCAGGTCCTTGAGCATCGCCAGGCAACTCGGCCGGATGTCGATCTCCCGCGCGGTGCAGCCCACCACCTCCATCAGCCGCCTGGCCTGCTGCAGCGTGCGGTCGCTGGTGGCAAAGCCCGGCATCGTGAAGCCCAGGATGTTGGCGCGCGGCAGCCCCAGCCGGTCCATCGCCTTGGCGCAGACCAGCAGCGCATGGGTCGAATCCAGGCCGCCGGAGACGCCGATCACCACCTTGGAAATGCCGGTGGCCGACAGCCGCTGCACCAGCGCCTGCACCTGGATCTGGTAGACCTCGTTGCAGCGCTCGTCGCGCCGCCTGCGGTCGGCCGGCACATACGGAAAGCGCTCGACGCGGCGTTGCAGCGGCAGATCGCGGTCCTCGTCGACGCCGAGCACGAAGCCGACCGTGCGGAATTTCGCCACTTCGCCGGCATGGCGGCGCACCGAGTCGCCGAACGTCGTCATGTGCATGCGCTCGCGCGAGAGCCGCTCCAGATCGACGTCGGCGAAGATCATGTGCGAATCGTCGGCGAAGCGCTCCGATTCGGCCAGCAGTTCGCCGTTCTCGTAGACCAGCGCTTGGCCATCCCAGGCCAGGTCGGTGGTCGATTCGCCCTTGCCGGCCGAGCTGTACAGATAGGCGGCCAGGCAACGGGCCGATTGCTGCGACACCAGCTGATGGCGGTAGCCCGACTTGCCGATCACGATATTGGACGCCGACAGATTGACCAGCACCGTTGCGCCGGCCAGCGCGGCGAACGACGACGGCGGGATCGGTACCCAGACGTCCTCGCAGATCTCGACATGGAAACGGAACAGCGGGATGTTCTCGATCTCGAACAGCAGTCCGGCGCCGAACGGCACGCTCTGCCCCAGCAGGTCGATCTGCTCGACGGTGGCGCAGTCGGCCGCGCTGAACTGGCGCGCCTCGTAGAACTCCCAGTAATTCGGCAGAAAACTCTTCGGCACCACGCCGCGCAACTGGCCGCCGGCGACCACCACCGCGCAGTTGAACAGCAGATGCTGGACCCGCAGCGGCATGCCGACCACCAGCGCGCACGGCAGCGTCCGCGAGGCCTCGACGATCTCGCCCAGGGCGCGCTCGCAGGCGTCGAGCAGGGTCTTCTGATGGAACAGGTCGTCGCAGCTGTAGGCCGACAGCCCGAGCTCGGGGAAGGCCACCAGCGCGGCGCCGGCGTCGGCCGCCTCGCGGGCCAGCGCGATGGTCTGCTGCGCATTGAAGACCGGATCGGCGACCTTGCAGCGCGGCACGCCGACCGCCACGCGCACGAAGCCATGGGAATACAGATTGAAGAATCGGCTCATCTCGAACACCCTTGTTGTGCGCAGGGCCGGCGTGGCGCCGGACAGGCCGGACAGGCCGGACAGGCCGGACAGATGCAAGGCGCGGCCACAGGCGATAATGCGACGTCGGCATCTGCCCCGCATCCACCCCGCACTACCTTCTGGCCGCCGGTCCCGCGGACCTCGGCAAGGCACACCGTGAAAGCAAGCAAGTCCATGCCATCCCACGCAGGCAGCGCCGCCATGCAGGCGGAGCGACCCGAGAATTATCGCACGCGTATCGTCGAGAACCTGGCCGACATCGCGCCGGCCCAGTGGGACGACCTGCTGGCGCGACAGCCCGGCCGCACGCCCTTCCTGCGCCATGCCTTCCTGCATGCGCTGCATGCAAGCGGCAGCGCGTGCGACGACACCGGCTGGAGCCCGCGCTATCTGACCTTGTGGAAGGACGCCGGGGACCTGGCCCATGGCGAGCGCCTGGCCGCCGCGATGCCGCTCTACGCGAAGGCGCACTCGTACGGCGAGTATGTGTTCGACTGGGCCTGGGCCGATGCCTATGCGCAGAACGGCCTGGAGTACTACCCGAAGTGGCTGTCGGCGATTCCGTTCACGCCGGTGCAGGGCACGCGCCTGCTGGCCGAGAACGCGGTCGCGCGCGAGCTGCTGCTGCAGGTCGCGCTGACGCTGGCCGAGCAGAGCCAGCTGTCCTCACTGCACGTGCTGTTCCCCGACGAGGCCGAGGCGGCGCTGATGCAGCAAGCGGGCATGATGATGCGCCACGGCGTGCAGTTCCACTGGACCAATCCCGGCTATCCGGATTTCGACGCGTTTCTCGCCACGCTGTCGCAGAAGAAGCGCAAGAACATCCGCGCCGAACGGCGCCGCGTCGCCGAGGCCGGCATCGCGTTCCGCCATCTGCGCGGCGCCGAGATCGGTCCCGACGACTGGCGGCTGTTCCATCGCTGCTATCGGCAGACCTATCGCGAACATCGTTCGACGCCGTATCTGAACCTGGATTTCTTCGAGCGCATCGGCGCGGCGATGCCCGAGCATCTGCTGCTGGTGATCGGGCGGCGCGAGGGGCGCGACATCGCTACCTCGCTGCTGGTCTACGACGACGATCCCGCGGTCAGCACGCTGTACGGCCGCTATTGGGGCGCGCTCGAACACCATCCCTGCCTGCACTTCGAGACCGCGTACTACCAGCCGCTGGCCTTCTGCATCGAGCACGGGATCCGCACCTTCGAGGGTGGGGCGCAGGGCGAACACAAGATGGCGCGCGGCTTCCTGCCGGTCGCCACGCGCTCGGCCCACTGGCTTGCACACCCGGCCTTCGCCGATGCGGTCGAGCGCTTCCTGGCGCGCGAGCGCGCCGGGATCGATGCGTATCTGGATGAATTGAACGACAGGACGCCGTATGCGAGGACGGCGGAAGAGCCAAGCTAGCGACCGGGCCGTGCGAGAGTCACCTGACCCACGGCGGGGGGGGCTGCCCTCTCCCGGAAGTGGGAGAGGGAGCCCGGTCATCGCGATGCGCGTGTCAGCGCCGTCAGCGAAACCTCAAACCTTGGCCGCCACCCACTCGCCCACACCCGCCAGCGCCGCCGGCAGCTTCGCCGGGTCGGTACCGCCGGCCTGGGCCATGTCCGGGCGGCCGCCACCCTTGCCGCCAACCTGCTGGGCGACGAAGTTGACCAGCTCGCCGGCCTTGACCTTGCCGGTCGCATCGGCGGTGACGCCGGCGATCAGGCTGACCTTGCCGTCCTGCACCGCGCCGAGCACGATGGCTGCGCTCTTGAGCTTGTCCTTGAGCTTGTCCATGGTCTCGCGCAGCGTCTTGACGTCGGCGCCTTCGAGCTGGGCCGCCAGCACCTTCAGGCCCTTGACCTCGATCGCCTGGCTCGCCAGCTCGTCGCCTTGCGATGCGGCAAGCTTGCTCTTCAGGCGTTCCAGCTCCTTCTCCAGCGCACGGACCTGATCCTGCATCTGGCCGATACGCGGCACCAGCTCGCTCGGCTGCGCCTTCAGCGCGGCAGCGGCCTCGTTCAGTCGCGAATCGAGCGACTGCAGGTAGTGCAGCGCGTTGTCGCCGGTGATCGCCTCGACGCGGCGGATGCCGGCCGCGACGCCGCCTTCCACCACGATCTTGAACAGGCCGATATCGCCGGTGCGGACCACATGGGTGCCGCCGCACAGTTCCTTGGAGCTGCCGATCGACAGCACGCGCACCTCGTCGGCGTACTTCTCGCCGAACAGCGCCATCGCGCCGCTCTTGACGGCGTCGTCGAACGGCATCAGCTCGGCACCGGTGGCCTCGTTGCGCAGGATCTCCGCGTTGACGATCTCCTCGACCTCGCGGATCTGCGCCGCGGTCAGCGGCGCGTTGTGCGAGAAATCGAAGCGGGTCTTGTCGGCGTCCACCAGCGAGCCCTTCTGCTGCACGTGGCTGCCGAGCACTTCGCGCAGCGCCTTGTGCATCAGGTGGGTGGCCGAGTGGTTGCGCATCGTGCGGGCGCGGCGCAGGGCGTCGACCTCGGCGGTGACGGTGTCGCCAACCTTCAGCGCGGCGCCGCCGAGCGTGCCCTGGTGGCCGAACACATCGGCCTGGACCTTGGTCGTATCGGCCACCGCGAACACCGCCGCGCCGGCCTTCAGTTCGCCCTGGTCGCCGGCCTGGCCGCCCGACTCGGCGTAGAACGGCGTGTGGTCGAGCACCACCACGCCGGTCTGGCCCGGTTGCATGGTGTCGACCGAAGCGCCGTCGACATACAGCGCGACCACCTTGGCATTGTCCAGGGACAGCTTCTCGTAGCCGTGGAAAGTCGTCTTGTCGCCGCTGTACTCGAGGCCGGCGGCCATCTTGAACTTGCCGGCGGCGCGGGCCTGCTCGCGCTGGCGGGTCATCGCGGCGTCGAAGGCGGCCTCGTCGACCGAGACCTGCTGCTCGCGGCAGACGTCCTGCGTCAGGTCCAGCGGGAAGCCATAGGTGTCGTGCAGCTTGAACGCCAGTTCGCCGTCCAGCAGGTTGCCGCCCTTGGCCTTCAGATCGGCCAGCGCCGCATCGAGAATGCTCATGCCGTTCTCGATGGTTTCGAAGAAGCGTTCCTCCTCCGCCTTCAGCACCTCGACCACGCGCGGCTCGGCCTCGGCCAGTTCCGGATAGGCTTGGCCCATCTGCCCGACCAGGTCGGCCACCAGCTTGTGGAAGAACGGCGTCTTGCGGCCCAGCTTGTAGCCGTGGCGGATCGCCCGGCGCACGATCCGGCGCAGCACGTAGCCGCGGCCCTCGTTGCCCGGGATCACGCCGTCGACGATCAGGAAGGAGCAGGCGCGGATATGGTCCGCGATGACCTTCAGCGAGTTGTTGGCCAGATCATCGATACCGGTCTCGCGCGCGGCGGCGCGAATCAGCGCCTGGAACAGGTCGATCTCGTAGTTGCTGTGCACGTGCTGCAGCACCGCGGCGATGCGCTCCAGGCCCATGCCGGTGTCGACGCAGGGCTTGGGCAGGGGCGTCATGTTGCCCTGCTCGTCCCGGTTGAACTGCATGAAGACCAGGTTCCAGATCTCGATGTAGCGGTCGCCGTCCTCTTCGGCCGATCCCGGCGGACCGCCCCACACGTCGGGACCATGGTCGTAGAAGATTTCCGAGCAGGGGCCGCAGGGGCCGGTGTCGGCCATCTGCCAGAAGTTGTCGGACGCATAGCGCGCGCCCTTGTTGTCGCCGATCCGCACGATGCGCTCGACCGGCACGCCGACTTCCTTGGCCCAGATGTCATAGGCCTCGTCGTCCTCGGCATAGACCGTGACCCACAGCTTCTCGGCCGGCAGGTTGTAGACCTTGGTCAGCAGCTCCCACGCGTACTGGATCGCCTCGCGCTTGAAGTAGTCGCCGAACGAGAAGTTACCCAGCATCTCGAAGAAGGTGTGGTGGCGCGCGGTATAGCCGACGTTTTCCAGGTCGTTGTGCTTGCCGCCCGCGCGCACCGAACGCTGCGACGAGGTCGCGCGCGAGTAGGGCCGCTTGTCGGTGCCGAGGAAGACGTCCTTGAACTGCACCATACCGGAGTTGGTGAACAACAGCGTCGGATCGTTGGCCGGCACGAGGCTCGACGAGCGGACCACGGTATGGCCCTTCGATTCGAAGAACTGCAGGAACTTGCTGCGGATGTCGGAGACTTTCATGTTTGGGGGCAAGGCGTCCCCGCATGGACATCGCAGGGCGCAGTCGGATTGGATTTGCAAACCGTTGATTATACGGGGAACGCCGCCGCAACGGCAGGCTGGCGCGGCGGTTGCGGGCGCGCCTGGGCGGCATGCGCGGCATGGACCCGACACCGCTGCCGCAGTCCGCGGATGTGCGTCCGGCGACCCGCCGGTGGTACAGTGCTGGCTGTCCGGGCCGGGGCGGCCCGCCTTCCTGTGCGCCTGTGCCGGCCCGTCTTGCCGGTCCGTCTTGCCGGTCCGTCTTGCCGGTCCGTCTTGCCGGCCCGTCTTGGCGGTCCGTCTTGGCCGTACGTTTCGCCGGCCGGTTTGGCCGACACACTTCGCCGCCCTGCCCCATTCGCCGTCCAGCCGCCTCACCGATACCGCCTGATATTCCCATGGGAGCTTTAAGCCACCTCCGCGTTCTCGACCTGACCCGCGTGCTCGCCGGGCCCTGGTGCGCCCAGAACCTCGCCGACTTCGGCGCCGACGTGATCAAGATCGAACGGCCCGGCGCCGGCGACGACACCCGGACCTGGGGGCCGCCCTGGCTGCAGGACGAGTCGGGCCGCGACACCGCCGAGGCGGCCTACTACCTGGCCGCCAACCGCAACAAGCGCTCGGTGACCTGCGACATCAGCACGCCCGAGGGCCAGCAGCTGGTGCGCGAACTGGCCGCGCAGAGCGACGTGGTGCTGGAGAACTACAAGGTCGGCCAGCTGAAGAAGTACGGGCTCGATTACGAGTCGCTGAAGGCGGTCAAGCCGGACCTGATCTACTGCTCGGTGACCGGCTTCGGCCAGACCGGCCCCTACGCCGCGCGCCCGGGCTACGACTTCATCATCCAGGGCATGGGCGGCTTCATGAGCCTGACCGGCGAGCGCGACGACCTGCCCGGCGGCGGCCCGCAGAAGGCCGGCGTGGCAATCTCCGACCTGATGACCGGCCAGTACGCGACCATCGCCGTGCTGGCGGCGCTCGCCCACCGCGACCGCACCGGCGAGGGCCAGTACATCGACATGGCGCTGCTCGACGTGCAGGTCGCGATGCTGGCCAACATGAACACCAACTACCTGGCCAGCGGCGTCGCGCCCAGGCGCTGGGGCAACGCGCACCCGAACATCGTGCCGTACCAGACCTTCCAGGCGGCCGACGGCTGGATCATCGTCGCGGTCGGCAACGACGGGCAGTTCCGCAAGTTCGTCGAGGCCGGCGGCCGGCCCGAACTGTCGGCCGATCCCCGCTTCGCCACCAATCCGCAGCGCGTGGCCAACCGCGACACGCTGGTGCCGATCCTGGCCGAGATGGTCAAGCCGCGCACGCGCGCGCAGTGGATCGCCGCGCTCGAAGCGGCCGGCGTGCCGTGCGGCCCGATCAATACGCTGGACGATGTGTTCGAGGATGCCCAGGTCAAGGCGCGCGGGCTGCGCGTGGACCTGCCGCACCCGAGCGCGGGCGAGGTCAAGCTGGTCGGCAGCCCGATCAAGATGAGCGCCACGCCGCCGCAGGCGGTCCGGCACCCGCCGCTGCTGGGCGAGCACACCGATGCGGTGCTCGGCGAGATGCTCGGTTATTCGCCGGAGCGCATCGCCGAGCTGCGGGCCCGGGGCGTGCTGTAACGGGCCGGTGCCGCTTCGAATGTCGGATCGCATACCGATTCGCATGACGGTTTGAACGATGAATGACGGGGCGGCGGCCGAGGGGCCGGCCGTCGCCCCGGGCCGATTTCCCAACCCCTCCCCACCCTGAACCGAGCCGGAGTACCCATGCAGATCGATGCCTTGCTCGCTTTTCTCCACTTCCTGTCCATCTTCGCGCTGATCACCTTCCTGGTCGCCGAGGCCGTCGTGCTGCGGCCCGGCATCACGCCGGCCGCGGTCCGTCGGGTCGGCATCTACGACCTGCTGTACTTCGGCTCCGCGATGGCGGCGCTGGGCACCGGCCTGCTGCGGCTGTTCTATGGCGCCAAGGGCGTCGAGTTCTATCTGCCCAACCCGTGGTTCCACGCCAAGATGACGGTGTTCGTGCTGATCGCGCTGTGCTCGCTGCCGCCGACCATGCGCTTCCGCCGCTGGCGCGCCCAGGCCGCCGGCCAGACCGGCTTCGTACCGTCCGACGCCGAATTGAAGGCGGCGCGCCGCTGGGTCATGGTCGAAGCGCATCTGCTGATCCTGCTGCCCCTGTGCGCCGTGATGATGGCGCGCGGGCTGGGCATGCGCGGCTGAGCCGCGCCGCGCCCGCCGTGCCGGGTCCACGACAACCACGACAACCACGACAACAAACCAAGACCGATACGAGGCGCCGGCGGACCCGCCGCGCCCACCGATTCCCAACCTGCTGACTGGCTACCATGTTCAAGACCTTCGCCGCCAACGCGCTGAGCGCGGCCGCCCTCGTGGCGTCCGTCGGCGCCGCCCTGTTTGCCGCCCCGGCGGCCGCCCAACCGCCTGCCGCCGCCTGGCCCAGCAAGCCGATCCGCTTCGTCGTGCCCTATCCGGCCGGCGGGCCGCTCGACACGGTCGCCCGCGCGATCGGCGACAAGCTCAAGGACTCGCTCGGCCAGCCCGTGGTGATCGAGAACCGGCCCGGCGCCGGCGGCAACCTCGGCGCCGACTACGTGGCGCGCCAACCGGCCGACGGCTACACCATCGTGATGGGCGCGGTCGCGACGCACGCAATCAACCCGACGCTGTTCGCGAAGATGCCCTACGACCCGGTCAAGGATTTCACGCCGATCACGCTGGTTGCGGACGTGCCAAACGTGCTGGTGATGCATCCGGGCAAGGCCGCCGAACTGCATATCGAATCCGTGCGCGACCTCGTCGACTATGCGCGCAAGAACCCCGGCAAGCTGGACTACGCCTCCGGCGGCAACGGCAGCGCCGGCCATCTGTCGGGCGAGCTGTTCAAGAGCCTGGCGAAAGTCAGCATGGTCCATATCCCCTACAACGGCGCCGCGCCGGCGCAGCTGTCGGTGCTGTCGGGCCAGACCGATCTGATCTTCGACAACCTGGCCTCGGCCAGCGCCAACATCAAGGCGGGCAAGCTCAAGGCCTTCGCCGTGACCACGCCGGCGCGCGCGAGCGCCCTGCCCGAGCTGCCGACCATCGCCGAAGCGGGCAAGGGCCTGGGTCTGGAGAGCTTCGACATCTCGACCTGGTTCGGCGTGTTCGCGCCGGCCAACGTGCCGCGCGACGTCGTCGACCGGCTCAATCGCGAGATCGTCGCGATCCTGAAGACCGACGAGATGAAGGCGCGCATGGCCCGCATCGGCGCCCAGCCGGCGCCGACCACGCCCGAGCAGTTCGGCGCGCTGGTGCAGCGCGAGCTGAAGAAGTACGCGCAGATCGTCAAGGCGTCGGGGGCGAAGGTGGACTGACGCCACCGCGTCGATCCTTCCCGGCTGGCGCGATCGCGGCCCGCTGCCCCTCATGGGCAGCGGGCCGTTTTCCTTTATTGACATCGGGATTTCCGCGCGGCTCGATTTAACGATCTTTGCGCATGCCCCGACACGGCCCTCTCCCTATCGTGATACCACGCGACCGCTGACGCGGCCGTGGATCGAAACGACATCGGGGAGACATCGTGAACACCAGCCACATCGACTTCGACATGCCGCTGCCGCCTGCCGCCTGGCCCGGCGCCTACCGAGTGCAGTGCGGCGCCGATGGAACGCTGGAGCTGGGCACCAGCTTCGGCATGGCGCTGCGCGCCGGGCTCCACCGCATGTTCCGTATCGGCAAGACCAGCGCCGACGCGGCCCGCAACCAGGCGTCATGGCGCGCGCTGATCGCGGCCGTCGAACGCCGCGGCGGCGCCGCGGTGCGCGAACGCCTGTGCCGCGCCAGCCTGACACTGCCTGGCGATCGCGTGCCCGGCCTGACGATCGCCGACCGTATCGAGCGCGGCAGCTATCTTTCGCACGCGGCGCTGCAGCAGGTATTCGCGCACTTTCGCTGGGCCCAGTCCGTGGATCGGGCCAATCAACAGCGCTGTGCCGAAGTGCTGACTCCGCCCGCCACCTCGTCGTCGGCCACACCGCTGTACGCGATGCTCGATGGCATCGCCCTGGGGCTGAGCGAGGCGGCTGACGGCGGCGCGCCTTGCCCGTTTCCGGCTACGCGCGCCTATGTCGCCGAACAGCTCAAGCTCGGGCTGCAGGCGCAAGCCGCGCGGGCGCGCCGCCGCGATCCGGCCATGCTGAAGTCCGCGCTGGCCAGCTGCGCCCCCGAACTGGCGGCCCCGAACAACAACGCGGGCCGCGACCGATGGCTGCGCGAATACGATCGCCGCTTGCGCTCCGGACCGATCGAGCACGCAGCAATGAGTCCCAACGAACGCAAGGCGGCCGAGCGGGAAGCCGCGGTCGCGGGACTGCTGGCCGAATTGCGGTACGACGAATTGCTGCGCAGCCTGAAGCAGAACGAAGCCGGCCTTGCAGAGGAACGGGCGCGGCTGGCGCGCGATGCCGGCAGCGCCGATGCACAAGCGCCCGGGCACGGCACCGTAGCGGCCAATGCGGTGGATGCGGTGGATGCGGGGGACGCGGATAACGCGGGCGACGACACCCTGACAGTCCTGCTGGCTGCCCGCACCCACCTGCTCGCCGCATTGAAGGAGCGCGAACTGTACGACGTGCTGCGCCGCTGCGATGGCGAACTGGCATTGAGTCCGCTGAGCCAGGACGTGGCGCACGTGCGCTCGCTGATGCAACGCCGTACCCAGGCATGCGCACAACTGGATGGCGACCTGGCGTTGCAGAAGCAGCGCGACCTGATTCGCGCCGATCTCGTCAAGGGTTTATGCCAGGCCGTACGCCAGGAAGTCGATCGCCATACCGCGCGCGGCGAACGAGTGGACGAGTCTGGACTGTTGCGCATCGTCGATGCGAAGTTGTCGGACCCGGCCTATTTGCGGCAGTTTCTCGCGGCCCGCAACCTGCAATATCTGCATGACCTCGGCCACGGCGATGATCGTGCCGCGGCCATCGCCGTCCTGGTGCGCGCCAGCGAACGGCATCCGCTCGACGAAGCCACGGGGGGCGAGCTCGACAACAGCGACTTCCAATGGCTGTCCGCCGCGCTCGAGGCGGGCGAAAGCGAAGCCGTGGCACTGAACTGCCGGCCAATGCTGAGCGGCGCCCGCAAGCTGTTTGCCCCCTTTTTCCGCGAACGCTGGTCGATCGCGGTCATCTGCAACAACGTCGCTGCCCTGCTGGATAACTTTGCGCAAGACCACATGCACGCACGGCACCGGCGCTCCAGCCATCCCGTGATCCCGCTGGAGACACGTTGGCAGGCCGGCGTGCATGCGCTTCGCGACAGTATCCGTAACGGCGAGCTCGGACCGCCCGATGTGATCGGCGTCATCTTTCCCGCGATCAAGCCATACCTGCGCGAAAGGCACAGGGTGATGGCCGATGTGCGCCGCGAAATGCTGCTCGCCGAAGCACGGCTGGAGGCATTGCGCGGCCTGTATCCCAAGCTGGCGGGCTGGACCGCCAGCGTGCCCGCCGGTGCGGTGGCCGCAACGCTGCTCGACCTGGCCAGCCTCCAGATTACCGCCCGGCTGATGAATGCGCACAATCGGCGCCTGGAGGCGAGGCGCGAACAGGACACCGGACAGAAAGAGGAGCAGCTTGCGGTCAAGACCGCCCGCAGGCTGGACGACTCGTTGCGCCAATGGTCCGGCCTGCGCGACGAATACCGCGCCAGAATGGCCGATCACGGCATGGACGATCCCGAAGCGGACAGCCTGGGCCGCGCCCGCGACAAGGATGCTGGGCGCATCGGGACAGTCGCCGCCGGTCAGGCAGCGTCCGCCTCCGAGGCGCTCGAGCACAGCTTCCGTCAGCAATGGGACCAGGCCGACCGGCATGCCTCGATGACAGTGGGCCTCACCGCCAATGCGCTGGAGAACCGCCTGGACGCCGACATCGAGCAGCTGCGCCGGCGCTCGGTGGCGCAGATGGTCGATACCAAGCGGGACATCGAACGGCGGCTGCGCGACGCGCTCGAGGGCAGCGCGTCCAAGGCCGGCATGCTGGAAACGGTCTGCGACGTGCTCGAGCGGGCCGGCACGCTATTGCCGCGCTGGCTGGCGGCGATGAACCAGAACGGCGAAATGGAGGCGAACAACGCCACGCGCCGGCAGGCGCTGGGGTTGCGCGAGGCGGCAGCGCGCGCGGTACCGCTGATCGACGAGATACGGCGCGAGTACGTCGCGCCGCTCGCCAGTACAGCCGATCTGCCCGACGCCGTTGCCGCGCCATACCGGGAGGAAATCGAGGCGGTGTACCGCGCCCTCGATGCACTTGCCCATTCTCTGCAATGGGTCGTCTCGGCGGTACGCGTCGCCGGCGATGCCGGCACACCAGATCGGTCCCAGCTGCAAGTGCAACGCAGGAAACCCCCTGTGGGCAAAATCGTGCTCGACGCCTACTGCGGCAACCTGCCCCCGCTGCTCGGCTGGACGGTGCGGCAATTGGCCACCATCGGCGCCCTGCGCTAAGCCTGCCGCGGCAATCGCAACCCCACCTGCACGATCCTGCCCTCCTCCATGCGAACCGCGGTCAAGGTCAACCCCGCGATCTCCACCGTGTCGCCCTCCACCGGCGGGGTGGCGAAGGCGTTCAGCATCGCGGCGCCGAGCGTCGACGGATATTCGCCCGGGGTCAGATCGCGCGTGCCATACAAGCCGGCCACATCGCGCAGCAGCGCGTCGCCCGACAGCACGAAGTCGTGCGGCACCTGCTGCCAGGCCGGTGCGCGCTCGGGCGTGCGGAACAGCCGGGCCAGCGTCGGGACGCTGCTTGCCGGCGCCAGCACCGAGACGGTATCGCCGGCGTGCAGAACGGCCTGCTCCAGCGGCACCAGCGCCTCGTCGCGGGCCACTGTCATCAGGCGGCAACGCGGCGGCAATTCGACGCGGTCCGCCCGCACGCCGATCACGGCGGACTCGGGCTCGACCTCGAACTGCATCAGGTCCATCGCCGGTCCACGCGTGCCGTGCAGGCGTTCGCGCGCCAGCGGCTCGGGATACGCGGGCCGCAGCACCCGGCCCAGCCGCGCGGCCAGCGGTACCGTGGTTCCCTGCAGCAGCAGGCTGGCCAGCACCACGGCAAAGGCGATGCGGAACAACAGGCCGGCATCGGGCATGCCCTGCAGCAGCGGAAACAGCGCCAGCACGATGGGCACCGCCCCGCGCAATCCCATCCACGCAATGAAGCCCTTCTCGCGCACATTGAAGCGGAACGGCAGCAGCGAGATCCAGACGGCGACCGGACGGGCCACCAGCATCAAGAACAGGGCCACGGCCATCGCGGGCACCGCCACGTCCCAGATCCGGTGCGGCGTCACCAGCAGACCCAGCAGCAGGAACATCGCCGACTGCGCCAGCCACGCCATGCCGTCCATCGCCCGCATCGCGTCGGGGCTGACCGCGCGATCGCGGTTGCCGATCAGCATGCCGGTCAGATACACGGCCAGAAAGCCGCTGCCGCCGGCGCTCTGCACGATCGCAAAGACCATCGCGCCACCCGAACACAGCAGGATCGCCTGCAGGCCTTCGGCCACCCGAATGCGCTCGAGCACATTGGCCAGGCAATAGCCCAGCGCCAGGCCCAACGCGCCGCCCACGCCGAACTGCACCAGCAATCGCCACAGCAGCGCGCCGGCGCCCAGTCCTTCCGGCGCATGGATCCACTCGATCAGAGTCAGGGTCAGGAAGATCGCCATCGGATCGTTGATGCCCGATTCGATCTCGAGCACGCTGGCGACCCGCTCCTTGAGCCGTACCCCGCTGCTGTTGAGCAGCGAGAAGACCGCGGCCGCGTCGGTCGAGCCGACGATGGCGCCCAGCAGCAGGCCGAGCTTCCAGTCGATCTCCAGCACCCAGGCGGCGAACAGGCCGACCAGCCCGGTGGTCAGCAGCACGCCGACCGTGGCCAGCGCCAGCGATGGCCGCAACGCGACGCGGAAGGTCGTGTACTGGGTCCGCAGCCCGCCATCGAGCAGGATCACCGCCAGCGCCAGGTTGCCGACCAGAAAGCTCAGCCAGGTATTGGAGAAACGGATGCCGCCCGGGCCATCCACACCGGCCAGCATGCCGACCAACAGGAATACCAGCAGAAACGGCACGCCGATGCGCGACGAGAAGGCGCCGACGACGATGCCCAGCGACATCACCACGGCGCCGATCAGGATGACGTGTTCAATGCTTTCCAAACTGGCCCTTGCAACAGTAACGGTGGAGGAGAGGCGGCGGCGGACGGCGGCGCGACAGTGCGACGGCGCGACGGCGTGACGGCGCGAGGCGCAGCATGACCGCCGCGGCGCCGCCGATGATAGCCGACGGCCATGTCGGCACCGCTGCGCCCCCCATCGCCGTCCCGTGCGATGCGCCGCGCGGCGTCCGCAGGGGCCTAGGGAGATACCCTCACATTGACCAAGTTTGCAGACATCTGAAAGGTGGCTGAAAGGTGACGCCCTTACCTTCCCCCTGCCTGCGGACGGGGAGGGTGCCGCGCGTGATTTCGCTGCACCGCACAAACGCTGCAACGACAGATCGCGACACCATGGGACCAGCACATTCGACGCGCGGCCCACAGCACCGCAAGCAACAGTTTTGTCAAATCGAGGAGAATCATTTTGCGCATACGTAGCCAAAAGGACTTTGCCTCCGGCCTGATGTTCATCCTGGTCGGATTCGGCTTTTCCTGGGTCGCTCGCGGCTATTCGATGGGAACCGCCGCGAAGATGGGTCCGGGGTATTTCCCGTTCTGGCTCGGCGTCGTGCTCGCCCTGCTGGGCGTGCTGGTGCTGATCGGATCGATGTCCAGCAAGGGCGAGGGCGATGAACTGGCCCGCTGGGATATCAAGCTGTTGCTGTGGATCCTCGGTTCGGTGGTGCTGTTCGGCCTGTTGCTCAAGCCGCTGGGCATGGTGCTGTCGGTGATCGTGCTGGTGCTGGTGTCGTCGATGGCCAGCCACGAGTTCACCTGGCGTGGCGCGATCCTGAACACCATCGTGCTGGTGGTGATCAGCATGGGCGCGTTCGTCTACGGCATCAATCTGCAGATGCCGGTGTGGCCGGCCTTCATTACCGGCTAAGGAGCGCCAGATGGAACTGCTAACCAACCTGGGCATCGGCTTCTCGACCGCCCTGACCTTCCAGAACCTGGCCTATGCCTTCCTCGGCTGCCTGCTCGGCACGCTGATCGGCGTGCTGCCCGGCCTGGGACCGCTCGCGACCATCGCGATGCTGCTGCCGATCACGTACACGCTGCCGCCGGTGGCTGCGCTGATCATGCTGGCGGGCATCTACTACGGCGCCCAGTACGGCGGCTCGACCACCGCGATCCTGGTCAACCTGCCTGGTGAATCGTCCTCGGTGGTGACAACCATCGACGGCTACCAGATGGCGCGGCGCGGCCGTGCCGGGGTGGCGCTGGCGACCGCGGGCATGGGCTCGTTCTTCGCCGGCTGCGTGGCCACGCTGATCCTGGCCGGCTTTGCCGCGCCGCTGTCGGAACTGGCCTTCAAGTTCGGCCCCGCCGAGTACTTCTCGCTGATGGTGCTGGGCCTGATCGGCGCCGTGGTGCTGGCCTCGGGCTCGCTGGTCAAGGCGATTGCGATGATCGTGCTGGGTCTGCTGCTCGGCCTGGTCGGTACCGACGTGAACTCGGGCGCGGCGCGCTTCTCGTTCGACGTGCCGGAACTGACCGACGGCCTGAACTTCGTGGCGGTGGCGATGGGTATCTTCGGCTTCGCGGAAATCATCGCGAACCTGGAGCAACGCGAAAAGCGCGAGACCTTCACCGACAGCATCACGAACCTGTTCCCGACCAAGGAAGACTTCAAGCGCATGATCCCGGCGGTGCTGCGCGGCACCGTGCTCGGTTCGGCGCTGGGTATCCTGCCGGGCGGCGGCGCCTCGCTGGCTTCGTTTGCGGCCTACACGCTGGAAAAGAAGTCGTCGAAGTATCCGCAGGAGTTCGGCAAGGGCGCGATCGAAGGCGTGGCGGGTCCCGAATCGGCGAACAACGCCGCCTCGCAGACCTCGTTCATCCCGCTGCTGACGCTGGGCATTCCGCCCAACGCGGTGATGGCGCTGATGGTCGGTGCGATGACGATCCACAACATCCAGCCGGGTCCGCAGGTCATGACCAGCAACCCGCAGCTGTTCTGGGGCCTGATCGCCTCGATGTGGATCGGCAACTTCATGCTGATCATCTTGAACCTGCCGCTGATCGGCATCTGGGTCAAGCTGCTGAAGGTGCCCTACCGCTTCCTGTACCCGGCCATCCTGACGTTCTGCTGTATCGGCGTCTACTCGGTCCAGAACACCACCTTCGACGTGTTCCAGACCGCGGCCTTCGGCGTGGTGGGCTACCTGTTCCTGAAGCTCAAGTGCGAACCGGCGCCGCTGCTGCTCGGCTTCGTGCTCGGACCGATGATGGAAGAGAACTTCCGCCGCACGCTGCTGCTCTCGCGTGGCGAGTTCTCGGTGTTCTTCACCCGTCCGCTGTCGATGAGCCTGCTGATCGCCGCCGCGATCCTGGTACTGATCGTGGCCCTGCCGTCGATCAAGGCCAAGCGCGAGGAAGCGTTCCAGGAAGAATAAGACTCGCCAGCAAGCACGGACCACCACGTCATTCCCGCGTAGGCGGGAATCCAGTGTCTTCGAAAGCCACTGGGTCCCCGCCTACGCGGGGACGACGGGACCCGTCAGCGGACAACACGGGGTGCCAGCAGGCACCCCGTTTTTTTTTGGGCCGATGCCGGCCGCCCCCTAGCGCGGCTCGCAAAACAGCGCCGCGCAGGCGGCCCGGATCGCTTCGGTGATATGCCGGCGCGAATGATCGCGCCGCTCCAGCATGCCGATGGTGCGCCATACCGGCTCGCCCCCCGCCTCCAGCGGCAGCACCCGCAGCGCCTCGTCGTCGCGCCAGCGGGCCCGCTGCAGCAGCGGCACCACGGTCACGCCCACCTGCTGCCGCACCAGCTCGACCAGCGCCTCGATCGAGTTCAGTTCGAGGAATTCGTTGACGCGCAGATGCGCGCGCCGCAAGGCCCGCTCGACCAGCATGCCGGTCAGCTGGGTGCGGTCGAAGCGCAGGAAGGCCTGGCCCGCCAGCGCCTGACGCGCATCCGCGGCGGCGCTGCCCGCGGCGGCGATCGCCACCAGCGGCTCGCGATACAGCGGCGTCCAGCGCAGCGCCCCGGCCAGCCGGCCCGGCCCTTCCACCACGATCGCCGCATCGAGCTCTCCCGCCTCGACCAGGGTGGCGAGTTCGATCGACTTGGCGCCGACCAGCCGCACATCCAGCGCCGGATGCTCGGTCTTCATGCTGGCCACTACATGCGACAGGCCGCCCATCACCGACACCACCGCGCCGACCGCGACCGCGCCGGCCATGGCCTCGGGCGTCTGCGGGGCGGCGCGCATCTCGTCGTACAGTGCCAGCATCTGGCGAGCGCGCGGCAGCAGTTCGCGCCCGCCGGCGTTGAGCACGACCACGCGCCCGGTCCGATCGAACAGGTCGCGTCGCAGTTCGCCCTCCAGCGCGCGCATCTGCAGGCTGACCGCGGCCTGGGTCAGCGCCACGTGGCCGGCGGCCGCGGCAAAGGAGCCGTGCTCGGCAACGGCGACGAAGGTGCGAAGAAAGCGGATGGTGCTCATGGAGTCGGGGGAAGCGGCCAACGCCGGCACGGCAGGCGCTGCCTTAAGCGAATCTTGAGGAACAAGAAAGAAATATTAGCTTTCATTATGTAAAGCTGCACGGAATAATGCGCCATCGGCCGGCTCGCCGGCATCGAACCGACAACGTCCACGGAGATTGAAGATGACATCCTGGCTGCGCCTGCTGGGCACCGGCCTGGCGGCGACGCTGGCCTTCGCCGCCGCGCCCGCCCTGGCCGAGAGCTATCCCGCCAAGCCGATCCGCCTGATCGTGCCCTTCCCCGCCAGCGGCGCGACCGATCTGCTGGCGCGTGCGATCGCGCAGAAGGTCGGCGCCAACCTGGGCCAGCAGGTCGTGGTCGACAACCGGCCCGGCGCCGGCGGCTCGATCGGCTCGGACATGGCCGCCAAGGCCCCGGCGGACGGCTACACGCTGCTGATGGCCACCAGCAGCACGCATTCGATCGGACCGCATATCCATCCGCGCCTGCCGTACAGCGTGCAGACCGATTTCACGCCGATCGGCCAGGTTGCCAGCGCGACCAATCTGCTGGTGGTGTCGAACCATCTGCCGGTCAACAGCGTCAAGGAACTGATCGCCTATGCCAAGGCGCACCCCGGCGAACTGAACTATGCGTCCAGCGGCAACGGCACCGTGGTCCATCTGATGGCGGAGGCCTTCAGCGCGCAGGCCGGCGTCCAGCTGACGCACATCCCGTACAAGGGCACCGCGCTGTCGATCGCCGACCTGATCTCGGGCAAGGTGCATATCCTGTTCGACAGCATCGTCACCGGCCTGCCGCACGTGCGCGACGGCAAGCTCAAGGCGCTGGCCGTGACCAGCCCGAAGCGCTCTTCGCTGGTGCCGGACGTGCCGACCGTCGGCGAATCGGGCCTGCCCGGCTTCGTCAGCGAGACCTGGTTCGGCATCTATGGCCCGAAGAACCTGCCGGCCGACCTCGTCGCGCGCCTGAACGCCGAGTTCAACAAGGCGATCCAGGCCCCGGAAGTCAAGGAACGGCTGGCCAAGCTCGGCGCCGAGCCGGTCGGCGGCACGCCCGCGCAGTTCGCGACGATCGTGAGCAAGGAAAGCGCCCGTTGGGGCAAACTGATCAAGGACCGCAACATCACCGCGGAATAACGCCAAGAGACAAGCCATGCAGACCTTCGACTGGACCAATCCCTACCCCTCCGTGCGCATTCCGCTGTTTGCGCGCAACGTGGTATCGACCTCGCACCCGCTGGCCGCGCAGGCCGGCCTGCGCATGCTGCTCAAGGGCGGCAATGCCATCGATGCGGCGATCGCCGCCGCCGCCGCGATCACCATCGTCGAACCGGTTTCGTGCGGCCTGGGCAGCGATGCCTTCGCGATCCTGTGGGACGGCAAGCAACTGCACGGCCTGAACTCCTCGGGCGTGGCCCCGGCCGCATGGAACCCCGAGTATTTCCGCAACAAGTACGGCGAGGAAGGCAACGGCCTGGCCAAGCGCCCGATCCGCGGCTGGGACAGCGTCACCGTGCCAGGCGTGGTGGCAGGTTGGGCCGCGCTGCACGAGCGCTTCGGCAAGCTGCCCTTCGCCGACCTGATGGAACCGGCGATCGAGATCGCCGAGCGCGGCTATGCCGTGCCGCCGATCGTCGCGCACAAGTGGGCCGCCGCGGTGCCGGACCTGAAGGACCAGCCGGGCTACGCCGACACCTTCATGCCGAACGGCCGCGCGCCGCATACCGGCGAGAAGTTCGTGATGAAGGCCGCCGCCGAAACGCTGCGCCGCATCGGCGCCAGCGGCGGCCGCGATTACTACGAAGGCCAGATCGCCGAGCGCATCGCCGCCTTCAGCAAGGAGTGCGGCGGCGCGATGACGCTGGCCGATCTGCGCGACTACCGTCCGGACTGGGTCGAGCCGATCCGCAAGTCCTATCGCGGCTACGAGATCCACGAGATTCCGCCCAACGGCCAGGGCATCGCCGCACTGATGGCGCTGGGCATCCTGGACAACTTCGATGTCGGCAACCTGCCGGTCGATTCGATCGACTCGCAACATCTGCAGATCGAGGCGATGAAGCTGGCGTTCGCCGACCTGTACCGCTACGTGTCGGACCCGCGCAGCATGGAAGTCACGCCCGAGCAGATGCTCGACGACGGCTACCTGAAGTCGCGTGCGAAGCTGATCGACATGAAGCGCGCCACGCATTTCGACTTCGGCATGCCCAAGGTCGGCGGCACCATCTACCTGACCGCGGCCGACGAGAACGGCATGATGATCTCGTTCATCCAGTCGAACTACATGGGCTTCGGCTCCGGCGTGGTGGTGCCCGGCACCGGCATCAGCCTGCAGAACCGCGGCGTCGGCTTCTCGATGGATCCGAAGTCGCCCAATGTGGTCGCCGGCGGCAAGCGCCCGTTCCACACGATCATCCCGGCCTTCATGACGCGCAACGGCCAGCCGGTGATGAGCTTCGGCGTGATGGGCGGCGACATGCAACCGCAAGGGCATCTGCAGACCGTGGTGCGCATGCTCGACTACAAGCAGCAGCCACAGGCCGCCTGCTGCGCGCCGCGCTGGAAAGTCAACCGCGACTTCACGCTCGACGTCGAGGCCACCATGAACGCCGACACCGTCGCCGGCCTGAAGGAGCGCGGACACCAGCTCAAGTCCGTGGCCGACCCGTACATGGACTTCGGCTCGGGCCAGTTCATCTGGCGCCTGTCGGAGGATCCGGAACACGGCTATGTCGCCGCCAGCGACAGCCGCCGGGACGGGCAGGCGGTGGGGTTCTGACGGTTCGCCCGATCTCGCTGTCCCCTGGACACTCATTGCGCCGGCTCCATGCCGGCGTTTTTTTTCGCACTGGCCCGATGGGTGAATCGCCAACTGTACATGGCCGTGCGCGACCATCGTCCTACACTTGCACCCTGTCCCTTCCCGATGCCACTGCCATGCCCAGCTACGCCTTCCGCCTGCTCAATGTCTTTGCCGAATCGACCTTCGGCGGCAATCCCCTGTGTGTGTTCGAGGACGGGCGCGGGCTGGACGACGCAACCATGCAGGCGCTGGCGCTGCAGTTCAATCTGTCCGAGACCACCTTCGTCCTGCCCTCGGAACGGGCCGATGCGATGGTGCGCATCTTCACGCCTGGCTATGAGATGCGCTTCGCCGGACATCCGACGCTGGGCACCGCGCATGCGGTACGGGCGCTGCGCAACACCGGCGATGCGCTGACGCTGGAGTTCAAAGCCGGCGTGGTGCCGGTGCGCGCGCACGGCGATGTCTGGACCTTTACCGCGCCGCATCGCGGCCAGCCAAAGACCGCGCCGGTGCCACTGCCCGATGCGGAAGTGGCCGCGCTGCTCGGACTGCGGGCCGACGATCTGGCGGGCTCGCCGATCTGGGTCGATACCGGCGCAGACCAGATGCTGGTGCCGCTGAACAGCCCGGACGCCGTGCGCCGCGCGGTCCCCGACGGCAGCCGGCTGGATCTCTGGCCCGCCAGCAGCCTGGGCCGCAAGACCGCGTATCTGTTCGCCTTCGACCCGCAGCAGCCGGGGCGCGTGGTCGCCCGCTACTTCTTTACCAAGCAGGGCGGCGGCGTCGCCGAGGACCCCGGCACCGGCTCGGCCTGCGCCAACCTGGGCGGCTGGCTGCTGGCCACCGGCCATGCCTTGCCGGCGCGCTACGAGATCGCCCAGGGCGACCTGGTCGAGCGGCCCTGCCGGCTGCGGCTGGAGGTCGATGCTGCAGATGGCGAGGGCACGATCCGCGTCGGCGGCCGCGTGAGCGAAATCGGCCGGGGCACCATCACGCTGTAGACTTTGCGCTGTTGCGCACGTTGTTGCGCACGCCGTTGCGCACGCCGTTGCGCACGCCGTTGCGCATCGCCGCCCCCACTCGCCCACTCGCTCCGACCGCCAAATCCGCCATGACCGACCACACCATCACCACGCTGGCAGACCTGGAAACGCGCTACGGCAAACCCGCGCCGGCCTCGCTCGCCAAGGAAGTCGATTACCTGCATCCGCACTATCGCGCCTTCGTCGAGGCCTCGCCGTTCTGCCTGCTGTCGACGGTGGCCGACGGCATGGCCGAATGCTCGCCGCGTGGCGATGCGCCCGGCTTCGTCAAGGTGCTGGACGACCGCACGCTGCTGCTGCCGGACCGCCGCGGCAACAACCGCATCGACAGCCTGCGCAACGTCCTCGCCGATCCGCGCGTCGGCTTGCTGTTCCTGGTGCCCGGCGTCGACGAGACGCTGCGCGTGGCCGGCACCGCGACGATCTCGACCGATCCCGAGCTGATCGCCCAATGCACGGTCGACGGCAAGGCACCCTCCACCGTGCTGCTGATCGCGATCCGCTCGGTGTTCTTCCAGTGCGCCCGCGCCCTCGTACGCTCGCGGCTATGGTCTGCCGAAGCGCAGATTCCGCGCAGCGCGCTGCCGAGCACGGGCACCATCCTCGCG
Organism: Cupriavidus sp.; assembly: GCA_031180665.1. Taxonomy (GTDB): domain Bacteria; phylum Pseudomonadota; class Gammaproteobacteria; order Burkholderiales; family Burkholderiaceae; genus Cupriavidus. The sequence goes on along the minus strand of JAPSLP010000017.1, from coordinate 84,379 downwards.
ACGCTGAGCCGCGATGCGATCGACGGCCGCGCGTACGACGCCGAACTGCCGCAGCGGATCCGCCAGACGCTGTACTGACGCTGCGGGTTGCGGGTTGCGGGCTGAGGGGCCGCGCCTGCCCCATAACCCTGTGTTAAGCCGGTGCGATAAAACGGCATATGACATGGGGAGTGGCGCTCCTTACACTGGGCCTTGCCCGCGCGCTCCCTCCTTCGAGCCGTGGGCGATGGGAGGCCCATGGACGCCATGGACGATATCGTCGACCTGCTCGAAACCCGGGCGCGCGAGCACCCGGGCCGGCTGCTGCTGGCCTGGGAGCCGTTCGAGGGCGCCACGCGCGAGTGGAGCCGCGGCGCATTCCTCGATGACGTTCGCCGCGTCGCCGGCGGACTTGCGCGGCGCGGCGTCCGGCCCGGCGATCGCGTGCTGCTGCATGCCAACAACTGTCCCGAGTTCCTGCTGACCTGGTTCGCCTGCGCCTGGCTGGGCGCGGTGTGCGCGGTGCTCAATCCCAAGTCGGCGACGGACGAGCTCGCCTTCTTCGCCGACCACACCGGCGCGGTCGGCATCGTGACGCAGCGCGGATTGCCGGGCACGCCCCCTCCCGTCGGGTCCGACGCCCACTGCCTGCGCTGGCAGATCGTCATCGACTCGGACGATGCGACCGGCTTCGCATCGTTGCACGATACCCCGGTCGAACGCGCGCCACTGGACCGGCTCGCGCCCGGCAGCATGATGTTCACCTCCGGCACCTCGTCGCGGCCCAAAGCGGTGGTCTGGTCGCGCGCGAACGCGCTATGGGCGGCGCAATCGTGCGCTGCCGGCATCGGGCTGCTGCCCTCGGACATCGTGCTGGTTCCGCTGCCGCTCTATCACGTCGTGGGCCTGGCCTGGAGCTGGCTGCCGGCCCTGCAGGCGGGCGCAGCCATCGTGCTGCAGCCGCGCTTCTCCGCAAGCCGCTTCTGGCCGGCGGCGCTGGCGCGGCGCTGCACCTTTGCCCCGCACGTACAGTTCACCAGCGCGGCGCTGTTCCGCCAGAGCGTCCCGCCGGCCCACCACTTCCGGCTGTGGTGCAACTCGGCCTGGCTGCCGGACTACGAGCGGCATTTCCGCGTGCCGATCCTGGGCTGGTGGGGCATGACCGAACTGGTTGCGCCCGCCATCATGGGACGGCCGGACCGGGCAGTCGCCCCGGGTGCCATCGGCGTGGTCGTGCCGGGCTATGCGGCGCGAATGGCGGGCAGCGGCGGCACATCGCTGGCGCCGGGCGAGGTCGGCGAGGTCGAGATTCGGGGCGAGCGCGGACGGACGCTCTTTGCCGGGTACTTCAACGACGAGGACGCCGACGCCGCCGCCTTCACCACCGACGGCTGGCTGCGCACCGGCGATCGCATGCAGGTCCACGCCGACGGCTCGATCCAGTTCCTGGAGCGGGCGCGCGATGTGATCAAGTGCGGCGGCGAAGGCGTGTCGCCGGCGGAAGTCGAACGCGTGGTGCGGGCGGTGCCTGGGGTGGCCGACGTCGCGGTGGTAGGCCGGGCGGATGACGCGATGGGCGAGGTCGCGGTCGCCTTCGTGGTGCCGTCCGATGCCGACGCTTGTACCGAAGCGTTGTCCCGCGAAATCGACGCGGCGTGCCGCGCGCAGCTCGCCAGCTTCAAGGTGCCGCGCGAGATCCGGTTTCTCGGCAGCCTGCCGCTGGTCGGCATCAACAAGGTCGCCAAGGGCGAGCTGCGCCGCCTTGCCGCCGACACCGGCACCGCCACCGGCGTCGACACCGACACCGGCACCGGCACCAAGGCCGGGACCGACAACCGCGACCGCCATTTGCGACCCGAAGGACGCCCGGCATGAAAACCATCGTCACGCTCCTGTCCATGATGCTTGCCTGCGGCGGCGCGGCGGTGGCCGAGGAATTTCCGTCGCGCACCGTCACGCTGGTGGTGCCGGCCGCGCCCGGCGGTCCGAGCGACGCGCTGGCACGCACGCTGGCCGAGAAGCTCAAGACCACGCTCGGCCAGAGCGTCGTCACCGAGAACCGCGGCGGCGCGAACGGCACCATCGGCGTCAATTCGGTGGTACGCGCCAAGGCCGATGGCCATACGGTGCTGTTCTCGGTCGACGGGCCGCTGACCACCATTCCGGCACTGATGCCGGACGTACCGTACGATGCATCGCGCGACCTGGCGCCGGTGGCCATCGTCGGCGACGGCGGCGACGTGGTGCTGGCGGTGCCGGCCGACTCTCCGGCAAAGACGGCGCAGGAACTGGCGACGCTGCTGCGCCAGCGCCCGGACAAGGCCAACTATGTGTCGTCCGGCGCGGGCTTTCCCAGCCATGTCGTCGGCGAACTCTACAAGCGCGAGGCGAAGGCATCCGCTCAGCATGTGCCGATGAAGGGCGCCGGCGCGGCGATGGTGGAACTGCTGTCGGGCCGGTACAGCTTCTCGTTCCCGCCGGCGAGCCTGGCGGTCGTGCAGCAGCGGGCCGGCAAGATCCGCGTGCTGGCCGTGGCCGGCGAACGACGCAACGTGCTGTTCCCGGACGTGCCCACGCTGGCCGAAGCGGGTTACCCGAATATCGCGGCCCCGGGATACTGGATCGCCACCTATGTGCCGGCCGCCACGCCGCGCGCGACCGTGGACCGGCTTGCGGCCGCCATCCGCGGCGCCACGCACGCGCCGGACTTCGCGCCGCTGCTGCAGACGCAGGGCATGGTGGCCTCCGACCTGTCGCCCGAGCAGATCCGCGCGCGCGTGCAGCGTGAATCCGCATACTGGCGGCGGACCGTGGAGCAGTTGAACATCAAGATGGAATGAGGCGCGCGATGGCCGCCCCCATCGATTTCTATTTCGACTTCATCTCGCCCTACGGCTATTTCGGCTCGACGCAGATCGACGCGCTGGCTGCCCGCCATGGCCGCACCGTGGTGTGGCGCCCGTTTCTGCTCGGCGTCACGGTGGTCAAGATCATGGGTCTGAAGCCGCTGATGGACACGCCGCTGAAGTCGGACTACCTGCGGCTCGACAAACCCCGCATGGCGCGGATACTGGGCGTGCCGTTCGTCCAGCGCGATATGCACGGGGTCGATTCGGTCAAGGCATCGCGGGCCTTTCTCGCGCTGGACGAACGCGATCCGGCTCAGGCCAAACGCTTCGCTCAGCGCATCTTCGCCAGGCTGTGGGCGCGCGGGGAAGACATCACGGATCTCGATGCGGTGCTGGAAGAGGCCGCCGCGGTCGGCGTCGACACCGGCTGGCTCGCGGCCGGGATCGCCTCGGCCGAAGGCAAGCGGCGGCTGGAAGCGGCGGTGGACCATGCCGTGTCGCAAGGCGTCTTCGGCGCGCCCTTCTTTATCGTGGACGGCGAGCCGGTGTGGGGCGTCGATCGGCTGTGGCTGGTGGAACGGCTGCTGAGCGAGTCGGCCTGAGAACCCATGCCGGGCGAGAAACGGCGGCCCCCCTGTCGAGGGACCGCACCTGCAAATGCCGAAGCGAACTCGGCTACGGTCATTTCGCCGCGGCGCGCGGCAACCACTCGGGCGCGTCGCTGCCCAGCGGCACCGACGGCTGTTCCCAGCGCGCCGGTGTCTCGGACAGTTGCGCGGCATGGCGCACCGTGGTCAGCATGCCGAAGCCCGAAGGCACGGCCTCGAGCACGTCGCTGATGTCGTCGATGCGCTGATCCGGCGCCTGCAGGCCGTTGTCGATCCGGCCCAGGCCCCGCAGCCATTGCGCGGTCTGCGCCAGCGACACGCGCACGTGCCAGCTGCCGCCCTCGGTGGCGCGCCGGTGCAGGGCCGCCATGGCGCCCAGCGCCAGCAGATAGCCGGCGGCGTGGTCCAGTACCTGGGCCGGCAAGGGCCGCGGCGTGTCGCTGCCGGCGGCGCGCGCTTCGGCATCGTTGAAGCCGGTCGCGGTCTGCACCAGCGAATCGAAGCCGCGCTTGCCAGCCCACGGTCCGACATGGCCATAGGCCGACAGCGAGACATAGACGATGCCAGGCCGGGCGCGCGCCGCCGCCTCCGGGCCGAAGCCCAGTGCCGCGAGGCCGCCCGGCCGGTAGCCCTGCAGGAAGACATCGGCGCCATGCAGCAGCTTGTGCAGCGTGTGCTTGTCGTCGGCATCGCGCAGATCGAGCTGGCAGGACCGCTTGCCGCGCCCCGTGTCGATCACCAGCGGCGCGATCGACGGCAGATGTGGCGCAGTGACCAGCAGCACGTCCGCGCCATGCGCGGCCAGCGTGCGGCCCGCCACCGGGCCGGCGATGATGCGGGTGAATTCGAGCACGCGCACGCCCGACAGCGGGCTCGCATCCTGGGCCGGCGGGTCCGGCAAGGGCATTGGCGGCGCGTCGCCGATGCGCTCGATCACGATGGGCGGCAGCTCGCGCAACGCGGCTGCCTGCGGATGACGGTCCCACTCGTCGAAGCTGCGCATCGCCGCGACCACCAGGCCCGCATCGGAAGCGGCGGTCTCGAAGGCCTCGGCGTCCCATTTGCCCAGCGCAGCCTGCACCTCGTCCTTCTGGTTGGAGCAGCCGAGCAGGCGCAGCACGCCGTCGCGGTGATGCAGAAAGTTGGTGTGCAGGCGGACCCAGCGCCCGTCGCCGCAGCGATAGGCACCCGCGATCTTGTCCCACAGCTCCGGCGCGGGCCCGCCATCGACGCGCAGATAGCGCTCGCTGCGGAATTCCGCGATGGCGTGGCGCATGTCCACCGCGACCTGCTGCCAGCGGCCGGTGCGCTGCTGCCACAGCGCCGCGGCCGCCAGCGCCGATGCCGCCAGGCTGGCCTGCGCGGCGGTGCCGACCGCGAACGACGACGGCAGCACGGGTTCGGCGCCGCTCAGCCGTGCCTGCGCGAGGGCGGCCTCGGGCAGGCCGGTGGCGCGCCACAGCGTGGCAAGGGTGGCAAGGGGATCGGGCGATGGCATGGCGCTCCTCGTGACGATGGTGCAGGGATGGTCAGGCGATGGCGACGGCCGGAGCGGCGCATCGGATCGACAAACGGACAGCGCGCAGCCCCTGTGGCAGGGCCGCTTCGCGCTGCGCCGCTACGCCATGCTAGCGCGCCTCCAACGATTGCGCGCGCGGCCGATGCGCCGGCACGGTAAAATCCCCGGTTCCCGCCAACATGCCGCGGCCTCCGGGGCCACGGCGCGCTGGCCCGGCGCGGACAGCGCCGATCCTTACCCCGAATCCGAATCCGCCCTGAAGCCGGCCGCGACCCGCGGCCCAACCTGGCCAAAACATGAGCCACGACCCGAAAGCCCAAGACAGCACGCCCGCCGCCTCGAACTTCCTGCGCAGCATCATCGACCAGGATCTGGCCGCCGGCACCTATGCCGGCCGCACCGACGCGCAAGGCCGGCCGCTGCCCACCGTGATCACGCGCTTCCCGCCGGAGCCCAACGGCTACCTGCATATCGGCCACGCCAAGAGCATCTGCCTGAATTTCGGCCTGGCGCGCGACTACGGCGGCCGCTGCCACCTGCGCTTCGACGACACCAATCCGGTCAAGGAAGATACCGAGTACGTCGATTCGATCATCGACGCGGTGCACTGGCTGGGCTTCAGCTGGGACAGCACCGATGCGCAAGGCGCCCCGCAGGCCCACCTGTACTACGCCAGCGACTACTTCGACCAGCTGTACGCCTTCGCCGAAAAGCTGATCGAGCGCGGCGTCGCCTATGTCGACAGCCAGAGCGCCGAGCAGATCGCCGCCAGCCGCGGCAACTTCGCCGAGCCCGGCACGCCCTCGCCCTACCGCGAGCGCAGCGTCGAGGAAAACCTGCAGCTGTTCCGCGACATGCGCGCCGGCAAGTACGGCGACGGCGAGCACGTCCTGCGCGCGAAGATCGACATGGCTGCGCCCAACATCGTGATGCGCGACCCGGTGCTCTACCGGATCCGCCATGCGCACCACCATCGCACCGGCGACAAGTGGTGCATCTATCCGATGTACGACTTCACGCATTGCATCTCGGATGCGATCGAGAACATCACGCACTCGCTGTGCACGCTGGAGTTCGAGAACAACCGCCCGCTGTACGACTGGGTGCTGGCCCAGCTGCGCGATTGCGGCCTGCTGCGCGAGCCGCTGCCGCATCAGTACGAGTTCGCCAGGCTGAACCTGACCTATGCGATCACCAGCAAGCGCAAGCTGCTGCAGCTGGTCAACGAGGGCCGCGTCGACGGCTGGGACGATCCGCGCATGCCGACCATCGTGGGCATCCGCCGGCGCGGCTACACGCCCGAGTCGATCCAGCTGTTCTGCGATCGCGTGGGCGTGGCCAAGTCGGACAGCTGGATCGACATGAGCACACTGGAAGGCGCGGTGCGCGACGACCTCGATGCGCGCGCGGCGCGCGGCGTGGCCGTGCTCGATCCGCTCAAGCTGATCCTGGACAACTATCCCGAAGGCCAAAGCGAGGAATGCTCGGCGCCGGTCCATCCGAAGCAGCCCGAGCTGGGCAAGCGCGTGTTCCCGCTGTCGCGCGAGCTGTGGATCGAGCGCGAGGATTTCAACGAGAACCCGCCGAAGGGCTATTTCCGGCTGTTCCCGGGCAACAAGGTGCGGCTGCGCTACGGCTACGTGATCGAATGCACCGGCGTCGACAAGGACGCGGACGGCAATGTCGTCGCCGTGCACGCGAACTACCTGCCCGATACCAAGAGCGGCACGCCGGGCGCGGACAGCGTCAAGGTCAAGGGCAATATCCACTGGGTCAGCGCGCCGCACGCGCTGGCCGCCGAGGTGCGGCTGTACGACCGGCTGTTCAACGATCCGCATCCGGACGCCGGCGGCAAGAATTTCCTCGATGCATTGAACGCGGACTCCAAGCGCGTGGTCACAGCGTATTTGGAGCCGGGCCTGCGCGAGGCCAAGGCCGAGGACCGCTTCCAGTTCGAGCGGCACGGCTACTTCGTCGCGGACCGCGTCGACAGCCAGCCTGGCCGCCCGGTCTTCAACCGCATCGTCGGACTGAAGGACAGCTGGGGCAAGTAATTGCCGCGGCCCACGCCGGCGCGCCGAAGGATCGGCGCCCGGCGACACCTCCAACCCCAATCCTCATCATGCAGACCCTGACCTTCCCGCTGGACCGCGAGCACATCGCGCTGAACGATCTGCTCAAGCTGGCTGGCGTGGTCGACAGCGGCGGCGCCGGCAAGGCGCTGGTCGCCGCCGGCGAGGTCGCGGTCGACGGCGTGGCCGAATCGCGCAAGACCGCCAAGATCCGCGCCGGCCAGGTGGTGACCCTGCCGGGCGTGACGATCCGGGTGGTGGCGGCCTGAACGCCGCCTGAACGTCATATGAGCGCCACCTGAACGCCACCTGAACGCCATATGAGCGCCACCTGAACGCCACCTGAACGCCACCTGGCGCCCACGACAGAACCAAGGACAACGCCATGCCGATCGCTTTCTGGTGCGTGCTGATCGCCGGCATCCTGCCCATCGTCACGGTGGGCATCGCCAAATGGGGCGCGCCCGGTTTCGACAACCACGATCCGCGCGCGTGGCTGGAGCGGCAGACCGGCCGCGCGCGCCGCGCCGACCTCGCCCATCGCAACCACTTCGAGGCCTTTCCGCTGTTCGCCGCGGCGGTGCTGTGCGCCAGCCATCTGCAGGCGCCGCAGGCGCGCATCGACGAACTGGCGGTCGCCTTCATCGTGATCCGCGTCCTGTACACCGTCTGCTACCTGGCCGACCGCGCCACGCTGCGCTCGCTGTGCTGGACGCTGGGCTTCCTGTGCGTGCTGGGCATTTTCCTGCTGCCCGTGCTGGTGCCTTGAAAGAGACCGTCGAGTTCTGTCCCAGGTCGACCCGGCGACACCTGAAATCGCGAAATCTTCTGTAGAATCAGCGCTTTGCAAAATTCAGGCCCCGGCTTTTTCGCCCGGGTGCGACGGGACGGGGAAACATGATCGGGATTGGACTGGGGGATGTGGTGGCGGCTTCGCTCGCTGCCGCAGGGGCGTGCTTGATCTGCAGCATTCCGCGCGATTTCGTCGGCCATCTGCGCAACTTTCCCAGCTGGGTGATGCGCACCTATGGTCGTCGCGCCCTGGTGATCCCGGTGCTGGTGATGCTGGTGATCGGCCGCCTGGTCGAGCTGGGCGTCAACGGGCAGGTCGACAGTCCCGCCGGGCAGGCGATGGTGGTTGCCGCGGCCTTCCTCGCGCTGGTGATCGCCTCCGCGCTGCTGCGCTTCTACCTCAGCGACTACCGCAAGTCCCGCTGACCGCCGCGCCGCGCCTCCCACGCGGCGCTGCTGTTTTTGCCGCCGTTTCCGCCGCCGTTCCGCTTCCTGCTTCCCGCCAGGCCGTCCGCACCGTCATGCGAGCGGCGATCGGGTAACATGCGCGCTTTGCCGGCCGGCCATGCCGGGCATCCTGCCCGCGCCATCGGCCGGCGTGCCGCCTCTCTCTTCCCCCATGGCCCTGAAGTCCACCATCTGCAAAGCCGAGCTGTCGATCTCCGATATGGACCGGCATTACTACGGCACCCACGCGCTGACCGTCGCGCAGCACCCGTCCGAGAACGACGCCCGCATGATGGTGCGGCTGCTGGCGTTCGCCTGCGAGGCCAGCGAGACGCTGAGCCTGACCCGCGGACTCGACGAACCCGACGAGCCGGACCTGTGGGAGCGCAGCCTGACCGGCGAGATCGAACACTGGATCGACCTGGGCCAGCCCGACGAGACGCGGCTCAAGCGGGCCGCCTCGCGCGCCGCGCGCGTGACCGTGTTCACCTATCAGCCCGCCAGCGCCCGCGAATGGTGGAAAGGCATCGCCGGCAAGGCGGGCAAGCTGCGCAACCTGACGGTGCATGCGGTGCCAGGCGAGGCGGTCGACGCGCTGGCCGGCATGGCCCGCCGCGCGATGCGGCTGACCGTCACGATCCAGGACGGCGAGATCTGGTTCAGCGACGACGAGCGCAGCGTGCAACTGCGCCTGGACACCTGGCAGCGGGCCGACAGCTGACCGCTTGCGGGTACACTGCCGGCTCGGCAGCACCGCGCGCGCCAGCCATGGGCGCGCGGCCCGGGCGCCGAATCACCACGCGCATCGTGGTCCCCATGCCGCGCTGCGCAGTCACACAAAGGAACGACCGATGATCACCACTCCTTCCGGCCTGCAATACGAAGACACCGTGACCGGCCAGGGCGCCGAAGCGACCGCGGGCAAGCACGTCACCGTGCATTACACCGGCTGGCTGTACGAGAACGGCCAGGCTGGCCGCAAATTCGATTCGAGCAAGGATCGCAACGATCCGTTCGTCTTCCCGCTGGGCGCCGGCCATGTGATCCGCGGCTGGGACGAAGGCGTGCAGGGCATGAAGGTCGGCGGCACGCGCCGGCTGGTGATTCCCGCCGACCTGGGCTATGGCGCACGCGGCGCCGGCGGCGTGATTCCGCCGAACGCCACGCTGCTGTTCGAGGTGGAGCTGCTGGCCGTCTGAGGCGGTTGGCGCTTCAGAAAAGAACGGGCCGGCAAGCCGGCTCAGAAGCCGATCGACGCGTTGCCGACGTCGACGCGCACCCGATCGCGGCCCAGGATATGCGCGGCATGCCGCGCATACTCCCGGGCCCAGTCCGGATCGCCGGTGAAGCGCTGCTCGCCCGAGAAGCGCGCCACGCTGAGGATCTTGTCGATCACCAGCACCTTCCCCACCGGGCTGGAAGCCTGGCAGTCGAGCTCCGCATACTCCCGGTCGAACCAGCGCCAGCCGGCATCGTCGCTGATGCCCGCCAGTTCGCTATCGCCGATGGTGAACTCGAATTCCTTGCCGGTGCCGAAGGCCACCGTAAGCGTTCGCGCCATAGTCCATCCCTCCTGGTAGTTGGCAGCCATTGTAAGGACGGCGCAACATCGGCCGCCACCCCGCCGGCAGTGGGTAGGTCGGCACCGTTGCCCGACGCCGACATCCCCCCGCCATGTGGTGTACCAAGCCTCCCGCTGCCCGGCTTTGCATTATGCTTGCACCATGGCCATCACCCGACAAGATCTTGAAGCGGACCGGCTGCGGACCACGCTGGGCGGTACCCCGGTGGCTTCCTCGCTGCTGTCGGACGACGCGCTCGAGCGCTCGTTGCGGTCCACCCTCGATCGCCGGCCGGACCAGCCCGACATGCATGGCGACATCTGGCTGTTCGGCTACGGCTCCCTGATCTGGAACCCGATGGTCGTGCATACCGAGCGCCGCCTCGCGACCGTGCACGGCTACCACCGCGGTTTCTACCTCTATTCGCGCATCAATCGCGGCACCTGGGACAACCCCGGCCTGGTGCTCGGCCTGGACCGCGGCGGCAGCTGCCACGGCATGGTGTTCCGCATCCCCAGCCACGTCGTCGAGCAGGAGTTCCGCGTGCTGTGGCGCCGCGAGATGATGACTGGCGCCTACCATCCGCGCTGGCTGCGCGTGAAGCTCGATGGCGATGCGGCCCCGCAGCGGGCGCTCGCCTTCGTGATGAACCGCGCCCACGAAGCCTATGCCGGCCGCCTGCCCGACGAGCGCGTGGTGGCCTGCCTGCGGCGCGCCACCGGCCTGTACGGCCCCGCGCGCGACTATCTGCACCAGACCCTGCTGGGCCTGGCCACCCACGGCGTCGACGATCCCTATCTCGGCCGGCTGTGGCGGCAGATCCAGGCCGCCGACGCCGAGCCGGCCGCAGACAGCGAACCGGCCAACGCCGCCTGAACCGGAGACCGCCATGCCCGCCCCCGCCGCTCGAGCCCGCCGCCTGATGGTTGCCGAAGCGCTGGGGTTGTCGGGGCTGCTGCTTGGCGGGGCCTTGCTGTCGGGGCCGGCGGGCGTGTCGATGGCGGCCCGTCCCGGTTCCTCCCCGCCCGCTCCCGGCTCGCCGCCGTCCTCGCAGCGCGCTGCCACGCAACCGGGCAGCGCCGGCCGGCCATCCCACGCGCTGAGCGCGCTGAACCGCAATCTGCTGACCGCCGCCTCGCTCGGCGACGCGGCGCTGGTGCGCAAGCTGCTGGGCGCCGGCGCCTCGCCGCATGCCGCCGACGAGCGCGGACGCACCGCGCTGCTGCTCGCGATCTATCAGCGGCATGGCGAGGCCGCCCGGGCGCTGATCCACGCGGGGGCCGATGTCAATCACAAGGACGATCAGGCCAACAGCGCGTTCCTGCTGGCCGCCGCCAATGGGCAAGTGGAGCTGGTGCGGCTGACGCTGTCACACGGGGCCGATCCGCACAGCACCGACCGCTATCGCGGCACCGCGCTGACCGCGGCCTCGCAGCACGGCAACCCGGAGGTGGTCAAGCTGCTGCTGCAGGCCGGCGTGCCGGTCGACCATGTCAATGCGCTGGGATGGACGGCGCTGCTCGAAGCCATCGTGCTCGGCGACGGCAGCGCGCGCTACGAGGACGTGGTACAGCTGCTGCTCGATGCGGGCGCCGATGCCAACCTGGCCGATCGCGACGGCGTCACGCCCACGCGGCATGCACGCGAGCGCGGCTACAAGACCATGGTGAAGATGCTGATGCGGGTGCGCGGGCACTGAGCGGCCGCGCAATCGGTCGCGCGATCGGTCGCGCAATCGGCCGCGCAATCGGTCGCGCAATCGGTCGCGCAATCGGTCGCGCAATCGGTCGCGCGAACGATCGCGAATCGATTGCTCCATCGCACCCGCTGACAGACCCGGGCAGGACGCGCCGCCCTGCCCCGGCACTGCGCGCCATCAACCCAGGCGCGCGTTCTCGGCTTCCTGCAACTGGCGCCACATCACCTTGCCGGTTCCCGACTTCGGCAGCGCGTCGACGAACTCGACCACGCGCGGATATTTGTAGGCGGCCATATTGTCCTTGGCCCAGGCGATGATGTCGTCCGCCGTGGTCTTGCCCTTCGCGTGCGCCTTCAGCACGACCACGGCCTTGACCGTTTCGCCGCGATAGGCGTCGCGCGTGCCGATGATGCAGGCCTCCTGCACGTCCGGATGCTTGTACAGCAGGTTCTCGACCTCGGCCGGCCAGACCTTGAAACCGGACGCGTTGATCATCCGCTTGAGCCGGTCCGTGATGAAGAAATAGCCCTCCTCGTCCATCCGGCCCAGGTCGCCGGTACGAAAGAAGGTCTTGCCCTCGAACTCGATGAACGCCTCGCGCGTCGCGTCTGGCTTGCCCCAGTAGCCCTTGAACACCTGCGGGCCGCAGACGATGATCTCCCCGACCTCGCCCGGCGGCAGCTCCTTCAACGTGACGGGGTCGACCACGCGCGCGTCGGTGTTGAAGGTCGGCACGCCCAGGCACTGCAGCTTGGGCCGGTCCGCCGGATTGCTGTGCGTCGGCGCCATCGTTTCGGACAGCCCGTAGCCCTCCAGATAGTTCAGGCCGAACTGCTCGCGCAGCCGCTCGGCGATCGCCTGCGGCATCGCCGCCCCGCCTCCGCCGATATAGCGCAGGCTCGACAGATCGAACTCGGCGAGGTTCGGGCTGGCCAGGAAGTCGATCACCATGGTCGGGATATTGGTCCAGTGCGTGACCTGGTAGCGCGAGATCAGCCGGCCCGCGACCTCGCGGTCCCAGCGCGGCAGCATCACCACCGTGGCGCCGCTGTAGATCGGGCCGTTCATGCCGTACTGCATGCCGGTCACATGGAACAGCGGCAGCACCGACAGGATCACCGACTCGGCGCCCGAGCCCGACCAGGTCGCGCCGCCGACCACGTTGTGCATCACGGACCGATGGGTATGGATGCAGCCCTTCGGAAAGCCCGTGGTGCCCGAGGTATAGGGCATCACCGCCATGTCGTCGGGACCCGCGGTGTGCGGACCGGGCTGGTGCCCAGCCGCCAGTGCGTCGCGCCACTGCGCGGCGCCGGTGGGCAGCGCATGCTCGGCGGTCAGCCACGCGGGCGGCGCGTCCTCGGGGTGTTCGTGGCGCTCGGGCAGCGCATCGGCATATTGCGTCACCAGCAGATGCCGCAGCTGCTGGTCCTGCGGCAGCTCGGCATTGGCGGCGGCGGCGCCAGCGGCCAGGTCGGCCGAGCAGATCGCCACGCGGGCCTGCGCGTCGGTGATGTAGTGCTTGAATTCCTCGGCCCGGTTCATCGGATTGACCGGCACCACGACCGCGTCGGCGCGCAGGATCGCGTAGTAGCTGACGATGAATTGCGGGCAGTTCTGCATGTACAGCAGCACCCGGTCGCCTTTGGCCACGCCGGCCTCGCGCTGCAGCCAGCCCGCCAGCGCGGTGGCCTGCGCCTCGAGTTCGCGGAAGGTGATGGCCTTGCCGAAATAGCGGATCGCGGCCTTGTCGGCATAGCGGCGCGCCGACACCTCGAGGTTGACCCACAGCGAGGTCTCGGGCAGCACGATGGCGGTAGGCGCCCGCTTGGGCCAGAACTGGAAATGCGGGCGCGCGGCGGGCTTCTGGGTCTGCATGCGTTTGTCTCCTGAGCGGTCTTGGCGACCTGTTCTCGAGCGTCGTTGCCGAGCGTCGTTGCAGCGTCGGGCCGGGCGCCGCCGCGGCCGGCAGGCGGCCCGGCGGCGAATCGTCAAGCAATATAACCGAACGACCGTTCTATTTCCAAGGGGGTAGATTCCCGCAAGGGGGTTGATATGAGCGGCGTCATCCCCACCTGCGCAACAGGAAACCGGCCGTGCGGCGCGATTCCACGCGCGCCCGATGGCCGGTTCGTGCAGATCCCGCGGACGATCCCGCAAACTGATCGCGCGACTTCCCGCGATATCAAGCGAATTCACGAACAGCGAGGCAAGGAATGAGCGACGTCACCCTGCAGAACTTCGACCACGACGTGATTGCGCTGTCGCGCAGCGTCCCCGTGCTGGTGGACTTCTGGGCGCCATGGTGCGGACCGTGCCGCACGCTGGGCCCGCTGCTGGAAAAACTCGAACGCGAGGCCGGCGGCAAGTGGAAGCTGGCCAAGATCAATGTCGACGAGAACCAGGAACTGGCCGCCCACTTCGGCGTGCGCAGCATTCCCCATGTGGTGGCCTTCGTCGACGGCAAGCCGGTCGACCAGTTCATCGGCGTGCTGCCCGAATCGGGCCTGCGCGAATTCATCGCGCGGGTGACGCCGAACCCGGGCCAGATCGCGCTGCGCGAGGCGCGCCAGGCGGCCGCCAGCGGCCATCGCGACATCGCGCGCGAGGCCTTCCAGGCCGCGCTGGCTTTCGATCCCGGCTTCGACGCGGCGCGCATCGACTACATCGCCTTCCTGCTCGACGGCAATGCGCTGCAGGAAGCCGAGGCCCAGTTCGGCATGCTGACTCCGCGAGCGCCGCAGCACGATGCCTATGCGGCGCTGCAGACGCGGCTCGAGGCGATGAAGGGCTTGGGCGACCTGCCCGACGAGGCCACGCTGACCGGCCGCATCGCCGCCAATCCCGCGGATCTGCAGGCCCGCCTCGATCTGGCGCGGCTGCTGATCGCGCGCCGCCAATACGAACCGGCGCTGGAGCAGCTGCTGGCCATCGTGCGCACCGACCGCGGCTTCGAGGACGACGTCGGCCGCAAGACGATGCTGTCGGTGTTCGAGTTGATGGGCGACACGCCCGAGGCGGTGTCGCGCTGGCGCCGGCAGTTGAGTGCGGCGTTGAATTGAGGACGCCGGGCTGACCGGGGCGGTTGCCCTCTCCCCCGGCCCCTCTCCCCGGCCCCTCTCCCCGGCCCCTCTCCCGCAAGCGGAAGAGCGCCGGAGAGAGGGGGTGGTTCCGAAGCGCAGGCGGCCGCCCCCTTACTCACCCCGCCGGCCCCTCCACCAGCGTAAAACCGTTCTGCTGCATGTAGGCCACCATCGCGGCGTCCTGCTTGCGCACGTGCAGCGCGAACCAGCCGGGCAGCTCCGCCACCAAGCGGCGGCCGGTCTCGAAGTCCCCCTCCTGCTCCACCTTCGCGCGGACCTTGTCGACGATCTCCAGCATCTGTTGGTGCTCGCCCGCATGGCATTGGCGCGGGCCGAAGTTCATCGCCTCCATCCACGCCTCCTCCATGCCGAAGTGGTAGCGGGTGTGGTCGATCCACTCGTCGAGCGCGGCCAGAAAGCCCTCGTCGCTGGCGCGCGCGGCGGCCTGCAGCAGCAGCACGAACTCCGCATGGGTATGGTCGGTGACGGGCTCGCCAAGATGCAGGTCGGCCGGCAGCGCGCTGCTGTCGAGTTCGAGCGGCGTGGCCGCGGGAGCCCGGGACGGGTCCGGGGACGCGGAAGTGGGAGCGGAAGCGGGCGCGGGAGCGGTCATGAAGGCGATCGGTTATGCTGCGCGGAATGCCCGAAGGCACAGGGATACGCGCAAGGATACCGAATCCCACGCCGGGCGAGCGCTGGCTCTGCGCCGGTTGCCTGCCTGTTCGCCTCTTCTCCCCCTCTTCTTCCCCGCCCGCTCCCCTTCGATGCCACGACTGATTTTCTTCTGCGGACATGCCGGCACCGGCAAGACCACCCTGGCCCATCGGCTGATCGGCCCGCTGATGGAGGCCACGGGCGAGCCGTTCTGCCTGCTGGACAAGGACACGCTGTACGGGCGCTACAGCGCCGCCGCGATGGGCGCGCTGACCGGCGACCCGAACGACCGCGACAGCCCGCTGTACCTGCAGCATTTGCGCGATCCGGAATACCAGGGCCTGCTCGATACCGCGCGCGAGAACCTGGCCCTGGGCATCAGCGCCATCGTGATCGGCCCGCTGTCCCGCGAGATCCGCGAGCATCGCCTCAGCGACCCGCAATGGCTGGCGCTGCCGGCCGGCACCACGGTGCGCGTGGTCTGGGTCCATCTGCCCGAGGACGAGGCGCACGCGCGCATCGTGCGGCGCGGCAATCCCAACGATGCCTACAAGCTGGCGCACTGGGAAGACTATCGGCAGCGGCGCTTCATGCCCGATCCGGCCGAGTATCCCGAACTGATCTACTTCGACAACGTCGCGCCCGGCGAGGCGGAGCTCGCGCGGCTGCTCGAGGCGCTGCGGACCTGACCACCGGCTGTCGTCCCCGCGAAAGCGGGGACCCCGTGGCTTGCCGAAGTCGCTGCCCCCGCTTTCGCAGGGGGCGACAGAAAACCGGGCCGCTCAGTCCGGCTGCGCGATCGCCCCCAGCGCCACCGATGCCGCGACGAAGCCGAACACCGCGGTGACCGCCACCGACGAGCCGAAGCCCGCGCAGGCCAGCCCCTGCGGCCCTTGCCGCGCCGGATGGGCGGCGTCGGCGAAGGGCGCCTCGTCGACCTCGCAGGCCTGCTGCTCGGGCTCGGGGTAGCGCAACGGCTCGTCGGAATACACCGCCGGCAGGCCGAACGGCTTCTTCGGGTCGCGCGGCAAACCCCATTGCTTGCGCAGTCCGGCACGGACCTTGGCCAGCAGCGGGTCCTGGATCGTGCGTGACAGGTCGGCGACGCGCACGCGGGTCGGGTCGAGCTGGCCGCCCGCGCCGCCGCAGGTGACGATCGGCAGCCGCTGACGCCGGGCCCAGCCCAGCATCGCGATCTTGACCTTGACGGCGTCGATGGCGTCGATGACGTAGTCGTGCCCCGCCAGCAGTGCCTCGACATTGTCGGGCGTCACGAAATCGTCGACCGGCCGCACCCGCAGGCGCGGGTTGATCTGCACCAGCCGCTGCGCCATCGCCTCGACCTTGGCGCGGCCATACTCGTCGCCCAGTGCATGGATCTGCCGGTTGGTATTGGACGGGGCGATATGGTCCAGGTCGATCAGCGTGATGCGCCCCACCGCGTTGCGGGCCAGCGCCTCGGCGGCCCAGCTGCCGACCCCGCCGATGCCGACCACGCAGATGCTGGCCGCCTCCAGCCGGGCCAGCCCGCCGGCGCCGTAGAGCCGGGCCACGCCGCCGAAGCGGCGGTGATAGTCGTCGTCCTCGACACTGTCGTGCGGCAGCGCGGCGGGCAGTTCCGCCAGCGCCTGCGCGGCGGCGGGGTCGTCATTGCGGTCGGGGCTGGAGTCGACCCGGGGGTCGAGGCTGGAGTCAGCCCGGGAATCGACCCGGAAGTCGGCCCGGGAGTCTGCGTTAGGGTCGTCGGCCATCGAGGACTTCACCATCGGCTGGACCCGCCTGCCGCAGATACCGGGGCGGCGGCGGGCAAAAAATGCGAAAAGCGCGGGCATCATTGTCAGTCGCATGCCGACAGGAGGGCCCGGCGCGCAACTATACAATAGCCGCAACGTGGTACGTCAGCCGCGCCAGCGCACCGGTCCGGTTCGCGCGTGCGCCGGCCAGGAGCCCCTCATGTCGATGCGCCGCCAGGCCGTGCTGTGGACTGTGTTGACGCCCTTGGTGTTGATTGCGGCGGTGGTGGCCTTCGTGCTGCTGTTCGACTGGAACCGCCTCAAGCCCTGGCTCAACGAGAAGGTCAGCGACGCCATCGGCCGGCCGTTCGCCGTCAACGGCGACCTGGTGCTGACCTGGCGCCGGCCCGAAGGCGAGACCGGGTTGCGGCGCCTGGTGCCATGGCCGCGGCTGTCCGCCCGCGACATCACGATCGGCAATCCGGACTGGACCCAGCAGCCCAACCTGGCCACCGCGCGCGAGCTGGTGTTCCTGCTGCGGCCCCTGCCGCTGCTGGCGCGCGAGATCTCGCTGCCGTCCATCACCATCGATGGCCCCTCGGTCGCGCTCGAACGGCTGGCCGACAAGCGCAACAACTGGACCTTCCCCACCCGCGAAGACAAGGAGCCATCGCAATGGCACCTGGAAGTCGGCGAGGTGGTGCTGACGCGCGGCCATCTGGCGCTGAACGATGCGGCCAGCAAGATCGAGCTGCGCGCGACGCTCGAGAGCATCGGCGATGCCCCGCTGTATGACAAGGATCGCGACGGACCGCTTGCGCCATCGTCCGCGCCATCGTCCCCGCCCTCGTCCGCGCCGGCCGCCTCGGCAGCACCCGCCAGCGGTGCCAGCGTTTCCGCCGCCACCGGCGCTTCGGCATCAGCCGCCTCCGCCGCCGCAGCCAACAGCAAGGGCGAACCGGTCTACGGCATCCGCTGGCGCGCGATCGGCCATTACAACAAGGCCACCATCAACGCCAATGGCAAGGCCGGCGCGGTGCTGAACCTGCGCGACGCCAGCCGGCCCTACCCGCTGCAGGCCGATGTGCGCGTCGGCAGCACCCGCGCGCAGATCGAGGGCACGCTGACCGAGCCGGCCCGGCTGGCGGCGCTGGACCTGATGCTGCAGCTGTCCGGCGAAAGCATGGCCGACCTCTACCCGCTGACCGGGGTCGTGCTGCCCGAAACGCCGCCGTACCGCACCAACGGCCGCCTGACGGCGACGCTGCGCAAGGGCGCGTCGGTCTACCGCTATCAGAACTTCACCGGCCGCGTCGGCGGCAGCGACCTGGGCGGCACGCTGACCTATACGCAGCGCGATCCGCGCCCGCTGCTTGCCGGCGAGCTCGTGTCGAAGCAGTTGCGCTTCGAGGACCTGGCGCCTCTGATCGGCGCCGACGCCAAGCCCGGCCAGGCCGCGGCGCGCAGCCCGGTGCGGCAGCCGGCCGACAAGGCGCTGCCGGTGGCGCCGTTCCGCACGGAGCGCTGGGACGACATCGACGCCGACGTGCGCTTCACCGGCCAGCGCATCGTCCGCGACGTCGATCTGCCGATCAACAACCTGCAGACCCATATCGTGCTGCAGGACGGCGTGCTGAACCTGAAGCCGCTGAACTTCGGCATGGCCGGCGGCACCCTGACCTCGACCTTGCAGCTCAATGGCAAGCGCACGCCGATGGGGGCGACCATCGACATGACGGCGCGCCATCTGAAGATCAAGCAGCTGTTCCCCAACCTCGAATCGATGCGTGCCAGCATCGGCGAGATCAACGGCGCGGCCAAGCTGTCGGCCACCGGCAATTCGGTCGCGGCGCTGCTCGGCTCGTCCAACGGCGAGGCGCGGCTGCTGGTCGAGAACGGCACCATCAGCAAGTTCATCCTCGAGGCGATGGGGCTGAACGTCGGCAGCGTGATCATCGCCAAGCTGTTCGGCGACAAGCCGGTGCAGATCCACTGCGGCGTGGCCGACTTCACCTTCACCAACGGCATGGCGCGCGCCCGCACCTTCGTCATCGATACGCAGGATGCGACCATCAATGGCAGCGGTGTGGTTGACCTGTCCAGCGAGCGCCTGGGGCTGACCATCAATCCGGACTCCAAGGGCATGCGCGTGTTCTCGCTGCGCTCGCCGCTGTATGTGGGCGGCACGCTGAAGGACCCGCGCGTCAGCCCGGACATCGGCGTACTGGCGCTGCGCGCCGGCGGTGCGGTGGCGCTGGCGCTGCTGGCGCCCGTTGCCACGGTGCTGCCGCTGATCGATCTGTCGCCGGCCGAGGACAGCCAGTGCGCCAAGCTGCTGGCGGAACTGCGCAAGCGCCCGACCGCGCCGCCGCCGGGCAAGACCTACCGCGATCGCCGCGCGCCGGCCTCGGGCCCGGCCGCCCAAGCGCCGACGGGCCGCAACGAGCCCGAGCCGCGTCGCCAAAATCCAACTGCGCCGGCCGCACCGTCGCCCGCACCCAACAGGACGCCGATGTACCAGGGCGGCTGACGCGCTGCTCGATGCACACCCTTCGCGCTGGTGCGTCGGGCACCGATGCTCCAGCGCAACACTTCCCGACACGCGCCCTCTTTCTGTGCACCAAAACCTAAAAGATCGTTGCGCGCTGTCAACAAGCGTCCCATAATTAAATGGCCATTTACATGGAGACGCCCAGCGGTAGCGGCGGCTCGATGCACAACACCACGCTGTAAACGGATGGCAATTTGCAGGTGGCGCCCGTCAGGGCGTGGCCTGTTGCGGGGCGCGGCGCGTGCCGCCCCCCGTTCGTCTTTCCCCGGTCTTGCCGGTCTGCCGTTTCACCCCCTCCGCTCCGGTCCTTGCACGAATGACGCCGTATCCCGCCGCCGCCATGCCGATCAGTGTTCTGATCGCGCTGACGGTGTGCAACCACGTGGCGTTCAACGCCAGCCGCGTCGTCGTTTCCCTGTTCGCCATTTCGCTGAAGGCCTCGACCATCACGCTCGGCCTGCTGATGTCGCTGTACGCGCTGCTGCCGATGCTGCTGGCGATCCGCGCCGGGCGCCGCATCGACCAGATCGGTCCACGCCGGCCGATGACCGCGGGCTCGCTGATGGTGGTGGCCGGCACGCTGCTGCCGGCGATCTGGCCGAGCGTCGCCGCGCTGTATGCCTCGTGCGCGCTGATCGGCGTGGGCTTCATGCTGGTCCAGGTCGCGATGCAATTGCTGATCGGCCAGCTGTCGACCGACGAGACCCGCCTGCGCAACTACACCTGGCATGCGCTGGGCCTGTCGGTGTCGGGCACGCTCGGCCCGGTGGTGGTCGGCTACGTGATCGAGCACGCCGGCTATCGGCCCGCCTTCCTGCTGCTGGTCGGCGTCGCGCTGATCGGGCAGATCGGCCTGCGGCTGGTGCACGACCGCCTGCCCGCGCAGGGCGCCGGCGCGGCGCGCCAGGCAGCGCTCGACGGCAGTCGCGGCTCCGCGCTCGATCTGCTGCAGGTGCCCGAGCTGCGTGCGGTCTTCATCGCCAGCGCAGTGCTGTCTGCCGCCTGGGACCTGCATGCCTTCCTGATCCCGATCCAGGGCACGCGCGTCGGCCTGTCGCCCTCCTCGATCGGCTGGGTGCTCGGCGCCTTCGCCATTGCCACGCTGGCGATCCGCATCGCGATGCCGCTGGTCACGCGCCATCTGTCCGAATGGAAGATCATCCGCGGCGCGCTGCTGGTCGGCGGCATCGCGTATCTGCTCTACCCCTTCGTCTCGACCTTCTGGCTGATGTGCTGCCTGGCATTCGTGCTGGGCCTGGCGCTGGGCAGCGCGCAGCCGAACGTGATGAACATCCTGCATAGCGCGTCGCCGTCGGGCCGCGCCGGCGAAGCACTGGGCCTGCGCTCGGCCGTGCTGAACACCAGCCAGGTGGTATGGCCGCTGACCTTCGGCGTGGTGGGCACCGCGCTGGGCATGCTGCCGATCTTCTTGTCCATGGCCGGCGCGATGGGCGTGGCTGGCTTCTATTCGCGCGGACAGACGCGCAAGCTGCCGCCACCCGCCGCCTGAGGCCTCCGCCGTTGGCGCCCGGCCGGAGCCGGCCCGCGGGCCGGGATGCCTTCGCTATACTCCAGGCATCCGGATCCGCATATCGAGCGTGTGCAAGCAGGTGTGCCGACGCTATCGGAGACCCGTTCAGCAATCTTCAGCCATCCCCTCCGCGGCCATGCCGCTGCCCTTCCCGCCATGACGCAACTCGCCGATCTCCGTCGTACCTATGTGCTCGGTTCCCTGACCGAAGCCGATGTCGCGCCCCAACCCATCGCGCAATTCGAACGCTGGTTCGAGGAGGCGCTGACCGCCAAACTGCCCGAGCCGAATGCGATGACACTGGCCACGGTCGACGCCAGCGGCCAGCCCTCGGCCCGCATCGTGCTGCTCAAGGGCATCGACGAGCGCGGCTTGACCTTCTTCACCAATTACGAGAGCCGCAAGGGACTGGACCTGGCGGTCAATCCGCGCGCCGCGCTGCTGTTCCACTGGGTGCAGCTCGAACGGCAGGTGCGCATCGAAGGCGTCGTCGAGAAAGTCACCGACGCCGAGAGCGATGCGTACTTTGCCTCGCGGCCGCTGGGCTCGCGCATCGGCGCCTGGGCCTCGGCGCAGAGCCAGGAAGTGAGCGACCGCGCGCTGCTGGAACAGCGCGAAGCCGAGTTCCGCCAGCGCTTCGGCGAGAATCCGCCGCGGCCGCCGCACTGGGGCGGCTATCGCGTGGCGCCGACGCGCGTCGAATTCTGGCAGGGCCGCCCGTCGCGGCTGCACGATCGCATCGCTTATCTGCGCCAGCCGGACGGCAGCTGGCGCATCGCACGCCTGTCGCCGTGATCGTCATGACCGGGGCGCCGTTTTGCCCCTGCGCATGATATGGGGTCTAGGCCGTGCACTGCACACCGGCGCGGTTTGGCGTATAAAGTGAAACGCCAGACGCACCGGGTAGCGGGCTCTGGCGTTGGGTATGGCACGATCTGATATATCGGAAAGCGAGGCCGCCCACAGCTGTTGGTTCGAGCGCTGTACGTTCGGAAATATGCCGCCATTCATCAGGAGGAAAGCCGCATGTTTTTCAAGCAAGCACTGGACACGCAACTGGAGCGCTGGGTCGCGGATCTGCGCGACAAGGCCAACCTGCCCGTCAAGCTGCGGCTCTGGAATGGCCACGAATACGCGCTCGGCAACTTCGAACAGCCGGCGGTCACGCTGACCGTGCGCGAGGCCGGCGCGCTGCCGCTGCTGCTGACGCCGACGCTGGACAACCTGGGCGAGGCCTACGTCCAGCAGAAGATCGATCTGGAGGGCAAGCTCGCCGACATCATCGCGGTCGGCTACGGCTTCTCGCGCGCCACCACGCAGCTGGCCGGCAGCACGCTGGCACGCGTCGCGCAACGCTTCACCCATACCAAGCAGGAAGACAAGGCGTCGATCGAATACCACTACGACGTCTCCAACGACTTCTACAAGCTGTGGCTGGACCCGAACATGGTCTACTCGTGTGCGTACTTCGAGCACGGCACCGAGGACCTGGCCACCGCGCAGCTGAAGAAAATCGACCACATCCTGACGAAGATCCGCCTGCAGCCCGGGCAGACGCTGCTCGACATCGGCTGCGGCTGGGGCGCGCTGGTGCTGCGCGCGGCGCAGAAGTTCGGCGCGCGCTGTGTAGGGATCACGCTGTCGGAGAACCAGTTCGCGCTGGCCACCGAGCGCGTCAAGCAGGCCGGGCTGTCGGACCGCATCGAGATCCGCCTGCAGGACTATCGCGATGTCGGCGGCACGTTCGACCGCATCACCAGCGTCGGCATGTTCGAGCATGTCGGCAAGGAAAACCTGGTCACGTACTTCAGCCGCATGCGCGAACTGCTGGCCGACGACGGCATCGCGATGAACCACGGCATCACCTCGCCCGATCCCGACAGCGGCAAGGTGCCGATGGACGGTGCGCAGTTCATGGACCGCTACGTGTTCCCGCAGGGCGAGCTGCCGCATATCAGCATGGTGCTCAATACGCTGGCCAAGGGCGGCCTGGAGGCCTACGACGTCGAGCTGCTGCGCCGGCACTATGCGCAGACGCTGCGGCATTGGGCCGATAACTTCGAGACGCACGGCGAGACCATCCGCGCGATGGTGGGCGAGAAGAAATACCGCATCTGGCGCGTCTATCTGGCCGGCTGCGCGCAGGCCTTCGACAGCGAGAAGATGTCGATCTACCAGGTGGTCTGCCACAAGGCCACCCAACCGTCGAGCACGCTGCCCTGGTCGCGCCATTACATCTACGACAAGACGCTCGATTGAGGCTGGTTTGACTGTGCCTCGATCCGGCTCGACTGAAGCCCTTTGACCGAAGATCTGTTCGGCGACCCGGTGTCCGAGACGGCATCGGGTCGCATCGTTTCTGCCGCCAAACCCGCGGCGGCGGCCGCGCTGGCAGCGGCCACCCAGCCTGTCCGGCGCGGCAAGACCGTCCAGCCCGTGGCCGCCTGCCCGGAACTGGCGGCGCTGGCCGCCCGGCTTCCCGCCCACCTGTATCTCGGCACCTCGACCTGGTCCTACCCCGGCTGGAAAGGCCTGGTCTACGACGGCGACTACAGCGACAGCCTGCTGTCGCGCAAGGGACTGAGCGCCTACGCCGGCCATCCGCTGCTGCGCGCGGCCGGCGTGGACCGCGGCTTCTACGCGCCGATTCCGCTGGCCGACTATCTGGCCTATGCGGCGCAGGTGCCCGACGATTTCCGCTTCCTGGTCAAGGCGCCCGCCAGCGTCTGCGATCCGTGGCTGCGCGCCAGCAATGGCGCCGGCCGGCTGGCCAATGCGGCGTTTCTCGACGTGGAGATCGCCGCCCGGGATTTCATCGTGCCGGCCACCGCCGGGCTCGGCGCCAAATGCGGGCCGCTGCTGTTCCAGCTGTCGCCGCTGCGCGCGATGGCGGCCGATGCCGCAGGCTTTCTGGCGCGGCTCGACGCCTTCCTGTCGGCGCTGCCCACGCTCGATCCGGCGCAGACGCCCAACGCCTGCTATGCGGTGGAGCTGCGCGACCCCGAACTGCTGACGCCGCGCTTCATCAAGCTGCTGCGCGCGCATGGCGTGCGCTTCGGCTGCGCCGCGCGCGACCGCATGCCGCCGCTGGCCCGCCAGGCTGCGGCGCAGGCGCTGCGCGACGAGGGCGAGCCCGGGCCGCTGGTGCTGCGCTGGCTGCTGCATCAAGGCTATGGCTACGATCAGGCCGAGGCGGCCTTCGAGCCGTTCGACCGGCTGCGGGCGCCCGATCCGCAGACGCTGGCAGCCGCGGCCGACCTGGCCGTGCGCACGCTGCAGGCCGGGCAGCCGGCCTATCTGATCGTCAGCAACAACGCCGAGGGCTGCGCGCCGCTGACGCTGGCGCGGCTGGCCGAGGCGATCGCGCAGCGGCTGGGCGTGTAACTGCCCGCCGCTGCCCGCCCGCACTCACATCGACCGGCGCTTACTGCGCGCGCAACCGGTGCGCGAAGCGCTGGCGGAACTTGGCCACCTTCGGCGAGATCACGAAGGCGCAATAGCCCTGTTCCGGATGATTGCGGAAGTAGTTCTGGTGATAGGCCTCGGCGCGCCAGTAGCGCTGCGCCGGCTCGAGCTGCGTGACCAGCGGCGCGTCGTAGAGCTGGCGCGCGGCGATGTCGGCCATCACCTGTTCGGCGGTGGCGCGCTGCGCGTCCGAGTGGGTGTAGATCACCGAGCGGTACTGCGTGCCGACGTCGTTGCCCTGGCGATTGAGCGTGGTCGGATCGTGGATCGCGAAGAAGATCTCCAGGATCTCGCGATAGGAGATCACCGACGGATCGAACGACACCCGCACCACTTCGGCATGGCCGGTATCGCCGCTGCAGACCTGTTCGTAGCTGGGATCGTCGACATGGCCGCCGGTATAGCCGGACTCCACCGCGGTCACGCCTTCGACCTGCTGATAGACCGCCTCCAGGCACCAGAAGCAGCCGCCACCGAGCGTGGCGATTTCGGTTCGATCTTCCATGGATGCTTACCCGTTGGGATGCGCGGCAAAGCGCGATCGAACGATGATACCCGCCGCGCTCAGATCCTGCCGCCGCTGCCGCCGCTGCTGGCCCGTGCCGCCTCCAGCGTCGCGCGCAGCTGCGGCTTCAGTACCTTGCCGAGCGCGCTCTTGGGCAGCGCATCGAGCAGCACCACCTCGCGCGGCAGCTTGAAGCGCGCGATGCGCGCGGCCAGCGCCTCGCGCAGCGGTCCGGTCGCCAGCGCGGCGCGGTCGGCGCCCTGCGCCGGCACGATGACCGCCACCGGCACCTCGCCCCAGCGTGGATCGGGCAAACCCACCACCGCGCATTCGGCCACGCCGGGCAGCGCGACCAGCGCGTTCTCGATCTCGGCCGGATAGATGTTTTCACCGCCCGAGATGATCATGTCCTTGCTGCGGCCGACCACCTCGATGCAGCCGTCCGCGTCGCGATGGGCGAGATCGCCCGAGCGGAACCAGCCATCGACGAAACCGGGATGGCAAGGCTCGCGCCAGTAGCCCTGCATCAGATTGCTGGCGCGGATGCAGAGCTCGCCGACCTCGCCGTCGGCCACCTCCCTGCCGTCGCGGCCGAGCAGCCGCACCTGCGCCTCGGGCTGCGGCCAGCCGGCATAACCGGGCCGCGCCATCGCCTCGTGCAGGCGCAGCACGATCGATACCGGACCGGTTTCGGTGGCGCCGTAGACCTGCCCCAGCGGCACACCGCGCGCATGGAAGGCATCGATATACGCACGCGGGATGGTGGACGAACCCGCCATCACGCCACGCAGCACGCCCAGATCGGCATCGGCCCAGCCGGGATGTTCGAGCACCGCGCGCAGCGTGGCCGGCACCATCAGCGACAGCGTCGGCCGTGCGTGGGCCAGGGCCTGCAGCCAGTCGTCCGCCGTGAAGCGCTCGTGCAGCGTCACCTGCGCGCCGAGCAGCAGCGCCGGCACCGTCTGGATGCAGAGCCCGCCCACATGGAACATCGGCAGCGTCGACAGGACATGGTCGCTGTCGCGCATGTCGTGTGCCCACCAGCTGGCGCGCGCATTGGCCAGCAGCGCGGCCTGCGTATGCAGCGCGCCCTTGGGCTGGCCGGTGGTACCGGAGGTGTAGACCAGCAGCAGCGGCGTGTCGCCGGGCATCGGGCCGATGGGCGAGTCGATGGGCTCGGGCGGCGCCGGGCTGTCGATCAGGCGGTCGATGTGGGCGTGGCGTACGGTATTGCCGCGGCTTTCCCTGCCAACTTCCCCGCCAACTTCCCCGCCAACTTCCCCGCCAAATTCCCCAACGACTTCACCTTCGCTGGCGCGCGCCACCGCGGCGGCGGCATCCGCATGCGCATCATCATGGAAGATCGCGCGCACGCCGGCGTGCGCCGCGATCGCGGCGAGCTCGGGCACCGCCAGCCGGTAGTTCAGCGGCACGAAGATCGCGCCCAGCCGTGCGCACGCGAACAGCAGCGCCAGCTGCAGATCGTGGTTCAGGCACAGCGTGGCGACGCGGTCGCCGCGCGCGATGCCCCAGTCGGCCAGCAGATGCGCGGCGACGCGTTCGATGCGGCTCCAAAGCTTGGCATAGCCGATCGTGCGGCCGCGGAAATGCAGCGCCGGCCGTTGCGGCTGCGCGTCGGCCAGCGCGTGCAGCGGTTGCAGCAGCGCGCCGACGCTGGCCGCATCCAGGTGCGGCCGCCCTCCGCAGGCGCCGCTCATTCGTCGCGCTCGCCCGGTTCGTACAGCGTCTCGCGGCCCATGCGGTCGAGGATCAGCTCGGCGGTCCACGGCAGCATCAGCGCGCCGCAGCGCGAATCGCGATAGAGCCGCTCCAGCGGCAGGTCCTTGAGCATCGACTGGCCGCCGCAGGTGCGGATCGCCAGCCGCGCGATATCGTTGGCGCCCTCCATCACCGCGTAGTGCGCCGCATAGAGGCGCATGCGCTGGTCCTTCGACGGATTGGGCCGCGCCTCGTGGATGACGCGCCAGAACAGCGAGCGCATCGACTCGAGCTGGATGCGCATCTGCGCCACCGCGATCTGCTTGGTCGGATACATGCGGCGCTTGACGGGCGGCTGGCCGGGCACCTCGCCGCGCAGGTATTGCACGGTGAAGTCGTAGGCGGCCTGCGCCACGCCCAGATACGTGGGCGAGAGCGTGAAGAACATCGCCGGCCAGGTCTGCGCGGCCTTGTAGTAGACGCCGCGCGGCATCAGCTGCTCATCGTCGGGCACGAACACGTCCTTGAGCAGCAGCGTGCGCGAGACCGTGCCGCGCATGCCCATCGGGTCCCAGTCGCCGGTCACGGTCAGGCCCTCGGCCTTGCCGGGCACCGCGATATACAGCGTGTCGCGCATGTCGGGATGATGGTCGCCGCGGTCCTCGGTGCAGAGGATGCCGTAGTAGTCGGCCGCGCCCGACAGCGAGGCGAAGATCTTGCGGCCGTTCAGCAGCCAGCCGCCCTCGACCTTGCGCGCGGTGGTGCCGAACGGCGCCTTGCCGGCGGCTGCCGCGGAACCTTCCGAGAATGGCTGGGCGTAGACGGCGCCGTCCTTGACCACGCGCGAGAAATGCAGCTCGCGGCGGACCGCATGTTCGGCGCGCTGCGCGTCGGTCATCGCGATGCCGTCGGCCAGCATGCCCGTCCACATGGTCGAGCAGATATGCATGTTGTAGGTCAGCGCGGTGGCGCCGCAGAAACGGCCGATCTCCGCGCCGATCATGCAGTAGGTGGCGAAGTCCGCGCCCTCGCCGCCGAACGCGCGCGGCACGCACAACGCCAGCAGGCCGGCCTCGCGCAGGTCGTCGTAGTTGGCGAATGGAAAGCTCGCCTCGCGGTCCCATTGCGCCGCGCGCGCCGCGAAGCGTTCGCGGCCGAGCCGGTTGGCCAGCGTCAGCAGACGGACCTGATCGTCGGTGAAATCGGCCTCGCCGACAGCGGGAACGAAGTCCAGGGGCATGATGGTGTCTCTCTTGGTCAGCTTGTTATGCGTTGGGCGCGATGGCGCGGTGGTGTGTTGGCATCCACGTCCCGGTCGACGTCGGGGCCGACGTCACCGGGCGGAAAAATGCCGCCCCAGGAAATCGAGCAGGGCCTGATTGAACCGCGCCGGCTGCTCCATGCAGGCCAGGTGGCCGACGCCCGGCAGGCAGCGGTACTCTGCGCCGGGAATGCGTGCCGCCATGCGTTCCATCACGGCCGGGGCGGCATTGGCGTCGTGTGCGCCGGCCAGCGCCAGTACCGGCACCGCGATGCCGGCCAGCGCCGCGCGCTGGTCGAACCGCACCAGCGCATGCAGCGCGGCGCGATAGGTGTCGGGCGGCACGCCTGCCATCACGCGCGTGGCGAAGGCCACCGCGTCCGCCGCCGCCTCGGGCGCAACCATGCCGCGCACGAGGCCCGCCGCCATCTGGGCCATGGTCCGGCCGGCGTCGAGCGGCGCAGTGCGGGCCGCGACGAAGTCGCGCTGCCAGTCGCCGTCGGCCTTGCCGAACGCGGGCGAGGTGCCCGACAGCACCATGCCGTCGATCGCCTCGGGCATCGCCGCATAGGCCTGCTGCGCGACCATGCCGCCCATGCTGTGCCCGAGCAGCACCACGCGGCGGCCGGCGTCGCGCTCGGCTTGCAGCACCGGCGCCAGCGCGGCGGCCAGGCCGGCGAAGTCGTACGGATCGATCGTCGCGCTGTCGCCGTAGCCGGGCATGTCCCAGGCGACGGCGCGGTAGCCCGCGCCGGTCAGCGCGTCGAATTGCGCGGGCCACGCGGCCTTGCCGCCGCCGATGCCGTGCAGCATCACCACCGCGACCGGGCCGTCGCCGCGGGCCAGGGTGGCGACGCCGTTGGCGTGGCGGATCGGGGAATCGCGGTCGGGATCGCGAGGGGAGACGGACTGGGACATCGAAGCTCCTTGCGGGGGGGCGCGCGTCAGCGGGTCAGCGGGTCAGCGGGTCAGCGCGTCAGCGCGGCATGTCCGCCAGCCGGCCCTGCTCGACCTCGGCCACGCCGTCCAGCGTCACCGTGCAGCCGCGCAGCGGCAGATCGAAATGGCCCAGCGTATGGCGGCCGGCCACTTCGTTGGCGCCGGTCGAATAGAGGAAATTGCCGGCAAACGCGCGCAGCTCGGTGCCGTTGCAATCGCGCCTGTCGTAGAAGGTCAGCGCGTCCCAGCGCGCCTGCGGGTTCATGCCCCAGCCGACATGCGAGACCGCGTAGGCGTCGCGCGTGCCTTCCTTGTCGGCCCAGGCCGCGTAGTAGCCGCGCATCATGTCGGCGTCGACGCCATTGCCCTCGATGCCGACGATGTAGTCGTTCTCGACGTGGCAGACGACCGTATCGCGCAGATAGGTCTTGAAGGTCAGGTTGACGTCGCCCGGCGCCAGCACCAGCGTGCCGTTGACCTGCCCCGTGGCCGGGAATGCCAGGCACAGTCCGCCCGGCCAGTGCGCGACCTGCCCCGGCTTGTTGCAATAGCCCCAGACGCCGCCCACGCGCGCGCCGGCCAGGCCGATGCGCAGATCCGTGCCGGCGCCGGAGGCCACGCGCATCTGCGCGGCGCCCCGCAGCCGCCGCATCGCCGCGCGCACGCCGGTTTCCAGCGCGGGGTCAGGTACGCAGCGTTCGAGGATTTCGGGATGTTCGTTGCTGATCATCAGCAGCCGCGGCACGACGCCGTCGGCGCCCCGCAGGATCCGCGGCAGTTCCGGGGCGTGCAGCAGGCCTTCGACGGTGCAGTCCAGTACCAGATGGCAGCGCGACAGCGCGGCGATCACCGGCTCCAGTTGCTGCAGCGCGTCGCTGGCCCCGGTGGAGCGCACCGGCGCCGGCGCCTGTAGCGCGGGAGTCGGCACCCGCACGCGAATCGGGGTCGCGCCGAGGGCTTGCACGGCGAGTTCGGCCAAGTCCACGATGACTTGTCGGGATTGCGACTCCGCTACAATGCCGACAACTTCACCCGCGGAAAGCGCGCACAGCTCCAGCGTCCGGCGAAAGGCCGCCAGCCAGCGGTGTTCGATCTGCTCGACGAGCATGACACTCCTCCTGATGCGGGCCAGCCCCGCGCCCCGGTGCGTTCCGCGGTGTCGCAGCAAAACCCCGCCTTGCCGTTTGCGAACCCGCGCCCGTGTTTCTTCGCTTGCGTTTCTTCGCCCGTGCTTCTTCGCTCGGTTCTTCGCTTGCGATTCTGCGTTCTGCGGCAAATAATATATGAAATTTCATGGAAATCAGCGGTGCCCGACCTATGGGATTTCCCGACGCCAACCCGTCTGACGGGAACCTGACCCCGCACGGCCAAGCCGCCGCGCCGGACTTCGACGCCCTGCATTTCCGCCGCGCGCTGTCGCAGTTCGCCACCGGCGTGACGGTCATCACCACGCGTGCGATGCGCGAATCCCCGGCCGATCCGCCCTTCGTCGGCATCACCGCCAGCTCGTTCAATTCGGTCTCGCTCGATCCGCCGCTGGTGCTGTGGAGCATGGCCAGCCGCGCCAACAGCCTGCCGATGTTCCGCGGCGGTTCGCACTACATCATCAACGTGCTGGCCGCGACCCAGCTGGACCTGTGCCAGCGCTTCGCCACGCTCAAGGGCGACCGCTTCGCCGGCGTCGATTACCGGCTGTCGGCCAACGGCCTGCCGATCCTGGCCAACGCGCTGGCCTGGTTCGAATGCCACAACCGCAGCCGCTACGACGAGGGCGACCACGTGATCTTCGTCGGCGAGGTCGAGCGCTGCGGCATCCACAGCAGCGGCGGCCTGCCACTGGTGTTCCAGGGCGGCGCGTTCTCCACCACCTGCCCGCTGCGCGACTGATCGCGCCGCGCGCTTCCCGGCCCCCGGCCCTACGTGACCATGCCCTTCGTCGACGGATATCTGCCCTATCTGCTGGCGCGCGCCAGCCATCTGGTGTCGGGGGAATTCCACCGCAAGGTCGAATTGGCGGGCCTGAGCGTGCCCGAATGGCGCGTGCTGGCGACGCTGGCGGACCGCGATGTCTGCACCGTCGGCACGCTGGCCGATATCACGCTGACCAAGCAGCCGACGCTGACCAAGCTGCTCGACCGCATGACCGCCGACGGCCTGGTCGAGCGCCGCCGCGACGGCGCGCCCGATCGGCGCCAGGCGCTGGTGTCGATCACCGAGCGCGGACGCGAACGGGCCCGGCCGCTGCTGGTCCAGGCGGCCGAACACGAGGCGCAGGTGCTGGCCGCATTCGGCGCCAGCCAGGGCGACCAGTTGAAGGAAACGCTGCGCCGGCTGATCGCGCTGCATGCGCGGCGCTAAGCACCCGTTTTCGCCGCGCCCGGCGCGCTAGCCCTGCCCGCGCGGCTGCACCAGCTCCAGGGGCGAGCCCTCGGTCTTGATCCGCTGCAGCACGATGTTCGAGCGGATGTCCATCACGCCCGGCGTGCGATAGAGCCGGTTCACGATGAAATCGGAGTAGTGCTTCAGATTGCGCGCCTGCACGCGCAGGATGTAGTTACTGTCGCCGGTGATCACATAGGCCGACAGCACTTCCGGCCACGATTGCACCGCCGCGTTGAAGGTGTCATGCCAGCCCTCGACCGCCGGCCGCATCGACACCTGCACGATCGCCTCCAGCTCCAGCCCCAGCCGCTCGGCATCGAACCAGGCGCGATAGCCGCCGATCACGCCACTTTCCTCGAGCAGCCGCACCCGCCGCAGGCAGGCCGACGGCGACAGCGCCACGCGCTCGGCCAGGTCCTGGTTGCTGATGCGGCCGTTCTGCTGCAGGCAGGTCAGGATGCGCAGATCGATGGGGTCGAGCGTCATGTCGCAGATCCTTTCGCGATTGGTTGAGTTTGTCGCATTCTATGCGAAATACGGCTGCGGGAGCCGTTGAAATAGCAAGCCTCTTTCCCGAAATCTTGACTATCATGCCGGGATCGGCACCACCGCCGCCTGTTGCTTTACCGGCCTGTCGCTTCACGGGGCTGCTTGGTCGGCGTGCTTTATCGGCCTGTTGCCCTTTTGCCTGATCGCCCTATCGGCTCATCGCCCGCCCTTCGACTCGCCTCCACATGTCCGACGCCCTTTCGACCTCCCCGCCCACGGCCCGCGCGCTGTGGGACATCAGCCCGCCGCTGTCGCCGGCGACGCCGGTGTGGCCCGGCGACACGCCGTTCCAGCAACAGCCGGCCTGGCAGATGGACGAGCACTGTCCGGTCAACGTCGGCCGCATCACGCTGTCGCCGCACACCGGCGCGCACGCGGATGCGCCGCTGCACTACGCGGCTGACGGCGCGCCGATCGGCGAGGTGGATCTGGACCCGTATCTGGGCCCTTGCCGCGTGATCCATTGCATCGGCGCCGCGCCGCTGGTCCGGCCCGAACAGGTCGCCGACGCGCTCCGGGGCGTGCCGCCGCGCGTGCTGCTGCGCACCTACCGCAGCGCGCCGCTCACCGAATGGGACCCGGACTTCTGCGCGGTGGCGCCGGACACCATCGCCCTGCTGGCCGAACACGGGGTGCGGCTGATCGGCATCGACACGCCATCGCTGGACCCGCAGCAGTCCAAGACCATGGATGCGCATCGCATGGTGCGCCGGCATCGGATGTCAATTCTCGAAGGGCTGGTGCTCGACGCCGTCGCGCCGGGCGACTACGAACTGATCGCACTGCCGCTGCGCTTTGCCGGGCTGGACGCCAGCCCGGTGCGGGCGGTGCTGCGCAGCCTGGCCTGAGCGCCCACCGCCCTGGCCATCCCCGCATCCGCGCATCGATCGCGATCGTCCCCGGCGGCGAACGCCAAAACATCATCAAGGAACCCATGACCGCACCTACCCGCGAGCAATGCCTGTCGCTGGACCGGCAAGACCCCTTGCGCCCGCTGCGCGACGCCTTCGCGCTACCCGACGGCGTGATCTATCTGGACGGCAATTCGCTGGGCGCCCGCCCGCGCGCGGCCGCGGCCCGCGCCGCCCAGGTGGTCGAGCAGGAATGGGGCGAGGGCCTGATTCGCAGCTGGAACACCGCCGGCTGGTTCGAGCTGCCGCAGCGCCTGGGCAATCTGCTGGCCCCGCTGGTCGGCGCCGGCCCGGACGAGGTCGTCGTCACCGACACCACCTCGGTCAATCTGTTCAAGGTGCTGGCCGCCGCGCTGCGCGTGCAGGGCCTGCGCAGCCCGGCGCGCAAGGTGATCGTCTCCGAGCGCAGCAACTTCCCGACCGACCTGTATATCGCCCAGGGCCTGGCCGATCTGCTGCAGCAGGGCTATTCGCTGCGCCTGGTCGACAGCCCCGACGAGATCGACGCCGCGGTGCGCGACGATACCGCCGTGCTGATGCTGACGCACGTCAACTACAAGACCGGCGAGATGCTGGACATGGCCGCGCTAACCGGGCTGGCGCATGCGCGCGGCGCGCTGACGGTCTGGGACCTGGCGCATTCGGCGGGCGCGGTGCCGGTCGCGCTGCGCGAGTCCGGCGCGGACTACGCGGTGGGCTGCACCTACAAGTACCTGAACGGCGGCCCCGGCTCGCCGGCCTTCCTGTGGGTCGCGCCGGCGCTGCGCGACGCGTTCTGGCAGCCGCTGTCGGGCTGGTGGGGCCACGCCGCGCCGTTCGCGATGGAGCCCGACTATCGGCCGCGCAGCGGCGTCTCGCGCTTCCTGTGCGGCACGCAGCCGATGACCTCGCTGGCGATGGTCGAATGCGGACTGGAGGTGTTCGCCCGCACCGACATGCAGGCGCTGCGCGCCAAATCGCTGCAGCTGACGGACCTGTTCATCGCGCTGGTGGAAGCGCGCTGCGGCCACCATCCGCTGACGCTGGTCACGCCGCGCGAGCACGCGCGCCGCGGCAGCCAGGTCAGCTTCGCCCATCCGCAGGGCTATGCCGTGATGCAGGCGCTGATCGAGCGCGGCGTGATCGGCGACTACCGCGAACCGCAGATCATCCGCTTCGGCTTCACGCCGCTCTACACTGGTTTTGCGGACGTCTGGGACGCGGTGGAAGTGCTACGCGACGTGCTCGACAGCGGCGCCTACGAAGCGGCGCGCTTCCAGACGCGCACGGCGGTGACCTGAGCAGCGAGCGAAACGATGACCATGGAATCGAACAACATCAAGGCCGGGCACGGCGGCTGCCCGATGTCCGCCGGCGCGGCGCGGCCCGCCGAAACGTCGCGCGAGGGCGGATGCCCGTCGGCGGAGAACGCCCCGTCCGGGGATCAATGGCACGGCGCCCAGCTCGACATGCGCCAGCAGATGAGCTACGGCGATTACCTGGCGCTCGACCAGATCCTGAACGCCCAGCACCCGCTCTCGCCCGATCACAACGAGATGCTGTTCATCGTCCAGCATCAGACCACCGAGCTGTGGATGAAGCTGATGCTCCATGAGCTGCGCGCCGCGCGCGAGGCGGTGCGGCGCGACGACCTGCCGCCGGCGTTCAAGATGCTGACGCGGGTGTCGCGCATCATGGACCAGCTGGTGCAGGCGTGGAACGTGCTGGCGACGATGACGCCGCCGGAGTATTCGGCGATGCGGCCCTATCTGGGGATGTCGTCCGGCTTCCAGTCGTTCCAGTACCGCGAGATCGAATTCATCCTCGGCAACAAGAACGCCGCGATGCTGCGCCCGCACGCGCATCGTCCCCAGCACCATGCGCTGGTCGAGGAAGCATTGCGCACGCCGTCGCTGTACGACGAAGCGATCCGGCTGATGGCGCGGCGCGGCTTTGCCATCGACGCGGCCTGCCTCGAGCGCGACTGGACCGAACCGGCCGGCTACAACGCCTCGGTGGAAGCCGCGTGGCTGGAGGTCTATCGCAAGCCCGAGGCCCACTGGGAGCTGTACGAGCTCGGCGAGAAATTCGTCGATCTCGAGGACGCGTTCCGCCAATGGCGCTTCCGCCATGTCACCACGGTCGAACGCGTGATCGGCTTCAAGCGCGGCACCGGCGGCACCGAGGGGGTCAGCTATCTGCGCAAGATGCTCGACATCGTGCTGTTCCCGGAACTGTGGAAGCTGCGCACGGACCTGTGATGGTGGTCGCGGCCTGAGCAGCTCGGGCAGCCCGGCGACCTCGGCGACCTCGGCGACCTCGGCGACCTCCGCGACCTACGCGACCTCCGCGACCTCGGCGGCCTGAGCGACCTCGACGGCTCAGCGACGTCAGCGACCACGGGAGACCTCAGCCACGCCAGCGACCGGGTCTCCCGGCCCGCCCCCGCTCAGCGTGCGGCCCCCTCGGACAAGCGCGCCGCCAGCGCGCGCAGCGCCGGAGCCAGCGTCTCGTGGAAGGTCGCCTCGTCGACGCTGCCATACGACGCGCTGCAGCTGAGCATGTGGATGTCCTTCTCGCCGATCGGCCGGAACGGCACCGCGCAGGCGTGGATGGCCGGGTGCCAGTCGCGGAACGAGGCCGCGTAGCCGCGCTGCTCGGCCTCGGCCACTGCCGCCCGCATCGGCGCCTGCTGCGCCTTCCATTGCTCGGGATAGGCCTGCGCGAATTCGGCCAGGAGCCGCTCGCGCTTCGGCCCGGGCAGCGCCGAAAGATAGGCGCGCCCCATCGAACTCGACACCAGCGACAGCCGCGACCCGACCCCAAGACCCAGCATCGAGCCGGCGTCGTTACGGATCGATTCCAGATAGATGACCTCCAGCCGCTCGCGCTTGCCGAGCGACACCGACACGCCGTGCGTCTGCGCGAACGCCAGCATATGCGGGCG
Source organism: Cupriavidus sp. (assembly GCA_031180665.1). Classification (GTDB taxonomy): domain Bacteria; phylum Pseudomonadota; class Gammaproteobacteria; order Burkholderiales; family Burkholderiaceae; genus Cupriavidus. Next base: position 48,643 of record JAPSLP010000017.1, on the reverse strand, counting down.
CGCCAGCGCCACCACGTCGGAGGCCGACAGATAGGCGAAACCCAGCGCCAGCACCCCGGCGTCGAGCGCGTACTTGCCCAGGCTGTCGTCGTAGCGCAGATAACCCAGTTGCACCAGCGTGCCGGCGAGGCGGCTGACGGTCGCTTTCGGCAGGCCGGTGCGCCGCACGAAGTCCTGGTTGCCGAGCATCGACTCGCCGGTGCGAAAGCACCGCAGCAGCTCCAGGCCCCGGGCCAGCGCGGTGACGAAGTTCGGGTCGCTCTCCCGCGCCGCACGCTCCGGCCTGGGATCGGTGGCCTGGGTAGCCTGGGTAGCCTGGGTAGCGTGGGTAGCCGCGGGGCCGGCGCTGGCGGCGGCGTCGGTGGGGGAAAGCACGTCGGAGTTGGCCACGGCGGCCTCCTGGGTCGAAACGCGGTGAACGGAAGGAAACGGTCCTACCTTGGTCCTACCGGGCTGTTGCCGGCCGGACGCTTTGCGCTATACTAACGCATCGGAACATGGTTCCGCAATGCGGAACTTCAGAACAATACCGGAAGCGCCCCACCAGCCGGTCCGCCGCGCCCGATCACCAGGTTCCATTTCCACGTTCAATCACGCTGACCCGCGTTCACCGCTCTACCGAAGGAGACCTCGATGGCCGCCAACGCCGAATTCCACTGGGCCGACCCGCTGCTGCTGGACCAGCAACTGACTGCAGACGAGCGCATGGTGCGCGACGCCGCCGCGGCCTATTGCCAGGACAAGCTGATGCCGCGCGTGCTGGAGTCGTTCCGGCATGAAAAGACCGATGCGACCATCTTTCGCGAGATGGGCGAACTCGGCCTGCTGGGCCCGACCATTCCCGAGCAGTACGGCGGCCCGGGCCTGAACTATGTCAGCTACGGCTTGATCGCGCGGGAAGTCGAGCGGGTCGATTCCGGCTACCGCTCGATGATGAGCGTGCAGTCGTCGCTCGTCATGGTGCCGATCTACGAATTCGGCAGCGAGGCGCAGAAGCAGAAGTACCTGCCCAAGCTGGCCACCGGCGAATGGATCGGCTGCTTCGGCCTGACCGAGCCGAACCACGGCTCCGACCCGGGCTCGATGGTCACGCGCGCGAAGAAGGTCGACGGCGGCTACGAGCTGAGCGGCGCCAAGATGTGGATCACCAACTCGCCGATCGCCGACGTGTTCGTGGTGTGGGCGAAGCTCGCCGACGATCCGCAGAACGGCGGCAAGGAGGCCATCCGCGGCTTCATCCTGGAAAAGGGCTGGAAGGGCCTGAGCGCGCCGGCGATCCACGGCAAGGTCGGCCTGCGTACCTCGATCACCGGCGAAATCGTCATGGATCAGGTGTTCGTGCCGGAAGAGAACCTGATGCCCGGCGTCAGCGGCCTGAAGGGCCCGTTCACCTGCCTGAACTCCGCCCGCTACGGCATCGCCTGGGGCGCGCTGGGCGCCGCCGAATTCTGCTGGCATACCGCCCGCCAGTACACGCTGGACCGCAAGCAGTTCGGCCGCCCGCTGGCCGCCACGCAGCTGGTGCAGAAGAAACTGGCCGACATGCAGACCGAAATCACGCTGGGCCTGCAGGGCTGCCTGCGCCTGGGCCGGATGAAGGACGAGGGCACCGCGGCGGTCGAGATCACCTCGATCATGAAGCGCAATTCGTGCGGCAAGTCGCTCGACATCGCGCGCGTGGCGCGCGACATGCTGGGCGGCAACGGCATCTCGGATGAATTCGGCGTGATCCGCCATGTGGTGAACCTCGAAGTCGTCAATACTTACGAGGGCACCCACGACATCCATGCGCTGATCCTCGGCCGCGCGCAGACCGGCATCCAGGCCTTCTTCTGAACGGTCCCGGACCCTGGCGGGCCGAGCCGGCGCGCACGGCCCAATAAAAAGGCCCGGCTGTCGCCGGGCCAAAGCACACTACCAAGGAGACGACGGGCGAACCCGTCGGTACGACACCGTTGGCGCCGCGCCGGCCCGCTTGCACCATGCGGGCCGGCGCGGCGTTTCTGTTTCTCGTTGCGGTTTCTCGCTGCTGTTACTCGTGACGGCACTGGCTTATTGCTGCTTGTCCGGCTGCGGCGTCATCCGCAGGTACGGGCGCAGCGCCTTGTAGCCCTTCGGGAACTTCTGCTTGATGACCTCTTCGTCCTTCAAGGACGGCACGATCACCACGTCCTCGCCCTGCTGCCAATTGCCCGGCGTCGCCACGCTGTGCTTGTCGGTCAGTTGCAGCGAATCGATGACCCGCAGGATCTCGTTGAAGTTGCGGCCGGTGCTGGCCGGATAGGTGATGATCAGCCGCACCTTCTTGTTCGGATCGATCACGAACAGCGAGCGCACCGTCAGCGTCTCGTTGGCGTTCGGATGGATCATGTCGTAGAGCTCGGACACCTTGCGGTCGGCATCGGCCAGGATCGGGAAATTGACCTGGCAGGACTGCGTGTCGTTGATGTCCTCGATCCAGCGCTGATGGGACTCGACCGGGTCGACCGACAGCGCGATCGCCTTGACGTTGCGCTTGGCGAACTCGTCCTTGAGCTTGGCCGTCAGTCCGAGTTCGGTCGTGCAGACCGGGGTGAAATCCGCCGGATGGGAGAACAGCACGCCCCAGCCGTTGCCCAGCCATTCATGAAAGCGGATGCGGCCTTCGCTGGAATCCTGTTCGAAGTCCGGCGCAATGTCGCCTAGCCTGATTGCCATGGTTGCCTCCTTGCCTGTCAGTCGTCAGTGGTCTGTCCAATGCTGCCTGCCTCCGGGCGGCCAGCGCCCGGACTCAGACCAGTCTATTCCGATTGCGGTGAGACACAAACAAATATAAAGTCACTACAACATCACGCGAAGTCATTTGCCGAATTCATCGTCGAAGACATTTCGCGTGAGGCCGAAACCCGCCGCCACCTCGCGATCCGGGGACGCGCCGGACGGGCGCGCGACGCCTGACGGCGTGCCGGCCGATAAAAACCGCTCAGGTTTGCATCGCGCTGCGCCGATGTCCTACATGACTTGTAGGACTCGCTGTCTTGAAACCATTGCTGAGCGCCGCATATCCTAGGAATGCTTGGACCGCAGCAAGGCGAAGACACCCTACGAGAGCGAGGAAGGCCAACATGCAACTACCCGAAACAACCGCCCGCAACCAGGAGAAACTGATGAGCGATGTCAAAACCGTCCTGTCCGATGCCGAGGAGCTGCTCAAGCAAGCCGCCTCGACCACCGGCGAGAAGGCCGCCGAACTGCGCGAGCGTGGCATGGGCCTGCTGAAGCAAGCCAAGGAAAAAGCGCAGGACCTGCAGGACGCCGTCGTCACCAAGAGCAAGGCTGCGGCCCGCGCCACCGACGACTATGTACACGACCATCCCTGGCGCGCGGTCGGCATCGCCGCCGGCGCCGGTCTGCTGATCGGCCTGCTGCTGAACCGCAAGTAAGGCCAGCCCGTCGGGCCGCGGAAGCCGCAAACCAGCGGTTCCCGCGCCCGACCGCGACTTGCCGGCCTGCGCGCCGACGCCCTGCCGGAGCACCCCGTTCGCGGGCGCTCCGGGCGCGTCGACCGCGCAGGCCCCCTCCTGCCGGGTGCCGCGACGCGGCGCATGACGACACTCCAATCAGCGGAACCGCATGACCGACACCTCCTCACCCAAGTTACTGGACTCGCTGCGCACGCTGGGCAGCTCGGTGGCGGCGATGGTGCAGACCCGACTGGAACTGGCCAGCGTCGAACTTTCCGAAGAAAAATCCCGGCTGTTGCGCATGGCGCTGCTGGCGCTGGTCGGCCTGATCTTCTTCGGGCTCTCGCTGTTCGCACTGACCGGCTTGGTCGTGCTGCTGTTCTGGGACAACTACCGGGTGCAGGCGCTCGGCGCGGTGGTGGTGGTCTATCTGCTGCTTGGCGGCATCTGCCTGCTCGCCGCACGCAATATCGTCCGCAATTCGCCGCCGATGTTCGAAGCCACGCTGGCCGAAATCGACAAGGACCGGGAGAGCCTGCGCCAATGAATCCGACCCCCGCTCCAACGCCGTCAGCGACCCCGGGCTCTGCACCGATTCCGACGCCGGCCCCGTCCGCCGGAACTTCCGCCGATGCTTACGCCGCCCCATCGGCCGCGGCGCTCGACGAAGCCGGACTGCCGCCGATGCCGCCGACCGGCGTCGGCGCGCGGACCGCGCGATCCGAACCGCCGGCACGCCGGCGCACGGACCGCGAAGTCCGGCTGCCACTGGCGGTCCGCAAGGAATTGCTGATCACGCGCGCGGCCCTCGAGCGCTACGACTGCGCGCAATCGCTTGCCGACGTGCGCGCCAGCGTCCGCAATATCGGCCGCATCGGCGCCTGGCTGCCGCGCGTGGCCCGGCCACAATCGATGTGGAAGCTGCTGGGCCTGGCCAAGGACTATCCGATACTGGGCTCGGCCCTGTCGCTGGCGCTGCCGTTCGCGCGTCGCGTGCCGGTGCTGCGCTGGGGCTGGAAGCTGTCCAAGCTGGGCGCCGTCGCCGGCGCCGGCTACTGGGCCTACCGGACCTGGCAGCAGGCGCGCTCGCAGACGCCGGAGGGCAATGTCCCCACGCCGAGCCCTGCGCGCGGCGACGCGGCCGCGCGCACCGATACCGGTTTTCACGATCCGCTGGTACGCTGAGCCATCGGGCCCCGCCGCAGGACACCAGGTTGCACTGGCATCCGGCGCGGGCCGCCGGCTCGCCAGCGCGTCGCCCATCCATCGCGTGTCCCCGACACCTCGACACTGAACCGCCATGCACCAGAAGGCCTTCTACATCCTGTTGGCCATCGTCACCATCGCCTTCTTCTGGGTGCTTCAGCCGTTTTTCGGCGCGGTATTCTGGGGCGTGATCCTGGCGATCATCTTCACCCCGCTGAACAACATGCTGACGCGCAAGATGCGCGGCCACGCCAACCTGGCGGCGCTGATCACGCTGCTGCTGTGCCTGCTGGTGGTGGTGCTGCCGATGTTCCTGGTCACCGCCTCGCTGCTCAATGAAACCACCGCGGTGGTGCATCAGATCCGCTCGGGCCATATCAATTTCACCGCCTACTTCGAACAGGCCGTGGCGGCGCTGCCGTCGAGCCTGAACTCGGCGCTGACCCGGCTCGAGCTCAACGACGTCGCCTCGATCCAGGAAAAGCTGGCCACCGCGGCGGGCCAGATCAGCCAGTACCTCGCCACGCAGGCGCTCAGCATCGGCCAGAACACCTTCCAGTTCGTCATCAGCTTCGGCGTGATGCTGTACCTGCTGTTCTTCCTGCTGCGCGACGGCGCCAGGCTGACCCGGCGCATCCGCCTGGCACTGCCGCTGAGCGAGGAACACAAGCAGATGCTGCTGCTGAAGTTCACCGGCGTGATCCGCGCGACCATCAAGGGCAATCTCGCCGTCGCCGCGCTGCAGGGCCTGCTCGGCGGCGTGCTGTTCGCGGTGCTGGGCATCCAGGGCGCGGTGTTGTGGGGCGTGGTGATGGCGGTGCTGTCGCTGCTGCCGGCGGTCGGCGCAGGCCTGATCTGGGGACCGGTGGCGATCTACTTCCTGCTGACCGGCGTGCTGTGGAAGGGCATCACGGTGATCGCGTTCGGCGCGCTGGTGATCGGCGCCGTCGACAACGTGCTGCGCCCGATCCTGGTCGGCAAGGACACCAAGATGCCCGACTGGGTGATCCTGATCTCGACGCTGGGCGGGATGGCGCTGTTCGGCATCAACGGCTTCGTGATCGGACCGCTGATCGCCGCGCTGTTCATCGCCAGCTGGGACCTGTTCGTGTCGATGCGCGAAACCGAATCGAACACGACGACGAAGACCCCGCCTACTCAACCGCCGGCGCCGGGCCGCTGAAGGCCAGGCCAGGCCGCGCTTGCGGCACCATGCAAAAAGGGCCTGTGACTTACGCCACAGGCCCTTCTTCAATACTTGGTGGGTCGTGCAGGATTCGAACCTGCGACCAACGGATTAAAAGTCCGCTGCTCTACCGGCTGAGCTAACGACCCGAAAAAACCGAAGCAGCGATTATAGTCACTGCTGACTGTTCATGTCAACGGCAATGCCCTTGGCGGCCTGATCTGGCCATTCAGGCCATCCGCTCCAGCCGCCACATCTGATAGCGGAACGCCAGCACGGCGCCGAGCAGAATGCCGGCCAGCGCGATGAAGGAACCGATCGCCAGCGTCGACACGCCGGACAGGCCCTGCCCGATCGTGCAGCCCAGCGCAGTCACACCGCCTGCGCCCATCAGGATGCCGCCGACGATATGGTTGGCGACGTCCTCGGCGTTGCCGAAGCCTTCCCAACGGAACGTGCGCGAGGCCAGCGCATAGGCCGCGGCCCCGGCGATCACGCCGATCACGCTGACGATGCCGACCGTCAGCACCTTGCTCTTGTCGCTGAACATCATCAGCCAGTCCAGCGTATAGGCATACGGCGCGACGAAGCTCAGGCTCTCCATGCGGCCGCTGTTGGTGGCGACGAACACCTCTTCCAGCGTATTGGGATCTTCCGGCACGAAGCCGAGATGGCCGGACACGTACCACATCGCCACGATGATCAGGCCGACCGCGACGCCGCCGAGCAGATTGTCGAAGGTGCGAAAGCCCTTGCCGGTCAGCGCCCACAGCGACAGCACGCCGCCGAGCAGCAGTCCCAGCACGAGCTGCAGCGTGCCGCGCGACAGGCCGGTCTGCGCCAGCAGCGACGGCAGGTCCTGCGAGGTCGGCAGCTGCATCGCCACGGCGTCCACGGTATTGACCCGAATCACGCCAAACAGGCCGCGCAGCGTCATATAGGCCGACAGGCCCAGAAACACGAACACCACCAGCGATTTCAGGTTGCCGGCCCCGATCCGCACCAGCGTCTTGCTGCCACAGCCCGACGCCAGCACCATGCCGAAGCCGAACAGCAGCCCGCCGACCAGCGCCGACAGCCACGCCAGCTTGTCGGCCGCATAGATGGTCCGCGCCGGATCGATCTGGCCCGACCACGCCAGCACGCCGGTGCCGATCATGGCGATGCCGATCGCCAGCACCCACATGCGCATGCGGGTCCAGTCGCCCATGTTGACGATGTCGGAGACGGCGCCCATGGTGCAGAAGTGCGTGCGCTGCAGGACCGCCCCGAACAGGAAGGTCAGGGCGAAGGTGCAGACCAGCACGGTGCGCGTCAGCGCGGGGACGTCGATTTCAGGCATGGCGGATTGCCGGTAACGGGACGATAAGGGGTAAGCGGATCAGCCGGACCGCGGCGGTCAGGACGACGCGGCATCCTGGTAACGGGTGGGGTCGGGCACGCCGGCGGCCTCGAAGCCCGCGCGGCGGATCCGGCAGGAATCGCAGACGCCGCAGGCGCGGCCCTGCTCGTCGGCCTGGTAGCAGGACACGGTCATGCCGTAGTCGACGCCGAGCCGGACACCGGCCTGGATGATCTCGGCCTTGGTCATGTCGATGATCGGCGCGTGCACGCGGATGCGCTCGCCCTCGACGCCGGCCTTGGTGGCGAGGTTGGCCAGCGCCTCGTAGGCCTGCACGTACTCCGGACGGCAATCGGGATAGCCCGAATAGTCGACGGCATTGGCGCCGAAGAACAGGTCGCGGCCACCGATCGCCTCGGCCCAGCCGAGCGCCAGCGACAGCATGATGGTGTTGCGCGCCGGCACGTAGGTGACCGGGATGCCGCCGGCCGCGCCGTCGGTCGGCACCTCCAGCGTGTCGTCGGTCAGCGCCGAGCCGCCGAAGCGGCGCAGATCGAGGTCGACGATTTCGTGGCGCTTCGCACCCAGCGCCGCGGCGACCCGTTTGGCCGCCTCCAGCTCCGACGAGTGCCGCTGGCCGTAGCGCATCGACAGCGCATAGGTCTCGAAGCCCTGGGCATTGGCCATGGCAAGCACGGTGGCGGAGTCCAGACCGCCGGAAAGCAGGACGATTGCGCGTTGGGTCATCTCGGGGTGGCGCGTGCCGGAGTAGCGGGCGAAGGCCGGTCGGCCCTCGCGGTAAATCGGGTAACCCGTTATTTTAGCGCGACCACGAAAAAAGGCCCGCTTGCGCGGGCCTGGGCGTCCTGCCACCTGTCGCCCCCGCGAAAGCGGGGGCCCGCCGGCTTGGCAGATGCGGCTTGAAGTCGCTGGATCCTCGCAGCCGCGGGGACGACAGCACTTACTTCAGCGTCTTCAACCGGTTGCTGGCCGCCTGGGCGCCCTCGGTACCGGGGTACTTGGCCACCACCTGCTCGAGCGTCTTGCGCGCCGCGACCTTCTGGTTCGACTCCAGCTGGTTGTTGGCGATCGCGATCATCGCGTCGGGCACCTTGGGGTGCGTCGGGTTGGCCTGCACCATGTTCTGCAGCACCGTGATCGAGCCGCGGTAGTCGCGCTGGGCGTACAGCGAATTGCCCAGCCAGAACTGCGCCAGCGGCAGGTACGGGCTCTGCGGATACTTCTTGATGAAGGCCGAGAAGTTGGCGCCGGCGCCCTTGAAGTCCCCGGTCTGGAACTGCTTGAGCGCGGCGTCGTACTCGGTCTTCTCGCCCGGCTGGGCCAGGCCCTGCTGGCCTTCCACGGTGACCTGCTGCGGCTCGAACTTCTTGAGCCGGGCGTCCAGGTCCGCGTAGTAGTCCTTCTGCTGGCGCTGCAGATTCGCCACCTCGTTCTGCAGCACCTCGTTCTGGCCCCGCAGCCGCGCCACTTCCTGGCGCATCCCTTCGAGCTGATTCTGGATATCGATCTGGGCGCGGCTGTTCTGGTCGATCCGCTGCGAGGCAGTGGCCTGGAAGCCATTGAACTGCTCTCGCAGCGTGATGATGGCGCGACGCGCCTCGTCATCGTCGAAGACACCGGCCTGCGCCTGGGCGACCGGCAACAGCCCGGCACAAACTGCGGCGACTAGCCACGACAGAGTAAAGACGCGTGCTTTCATGGATCGATTTTCTTCAGCGCAGGATCAAGGGATCGAAACGGCCCGGGACGGGATCAACGGACGCGCATCAATAAACGATATCGGCGCGGCGGTTCTCTGCCCACGACGCTTCGTCATGACCGAGCGCCTTGGGCTTTTCCTTGCCCAGGCTGACCGCTTCCATCTGGCTCTCGGGCACGCCCATGGTCGCCAGCGAACGGCGCACCGCCTCGGCACGCTTCTGGCCCAGCGCCAGGTTGTACTCGCTGGTACCGCGCTCGTCGGTGTTGCCCTGGATCAGGATGCGGCGGCCGCGGTTGCCCTGCAGGTACTTGGCGTGCTCGTTGAGCATGCCCTGGTATTCCGGCTTGACGCTGTAGCTGTCGAAGTCGAAATAGACGCTGCGGCGGGCCAGCGGGCTGTTCGGGTCGTTCAGCGGATCGCGCGAGACGTCCACCGGCGCGACGGCGCGGGGGTCGGCGGCCGCGGCGCCGCCGGTGCCGGCACCGGCCTTGGCGGAGTCGTCGAGCTTGACGCCCGACGAGCAGGCGCCAAGAGTCAGCAGAACGGCGATGGCGAGAGACTTGGTCATCATGTTGGACATGGTAGGAGGCTCCTGTTTCTGTTATTGCATGAAGGGTCCCCAGGACGGCTCGCGAACCTCGCCGGACTGGAGCGACAAAACCTGCTTGGTACGTCCATCGGTCGACACCGCCGCCAGCACCGCGCGACCGCCGACGCGAGTGGCGTAGAGAATGTACTTGCCGTTGGCCGCGAAGCTGGGCGCCTCGTCGTTGGCCGTATCGGTCAGCGCGGTGACATCGCCGCTGCCCAGGTCCATCAGCTGCAGCTTGAAGCCGCCGCCGCGGCTAATGTACGCCAGTTGCTTGCCGTCCGGCGAGACCCGCGGGCTGACGTTGTAGTTGCCCTTGAAGGTCACGCGCTGCGCCGGACCCGACTCCTCGCCGGCGGCCGGCATGCGGTAGATCTGCGGCGCACCGCCGCGGTCGCTGGTGAAATAGATATGGCGGCCGTCCGGCGAATACTGCGGCTCGGTGTCGATCGCGCTGCTGCGGCTCAGGCGGCGCAGCCCCGAACCGTCGGCATTGACCTGGTAGATCTGCGTATTGCCGTCGCGGGACAGCGCCAGCGCCAGATGGCGGCCATCGGGCGACCATGCCGGGGCACTGTTGTTGCCCTTCTGGTTCGACACCAGCGTGCGGCGGCCCGTGGCCAGGTCATGCACGTAGACCACCGGCTTCTTCGCCTCGAACGAGACGTAGGCCACCTTGGCGCCGTCCGGCGACCACGACGGCGAGATGATCGGCTCGTTGCTGGTCAGCGCGACACGCGAATTCTGGCCGTCGGAGTCGGAGATCAGCAGCTGGAAGCGGTTGCCGACGCGCGAGACGTACGACAGGCGGGTCGCGAACACGCCGCGCTCGCCCAGCAGCTTCTCGTAGATATAGTCGGCGATCTTGTGCGCCGTCACGCGCAGCTGGTCCTGGCCGACGGTAAAGGCCAGGCCGCCGAGGCTCGCGCCCTTGACCGTGTCGTACAGGCGAAAGCGCACCTCGTAGCGGCCGCCGCCGGCCGGCGTCACGCTGCCGGCGACGAAGGCGTCGGCGCCGCGGGTCTTCCAGCCGGCCAGGTCGACATTGGCGGTCTCGGGCACGGTCGCGCCGGCCACGTCGACGTTGCGGAAACGCCCGCTGCGCTGCAGGTCGGCGCGGATGATCGCCGTCAGATTGGTCGGCGCCGCGCCTTCATTCTGGAAATTGGCGACGGCGATGGGGAACTGGCTGGAGCCGACGCCGGAGATTTCGACGTTCAGCTGGGCGTGGGCCGTGCCCATCGTCAGCATCATGGCCAGCGCCATGGTGATCCAGGCCAGCACGGCCGAACGGGCCGTGCGCCGGCTGTCGAGGGGGGTGGCCGGGGTGCGTTGGCGGGCGTCGGCCGCCCGATAGGCGAAGCCCCCATGGGCCAAAAGGGCCAAAAGCGATCGCATGCTGCTCCTCTATCTATATCGAGATCGTCAATCGATGCATCGGGCGCGTCGGCAACGGCGCGCGGAGCGAGGCGCCGCCGGGCCGCGCCAGGCAACCGCCGATGGTAGCCAGCCGACCGGCGGCCAGCGATCCCGGTTGCACTATGTTGCAAATCATACGCTTGCCCGTCCTCAGTCCTTGGGCCGGAACGTGATCGTGAAGCTGGACGGCGCCTTGCCGTTGTCGTCGCGCGGCAGCGGGTCGGAACGCTCGACCGCGCGCAGCACGGCGTTGTCCCAGGCCGAATTGCCGCTGGACTTGGACAGACGGGCCGACAGCAGCGAGCCGTCCGGCGCCAGCGACACCGACACCACGGCGGTCGGATTGCCCTGCACGTCCTCGGTAAACACGATGTTCGGCTTGACCCGGCGGCGCACCTTGTCGGCGTAGCCCGGCGACGCACGCCCGCCCGAACCGGCGTTCTCCGACGTGCCGCCGCCCGAGCCGCTGCCGCCGGCCAGCGCCTTCAGGCGCGCCAGCTCGGCCTGGCGCTGGGCGTTGGCGGCGGCCTCGCGCTTGGCCTTCGCATCCGCGTCGGCCTTTGCCTTGGCCTTGGCCTCGGCGTCCGCCTTGGCCTTCTTCGCCTGCTCTTCCTTGCGCTCGGCCTGTTCCCTGCGCTTCTGCTCCTCGGCGCGCTGCTGGTCTTCCTTGCGCTGGGCCTCTTTCCGCTGCTCTTCCTTGCGCTGTTCTTCCTTGCGCTGGGCTTCCTTGCGCTGGGCTTCCTTGCGTTGTTCTTCCTTGCGCTGCGCCTCGCGGCGCTCGGCCGCCTCGCGTTCCTCGCGTTCCTGGCGCGCCTTGAGCTCCGCCTGCTTGCGCGCGGCCTCGCGTGCCTCGGCTTCGCGGCGCTTCTGGCGCTCGAGCGCGATGTCGGCGTCCTCTTCGGGCTTGGGCTTCGCCACGGGCGCCGGCGGCGCCGGGGTCGGCTGCGGCTGCGGCCGCGGGGTCGGCTCCGGGGCCGGGGTGTCGGGGACTTCCTCCCACAGCTCGGCCTCGACGCCGGCGGGGGTGCTGATCTGCCAGTTGACACCGTAATACAGCACGATGCCCAGCAGCAGGTGCATGAAGAGCGCCAGCAGGAAGGAGCGCAGCGTGCCGCGTTCCTTGACCGGCTGATACGGGTAGGAGTCGGCGTTCTTCATGGCAAAGGCTAACGGCAAGGTTCCGGGCGACATCCGGTCGTCATCCAGCGGTTACTTGGACTTGACCATCAGGCCGACGCGCTTGACGCCATCGGCCTTCAGTTCGGACATCACGTCGAGCACCGCCTCGTACTTGACCGTGCGGGCGGCGGCGATCACCACGGGCTGGTCCGGGTTCTCGTTCTGGCGCTGGTGCACGAAGTCCAGCAGCCCCGCGGTATCGAGCTTGCGCTCGAACGAGCCGCCTTCGGGATTCTTGCCGCGCGCGGTCAGCGTGCCGTCCTCGTGCACGGTGACGATGATCGGCGGCGTCTTCTGCTGGGGCGTGGCGTCGGCCACGCTGGGCAGGTCGACCACGGCGGGGCTGACGATCGGCGCCGCCACCATGAAGATGACGAGCAGAACCAGCATCACGTCGATATACGGCACCACGTTGATGTCGGCGCTGGCCCGGCGGCGGGAGCCGCCGCGGCGCTGAATGGCTGCCATGCTGCGCTTCTCCTATGGCCTGGGCTTCAGCGGGTCTGCCGCTGCAGGATGTTGAGGAATTCTTCCATGAAGCTCTCGAAGCGGATTGCCATCCGGTCGATCTCGGTCGCGTAGCGGTTGTACGCGATCACCGCCGGAATCGCCGCGAACAGGCCGATCGCGGTGGCCACCAGCGCTTCGGCGATACCGGGCGCCACCGCGGCCAGCGTCGCCTGCTGGACATTGGACAGGCCGCGGAACGCGTTCATGATGCCCCAGACCGTGCCGAACAGGCCGATATACGGGCTGACCGACCCGACCGAGGCCAGGAACGGCAGGTGCGACTCCAGTACGTCCATCTCGCGCTGGTAGGCCGCGCGCATCGCGCGGCGGGCCGCGTCCAGCAGCGCGCCGGCGTCGTTGCTGCGCTCGCGCGCCTTCAGGTATTCGCCCATGCCCGACTCGAAGATCCGCTCCAGCGCGCCGGTGCTGTGGCGGTTGTTCGCCGCGCTGTGATAGAGCGACTGCAGATCGCCGCCGGCCCAGAAATCGCGCTCGAATCCTTCGGTCTGGGTGCGGGCGGCGCGCAGCGCCATATGCTTGCGGAAAATATAAGTCCAGGAGAACAGGGACATGGCGAGCAGCAGCGCCATCACGGCCTGCACCAGGAGGCTGGCGTGCATCACCAGCGTAAGGATCGACATGTCTTGCGTGACGGTCACGGGATTCATCGGGCGGTCTTGATGGTTGCGAGGACGGGTGCGGGAATCGGGGCCGGGCGGAAGCTGTCGCGGTCCACGCATCCCACCCGGATCGCGCCCGCGGCCAGCATCAGCGGCCCGCGCCACGCTTCCTGGGCGAATTGGACCGAGGCCGGACCGACCCGTTCAATACGGGTGCGGATCTCCAGCAGGTCGTCCAGCCGGGCGGGCGCATTGTATTCCACCGCTGTGCTGCGCACGACAAAGACCACGCCGGATTCCTCGGCGAGGGCCTGCTGCTCGATACCCAGCGAGCGCAGCCATTCGGTGCGCGCACGTTCGAAAAACTTGAGGTAGTTGGCGTAGAACACCACCCCGCCGGCGTCGGTGTCTTCCCAGTAGACGCGCAGGGGCCATACGAAATTCGTCATGGCCGCGATTGTAACGGACGCGGGCGCGGCTCCGGTGTCACACGGCGTCCGACAACGCAACGCCAGGCCGTCCTACAGACGAAGCCGCCTTGCCTGCCCCGCCAGGCCCGGTCCGAGGCGGCCTTGCCGGCTTGCGGCGAGCCGGGGCCTCGCGTAAACTCCGGCCAACCATTCCACCTTGCGCGACTGGCGAAGTCAGTGGGTACTACCACGAGGAAGCGCAAGATCTCTGGCGCCAAGCCACCGGAAGCGGTCCGAAGCCAGGGCGCAATGCCCGGCCGCGGTCCCTTGCGATAGCCGCCGCGCCTGCCGCTCGCCTGGGCCAGCGAATGGGAAGCAGGGTGCGCCCTGCGCCGCCAATCCGGGCCCCGCGCCCAAACCGGCGACGCGGTTCGCATGCGTCTTCCCCGCGCGCCCTACCGTCGTTCCGTTCCCGTATTCTTCGGTCAATCCGCCGTCATCCGACGGTTTTCACCGATCCTTCTACAGACGAGTTTCGCCATGTTCGAACGCAGCCGCTACACGATCGACCAGATCGATCCCGAACTCTGGTCCGCCATCCAGCAGGAAAATCAGCGCCAGGAAGACCATATCGAGCTGATCGCCTCCGAGAACTACACCTCGCCGGCCGTGATGGCCGCCCAGGGCTCGCAGCTGACCAACAAGTACGCCGAGGGCTATCCCGGCAAGCGCTACTACGGCGGTTGCGAATACGTCGACATCGTCGAGCAGCTGGCGATCGACCGCGTCAAGCAGCTGTTCGGCGCCGAGGCCGCCAACGTGCAGCCGAACTCGGGCTCGCAGGCCAACCAGGGCGTGTTCTTCGCCGTGCTCAAGCCGGGCGACACCATCATGGGCATGAGCCTGGCGGAAGGCGGCCACCTGACCCACGGCATGGCGCTCAACATGAGCGGCAAGTGGTTCAACGTGGTCAGCTACGGCCTGAACGCCGACGAGGACATCGACTACGGCGCGCTGGAAAAGCTGGCCCAGGAGAAGAAGCCGAAGCTGATCATCGCCGGCGCGTCGGCCTTTTCGCTGCGCATCGACTTCGAGCGCATCGCCGCGGTGGCCAAGTCGGTCGGCGCCTATTTCATGGTCGACATGGCGCACTACGCGGGCCTGATCGCCGCGGGCGTCTACCCGAACCCGGTGCCGCACGCCGACTTCGTCACCACCACCACGCACAAGAGCCTGCGCGGCCCGCGCGGCGGCGTGATCCTGATGAAGGCCGAGCATGAGAAGGCCATCAACTCGGCGATCTTCCCCGGCATCCAGGGCGGCCCGCTGATGCACGTGATCGCCGGCAAGGCGGTCGCCTTCAAGGAAGCGCTGTCGCCCGAGTTCAAGGCCTATCAGCAGCAGGTCGTCAAGAACGCCCAGGCGCTGGCCGAGACCCTGATTGCACGCGGACTGCGCATCGTCTCGGGCCGCACCGAGAGCCACGTGATGCTGGTCGACCTGCGCGCCAAGCAGATCACCGGCAAGGAAGCCGAGAAGATCCTGGGCGACGCGCATATCACGGTCAACAAGAACGCGATCCCCAACGATCCGGAAAAGCCGTTCGTCACCTCGGGCATCCGCCTGGGCTCGCCGGCGATGACCACGCGCGGCTTCAAGGAAGAGGAAGCGCGCCAGGTCGCCAACCTGATCGCCGACGTGCTGGACAACCCGCACGACGCCGACAACATCGCGCGCGTGCGCGAGCAGGTCGCGGCGCTGACCAAGCGCTTCCCGGTCTACGGCTGATCGGCCGTCGCCGCGCGCCGTCCGCTCCGCCGGGCGGCGCGCGGCCGCTCAACCCCCGCCTCCAGGTGGTCCGATGAAATGTCCCTTCTGCGGTCACTCCAATACCCAGGTGCTCGACACCCGCATGTCCGAGGAAGGCGATACCGTGCGCCGGCGCCGCCGTTGCGAGGCCTGCGACCGGCGCTTCACCACCTATGAGCGGATCGAGCTGTTCTTCCCGGCCATCGTCAAGAAGAACGGCAGCCGGGTCGATTACGCGCGCAGCAAGCTCAAGGATTCGATGCGGCTGGCCCTGCGCAAGCGGCCGGTGTCGGCCGAGGCCATCGACGAGGCGATCGCGCGCATCGAGGAAAAGCTGCTGGCGCTGGGACAGAAGGAAATCCCCAGCAGCCAGGTCGGCGAACTGGTGATGCGCGAGCTGCGCAAGCTCGACAAGATCGCCTATATCCGTTTCGCGTCGGTGTACCGCAGCTTCGAGGACGTGTCCGAGTTCTCCGACGTGCTGGCCGAAGTCAGCTCGCCCAACGGCAAGCGCTGAGGCGTTGCCTCGCCGTGGCGCCAGGGCCTTGCGGCCTGTCGCTGCCTGGCGCTGCTTGTTCCTGCCTGACGCTGCTTGTTGCTGTCTCGTTGCTGTCTCGTTGCTGTCTCGTTGCTGTCTCGTTGCTGTCTCGTTGCTGCTTGCAGCTGCTTGTTGCCGTCGCCGCCGGTTGCCGCGGTGGTTGCCGTTGCCGCTGTTGCAATCCTTGTCGAATCCTCCACGGTCCGAAACCTCATCCCCGCTCGCTGACGATTAATCTGGTCCTCGCTTGTCACGCACAGGACCAGAGCGATGATTGCGATCCCTTCGGCGATTTCGGCCTCACCGACCGCTTCGGCGTTGTCGGCGCCTTCCCAGTCTTCGAACGCTACGGCGTTATGGGCGGCGTCCGCGTTATCGACCGCTTCGCCGTTGTCGGCCGCTTCCGAGTTGTCGAGCGCTACGGCGTTATCCGCGGCTTCCGCGTTATCGACCGCTCCGGCGCCTTCCGGCGCTTTGACTGCCGGCGCCCTTCCCTGGCGCGTCGATTGCCACCTCGCTTCTTTTCCCCATTTATCTGACCGCTGGCGCGTGCGCCACAGAGGGTATCTGCTGCTCGAAGCGCTGGTCGCGCTCGCCGTGCTCGGCATCGGCCTGCTGCCGCTGGCCGGGCTCGCGCCAACGACGCTGCAATGGTGGCGTGAGCCCTTGCGGATCGCCCAGGCCCTGCGGCTCGCCGCCGAGGGCGCCGAACTGGCAGGGCTGGCGGGGCCGGATGCCGTTCCCGATCCCGTCCGGCTCCCCGCGCTCGCGCAGATGCCGGGCGTGCCAGCGCCACGCTGGTGCGCCTCGCTGCCGGCGAACGCGGCGCAATCGAGCTGCCCGGCCGGCCAACGCGTGGTCGTGGTCGGTCCCTTGCCGCCCGCGTCCGGCATGCGCAACGACGCCGATGCGGCCCAATCCCGTACCGCATTGCGCGCCATCGCGCTGCGGTTGCGGCCATGAGGCCGGCAATCGTCGCCCCGTGGGCGAGCGGATCGGCTCTGCTCAGCCGCGTCCGTACGCCATGGCAGTCCGCCGCGATGCAAGGATGGTCGCTGGTCGAGGTGATGGTCGGCCTGCTGCTCGGAGCACTGGCGAGCAGCGCGGCGATGACGGTCTTCCTGACCATGCGATCGGCCTATGTCCTGGCCGCCGAGCAACGCGAACTGGAGCAGCGCGGCGGCGCCCTGCTCGAAGCGGTTGCTGCGCTGCTGCGCCATGCGGGCTGGCATCCGGCACCGAGCGCCGCCCTGCCCCCGCCGCTGATGGGCCGCGACGACTGCGGCCAGCCGACGCTCGGCGACGCACTGAGCTGCGGCAAACCCGGCGTCGCCGGCAGCGATGCGCTGCTGATCCGCTTCGGCGGCAACCATCCCGCCGGCGATCCGGCGGTGCCCGACCGCTACCTGTCCGACTGCAGCGGTTATCCGGTCCCCATCGCGGTGGCCGCTGTGGAAACGGCACCGGCCTCGTCGCCGCAGGCGGCCCGCTACCTGACCGCCAACCTGCTGTACGTCGCCAACGGCGCCGACGGCGAGCCGCAATTGCTGTGCCGCTATCCCGGTCGCCGCGATGGCAACAGTGGCGGGAGCGGGCGCGGCAGTGACAGCGGCGGCGGCACGACGTGGAGCACGGGAGCACTCGCCCGCGGTGTCGAGACCCTGCAACTGCGCTATGGCGTCGATCGCGACGGCGATGGCCGCGTCGACACCTTCCTGCGCGCCAGCGAGCTTGCGATCGGCGGAATGGAGGCGTGGCGCAAGGTGTTGGCCGTGCAGATCGCCCTGGTACTGCGTACCGGCGCTGGCATGCCGGGCACGGCTGCGACGCCCTTGCCCCTGCTGCCGGCGCGCACGGCCGGCGAGCCAGGCGACGATATCGCCTACCTGCCGCGCTCACGGCTCACTGCTTCGCGGCGGGTCTTCGCCACCACGGTGTGGCTGCGCAACGCGCCGTTCTGCGCGGGGTCGCCATGCTGAGGACCACCGGCGATGGGATGCCGCCCCAAGCCGCACGCGGCGCCATCACGCTGATTTCCGTGGTCGTGCTGTCGACGCTGACCCTCGCTCTGGCCGGTGCGCTGTTCGTGCTGCTGATGGCCGGACATCAGGCAATCGGTCAGCGGCTCGAGCGCGAGATTGCGTTTCGTGGCGCGGAGCTCGCGCTGCTCGATGGCGAGCACGATTTGCTGAGCGCAACTGCGCCTATTGGGGGAACTGCCGCCATGGCGGGAACTGCCGCCAGCGCGCCGCCGGCCGGCCGCAATGACCGCCTCGGCTCGTGGCCTGCGCCCGGCCGTTGCGGCGCGCAGGCGCAGCGCGGCCTGTGCAGTCCCGCGCTGGGCCAGCCGCCGCCGTGGCGCGCCTGGATGGATCAGCCCCTGCCAGCGGACGCCATCGGTGTCCCGGTCGGAAGCGTAACCGGCGCGACCCTGCCCGTCATCCCGGCGGAGATGGCCGGCGCGACCACCGTGCCGCGGTATCTGATCGAACGCCTGCCGCCAAACAACACCGGCGGATCGGCGCCCGCTGGCGTGCCACCGCAGCGCTATCGCATCACTGCGCTCGGCCAGGGACGCGACCCGGCCGCGCGCGTCGTGCTGCAGACCGAATGGATCGAACCGGAATGGATCGATCCGTCTTCACGGCGCGCAGCGGCAAGCCAGCCGGGAGGCGGCCGCGTCCGGCGGCTCGGTTGGCGCGAACTCGTCCCGCCTTATCCATCGTGACGTCATGCCGCGTCATGAGGCGCCCCGACCTGCCATGAGGCGCCGTGACCCTCCATGACCCTCCATGACCCTTCATGATCTCCATGACCCTCCATCACCCGCCATGATCGCCAGCCGCACCGCCGCCTTCACGCTGATCGAGCTGCTGATCGTGATCGCCATCGCCGCCATCGTCGGCGGCATCGCGGCCACCAGCTGGCATCCGCACCTGCAGCGCAGCTGGCGCGCGCAGGCCCATACCGCGTTGATCGCGGCGATGCTCGATCTGCAGCGTCACGCGATGGCACGCGGTGGCTTCGCCGACGACAGCGGAAACGGTCCGGCCGGACGCTGGCCACAGTGGGTGCCCGCACCGCCGGCGCTTCCGCGCTACCGGGTGGCGGCGATGCCCTGCACCGCAGCCAGCCAGCGCGAGCCCGACCTCCACCATTGCATCGAACTGCATGCCGCGCCGCAATGGCCCGACCCCGCTTGCGGCACGCTGATCCTGCGCAGCAGCGGGGAATGGCTGACGGAATCCCCGGACGCGGCCGGCCCGGTGCCATGGCCGCAAGCGTGCTGAGCCGGCGCCGCGGCAAGGATTCGCGGCACCGCGCACGCACGACGGGCGCCACTCTGATCGAATGGCTCGCCGCGATGGCGATCACCGCAACGCTCGCGGCCTCCGCCTACCCGTCCTATCGCGATGCGCTGGAGCGGCAGCAGGTGCGCCTGGCCGCCGATCTGCTGGCGGCCTCGATCGAGACGGCGCGCGAGTTCGCTGTGGCCAGGCGCATCACCGTTCTGCTGGCGCCGGAGCCAGGCTCGGCCGACTTCTCGCGCGGGTGGCGTATCGTTGCCAGCGCGGCCGGCGAGGCCAGCGAGCCCCCGGACACCCCGGCGCTGTCCGCGGCGGGCCTGAACGCCGCCTGCCTGCGTGTCGCGCTGCGCGCCACGGACGGCAGCCGCGCGCTGCGGCTGGCTCCTGTGGGATACTCTCGGTCGGAACGTGGCGGCTTCTATGCCGCTACCTTTACCCTGCGCTGCGGCCATGCGCAGCGTCAGGTCAGGGTCGGCGCGCTGGGCCGCTTGCGCATCTGCACGCCCGGCCAGGACGCGGACTGCGACAGCCGGACCGACAGCGAGCCCTGAGCCGCGCCAGCCCCGGACCGCGGCCCGCCATGCTCGACCCGACCACGCCAGCCCGCCACGGCAGTCAAGACAACCGGCAGGAAACCGCCCACTCATGTTCTCCGAAACCGATCACGCCGCCATGCAGCAGGCCCTCGCGCTCGCCGCGCGGGGCATGTTCATCACCACGCCGAATCCGCGCGTGGGCTGTGTGCTGACCAAGGGCGGCAAGGTGATCGGCGAAGGCTACACGCAGCCCGCGGGCCAGGACCATGCGGAGATCCAGGCGCTGAAGAACGCCGCCGCGCGCGGCTTCGATCCCGCCGGGGCGACCGCCTACGTCACGCTGGAGCCGTGCAGCCATTTCGGCCGCACGCCGCCGTGCGCCGATGCGCTGGTGCGCGCCGGCGTCAAGCGCGTGGTCGCGGCGATGGAAGATCCGAATCCCACCGTATCGGGACGGGGCCTGCAGCGGCTGCGCGATGCCGGCATCGACGTGCGCTGCGGCCTGCTGGAGAAGGAGGCGCGCGACCTGAATATCGGCTTCGTCTCGCGCATGACGCGCGGCCTGCCATGGGTGCGCGTCAAGGTCGCGGCCTCGCTCGATGGCGGCACCGCGCTGCACGACGGTACCAGCCAGTGGATCACCGGCCAGGCCGCGCGCGACGACGGCCATGCCTGGCGCGCCCGTGCCTGCGCGATCCTGACCGGCATCGGCACGGTGCGCGACGACGACCCGCAGCTGACCGTGCGGGCCGTCGACACGCCGCGCCAGCCGCAGCGGGTGCTGATCGACTCGCGGCTGGAGGTGCCGCTGGACGCGCGCATGCTGACGCCGGACACCGGCGAATTCGCCAGGCCGGTGCTGGTGTTCTGTGCGGTCGACGACCGCGCCCGCCGCACCGCGCTGGAGGCGCGCGGCGCCGAGGTGGTGGTGCTGCCCAACCCGCACGGCAAGGTCGAGCTGCGCCGCATGCTCGAGGAACTGGGCCGGCGCGGCATCAACGAGCTGCATGTCGAGGCCGGCTTCAAGCTCAACGGTTCGCTGATCCGCGAAGGCTGCGCGGACGAACTGCTGGTCTATCTGGCGCCCCGGCTGCTCGGCGATGCGCAGGGCATGTTCAACCTGCCGCCGCTCGCGCGCCTGCAGGACGCGCCGGCCTTCCGCTGGCACGACGTGCGGCAGATCGGCGACGACCTGCGGCTGATCGCGCGCCGCCATCCGGCGAGCTGAACGGCACGTGCTTCGCTCAGGCTGCTAGCATGCCGCGTATCGCTCCGGTTTTCCCTTCGCTTTCCCCTTCGATTTCTCTCCCTGCTGACCAGACCATGTTTACTGGCATTGTGGCGGCCGTCGGCCGCATCGACTCCGTGACGCCGCTGGGCGACCAGAACACCGACAACGCCGGCGTCCGCCTGCGGATCGACGCGGGCGGCCTGGACCTGTCCGACGTGCAGATCGGCGACAGCATCGCCATCCAGGGCGCCTGCATGACGGTGGTGGCGCTGCAGCCCGGCAGCTTCGACGTCGAGGTCTCGCGCGAGTCGCTGGACAAGACCACCGGCCTCGCGCAGCCCGGCCGGGTCAATCTCGAAAAGGCGCTGCGCCTGGCCGACCGGCTCGGCGGCCATCTGGTCTCGGGCCATGTCGACGGGCTGGGCGAGGTCACCCATTTCGCGCCGGTCGGCGAATCGCACGAGCTGCGCGTGCGCGCGCCGCGCGAGCTGGCGCGCTATCTGGCCTACAAGGGCTCGGTGGTGGTCAACGGCGTCTCGCTGACGGTCAACCGGGTGACCGACCAGGCCGACGGCTGCGAGTTCTCGATCAACCTGATTCCCCATACGATCGAGGTCACCACGCTGCAGGACCTGCGTCCCGGGGCCAAGGTCAATCTGGAGATCGACCTGATCGCCCGCTATGTGGAGCGGATGCTGAGCGCCGAAGGCAAGGTGGGCTGAAAACCCGCCTGACGGTCCGCGCAAGCCCGCACGGTCCGGATTCGGCCCCGGGCCCATGGCGGGCCCATCGCGGGCCCATCGCGGGCCCATCGCGGGCCCATCGCGGTTCGATCGCGGTTCCATCGCGGTTCCATCGCGGATCCCTCCCCGGCCCATCCCCCAGGCGCCTCGGCCGACCCTGCCCTCGGCGCCCCTTGCCCCCGGCTCGCATCGCGTACAATGCCGGGTTAAACCGCGCGCCGCCCCGGCGCGCCGCAGTCGCCTCACGGGCCTCGCCCGGGGCCGCCCCGCCAGACTTTCCTTTGCCTACCTCATGACGATCGCCCCAACCGAAGACATCATTGCCGAGATCCGTGCCGGCCGCATGGTTATCCTGGTCGACGAGGAAGACCGCGAGAACGAGGGGGATCTGGTGCTGGCGGCCGATTTCGTCACGCCCGAGGCCATCAACTTCATGGCCAAGTACGGCCGCGGCCTGATCTGCCTGACGCTGACGCCCGAGCGTTGCCGTCAGCTGGAACTGCACCCGATGGTCAGCCGCAACGGCACCCCGCACGGCACCGCTTTCACGGTGTCGATCGAGGCGGCCGAAGGCGTCACCACCGGCATTTCGGCGGCCGACCGCGCCCGTACCGTGCAAGCGGCCGTCGCACGCGACGCCAGGCCGAGCGATCTGGTCCAGCCCGGCCACATCTTCCCGCTGACCGCCCAGCCCGGCGGCGTGCTGATGCGCGCCGGCCATACCGAGGCGGGCTGCGACCTGGCGGCGCTGGCCGGCGTGACCCCGGCTGCCGTGATCTGCGAAATCATGAAGGACGACGGCACCATGGCGCGGCTGCCGGACCTGATCGAATTCGCCGAGCTGCACGGCCTGAAGATCGGCACCATCGCCGACCTGATCCACTACCGCAGCCGCACCGAATGCATCGTCGACCGCGTCGGCGAGCGCACCATGCAGACGCCGTACGGCACCTTCCGCAGCATCGCCTACCGCGACACGCCCAGCGGCCACGCCCATCTGGCGCTGATCAAGGGCGATCCGCAGCGCGACGTCGAGACCCTGGTGCGCGTGCACGAGCCGCTGTCGGTGCTGGACCTGCTCGAAGTCTCGCGCACCACCCACTCGTGGACGGTGCCGGCCTCGCTGGAGGCGATCGGCGCGGCCGACAGCGGCGTGATGGTGCTGCTGAACTGCGGCGACAGCGCCGAGCGGCTGTTCGCGCAATTCAGCGCGCTGGACGAGCCGCAGACGCGCGCGCCGCGCAAGCCGGACCTGCGCACCTACGGCATCGGCGCGCAGATCCTGCGCGATGTCGGCGTGGGCAAGATGCGCGTGCTGGCCTCGCCGCGCAAGATGCCCAGCATGACGGGCTACGATCTCGAAGTGACCGGCTACCAGCCGATGAACGGCGACGACGACTGAGCGTCCCCCCCAATACCGGCGGCCGGCCCATCCCGGGCGCGGCCGCTCACCGAACCCTGGAGAACGATATGGATCACGGTTTCTACCCGAGCAATCTCGACGGCGAAGGCCTGCGCATCGGCATCGTGCAGGCGCGTTTCAACGAGCCGGTCTGCGACGCGCTGCGCGAAGCCTGCGTAGCCGAGCTGGAGAAGCTGGGCATCGAAGGCGAAGACACGCTGGTGGTGACGGTGCCCGGCGCACTGGAAATCCCGCTGGCACTGCAGAAGATGGCCGAGAGCGGCCAATTCGATGCGCTGATCGCGCTGGGCGCCGTGGTGCGCGGCGAAACCTACCACTTCGAGCTGGTCTCGAACGAGTCGGGCGCGGGCATCACCCGTGTCGGCCTGGACTTCAACCTGCCGATCGCCAACGGCATCCTGACCGTCGATACCGACGCCCAGGCCCATGCCCGCACCCGCGAGAAGGGCCGCGACTGTGCCCGTGCCGCGGTGGAGATGGCGAACCTGGTGGCGGCGCTCGATTCGCTGCGTGGCCAGGACGACGAGGACGAGGACGACGATGAGTGATGCAGCACAGGGCGGCAAGCCTGCCGCCAAGTCCGGCCGCTCCGACGCCAAGGCGCCGCCCAAGAGCGCGCGCCGCCGTTCGCGCGAACTGGCGCTGCAGGGCCTGTACCAGTGGCTGCTGAACCGCAACGACATCGGTGCGATCCAGGCCCACCTGCACGACGCCCAGGGCTTCAACAAGGCCGACCGCGAGCATTTCGACGCGCTGCTGGGCGGCGCCGTGCGCGAGGAAGAACGGCTGACGGCCGCCTTCTCGCCGTTCCTGGACCGCACCGTCGAAGAGCTGTCGCCGGTCGAGCGTGCCGCGCTGCTGATCGGCAGCTACGAGCTGGTGCACTGCATCGACATCCCGTACAAGGTCGTCATCAACGAGGCCGTCGAGCTGACCAAGACCTTCGGCGGCGTCGAAGGCTACAAGTACGTCAACGGCGTGCTCGACAAGGTTGCCGCGCAGGTGCGCGCCACCGAGGTCGCCGCCCGACGCTGACCGGCGCGCGCCCCTGCGGCATGCGCCGGACCGACACCCGCCCAGGCGGGTGTTTTCATTTCCGGCGATGATCGCGGTAGTGCGCCACCGTCGTGCTCCAGGGCCGCGCAACCCTTTTTCCCATCGATTCCAAGTTACCCGCCATGGACCCACAGCGCCTCGCCACCGCCTCCCGCCTTGCCAATATCCGCGCCTTCCACGTGATGGAACTGGCCAAGCAGGCCGCCGAGCTCGAACGTGCCGGCCGGCACATCATCCATATGGGCATCGGCGAACCCGACTTCACCGCGGCCGAGCCGGTGGTGCGGGCGGCGGAAGCGGCAATGCGTCGCGGCGTGACGCAATACACCGGCGCGCTCGGCATTCACGCGCTGCGCGAGGCGATCGCTGGCTACTACAAGACCGCCTACGGGCTCGATATCCCGGCCCGCCGGGTGATCGTCACCGCCGGGGCCTCCGGCGCGCTGCTGCTCGCCTGCGCCGTGCTGGTCGAGATCGGCGCCGAGGTGCTGATGCCGGACCCGAGCTATCCCTGCAACCGGCATTTCGTCGCCGCCTTCGACGGCGTCGCCCGCATGATCCCCAGCGGCCCGCAGGCACGCTTCCAGCTGACCGCCGACCAGGTGCGCGAGCACTGGACCGAAGCCACCCGCGGCGTGCTGCTGGCCTCGCCGTCGAACCCGACCGGCACCTCGATCCTGCCCGACGAGCTGGATGACATCCTCGCCGAGGTACGCCAGCGCCGGGGCTTCGCCATCGTCGACGAAATCTATCAGGGGCTGTCGTACGACGGTCGGCCGGTGTCGGCGCTGTCGCTCGACGACAATGTGGTCACCGTCAACAGCTTCTCCAAGTACTTCAACATGACGGGCTGGCGGCTGGGCTGGCTGGTGGTGCCGGACGCGCTGGTCGCCGACTTCGAGAAGGTCGCGCAGAACCTGTTCATCTGCGCGTCCGCGGTGGCGCAGCATGCGGCCCTGGCCTGCTTCACGCCCGAGGCGCTGGCGATCTACGACGAGCGCAAGGCCGAATTCCAGCGCCGGCGCGATGCCATCGTGCCCGCGCTCGAAGCGCTCGGCCTGCGCGTGCCGGTCAAGCCCGATGGTGCCTTCTATGTCTACGCCGATTGCCGCGACGTGCAGCACCCGGCCGCGGGCGACTCCGACCGGCTGACGCAGGCGATGCTGCACGATGCCGGCGTGGTGCTGGTACCCGGCCTGGACTTCGGCCCGCATACCGCGCGCGAGTACATCCGCATCTCGTACGCGACGTCGATGGCCCATATCGAGGAAGCGATGCGGCGGCTCGGCAAGCTGTTCGGGAAATAGAAGCAGGGATAGCGCAATGGCGGCGGCCATCGCCACGTCCCGCCAAAACGAAAGCGGCGCAGCCAACCAGGCTGCGCCGCTTTTTTTCGACTGTGTGCTTTCGACCGCGCGCGGACGAGCCGCGCCGGAATCAGGCCTTGCGGGGCGTCTGCGCCGCCTCGAGCTCGAAGTTTTCCGGCTCGGGCGTATGCTCGGCCTGCGTCTTGGTCGACGACGGACCCGGCAGCGACTCAATCACGTCCGGCTTGGCCGCCGGCGCGTTGCCGCGGATGCCCAGCACCTGGCGCAGCTTCGCGCGCTCGGCCAGCACCTTGGCGCCGTAGCCGCCATCGGTCGCCGTGGTGGCGCCGACGTAGTACTTCAGGCCGCCTTCGATCGAACCGGCGCGGGCGATGCAGTCCTTCAGCACCAGCGCACCGATCTTGATGTTGGCGTAAGGATTGAGCGCGGCCGCGACACCGCCGACGTGCTCGTACTTGTCCTGGTGGACCTTGGTCATCACCTGCATCAGGCCCTGCGCGCCCACGCCGCTCTCCGCGTACGGATTGAAGCTGGACTCGATCGCGATCACGCCCAGGATCAGCAGCGGATCGATACCGACCTCGCGGCCGGTCAGATAGGCGGCCTTGACCAGTTGCGCGGTCGCCTGCGCGGCCACGCGGTACTTGCGCGCGATGTACTCGGCCACCGCGGCCTGTTCGCGTGCGTTGGCCAGCGTGCTGCTGTAACGCGCGTCCAGGGCCACGCGCTGGGCCGGAATACGGGCCGCCAGATGGGCGACCGACGGCACCTTCGACTGGCTGGCATTGGCCCACTCGCCGACGCCCGAGACGCTCGGCAGGCCCACGGCCGCGACGGGCGGCACCGCGGCGCCGCCCGGCGGCACCTTGACGGCAGGCAGCAGCTTGGCAGCCGCCACGTCGGCCGTGCTGGCATGGACCGGCGCCGACGCGGTCGCCGCCTCCAGCAGAATGGCAGGCGCCTCGTTGCCGGCCAGCATGCCGGCCAGCGCGGTGCGCCATTCCTGGCTGATCGACAGCGAAATACCGGCCACCACCGCGATCAGACCCGCGCTGTTCAGCGCGTATTTCAACGTTGCGCGACCGCTGCGCAGTGCGCGGCCCGCGACCGGATGCGCGAGACGAACCTGCAGGGCACGCCGCACACCGGGAACCGGTTGCCTGAAGCGGACCTGCAACGCCCGCCCGACACCGGGAAGATGAAGGGTTTTCCAACCACTCATGCTTACCTCCATGCGCCGCCGGCTCCCGGGCCTGCAGGGCTTGCGCCCACGCATGGCCGTCCACTGGCAACGTAGTCAAGTAAGGATGTCGCACCGCCTTGCAGGGGCGATCGGCATCTGTTGTTGGTGGGCGCTCCCCAAGCGCCCAGCGATTAGCAGAGGAGGCTCTTGGGGTAGCCTGCCCTGCTGCGAAGACTCAAGACGCGCCGGTCATTGCCAGCGGTGATCGGAGGGACCGCCGTTGTAGCGGTCCACTCGGGTTGATCCAACGTGGTGATCTGCGTTACACCCCTTGACAGGATCGAAAAGTTCGTTGTTGCAACGCAGCACACCTTTGAGCAGACGCGATTGTAAAAATCGTTTTATATCGAGTCAAGAATTAAAGAACGGAAAAACATTCCCTGTGGTTATAACGAAACCCCGCTATTGTGGGGTGAACGAATCACTCAGGTGGCCGCAATCGTAGTGCTGGCCTAGGATGTCCCGCCCCGCGCGTCCGCTTGCCATTCAAAAAAACTTACAATTTGCGGGTACGCTGTGGCGCAAAAATTTTCTCGCGGCGCGGTCGAATATGGACCGCACTGCACCTCATTCAGCCGTTCGACGAGCGTGGCGCCATCGTCACGCCCCTCGCCCAACCACAAATTCCTGATGCAATACAAAGACTTGCGCGATTTCATCGGTCAACTCGAACAACAGGGCGAGTTGCGGCGCATCGCGGCGCCCGTGTCGCCGGACCTCGAAATGACCGAAATCTGCGATCGCCTGCTGCGTGCCGAAGGTCCCGCCGTGCTGTTCGAGAGGCCGACGCGCGGCGCCGCGGCAGCAGGTGAGGCGATTTTCGACATGCCGGTGCTGGCCAATCTGTTCGGCACACCACGCAGGGTCGCATTGGGCATGGGCGCGGAATCGCTGGCCGATCTGCGCGACATCGGGCGCGTGCTGTCGGCGCTGAAGGAACCCGAGCCGCCGCGCGGCCTGCGCGAGGCCGGCAAGCTGTTCACGCTGGTCAAGTCGGTGTGGGACATGGCGCCGAAGAAGGTGTCAAGCCCGGCCTGCCAGGAGATCGTCTGGGAAGGCAACGACGTCGATCTGGCGCGCCTGCCGATCCAGAAGTGCTGGCCCGGCGACGCCGCGCCGCTGATCACCTGGGGCCTGGTGGTGACCAAGGGCCCGCACAAGAAGCGGCAGAATCTGGGCATCTACCGCCAGCAGGTGATCGGCCGCAACCAGGTCATCATGCGTTGGCTGGCACACCGCGGCGGCGCCCTGGACTTCCGCGAGCACGCGCTGGCCAACCCGGGCAAGCCGTTCCCGATCGCGGTCGCGCTCGGTGCCGATCCGGCCACGATGCTGGGTGCCGTGACGCCGGTGCCCGATACGCTGTCCGAATACCAGTTCGCCGGCCTGCTGCGCGGCAGCCGCACCGCGCTGGCCGGCTGCCTGACGCCGACGCTGTCCGAACTGAGCGTGCCGGCCTCGGCCGAGATCGTGCTCGAAGGCCATATCCAGCCGGACCCGACGCATCCGTCCGGCTACCAGCACGCGCTGGAAGGCCCGTTCGGCGATCACACCGGCTACTACAACGAACAGGACTGGTTCCCGGTCTTCACCATCGACCGCATCACGATGCGGCGCGATCCGATCTATCACTCCACCTACACCGGCAAGCCGCCCGACGAGCCGGCGGTGCTCGGCGTCGCGCTGAACGAGGTGTTCGTGCCGCTGCTGCAAAAGCAGTTTCCCGAGATCACCGACTTCTATCTGCCGCCCGAAGGGTGCAGCTACCGGATGGCGGTGGTGCGCATGAAGAAGCAGTACGCCGGCCACGCCAAGCGGGTGATGTTCGGCGTCTGGAGCTTCCTGCGGCAGTTCATGTATACGAAGTTCATCGTGGTGGTGGACGACGATGTCGACGTGCGGGACTGGAAGGAGGTGATCTGGGCGATCACCACGCGCGTCGACCCGACGCGCGATACGGTGCTGGTCGACAATACGCCGATCGACTACCTCGACTTCGCCTCGCCGGTATCGGGGCTGGGCTCGAAAATGGGCATCGACGCCACCGACAAGTGGCCCGGCGAAACCACCCGCGAATGGGGACGTCCCATCCAGATGGACGCGGCGACCAGGACCCGCGTCGACAGCATGTGGGAGACGCTGTTCGAGCGGCCGACCGGCGGCTGAGAGCTGGGCGGCCCAGGACCCGCAGCGCCCGGCTCCCGACGCGCCCGCCCGCGGCCGCCGCCATCCCCCGCTATCATCTGCAACCAGAACCGATTACAGGAGACCACGATGGCCAATGCGCTAGACCGAATCCAGGACCGTGCCCTGGTCCGCAGCCAGTCCTATGTCAACGGCGAATGGGTCGGGGCCGACAACGGCACCACCTTCCCGGTGATCGACCCGGCGAACAACCAGGAACTGCTGCAGGTGGCCAACCTGGGCGCCGTCGAAACCGAGCGGGCGATCGCCGCCGCCGAGGCGGCCTGGCCGGCCTGGCGCGCGAAGACGGCCAAGGAGCGCGCCAACCTGATGCGCCGCTGGTTCGATCTGCTGATCGCCCACACCGACGATCTGGCCGCGCTGATGACGGCCGAACAGGGCAAGCCGCTGGCCGAATCGAAGGGCGAGGTGGTCTACGGCGCCTCGTTCATCGAGTGGTTCGCCGAGGAGGCCAAGCGCGTCAGCGGCGACGTGCCGGCCTCGACCTGGGCCGACAAGCGGATGGTGGTGCTCAAGCAGCCGATCGGCGTCTGCGCGTCGATCACGCCGTGGAATTTCCCGATCGCGATGATCACGCGCAAGTGCGCGCCCGCGCTGGCCGCCGGCTGCACCATCGTGGTCAAGCCGGCCGAGCAGACGCCGCTGTGCGCGCTGGCGATGGCCGAACTGGCGCACCGCGCCGGCATCCCGGCCGGTGTGATCAATATCGTCACCGGCGATGCCGATCAGTCGATCGCGATCGGCAAGACGTTGTGCGCGTCGCCGGTGGTCCGCCATCTGTCCTTCACCGGCTCGACCCCGGTGGGCCGCATCCTGATGGAGCAATGCGCGCCGACGGTCAAGAAGATCGCGCTGGAGCTGGGCGGGCATGCGCCCTTCATCGTGTTCGACGACGCCGATATCGATGCCGCGGTCGAAGGCGCGATCGCGTCCAAGTACCGCAATGCCGGCCAGACCTGCGTCTGCACCAACCGCTTCTATGCGCACGAGTCGATCTACGACGAGTTCGTCGCCAAGCTCGCGCGCCAGGCCGAGGGCCTGCGCGTGGGCAACGGCTTCGACGCCGGCGTGGCCCAGGGTCCGCTGATCGACGACCAGGCGGTGCAGAAGGTGCGCCAGCATATCGACGACGCGACTTCGCGCGGCGCCCGTCTGCTGACCGGCGGCAAGCTGGTCGAGGGCCTGGGCTCAGGCCGCTTCATCGCGCCGACCGTGCTGGCCGATGCCACCCCCGAGATGCTGATCTCGCGCGAGGAGACCTTCGGCCCCGTGGCCGCGGTGTTCAAGTTCCGCGACGAGCAGGAAGCCGTGGCGCTGGCCAACGCCAGCGAGTTCGGCCTCGCCTCGTATTTCTACAGCCGCGATATCGGCCGCGTCTGGCGCGTCGCCGAGCAGCTGGAATACGGCATGGTCGGCATCAACACCGGCCTGATCTCGAACGAGGTGGCGCCGTTCGGCGGCGTCAAGCAGTCGGGCCTGGGCCGCGAGGGCTCGACCTACGGCATCGACGAGTACCTGGAACTGAAGTACCTTTGCCTCGGCGGCATCTGACCGCCTCGCGGGCGCCCGCGGCGCCCGCCCCATCCCCATCCCTTGAGCCATCCCGGGCCCGCGTCGCCATCGGCACGCGGCATCAAAAAACAAGGCAAAGGAGGAGACATGACAACGCTGGAAGAAGGCAAGCTGGTCTGGACGCCGTCGCCCACGGTGCGCGAGCGCGCGCGGCTGACGGCCTTCATGCGGTGGCTGCGCGACACGCGCGGCCTCGCATTCGACGATTACGACAGCCTGTGGCGCTGGTCGGTCACCGAGATCGAGGCCTTCTGGGACGCGATACGCGCCTACTTCGATGTCCGCTTCGACACGCCGGCCAGGCAGGTGCTGGCGCGCCGCGAGATGCCGGGCGCGCGCTGGTTCGAAGGCGCCAGCCTGAACTATGTGCAGCAGGTCTTCCGCCACGCCGGCGAAGGCGCCGCGCGCCAGCGTGCCGCGATCCGTCATGCCGGGGAAGCGCAGCCGCTGGCCGAGCTGAGCTGGGACGCACTCGAAGCGCAGGTCGCGGCATTGGCGCATACGCTGCGGCAACTGGGCGTCGGCCGCGGCGACCGCGTGGCGGGCTATCTGCCGAATATCCCGCAGACCATCGTCGCCTTCCTCGCCACCGCCAGCGTCGGCGCGGTCTGGTCCGGCTGCGCGCCGGACATGGGGCAGGTCGCGGTGACCGACCGCTTCCGCCAGATCGAACCGAAGGTGCTGATCGCCGTCGACGGCTACCGCTACGGCGGCAAGACCTACGACCGCACGCCGGTGGTGGCGCAGCTGGTCGACGCGCTGCCGTCCCTGACGGACCTGATCGTGGTGCCGCTGCCGGGAACGCCGGACCCGACGTTGGCAACCTCGCTCGCCACTTCGCTGGGCCATGCGAGCGCGCTGCGCCGCCATCGCTGGCAGGATGCGCTGGCGCATCGGGTGCCGCTGCAGATCGACAGCGTGCCGTTCGACCATCCGCTGTGGATCGTCTATTCGTCCGGCACCACCGGCATGCCCAAACCCATCGTGCACGGCCACGGCGGCATCGTGATCGAGCAGCTCAAGCTGATGGCGTTCCACAACGACCTGGGCCCCGACGATGTCTTCCACTGGTACAGCAGCAGTGGCTGGATCATGTGGAATGCGCAGGTGGCCGGCCTGCTGCTGGGCAGCACCATCGCGATCTACGACGGCAATCCGGCCTGGCCCGACGCCGGCGTGCTGTGGCGCTTTGCGCAAGACGCCGGCATCACCGTCTTCGGCGCGGGCGCGGCGTTCTTCACCGGCGGCATCAAGGCTGGCGTGGTGCCGTCGCGTGAGGCAGACCTGAGCCGCCTGCGCGGCATCGGCTCGACTGGCTCGCCGCTGCCCGCCGAGGCCTACGACTGGATCTACCGCAACGTGCGCGACGATATCTGGCTGGCGCCGATGTCCGGCGGCACCGACTTCGCGGGCTCCTTCGTCGCCGGCTGCCCGCTGCTGCCGGTCTATGCCGGCGAGATGCAGTGCCGCTGCCTCGGCGCCAAGGTCGAGGCCTTCGACGAAGCCGGCCAGGCGCGGATCGACGAGGTCGGCGAACTGGTCTGCACCGAACCGATGCCGTCGATGCCGCTCTACCTGTGGGGCGACACCGACGGCAAGCGCTACCGCGACAGCTATTTCGATTCCTACCCCGGCGTCTGGCGCCACGGCGACTGGATCAAGATCACCTCGCGCGGCGGCGCCATCATCTACGGCCGCTCCGACGCCACCATCAACCGGCACGGCATCCGCATGGGGACCAGCGAGCTGTATCGCGTGGTCGAGGAACTGCCCGAGGTCCTCGACAGCATGGTGGTCGACCTCGAATATCTGGGGCGCGACTCGTATATGCCGCTGTTCGTCGTGCTGCGCGAAGGCGTCGCGCTCGACGACAGGCTGGTCGACACGATCCGCGCGCGCATCCGCGAGGCGCTGTCGTCGCGGCACGTGCCTAACGCCATCCTGCAGGTGCCCGGTATCCCGCGCACGCTGTCGGGCAAGAAGATGGAGGTGCCGATCAAGAAGCTGCTGCTCGGCCACGACCCGGACAAGATCGCCAATCGCGACGCGATGGCCAATCCGGACACGCTGGACTGGTACTTCGATTACGCGCGGCGCTACCTGAGCGAGACCAGCACCGCGACCGCATAGCGCTGGGGGGGCGGGTGCGCCGTGCCTTGCCGTGACGCGCCCTGCCGTTATCATGCGGCATTTGCCCCGCCCGTCTTCCGCCACGACCATGCCGAGTTATCCGACGTTTCGCTTTCAGGACCAGGACCTGGTCCGCATCGGCGACGACCACAACGCCCTGCTGCTCGCGCCCTGGGCCGGCGGCCGCCTGGTGCGCTGGATCCATCGCGGCGCCGACATCCTGTACTGGCCAGAGGACGCCGACTGGTCGCGGCCTGCGAAGGTCCGTGGCGGCAATCCGCTGCTGTTTCCCTTTATCGGCCGCCACTTCGTCGACGGCGAAGCGGGCAAATGGCGCGATGGCGGCGGCGTGGTGCGCACGATGCCGCAGCACGGCTTCGCGCGCGACCTGCCGTTCGAGGTCGCAGCGTGCGACCCCGACCGGTCGATCACGATGGCATTGACCGATTCCGAGGCGACGCGCGAGGCCTATCCGTTTCCGTTCCGCTTCGAGGTCGGCTACCAACTGCTGGATGACGGGCTCGAGGCGAGCTTCGCGGTCCGGAACCTCGGCAGCGCGCCGCTGCCCTTCTATGCCGGACACCATTTCTATTTCTCGGTCCCGCATGGGCTGCGCCGGCTATGCCGGCTGACGCTGCCCCCGGCGCAGCGGGTGAGGCAACGGCCCGACGGCGGCCTGATCGCGGGCGAGCCGGGCGAGCCCAGCTACCGGCTCGACGATCCGCGGCTGCAGGACACGTTCCATCGGCTCGATGCCGGGCAAGGCGTGGCGGAACTCGCCGTGCCGTGTTCCGATCCCGGGCAGGTCGATGGGCGGGCCGATGTACAGGCCTATCGGACGCTGGCCTTCGAGCTCGGCACGCTCGAGGGTTCCGAGCCCTGGCGCGCGATCACCACATGGAGCGAACGCGAGGATTCGGACTATTACTGCGTGGAGCCATGGCTGGGCTTGCCGGATGCGATTCATCGGCAAGGCGAACCCCGCTGGGTGCAGCCCGGCGAAACCGTGCGCGCGTGCTGCATCGTCCGGGCGCGCTGGTCAGCACCCGATGCCCCGTTGCCGCCCGGCACGATGTTGTAAGCGCGCTGGCATGACGATCCGCGCGCACCTATGCTGGTAGCTACGTCGTCCCGCGCCGCCCGCGGCCGGACCGGCAATCGATTCGTTTCCGGGCCTTCCCCTCTCGACAACGTCTCAGCATCAGTGACGCTTGAAGTCGCTCCCCGGGGATTACCGGAAACATCATGAACCCGCTCCCGAAGACCACCTACCGCGCGCTTCCCGCCATGCCCGCGCCGCGCCATCGCTATCTGGGCCGATGGCACACGCGGCTGGTGCCTCCGTTCGAATTCCTGCGTCTGCTGCCGACCCGGTGGCGACAGGCGACCACGTTGCTGATCGATTGGGATCGTGCCATCGACCAAGGCTGGCCCCGCCTTGGCTCGCCTGCGCACGCCGCCGTCAAGCGGTTCCGACGCGTGAACGCGGGCGGTTGCGCGCTGTTCGGCCGCTTCGCCGCCAGACACGCCTGAAAACCCGGCAACGTTCCGGTCTGGATACCGGCACCGGCCCCGGAGGCGGCTCGCCTCGGGGCCGTTCTGCTATGGACGCGCGCCTGCCGCCGCGCCCTATTCGTCCACGCCAATGACCAGATCCGCCGAGGCCCTGCCCGCGAGCTCGGCGACCGTGTCCAGCCGCGACGTTGGCGCGCCACGGCCACTACACTGGAACGAGCACCTGCTGTTGTTCGCTCGTCGATGCGAGGCCGGAAATGAACCGTCTCCGATACGCCGTGACGCTGTCCTATGAGGTCAAGGACGCCATGGCGGACTTCCTGTTCAATATCGAAGCGGCCCGCACCGCACACCAATTCGTTGTGCAGGAGCGGCTGGACCTGCCGCCAGCAGTCGAGGTGGCCCACTATGCCGATCCGGTGCTGGGCAACCGCATGTTCAGGGTGCGGGTGCCGCGCGGCCCCTTTGTCGTCGAGTACGAGGCGATCGTGGATATCGACCATCGCCTGGATGACGGGACGCTATTGTCCGAGGTGCCGGTGGCCGAGTTGCCTTTCGAGGTGTGGCAATACCTGCGGCCGAGCCGGTATTGCGAATCGGACCGCCTGATGGAATTCGCGATGCGCGAATTCGGCAACATGCCGCGCGGCTATGCGCGCGTCTATGCGATCCGCGAATGGGTCCGCCATCACGTGCGCTTCCTGTCCCGCTCGACCAACGAACGCACGTCGGCGCTCAATACCATCGTGGAGCGCACCGGTGTCTGCCGCGATTTCGCCCATCTGATGATCGCGCTCTGCCGTGCCATCAGCATCCCGGCACGGATGTCGAGCACGCTGGACTATGGCGCCGATCCGGCCATCGGTCCGCCGGATTTCCATGCGGTGGTGGAGGCGTATCTGTCGCACCGCTGGTACCTGCTCGATCCCTCGGGCGTATCGATACCCACCGGACTGCTGCGCATCGGTACCGGCAGGGATGCCGCCGACATCCCCTTCGCGGCGATCTTCGGGCAGGTGGAATCGGCGCGTCCCCTGGTCCAGATCGGGGCCGTGACGGATGCCGCCGCAGGCATCGACATGCCGGTATTCACGCCGAAGGCGATCTCGACTTGGTAGGCAGCGCACGCGCCGCCGTGCCGATTCGCGCCGGCGCCAAGGGCCGCCCCGGCTTGCGCTTCCCTGCGGATACCGCATAAAATCGCGGGTCCGCGGGCGTCGTATAATGGCTATTACCTTAGCTTCCCAAGCTAAAGACGTGGGTTCGATTCCCATCGCCCGCTCCACACCCTCCGCTGCCGTCCATCCCCCCAGTCCCGAAAGCCCCGTCCCGAAGCAGGCGAGCGGTCACGGCCGCGTTCGTTTTGCGCTACGGTGCGCAGGCGGCTTGCCAGCATCACGAAGCGTCTCGATCAGCAAAGTCATCGCCCGCGACGAATGCCGGCGACTCGGGTAGTAGAGATGGTAGCCAGGAAAAACCGGGCACCAGTCCTCGAGCAATGGCACCAGGTCGCCCCGCTCCACATGGGCCAGCACCATGTTTTCGGGCACGAAGGCCAGTCCCATGCCGGCCAGGGCGGCGGTGACCATCTGGTCGCTGTCGTTGGCCACGAATTGCCCGTCCACGCGGATATTCGGTTCGCGCTTGCCCTTCCTGAACTCCCACGCATATAGCCCGCCGTAAGTGGGCAAATACAGATTGATGCAGCGATTGATGCAGCGATGCCCCGTCAGCGCCTGCGCTGTCCTGGGGGTGCGGCATCACCGCGAGCCAGCTGCGTCAACTCGCACGCGTGCTGGACGAGCGCGTGGAGGCCGACGTCGCGCGGCGCGCACGCGAGGCGCTGACGCGGGCCACAGCCCGGCGCCGAATGGGGCGAATCCGATCAATATTGGATGAATCGCGTCAAATCGCGTCGTATCCGCTCATGGATTGGGCGTTGCTTGCCTGAAAGCGCCCATACCGTCCCAGCAAGTGGCGACGCGCGGCGCGGCTGCGTATGGGAGGCACTGCGCTAGAATACGCGCTTGCCGCTGGCCGCCCGGCTCCACCAGGCACCGGCCACTGGCCCACGGAACCCATCATTCTCTGGCCGCCCCTCCGACACCGCGTCGCTCCGAACGGCGAATCACCCGGCGGCCTTTTTGTTGCCATGTTTCCCGACGATCCCATTCCGACCGAGGCCACCGTGCCCGACGACGAGCCGGCCAGCACGGCTGGCGATCCCGCTGCCAACGTCGCCCATCCCCGCCGCATCCGCTCCTTCGTGCGCCGGGCGGGACGGACCTCGACCGGCCAGCAGCGCGCCATCGACGAGCTCGGCCCCCGCTTCGTGCTGCCCTACACCGGCCAGCCGCTGGACTGGCAGGCCGCCTTCGGGCGCGAGGCGCCGTCGATCCTGGAAATCGGCTTCGGCATGGGCGAGACCACCGCGCATATCGCGCAGCTGCGGCCACAGGACAACTTCCTGGGCTGCGAAGTGCACGAGCCTGGCGTGGGCGCGCTGCTCAAGCTGATCGGCGAACGGGGCCTGGACAATATCCGCATCCTGCAGCACGACGCGGTCGAAGTGGTCGCCCACATGCTGACCGAGGAAAGCCTGGATGGGGTGCATATCTTCTTCCCCGATCCCTGGCACAAGAAGCGCCACAACAAGCGCCGGCTGGTGCAGCCGCCGCTGGTCAAGCTGCTGGCGAGCCGGCTCAAGCCCGGCGGCTATCTGCACTGTGCGACCGACTGGGAGGAATACGCGCACCAGATGGTGGAGGTGCTGTCGGGCGAGCCGACGCTGGCCAATACGTCCGACGCACCCGGCGGCTTTGCCGAGCGGCCGGATTACCGGCCGGTGACCAAGTTCGAACGCCGCGGACTACGGCTCGGGCACGGCGTGTGGGACGTGGTATTCCGCAAGCGGGGATGAGCGGAGGCTGAACCCTTCAGGCAGCCAACGGTGTTCTCCCTCTCTCCCGCACGCGGGAGAGAGGAGAAAGAATGCAGCACTACGGGGCTTGGCACACCTGATGTGTTCTCCCTCTCCCCCTCATGGGGGAAAGGGTCGGGGAGAGGGAGGTGGTTTCAGCCGGCATCGCCATGACGACCGCCGCATGCCCTCTCCCCCGCCCCTCTCCCGCGAGCGGGAGAGGGGAGAAAACCAGTGGCAAATCCAGGCTATCAACCGTGCCAGGCCACGATGCCCAATTGCGCGGTGGCCAGCACCAGCACGCCGAACACGATCCGGTACCACGCGAACGGCTTGAAGTCGTGCGTCGCGACGAATCGCAGCAGCCAGCGCACGCACAGGAAGGCCGACAGGAAGGCGAACACGAACCCGACTGCGAACACGCCGATGTCGTCGGCCGACAGCAGGTTGCGCGCCTTGTACAGTTCGTAGACGCTGGCGCCGAAGATCACCGGGATCGCCAGGAAGAACGAGAACTCGGTCGCCACCTGGCGCGACAGCCCGAACAGCATGCCGCCGATGATGGTGGCGCCCGAGCGCGAGGTGCCCGGCACCAGCGCGAAACACTGCGCGATGCCGACCTTCAGCGCGTCGCGCCAGTTCATGTCGTCGACCGATTCGATGCGCGGCGCACTGGCCTTGGCCGCTTCGAGCAGCGCATTGCCTTGCGGATGCGAGACCTGGCCGCGCCGGCTCTCGCGCCATTCGGCCAGCAGGATCACCAGCCCGCCGACGATAAACGCGGTCGCCACCGTGATCGGGTTGAACAGATAGGCCTTGATCCAGGGCCCGAGCAGGAAGGCCAGCACGATCGCCGGCACCGTCGCGATGATCACGTTCATCGCGAAACGCTGCGCGCGCGGCTCGGTGGCGAGCCCGCCGACCACGTCGACGATGCGCCGGCGGAATTCCCAACACACGGCCAGGATCGCGCCGAACTGGATCACGATCTCGAAGATCTTGCCCTTCTCGTCGTTGAAGTTCAGCAGCTCGCCAGCGAGGATCAGGTGCCCCGTGCTGGAGATCGGGAGAAATTCGGTCAGTCCTTCGACGATGCCGAGGATCAGGGCTTTGAGGGCGATGGCGATATCCATGCGAGTGCGGAGGATTGGAGCGATTCAGGGACAAGGGGCCCGCAGGCCGGCGCATTGGCGCAGCCACACGAGCACGCGTAAATAGCGAATAGCGTCGATACCGGGGACGACCCAGGGCGGCACGATCATGCCGCCCCGCGATGGCCGGGCGAACGCCGGCCTCGCCAATGATTGTTCTGCGCTGCTATGGACGATGGATCTTGACGTTGATGCCGTCCGGCAGCACGGTGATTGTACCGGGCTCGACACGCGCGCCCCCCAACTTGAGCTCGTCGGGCTTGAACGTATAGAGCGGATAGTCCTGCAGCAGTTGCTCGGCCAGAATGCCGCCGAGCGCGTTCAACTGGCGCGAGTACTGTTGCGGCAGCCCCGCCACGTCGAACTGCTTGACCTCGGGGTCCTGCAACACCAGCGAACGGGTCGAGGGGTCGTAGCGCAGCGCGCTGTCCAGCGCGAACCGTCCCTTCATCGCCTCGCGGAAGAACAGCCGGTTGTCCAGCGTGGCATCGAACGTGATGCTGACGCGATTGCGCTGCGGATCGAGCAGCAGCTGCGGGTTGGCCAGCTCGATGTCGAACAGCTGCATGTAGCGCTGGCTGAACGGGAACTTGCGCTCGAGCGCCGCCTGCAGCTGGCTCTGCGAAAAGGTGTATTCATTGCCGACCCAGCCACAGCCGGCCAGCCAGGCCGTCACGGACACGGTGAGTGCGGCGGTGCCGCAGGCCGCCAGCCAGCGCCGGCGAGAAATCGTGGCCATCCACAGGTCTCCAGGTTGGGTCAGGCGCCGCGCGCCGGTATCGGCGCGGTCGCGACCTCAAGTTGCGTCAGCCAGTGCAGCGCCGCCTCGCGCGACTCGCCGCACATCTGCGCCGACGGCCGCAGGCCGCCGCAGAAGGCGGGCCGCTCGGGGCGGCCGAACACCGCGCAGCGCATATCGGGCAGCAGCTGCGCGCACGGCACGCCGGCGGGCTTGCCCATCGGCATGCCGGGCAGCGGCGAGGCGATCGACGGCGCGATACAGCAAGCGCCGCAACCGGCACGGCAGGAAACGTCAGACTGGCAGGACATCGCAATGGTTCAGAACGGCTCGGGCGAACGCGGGCCGGATCCGGCCGCTGGTGGATGGGGCTGGGACCCCGGCTCACCCACGATCCCGCCCCGTCGCCAAAGCCGTCATTGTGCACCACCGCCCGGCGATGGCCTGTGTTCCCGCCCACATCCGGGCGCCGCGCTTGACCGCTCCCGGACCGCACACTACATTACTGACCCATCGGTTATTTATTTCGTCGCCCGTCCTGGCGCGGCGCTCGCCTGTAGTGAATCCACCGCAGTGAATCCACCGCAAGTCCCACGCCTTGACGCCAACGTTGGGGCCAACGACGGCGCCAATGACGGCGCCCCCGAGGCGCGACGCTGGTCGCGCCGCAAATCCGCCCGCCCGCAGGAACTGGTGGCGGCCGCGCTCGAACTCTTTGTCGAGCGCGGCTACGCGGCCACGCGGCTGGAAGACGTGGCCGCGGCGGCCGGGGTGTCCAAAGGCACGGTCTATCTGTACTTCGCCAACAAGCAGGAACTGTTCAAGACCGTGGTGCGCGAGAACCTCGTGCCGGCGCTGGTGCGCGGCACCGACCTGGTCGACAGCTACGAGGGGTCGACCCCGGAACTGCTGCGCGAGCTGCTGCGCGGCTGGTGGGGTCTGATCGGCGCGACGCCGGTGGCGGGCCTGACCAAGCTGATCATGGCCGAATCGGCCAACTTCCCCGATATCGCGCGCTTCTACCACGAGGAAGTGATGGTGCCCGGCGA
Organism: Cupriavidus sp.; assembly: GCA_031180665.1. Lineage (GTDB taxonomy): Bacteria > Pseudomonadota > Gammaproteobacteria > Burkholderiales > Burkholderiaceae > Cupriavidus. The sequence goes on along the minus strand of JAPSLP010000017.1, from coordinate 8,520 downwards.
CGAGCTGTTCGCGCGCGTGCTGGTGCGCGGTGTCGCGCGCGGCGAGTTCCGCTCGCTGCCGGCCAATCCGACCACCACGCTGATCTGCGCCCCGCTGGTATTCCTGATGCTGTGGCAACGCGCGTTCCGCATCGGCTCGGACACCGACATCGATCCCGAGGCATTTCTCGAGAACCTGCTGCAGGTGCTGCTGTTCGGCCTGACCGCCGGCGCGGCACGCGACACGCCGCTGCCGCCGCAGGCCGGCCCCTATGTCTGGGAGCAGATCCGGGACGAGATGCAGCAGCAAGCCCGCCTGCAAGGCGATGCGCCCGCCGATGGAACGCCGCGCATGCCCGCACGTACCGCCGTGCGCACCACCGCACGGGCAAACGGCCGCCCCACCCCGGCGGCCACCCCCGAACCGAAACCGAAGCGCCGCCGGCCCGGCTCGCGCCCTGACGATGAAGATCTCGCGTAACAAGCTGCTGCTGGTGGTGCTGGGCCTGGCCGTGCTGGCCGGCGCCGGCGCGATGGTGCGCAAGGCCAGCGGCAGCAGGCAGCCCGCCGCGGTGGCCGCCGCTCCGGCAGCCAACGTGGTGGAGTTGCTGCAGGCCGATGTGGTCGCGGCCGCCGCCCACGACCTGCGCGTGACGCTGCCGTTGTCGGGCAGCCTGCGCGCGCTGAACCAGGCCGCCGTCAAGGCCAAGGTCTCGGGCGAGGTGCGCGACGTGCTGGTGCGCGAAGGCGAACCGGTGCGCGCCGGCCAGGTGATCGTGCGCATCGATCCGACCGAATACCAGGCCAAGGTCGCGCAGGCACGCGGGCAGATGCTGGCCCAGCGCGGCCAGTACGAGAACGCGCGCCAGACCTGGGAGCGCAATCGCGACCTGGTCGGGCGCGGCTTCATCTCGAAGACCGCCTTCGACAAGTTCCAGTCCGAGCTCGACGTGGCCAAGGCCAATCTCGATGCGGCCGAGGGCGGGCTGGCGGTCGCGCAGAAGGCGCTGGCCGACACCGTCGTCAAGTCGCCGCTGGACGGCATGGTCGCGGTGCGCTCGGTGCAGCCCGGCGAGAAAGTTTCGCCCGACACGGCGCTGCTGGAAGTGGTCGACCTGCGCATCCTCGAACTGGAGGCGCCGGTGCCGATGGCCGATGTCGGCCGCGTGGCGATCGGCCAGCCGGTGCAGCTCGACGTCGAGGGCGCGGGCCGCTTCGAGGGCAAGCTGGTGCGGATCAACCCCGCCGTCACGCAGGGCACGCGCAGCATCATGGTCTACGTCCGCGTCGACAATCCCGGGCACCGGCTGCGCGCCGGCATGTTCGCGCAGGGCGCACTGGTGCTGGGACAGCGTGCCGGCGTGGTGTCGGTGCCCGTCACCGCGGTGCGCACCGAGGGCGAGCGCGCCTTCGTCTATGTGATCGAGAACGGCATGCTGGCCGAGCGGCCGGTGGAGCTCGGCATTCGCGACGACAGCAGCGGGCTGGTCGAGATCGTCGCGGGCCTGGCGAGCGGCGCGCAGGTCGTGCGCAGCAATCTCGGCACCTTGCGGGTCGGCAGCCAGGTTCGCCTGATCAAGGCCTGAGCGAGCGGAGCGCCCGATATGTGGTTCACGCGCCTGTCGATCCGCAACCCGGTGATGGCCACCATGATGATGCTGGCCTTCATCGTGGTCGGGCTGTTCTCGTACCAGCGGCTGCCGGTCGACCAGTTTCCCGACATCACCTTCCCGATCGTCGTGGTGCAGACCGAGTACCCGGGCGCGCCGCCCGAGTCGGTCGAGTCCGATGTCACGCGCAAGGTCGAGGAGATCGTCAATACGATCTCGGGCATCGACGAGATCTTCTCGCACTCGTACCAGGGCACCTCGGTGGTCGTGATCAAGTTCGACCTGACCGTCGACGTGGCCCAGGCCGCGCAGGACGTGCGCGACAAGATCGCGCTGATCCGGCCGCAATTCCGCGACGAGGTCGAGGAACCGCGCGTGCTGCGCTACGACCCGTCCGACGCGCCGATCTTCCATCTGTCGGTATCGAACGCCCCCGGCTCCGCGCGCAGCCAGCGCGAGCTGACCACCATCGCCGACCAGATCGTGCGCAAGCGGCTGGAGACGGTGCGCGGCGTCGGCGCGATCAGCATCGTCGGCGGCACCAAGCGCGAGATCGAGATCCGCATCCGGCCGGCCCAGCTGGAGGCGCTGGGCATCGGCGTCGATCAGGTGATGACCGCGATCCGCAACGAGAACCAGGAGCTGCCCGCGGGCGAGCTGCGTTCCTCGGCGACCGAGACCGTGGTGCAGATCAAGGGCCGCGTGGTCGATCCGGCCGCGTTCCGGCAGATCATCGTCGCGCGCCGCGGCAATCAGCCGGTCACGCTCGAGCAGGTGGCCGAAGTGCGCGACGGCGAGCAGGAGCAGGAGAGCCTGGCCCTGCTCGGCGGCAAGCGCGCGCTGTTCCTGTCGATCGTCAAGGCGCAGGGGCAGAACACTGTCGATACGGTCGACGGCCTGGTGCGGATGACAGATGAGGTGCGCAAGCTGGTACCGGCCGGCGTGCAGCTGACCGTGATCAACGACAGCGCGCGGGGCATCCGGCGCAGCGTCGACGAGGTCCGCTCGACGCTGCTCGAAGGCGCCTTCCTGACGGTGGCGATCGTCTTCCTGTTCCTCGGCTCGTGGCGCAGCACGGTGATCACCGGCCTGACGCTGCCGATCGCCCTGATCGGCACCTTCGGCGTGATGTACGTCTTCGGCTTCACGCTGAACGTGATCACGCTGATGGCGCTGTCGCTGTGCGTGGGCCTGCTGATCGATGATGCGATCGTGGTGCGCGAGAACATCGTGCGGCACAACCTGATGGGCAAGGACCACCGCGCCGCGGCGCTGGACGGCACCGAGGAAATCGGCCTGGCGGTGCTGGCGACCACCTTTTCGATCGTCGCGGTGTTCCTGCCGGTCGGCTTCATGGGCGGCATCATCGGCCGCTTCTTCCATCAGTTCGGCATCACCGTGGTGGCCGCGGTGATGATCTCGATGTTCGTGTCGTTCACGCTGGACCCGATGCTGTCGTCGGTCTGGCACGATCCGGACCTGCACGGCACCGGCAACAAGCGCAGCTGGTACGGCCGCAGCATCGGCCGGCTGCTGGACTGGTTCTCCGCGCGGATGGACGCGCTCGGTCACGGCTATGGCGCGATGCTGGGCTGGGCGCTCAAGCACCGGCTGGCGACCGCGCTGATCGCCGTGGCGACCTTCTTCGGCAGCTTCGCGCTGGTGCCGCTGATCGGCACCGAGTTCGTGCCGAACGCCGACCTCGGCGAGACGCAGATCGGCTTCACCACGCCGGTCGGCACGGCGCTCGAGGTCACCGAGGCCAAGGTGCGGCAGGTCGAGGCCGCGCTGCGCGAATTCCCCGAAGTCGCCTACACCTACGCCACCATCAATGCCGGCAACACCTCGGGCCGCAACAACGCGCTGGTGTCGGTACGGCTGGTCGAGCGCAAGCAGCGCGAGCGGACTACCGCGCAGCTCAATCCGCTGATCCGCGAACGGATGAACCGCATCGCCGGCATCACGCTGACGATGGTCGGCATGCCCGATGGCGCCGGCGGGCAGAAGGCGATCCAGGTCTCGCTGCAGGGCGACGACCTGGGCGAACTGAAGCGGCTGTCGGAGGAAGCCTCGCGCCGGATGCGGGCGATTCCGGGCCTGGTCGATCTGGACTCGAGCATGAAGGACGATCGCCCCACGGTCGAAGTGCGCATCCGCCGCGAACTCGCCTCTGACCTGGGCATCGGCATCACGCAGATCGGCAACGCGCTGCGGCCGCTGCTGGCCGGGGACGCCATCAGCAGCTGGCGCGCGCCGGACGACGAGAACTACGACGTGCGCGTGCGGCTGCCGAAGGACGCGCGCACCGGCATGGCGGACCTGTCCGCGCTGATGATCGCCAGCACGCAGACCAACCCCGACGGTTCGCCCCGAATGGTGCCGCTGCGCCAGATCGCCGAGCTGGTGCCCACCACCGGCGCCAACCAGATCAGCCGCCGCGACCTGAACCGCGAGGTCGAGCTGACCGCCAATACCGCGGGCCGCTCGCAGGGCGAGGTCGCGCGCGACATCAGGCAGGCGCTCGACGGCATGACGTGGCCGGCCGGCTACCAGTACCGCTTCGGCGGCTCGACCAAGTCGATGAACGAATCGTTCGGCTACGCGGTCTCGGCGCTCGCGCTGGCGGTGATCTTCATCTACATGATCCTGGCCTCGCAGTTCGCCAGCTTCTTCCAGCCGATCGCCATCATGACCTCGCTGCCGCTGACGCTGATCGGCGTGTTCGCGGCGCTGCTGCTGTTCGGCTCGACGCTGAACATGTTCTCGATCATCGGCTTCATCATGCTGATGGGCCTGGTCACGAAGAACGCGATCCTGCTGGTCGACTTCGCCAACCAGGCCCGGCGCGGCGAGCACGGCAAGGCCCCGCTGTCGCGCGAGGCCGCACTGGTCGAGGCCGCCCGGGTGCGGCTGCGCCCGATCCTGATGACCACGCTCGCGATGATCTTCGGCATGGTGCCGCTGGCCTTCAGCCTCGGCGAAGGCGCCGAGCAGCGCGCGCCGATGGGGCAGACGGTGATCGGCGGCATCATCACCTCGTCGATCCTGACGCTGGTGGTGGTGCCGGTGATCTACACCTACCTGGACGATCTTGGGGGCTGGCTGGTCCGGCGCTGGCGAGGCAAGGCGGCGGCGCAGGGGACGCAGGCCGGCGCCGAGGCGGTGGCCCCGGCGGGCAACGACCCGGCCGCGGACCCCGCGCTGCCGGCCCGCGGCCGTCCCGCGAGCGCGGAATGACGGCCCGGCCGACCGGCGCCATGGCCCGCCCCCCGCTCCAGTCGGATGCCCCGGCGTCACGCCGGGGAGTTAAAATGTCGGGTTTGACGGAATTCCCCGGCCCCTCGCACCGCGCGGCCGGAACACGAAACAGATAGCGGTTGGCATAGCAAGGAAGGCAAGATGGACCTCGAAAAAGCCCGATTCAACATGATCGAACAGCAGATCCGGCCCTGGGACGTGCTGGATCAGGAAATTCTAGACCTGCTGGCCGTGGTCAAGCGCGAGCAGTTCGTGCCCACGGCGTACCAGGCGCTGGCCTTCGTCGATACGGAAATCCCGCTGCCGGTCGGCCAGAACATGCTGGCCCCGCGCGTCGAAGCCCGTGTGCTGCAGGACCTGGGCGTGCGCAAGCACGAGAACGTGCTGGAGATCGGCGCAGGTTCCGGCTACATGGCCGCGCTGCTGGCCCACCGCGCCCGCCACGTGGTGACCGTCGACATCCGCCCCGAGCTGGCCGCACTGGCCCGCGAGAACCTCGCCAAGGCCGGCATCGCCAATGTCGAGGTCGCCGAGGGCAACGCCGCCGAAGGCTGGCCCGCCGGCGCCCCGTACGACGTGATCTGCATCTCCGGCTCGCTGCCGGTGGTGCCCGAATCGATCCTGTCGCAGATCAAGGTCGGCGGCCGCATCGCCGCCTTCGTCGGCACGCTGCCGGTGATGGAAGCGCAGCTGATCACGCGCGTGTCGGACACCGAATACCAGACCGTCAATCTGTTCGAGACCGCGGTCGCCCCGCTGACCGGCGTCAAGGCGCCGTCGCGCTTCCAGTTCTGAATCGGAAACCACCATGCAGCAGATTACCGCCACCGAGTTGTCCCAATGGCTGGGCGACGCCAACCGCGCCAAGCCGGTGCTGCTCGACGTGCGCGAGGACTGGGAAGTCCAGACCTGCGCGCTGCCCGGCATCACGCATATCCCGATGGGCCAGATCGTCGCGCGCGCGGCCGAGCTGGACCCGGACGCCGAGATCGTCTGCGTCTGCCACCACGGCGGCCGCAGCATGCAGGTGGCCAACTTCCTGGAGCGGCAGCATGGCTTCGGCAAGGTCTACAACCTGAGCGGCGGCGTGCATGCGTGGGCCGAGCAGGTCGATCCCGCCATGCCGAAGTACTGAGCGGACGCTAACCGTCGGCGCGCAGCGTCCGACAAGCTGGAGACGTCATGAGGTTTGCGCTGTGTCCCGCGCGGAGTGCCGCGCATGCTGTTGCGTCGAATGGTGTGTCGAAGGGTGTGTCGGGCGGCCCGCGGGATGGCTTGCCGCAGGCTCCGTCGCGCCGCGTCCCCGGCGCGGCGCTGGCGCTGTGCTTCGCCGCCCTGCTGCCCCTGCCGGCCAGCGCGGCCGACCTGCTGCAGGTCTATCGCGAAGCGCAGTCCAACGACGCCCAGTTCGCCAGCGCGCGCGCCCAGCTTGCCGCCACGCAGGAACGGCTGCCGCAGGGTCGTGCCGGCCTGCTGCCGCAGATCAACGGCGTGGCCGGCGTCACGCGCACCAAGATCGACCAGAGCGCGCCGATCGACGCAAACCGCTTCCTGAACAACAAGAACTGGGCGCTGCAACTGACGCAGCCGCTGTTCCGCTGGGACCGCTGGGAGACTTACAAGCAGGGCGAGCTGGCCGCGCTGGCGGGGGAAGTCACCTTCAGCCAGGCACAGCTGGACCTGATCACGCGCACCGCGCAGGCGTATTTCGACGTACTGGCCGCGCAGGACAACCTGTATCTGGCCGGCGCGCAGAAGCGCGCGATCGCCGAGCAGCTCGAACAGGCCAAGCGCAATTTCGAGGTCGGCACCGCGACGATCACCGACACCAACGACGCGCAGGCCCGCTACGACCTCGCGGTCTCCACCGAGATCGCGGCGCAGAACGAACTCGAAGTCCGCCGCGCGACGCTGCAGCAGATCACCGGCAGGCCGGTCGACGAACTGATGGGCCTGCGCCCCGCCGCCGATATCCCCGGCCCCCAGCCGGCGGACGTCAATCTGTGGGCGCAGCAAGCCGAACAGACCAACCCGCAGGTCAGCCTCGCCCGCTACAACCTCGAAACCGCGCAGCGCGAATACAACAAGGCGCGCGCCGGCCACCTGCCGTCGGTCGATCTGGTCGCCTCCTACGGCTACCAGGATTCGTCGGGCCTGATTCAGCAGCAGGTCAACGTCGCCAGCCGCTACAACAGCGCGCAGATCGGCGTGCAGCTGACCATACCGATCTACGCCGGCGGCCAGATCCAGTCACGTGCGCGCGAAACGCTGGCGCTGGCCGACCGCGCCGCCAGCGATCTGGAGTTCGCCCGCCGCACCGCCGCGCAGAATGCGCGGCAGACCTTCTCCGGCGTGTCCAACGGACTGGCCCAGGTGCGTGCGCTGGAAGCCGCGGAACGCTCGGCGCAGACCGCGGTCGAGTCGAACCGGCTCGGCTACGAGGTGGGCGTGCGCATCAACATCGACGTGCTGAACGCCGAGGCCCAGCTGTTTTCGACCCGCCGGGACCTCGCCCGCGCGCGCTACGACACCATCATGAACGGCCTGCGCCTGAAGGCCGCCACCGGCTCGCTGAACGAGGACGACCTGGTGCAGATCAACACGCTGCTGACCTTGCCACCGGGCTCGATGTACAAGCTGCCCGAGCCGCCGAAGGCGGCGGCACCGGCAGCGAAGCCGGCGCGGACTGCAAAGCGCGGCTAAAGCGCGATTAAAGCCAATCGATCCTCGGCCATCGGTGCAATGCCGGTGGCCGAATTTCTTTGGTTCGCGGCGCAACAGCAAAGCGGCGATTCCGCTCTCGCGGTTCAATCCGCCATGGGCGCGCGCCATGGCATTTCCCCTCGCGTTCAACTCCCAGCTTCTGATCTCTTCGGCACATTTTCGTGCTACATAAATTCACACAAGCGCCGCTATAGTGGCCTTGACACTGTCTTTCGACGCCGCGAAGCGGGAACGGACGCTCGCCGAACGAGGACTCGATTTCGCGGAATGCTGGAAGGTCTTCGATGGCCTCCACTTCACGCGCGTCGATAACCGACAGGACTATGGGGAAGCGCGTTTCATTTCCGTGGGGACGCTGGACCAGCGAGTGGTCATCATTGTGTGGACGCCCGCGGCAGGACGCGACGCATCATCAGCATGAGGAAGGCAAATGCAAGAGAACAAGCGCACTACCAGGCAGCACTCGCTCGAGGCTGACGATGCGCCTGAACTGGATGCCGACTTCTTCCGCGAAGCCGATGTCTACGAGGGAAAGCGGCTGGTACGGCGAGGCCGGCCAAAGCAGGCGCAAACCAAACAGCATGTCTCCCTGCGACTGTCGCCCGAGGTCCTCGCGGTGTTCCGGTCCAGTGGCAAGGGCTGGCAACGTCGCGTCGATGGCGCTTTGAAGGTGTTTTTGGTCGAGCATCCGCTTGAGGACGCAGATGCCGACTTCGCTATCGAGCCGAACTGAGCCTGCCCGACATCCCGGACATGGCGCCTGACCCGCTCGGCATTACATGATCACCACCCTCGCCATCGCCAACTACCGCTCCATCCGCGAGCTGGTGATGCCGCTGGGGCCGCTCAATGTGGTCAGCGGGCAGAACGGCACGGGCAAGTCCAATCTGTATCGCGCGCTGCGGCTGCTGGCGGCGACCGCGCAAGGCGGGGTGGTGGCGGCGCTGGC
>JAPSLP010000016.1 GCA_031180665.1 Cupriavidus sp. | reverse complement strand
CAGGTACCAAAGCGGCGATTGAAGCGTTTGCGCGGAGCTGGGCGCTCGAGTTCAAGGCGCGCGGCATTCGGGTGAACGTCATCAGCCCAGGTCCCGTCGATACGCCGATCCTGTCCAAGCTCGGCGTGACCGAGGATGACAGGCCAGCTTTCGAGGCAGGCGTGGCAAGTGCCATTCCGCTTGGTCGCCTGGGGCGTGCCGACGAGATTGCATTTGCGGCACTGATGCTGACCAGTGGGGAAGGCAGCTTCATCACCGGCGTGAACCTGCGCGTCGATGGTGGGATCGCGCTGACCTGACATTGCTGGCCGCAATCGGACCCGCTGTTGGGACCGGCTGGCAACGCTACCGTAAATGCGCAGAAAATCGCCGCGGGTCTTTTGAACCCCCGGCGCTTTTCTCGCCATCATCGTCGCAATCGATACGATGACGGTTGTTCGTCGAGTATCAATCAGTAATCCCACTGCACCGGAACGAAGCGGAAATTCTCGCCGTTCTTTGCAATGTGACCGATGGATGGGAATGCGACATGCGCTGCGGCCAGTAGAGCGCCGGTCTCGGCGGCTTCGTTGAGCAGCGCGATACGCACGTCCGCAGCGACTTCCGGCTCGTGCTCGAAGCCATTCTGCCAACGGGGATTGTCGAAGCCGACTTCGAAAATGGCATCGCCTACGAAGGTCAGCTTCTCGCCCTTCGATGCAACATCCACGACGCAGTGCCCCGGGGTATGTCCACCCGTCACACGCGCTGACACGCCCGCTGCGACTTCCACGGTTCGATCGAACAACACGAGGTTCTTGCCGTAGAGTTCGACGAATTTGGCGGCCGCCTTGCGCAGGGCGGGAGGAACCGCTTCGGGCATGACGGTCTTGCTGAAATCCGGATTTTTCCAGAATTCGACTTCTGCGGCTGCGACGTGAATGCGTACGTCAGGGCGCAGCTTGGCCTTGATGCCATCCACGTTCAGCCCACCGACATGGTCCATGTGCATATGCGTGATGACGATATCGGTGATCGCAGCCAGATCAATACCGGCCGATTCCAGTCGCATCACCGATCGACCGGCGCGCGAGAAGTATTCGAATCCGTCGCCGACGCCCGAATCGACGAGGACCAGGCGTTCGCCGCTGCGCACGAGGGCGATGTTGAGCGCCCAGTCGAACATGTCCCGTTGCAGGAAGCGGCTATCGAACCATTCATTGCGGTCCGATTGGCTCACGTTGGTCGACATGGTACTGGTCGGAAGCGGAAGGATGCCATCGCTGATCAGTACGACGTCGATGTCACCGACGCGCACGGCGTAGCGGGAGGGAACGAGTTCGCCAGAACCTGCGTTGCCAAGGTTGACGATAACCGGTTGCACATTGCGGGTTGTTTCGCTCATTTTCTGTAGTCCTGTCGAATGGGTGGTAAGCCGCACGATGCGGCAGGCGAGGTCCGGTTCGTTGTGCGGACATCTTCCTCGACCGTCGCACGCTTGGTGCAACCATCGTTGCAACGCAGTCTAGGCAGGAGGAGCGAGTGGCAGTAGATTCGCGGGGGCGTACAGTATGTTGAGCGAACGGCAACAATCTTCGGCGGGCAAAGACACGCGTGATCGATCTTCTAGTTGAAGGATTACCTGGAGGCAAAGCGGCCAATCGCCGAGATGGCAATTCCTGCCGAAATGGCGGCGATTACTGCCGCGCATTCCTCGGCACGGCCTTCCACATCACCACCCCGGCTGCCACCAGCAGTCCGGCCAACAAATACAGCGCGTTATCCATGCTGCCGGTCTGAACCTTGACCTGTCCGATCACCCACGGGCTGACGATCCCGCTGGTAATGCCGACGCTGCTGATGAACGCGAGTCCCGTTGCGGCAGTATGCCCGGGCAAATAGCTGCGCGGCAGCGACCAGAAGATCGGCAGCGCCGCGAAGATCAGTACCGCCGCGACCGACAGGATCGCCAGCATCGCGCCGAAATGCGGCAGCCGCAGGGTCAGCAGCGCGAGCGCCAGCGCACCGCCGCAGCAGCACAGCAGGAAATGGTTGTGCCGCTCGCCGGTGCGATCTGAATTTCGCGCAATGAGGATCAGGCCGACAGCGCCCACGGCATTCGGAATCACGCTATACAAGCTGATCGACACGACATCCGTAATGCCGAAATCGCGAATCATCAGCGGCATCCAGAAATTCAGTGTCAGCGAGCCGCAGGTCAGCGCGAAATAGATGAATGCGAACACATACAGCTTCGGATTGCGCAGCGCTTCGCGCAGGGCGCCCAGCGTGTGGGCCGCATGGCTGCCTTGCTCGCCTTCCAGTTGCCGTGCCAGCAGCGCCTTCTCGTGGGCGGTCAGCCATTTCGCATCGGCGGGGCGATCGACCAGATACCAGGCGGCGATCAGCCCGAGCAGCACGGCGGGCGCGCCCTCGATGGCGAACATCCATTGCCAGCCGAACAAGCCCATCACGCCGGCCATATCGCGCATGATCCAGCCGGATACCAATCCACCCAATACGCCGGCAATCGCGACGCCGGCGAAGAAGATGGCCATCACGGCCGCGCGCCGGTGTGCAGGGAACCAGTAGGTCATGTACAGCACGATGCCGGGGAAGAAGCCGGCCTCGAATACGCCGAGCAGGAAACGCAGCGTGTAGAACTGCGCCGGTGTGGAGACGAACGCCATTCCCACCGAGACGGCGCCCCACAGCAGCATGATCCGGGTGAACGTCCGGCGCGCGCCGAAGCGGGCGAGCAGCATATTGCTTGGCACTTCGCACAGCACATAGCCGACGTAGAACACCGCGGCACCGAGTCCGTACATCGCGTCGCTGAAGCCGAGATCGTGCTTCATCTGCAATTGCGCGAAGCCGATATTGATGCGGTCGAGAAAGGAAATGACGTAGCAGACGAACAGGAAAGGGACGATTCGCAGCCAGATCTTCTGGTGCAGGGCGTCTTCTTCGTGTGCGAGGGCGAGCGGGGGCGTCGCGGCGCCCGCGTGGAGTTGCGACATGCTTTGTCTCCTAAAGCAGGAAGGAGGAAAAAGGCGGGCGGAGCGAGCCGCCCTTAACGGACCGGTGTCTTTTGCACCGTGAGTCCGGAGTGGATTTCGTCGTGTATCAACCGTTGGCGCGGGCGCGCGTGGAACTTGGTCGAATCACGCCGCGGCGGTTTCGGCCTCGCGCGCCAATTGCAGTGCCGACAGCAGCGTTTCGTGATCGCCGATATGGTTGGCCAGCAGCAGGATCAGGCGGGCGTTGGCCGCCTGGCTTTGTGCATCGTCCAGGTCGCGGTGCATGTCGATCAGGGCCTCGTAGAAGTCGTCGGGACGGCCCAGGTTCGGGGTGGTGGTGAGAGGCATGGGGTCTCCGGGATTTGGTGTTTTGCAGTGGGCGCTGGCGTCGTCGTGGATCATGCCGTCGAGTGCCCTCTCCCCCGCCCCTCTCCCGCAAGCGGGAGAGGGGAGAAAACCGGGGAAGGCCGCTACCGCATGCAGGCGCGTCAGGCCGCTACAGGTTCGGCTTGTGCCGATGCAACGCAAGTCGTCGCGGCACGAGGTGTCAGGTTCTTGCCCTGCGCCCGCGCCATGGCTTTCATCACCCGATCTGCATCGACCGCGCGCCAGCGCGCGCACACATGCTGGTCCGGTCGGATCAGATACGCGGTGCCCGGCACAGCGTCGTAGCGCTGGGCCACCACGCCTTCGACATCGACCAACACAGCGGGGTCCGCCGCAGAAGCGACGGAGCCGGCAGCCGGCGACACGAACACCACCCGTGGCGCACCGGCCTGCGCGCGCAATGTCGCGATCTCCTTTGCGGCCGGTCCGTCGACAGATTCCGGACTGGCGTAGACCAGCAGGCAGAATCCGCCATCGAGCCGCGACAACAGCCAATCGTCAGCGCCATCGGCAAGCACCGGCGCGTCGGCACAGGGAGCGCCCGGCATCATCGCCCCGGCAAAGGCGTCGGTGTCCGCTGTATTCAGCGGCGAGCCAGCCAGCACGCTGGGGACCGACAGGCGTCCACTATTGACCAGCGTCCGCGCAAACGGATGCTTGGCCGCCAGCGTCAGCACGGCATCGCGAAACACGCGGCTTACCTGGCTCTTGGGGGTGATGAAGTCCGTGGAACGCGTCGAATTGCGGATGTTCTCGTCGGCCGCGTATTCCCGCTCGCTGGCATAGGTGTCGAGCAGCGCGTCAGGCGCCTCGCCGCGCAATACATGGGCCAGTTTCCAGGCGAGATTGTCCGCATCCTGCACGCCGCTATTGGCGCCGCGTGCGCCGAAGGGCGACACGCCATGCGCGGAATCGCCGGCGAATAGGACGTTGCCGTGCCGGAAGCTGTCCATCCGCAGGCAGGAAAAGGTATAGACGCTGACCCATTCGAGTTCGAACGTGGCATCCGGGCCGAGCAGGGCCTGCACGCGGGGGATGACACGCTCCGGCGTTTTTTCAAGCACAGGGTCCGCGTCCCAGCCCAACTGGAAATCGATGCGCCAGACGTTGTCGGGCTGACGATGCAGCAGCACCGATTGATTCGGATGGAAGGGCGGATCGAACCAGAACCAGCGCTCGCTTGGAAAGCCCGCTTCCATCCGGATATCCGCGATCAGGAAGCGATCCTTGAAGGTGCGGCCCTTGCTGTCCAGACCGAGCAGATTCCGTATCGGGCTGCGCGCGCCGTCGGCGGCGACGACATAACGTGCCCGCACTGGATACGTGCCATCGGGCGTTTCGACCGTCAGCGTGGCGGCGGCATCCGGGCGATCCTGATCGGGACGCTCGATGCCGATCACCTTGTTCTTCCAGCGGATCTCCAGGTTCGGCAGTTCGAGCGCGCGCTCGAGCAGGAAGCCTTCGACGTAATACTGCTGCAGGTTGATGAAGGCTGGCCGGCGATGCCCGCTCTCGGGCAGCAGGTCGAATGCATAGACCATCTGATCGCGCAGGAATACCTTGCCGAGATTCCAGCGCACGCCCTTGTCGACCATGCGATCGCCACAGCCGAGCCGATCGAAGATCTCCAGCGTGCGCTTGGCAAAACAGATCGCACGCGAGCCGGTCGACAGCGTGCAATCGTCGTCCAGCAGCACGACCGGGATGCCTTGCTGGGCCAGGTCGATCGCGGTGGCCAGGCCCACCGGCCCGGCACCCGCCACCACGACCGGATGCACTGTGCCGGCCGCCGATTGCTCTGCGCATGGCCGGTATTCGAAGGTCAATCGTTGATAGTCGACCGTCATCGTGTTGTCTCCTTCCACCATCTAGGATGCCGAGCCTGCTGCGTCAGTCCTGCAGCGCCGCCCACATTTCCTGGTCGCGCTGAGCGGTCCAAATGCGCGGATGCGTGATGCCGGACGCCTCGTCAAAGGCACGCGTCACGTCGAACGGCAGGCAGTGTTCGTAGATGAAGACGTGGCCGAACTTCGGATCCATGCTCTTGCGGGTATGCGCCATCGCGGCCTTCAGATCCATGTTCTGCGCCACCGCCTCCTGGCCGGCGCGGTACAGCGTGGTGACGAAGTCCTTGGTGTAGGCGATGCCCTCGCGTACCTGCTGCGGCGTGGTCAGCGCGGGGCCGCGGCCCGGAACCAGTTTTTCCGCGCCGAGCGCCTGCAAGGCGTCCAGCGTGGCGGGCCATTCGGCCAGCTGCGCGTCGCCGCAGTAGCAGGCTGCCTCGTACTCGACCAGGTCGCCGGAGAACAGCACCTTCTGCGACGGCAGCCAGACCACGGCGTCGCCCTTGGTGTGGCCCGAGCCGAGATGCGCGATGCGCACTTCGAGCTTGCCGAGGAACAGCGTGATTTCCTTGTCGAACACCAGCGTCGGCCAGGTCAGGCCAGGCACGGTTTCAACGCCGGCGAACAGGCGCGGGAACCGCTCGATTTCCGACTTCATATCGGCCTCGCCGCGCTCGACGATCATTTCGTAGGTGCCGCGGCTGGCGATGATCTGCTGCGCGCCCTCGGCGAAATAGGCCGAGGCGCCCAGCACCCGCACCGCGTGGTAGTGCGACAGCACCACGTACTTGATCGGCTTGTCAGTGACCGAACGGATCCTGGCGATCAGGTCTTGCGCCATCGCGGGTGTCGCGGTGGTGTCGACGATCAGCACGCCGTCGTCACCGATGATCACGCCCGAGTTCGGGTCGCCTTCGGCCGTGTAGGCGTACGCGTTTTCGGATAGCTGGGTGAAGGTGACCTTTTTGGCTTCCAGGTCGGCTTGCGATGCGAATGCTTTGGCCATGCTTGCCTCGTCGTGGGTGACGGGGCGCGGCAGCGGGCGGCATTGCGCAGCGGCAATGCACGGGTACTGTCTCGCCCCTTCGTTATTGGATTGGCCACGCGCTGAAGGGCGCGCGGCGTTGTCGGGGTAGACGGATGGTAGGAGGTCTCCTTTGGTTAGTCAATGGATAAATTGTTGGCTAGAACATAAAAAGAGGAGTGCGAGCCCACGAGCGGCAATTGCGGCACCCAAGCGTCGTTGGATTAATATCCAGGCTTTCGGAGGGGGCGATGAGCGAGGCAGGGCAGGCGGGACAGGAGAAGACGCGGCGCGGCGTGCAGAGCGTCGATGTGGCGGGCCGCTTCCTGCAGGCGCTGGCGCAGGCGCGATCGCCGCTATCGGCGGCCGAACTGGCCACGGCCGTGGGCATCGTCCCGGCCCAGGCCCACCCGTACCTCGTCTCCCTGACGCGCCAGGGCTGGATCAAGCGCGATCATCTCGACGACCGTTTCGAACCCGGACCGCTGGCGCTGCAACTGGCGCGGATGCGGCTGGAACTGGATCCCGGCCTGCACGCCGCGGTGCCCCTCGTCGGCGCGCTCACCGCGCAAACGGGTTGTAGCGTGGCGGTCAGCGTGCCGGGCCCGCAGGGTCCTACCATCGTGCGCTACGAAAGGGGCAATGCGCCGCTGCACGTCAACCTGCATGTCGGCACCGTGATGTCGCTGGCGACCACCGCGACCGGCCGCATGTATTGCGCCTGCATGCCCGATGCGCAATGGGTGCCGCTGTTCGACGCATTACCGGCGCGCCCCGATCGCGCCGCGTTCCTTGCCGAGCTGGAGGACGTTCGCAGTCGCGGCATCGCACGCAGCATCGATATCCCGAGTCCCGGCGTCAGCAGCCTCTGCGTGCCCGTCCGCGACGCAGCGGGGGCGCTCCGGCTGCTGCTCACGGCAATCGGCCCGACCGCAACCATCGACACCAGCTGGCGCGGCGAACTGGCTCGTGCGCTGCAGGCAACCGCGGCGCAGATCGCCGATTCCCTGCGCGGAGAAGGCTGAGTCATGACGAATGCCAGCAGAACCGGCGACGAGGCGGTAGCCAAGCCGCAGCGCGGCATTCAGGCGCTCGATGCGAGCGCCCAACTGATCGGTGCGCTGCTGCGCTCAGGCAACCCGCTCGCCCTGAGCGAATTGGCGAGGGGCGCCGGCATGGTGCCGGCCAAGGCCTTTCCGCATCTGGTCAGCCTCGTGCGAGCCGGCGTACTCGAGCGCGATGCCGCTGGCCGCTTTGTGCCGGGGCCGCTGGCCCTGCAATTGGGGCTGATCGCGCTGCAGCGCCTGTCGCCGGTGCGCGAGGCCGAGCCGGAAGTGCGCGGCCTTGCCGTGAATACCGGCCTGAGCGTTGCGATGGCCGTGCTTGGGCCGCTCGGCCCGACGGTCGTGCGGCTCGAAGAATCGGCCCGGCCGCAGCACGTCAGCCTGCGCGTCGGCACGGTGCTGTCGCTGGTGAATACCGCAATCGGCCGCGTGTTTGCCGCGCATCTGCCAGACGACGTGCTCGGCGGAATGCTCCAGCAGGAAACGGTGCGGATGGCAGGCGCGTCGACGAAGGACATCGGGGCCGGCAAGACCGCCTATGCGGCGAAGCTGGCCGGCATTCGCGCGCAAGGCATCGACGATGCGCTCGACAAGCCGGTGCCCGGCATCCATACGTTGGCGGCGCCGGTGTTCGACCACACCGGTACGGTAGTGCTGGTGCTGGCGGCGATGGGGACGGCGGGCAGCTTCGATAGCGGCTTTGACGGGGTAGTCGCCCGACGATTGGGCGCGGCAGCGCAGCGCTTGTCGTGGCGGTTCGGGCAGCCGAGCGTCGATGACGACGGTCGACATAGTGGGATATAAGCGTAGCGCCGTGCTGACGATCGCCTGATTTCCGAGGCGGCCCGCAAAGACCGGTGGGTCACCTGCTTCTCGCTTCCTGGCCGAATGGCTTATTGAAAACGTATTCGCGCATGGCGATGGCTCGGCGCGGGGGCCACAACCGTGCGATGTCCTAGACTTCCACCCCGCAGATAGATCGCGTGAGGAGACAACCATGCCCCACCCCATCCTCAACATCGCCGACGCCCAATACCTGGACTTCGCCGACCTGTCCCGCCAATACGGCGCCGAACTGCCGGCCGACCGCTACGGCGGCCGCATGGCGCCGATCGGGCGCATGCTGGGTTCGCAAAAGCTCGGCTACAACCTGACGGTGATCGAGCCCGGCAAGCGTGTGTTTCCTTTCCACAGCCATCGTGCGAACGAGGAAATGTTCTTCATCGTCGAAGGCAGCGGCGAGGTGCGCATCGGGCAGGCGCGCCATCCGGTACGCGCGGGCGACGTGATCTGCTGCCCGGCGGGCGGTCCGGAAACCGCGCATCAGATCATCAATACCGGTACGCAGGAACTGAAAGTGCTGGCGGTCAGCACGATGACCGCGCCGGAGCTTTGCCACTATCCGGACTCGGGCAAGTTCGGCGTGCTCGACCATGGCAACGGGTTTGCCTATATCGGCCGGGCCGAGGGGAGCCTGGACTATTGGGAAGGGGAGTGAAGGACGGTTCGCCAGCCGCGACGCTGGCGAACCGCCGGGGCGCTTCGCGGTACGCTTATCCGGCCAGCTTGATCAGCGCCGGCACCGTCAGCACCGCGGTGTAGTACCCCATGAACTGCACGCCGGTGTTGAAGCCCAGCACGCGCGACAGCAGGCCGCCGATCGAGCCGAGCGTGACGATCACCAGCAGCCCAAGCAACTGGCCCTCCCACACGCTGATCACCAGGATCAGCCCGACGAAGGTCGCGACGATGGCCTCGTGCGAGATGCGGCGCGATACGAACAGCGCGGCACGGCGCGCGTAGTTCATCGCGAACGGATACGACACGATCGCGGCGAGCAGCACCGCCAGCAGGCCGTAGCCGAGGAATTCCCAGTGGCTCAGCAGGTTGTGCAGGTTGTGGGTCTGGCCATTGCCGGCGTCGACCGTGAAGACTGGCGGGGCGTTGAACAGCGGCGCGGCCGGACCGGCGGCCACCGGGCTCAGCGGCAGGCCGAAGGCGATCAGCGGAATCAATGCCTCGGCGATATAGGTCGCTTCGGTGACGCCGTTGCGCGCGCTGAGCACCGTGGTGAGCCGATGATAGGCGTGCTTGATGCGCGAACCGACGAGCTCGCCCAGCACCACGGTCATCGCCACCGGGCTGAACACGAAGGTCGCGCTGGAGATGGCGGCGGTCGCGATGGTCCAGCGGGTCTGCGTGCGGTCCATCACCTTCAACGGATTGGGGAAATAGCCGCCCCATCCCTTCACGTCCGGCGCCAGCGTAAAGGTGCGGGCTTCCTTGCGCTGCATGCGCGGACGGTCTACCGGCGAGAGCGTCGAGAACAGGTCCGCGATCAGCGGCCCGATCGCGATGCCAAGGAAATAGCTGATGCTCAGCTTGACGCCGAATTTCGCGGTCAAGGTCTGCAGCGCGACGATCACCACCACGAACGGCACCAGCGTCGCCACCGAGGCCCAGCGGCCCGGCGACGCGTAGGCGATCACCAGCGCCGCGGCCACGAAGATCCACGGCGCCGCCTTGGTGATGGTGGCGCCGAACGGGGCCAGCAGCACGGCGAACAACACGGCCAGAGGCACCGCGCAGAAGGCGGCGACGATGGCGCCGGAAATCATCTTGCGCAGCGCGATATGCGGCACGCCGAGGTTGCGCAGATGGTTGGCGTCCTGCATCAGCGGCGTGGCCATGGTGTCGCCCGGGATGCCGAGCAAAGCGGTCGGAACCGCGTGCGTCATGTGCTTGGCGACCGCGCCGGCCAGGAAGAACGTGAACACGCCGGCCGGCGGTACGCCGAGCAGCACGACCAGCAACGTCAGCGGCGCCAGCGTGGTGGTCTCGTCGGTGCCAGATACGAGGCCGATCGCGGCAAAGACAATGGCGCCGGCCAGGCCCATGCCCAGCGCCACGAGGATCTGCGTCAGCAGCGGAGTGGATTCGATCATGATGCGCTCCAGGCGGTGTCGGGTCAGGCGGCGTTGGGTCGCGCGGGAGCGGCGGCCGCATCCGGCATCGCGACTTCGGACTGGCTGGCGGACATGGCACCGCGTTCGCGCGCTGCGAACAGTTCGTAGAGCTGGAGTTCGCGCAGCTCCTGCACCGCGGCAGCGGGAAGGTCCGCCATTGTCCCCAGTCCCCCCGATTCTTCGGCAAGGCGGTCGAGCGCCTGCTCGCGCGCGGCGCCGGCGGTTGCACTGTCCGCGTCGGTGCCGGTGTCCTCGGCGACGACGCGCTTGGGCTTGAAGAGGCAGGCGCAAATGAAGCCGGCCATCACGCAACCGGCCAGCCCGGCCAGCATCGCGTAGGCGCGGGCGAGCTCGGGTGTGCGGACCAGTTCGGCGAGGATGCGGCTCGCGATGGCAAACGCCGCCAGGCTCAGCGCGCCGCCGATGACGATGGCGCAGGCAAGATGGCGAGGGTTGGCGGTGTCGCCCCAGACTTCGACCAGCGGGCTGCCGGCGGGCTTGGGTTGTGGTTGCATGGTTGTCTCCTTTCGAGGCGCCTCGCTTTGGGTCGGGCGCTTTTTCTTGGTGTGGCGAGCGCGCCTGGTTGGCGCAGCCCCCGGCAGCGCAGCCGCCTCTAGCCCTGCCGCAACTGCGCCAGCAGTTCGATCGCGCGGTCCGTGCGCACGTCCTTTTCCTCGGCCATCCGGCGCGCCACCTGTTCGACTTCCTGGCCGACGGCTCCGGCGACCAGCGCGATATTGCGCGCGTGCAGCGCCATATGCCCGCGCTGGATGCCCTCGGTGGCGAGTGCCCGCAAGGCGCCGAGATTCTGCGCCAGTCCCACCGCGGCTGCGATTTCGCCGAGTTCCTGCGCGCTTTGCACGCCCAGGATCTTCAGCGCGAGCCGGGCCAGCGGATGGGTCTTGGTGGCGCCGCCCACCAGTCCGACCGGCATCGGTAATTCGATGGTGCCGACCAGCGCGCCGCTGGCGTCCTTCTCCCAATGGGTCAGCGAGGTGTAGCGGCCCGCGCGGCAGGCATAGGCATGCGCGCCGGCTTCGACCGCGCGCCAGTCGTTGCCGGTCGCGACGATCACCGGATCGATGCCGTTCATGATGCCCTTGTTGTGTGTCGCCGCGCGGTACGGGTCGATCGCCGCGAAGGTGTACGCGTCGAGCACGCCTTCGACGATCGCCTCGCCGCTGCGCTCGGCGGTGGCCAGTGCTTCGGGGGGCAGCCGCACGCGGGCGCGCGCGAGCCGCAGGTCGGCGAGGTTCGACAGGATGCGCAGCCGGACCGGGGCGCCGGCGATGCGCTCGACCACCGGCGATACGGCTTCGGCCATCGTATTGACCGTATTGGCTCCCATCGCGTCGCGCACGTCGACGATCAGGTGCATCACGACCATGGCGCCGCGCGGCGTGTCGGGAAACACATGGACCTCGATGTCGCGGCAGCCGCCGCCGAGGCCGATCAGCACCTTGTCGCGCGCGTTGGCCACGGCGAGGATCTCGTCGCGATGGCGCAGCAGCGCCTGCCGTGCGCCATGGGGATCGGCGACCCCGACCACCTGCACCTGAGCGCGCATCAAGGGCCCGGAGCTCGAGGTCTCGAAACCTCCGCAGCCACGCGCAAGCTTGGCCATATACGAGGCGGCGGCGACGACGGACGGTTCCTCGACAACCATCGGCACCAGCACGTCCTTGCCATTGACCTGGAAGTAGCCGGCCACGCCGAACGGCAGCTCGAAGGTGCCGATCACGTTCTCGATCATGCCGTCGGCACGGGCCGCGCCCAGCGCGCCGGGCTCGGCCAGCAGCGCATGCTCGTCGTCGTCGAGGCCGACCGCGTCGACGATGGCGGCCAGGCGCTGGGCCGGCGTCATCTCGCGAAAGCGAGGCAGGCGGGAATCGACGGGTTTGCGGCGAGGCTCGGCCGAGGCGGCAGCAGCATCGGAAGAGGGAAGGGAAGCAGGCATCGAGTCTCCGTTCTCTGGTTCTCTGGTATGGAATGGAGACAGTCTAGGGTGACTGTACCAGTCGATAGGGGTACAGTTTGCGGGGACAGTGACCTCTCCCCGGTTTTTGCGCCCACGATGACCTCCACCGCTCCCGGTACCGCCCGCAGATCTCCGTCGCTGGCCGCCACGCTGGCCGACTCGATCGCCCGCCAGATCGCCGAAGGCGCGTATCGCACCGGCGACCGCCTGCCCTCGCTGCGCGAACTGGCGCAACTGCACGGCTACAGCAAGAACACCATCGTCGCCGCCTTCGAGCTGCTGGTCGCACGCGGGCTGGTCGAGCCGCGGCGCGGCTCGGGCTTCTTCGTTTGCGAGGTGGCAGCCAGGCCCGTGCCGGAGGAGGATGCCGGCACGCTAGGACGCGCGATGGACATCGTCTGGCTGATGCGCGAGCAGTTGAAGAGCCGGCCCGACGTGCTGGCGGTCGGCGACGGCTTCCCTCCGGTCGCCTGGCTGGCCGAGGCGCGGCTGGACCGTTATCACCACAAGGTCGTGCGCACCGGCCTTGGCGCGCTGTTCCGCTACGGCAACCGCTTCGGCTTCGGTCCGCTGCGCGACCATCTGGTGCGCAAGCTCGGCGATGTCGGCATCGGCGCGCAGGCAAGGCAGATCGTACTGACCCACGGCGCCAACGAGGCGCTGGACCTGGTGATCCGCTATTTCGTGCCGGCCGGCGGCACGGTGCTGGTCGACGATCCCGGCTACTACCCGCTGTTCGGCAAGCTCAAGCTCGCCGGCGCGCGCATCGTCGGCGTGCCCCGGCTCACAGATGGGCCGGACATCGAGGCGCTCGAGCAGATCCTGGGCCGCGAGCGGCCGCGGCTGTTCTTCACCCAATCGGTCGGCCACAATCCCACCGGCTCGGACCTTTCGGCGGCCAAGGCCTATCGCCTGCTGCAACTGGCCGAGCGTTTCAATCTGCTGGTGGTCGAGAACGATGCGCTGGCCGACTTCAAGCCGACCACGTTGCCGCGGCTGTCGGCACTGGACCAGCTGCAGCGGACGATCTACATCGGCAGCTTTTCCAAGTCCTTCTCGGCGGCGCTGCGGGTCGGCTATATCGCCTGCAACGACGCGCTCGCCAGCGACCTGGCCGACCTGAAGGCGCTGATCCATGTCAGCAGCTCGGAATATTGCGAGCGCACCGTCGACGTGATCCTCAGCGAGGGCCATTACCAGCGCTATCTCGCCAAGCTGCGCGCCCGGCTGGCCGGCGCCACCGAGCAGGCATTGGCGCTGTTCGAGCGGCTGGACGCCGACGTATGGGTGCGCCCGCCGCAGAGCCTGTATCTGTGGGCTGCATTTCCCGATGCGCCGGATTCCCTGGCGCTGGCCGAGGCACTGCTTGCACAGAAGGTGATGATCGCGCCCGGGCGGGTCTTCCGCGTCGATCCCGAGGCCCGGTCGCCTTGGGCGCGCTTCAATGTGGGGGCGGTGCTGGATCCGCGGTTCGAGGTGGCCGTGCGGCGGGTGTTGGGGCGGCGAACCCGCGGCAAGGCGGCCAGCTGAGGCGTCGTTTGCGTCAGCCTTGTATTGGCCCGGGGCCATTCCTAGACTGCGATCAAGCCGCCCAAGGACAGGCGGCGCAGGAGCAGACGCCATGAAACTGACCCGGGAAGAGATGGATCGCCGCATCGACGAGCACTTTCGCTTCGAGGCGAACGATGACGTCGACGGTGTGCTGCGCACCCTCGCGGAAGACGTCGAGCACGACGTGGTGGGTTCGCCCCTGGGTCCGATCCACGGGCGGGAGGCGGCACGGCAGTTCTACCTGGGCCTGTTCGCCGATCTGTCGGAAGGGCGTGTCGAATCCCAGCGCCGGCTCTATGGCGAGGACTTCGTGATCGATGACTCCATCTGGCAGGGCAGGGCCATCGGCCGGCCGTTCGGTATCGAGGGCAACGGCCGGCCGCTGGCATTCCGGCTGCTGCACGTGATCGAATTCGCGGACAACGGCGAAATCCGGCGCGAAAACGCCTGGATCGACGTGGCCAGCATTCAGCGGCAGCTGCAGCAGTAAGACTGCCGCCCGGCGTCTTCCTGCGCCGGGCTAGCGATGGCGGGCAAGCTGCGTCGGGGCGCCTCGGCGCAGCACCTGTGCGACTTGCTCCTTCAACGCCGGCAACACCTCCTCGCCGAACCAGCCATTGCGCTGAAACCAGGCGACGTTGCGTGGTGAAGGATGCGGCAAGGGCATGATGCGCGGCCCATACTCCGCCCAGGCCCTGACCGTTTCCGTCAGGGACGCCTTGCCGGCGGCACCGAGGAAATAACGCTGCGCATGCAGGCCCACCAGCAGCGTCAGCTCGATGTGCTCGAGCTTTGCCAATATCTTGTCCATCCACATCGGCGCGCACTCCGGACGCGGCGGCTTGTCGCCACTCGCCGCGCGGCCGGGATAGCACAAGCCCATCGGCACGATGGCGAACCGGGTCGGGTCGTAGAACGTCTGGGCATCGACGCCCAGCCATTCGCGCAGCCGCTTGCCGCTGGCGTCGTTCCAAGGAATGCCGGTCTCGTGGACTTTCGTCCCGGGAGCCTGGCCGACGATCAGGATGCGCGATTGCGCCGAGGCTTGCAGTATCGGGCGGGCGCCGAGCGGCAAGTCCGCTTCGCAAGCCCTGCAGGCGCGGACCTGGGAGAGCAAGGCGTCGAGGTCGGTGATGCGTTGTGCCTTCATATCGACGGAGCTGCGGAGCGCTCATTGCCGCCATGGATCTGGTGGCTGCGGCCTTCCAACTTGGTTGCGCGACGATGTCGCGATAATCGGTTTTCGTGACACTAGAACCGGCCTTTAATGTCGCGATACCTCAGATCGCGACATCAAGTGATGCCAAGACCAATTCCAACCCAGCAATACGAGGTCGTGCTCAATTTGGTGGCGCGCCACCCGGAAGGCCTGGCCATCGAGCAGATCGATGCGAGCCTGCACGGGGTCGCTACCAAACGGACCCTGCAGCGGTGGCTGAGCGACCTGATCTTGCAAGGATACCTGCGCCGCGTACGGGCTGGCCGTGGGACGCGGTATCGGCTCGCTACCTTCGTCACCGCTGCGGGCAACGTCAAGCCGAAGGTCAGGACCACCGGACCGGGTGGTCTTTGGGTGCCCCTGACGGCCGAGGCGGAATCGGTCCAGGCCCATTGTTCACACCGTTGGACGGGCCGCAGCGAATAGCCGGGCGCTTCGATCGCGTGTTAGAGACGGCTGCTGCCATCGACGACCCGATCGAGCAGGCTTTTTTCGCAATGGTCCATTTGCCTTATCTGCAGCCGTTCGAGGACATCAATCAACGGGTTTCGCGGCTGGCTGCCAACATTCCGCTGATCCGGCAGAATCTCTGCCCGCTCACTTTCGTCGACGTCCCGCAGCAGGTCTATATCAGCGCCATGCTGGCCGTCTACGAATTGAACCGAGTGGAGTTGCTGCGCGACGTGTTCGTATGGGCTTACCAGCGCTCGTGCGCCCGCTACTCCGCTGTCCGGCAGTCGGTGGGAGAGCCGGACCCGTTCCGCATGCGATATCGGGTGCTGATCGGCGAAACCGTGGCAGAGGTGGTGCGCTCGAGGATGAACAAATTCCAGGCCGTAGCCTGGATTCGAAGCCGTGCCGAGCAGTTGGCGGAACAGGATCGCTCGCGTTTTGTCGAGGTCGTTGAAACGCAATTGATGACCTTGCATCTCGGCAGCATTGCGCGGTTCCGATTACGCCCGAGCGAATTCGAGAAATGGACGGAAGTCTGGCAGTGAAATAACCCGAGATCAGGCAGTTTCCGGCACCCCGATATTGCAGGTTTTACAAACGACGATCCCCGCGCTGTCGGGTTCATTCCTATAGGTAGAAAGGCTTCCGGCCACGGCATGCTTCTTGCCCCGCCCCCGGTCATCAGCGAACCACCAAAGGCCCGCATGAAGCCACGGCAAGACGGTCGCAAGGGAGGCAAGGCAATGAAACGCATCGGCGAGTCGGCCCGGTTGCGCGACACTCTGGAATCGGCCGAGGACCGGACCGCGGCCAGCGGTGCCGTGTCGGTGCCGCCAGCCGAAGCGCTCACCGGCGAGATCTGGCGCAAGGGCGCCCGTGTCACGCTGCCCGTCAGGCAACTGCGGCCCACGCAGATGACGGTCGGCCTGTATCACGTCCAGAGCAAGATGGACGTGACCCTGCGCCACCAGGGCGGCAAGCAGATCGAGCTGTTGGAGCGGCATCGCATCCACGTCGTGATCGGTCCCGGGCCGGCGTTCTATGTCATCGACCACCATCACTGGGCGCGCGCCTGGTATGAACTGGGCATCGAAAGCGTGCCGGTGGTGATCAAGCACAACTGGAGCGGCTTGCCGCCCGATCGCTTCTGGCTGGAGATGGAGGCGCGCCATCTGGTCCATCCCTACGATCAATACGGCGAGCGGCAGGGGCTCGCGGCCTTGCCGCATTCGCTGGCCGAGATGCGCGACGATCCGTACCGCAGCCTGGAAGCCTTCGCGCAATTGGCCGGCGGCTACGAGAAGGTCAAGCAGGCGTATCCCGATTTCCGCTGGGCCGATTTCTTTCGCCGCCATATCGACGGGCGGTTGGACACCGTGCCCGGTTTCGCGCTGGCGCTCGCGCATGCCGTCAAGCTGGCGCGCAGCAGCAAGGCGCGCGGCTTGCCGGGACATCTCGATGACCGGCTGGACGACAAGGCCCGCGGCAAGGCAAACGCCCGGTCCGCGGGCAAGGGCAAGGACGCGAAGCCGGGCAAGTCCGGCAAGTCCGACGGAAAGGCGTGATGACGGCGCGCGCGCAGGCGAGCACGATTGCGCCGGCGGCGTCCTTGCCTGAGCGGCTCGATGGGCTGCCCTGGTCGCGCTGGCACTGGCGCGTGGTGATCGCGCTGGGCGTGGCATGGGTGCTCGACGGCCTCGAAGTGACGCTGGTCGGTTCGCTGGGCGGCGTGCTGCAGCGGCCCGATACGCTCGGGCTCTCGGCCACGCAATTCGGCTGGTCGGGCTCGATCTATATCGCCGGTGCGGTGCTCGGCGCGCTGGTCTTCGGCCGCCTGACCGATCGCCTTGGCCGCAAGCGGCTGTTTCTGCTGACGCTGGCGGTCTATATGGGCGCGACGCTGGCGACCGCTTTCTCGCCGAATTTCGCCGTCTTTGCGCTATGCCGATTCGTCACCGGCCTCGGTATCGGCGGCGAATATGCGGCGATCAATTCGGCGATCGACGAACTGGTGCCGGCGCGCGTGCGCGGCCGCGTGAGCCTCGCGATCAATGGCAGCTTCTGGCTGGGCGCGGCGCTCGGCGCGGGGCTGAGCCTGGTGCTGCTGGACCCGCGCGTGCTCGGCCCCGAGCTGGGCTGGCGCGCGGGCTTCGGGCTCGGCGCGATCCTGGCCGTGGCGATCCTGCTGGTGCGACGCGATGTGCCGGAGAGCCCGCGCTGGCTGCTGACGCATGGCCGGCCGGAGGAAGCGCTGCGCAT
The DNA here is from genome assembly GCA_031180665.1 of Cupriavidus sp. GTDB lineage: Bacteria > Pseudomonadota > Gammaproteobacteria > Burkholderiales > Burkholderiaceae > Cupriavidus. The sequence goes on along the minus strand of JAPSLP010000016.1, from coordinate 93,159 downwards.
CGTCGAGCGGATCGAGGCCGAGGTCTACGGCCACTCCGCGCATACCGCTCGCGACGACACCGTGCTGCGCAACATGCCGCGCACCGCGGGACAGGCGACGCCATGGCGCGAGGTCGCCGATGTCATGCTGCATCGCTATCGCAGACGCACGGTGGTGGCGCTGGCGCTGATGATCTCGCAGGCCTTCTTCTACAACGCGATCTTCTTTACCTACGCGCTGGTGCTGACGCGCTTCTACGCCGTGCCCGACGGCCGCGTCGCGCTCTATCTGTTCCCCTTCGCGCTTGGCAACGTGCTCGGTCCGTTGATCCTTGGGCCCTTGTTCGACCAGGTCGGCCGGCGCACGATGATCGGCCTGACCTATTGCCTGTCCGGTGTGGGGCTGGCGTTGACGGGCTGGGCCTTCGTCCAGGGCTGGGTCGATGCGCGTGGGTTGGCGCTGTGCTGGTCGGCGGTGTTCTTTCTTGCGTCGGCCGCGGCAAGCTCCGCGTATCTGACCGTCAGCGAGGTCTTCCCGCTGGAAATCCGCGCATTGGCCATCTCGATCTTTTTTGCGCTCGGCACCGGCGCCGGCGGTTTTGCCGCGCCCGCGCTGTTCGGCATGCTGGTCGAGACCGGCAGCCGCGAGGCGGTGGCCATCGGCTATGCGATCGGCGCCGCGCTGGTGATCGTCGCCGGGCTGCTGGCGTGGCGATACGCGGTCGATGCCGAGCGCAAGCCGCTGGAGGCCGTGGCCGCGCCGTTGCGGCCGTACCGCGACTGAGCGCGTCGGTGCGCCGCCACCGCAATCACCACCCGTTGTGCGGCGCGCCGCTATCCACCCGCCGGTGGGCGGCAAAGCGTTGCAGCAGGAAATCGACCAGCGCACGGGTTTTCGCCGACAGATGGCTGCGGGTCGGGAACACGATATAGATATCGGCGTTCGGCAGGCTCCATTCCTTCAGCACCGGCTGCAGCTCCCCGCTGCGCAATAGCGGCGCCACGTCCCATTCCGACCGCACCAGGATGCCATGCCCTTCGCGCGCCCAGCCCAGCGCCGATTCGCCGTCATTGGTGCTCAGCGGGCCGCGCACCTTGACGGTCTCCTGCCGCGTGCCGCTGCGCAGATGCCAGGTGCCGAAGGTCTCGTCGCTCTCGCGAATGAAGATGCATTGATGCCGGGCCAGATCCTGCGGCGTGGCCGGCGTGCCCGCGGCCTTCAGATAGGCCGGGGTGGCGCACAGCAGGCGGCGATTGTTGGCCAGCAGGCGGGCGGTCAAGCGCGCGTCCGGCAACTCGCCGAAGCGGATCGATGCATCGAAGCCTTGTTCGACCAGGTTGACCGGGCGGTCGCTCAGATGCAGCTGCACCTCGACGCGCGGATGCAGCCGTGCGAAGGCCGACAGCGCGGGCGCGATATGCCGCCGGCCGAAGCCCAGCGTCGCGCTGATCCGCAGCAGGCCGTGCGGTGTCGCGCCGCTGCCCGCCACGGTGCGCTCCAGCGCCTCGAGCTCGGCGAGGACGCGCGCGCCTTCGACTAGATAGGTCTCGCCCTCGGGCGTCAGGCTCAGCCGCCGCGTGGTCCGTTGCAGCAGGCGCACGCCCAGCCGGCGCTCCAGCGCCGCCAGGCGCTTGCTGACCGCCGGAGGCGTCACGCCGAGTTGTTGCGCCGCGGCGGCCAGGCTGCCGTGCTTGTTGACGGTGGCGAAGAAGGCGAGATCGGAGAAGCCGTCCATGTAGGGTCTAGCGGAAGAGGGAGCGAGGCACTGATTCGTGAATCAACGTTAATCAAGCATGATCCGAACGGAAATTATGCTGGTTTGCATCAATGATACGATGCCTTCCACAACAAGACCAATAACGAAACCAATAACGAAACCAATAACGAAACCAATAACGACCAACCCCCGAGTGGATGGAGACAACGATGAAACTGCAAGTCCTTTGCGCCGGCCTGACGCTGGCTGTCGGTAGCACGGTTGGCACCGCCGCCGCGTACGCCCAGGGCTATCCCGAACGGCCCATCAAGCTGGTGGTGCCCTACGCGCCGGGCGGTAGCGCCGATATCGCGGCGCGGCTGGTTGCCGACGAATGGGCCAAGGCGCTTGGCGGCACCATCGTGATCGAGAACAAGGGCGGCGCCGGCGGCAATATCGGCGTCGACGCGGTCGCCAAGTCGGCCGGGGACGGCTACACGATCGGCCTGCAGACGGTGTCGCTGGCGATCAATCCCTCGCTGTTCGCCAAGATGCCGTACGACACGCAGAAGGATCTGGCGCCGATCGGCATGGTGGCGAGCTCGCAGCATGTGCTGGTGGTCAACAACCAGCTGCCGGCCAAGGACCTGAAGGGGCTGCTGTCGATGCTGAAGGCCCAGCCCGGCAAGTACACCTATGGATCGGCGGGCCCCGGCAGCACCTTCCATATGGCGGCCGAGCTGTTCAAGAGCGTGGCCAATGTGCCGATCGAACACATTCCGTACCGCGGCGGCGGTCCGGCGCTGATGGACACCATCGCGGGCCAGGTCAACATGAGCTTCCCGGTGCTGTCGGCCGCGCAGCAGCAGGTGCAGGCCGGCAAGCTGCGCGCGATCGGCGTGACGGGACCCAAGCGCTCGCCGCTGATGCCCGAGGTGCCGACCATCGCCGAAGCCGGGCTGCCTGGCTATGCGTTCGAAACGTGGTTCATGGTGTTTGCGCCGGCCGGCACGCCGCAGCCGGTGATCGCCAAGCTGAACGCCGCGCTCAATACCGCGTTGAACGCGCCGGCGCTGAAGGCCCGCATGGTGCGCGAGGGCTTCGACCCGATGCCGACCACGCCGGAGCAGGCGCGCGCCCGTCTCGCCAAGGAAATGCCGCTGTGGGCCAAGCTGATCAAGGAGCGCGGCATCTCGGCGGAATAAGCAACGCATTGCCCGCGACAGACGCCGCAGAGCATCGCGGCATGACATATCGCCTCATTCGGAACCTCGCATGATTCCCCGCACGCTATATCGCAAGCTGGTCGATTCGCATACGGTCGCCAGGCTCGACGACGACAACGTCCTGCTGTTCTGCGATCTGCATCTGATGAACGAGTACACCAGCCCGCAGGCCTTCGCCGGCCTGCACGAGCAGGGCCGTCCGGTATTGATGCCGGGGCAGAACGTCGCCGTCGTCAGCCATATCATCCCGACGCACCCCGGCGCGATCCGCGTGATCGCCGATCCGGCGTCTGCCTTGCAGGCCAGCAATCTGAAGGCCAACTGCGACCGGCATGGAATTGCGCTGTTCGATACCAACGACCGGCTGCAGGGTATCGAGCATGTGGTGGCGCCCGAGCACGGCATGATCCGGCCGGGCATGGTGGTGATCTGCGGCGACAGCCATACCACCACCTATGGCGCGCTCGGTGCATTGGGCTTCGGCATCGGCACCTCGGAGGTCGAGCACGTGCTGGCGACGCAGACGCTGGTCTACCGGCTGGCGAAGGACATGCGGATTCGCGTCGACGGCACGCTGCCGGCCGGCGTCACGGCCAAGGATCTGGTGCTGATGATCATTGGCCGGATCGGCGCGCAGGGGGCGCGCGGCTATGTGGTCGAGTTCTGCGGCAGCGCGATCGAATCGCTCAGCGTCGAGGCGCGCTTCACGCTGTGCAATATGGCGGTCGAGGCCGGCGCGCGCGGTGCGCTGATTGCGCCCGATGCGACGGTCATCGACTACGTGCTGCAGCGCGCGCCGGATATCGGCGACGATCTGCGGCCGCAGGTGCGCGCTGCCTGGCAGGCACTGCGCAGCGATGCCGACGCGGCCTTCGACGTCGAACACCGCTTCGATGCCAGCGACGTGGCGCCGCACGTGACCTGGGGCACCAGTCCCGACCAGGTGGTGCCGATCGACGGGGGCATCCCCGATCCGCTGGAGCAGCCCGAAGGTCCGGCCCGGCGCAGCACCGAACAGGCGCTCGCCTATACACGCCTGGCGCCGCGCGCGCCGATCGCCGGCACGCCGATCCAGCACGTCTTCATCGGCTCCTGCACCAATGCCCGCATCGAGGACTTGCGCGCGGTGGCGCAAGTGGTGCGCGGCCGACGCGTGGCTGACGGGGTGCGCGCGATGGTGGTGCCCGGTTCGGGGGCGGTCAAGGCGCAGGCCGAGGCCGAGGGCATTGCCGCGCTGCTGATCGACGCCGGCTTCGAATGGCGGCAGCCGGGCTGTTCGATGTGCCTGGCGATGAACGACGATGTACTGGAGGCCGGCGTGCGCTGCGCCTCGACCACCAACCGCAATTTCGAAGGCCGGCAGGGCAGGGGCGCGATCACCCATCTGATGAGCCCGGCGATGGCCGCCGCCGCCGCCGTGACCGGCCGGATCACCGATGTACGCGAACTGGAGCGCCACCATGACTGAACCGCTTCGTATCGACGGCAAGGCCGCGGCGATCCGCATCGAGAACCTGGACACCGACCAGATCATGCCGAAGCAATTCCTGCGCGGCATCGACAAATCCGGGCTGGCGCAGGGCCTGCTGTACGACCTGCGCTTCGACGCGAAGGGCGAGCCGCGCACCGGGTTTGTGCTGAATCGCCCGCAATACGCCGGCACGTCGATCCTGATCGGCGGCTCCAACTTCGGTTGCGGCTCGAGCCGCGAGCATGCGGTCTGGGGGTTGCAGCAGTACGGCATCCGCGCGGTGATCGCGCCGAGCTTCGGCGAGATCTTCTATTCGAACGCGATGAACAATCGACTGCTGCTGGTGATGTTGCCGCCGGAGCAAGTCGCCGCGCTGATGGAGATCGTCGAGGCCAGCGACGGTGGCCCGGTCCGCATCGATATCGAGGCGATGCGGGTGCACGCCGATGGATTCGATGCCGGCTTTGCGCTGTCGGCCCGTCATCGCGAGATGTTCCTGCAGGGTCTCGACATCATCGGCTTGTCGCTGGCGTATCGGCAGCAGATCGAGGCTTTCGCGCAGCGGCGCTGGGCCGCCGAGCCGTGGACGCGCGACATCGCGGCGGCGACGCGCCGACGGCTGGGCGGCAGCGCCGGGTGAGCATCGATTGTCTGCCGCCTGCCTATACTCAATGCAGCCCGCCGGCCCAGACCGGTGTCGCGCCGGCGGCGTCTGGGTGGATCTCGTTCCGCCATTTCATGCAGGCAGCGTCAGGAGGCAGCAATGGGACGCAAATTTATCGATTGCCGGGAAATCCCCAGCGACACCAAGTGCACGGTGGCGATCAGTGCCGACAGCGAGGAGGAATTGCTGGAGGCCGCGGTGCAGCACGCGGTGGAGGTACATCATCATGACGATTCGCCGCAGCTGCGCGAGCAGCTGAAGGCGGCCTTCAAGGAAGGCGCGCCGCCGGCATGATGGATGCCGGCAGCGTGGATGGCCATCGTGGTGACCCGCCGGCTTCGAGCCGGCGGTTCGTTTCTGCCGGCACATCAAGCCGGGGTGGCGGCGAGCGCCGCGTTTTCGCGCTTGAGCGTTTCGCGGGCGCGGGCGACGGCGCGGCGCCGCGCTGCGACACCGGCACTGGCGGCCCCGAGCTCGGCCTGCATGGCGACCAGACGCGTGCGAACCAGCTCGGGCGACGGGCCACCGGCCGCCATGCGGGCACGTACCCCCTGCACCGGGTCCAGGCAGCGCTGCACCGCTTCTTCGCTCAAACCGATGGCACGGCCGATCTGCTCTCGCGCGGCGATATCGACCATTTCGCTGGTGATGCGATCGGCAGGCAGCTGCGCGTCCAGCGCCTGGCGCACCACGGCGCCGACGATATGGTGTGCCTCGCGGAACGACAGATCGGCCTCGCGCACCAGCGCATCGGCAAGATCGGTCGCCGCCGAAAAATCGCGGCGCGCGCGCAGCAGCATGTTCTCGCGCAGTGGCGCGGCCGAGCCGATCACCAGCGTCAGCAGCCTGGCGCTTCGCACGGCTTCGTCGGCGCATTCCCAGAAGCTGCGGATGCTCTCGCGGTTGCCGTCGCCGGTATGCGAGAAGTTGGTGCCCTTGACCGTCGATAGCGCGGCGGTCAGCAGGCCGGTCAGATGCGCGCCCTTGCCCTTCAGATATTCGAGCACGACCGGGTTCTTCTTCTGCGGCATGATGCTCGACGTCCCTGCCACGCTGTCGGGGAAGTCGATCAGGCCGAACTCCGGTGTGGACCAGACGAAATAGTCCTGGGCGATGCGGCTCCAACCGACGGCCGCGATCGTCATGGCGGACATCATTTCCCAGGCGAAGTCGCGCGAGGCCACGGCATCGAGCCCGTTGTCCACGCAGCGCGAGAAGCCCAGCAACCGCGCGGTTTCCTCGCGCTGGATCGGAAAGGCGGTACCCGCCAGCGCGCCGGCGCCCAGCGGGCAGGCGTCCAGCGTATCGAGCGCGCGCAGCAGCCGTTCGGCATCGCGGGCAAAGGCGTCGGCCAGTCCCACGAGGTAGTAGCCGTAGGTGATCGGCTGGGCCGCCTGCAGATGCGTGTAGCCCGGCATGACCGTGTCGGCGTGCTGCTGCGCCATCGCCAGCGTGGTCGTGCGCAGGGCCTGGATCGCCTCGAGCAGCGCCAGCCCGGCATCGCGCGCACGCAGCCGGTCGAGTGTGGCAAGGATGTCGTTGCGGCTGCGTGCCACGTGCAGTCGGCCGCCGGCGTCGGCGCCCGCGGTCTGCATCAGCTGCGCTTCGTAGTTGAAGTAAGCATCCTCGCGCGCCGGGTCGAGCGGCACCGCGTCGGGCCCCGCATGTTCGATCTCCTGCAACGCTCGCGCGATGCGCGCGGCCATCGCGCGCGGTATCAGGCCGGCAGCATGCAGCATCAAGAGATGGGCCTGGTTGATGTCCGTCAGGTAGCCGAAACCACTGGCGAAATCCCGGTTCAGTCGCGGCAGGTAGATCAGCTCGCACACCTCGGGAGCCGTAGCCTGTCGCAGGCGGCGGCTCACTTTGGAGTGGGCGCTGTTGGTGGCGCTGTTGGTGGCGCTGTTGGTGGGGTCGATTGCGTTCTTGTCCATAAGGCCCGGCGTTTCTTGGAGTTGAAGTTGCGTTGTGGGGCAGTATGGAAATCGACCCCCATATCGTCAAATCACAATCCGCGGCCCCTTCATGCCGATTTGATATACCATCGCCGCGCGCCCCTTCCACCACGACACGATGAACTTCAAGCAGATCGAAACCTTCCGCGCGGTGATGCTGTCGCGCTCGATGACCATCGCCGCGGAGCAACTGCATACCTCCCAACCGAACGTCAGCCGCGTGATTGCGCAGCTGGAGCGCGAGGCTGGCTTCCGGCTGTTCGAACGCATTGCGGGCCGGCTGGTCCCGACCGTCGAAGGCGAGGCGCTGTTTCGCGATGTCGAGCGCGCCTTCGTCGGCCTGGACACCTTGCGCGATTCGGCGCGCGCGATCCGGCAGCTGGGCACCGGCGCCCTGCGCATCGGCGCGGTACCGTCGATCGCGATGAGCGTGATGTCGCCCGCCATCCGCGAATTCCGCAAGCGGCATCCCGACGTCGCGATCTCTGTCCACACCAGCGATTCGCCGACGGTCGCGAAATGGACTGCGACGCAATTCTGCGACTTCGGCCTGGTTTCCTATGTCGCGGATATCGCGGGCGTGGAAGCGAGTTCGCTGCGCGATGTGCAAGGCGTTTGCATCGTGCCGGCCGATCACCGTCTCGCGCGCAAGCGGCGCGTCGTCGCCGGCGATCTGGATGGCGAGACCTTTATCTCGCTGACCCATGGCGACGGCACGCGCGCCGTCATCGACGCCGCCTTCGTACCCGATCGCCGCAAGCTGACGCTGGAGACGCCATACGCGGCGACCATCTGCACGATGGTCAGCATGGGCCTGGGTGTCAGCGTGGTGAATCCGGTGGTCATCCGCAGCCTGCGGATTGCCGGCGTCAAGGCGCTGCCCTTCGAGCCGGCAATCGCGTTCAACAGCTATGTGCTGCGCGCCCGTCAGCATCCGGAGCCGGTGTTGGTGGGGGCGTTTCTGGAGTGCCTGCGGCGGGCGATCGGCTGAGCGCCAGATCGGCAGGCGTCGCCATCGCTACAATGACCTACGGTTATCCGACTGCCATCTGACCAACGCACGGGAAATCACGCCATGCCAAAACATATCGGCATCGTCGGCTGCTCCGCCGAGGGCGCCGCGCTGTGCTATCGGACCATTTGCGCCGAAGGCGCGCAGTTTCTCGGGCCGCATGGGCATCCCGAGATCTCCATGCATACGCCTTCACTGGCCGACTATGTTGCCTGCCTGGATCGCGGCGATCTGCACGGTGTCGGCGATCTGATGCTCGATTCCGCCAACAAGCTGGCCCGGGCCGGCGCCGATTTTCTGATCTGTCCGGACAACACGATTCACCAGGCGTTCGGGCATGTCGCGCCGCATTCTCCGCTGCCCTGGCAGCATATCGCCGAGGTAGTCGCCGACGAAGCGGTACAGCGGGGCTATCGCAAGGTTGGCGTGACCGGTACGCGGTGGCTGGTCGACAGCGAGGTCTATCCGCAAAAGCTCGCGGCGCGAGGCATTGAGGCGGTGCGGCCGGGTTTGCCGGAGCGCGCGGAAATCGGCCGGCTGATCATGGAGGAGCTGGTCCGCGGCATCCTGCGAACGGAAACCACCGCGTACTTCCAGCGTGTGATTGCCGGTCTGAAAGCACAGGGCTGCGATGCGGTGGTGCTCGGTTGCACCGAGATTCCGCTGATCATCAGCGACGCCAATTCGCCGCTGCCGACACTCGACTCGACGCGGCTGTTGGCCCGCGCTGCCTTGCGGCTGGCGGTGGAGCCGGACCGATGAAGCGCCGTGCTGTGGCGCTCATGCCACAAATTCGGCCTCACGCAGTGGGATGATTGCGGCGGACTTGTTGCGTCGCAGCAGATGGTATATAGTGACGTCTGTCTCCTCCACCACCTCGGTGGATTCCAGCCGCGCGAAACTTCGCGCGGTTTTTTTTTGCCATCGCATTTCCGCTTCGTCTCGCCTCCCAAGCGGGTTTCACCGGGGATTTCCGCATATCGATGGAAGCGCAGCGAGAAAGCGCGCTTGCCGCCCGGTTTCTGCACCATGCTGGCGATCCGTTCGCACCATCGCGCGGCGAGTCCGCACCAGCCCGGCGAAAACGCTGCCCCGGTCGCCGATTTATTGCGTCGCAACATCGAATCCCATAGAGTGGCTGAAACGTCGATTTCCGCTGCCCGATGCGCGTTGTATCCGTCCTGACTCGTCCTGTTTCCGCCATTGCCGCCGCGATGCTCGCCACCGTTTGCGAGACGGCCACCAAAGCCCGCGACGCGGGACTGTGCCGCCGCGGCACGGTCTATGGCGCGTCCTTTCTCGCGCTGGCCACGATGGGCTGGCTGGGCGCCGATCAAGGCCTGCTCTGGTCGGCGACCGCCTCGATCTGGACCTGCCTCGCCGATCCAGGCGGCACCGCGCGCGATCGCTTGCCGCCGCTGGCGGCAGTCGGCGTCGGCGGAGCGCTCGCCAGCGGGCTGGGCGGTGCATTGGCCGGCAGCCCCGTGGCGGCCGTGCTGGTGGTGCTGTCGGCCGGCCTTGCCGCCGGCATGGTCGAGCTGCGAGGCACCGCGGCTGCGCTATCGGCCAAGTTGCTCTACGTGGTGTTGATCGCCGCCTGTTTGCAGCCGGTTGGCGAGGCAAACGCCGCCGTATGGGCACTGCAACTGGGGAGGGACTATCTGCTTGGCGGCGTGTTTGCCTGTGTGGTTACGCTGGCGCTGCTGCCGTCGGTACGCGATACGCGGCCCCGGCGGGAGATGGTGGCGATCTTCGCGGCGCTCGAAGCGCTGGCCCGCACACTGGCGGAAGTGACCGCGCTGGCCGGCGATGGGGACCCTGGTACGCCGGGCGACGGGCAGGCCGACCTCGGCAAGCGCCGCGTTCGCGAGCGCATCGAGCAGGCGCGCGAGCTGATCGGGACGCAGCGTACCTGGTTCGATCCGGCCACCTTGCTGCATTACCGCTATCTGATCGCAATGGCCGAGGCGGTGTTCGCCCTGCTGATCGTCGCCTCCGATCTGCGTGGCCGGCGCGGGCATGAGGGGCTGCCGCTGCGCCATCTGCATCGCTGCCTCGACGATCTGCGCGAGCAGCTCGAGCAGGGCCTGGCGCGCCATGCGGCCGATCTGCCCGCGCTGACGCGGTCGATGTATCTGCAGCTCAAGCGCCTGCACGGCCAGGTCGCCAATGCCAGCGCGCCGCCGCTGTATCACGCCGCGCTGGCGTCGCTGGCGCGCTTTCCCGACTTTGCCGCATGGCGCGCGTCTTTCCATTGGCCGCGCCGCTCGCTGTGGATCGGCCTGCGCGCCTGGGGAACGACATTGGCCGAACTCGGCGCGCGCGATGCCCGCGTGACGCGCCACGCGGCGCGGCTGGCGCTGGCAGGCGGCCTGAGCCTGCTGCCCGGTCTGGTCTGGCAGCTCGATCATGGCTACTGGGTCGCGGTGACCGTGATCATGGTGCTGAGCCCACAGCTGCAGACCACGCGCCGTATTTCGCTGCAGCGCTTCGCCGGCTCGCTGGGCGGCGCGCTGCTCGCCTGCCTGGTGGGGCTGCTGCATCCCGCTGCCCCGGTCGCGCTGGCGATCAGCGCGGTGTCGCTGTCTGCTGCCTATGTGGCCCGCCTTGCCGGCAGCCCCGGCCTATTCGCGCTGATGCTGACGCCCGCGGTGATCCTGTTCTCGTGGATCGGCGAACCCGCGTCCGACAGCAGCCATGTCGCGATGCTGCGCGGCGCCGATACCGCTTTCGGCTGCCTGATCGCGCTGGCGAGCTATCTGGTGCTGGCCCCCCGCGCCGAACTGTCGCGGGCACGCCGCCGTGCGCGGGAAGCGGTGGCGATCCATGCGATCTATCTGCGTGCGGCCTTTGCGCAGGCGCTGTCCGATGCCGAACTGGAGCCGTCCGAGACACGGCTGGAAGCGCTGCGCGTGGCCGCGGGCCGCGCATCGGTGCGCGCCGAGCAGGCGCTGGAGCAGGCCGGCGCCGAGCTTGGGCCGGCCATCGTCGCGGAATTCGCGCGGCTGCATGTGACCGTGCGGAGGATGGCGGCATTGGCGGGCGTGATTCGCGCGGAGGCGGTCGGCAGCGAAGCGCCGGTGCCGGCGAGCGCCGACACGCGGCGTTGGCTCGCACAGGTGCAGGACGAACTCGCCACGCTGGCGGCGCGGCCAGGCGAGGGCGCAGGGACCGGCATCGATTCGAAGAAGGAAGACCCGCAGCACGACGGCACGCATCGAGCCGCGCCGCAATGGCGCGACCGCTTCCTGCTCGAACAGGCGATGCTCGCCAGCCGCTATGCGGCGCAGGCGCATGCCGGCGTGATGGCGATCGCCACGATGGTTCCTGCGCGCGCCGGTCGCTGGCGCCGCGTTCTGGCCGCCGGATGACCGCCTTCTTTTCCAACGAGCAAAAAAGCCCGACGGCGGGGCGCCGTCGGGCTTCGGGGATTGCCGGAGCGAGTCCGGCATCGGACGCTCAGTGCAGGCTTACGCGCCGATCGGCTTGCCGTCCTTGTGGCGAACCACGATGGTCGACGAGCGCGCCGGCAGGCTGGCGCTGGGCCATGCGCCGTTCGGGTGCTGGATGTTGATGAAGAACGTCGTCAGGTCCGGCGTGTAGGCGATGCCGGTGATCTCGCAGCCGTGCGGGCCCACCAGGAAGCGCTTGCACTCGCGGGTCTGCTGGTCGACGTAGTGCATCGAGTTGGCACCGAAGATATCGGTCGTGCTGCTGCCGGTGCCGGCATCGGTCTGCACCCACAGGCGGCCCTTCGGATCGACGCGGATGCCGTCCGGGCTCGAGAAGGTGTCGCCGACGATGTTGCCCTTCAGGTTCTCCGCGGCCAGCGACGGGTCGCCGGCCAGCAGGAAGATTTCCCAGGTGAAGGTGGTCGCCAGCGGCGAGTCGCCCTGTTCCTTCCAGCGGATGATGTGGCCGTGCGGGTTGGTGGCGCGCGGGTTGGCCGGATCGGTGACGCGGCGGCTGCCGTTGTTGGTCAGCGTGCAGTACACGGTCTTGTCCAGCGCGACCGTGATCCACTCCGGGCGGTCCATCAACGTGCCACCGGCAACGCGGGCAGCCGCCTTGGTCTTGATCAGCACGTCGGCCTGCGAGTTGAAGTCGACGATGGTCGGCGTCGGCGGCGTGGTCGATTGCGTGTAGTTGCCCGGGTCGCTGGCACCGGTCACCAGGCCGTTCTTGCCGTGCGTCAGTTCGATCCACTGGCCCGTGCCGTCGCCGTTAAACTTGGCCACGTACAGCGTGCCCTGGTCCAGCAGGTTGGCGTTGGCGGCGCGGTTGTTCGGATCGAAGGCATTGCTGGGGATAAACTTGTAGATGCAGCCCGGGGTGCCGTCATCGCCCATGTAGAACGCCACGCGGTTGCTGGCGTCGGTCATGTAGGCGGTGTTCTCGTGGTCGAAGCGGCCCATCGCGGTGCGCTTGGTCGGCGCGCCCAGCTGGTTCAGCGGATCGATCTCGACCACCCAGCCGTAGCCCTCTTCCGGGTTCGACTGGTCGAGATAGTTGTCGGTGGTTTCCTCGCAGGTCAGGTACGTGCCCCACGGCGTGTTGCCGCTCGAGCAGTTGTTCAGCGTGCCGACCACGCTGCCGCCGACCGCGCTGGCCGCCGGGCCACCGACCTTGTAGATGGTGTTGCCGGTGTAGCGCTTGTTGTAGCGCGAGTCACGCTTGACGCTCCACTTGCCGTCGACGAATTCGATCTCGATGATCGACACGCCGACCGACGACAGCGCCAGGCGCTTCTGCTCGGCCGTTGCGGTGGCTTCGTCGTAGCTGCCCGGGAACAGGATGGCCGAATCCATCGCTTCGTGATTGATCGCCAGCAGGCCGCCCTTCTGCGGGTCGACGCCGGGGATCTCGAAGAAGTGCATGCCGTCGTGGTTGCCGCCGGCTTGGCGCTCGGTTTCCGCCGAGCTCTGGAACGAGCCGCTATAGCCGACCGAGCCGATCTCGACCGGATCGCCGGCGGAGAACAGGACTTCGTACGAGTAGTTTTCCGGCAGCGTCACCGTGTCGGCGGTGACCTTGTCCGCCACCGGGTTGAAGCCGATGCTGTAGTCCAGCGGCTGGCTCGGGGTCGGGCCGGGCGCGGGAGCCGGGGCCGGTGCCGGCGCGGGATCGTCGTCGCCACCGCAGGCGGCCAGCAGGCTGGTCGAACCGAAGACCGACAGCAGCGACAGGCTCAGGCCGCCGCGCAGGACCTTGCGACGGGCCGGGTTGGCGGCGACGATCTCTTCGAGCGTCTGGCCGGGAACGGTGATGTAGCCTTCAGCCGCACGGCGCGGCTCGCGCGCCTTATCGGTGATGTAAGACATGACGGGGGGACCTCCCTTTGTTGGATGGAATGCCGGGCATCGCATCGCGGCCATATCGAAGCCAGATCGAAGGCGTATCGACGGCGTTTCGCGGCCGCATCGTGCCAATGCGATGAGTGCAGCGGCAAGTGCAAATTGACGGCGAGGTGGATGCTAGGGGCGGTCCGTGACGTCGCGATGAAAAGATGTCTGATGCAATGGCATCAAGTGCGCGGGAAGGCGCGGCCGGCGATCTTTGCGACGAAGCTTCATCAACACTTCATCGACGTGTCATCGCGGCGTCATGTCGACCTGTTTCAGCCGGCCTTGCGGAAGGTCAGGTTCAGGCGAAGCGGTCCGAGCAGCGGATGGTCGCCGTCGGACAGCGGCGCGATGCCGTGATAGAAGAGCCGGCTCGGCCCGCCCCAGATCGCGATATCGCCGTGGGCCATGCGCACGCGTGCGGGACGGTCGGCGCGTCGCGCGCCGCCGAACAGGAACACCGCGGGCAGGCCCAGCGAGACGGAGACGATCGGCGCGCGCAGATCGCGCTCGTTGCGGTCCTGATGCAGCGACAGGCGCGTGCCGGGTGCATAGCGGTTGATCAGGCAGGCGTCGGGCGCAAAGCCGGGATAACCGGCTGCAGCGGCCGCCTCGCGTGCCAGCTCGGCGAAGACCGCGGGCATGGCGGGCCAGGGCCGGCCGCTGTCCGGATCGAGGGGATCATAGCGATACCCACTCTCGTCCGATACCCAACCGAGCGTGCCGCAATTGGTCATCGCCACCGACATGCGAAATCCGCCGGGCGTGACCAGATGGCGGAATGGCGCTTCGGCCTGGATCTGCTCGATCGCGTCGCGCAGCGCCGATGCGCGCGACAGCGCGAAGCCGCGCAACACCATGGCACCCGGCCCGATCGCTTCGCTGCGATCCCCGCCGCGGCTGTCAGGCTCGGGCAGGTTGTCGAACAGGTCCAGGGTCATGGCCTACCGCGCGTATCGATTCATTGGGATGCGGAATGATACGCCGGCGAGCGGTGTAGGTTTGCTCCCCTCTCCCGCAAGCGGGACAGGGACAACACCAGAGCCAGACGCTGACGATTCGCCTGCTCAGGCGAACGTATCGACCTCACCCAGCGCCACGCGGCGCGGCGCGGTCGGTGCCGTCGCGGTCTGGGCCGCGCCAGGCTGCTGGAACTCCGTCACGCCCTGCGCGAAGCCCTGGCCGCGGTGCTGCGGAGCCTGCTGTTGTCCCTGACCCGGCTGGCCGGCGAACTGCTCGGCGCCGACCGAGGTCTGGCCGAGCTGGATGCCGCTGTCGGCCATCGCATGGCGCAGTTGGGGCAGGGCGGCCTCGACCGCCGCGCGCACGCTGGCGTGCGGCGAGACGAACTGGGCCTGGGCCTGGTCGTTGACCACATTGAGCACGACCTTCAGCGGACCGAGATCGGGTGGGTTCAGTTGCAGCTCGGCGGTGTGGTTGCCCTGCGTGGTGAGCCGGACCATCTGCTGGCCCAGGGCCTGCGGCCACTGCGGATCGCCGACACGCGGGGCCAGCGGCAGCGTGAGCGCCACTTGCGCGCCGGATTGCGTGCCGAGCGTGGCCGCGGTGCCGGGCGGCAGCGGCGTGGCGCCCTCGATCGGCGCGGCGACCGCGCCGTTGTCTTCGCCCGCTGCCTTCGCGGCGGCCGAAGCGGCCTGCAGTGCGGCCTGCAACGCGGCCGTCGGCGATACGGTGCTGCTGCCCGCCGCCGCAGCAGGCGGCTGCGCAGCGGCGGCAAACTGGCTGGCGGCGCCGTCGCGGCCGCCGGCTGTGCCGTCATGCGTGCCGCCGGTGTCGGTGGATGCCTGCAGTTGCGCGGCGCTCAGCGCGGCCTTGGTCGTGGCGTCGAGCGACACGGCCGGCTTGCCGGCATCGGCATCCGCATCCGTCGGCGTGGCAGGCTTGGCCACGGCAGCATCCGGTGCGACCGTGGCGGACGCCAGCGCCGCACGTTGCGACGCGATGGTATTCAGGGTGTCCTCCGCCAGCGACGGTGCAGCCTCCGCGGCCGCGGCCGCGGCCGCGGCAGCCGCCGGCAACGGGCCGGCGATGGCAGCGCTCGCCGCGGCTGGCATGGCGGTGGCATTGGCCGGGCCCGTGCCGGCAGCTGCGGCAGCGGCTGCGGCAGGCGTGGCCGGCAGCATCGCCGCCAGCAGTGCCCCCGCGGCAGCGGCTGCGGCGTTGTCATTGGTGCCGGTCTCGTCGTCGGCCAGATCGGCGGTGTCCTTTCGATCGCCGGCAGTACCCTCGACCTTGCCGGCGTTCGCCTGCGTCTTGCCGGCATCGGCATGGGCGTCAGCGCTGGCGGAGCCCGCCTTCTTACCCGTATCCGCCCCGTTCTTGCCGGCGCCGTCGGCCGCCTTGCCGCTCTTGGCTGCGGGGTGCTGGCTGGCTGCGCGCGCGTCGTCGGCCTGTGTCTGGCGCGCGCGCGCCAGCGCATCGCCGAACTCGCTGGCGCCCGAGGCGGGCTGCGGGTTGCGCGGGGCGCTGGCGGATGCGGTGCCGCCGCTGACGATTTGGCTGATGTCGATCATCTGTGCTTGCTGGCTTATTGGTTGTGTCCGCTGCGGACCTGCTGTTGGGCCAGGCGCGCGGCGTATTCGTCGGTGGCGCGCTGCTCGCGGCGCGCGGCAATCTGCTGCTCGCGCGATTCGGCACGCGCGATCAGCGTGTCGAAGGAGTTCAGGCGCTGCTTCTGCTTCTGCCAGTTGGCGCGGCCGGCCAGCAACTGCGATTCGGCCTTGGCAAGCGTCTCGGTCTGCTGCCGGATCGCCGCGTCGAGCGAATCGAGAAACTGCGAGTAGTCGTGCCAGCGCGCGGACGGCATGCCGTCCTGCATCAGGGCCTGCATGCGCGCGCGGTATTCCTGCCGGTATTGGGTCAGCGCGGCGAGCTGCTGCTCGGCCTGCGTGCGCTGGCCCTGCAACCGCCCGAGTTCGCGCGCGGCGGTGTCGGTGTCGTTCTGGGCCAGGTCGGCCAGCGTGTTCAACGGGGAGGTCTTAGCCATTGGCGCTCCTGTCGAAAAGCAGATGCAGTTGGTCGATCGATTCGCCGTAGCCCGCACGCTCGTGAATGTCCTGCTGCAGGAAGGCTTCCATGCGCGGATGCAGGCGAATCGCCAGGTCCAGCTCGGGATCGGCGCCCGGTACGTAGGCACCCACGCTGATCAGGTCGCGGTTGCGCTGGTAGCGCGACATCAATTGCTTGAAGCGGCGCACCGAGCCGAATTGCTCCGGCGAGATCAATGCGGTCATCGCCCGGCTGATCGACGCCTCGACGTCGATCGCTGGATAGTGGCCGGCCTCGGCCAGGCTGCGCGACAGCACGATATGGCCGTCGAGGATCGCGCGCGCCGAATCGGCGATCGGATCCTGCTGGTCGTCTCCCTCGGCCAGCACGGTATAGAAGGCGGTGATCGAGCCGCCGCCCTCGGCGCCGTTACCGGCGCGCTCGACCAGGGTCGGCAGCTTGGCGAACACCGAAGGGGGGTAGCCCTTGGTCGCCGGCGGCTCGCCGATGGCCAGCGCGATCTCGCGCTGGGCCATTGCATAGCGCGTCAGCGAATCCATGATCAGCAGCACATGGCGGCCCTGATCGCGGAAATACTCGGCAAGGCGCGTCGCATAGGCGGCGCCCTGCATGCGCAGCAGCGGCGAGGTGTCGGCCGGCGCGGCGACCACCACCGAGCGGGCGCGGCCTTCCTCGCCGAGGATGTTCTCGATGAAGTCCTTCACCTCGCGCCCGCGTTCGCCGATCAGGCCGACCACGATCACTTCGGCGCTGGTATAGCGCGCCATCATGCCGAGCAGCACGCTCTTGCCGACGCCCGAGCCCGCAAACAGGCCCATGCGCTGGCCGCGGCCGACCGTCAGCATGCCGTTGATCGCGCGCACGCCGACATCGAGCACGGTATCGATCGGGGCGCGCGACAGTGGATTGATCTGCGATCCGGCCAGCGGCACTTCGCGCGCGGCCTGCAAGGGGCCGAGACCGTCCAGCGGCCGGCCTGCGGCGTCGAGCACGCGGCCGAGCAAGCCTTCGCCGACCGGCAAGCGCTTGGAGCCCGGCTCGCGCGGCGCGCTGTCGCCGCTGGGCAGCGGCGACGGTTCGAGCGGATAGACGCGGGCGCCGGGTACCAGGCCCACCACGTCGGACTGCGGCATCAAGTAGAGGCGGTCGGCGCCGAAGCCGACCACTTCGGCCTCGGCCATGCGCGGACCCTGGCCGTTGGCGCCGGCATGGCCGGGGATTTCGATCAGGCAGTCGCTGCCGACCGGCATGCGCAGGCCGACCGCTTCCAGCACCAGCCCGGCGGCGCGGGTCAGCCGGCCGCAGCTGCGCTTGCTGTCCAGTTCGGCGACATTGGCGGCGGCGCCGGCGAGCGCATCGCGCCAGCGCTGGCCATGCAGCTCGGGCATGCTGGCGGCGGCCAGCTTGTCGGCCGGCTTATCGGCGAGATCGTCCTCGCGCGCGGCGATGGGCTCACGCATCGGGCGCTTCCCACGGATCGTTGCGGCCGAGCGCCTTGACCACGCGGCTCCAGCGGGTGGCCAGCGTCGCGTCCAGTTCGCCGCTGGCGGCGCTGGCGATGCAGCCGCCGCGCGCCACCGTCGCGTCGGCGCGCACCGACCAGCCTGCCGCTTCCAGCTCGCCGGCCAGATGCGTCTGCACCAGCTCGATGTCGTCGGGATTGAGCAGCAGGCACGGCGCGCCGGACAGTGCCGGTTCGTTGGCCAGCAGCTCGCGCACCGCGGGCAGCAGCACGGCGGGGTTGTGCGCGACGGTGTCGTGCACCAGCTTGCGGGCGACGTCGAGCGCCAGCGCGATCAGGGTCTGGCCGACTTCGTCGTCGATGCGGCGCAGCGCGCCGGCGAAGGTGCCGGCCAGTTCCTGCAGGCGGGCGGCCTCCTGGCGCGCGGTCTCGAGGCCGCGCGCATAGCCTTCGCGATGGCCGTCGCCGTAGCCCTGGGTCTGGCCCTGCGTGTAGCCCTGGGCATAGCCTTCCTTGCGGGCGCCCTCGCGCATCGCGTCGAGCGCGGCAAAGTCGATCGGCGGCGGCGCCGGTTCGTCCGGTTCGGCTTCCAACGCGGGCGGCGGAGGCGGCGGGGCGTCGAAGGCCGACATCTTCCAGCGGCGCCAGCCGTTGTTGTCGCTGTCCCGGTCGCCCTGCTTGCCGCCGCCAGACGGCGACGTCTCGCTGCCGAACGCATCGAAGCGCTCGAAGCCGGCGCCGTCGCGGCCGCCACGCAGCTTCAGCCCGGCAGAGGGGGCCGACGAAGCGGCGGATGCAGACGGCACGGTGGCGCGGGCCTGGGCGCGCGGCTCGTAGCGCGCGCCGAGGCCGTCATCGCGCTCGTCGTCGAGCGGGCCACCGAGGTGGTGGCCCAGCGCCTGCCGCGGGTAGGGATTAGACATAGGCATCGTCGCCGGCTCCGATCTGGATCTCGCCGGCGTCGGCCAGGCGTCTTACCACCTGCAGGATGCTCTTCTGCTCGGCCTCGACCTGCGACACGCGCACCGGGCCCAGCGCTTCCAGGTCCTCGCGCAGCATCTCGCCCGCACGGGTCGACATGTTGCGGATGAACTTGTCGCGCAGCTCCTGCGGCGCGCCCTTGAGCGCGACGATCAGCGACTCGGTGGCGATTTCCTTCAGCACGCGCTGGATGCCGCGATCGTCGACTTCCAGCAGATTCTCGAACAGGAACATCTCGTCGATGATCTTCTGCGCGAGGTCGCTGTCGTGCTGGCGCACGCCGGCGATCACCGCCTCCTCGTGCGTGGTGTTCATCAGGTTGATGATCTCGGCCGCGGTGCGGATGCCGCCCATGCGGCTGCGCTTCAGGCTCTGGCCGGCCAGCAGCTTGGTCAGCACATCGGTCAGTTCCTGCAGCGCGCCCGGCTGCACGCCGCCGAAGGTCGCGATCCGCAGCACCACGTCGTTGCGCAGGCGGTCGGTGAACAGCGCCAGCACCTCGGAAGACTTCTGGCGATCCAGATGGATCAGGATGGTGGCGATGATCTGCGGGTGTTCGTCGCGGATCAGCTCGGCCACCGAGGTCGCGTCCATCCAGTTCAGCGAGTCGATGCCGCTGCCCGGGTCGCGCGATTCCAGGATGTCCTCGATCACCGACAGCGCGCGTTCCTCGCCCAGCGCCTTGTTCAGGACGCTCTTGATGAACGTGCTCGAGTCGACCGACAACGCCAGGAACTGCTCGGTCTCGCTGCGGAACTCGGCCAGCACGGCCGCCATTTCTTCTCGCGTGACGGCGTTCAGCGACGCCATCGCGGAGCCCAGCGTCTGCACTTCGCGCGGCGACAGGTGCTTGAAGACCTCGGCCGCCGCATCCTCACCGAGCGACATCATCAGGATGGCGCTCTTCTGCAAGCCCTCACCGTTCATCGCTAGACATCCAGTTCTTGATCACACTGGCGACCAGACGCGGGTCGCGTTGCGCGGCGTCGCGCACCAGGGCGAGATCGCTTTCGTATTTGGCGGTCAGGCGCAGCACCTCCGGATCCGGCTGCTGTTCCTCGACCGGCAGCAGCACCGACTCGGCCGCGTTGTTCTCGGCGGGCGGCGGCAGCGGCGGCGCGGTGTACTTGCGCAGGATCGGCCGTGCCACCTTGAACCACACGAACAGGGCCAGCAGTGCCAGCAGCAGGTATTGCGCGGCGGTCTTGGCCAGCTCGATCATTTCGGGTTGCTTCCACAGCGGCAGTTCGGGCTTGATCTCGTCGCCGGAGGTGAACGGGCTGTTGACCACATTGAGCGAGTCGCCGCGTGCAGGGGAGAAGCCCATCGCCTCCTTGGCGAGGTTCTCGATCTGCGCCAGTTGCGCGGCGGTCAGCGGCTCGCTGGTGATCTTGCCGTTCGCGCCGGCCACCTGGCGATGGTTGATCACCACCGCCACCGACAGGCGGCGGATGCCGCCCGGTGCCTGCTGCACGTGGCGCACGGTGCGGTCGAGCTCGTAGTTGGTGGTGGAGTCGCGGCGGTTGCTGCTCGGGCCGGACTGGGCGCCGGCGAGCGCGGCCTGCGTATTGGCGGTGCCGGCTTGCTGTCCCGGGGCCTGCTGGCCGGCCTGGGCTTGTTGGCCCGGCTGTCCCGGCTGTCCCGGCTGTCCCTGCTGACCCGGTTGCCCCGGCTGCTGCGTGACCACCGGCGCGGCGGCCTGCAGCGGCGGCTGGTTCGACAGCGCGCCCGGCACGCCGCCGACCGGCGAGCCGCCTTGCTGGCTCGATTCGCTGGTCTGCTGGCTGCGGATGGCCGCGCGGGTCGGGTCCTGGTTCGGCTTGTACGATTCGTCGGTGTGCTCGACGATGCTGAAGTCGACGTCGGCGGTGACCTGGGCCTTCACATTGCCCTGGCCGACGATGGGGGCAAGGATCGACTCGACGCGCTGTACATAGGTGCGCTCGAGCGTCTGCACATACTTGAGCTGCGTGGCATCGAGCATGCGCTCGTTGCTGCCGTTGCCCGACAGCAGGTTGCCATGCTGGTCGACGATCGAGATCGACTTGGGCGTCAGTTCCGGCACGCTGGACGACACCAGATGGCTGATCGCCGCGACCTGGCCTTCGTCGATGGCGCGGCCCGGATGCAGCGTCAGCACGATGGACGCAGTCGGCTTCTGGCGCTCGCGTACGAACAGCGTCGGCTTCGGAATGGCCAGATGCACGCGGGCGGACTGCACCGCGGCGATCGATTCGATCGAGCGCGCGAGCTCGCCTTCGAGACCGCGCTGGTAATTGACCTGTTCGGCAAACTGACTGATGCCGAACTTCTGGTTGTCCATCAGCTCCATGCCGGCGTTGCCGCTCTTGGGCAGGCCCTGCGAGGCCAGCCGCAGCCGCATCTCATGGACCTTGTCGGCCGGCACCATCACCGCGCCGCCGCCCTCGGCGAACTTGTACGGCACGTTCATCTGCTGCAGCGACGCGATTACCGCGCCGCCGTCGCGCTCGGACAGGTTGCTGTACAGCACCTTGTAGTCGGGGCTGCGCGACCACAGCACGCCGACCGCGATCGCGGCGGCCAGCGCGGCCCCGCCCAGCATCAGGGGCAGGCGCGGATTGCCCTTGAAGCGCTCGATCATTTCCGAGCGGTTGCCCAGCACGGCCGCGGCATTCATGCGCGGACCTCCGTGTTGGCCGACCCGCCGAGCCGGCCGGGCAGGGGCGAACCTTGCCCGGGGCGCAATGCGCCGCCCTGGCGGTGGCCGATGTCGGCATGGCTCAGATCACGCAGCAGACAAAACACGCGTACTCTCCGCGATAGTTAAATAAAGGGGCGCCGGTGTCGTTAATGCATTCGCTGGCGGCAAACCAGGGATGCGGGTGGGGAAGCGGCAAGGCGACAGCCCGCCAGACCCGGCACGGTAGCGATGATCGGTTACCGGGCGCACGGACAATCCGGGGAATAGGGCGGCTTTTCGGTCCGATTTCGGCCTATGCCGGGCCGGACGCGGCAGGTACGCTTCGGCTGCTGGATGGGAACGCGCGCCCGCTCGGCGCTCCCGCGCCCATCCGACCGACCCAACCCGGGGCCGGCCGACCTGGTTTCGGCGCCTCGCCAATCACGGAAAAGACAGACCGATGAGTTCGATTGCTTCCATCGAGGGCATGCTGCAGCAACTGCGCGGCCTGGCGCAGAGCGCGTCGGGCACGACCTCGCAGACTGCCCCTGCAGCGGCCACCGGCTTTGCCGGCGAGCTGCAGCGTTCGCTGCAGAAGATCAGCGGCGCCCAGGAACGCGCCTACGGCCTGGCCGAGGCCTTCGAGCTCGGCAAGCCGGGCATTGCCCTGAACGACGTGATGATCGAAATGCAGAAGGCCAGCATTTCGTTCCAGACCGGTGTGCAGGTGCGCAACCGGCTGGCGATGGCGTATCAGGAAGTGATGAATATGGCGGTGTAAGCGTCGCGCTTGCCGCGAAGGCGACCCTTGCGGTCGCCTTTTTTTTCGTTCTGATCCGGGCCTTCGGCGCCCTTATTCAATCCGCACGATCCCCGTATCGGCCTCCAGCCGATGCAGCCACGCCAGCAGCTCGGCCACCGCCGTATAGAGCTGCGGCGGGATCTGGCTGTCGAGGTCGACCTGCATCAGCAGATTGACCAGCGTGGGCGAGTCGTGGACATAGACGCCGGCCTCGCGTGCCTGCGCGATGATCGAGTCGGCGATCAGGCCGTAGCCCTTGGCCACCACCCGCGGCGCCGCATCGTTTTGCCGGTAGGACAGCGCGACGGCCGCGCCGCGGGGCGAGTCCTGCTGGCTCATGCGGCGCCCTCCGCGTCGGTGTCACGGCGGATCGAGAAATGCAGCAGGTCGATGCCACGCGCGCCGAGGTTCTCGCGCAGGCGGCCCTGCGCGTCGTCCAGCATTCGTACGATGCGGTCTTCCTGCACCGCCAGCCGGGTTTCCAGGCCGTTCGGCGTCAGAGTCAGGCGCGCTTCCACCGTTCCCAACTGAGGCAGCTCCAGCACCAGGCGACTGGACCACGTGCGCTCGTCCGCGCCGTCGCCGTGCTCGCCGGACGGCCCATGTTCCTGGTGGCGTTCGGCGATGTCCCACTGCATCGGCGTGCCGGGCCACGCTTCGCCGGCCCAGCGGAACTGCTGGGTGGCCAGCAGTTCGAGCTGCTGGCGCACGATGCCTTCGGTATTCGGATGGATGACGGGCGCGGCTTCGGCTTTCGGCATGTTGGCCGTCGGGTCCGGTCGTGCCAGCGCCTCGTCAGCGGTCGCGCCGAGCAGGGTCTGCGCGCCAGCCTGACGGGCGGCCTCGTTGGCGGCGGCCTGATACGCCTGCGCAGCGGCCTGCAGCGAGCGCGGTGTTTCGTTGCCGCGGGGCGCGTCGCTGTTGCGGGCACCGGTGTCGCCCGCTGTTGCGGCAGGATCGTCGGCGCCGGCATCGGACCCTGCGCTGGCCGCGGATCGGGCCGCATTCAACGCCGCGTCGAGCACGGCCTGCGACGGTTCGGCGGCGGCCAGCGCCTGGATCGCGCTGCTCAGGGCCTGGGCGTCGGCGGGCGAGGCGGAGGGCAGAGTCGGCAGGGGAGCGGTGCCAGAGGGCCGCATCGGTGCACCGGGCTGCTGGCCGTAGGGTCCGGCCGCCGGTCCCTGACCCGAGGCGGTGCCACCATGCGGTAGGCCGCCGGTCCCGGGATAGGGATGCCGGCCGATCCCGGCCTGCGGCTCCCGGGCCAGGCTCGCGAGCCCACGTTCGCCGGCGATCCATTGCGCCAGATGCGATTCATAGAACAGCCCGCTGTCCTGCACCAGATGCATCAGCGCCTGCCGTACCTGGGCGGTGCCCTCGGGCAGGCGCGTGGGCGGCACGGCCAGCAGCGGACCGGCGCTGCGCAGCGGCGCGGCCGAACCCTGCGCCAGCAGGGTCAGGATGGTACGGGCGGCGAAGCTGAGGGTTTCGCGGGTGGAGCCGGTGGGCGTGGAGGCCGGAGGCTGGCCCGGCGCGCCCGTGCGCAGCGGCAGTTCGACGGCCCCGGTCGACGTGCCGTCGGACTGCCTGACCGTGGCGCCGCCGGGGCTGGTGGTGGGAATCAGCGCGGCAAGCTTGTTGGCCGACACCTGCGCACGCAGCGTGTTGGCATCGAGGTTTTGCCCTGACGGCGAACCGGGCGGCAGATGGATCGCGGTCATGGGGAGGGTTCCGGATGATCCGCTGGGTCACCGACTTGCCGGCGACGGCCAGCGGGACCCGGCATGGGTCAGGCAAGGCTGCCGTAGGCGTGCGAGAGATTCTGGCGGCGGCGCGAGTCGCCCAGCAGTTGGCCCAGACGCGCCAGGTGCGGCAGCATCAGGTCTCGGATGCGGGCGTCGTACGCCAGGATCCGGTCGAGCAGCGCGTGGCGGCGCATCCGTTCTTCGGCCGAGATCGGAACGTTGTGCTCGAGCTCGCGCAGGCGGTCCACGACGGCCAGGTAGACCTTCTGCACGTCGTTGAAGGCCGTCCAGTTTTCCGCCTCGGCGGCTTCGAGCATCTGCTCGGACAGCACCAGCAGTTCCTCGTAGTTCAGCACGGTGGGAGACACGGCGTGCATGATCAGTTCTCCTGTGCTTCGGCGACGGCTGCCGGCTGCACGGCATTGTCGCCGGCTTCTGACTCACCGATCTGCGCCCATGCGGTGGCGAGGTTTTCCAGCAGCGCGTCGACCTCGTTGAGCAGCGTGACATCGCTGCGTACATTGGCCAGCAGCAGGCGGCGGGTCATGTAGTCGTACAGCGCTTCGAGATTGGCGGCGATGTCGCCGCCAGTTTCGTGATCCAGCACCGCGCGCAGGCCGTTGTCGACGATGTCGATCGCCTTCGAGATGGCGTTGCCGCGCTCTTGCACGTCGCCGGCATCCAGATGGAACTTGGCCCGCGCGATGGCCGAGCGCGCGCCGTCGTACAGCATGGCGATCAGCTTGTGCGGGCTGGCGCTCATGGCTCCGGTCTGCACGCCGACCCGGGCGTAAGCGTTGATTGCTTGGCGCGCATACATGATGGCGATCCTTGCCGTTGGTTACTTCTTGGTCTGGTTGGCCAGCGCGGCGAATTGCTGGTTCAGATAGCTGCTGGTCTGGTTCAGGTTGCTGACCAGCAGATCGAGCTGCGTGAACTGGGCGCGGTAGCGCTCGATGGTCGCGTTGACGCGGTCCTCGACCTGCGTGTAGCGGTCTTCCAGATCCTTCAGCGTATCGGTCAGGCCGTCGGTCGCAACCTTGATCGCGCCGTTGGTTTCGTTCAGGTCGTCGATCGCGTCGGTGATCTGCTTGCCGAAGCCGCCGGTGCCGGTGGT
The DNA here is from genome assembly GCA_031180665.1 of Cupriavidus sp. Classification (GTDB taxonomy): domain Bacteria; phylum Pseudomonadota; class Gammaproteobacteria; order Burkholderiales; family Burkholderiaceae; genus Cupriavidus. The sequence continues at coordinate 68,014 of JAPSLP010000016.1, read as the reverse complement.
ATGCGAGAACATCGAGGTAATACCGCCGAGGTCCTCATTTATCGCCTTCGTCAGCTTGGCATCGTCGATTGCCAGCGTGCCGTCTTTGGTGAACGCGACACCGATCTCAGACAGCGTGATGGTGCCGCCGTTGCCGTCAGGCTGCGGCACGTTCAGCATGCTGCGCAGGCGCGTCTGGATCGAGCGCAGCGTGCTGTCGCCGTTCAGCGCGGCGCTGCTGCCGGTGGTCGTGTCGAACGAGGTCAGCGACTTGGCCGTGCTCTGGATGTTGTTGTACGCGGTGACGAAGCCCTGGATCGCGGCCTTGATCGCGTCGTTGTCGCGCGTCACGGTCAGGCTGCTCGTGCCGGTCTTGTTTAGCGTCAGCGTCACGCCCTGGGCCGCATCGGTAACGGTATTGCTCTGGCTGACGACGTCGATGCCGTTGATCTTCAGCTTGGCGTTGGTCGCTCGCACCGTTTCCTGCATGCCGCTCGGCTGGGTTGCCTGAGTCGGGTCGAAGCCAACCAGATTGCTCAGTTCGGGGCTGTCCGCCGTAATCCGCATGCTGGATTTCTCGCCCGTCGTGTTGGACGTCAGCACCAGGCGATAGGGCGTGCCGCTGCCGTCATTGACGATGCTGGCGGTGACGCCGACGTTCGCCTTGTTGATGGCATCGCGGATTCCCTGCAGCGAGTTCTCGCCGGGTTTGATTTCGACGGTCTTGGTGCGCGCCGCATCGGCGGTGAAGCCCAGCGGATCGGTATAGCCGCCGGTGCCTTCGTTGTAGCCCTGGCGCTCGCCGAATTCGAAGGTGATCTTGCCGGTGCCGATCGCGGTGGTCTGGCTGGCTACGTTGGTGCCAACCAGCGATTGCGCCTGCGCGAGGCTGGTGACGTTGACAGAGTAGGTGCCCGGCACGGCGTTGGAGCCGGCGGCGGCCGACATGACGTCGGTCGACCCAGCCACTGCCTTGGCTGCTCCGAACGTGGCAGCCTCGGACAGCTTCTTGGCGGCGCTTTGGTAGGCCGACAACACGCTCTTCAACGTACTGAACGCCGAGAGCTTGGCTTGGTAGCTGGACGCCTGGCTTTCGAGCAGCTTCAGCGGAGCCTTCTCGGCGGTCTCGAGCTTCTCGAGCAGCGAGCCAAGTTCAAGTCCGGAGCCGATACCGATGTTGGAGATGGTAGCCATAGTCTTCTGCCTTTGTTGTTCAGCTTGTCTACGATGCGCGGGTCGTCATGCCGCCTGGCGGACGAACATGCCCTGCAGCCTGTCCAGCGCGCGGGCGAACCGCAGCACTTCCTCGGTCGGCATCTGACGGATCAGCTCGCCGGTTTCCTTGTCGATGACCTTGGTCACGACGCGGTGGGTAACTTCGTCGATCTCGAAGCGCAGGCCGATTGACGTGGTCCGAAGCACCTCGGTCAGCTCGCCGATCGCTCGGCGGATGTCGACCGCTGCCTCCCCGGCCTCGCCTTCGACGGCCGGCGGGATGACCGGGTCCGCGCCGCCGGCGACCGGCGGCAATGCAGCGGCCGTGCGCTGCGGCACGGCCGACAGGGCCACGCCGGAGGCCGTGGCGACGGGCGAGACGGTGGGAGGTGCCATGGTCGATTCCGCTTCGGTTCGGTTCGATCTGGGCGCTTCCGAAGAAACGCTTTGCAGGCAGCGAACTGCCTGCAAAGCATTCCCAGCGGAAAACCGGGCCTGGCGGCCCGGCCTTCCGCGCCGTTGCGAATTAACGCAGCAGCGACAGCACGTTTTGCGTGGTCTGGTTGGCTTGGGCCAGCACCGAGGTACCAGCTTGCTGCAGGATCTGCGCGCGGGTCATGTTCGACACTTCCGTTGCGTAGTCAGCGTCCTGGATGCGCGAACGCGAAGCCGACAGGTTGGTCACCGTGGTGCCCAGGTTGGCGATCACCGAATCAAAACGGTTTTGCACCGCACCAAGCGAGCTGCGCAGGTCGTCCACGATCTTCAGCGCCGCGTCGATCTTCGACAGCGGGTTGTTGGTCGAAGCGCCAGCAAATTCCGCAGTCGCACCAGCGCCGCTCAGAACGATGTCCGTGCCGGTGTTGTCGAAGTTGGTGGGCGTCGCCCCGCCGTTAGCCAGCGCGCCGGCGCCGATGGCGAAGTTGCGCCCTTGAACTGTTGCGTACGCGGTCACGGTACCGTCGGCCGCCGTACCCACCTTGACCAGTTGGTCGGCCAGGGTGGTTGCGGTCGTCACGCCGTTATTAGGATCGGTGAAATCGAGATCGGCGACGTTCAACACCACATTGCCGGTGGCATCATCGACCGAAGCGGCGTAGAAGTTGTCGCCCGACTTCACCACGAAGGTACCGGTGGCGGCGCCGGTGGCGCTGAGCACATTGTGCAGGCTCAGGCTGTCGGCGGAAACGCCGAGCGACGTAGCAGCAGACGACAGGTCGACGTCTTCCGGGGTCCCGTCCAAGTTTGTCTTGGTGATCGCTTCGCTCACGTTCAGCGCGTTGCTGCTGAGGCTGAAGCCCGTCAGGCCCAGCGTGCTCGAATCGATTTGCTTCAAGTCGATCGTGATCGTTTCGCTGTCGTTCGCACCCACCTGGATCGTCAGTGGCTTGGCGCTGGCGGACAGCACCTTGACGCCGTTGAAGTCGGTCTGGGCCGAGGTACGGTTGATTTCGTCCAGGCGCTGGGTGATTTCATCCTGGATCGACTTCAGGTCCGACGGCGAGTTCGAGCCATTGGCTGCCTGCACGGCCAGTTCACGGATACGCTGCAGGTTGTTATTGACTTCCGTCAGCGCGCCTTCGGTCGTCTGCGCCAGCGAGATGCCGTCGTTGGCGTTGCGCTGAGCCTGGGTCAGGCCGCGGATGTTGGCAGTGAAGCGGTTGGCAATCGCCTGACCGGCCGCGTCGTCCTTGGCGCTGTTGATACGCAGGCCCGAGGACAGGCGCTGGATCGCGGTGTTCAGCGCCGATTGCGACGTGTTCAGGTTGTTCTGAGTCATCAGAGACAACGAGTTGGTATTAATGACTTGCGCCATGGTACGACTCCTATTTGCAATGTTTTATGCATTCCGGCGGGTGCCGTAACGTTGGCTGCCTGCACTGCAGGGCGTGAAGTGCCTCCGTTGCCAAGGTTATCGACCGGGCTGCCGAAAGGTTTAGAGTGATCTTCAGGCGTCGGCGCGGAAAGCTGTCATTGCCAGGCTGCGGGCGGCTCCGGGCGGGGCTCAGGCGCGCCGGCGGGACCGCGTGCGGGGGGTGAAGAGGCGGACGAAATCGGGCGGCACCTCGTCGCGGGGCAACTCGATCGGCTGCCCGTCGAGATTCGCCGGGGTGATCGCCGCGATCGCATGCTTGTAAACGACCTGAGGCGCCGGGTCGCCCGGGGCGGTGGCGAGCAACACCATATAGGCGTCGGCGCCCACCACGACCCCGTGCAGGCGCACGCCGCTGGTCAGGTGGAGCACCACCGGATGCCGGCTGGCGCGGTGGAAAGCCAGTTGTCGGTCCTGCAGCTGGCGGCCCGGGCGAATACTTCTGATTTCCTGAAACTTCACGACTTCTCCGGTCGAGCCCGATTGGGTTCTGTCGGCAGACAACGGTACGGGGATCAGGCGCGAGCCGGCACGGATGCGGCGTGAAGGTATCCGTATTGGCGAGAGCCTGATCGTGGCGAGGGATGAAACATTCGCTCTCGGTACCGGCGCGAGGGAAGTCATCGCGTGTCCTTGCGGCCGTGGCGCTTGTTGTTCGCGGATGTTTTGCCTCGACGGTCGGACTGGCGTGCTGCCAGGAGAGAAGGGGAATACTTCGGTTCGGAGAGTAACAAATTTTTACAACTCAAGATCGAAGCGGTTTCGTCAAGTGACTAGAGGAAAACCTCTAATTAAATGCTTGCCTACATGTGCCGATATAATGTGCCGCACAAGGCTTAAAGTGGCCAAATAGGCGCAGCAGCCGAGGCGGGCATGATCCGAGGCGGGTTTCCACCCGAGTACGTACTCACCTCGACACTATCTGGAGGCCGTTTCGACGCGATTTCCTTGTTTTATTCGTAAAACAAAGAAAGCGTCACTATCGGCATTTACCCTGATGGAAACTGTATTTACACCTCATCTAAGCACCGCTATAGTCGGCCACGAGCCAATCGGCTCCAGCAGTCCTGGAAAGCCTACGAGCACCCCGCGCGTGGGCTTCTTTTTTGCCCGCGTCCTGTGCAATGCCGGACGTCTTCGCCGCCGCCTCAGGCGGAATACCGGATGCTCGGCGTCAATTGGACACCTGTCCCGCTTCAAACAATCGGTGGAGATGACGGGTTTTTGACCCCTTGTTTTTCAATTGGGCATGGCGCCCGCACTCTGCTGACATCTCCCTCCGACTGCCTGGCCGTATCGGCTGCCATCAAGAAAGCGCGCCTTGCTGCCGATAGCGATGCACCATCGCCGCGCATGCGCGCGCGGCGTCGACTACGAGAGGAGAGGGGGCGGTATGGAAGGATGGAAGCATTTCGGCATCGGCGCGCGCCTAGCGGGGGCCTTTGCCGTGATGGTGGTGCTGCTGGCCATGGTGGCCGGCTTCGGCCTGATCGCGCTTGGGGATATGAACGCGTCGATGCGGACGACCGTCGAGCAGCGCCTGCTGAAGGTGATGGAACTGGACGGTGTCAAGGAGGGTGCGCAGGCCATCGGCATCATGGTGCGCGATGCGGTGCTGACCGAGGACCCGGCCGTGGTCCAGCAGAACGTCGGCCGCGTCAACGAACGCCGCCAGCAGATGAGCGCCACGCTCGACGAGCTCTCCAAGCTGATTGCAGCCACCGACAATCCGGACCTCAAGCAGGTCTTCGCGGAACTGGGCAAGCATCGCGCCGCCTATAACACCCAGCTCGACCAGTTGCTCACGCAACTGCAGGCGGGCGAGTTCGTCGCCGCGCGTGCCGGCCTGATCGTCACGCTGCCGGCCGCGCAGGCGGCGTACTTCGAGCGCCTCGACACGCTGATCGCCTCGGGCCGCAAGATGGCCGTCGAGGCGGTGGAGCAGGCCCAGGCAGACTACCTGTTCACGCGCAACCTGTTGCTCGCGCTGGGCGTGGTGTCGGCGCTGCTGGCCGTCGGCCTGGCCGTGGCGATCACGCGCTCGATTGCCGGACCGGCGCGGCAAGCGCTGGCCGCTGCCGAGGCGCTGGCACAGGGCGACCTGGCCTTCGCGATCCGCGCCAATGGCAACGACGAAATGGGACGGATGCTCAAGGCAATGCAGCGTGCCTTCGCGGAACTGTCCGTGCTGGTGCGGGGCATCCAGGGCGCCTCCGGCGCGATCGACGGCGCCACGCGCGAAATCGCCCGCGGCAACACCGACCTGTCGCAACGTACCGAGGAGCAGGCGGCCTCGCTGGAGCAAACCGCGGCCTCGATGGAGCAGTTGACCTCGACCGTGCGCCAGAACGCCGACAACGCCCGCCAGGCCAACCAGCTTGCCGTCAACGCCTCGGCCGTCGCGGCCGAAGGTGGACGTACGGTGCGCAGCGTGGTCGAGACGATGCAGGGCATCTCGCAGTCGTCGACCAAGGTCGCGGAGATCATCGGCGTGATCGAAGGTATCGCCTTCCAGACGAACATCCTGGCGCTCAATGCCGCGGTTGAAGCGGCGCGCGCCGGCGAGCAGGGGCGCGGTTTCAGCGTGGTGGCGGCCGAGGTGCGCAGCCTCGCGCAGCGCAGCGCCGCCGCGGCCAAGGAGATCGGCGAGCTGATCAACCGCTCGGTGGAGCAGGTGGAAATCGGCGCCCGCCAGGTCGAACAGGCGGGTGGCACCATGGACGGCATCGTCGAGGCGGTTCGCCGCGTGACCGACATCATGGGCGAGATCTCGGCTGCCAGCGCCGAGCAGTCGACCGGCATCGAGCAGGTCAACCGTGCGATCGCGCAGATGGAAAGCGTGACGCAGCAGAACGCCGCGCTGGTCGAGCAGGCCGCAGCGGCCGCCGAGAGCCTGCAACAGCAGGCCGCCGGGTTGGTGCAGGACGCGGCCAAGTTCCGCGTCGAGGCTTCCCCGGCCGCGTTGCCGAGTGTCGCGGAACCGACCCGGGAACCGGTGCGTGCGATGGCGGCGCCGGCCGCCGGGGCTGCGTCCGCCGCCAAGGCCGCGTCGGCAGCAAGCCCCGCCTCGCCGCGTGCGGCCACGGCCGCGGCCGCGGCCGCACCGACTCCCAAGCCCACTGCGGGTTCTCGTGCCGACGGTGCTGCCGCAACGGACGCGAAGTCCCGCGGCATGCCGCTGCGGCCCGCCGCCCTGGCCGCTGCCGGAGCGCCGGCCGGTGGCGCAGATGACTGGCAGAGTTTCTAAAACGTAGTCGGGACGCAGATCGCGTCCCAGCCCGCATGGTGCAACCGCAGCCGGCGAGAGGAGTTTGGCGTCTAAATTTGTCGTCTATAATTGACAAAAACTGGAGGCGCCAAATGAACGTCGCTCTACTTGGCAACGCCATTCGCCGCAAACGGGCCGAGGTGGGCCTGACCCAGCAGCAACTGGCAGATATGGCGGCGTTGTCGCGCCAGACCTTGAACGGCATCGAGCACGGCCATGTCAACGTCACGGTGGATACACTCGGCCGTCTGCTGGACGTGCTCGGACTGACGTTGGAAGTCGCGGACCCCGAGCAGAAGCGAGGTCGGCCCGCGCGAGCGGTATGGATGGCGGCAAAGGGTGCAAACACCAGCTATTCCGGCGAACTGACGCCAAGGGCGCTGGAGCAGGCCCTGATCACCGGACAAGTCCCCGACGAACTGCAGCCCCAGGTCGCCCAGATCCTGGATGAGGCGCCGCTGCAGTTGGTGACGAAGATGGTGGCGGAAGTGGCCTCGCGCCACGATCGAAAGCCCACCGAAATCTGGAAGAACCTGCGCCGGATGGCACGCGCGCTCATGGCAACGCGGGGTGGCCTATGGGCATGACGGTGAAACTCCGCGGCGATCCCTGGGAAGCCTTGTTTCCGCATGCGCTCACGCTGATGGACGAGGTGAAGACGCATGGAGGCGTCGAGCCGTTCTGGACGTTTGGCGGCGGCACGATATTGATGCTGCGTTACGACCATCGCCTGTCGAAGGACATCGATATCTTCGTACCGGATCCACAGTACCTCGGCTTTGTGACACCGCGTCTAAGCGAGGTGGCGGAGGCCATTACCGCCGACTATGTGGAGCAGGGAAATTTCGTCAAGCTGGTGCTGGAAGCTGGTGAGGTCGATTTTGTCGCTTCCCCCAACCTGACCGACGATCCATTTGAGGTCTGGGACATCATGGGGCGGCCGGTTCGCGTCGAGACCGCTGCCGAGATCGTCGCCAAGAAGCTGTACCACCGAGGCGACCGGGCAACGGCACGCGACTTGTTCGACTTGGCCGTTGTTATCGAACATGATCGCGACGCGCTGGGACGCGCGGCACCATTCGTATTACGGCACGCAAACGCGTTCCTGGACCAGATTGTTGGACGGCGCCCAATACTCGAGAAGCAATTCCAGCAAATCGAACGGCGGCAATACGCCCGCAATTACAACGACTGCGTGGCACTCGCGAGCGATTTCTTTGCTGCCTTGGCTGACACCACGAAAAGCGCAGATCGGTGAAAGCGCGTCGCCAGACAGGCGATTCAGCAAGCGCCCCGCGATACCGTCGCCGTAACCCCATAAAAAAGCCCGCCGAAGCGGGCACAAGCCTGACCATGGATCGCGCCGTCGCCCGGCCTGCGCCGGGCGCGCGCGACGCCGGTTCTTCTAGACCCCCCAGGCTTTCTCCCCGTTATTGCTTTGGCCGTTCCACCGAAATCGCGTAGGACGGGCTTCCCTTGCCCGGGATGCCGGTGATCGCGATGATGCCGGTGCCCGGCATCGGCAGCGCGAGCGACTCCCGTACGCCGGTGGCGGGGAAGCGGTAGCGCATGCCGTCGACCGGGTAGTTCTGGCGCCAGGTATCGATACGGCCATCGCTGGCGCGCACGCGGGTGAAGGTTGCGGCGGCGCTATCGACGGCGGTGACCTCGTTGCCGTCGGCTGCGAGCGACTGCGTCGAGCCGAATGGGTCGAGCACCATGTCCCAGTAGACGTTCCGGGTGCCGACGATCGGCAGCGGCCGTGCCACCTGCTTGGAGCCGATCAGGAAGCCCTCGGCGTGAACCAGCACCATCGACAGCTGGCCATCGGTGCCCTTGAACGCAATCACCCGCGTGACGCCGCTCGGGTCGGTGGAATCGAACCCTCCCTGCGCGTTGGCGGTGATGGTGCCAAGTTCATGGGCCGGCCATGCCTCGCAGCTCGAGAAGCCGTTGCAATCGAAGCCGGAAGTTAGCTTGCCGTCGGCGCCCACGGTGAAGGTGATGCGCGAGTTTTCGCGGCTGGATTGGCCGCTCTCGTATCCGAGCGCGCTCCAGGTACCTGCCAGTTCGCTGACCGGAATGCTCTGGCTCGGGATCATCAGGCTCGGCGTGCTGCCGATCTGCGAAACCAGCGAGATCCCCGAGGTGGACACCAGCAACTCCGAATCGACCGCGGTGAAGCGGCAGCTTTCGGAGGCATGTGCCGACAGCGGAACGACGCTGCTGTCGGCATCGAGGGTCAGCGACGGCGCGGCGGCGTCGACCGTGACCTTCTCGACGTTGGCAGTCAGCATGTCCAGCAGCAGGTATTTGCCGCTGCGCAGCGTGGCGCAGCTGGCCGAGGCCGGCTGCGTCATGGTCTGGACGGCCGGCGCCGCCGAGCCGTCGCTCGATGCGACCGCAGTGGCCAGTTCGGCCAGCGTCACGCGAGCCTGCTCCATGATCGTGCCGAGCTGATCGAGCTTCTGATCCAGCCCATTGCCGGTCTGGCTGCCGTTGGCGGCGACCAGCGTGTCCTTCAGCGGGTCCACGCCGGCCAGGTCGATGACCCCGCCGAGCGCCTCGCGCACTGCCTCGACGGCGCCGGTCACGCCGGAGGCGGTAACCTTGCCCTGCGCCGCGGCGTCGAACGTGGCGAAGAAACCGGCGGGGTCGCCGCCCGCCACGCGGGCGGTAATCAGTTCGCTCAGTGGGGTGATATTGGCCACGGCTGCCAGGCCGGAACCGGCTTCGACCACGGAATGCAGCGTCTGTCCGCCCGGCGCCGGCACCGCGAGCACGCAAGGACGGGTGGCCGACGCGATGGACACGGTGAAGGCGCCATCGGCGGCCGTGGTCGCGCTGCCGCTGCCCGACGCACACTTGGCCTCGACGGTGGCACCGGCGATGGCCGCGCCGACCGCGGCCGTGCCGCTGATCACCGTCGCCGACGGGGTGGCCGGCGGCGGATTCGACGCCGGCTGATCGTCCCCGCCCCCGCCGCAAGCCGCCAGAACGGCAGTCGCCACCGCGGTGGCAAGCATCTTGTATTTCATGATGATTCCTCTCTCCCACAGATGAACGCCACACTCCGGTGGCGGTGACATCGACCCTGCCCGCGTTCGTGCGCGGGTTCCCGTTGAAACGATGCTTGCGGGCGAGTATCGGGAGGAGAAAAAGTGCGGGCAATGGCATAACTGTGCCATTGCCTTTTCGCCAAGTCAGCGCTTGCTGAATAGCGGCCAGAGCCTGCTCATCGGCTACAGCTTGCTCATCAGCCGGATCAGCTCCGTCTGGCGGGTGCAGCCGGTCTTGGTCAGGATGGCGCTGAGCTGCTTGCGCAGCGTGTTGGTGCTGACGCCCAGCACCTCGCTGCAGTCGTTGACGGTCAGGCCGGACACGAGGTGGCGGCACAGCCGGATCTCGGCGGGACTGAGCCCGAACAGTTCGCCAAACACGCTGGCGTCGGGCATGTCGAACACGTCCCGCCGCTCAACGCGGATGCCGACGCAGCCCTGCAGGCCGAGGTTGAAATGCGCCGACGCCGGCCGCACCGACAGCCGCCATGCCCGCCCCCAGGCGTCCGGCAGGATCAGCTGCATCGCTTCGCCGGTGGTCGAGGTGCGGCGCACCGTCGCGAGCAGGCGGGCGTTCCACCGCGGCACATCGTGCATCAGGCGCCGGCGTTCCAGCCGAACCGGGCTGCCGGCGCCCAGCAGTGCGTCGAGCCCCGGCATTGCCAGCAGGACATGGCCGTCGCGGTCGGCCACAAGATAGCCCTCGCGCTTCGGATCCATGATGTCGAGGAACCGGTCCATGCTCGCAGCGGCGGCGGCACGACGCTCGGCATAGGCCTGCATCAAGCTCCGGCCGTACTGCGCGACGTGCATCGCATGGGTGAAGGTCGCGACCGCGACGCGGGAGCGCTGCACGCTCAGCGAGGCCAGTTCGTCGCCGTTGTCGATCACGATGCCGACCAGCTGATGGATGCCGTGCGGCACCATGAAGTCGGTCCAGAACAGCCGGTCATTCTGCGATTCGTGCTGCTGATCCTTGGACGAGTGGAACCACGTTCCCGCGGCCGCCTCCCAGCACCGGCGCCGGGAATCGTCGTACGCCACGTAGTGCTCGCCATATTCGCGGCTGACCGACTCGTCGTGTCCCAGTTGCTCGAAGGTCCGGACCGCCAGGGTTTGGCGATCGGTGCGGATGAACGAGGCGCCGTCCGCGCCAAGGAACTGGCGGGCGGTCTCGACGACGTCATGCCAGCTGCCGCTGCCGTCGGCCAATGCCTGGACGGCGTCGAAGGCCCGCCGGGTGCTGGTCTGCATCGGATTCGCGGTGTCGGCCATGAGGCGGGGGAAGTGGCAGGTCTCTTATATAGAGAGGGCGGCGCCAATCCTGCCCCGGTGTGACCTGACAGAGACTTGCCGCCTTCCCGGTAGTAACGGCTGCGGCACGCCCGAAGTCAATACCGATTTGTCAGGGGATGGCGGCATCCCCGCGGTGGCGGGGGCGCACGGTACGAACGCTCCGGCCCACCCCTTGCCTTGGCTGAGAGCGTGCGCGGGGCCTCCTTGTGGGGTTCGGCCTACAATACCGAGGTTGTCCACAAATAAGAACAATGGCGACGCAGCGCCGGGCCGGCCGCTTCCGGCCTCACCACGTGGCTCGCCGCCGCTCTCCCGCTCCCGATTCCCGATGCCTGCTTCCGCTCCCAGTCCTTCACTCGCGGGCAAGCCCGCTGCCCTCGACACCGTTGCTCCGCTGCCGTCCGCCCCGCCGCCGGTCCCCGTGATGCAGGTCATCTTCGGCCTGATGCTGGCGATCCTGCTCGGTGCCCTCGAGCAGTCGATCGTGGCCGTGGTGCTGCCCGAGATTGCCTTGCGCCTGAATGGGTTCGACGTGATGGCGTGGGTCGTGTCGGCCTACCTGATTGCCTCCACGGTGGCCACGCCGATCTACGGCAAGCTGTCCGACGTGCTCGGCCGGCGCTCGGTGCTGTCGTTCGCGATCGTGCTGTTCCTGCTGGCCTCGATCGCGTGCGCGCTGGCACAGACCATGCCGCAGCTGATCGTCGCGCGCATTCTGCAGGGGCTCGGCGGCGGGGGACTGATCTCGGTGTCGCAGGCCGCCATCGCCGACGTGGTGCCGCTGCGCGAGCGCGGCCGCTACCAGGGCTATGTCAGCGGCGTGTGGGCGGTCGCCAGCATGGCCGGACCGGTGATCGGCGGCTACCTGGCCCACTATCTGTCGTGGCGCTGGATCTTCTGGATCAACCTGCCGTTGGCCCTGCTGGCACTGGTGACGGTGCGCCGGGCGCTGCGCCATCTGCCGGCCGGCGGTGGCCGCAAGCATCGGATCGACTATCTCGGTGCGCTGCTGTTCGGCGGTGGACTGACGGGCGTGCTGGTGTTTTTGACGCGCCTGGGCCAGGGCCACGATGTCTGGCGAGCCGACTCGCTGAGCATGCTCGGCGGCGGCGTGGCGGCGCTGCTGCTGTTCATCTGGCAGGAGCGGCGCGCGGCCGATCCGGTGATTCCGTTGGCGATGCTGCGCGTGCCGACAGTGGCGATCTGCTGCATCACGCTGTTCCTGTGCTTCTTCCAGTTGATCGCGATGTCGGTGCTGCTGCCGCTGCGCTTCCAGGTGGTCGGCGGCGCGGCGGCGGACAGCGCGGCGCTGCGGCTGGTGCCGCTGACGCTGGCGATTCCGTTTGGCGCCTTCATCGCGGGCCGGCTGATGACCTGGAGCGGCCGCTACAAGCCCTTGCAGCTGGTCGGCGCGGCGGCCGCCCCGCTGGCGATCGCGGCGCTGGCTTTCGTCGATCCGCGTGCCGTGGCGATGACCGCGATCGTGATGGTGGCGCTCGGTCTGGCGATCGGCCTGCAATTGCCCAGCGCGCTGGTGGCGACGCAGAACGCGGTGCCGCCGCAGCAGGTCGGCGTCGCCACCGCACTGACCGCGTTCTCGCGGATGCTGGGTGGCGCCGTCGGGGTCGCGGTGCTGACCACGGTGCTGATCGCGCTGCTGCGCCACAGCGGGATGGCGGTCAGCCCGCTGCCCGGCGGCGAGGACGTGCTGATGCATCTGTTCCGCGAGGTGCTGTCGCAGGGCGATGGCGCCGAGGCGGCGATGGTGCGGCAGACCGCGGAACGGTCCTTCCGCGCGCTGTTCCTCGCCAGCGCCGCGGTATCGCTGCTCGCGCCGCTGCTGATCGTGCGGCTGCGCGAGGCGACGCTGCGCGGCAGTCCGGTCCAGGCCGCGGCGAGCGTCGAATAGCGGTCGGACATCGGGGCGCCAGCTGTCAGAGCCGCCGCGCGGTCCACGCGGCCCAGAAAAGGCTCGAGAAGAAGGGTTGCGGCCGGTCGAAGCCGGCGCCGGCCAGCAGCGCCGCGACGGCTTCGTCGGATGCCGGCGGATCGGCGCCTTGCAGGATCTTGCCCTGTTTGATGCGGACTTCTTCCTCGCTGGCGCCGTTCATGCGCCAGCGTTGGGCCCACGCTGCCATCAGCAGCGGCTGCGAAGCGTAGGCGTAGCGGTTGCCGGCAAGGACCAGCGGTGCGCCGGGCTTCAGGCGCTGGGCGATGTCGCGAAGAATCGCCTGCTTGGCTTCGTCGCCCGGCAGATGGTGCAGCACGCCGATCAGCGTCGCGGCGTCGAAGCGCGCGTCGGCCGGCAGGTCGGCGACCACGCCGAGCACCGGCTCGGTACGTGCCAGCAGGCCAGCCTCGCGCACTCGGGCCAACGCCAGGTCCAGCATCGGCTGCGACGGGTCGACCGCGACGAACCGCCAGTTCGGCTCGAGCGCACCGGCCACCACGATCTCGTTGCCGGTACCGCCCGCACCTGCCACCAGCACCGTCGCGCTCGCGCCAGGGCCGAGCGCGGCGGTCAGCATGCAGGCGGCCAGTTCATGGCAGGCGTCGTAGCCGGCTAGCGCGATCCGGCTCTGTTTCTCGTATTCGGCGGCCCGCACGGGGTCGAATTTGGCAGCGGTGTTGGCGGTCATTGTTCTCGTCCATCTCGTCGGGTCTGGCGCTCACGCCTGGACCCTGAATTGCGATCGGCCAAGTCTGGCATAAGATCGATCATCTTTTCGGACAAAGAGATGATCGAGATGCCGCTGCGTGAAGCAAAACATGATCGCTTGGCTGCCTTCCTCCGGGCGTTCGGCCTGCGGGCCCTGGCTGGTGCCGAGGCGGCCGGTCGCCCGTCGGCCACGCTCTTCGTGATGGGCGATGCCGACGATGCCGATGGCGGCATTGGCGTTCCCACGCATCTGGTCTTTCGTGCCCCGGGCGGGACGCCTTGCCATGCTGGCGGCGCGATCCTGGCGGAGGCCGCCATTGACTTCGGCGGCGCGGCCAATCCGCTGATTGGCGCCTTGCCCGATGAGCTGGTCTTCCCTCTGGCCGAGCGGCCCGAGATGCGCGGCCTGGCCGAGCTGTTCGTCGCCGAAGTCGAGGACTGCCGCTGCGGCAGCCCGACCGTCAAGGACCGCCTGTGCGAAATCATCGTGGTGCTGGCGGTCCGCCGCGCGATCGCGATGGGCACGGTCCATGCGGGCCTGCTGGCCGGCCTCGCTCACCCGAGGCTCCACCCTTGCCTGGTTGCCATGCACGACGAGCCCGCGCGGCACTGGCGCACGGACGACCTGGCCCGTCTCGCCGGCATGTCGCGCAGCCATTTCGCCGCGCAATTTGCCCGCACCGTCGGTACCACGCCGGCCGATTACCTGACTTCGTGGCGGTTGGCCTTCGGCAGGGCGCAGCTGGCCGCCGGGCATAGCGTGAAGGCGGTCGCCAGCCGCGCCGGGTTCGGCAGCGCCGCGGCGTTTTCGCGTGCGTTTTCGCGCCAGTACGGCTATCCGCCGGTCACCGTCAAGGCAAGGGCGCAGGCCGGTTGAACCGGGCGCGGTTCCGCTTCCGTGCCGCCGTCCGTCAATGTCAGAGGAACAATGTCTCCCTCTGACCCATGCGCTCCCTCCTTGTCCGTCTGCACCGCTGGTTCGGCCTTGCCGCCGCCATCTTCCTGTTCGTCTCCGGCGTGACCGGCGCCATCATCTCGTGGGATCACGAACTCGATGAGTGGCTCAATCCGCAGCTGTTCCAGGCGCGCACCGAAGGCACGCCGATGCCCGCGCTGGAACTGGCGCGCCAGATCGAACAGGGCGATCCGCGGCTGCGGATCAGCTATACGCCGCTGGAGATCGAGCCCGGCCATGCGCTGACGATCTTCGTCGAAGGGCGTATCGATCCGGCCACCGGCAAGCCCTTCGATCTGGGCTTCAACCAGATCGCCGTCGACCCCGCCACCGGCCAGATCCAGGCGCGCCGGATGTGGGGCGCGGTCTCGCTGTCGCGCGAGAATCTGCTGCCCTTTCTCTACAAGCTGCATTACACGATGCATATCCCCGACGGCTGGGGCATCGAGCTCGGCAAATGGTTCATGGGGCTGCTCGCGATGGCGTGGGCGCTGGACTGCCTGATCGCGCTGTGGCTGTCGTTCCCGAACCGTGCCGCATGGCGCAAGTCCTTCGCCTTTCGCTGGCGCAAGGGCGGCTATGCGCTGAACTTCGACCTGCATCGCTCGGGCGCGGTCTGGCTGTGGGGCCTGCTGTTGCTGCTGGCCGTGACGTCGATCTCGATGAACCTGGAGACGCAGGTGATGCGGCCGCTGGTGGCGAAGCTCTCGCCGCTCAGTCCGAACGAATTCGACAAGCGCACGCCGCGCCCGCTCGACCGCCCGCACGAACCCGCGGTCACGCGCGAGCAGGTCCTGGCAGCGGCGCGCGAGGAGGGGGGGCGCCGCGGCTGGAGCGAGCCGGCCGGCGGCATCTTCTACTCGTCGCCGTACGGCCTCTATGGCGTGGGCTTCTTCGAGGCCGGCAACGACCATGGCGACGGGGGGCTGGGCAACAACTGGCTGTATTTCGATGGCAAGACGCTGGCGCCGGCGGGCGGGAGCCTGCCGGGCACCGGCAGCGCCGGCGATCTGTTCCTGCAGGCGCAATTCCCGCTCCATTCCGGCCGCATTCTCGGCCTGCCGGGGCGGGTACTGATCTCGCTGATGGGGCTGGTGGTGGCCACGTTGTGCGTGACCGGCGTAGTGATCTGGGCGCGCAAGCGGGCGGGTCGGCGCGCCGCGGCGGGCATGCGGCAAGTGCGATCGGTTCCCGCCGCGCAGCAGCGGGCGTAAGGCGGAACGGAGGCTTCAGTGCGGCGCCGCCGTGGCCCGCCGCCGGGCACGGGCCGCCAGGCCGCCGCCGAGCGACCAGCGCAGCGTCGGGGCCAGCACGCGCATGCCGGCCAGCGACAGCGGGCGCCGCAGTGCGCTGGCGCTCGCTCCGGCCAGCCCCAGTTCGCGCCGCACCCATTGCGGCAGCAGCGCAATGCCAGCGTCGGCCATGATCCGTACCGCCGGCACCAGCAGCGGATTGGCCACCGGCATCTGCATCACCAGCCGCACCACCTCATGGGTGCGCTCGGTGACCAGCAATTGGGGGCGCATCCTGTCCAGATACGCCGCGATCTGGTCTTGCGAGCGCGGTACCTCGGTCGCCCCGAGCAGCTCGGCGACCAGGGCCACCTCGTCGTAATAGCGATCCTGTTCGGCGCGGGACAGCGGGCCGACATAGCGCAGGTAGGCGGCAAGGAAGCTCGAGACCTCGGCGACATGGACCCAGGTCAGCAGCGCGGGATCGCTGGCGGCATAGGGACGGCCATCGGGCGCCGTGCCGGCCACGCCGGCGTGGATGCGGCGCACGCGTTCGATCAGTCGCATCGCGTCGGCGCGGTTGCCATAGGTGGTGCCGGCGATGAACTGTGCCGTGCGGCCCAGGCGTCCCTGCATATCGGTACGGAAGCTGGAGTGGTCCCACACCCCGGCCAACGCCAGCGGGTGCATGGTCTGCATCAGCAGCGCGCTGACGCCGCCGGCCAGCATTGCGGGAAAGTCGCCATGCACGCGCCAGCAGACCGCGTCGGGCCCGAACAGGCCCGGATCGCCCGGGGGATTGTCGTAGTCCAGCGTCAGGCCGGAGTTGCTGCGGGTCAGCGCGCGCACGTGCGCGCCGGCCTGTTCGCGTACGCGCCGGACCAGGTTGCCCGGACGCGCTGCCGCGGCGTTCAGCCCCTGTCTGCTTCCTTCACTGCCTTTCATGCCTGCCCGATCTCATGCCGCCATCCGTGGGTCGGCGCTCCGCGGAGCGCCGTTCGGCGCCGCTCCAGCGCCGATCCAGCGCCGGTTAGACAACCTAATAGTAACGAAGGTCGGTCGCCTTGCCCCAGAACACCCGGTAGGCGTAGATCGTGTACCCGAGGATGGTCGGCAGCACGATCACCGCGCCGATCAGGATCACGGCCAGCGATTCCGGTGCGCTGGCCGCCTGCCAGATGTCGAGCTGGTCGACCACCAGGTAGGGGAACAGGCTGTAGGCCAGGCCGTTGAAGGCCATCAGGAAGATCACGGCGGTGCCGACGAAAGGCACCCAGGCCCAGCGGTCGTTGCCCGCTTTCTGCATCGGACCCATCCGGCGCAGCAGCCGGTCGATGATCACGAACAGCGCGACCGTGATCAGCGGAATCGGCGCCAGCAGGATGATGTTCGGCAGCGAGAACCACTTGTCGAAGATCCGCTCGCTGACCAGCGGCGTCACCACCGAGATGGCGGCCACGCCCACACCGGTCAGCCACAAGCTGCGCCGGGCCCAGTAGATCGCGCGCGCCTGCAGGTTGCCGGTGGTCTTCATGATCAGCCAGCTGGCGCCCAGCAGGCAGTAGCCCGCCACCAGGCACAGGCCCACCACCACCGCGAACAGCAGGTCCAGCCAGCCGTATTCGAACCCGGTGATATAGAGGCCCAGCATCAGGCCCTGCGAGAACGAGGCCAGCAGCGAGCCGCCATAGAAGGCCCAGTTCCACCACGGCTTGTGGTGGGCACGCGCCTTGACGCGGAAGTCGAAGGCCACGCCGCGCAGGATCAGGCCGGCGAGCATCAGCGCGACCGGCAGGTACAGATTGGTCAGGATCACGCCGTGCGCCATCGGGAAGGCGGTCAGCAGCAGGCCGACGCCGAGCACCAGCCAGGTTTCGTTGGCGTCCCAGAACGGGCCGATCGACGCGATCATCGTGTCCTTGTCGGCATCGTCGGCGCGCCGCAGCAGCACGCCGACGCCCAGGTCGTAGCCGTCCAGGATCACGTAGATCAGCATCGACAGCCCCATCAGGGCCAGGAAGACCAGCGGCATCCAGCCGGCGGGTTGGGACAGGTCGGTCATTGCGCGCTCCGGGGCTTGCCGCCGATGACAGGTTGAGGGGTTTCGATTTCCGGTTCGTCGATGGCCGGATCGGTGCCGGCGCGGCGGGCCAGATAGAAGACCACCGAGATATAGGCGGCAATCAGCAGCAGATACAGCGACAGGTACATCGCCAGGGTCGAGGCGACCATCGTCGCCGGCACCTTCGAGGCCGCCTCGGCGGTGGTCAGCACGCCGTAGACCAGGTAGGGCTGGCGGCCGATCTCGGTGACATACCAGCCGGCCACCAGCGCGATCCAGCCCGAGAAGGTCATCGCCAGCAGCAGGCGCGCCACGCCGCGCGACGGCTCGCCGCGCCGCTTGAATTGCCAGGCTGCCAGCCAGGAGACGAGCAGCATCAGCATGCCGATCCCGACCATGATGCGGAAGGCGAAGAACACCGGGGCCACGGGCGGGTGCTTGCCGGGGAAGGCGTCGATGCCCTTGACCTCGCCGTCGAAGGTGTGGGTCAGATAGAAGGACGCGAGCTTGGGAATCGAGATCTCCCAGTCGGTGCTCTGCGTCACCGCATTGGGCCAGCCGAACAGCACCGCCGGGACGCTGGTGCCCGTGGTCCAGATGCCCTCCATCGCCGCGATCTTGGCTGGCTGGTGTTCCAGCGTATTGAGGCCATGCAGGTCGCCGACGATGATCTGCAGCGGGATCAGCACCGCGGCCACCATCACGCCGGTGCGCATGGTCGAGCGGACCTCAGGCGAGCGGTCGTTGCGCAGCCAGCGATAGGCGGAGATGCCAGCCAGCAGGAAGGACACCGTCAGCCCCGAGGCGATCAGCATATGGGTCAGGCGGAACGGGAACGACGGGTTGAAGATCACCTGCAGCCAGCTGACCACATGGGCCTTGCCGTCGATCATCTCGAAGCCCGCGGGCGTCTGCATCCACGAGTTCAGCGCGAGGATCCAGAACGCCGACAGCGTGGTGCCGCCGGCCACCAGCAGCGTGGCGATCGTATGAGTGCGATTGCTGACGCGGCGCATGCCGAACAGCATGATGCCGAGGAAGGTCGCCTCCAGGAAGAACGCGGTCAGCACCTCGTAGGCCAGCAGCGGACCGGCGATATTGCCGACGGTTTCCATATAGCCCGGCCAGTTGGTGCCGAACTGGAAGCTCATCGTGATGCCGCTGACCACGCCCAGCGCGAAGGTCAGCGCGAAGACCTTGACCCAGAAGCGGTAGGCGGCCATCCAGCGCTCGTCGCCGGTCTTGCCGTAGCGCAGCTTGAAGAACAGCAGCACCCAGCCGAGCGCGATGCTGATGGTGGGGAACAGGATGTGGAAGGTGATATTGGCGGCGAACTGGATCCGCGCCAGCAGGATCGGGTCGAGCGACGACAACATGGGGCACTACTCCTTCTTGGTGCGAGCCGGCTTGCGCTTGCCTTCGGCGGGTTTGACGCCGAGGGCCCCGGATAGCTTGTCCTTCGCTTCCAGCAGCTTAGTCACGCGGGACCCGAGTCGCATCAATTTTTCCAGGGTGGCGACATCCAGCTTCTGCATATCGCTGAACCAGCCGGTCACCAGCAGGATCAGCTCGTACATCTCCTGCATGCGCCGCTGGGCGTGCTTGTCGGCGGGATCGCTCGGCGTCTCGAGCTGAACTTCCCGCAACATCGACAAAGTGGGATCGATCTCCCGGCGGCGGCGCTCCTCCGCCAGGGTCCGGAAAATGGCCCAGACATCGTCTGGGGCCGAGAAATACTCGCGCCGGTCGCCCGGCTGGTGCGAAAGCCGTACCAGGTTCCACGACTCCAGCTCCTTCAGCCCGATGCTGACGTTGGAGCGCGAGAAACCGAGCGACTCGGCGATCTCGTCGGCATTGAGCGGTCGCGCCGCGGTAAACAGCAGGGCGTAGATCTGGCCGACGGTGCGGTTGATGCCCCAGCGGCTGCCCATTTCGCCGAAATGGAGAACGAAGCGCTGGACCAGGGGCGAGAGTTGCATGTTCGTCTGTTTGAATTTTCAGGAATTTGTGAAAGTTTAGAACGAAATGCCGCGGTGCGGCAAGCGAGATGGCCGTGGTGCGACCGGGTGTCGCGGCCCAGGGCAGGAAAGTCGGCGGTCACCACACTGTAGAATACGATAACGATTCTCGTTTATTGATAGCAGTGTGAGCAGAATGGACCCCCGTCCCAGCATCCTGATCGTCGACGATCACAAGGACATACGTGATCCCTTGTCGACTTACATCAGGCGGTTCGATTTCGACGTAGAGGCCGTGGCCGACGGCAAGGCGATGCGCCAGCGGCTGGAGGAGCGCCGCTACAGCCTGATCATCCTGGACATCATGCTGCCCGGTGAAGATGGCTTGTCGCTGTGCCGCTACGTGTCCGAGCACGTGGGAACGCCGGTCATCCTGTTGACCGCGATGACCGAGCAGGCGGACCGGATCGCCGGCCTGGAGATTGGCGCCGCCGATTATGTGGTCAAGCCCTTCGATCCGCGCGAGCTGGTGGCCCGCATCCGCAGCGTGCTGCGCCGCAACCGCCTGCCGGAGGCGCGCGAGCCGGGCGATGTGCCGGCGCCCAGGGAGTACCGCTTCACCTTCTGCGGCTGGACCTTCGATACCAGGACGCGGGCGCTGCGCAATCCGCGCGACGAGGAGGTGCCGCTCAGCACCGCCGAGTTTCATCTGCTGCGGGCGCTGGTCGAAAATGCCAACCGGGTCCTGAGCCGCAGCCAGCTGCTCGACATGACGCAGCGCGCGGGAACGATGACGTTTGACCGCAGCATCGACAGCCAGGTCAGCCGCCTGCGCAAGAAGCTCGAACCCGATCCGCGCCATCCCGGCATGCTCAAGACCGTCCGCGGCGACGGCTACCTGTTGGCGACCAAAGTCTCGGTCCTGCCATCATGAAATGGTTTCCGCGCAGCCTGTCGGGCCAGCTCGTGGCCCTGTGGCTACTGGCGATGCTGGCCGCGCACGTCTTTGCCGTGGTCGCGCTGTCGTGGTGGCGGGCGGACAATGCCTCGCTCCATCCGCTGTCGGTGCGGACCATCGAGACGCGGATCCTGTCCGCTTACCGGCTGGCCAGCCGATCCGCGGAGGCCGACGCCTTGCTCGAAGACATCAGCCTGCCGGATTCGATGTTCCGGCTCGCCCCGCACGCCTTGCCGGACCCGTACGGAATGGGCGAGCAGGAGCGCGCGATCGCGCAGCGGCTGCGCAGCCTGCTCGACGTTGCGGACAATGTGCCGATCCGCGTCCGCTTGCAGCAGGCCGAGCCCGAACAGGGCGGCCAACGCGGCGGCAACTGGCTGGAGCGGGCGTTCAGCCGAACCCATGCCCTGGCACTCGACGTCGAGGTCCGGCTGCCCAACGGACGTTGGCTACACAGCCGGCACTGGCCGACGATGGTCCCCGCGCACTGGTCCCGTGTCCTGAGCTTTTCGCTGCTGGTCGGCATGCTGCCGACGGCGATCATCGCGCTGCTGTTCGGGCGCCGCATCATGCGTCCGCTGCGGCTGCTGACCGAGGCGTCGAGGCGCGTCAGCCGCGGCGAGCGTGTCATTCTTCCCGCGCCCGACGGGCTCAGCGGCGTGCGCGAGATCACGCAGGCGTTCAACGACATGCAGGAGAGCCTGACCCGCTTCGTCAACGGGCGCACGCAGATGTTCGCGGCCATCGGGCATGACCTGCGCACGCCGCTGACTTCGCTGCGCATCCGCGCCGAGCTGATCGACGACGCCGAGCTGCGCGACGCGATGGTCAAGACGCTGGACGACATGAGCGTGATGGTCGAAGGGGCGCTCCAGTTTGCGCGCGACGATGCGCTGCAGGAGCCGACCCAGGACGTCAGGCTGGACGAACTGATCCAGGAGATCGTCGACCAGCAGACGATCCAGGGGCGCGAGGTGCACTGCGCAACGCGGCCGGATCCGGGGCTGTTCTATCGTTGCCGCCCCGTCCATCTGAAGCGCGGGCTGAGCAACATCCTCGACAATGCCGCGCGCTACGGGCAGGTCGGCATCCATGTCGTCGCGGACGAGGTGCGGCATAGGCTGCGCATCGAGGTCGAGGACGAGGGGCCCGGGATCGATGCCGAACAGCTGGAGCGGGTATTCGAGCCGTTTACGCGCCTCGATTCCGCGCGCAGCGCCGACACCGGCGGGCTCGGCCTGGGCCTGGCCATCGCCCGTTCCTGCATTCGCGCCCACGGCGGCGACGTCACGCTGCACAACCGGGCGGAGGGCGGGCTGCGGGCCGTCATCGAACTGCCGAACTAGGCGGCGGGCGGCGGCGCCGGAGGCGCACCCAAGGCAGGACCGGACGGGGAAGCGGAGTCGGAGCGAAGGCGGGAACGTTGCGGAAACTTGGGTGGGACCGGCCGCTGGGCCGGTGCGGACCCGATTGTGGCGAATTATGTCAACGACTTCACGCTGCAATAGTTCGCCACAAATCAACAAACGCCGGCAACATCAAATGGTAATCATTCGCATTTTGACGGTTGCTGAGAGCCTGCCGTTGCGGCAGCGCCGAAATGCGGTGTTCACCTCTTTGACGGGGAGGGTGCTAATCGTTTCCAGCGGAGGCTCGGCAGCGTCATGTCCGTTGTCCTTCTCTGGAGTCCTCCGTGCAGCAAAGAAAAATAGCGAACGCCATCCGCCTGCTGGTCTCAGGTGCTTCCGCCGGTCTGGTGATTTCGGTCTCTACGATCCCGCTCGCGGCCCATGCCCAGGCCACGGCAGGCGCGGACACCACGACCGGGCGCGCGAAGTCCGGCGGCAACGTGCTGCCCCAGGTGACGGTCTCCGGCGACGCCATCCGGAACACCAATGAGGCGCCGCTCGGCATCTCGCGGCTGCCGGACACGGTCCGGGAAACGCCGAAGACGATCAACGTCGTGCCGCAGGAGGTCATCGAGCAGCAGCACGCCACCTCGCTCGAGCAGATCCTGAAGAACGTGCCGGGGATCACGATCTCGACCGGCGAGGGCAACGGCGGCCAGAGCGGGGACCAGTTCCGCATTCGCGGCCTGTCCGCCAAGGGCGACATCTATGTCGACGGCCTGCGGGATTTCGGCGCCTACAAGCGCGATGCGTTCAACACCGAAAGCGTCGAGGTCATCAAGGGACCGTCGGGCGAGAGCTTCGGCGTGGGCAATGTCGGCGGCCTGATCAACCAGACCACCAAGAAGGCGAACCTGCATACCAGCACCAGCATCGACCAGGGTTTCGCCACCGAAGACACCTATCGGACCACGGTCGACAGCAACTTCCGCTTGAACGACACCTCGGCGCTGCGCATCAACGGCATGTTCCAGAACGGCCGGGTGGCCGACCGCGCCCACGTCGGCGACGATCGCCGGGGCCTTGCCATCGATTTCGGCACGGGTCTGGGCACCAGCACCGAATGGCACCTGAATTATTCGTACCTGCGCCGCACCGGCGCGCCGGACTTCGGTGTGCCGGTCGCGCAGGGCTCCGATGGCATCTACCGCCCGCTGACCGAGTACGGCGTGCCGGGCATTTCGTCGTCGACCTCGTACGTCCGCAACACCGACCGGGACAGGACCGATGCGCACGTGGTGTCGTCGAACTTCAAGACGAAGCTCGACAACGGCATCACGATCAGCAATGACACGCGTTTCAGCTATTACGAGCGCGACTTCTCGGCGACCAATCCCGCCGCCATCAATGCCGCCGACCTCCAGCGGCTGCTGGCCGGCGGCAACGTCCCCTTGTCGTATGGCGCGGGCGGTGGCATGACGTATCTGCAGCGCGGCTGGGGGATTCAGAACGTGCTGAGCGCGAAGGGCGAGTTCATGACCGGCAGCCTGCGCCACAAGGCGATGGTCGGCCTCGATACGATCTACCAGCGCGACCATCGCAGCATGGGCACGTGGACCGGCCGCAACAACAACCAGACGGTGGTCAATCCGGTCTTCGGCAACAGCCCGAACGCGACGGTCGCGTACGCCAACACCCGCGACGCCAATGCCACCAATGTCGGCGTGTTCGTCAACGACCGCGTCTGGCTGAACGACAAGTTCTCGCTGCTCGGCAGCCTGCGCTGGGACTACTTCCAGAGCGAATTCTCGACCAGCGCCTCGACGCTGGGCGGCAAGGCCGACTCGAAGAAGCTGAGCCCGTCCATCAGTGCGATCTGGGAGCCGACCAAGGACGCGATGTTCTACACCTCGTTCTCGCGCACCTACCGGCCGGTGGGCACCGATATCGCGGTGGCGGTCGGCGGCGTGGCCTCGGAAGTGCCGCGCAGTGGCGTCGGCAACGAGCCCGAGCGTTCGGACACCATCGAGGTGGGCGCCAAGGTCGACTTCCTCGACAAGCGGCTCGGCCTGACCGGCGCGATCTTCCAGACCAAGAAGTCCAACGCCTACACGGTCGATCCGGTGACCGGCGATATCACCAACGGCTTCTCCGACTCGGGCGAAGGCCGCAAGATCCGCGGCGTGGAAGTGGGTCTGAGCGGGCGCATCGTCGGCGGCTGGACCGCCAATGTCGCCTATGCCTACCTGAGCGGAGAGGTGACGTCGGCCACCAATGGCGCCATCGTCGGCAATGCGGCGCCGGGGGTGTCGCGCCACAACGTCACGCTGTGGACCGCCTATGACATCCCGCATACGCTGCTGCCAGTGCCGGGCAAGCTGACCATCGGCGGTGGCCTGCAGTACGCCACCGGCTATTGGGCGGATTCGGCCAACACCGCCAAGATGCCGGACAACTTCTCGCTGGACGCGATGATCGCGTACAAGGTCGGCAAGTACCGGATTTCGCTGAACGGCTACAACCTGACGGATCACCTGAACTATCAGTCGTCGTTCGGCGCCGTGCGCGCGGTGCCGACCTCGCGCAGGACGTTCCTGCTGAACGTCGGCATGACGTTCTAAGCGGAAACGAAGGGGCCGGAACCCGGAACGTCATTCCCGCGAACGCGGGGATCCAGCGTCGTTGAAAGCCACTGGGTCCCCGCATTCGCGGGGATGACGCTGCAGGTGGGCCATGGCTGAGCCGCTAGAATCCCGGAATTGCACTGCATTGCGCCATTCCCGCGAGAATTACCATGCTGGTCCAGATCCCCGATGTCCTGACCCCCGAAGAAATCCGGTATTGCCGCGAGCGCCTCGCGCGCTCGCAATGGGTCGACGGGCGCGTGACCGCCGGCGACCTCGCGGCGAAGTCCAAGCAGAACCTGCAGATTCCGGTCGACAGCGCCGAGGCGCGCGAGCTCGGCGAGCTGGTGCTGACCGCCTTGGGCCGCAACCCCACCTATCATTCGGCCGCGCTGCCGCTGCGCGTATTGCCGCCGATGTTCAATCGCTACGACAGCGCGATGACCTTCGGCACCCATGTCGACAACGCGATCCGCACCGTGCCGGGAACGGGCGGCATGCGCATCCGCGCGGATGTGTCGAGCACGCTGTTCCTGTCCGATCCCGACCAGTACGAAGGGGGCGAGCTGGTGATCCAGGACCTCTACGGATCGCACACCGTCAAGCTGCCCGCCGGGCATCTGGTGGTCTATCCCGCCTCGTCGTTGCATACCGTCACCCCGGTCACCAAGGGCACGCGCTGGGCGTCGTTCTTCTGGGCGCAGTCCATGGTCAAGGACGACGGCCAGCGGCGCACGCTGTACGAACTCGATCTCGCCATCATCGAGATCCGCAAGCAGTTGGGCGATGACAAGGACGCCGTGCTGGCCCTCGTCAATCACTATCACAACCTGCTGCGGCGCTGGGCCGAGCTGTGACGCGCTGGCAGATTCCCCCGGATACCGTCTCGCTGCGCGACTACGAGCGGCGCTTCCATGAACGGGCGGAGCCGGGCGTTCGCGCCTATATCGCGGGCGCCGCGGCGGACGGCATCACGCAGCACGAGAACGGTGCCGCCTTCGAGCGGCTGCGGCTGATGCCCAGGGCGCTGGTCGACATGTCGCAGGCGTCCGCACGTTGCACGCTGTTCGGCGAGGTTCTCGACTACCCGATCCTGATCGCGCCGACGGCTTTCCATCGGCTGGTGCATCCGGACGGCGAACTGGCGACGGTGCAGGCGGCGTCGCTGACGCGCACCTGGATGACGGTCAGCACGCAATCCAGCGTCACGCTCGAGGAAATTGCGAAGGCCTCGACGGTGCCGCTGTGGTTCCAGCTGTATTTCCAGCCGCGGCCGCAGGATACGGCGGACCTGGTGCGCCGGGCCGAGCAGGCCGGATATAAGGCGATCGTGGTGACCATCGACGCTGCCGTCAGTGGCGTGCGCAATATCGAGCAGCGCGCGGGATTCCGCCTGCCGGACGATGTCGCGGCGGTGAACCTTGCCGCGTATCCGCCGGTCGCGCCGGTCAGCGCCAGCAATGGCAGCCCCATCTTCCGCGGCATGCTGAAGCACGCGCCGACATGGCGCGATATCGAGGCGCTGTGTCGGCAAGCCTCGCTGCCGGTCCTGGTCAAGGGGCTGCTGAACCCGCAGGACGTCGAGCCGGCGCTGGACGCCGGGGTCGCCGGCATCGTCGTCTCGAACCATGGCGGGCGCACGCTGGACACCGTGCCGGCCACGATCGACTGCCTTCCCGCCATCGCGGCGCAGGTGGGCGGCAGGGTGCCCGTCTTGCTGGATGGCGGCGTCCGGCGCGGCACGGATATCGTCAAGGCGATCGCCCTGGGTGCGACGGCGGTGCTGCTCGGGCAGCCGGTGCTCCATGCGCTGGCGGTCGGCGGCATGCCGGGCGTAGCGCATATGCTCACGCTGCTGCAGACCGAACTGGAGGTTGCGATGGCGCTGACGGGGAGGCCGACGCTGGACGCGATCGATGCGTCCGTCCTGGCGCCCGCGCGATAGCAGCGCGGGGCGGCCTCGCGCACGGGCCTCTACTGATAATAAGTTATCATTAATCGATCGGTACGCCCGCAAGGCGTGCTCGCTTATATCCCGCCCGGCGAACGGACGGGTGTTGGGAAGGATCGACACGTGTATTCGCTACTCTCGCGCCCGTTGTTGGCGGTTGCGCTCTTGGCCGCGGCTACCGCCATGGTCGCTCCTGCGCACGCCGCCGAGCCGCATGTTCATGGGCAGGCCACCCTCGATGTGGCGGTGGAAGGGCAGGTGCTTTCCATCGCGCTGGCATCGCCGCTCGACAATGTGTTTGGCTTCGAGCGCCTGCCGCGCACCGAAGCCGAGCGCGCGAAGGTCCGTCAGGCGATCGCGAGCCTGCGCGACGGCGCGGCGTTGTTCGTGCCTTCCCCCGAGGCGGGCTGCCGCGCGGAGGCCGCGCAGGTGCATTTCGGCGCGCTGCACCACGGCCTGACCGGCGAAGGCGAAGCGCCGCGCGGCCAGCCGCAGGCCGATCACCAGCATGCGGATCTCGATGCGGACTACCGCTTCCGCTGCGCGCGGCCCGAGGCACTGCGCTCGCTCGAGGTGCGCGTGTTCCGTCTGTTCCCGGGCGTGAGCCGAATTGCCGCCCAGCTTGCCACCGACAAGCGCCAGTCGGGTGCGACGCTGACGCCGGCACAGGCGCGCCTGCGTTGGTGAGGGCCATGGCGGACGCGATGCCACAGGCGGCGCGAGGCGAGCCGCTTGTGGCGGCAGAGAATCTGGCCTTTCGCTGGCCTGGGCGCGATGGCGGCGCCCTGTCGCTGCCTGCCTTCGAACTGGCTCGCGGCGAGCATCTGTTCGTGTCAGGCCCGAGCGGCAGCGGCAAGACCACGCTGCTGTCGCTGCTGGCAGGCGTGGTGGCGCCGCGCCACGGCACCATCCGGGTCGCCGGCACCGACTTGGCGACGCTGCCGCCCGCCGGGCGCGACCGCTTTCGCGCCGACCATATCGGCATCATCTTCCAGCAGCTGAACCTGCTGCCCTATCTGTCCGTGCTGGACAACGTGCTGCTGCCGTGCCGCTTCTCCGCGCGCCGCAAGGCACGCGCCTGCGAGCAGGCCGGTGGCGCCGCCGAGGCGGCCGCCATGCTGCTCGAACGGCTCGATATGCCCGCCACGTTGTGGCAGCGCCCCGCCGCACAGCTGTCGGTGGGGCAACAGCAGCGCGTCGCCGCTGCGCGTGCGCTGCTGGGTCGGCCCGACCTGATCCTGGCCGACGAGCCCACGTCCTCGCTCGATGCCGCCCGGCAGGCCGCGTTCATGGGCCTGCTGCAGCGGGAATGCCGCGCCTCCGGCGCCGGACTGGTGATGGTTAGCCACGATGACCGGCTGGCGGCCGGCTTCGACCGGCGCTTCACGATGCCGGCGGCCGAGGAAGGAGAACCGGCATGAGGCAAGCGGCATGACGGCGTTGATGTCGATCGCCGCGCGTAGCGCCTGGAACCGCCGCGCCAATCTGGTGTGGATGGTGCTGGCCATCGCGTTGTCGACGGCGCTGCTGCTCGGCATCGAGCGGGTCCGGCATCAGGTACGCGCCAGCTTCGCGCAATCGGTATCCGGCACGGACCTGATCGTCGGCGCCCGCACCAGTCCGATCCAGCTGGTGCTGTATGCCGTTTTCCGGCTCGGCGGCGCGACCAACAACATCGATTGGGATAGCGTGCAACGCCTTGCCGGCCATCCCCAGGTCGCATGGACGATCCCGCTGTCCCTCGGCGATTCGCACCGCGGCTTTCCAGTGCTCGCGACCACGGCCGCCTATTTCGAGCATTTTCGCCATGGCGACGGCCGCGCGCTGCGGCTCGCGCAAGGCCGGCGCTTCGATGGCACCATGGACGGCATGTTCGACGCGGTGCTGGGCGCCGAGGTCGCCCGCCGCCTGGGCTATCGCATCGGGGAACGGATCGTGCTGACCCATGGCGATGTGGCGGCCCCGGGCGCGCTGCGCCTCGAGCACGAAGACAAGCCCTTTACCGTGGTCGGCATCCTGGCGCCCACCGGTACGCCAGTCGATCGCACCATCCATATCGGCCTGGAGGCGATGCAGGCCATCCATCTCGACTTCCAGGGCGGCACGCGCGTGCCCGGTGCGACGATTGCCCCCGAACATCTGCGCCGGTTCGACCTGACGCCGGACAGCGTCACCGCGGTGCTGGTCGGACTGAAACTGCGCTCGCGCGTCTTCGCGCTGCAGCGGGAGATCGCCCAGGACACACGTGAACCGTTGATGGCGGTGCTGCCGGGCGTGGCGCTCGACGCGCTGTGGGACCTCGTCGATATCGCCGAGAACGCGCTGCGTGCCGTGTCGGCGATGGTCGCGGTGATCGCACTGGCGGGGCTGGCCTCGTCGATCCTGGCCGCGCTCGGCGAGCGGCGGCGCGAACTGGCGATCCTGAGAGCGGCCGGGGCGCGGCCGCGGGATATCCTGGCATTGCTGGCCATCGAAGGCATGATGCTGATGCTGACCGGCGTCGCCGCGGGCGTGGCGCTGCTGTCGCTGACCAGCGCGCTGCTGGCCGGCTGGCTCGAGACGCGCCTGGGCGTGGCGCTGCCGGTTTCCTGGCCCACCGCGGCGGAGTTGCCGATCCTGGCGGCGCTGGTGCTGGCCGGGTTTGCAGCGAGCCTGCTGCCGGCATGGCGCGCCTACCGCCTGAGCCTGGCGGACGGGCTCAATCCACGGACATAAGGGATGACAAGGCAAACGCAAACCAACCCGCAGCGCCGCAAGTGGCTGCGCGCGGCAGGCGGCATGGCGGGGGTGGCGGGCCTGAGCGCCGCGGGCCTCTGGTGGATCCGCCGCAGCGGCGATTCGCCTGCGTCGCCGTCGGCGGCGCGCCCCAAATACGCAATCGGCGAAACGCTGGAACACCAGGCGCCTGCTGCCGCTGCTGCGCCCACCAGCTATCGCGAGATCGAGTGGGACACGTTGCTGCCGAAGGGATGGGATCCGCTGGCGCCGCTGAAGGGCCTGGACCTCGCGCAGATGGAGGATGGCGATCCGCGCGCGCAGGCCGCGCTGGAGCAGGCTAAACGCTACTGGCAGGAGGCACCCATCGAACCGTCGCTCGACGGCTCGCCGGTGCGCTTGCCGGGCTTCGTGGTGTCGCTGGGCGGCGAGGGCGAGGCGATCCGCGAATTCCTGCTGGTGCCGTACTTCGGCGCCTGCATCCACGTGCCGCCCCCGCCCGCCAATCAGGTTGTCCACGTCAAGGCCAAGGCGCCGCTGCAAGGAATCCGCACGATGGACACCGTGTGGATCGAAGGCGTGCTGCGCGTCGAGCGCGCCGAGACCGCGATGGGCGACAGCGGCTATGCGATGCGCGAGGCGCGGGTCGAGCCGTATCTGGAGCCGCGGGGCGAGCGGCGCTGAGCGGTCCCGCTCAGCCCCTGGTGCCCGCCGCCCGGCAGTCCCACCGCATCGACCAGCACCTGCTCCAGCCATGCCGGCCCGTTGGTCGACAGGCGGGCGAGCAGCCCCGTATCGGCGCCCGTGGCGATCGCCAGTACGCCGCCCAGCACGGCCACCCCCAGCGCGCGCCGCAGCCATTCGCTCGCGCCCATCGAGCGCTTCATTGCGGCCAGCACGCGGCCGCCGATGCCCAGCGCCGCGGCCAGCGAGGTCGCGGCTCCGGCGGCGTACGCCAGCAGCGCCAGCGACGTCGACACGCTGGCGCCGTTCAGTGCCGCACCGGTCAGCACGAGCCCGAGAATGGGGCCGGCGCATGGCGCCCACAGCATGCCGGTGGTGGCGCCGAGGCCCAGCGAGCTCCAGACGGTGCCGTTGCCGGCGCCGCGACCGTTGGCGAGGCGGTTGCCGAGCGCCACCAGCGGGTGGGCCAGCGCATCGGCAAGCCGGGGCAGCAGCAGCGACAGGCCGAACACCGCCAGCAGCGCCAACGCGGCCATGCGCCCGTAGTCGTTGGCCTGCACCACCCAGGCGCCGCCAACCGACGCCAGCGTCACGACGGCGGCAAAGGTCAGCGCCATGCCGCCCAGCATCGGCAGCGTGCCGCGCAGGAAGGGTTGCCCGGTACGGCTGAGCACGAAGGGCAACACCGGCAGGATGCAGGGGCTGAGGATGGTCAGGGCGCCGCCGAGGTAGGCGAGAAGCAGCAAGGTCATGATCGTGTCTCCGGGCAAGGGGTTGGCTTGCCCTCGATCAGACCCGGCCGGCGTCGCTGCGATGTGTCGGCAAGGGCTGAATTTGTACCGCAATGTGGGCCCTTGCCGGCGAGATACATTGCGATACACGCGGATTTGCCATCCCCATACAATGCCGGGGCGGTAGCGATATCGCGCTGGGTTCGCGCTCCTTCAACTTGCCGGTGACAACAATGGACGCCCACGTCGACCACATCCTTATCGTCGATGACGACCGGGAAATCCGGGAACTGGTCTCGACCTATCTGACCAAGAACGGTCTGCGCGTGACGGTGGCGCCCGATGGCCGCCATATGCGCGCCTTCCTGGAAGCCAATACCGTCGACCTGATCGTGCTCGACGTGATGCTGCCAGGCGACGACGGCCTGGTGCTGTGCCGCGAGCTGCGCGCCGGCAGGCACAGGGCCACGCCGGTGCTGATGCTGACCGCGCGCGACGATGAGACCGACCGCATCGTCGGCCTCGAAATGGGCGCCGACGACTACCTGGCCAAGCCCTTCGCCGCGCGCGAATTGCTGGCCCGCATCAAGGCCGTGCTGCGCCGTACCCGCATGCTGCCGCCCAATCTGCAGATCAGCGAGGCCGGCCAGATTCTCGCCTTCGGCAGCTGGCAACTCGATACCACCGCGCGCCACCTGATCGATGCCGAGGGCACGATCGTCGCGCTGAGCGGAGCGGAATACCGGCTGCTGCGCGTGTTCGTCGACCATCCGCAGCGCGTGCTCAATCGCGACCAGCTGCTCAATCTGACGCAGGGCCGGGAGGCCGAGATGTTCGAGCGCTCGATCGACCTGCTGGTCAGCCGCCTGCGCCAGCGCCTGAACGACGATGCGCGCGAGCCCAGCTATATCAAGACCGTGCGCAGCGAGGGCTATGTGTTCGCCTCGCCGGTGGAAATCCGCGAGGCCCGGCAGTGAAGACGCCAGGCTGGGCATGGCCCCGCACGCTCCGGTCGCGGCTGTTCCTGATTCTGCTGACCGGCCTGGTTGTCGCGCATGGCCTGTCGTTCGCGGTACTGTTTTCCGAGCGCTATATGTCGGCCCGGCAGGTGATGCTCGGCACGCTGGAAACCGATGTCGCCACGTCGATCGCCATTCTGGACCGGCTGCCCGCGGCAGAACGGCCGCAATGGTTGCCGCGCGTGAATCGCGGCAACTATCAGTACATCCTCGGCACCGGCCTGCCCGGCGTGCCGGAGATGACCGCGCGCGGCCGGGATATCGCCGAGCGGATCACCGAAGCGAGCGGAGGGCGCTTTCCCGTGCGGGTGGAGTCGATTCCCGGCGACGGCAAGCGCGTGCAGGCCCATCTGACGCTGAGCGACGGCAGTCCGCTGACCATCGACGTGCATCCACGCATGACGCCGATCGCGCAGTGGTTGCCCTATGTGCTGATGCTGCAGCTGCTGTTGCTGATCCTGTGCTGCTGGTTTGCGGTGCGCCTGGCGATCCGGCCGCTGGTCGCGCTCGGCGATGCCGCCGACGCGCTCGATCCGAACACCCAGTCCGCGCCGCTGGACGAGACCGGTCCCACGGAGTTGGCTCGTGCCGCGCGCGCGTTCAATGCGATGCGTGGGCGCATCGCGCGCTTTGTCGAGGAACGGGTGCAGATCCTCGCCGCCATTTCGCATGACCTGCAGACGCCGATCACGCGGATGAAGTTGCGGGCCGAAATGGCCGACGACTCGGACGAGAAGCGCAAGATGCTCAGCGATCTGTCCGAGATCCAGACGCTGGTCCAGGAGGGGCTTGCCTACGCCCGCAGCGCGCATGGCGCTGGCGAGAAGCCCTCGCGGATCGACCTGGGCTCCTTTGTCGAGAGCCTGGCCTACGACTACCAGGACACCGGCAAGGACGTGACGGTGCTGCAGAACGCCGGCGGGGCCATCGTCACGCGGCCGCATGCGTTGCGGCGCGTGCTGACCAACCTGATCGACAACGCGCTCAAGTTCGGCGGGTCGGCGCAATTGAGCGTGCGCCGCGAGCGGGACATGGTGGCGATCGAAGTGCTCGATCGCGGCACCGGCATCCCGGACGACCAGCTCGAGGCCGTGCTCAAGCCCTTCGTGCGCCTGGAGCAGTCGCGCAGCCGGGAAACCGGCGGCACCGGCCTGGGTCTGGCGATCGCGCACGAGCTGACGACTGCCATCGGCGGCACGCTGACGCTGCGCAATCGCCACGGGGGCGGCCTGGCGGCCGAGGTCAGGCTGGGCTGATGCACTGCCCCCTCCTGCACGTCATTCCCGCAGATGCGGGAATCCAGCGTCTTTGAAAGCCGCTGGGTCCGCGCATTCGCGGGGACGACAAAAACTTGAAGGCAATCCGATCGGCCCCAGGGCCGATTTTTTTTGCCCGCTTTGTATGCCTTTGTATCGCGCGTCCGCGGCGATACGCACCCAGACAAAAACGCCCCTCGACCGCTACGGACGCGATACGTCGGTCTCCTTAAATGGCATCCGTGGCCCGGCGCTGATCACCAACGAAGCGACCCGGACCGCGCCATACCCAACCAGTGAGCCACGCAATCTCTTTTTCAAAGGAAACCGATCATGACCGCCCAATTCGCCAAGCGCTTTGTCTTCGCCCTCTCGCTCGCCGCCGCTGCGGCCACGGCTGCCACAGGCGCGCACGCCGCCGGCTTCACGCAGCCCAGTGCGCGCGACCCGTACACCGCGGGCGCACGCTCGGTGGCCGACGCACGCGACCCGTACAGCAGCGGCGCCCGCTCGGCCCAGGAGCCGCGCAGCGTCTACAGCGACGGCGCGCGCCAGACCGATCCGTTCAACGACGGTGCCCGCCAGTTCGAGCCGTACAGCGACGGTGCCCGCACGCTGGCCGGTCAGGACCGCACCGGCGTCTCGGCCGAGCCCGCGCGCAGCGCCGATCCCTATCTCGACGGCGCCTACGCCTGACGCTCAGGGCAGCGATACCACCATCATCGAACGCATCCCATTCATCGAACCAGCGAGGAAACTCAAATGATCCAGATCGACAAGGTGCTGTACACGGGCAAGGTCCACACCACCGGCGGACGCGACGGCGAGGCGCACAGCGACGACGGCAGGCTCAGCCTGAAGCTGTCGCCGCCGGGAAGCAAGGGCGCCGGCACGAATCCGGAGCAGCTGTTCGCCGCGGGCTGGTCCGCCTGCTTCATCGGTGCGTTGGGCAAGGCCGCCAGCAGGCTGAACGTCGGTCTGCCGTCCGCGCCGTCGGTGGACGCCGAGGTCGACCTCGGCATGGCTGGCGATGCCTTCCTGCTGCAGGCCCGGCTGCGCGTCCATATCCCCGGCGTCGACCGTGAAGTGTCCCGGGCACTGGTCGAGGCGGCGCATGGCATCTGCCCGTATTCGAAGGCAACGCGTGGAAATATCCACGTGCACACCCTGCTGGTCTGAGCCTGTGGTGTCCCCGCGCCGGTCGATCGACCGGCAGGGGGCCTGCCTTCCACGGTCCGCCGACCCGCATCCCTTCATCCAGTCGACCTGTCCCCAATCATGCGCACCGTTCTTGCAACCACCTTGGCCGCCGCCGGTATCGCCGCGGTCTGTTTCATCGGCAATGGCGCCAACGCCGTTGGTTCCAACGTTGGCTCCTCCGTTGGCTCCTCCGTTGGTTCCGTCATCCCCAATCAAACCAGGGCACCCGAGTTCGCCGGCATCGAGCGCTGGCTGAACTCGCAGCCGCTCTCGATGGAAGGCCTGCGCGGCAAGGTCGTGCTGGTCGATTTCTGGACGTATTCCTGCATCAACTGCATCAACACGTTGCCCTATATCAAGCAGTGGCACGAGAAATACAAGGACCAGGGGCTGGTGGTGGTCGGCGTGCATACCCCGGAATTCCCGTTCGAAAAGTCGACCGCCAACGTGCAGGCCGCATTGAAGCGCTTCGATATCCGCTATCCGGTCGCGCAGGACAATCGCTATGCGACATGGTCCGCCTACCACAATCGATACTGGCCGGCGCTCTATCTGGTCGATGCGGAAGGCAGGATCGTCTATCAGCATTTCGGGGAGGGGCAGTACGCGGAGACGGAGGCGGCAATCCGCAACGCGCTGGCGCAGCGCAAGTAAGGCAGGTGCTGTCTCCGACCGGGGCGTTGTGCAACGACCCGGGGAAACGCCCGGATGGCGCCGGGCGGCAAGGTGTGGCCCAATGCAGCGAACCCATCGGCCCCGCACAGGGGCCGAATCGAGGTTCGGATCATCACATCTCAGGAGACTTCGAATGAAGCCAGGCCGCGCCCTGCTCAGCATGCTGTTGTTTGCGTCCGCCACTGCCTTCGCGCAAGGCAAGCCGGTGGTGCAGTTCATCGCCACGGGCGGCACCATTGCCATGAAGATCGACCCCGTCAAGAATGCGCCGGTACCGGCGATCTCGGGCGACGACCTGCTTGCCACGGTGCCCGACATCGGCAAGTACGCCACCATCCAGGTCAACAACCTGTCCAACGTGCCGTCGGACTACATGGATCCGCCGCGCTGGGTCGCGCTGACCCGGGCCGTGCAGGCTTCGCTGGATCGGCCCGACGTGGCCGGGGTCATCGTGTCGCACGGCACCGATACGCTGGAGGAAACCGCGTACTGGCTCGACCTGACGGTGCGCTCGGACAAGCCCGTCGTGCTGATCGGCGCGCAACGCAATGCGTCGTCGCCCGACTTCGACGGGCCGCGCAACCTGCTCAATGCCGCACGTATCGCCGTCGACGAGCAATCGAAGGGCAAGGGCGTGATGCTGGCGATGAACAACCAGATCAATGCCGCCCGCTATGTCACCAAGACCCACACTGCGAATGTCGAGACGTTCAACTCGGGCGACTTCGGCTTTATCGGCGAGGTGTATCCGGACCGGGTGATCTACACCAGCACGCCCTCGCGCCGCCAGCACATTCCGATCCAGACGGACAAGATGCCGGAGGTCGAAATCGTCGCGATGTACG
Source organism: Cupriavidus sp. (assembly GCA_031180665.1). Lineage (GTDB taxonomy): Bacteria > Pseudomonadota > Gammaproteobacteria > Burkholderiales > Burkholderiaceae > Cupriavidus. The sequence continues at coordinate 32,451 of JAPSLP010000016.1, read as the reverse complement.
GCGGGGCGGACGGCGCGGCGCTGCGCAACGCCGTCGACCGCGGCGTCAAGGGCATCGTGGTGCAGGCGCTCGGCATGGGCAACATGAACCAGCCGATGTTCGAGGCCGTCAAATACGCGCTGTCGAAGAAGGTGCCAGTCGTGATCTCGACGCGCGTGCACAACGGGCGCGTGCTGCCGAACTACGGCTTCGTCGGCGGCGGCAAGACCAGCTTCGACGCGGGTGCCGTGATGGCGGACGATCTGAAGCCGGCCAAGGCCCGCATCCTGCTGATGCTGCTGTTGCAGCGGGGCGTGACCAGCCAGGCCGACCTGCAGGCGGCGTTCAGCCGCTAGGGCAGCGAAACCGCAGCCACGCTATGCGGCCGGTGGCCAGATCCAGCCAGGCCACCGCCGCTTCAGACGGTCGGCGACGATGCCGACTTCCACCATGGCCTGCGCCGCGATTTTCGAGGGCGGCGAAGTCTTGCGGCTGACCAGGCCGACGGACCGGACCGGTCCATCCACGATCTCCGCCACGCGCATGCCCTCGAGCGACAGCAGCGGCATGATGCCGAGATAGGGCAGGACCGCGATGCCCAGCCCTTCCTTGACGAAGCCTGCGATGGTGCCGATCTGGTCCAGCTGCAGCTTCGGCCGAAACTGCACGCCACGCTGCAGGAAGGCGGCACTCATGTACTTCATCGCCGTGCTCCGGTCCGTCATGCTGATCAGCGGCAGGCCGGCCAGTTCGTCCATGTGCATCCGCTTGCGCAAGGGCTTGCGCCACTCGGCTGGGGCCAGCAAGACGAACCGATCGCGCAGGATTTCCTGGAACAGCAGCTCGGGGTTCGACGGCGAAGCGGATGCCAACGCGAAGTCGACCTGGTAGTCGATCACGCGTTGAACCGCGGCCTGGTCCGCGCAGTCGTGCACCGCGATCTGCGCATGCGGATAGCGCCGCTCCAGCGCGGCACAGACGCCGGGCAACAGCACGTTGGCCAGCGACGGCAGGGCGGCGATCGACAGCCGCTGCGCCTGCTGTTCCGCGCGGCTCTGCAGATGCCGCAGGCCGGAATCGAACTCGCCGACGATACGGCGCGCCATCGGCACCAGCTGTTCGCCCGCCGGCGTCAGGCGGACGCTGCGCGTCGATCGTTCGAACAGCGCGATGCCCAGCTCTTCCTCCATGTCCTTGACGGCCTTGCTCAACGACGGTTGCGTGACGAAGAACTGCTCGGCGGTACGGCTGAAGTTCAGCGATTGCGCCAGCGCGAGAAAGATCCGGAGTTGGCGGGGCGTGATATTCATTCTTGTGGGCTATCAATCTATAGACAAACGGAATTTCCGCAATAAATGTAGTCTCCCTAGAATGGGCCGCGCAAGCTCTTGCGGAACTTCGTCCGCAGACCTGGACAACGGAGACGAGATGCTGGATCTGAACGGCAAGGTGGCGCTGATCATGGGGTGTGGCGCCGTCGCCGAAGGGTGGGGAAACGGGCGCGCCACGGCGATGCTGATGGCGCGGCAGGGGGCGCGGGTGTTCGGCACGGATCTGCACCTCGAGCACGCGATGCGCACGCGTGAACTGATCGTCGCGGAAGGCTTCGACGCCGATGTGCTCGCGTGCGACAGCACCAGCGCCGAGCAGGTCGAGCGCGCGGTGCAGGCGTGCCTGTCGCGCCATGGCCGCATCGATATCCTGGTCAATAACGTCGGCCTGTCGCAGCCCGGCGGCCCCATCGAGATGGAGGAGGCCGTCTGGGACGCGCAGATGCAGGTCAACCTCAAAGGCGCGTTCCTCGCCTGCAAGCACGTGCTGCCGATCATGAAAATGCAGGGCGGCGGCGCCATCGTCAATATCGCATCGGTGGCCGGGCTGCGTTATGTGGGCAAGCCGCAGGTTGCCTATGCCGCGGCCAAGGCGGGCCTGATGCATTTCACGCGGACCACCGCGGTGATCCATGCGCCGGACAACATCCGTCTGAACTGCGTGGTGCCCGGCCTGATGCATACCCCGCTGATCGAAGGCCTTGCGGCCAAGTATGCGGGCGGCGATACCGAGGCGTTCATCGCCCATCGGCATGGCCAGGTCCCGATGCAGCGCATGGGCGACGGCTGGGACACTGCGCATGCGGTGCTGTTCCTGGCCGCCGACGAAAGTCGCTATATCACCGGCACCGAGATCGTGGTCGACGGCGGGTTGGTTGCCGCCACGCGATAGATGGCGATAGCGGCTGCATAGCGGCATCCATTGCCGCATGGCATGGACAGGCTTTCACCGGTCTTGCCAACGATAACGACAAGGACACAACGATGACAAACCGAGCCTCGAGGCCTTATCCGCCCGGGTCAACAAAGACGTCGGCGCCGTGGGCGACCTCGTGCGCCGCAAGGTGATCGTCGCCGAGTCATCGTCGCAGTAAGACGCCAAACCCTCCATTCCACTACGGACATCGACATGGCCGCCATTCCCTACGCCGATCTTTCGGCGCCCGACATTCAGCCGCTGGCCGAGCGGATCGCCGCCGAGCGCGGCAGCGTGCTGCATCTCTATCAGATGCTGCTGCACGCGCCGCCCGTCGCGGAAGGCTGGCTGAGCTATCTGACTGCCATCCGCCAGAAGTCGACTTTGCCGGGCGCGCTACGCGAGATGGTGATCATGCGCGTGGCCATCCTGAACGGCGCCTCGTACGAGGCGGACCAGCACGCGCCGATCGCGCTGAAGGAAGGGATGACGCAGGCCCAGCTCGATGCCTTGTCCGCCTGGCGCGACAGCACGCTGTTCGTCGACGTCGAGCGGGCGGTCCTCGCCTACACCGACGCGATGACGCGCGACATTCGCGTCGAGCCAGCGGTGTTCGCGGAGATCGCCCGGCACTTCTCGCAGCGGCATGTGGTCGAGCTGACCGCGACGATCGCGGCGTACAACATGGTGTCGCGCTTCCTCGAGGCCCTGCAGGTGCATTCGGACGACGCGAGATAGGGCGGTCAGCGCACCGCAGTGCCACCCGTAGGCGGTACCTGATCGGACTCGAAATCCATCGTGTCCATATCGACATCGGACGCGACCGGCTTGCCGAACAGCTTCAGCCAGACGAAGCCCAGCACACCGGCGCTCAGCGACGCCAGCAGGATCGCCATCTTCGAGGCGTTGATCACGCCGGGCTCACCGGTAAAGGCCAGGTTGGTGATGAAGATCGACATCGTGAAGCCGATGCCGCCCAGCAGACCGGCCCCGAACACATGGCGCCAGCGCAGGTCCAGCGGCAGCTTGCAGACGCCTGCGGCCACCGCGAGGAAGCTCAGAATCGTGATGCCAAGCGGTTTGCCGACCACCAGCCCGGCCAGGATGCCCAAGCTGTTCGCGGAGGCCAGTTCCTGCGCCCAATCGCCGCCGATCACGATGCCGGTATTTGCGAGTGCGAAGATCGGCAGGATCACGAACGCCACCGGCCGGTGCAGGACATGCTCGAGCCGATGCGACGGCGATGCGGCGTCGTCCTGCCGGGCGGAGAAGGGAATCGCGAAGGCCAGCAGCACGCCGGCAATCGTCGCATGCACGCCGGACTTCAGCATCAGGAACCACATCAGCACGCCGCCGAGCAGATACGGGATCAGCGACATCACGCGCAGCACACGATTCATGAAGAGCAGCGCGCCGAAGACGGCGAGCGCGCCGGCCAGATAGACGAAGGCCAGTTCGGCCGTGTAGAACAGCGCGATCACGATGATGGCGCCGAGGTCGTCCATCACCGCCAGCGCGGTCAGGAACACCTTCAGCGAGGCCGGCACGCGGCTGCCGAGCAGCGCCAGAACGCCGAGCGCAAAGGCGATGTCGGTCGCCATCGGGATGCCGATGCCCGCCTGTGTCGGCGTGCCGCCGTTGAATCCGAAGTGGATCAGTGCGGGAACGGCAATGCCGCCGGCCGCCGCAACGATGGGCAGCAGGGCATTGCGGAGGCTGGACAGTTCGCCGTTGTACAGCTCGCGTTCGAGTTCGAGGCCGATCAGCAGGAAGAAGATCGCCATCAGCGCGTCATTGATCCAGTGCTCGATGCTCAGGCCGGCGACCTTCACATGCCAGAGATTGAGGTAGGGATCGCCGATGGGCGAATTTGCCAAGATCAGCGAAACGACGGTGCAGACGATCAGCAGGACGCCCCCGGCCTTCTCGGACTCGAAAAAGCGCTGGAACGTATTGGAGAGTCTTCTTTGTACGATTGCCATGTGACCTCTCTTACGGGCGATATACCGCGAGATATACGGGGGTGGAAGCGAATGGAATGCCCGGCGCGCAGGCGCCGCGGCTCCCGTGGCCGGCAGGCGCGGGAGGGGGCGTTGCGTGACAGCGCGGGGGAGCGGGGAGTCGACCAGTGGAATGGTCTGGATGAGGGTGGTGCATGCATCGGCCGCGGAAAAGCCGCGTGGCGGCCCGACCGACGCTGATCCTGCCACCCCGTGGGGTGAGCACCCGCGCGGGAGTATACCGGAACGGGATGGCAGGAAAGCGGGAGCTGTGCGGATCAGCTCCTGGTCGCGGCGGCGCCGTGCCGGCGCGCGAACGGCAGCCGCCATCCCAGCGTCATGCCGGCGGCCGCGATCAGGATCGCCGCCGCACCGGCCCATTGCGCCCAATCGAGGCGGAGGCCGAAGGCCACCATGTCGACGACGATCGCGACCACCGGATAAATGAAGGACAGCGCCGCAGTCATCGCCGTCGACAGCTTCTGGATCGCGCCGTACAGCAGGATATAGACCAGCCCGGTATGGATCACGCCGATCGTCGCCAGCATCGGCCACGAACCTTCATAGGCGGCGAAGTCCGACAGATTCGCAAATGGCGCCAGCATCGCCATGCCGACGCAGGCCTGGATCAGTGCGATCAGATGCGGCGGCACGCCGGACAGGCGCTTGGTGATGATGGCCGCCACCGCATAGAAGAACGCCGCGCCGAGGGCCAGCGCGATGCCGCCGAGATAGTCGGTCGCGCCATGCCCGTGATCGGGCTTGGCCTGCACGATCATCAGCACGCCCGCGAACGCGATCAGCAGCCAGGCCAGCTTGGTCAGCGTGATGCGCTCCGAAAACAGCAGCGCACCCAATGCCACCAGCATGAAGGGTTGCGTGTTGTAGACCGCCGTCGCGATCGAGATGGATGCGCGCGGATAGGCCGCGAACAGCAGCAGCCAGTTCATCACGATGGCGACGCCGCCCAGTGCCGCCAGGCCCAGCGTGCGCCAGGTCAGCTGCCGCAGCATGCCCAGCGCCGCACAGACCGCGAGCAAGGTCAGGGCGCCGAACAGGCAGCGCCAGAACACCACGTCACGAATCGGTTGTCCGGACTCGACCACGAACCAGCCGATGGTGCCGGACAACACCATCGAGGCCGTCATTTCGGCAGTGCCGCGTAGGGAATTCACCGTCTTTCTCCCGAAGGCTGAATGGTGTTTAGAATCGCACGACGTGGGCGGCGATTCTATATCGTTTATTAGGATGAGCAGCCTCCCTTCCTTTATTTCGAAGGCGTAAGCCGTTGTTCCCTAAGGAATCGAAAAATGCTCGACGATGTCGACCGGCGCATTCTTGCCGTGCTTGCCGAGGACGCCCGGATTTCCCTGAAGGAGCTGGCGGGCCGCGTCGGCCTGTCTTCGCCGAGCACTTCCGAGCGGCTCAAACGTCTGGAAGAACGCAAGGTCATTCGCGCCTTCACCATCGATATCGATCCGGCCGCGCTCGGCTATCCGCTGCAGGCGATCGTTCGCATTCGCCCGTTGCCCGGCAAGCTCCATATCGTGCAGAAGCTGATTGCCGAAATTCCGGAGATCGGCGAATGCGACAAGGTGACCGGCGAGGATTGCTTCGTTGCCCGCCTGTATGTGCGTTCGATCGAGGAACTGGATGGTTTGCTCGATCGCGTCGCGCAGATGGCGGAAACCAATACCTCGGTGGTCAAGGCCAAGGTGGTACATCAACGCGGCGCGCCGATCGGCCAGACCGGCGACTAGGGCCTCGCTGCCTGCCCGCCGGATCTGCATGGTGGAACGAGCGGGGAAAGCCTTGCCAAAAATCCGTTCGACGGTACATTGTTGCGGAGAACCGGCCGGCCAGATCGTCCGGAAATATCACCATCCGGGTGGAGACAAGCGATGCAAACCGTCAACGTGCAGTTCCTGTTCGATTTCGGCAGTCCCAACGCCTATCTTGCGCACAAGGTCATTCCGGGCATGCAAGCGCGCACCGGCGTGGCATTCGAATACGTTCCGATTCTGCTTGGCGGCCTGTTTCGACTGACCGGCAATCGCTCCCCGGTGGAGGCGTTCGCCGGCATCAAGAACAAGCCGGAATATGGCCAGCTTGAAATGGAGCGCTTCATCAGGCGACATGGCCTGACCGCATTTCGGATGAATCCCCACTTTCCGGTCAACACCCTGCAGATCATGCGAGGCGCGGTGGCGGCGAGCCTCGATGGCAGCTCCGAGCGCTATGTCGATGTCGTCTACGGCGCGATGTGGGAGCGGGGGCTGAAGATGGACGATCCGGCCGTGATCGAGGCCGTCTTGAACGAAGCGGGTCTCGATGGTTCCCGGCTGCTCGAGGCGATCAATCAGCCGGCGGTCAAGGAAACACTGCTGGGGAATACGCAGCGCGCGTTCGAACGCGGGGCGTTCGGTGCGCCGACCTTCTTCGTCAACGACGAAATCTTCTTCGGCAAGGACACCCTGCGCGACGTCGAGGAGGAAATCTTGCGGGCGCGCGCCGCCTGATCCGACACCGGCCTTTCCATCCATTCGGAGCCCTGCTGCCCATGAAAACACGTATCACTGAACTGTTCGCGATCCGCTACCCGATCATCCAGGGCGGCATGCATTTCGTCGGTCTCGCCGATCTGGCGGCGGCCGTGTCCAATGCCGGCGGCCTGGGCATCATCACCGCGCTGACGCAGCGCACGCCCGAGCTGCTGGCCAAGGAGATCGCGCGTTGTCGCGAGATGACGGACCAGCCGTTCGGCGTCAACCTGACCTTTCTGCCGACGTTCTCGGAGCCGCCCTATGCCGAATACATCGCCGCCATCGCCGAGGGCGGCGTGCGCATTGTCGAGACTGCAGGCCGCAGCCCCGAGCAGTACATGCCGGCCTTGAAGGCGGCCGGCATCAAGGTGATTCACAAATGCACCTCGGTGCGCCACGCGCTGAAGGCAGAGAAGATCGGCTGCGATGCGGCCAGCGTCGACGGGTTCGAATGCGGCGGCCATCCGGGCGAGGACGACGTGCCCAACATGATCTTGCTGCCGCGCGCGGCCGAGGCGCTGAAGATTCCGTTTGTCGCGTCGGGCGGCATGGCCGACGGACGCAGCCTGGTGGCCGCGCTGGCGCTGGGCGCCGACGGTATCAATATGGGAACGCGCTTTCTGGCCACCGAGGAAGCGCCGGTGCATGCCAACGTCAAGCAGGCGATCGTCGAAGCGAGCGAGCTCGATACGCGGCTGATCATGCGGGCGCTGCGCAATACCGAACGGGTGCTGAACAACGGCGGCGTCGAACGGCTGCTGGAGATCGAACGCGAGAAGGGCGCCGATCTGAAGATCGCCGACATCTACGATCAGGTCGCCGGCATCTATCCGAAGGTGATGGTGGAGGGCGACGTCGAGGCGGGGGCATGGAGCTGCGGCATGGTCGCCGGCCTGATCCACGATATCCCGAGCGTCAGGACGCTGATCGACCGCATCGTCAAGGAAGCCGAGCAACTGACCTTCCAGCGGCTGGCGGGCATGTTCGACGCGCGCCGCTGAGCGATAACGCATGGGCGCGGCGCCTGGACCCATGCATTTGTAGCCGCCGCGACCCGCGGTGCGATCACCCAGGTTCGATCCAGGGCCGCAGGTCCAGTTCGTGCGTCCACGCGTCCCGCGGCTGCTGGTGCAACATCCGGAGACACCATGACCCAAAGGAAAGCCATCCTCGTCATCGGTGCCGGCGACACGACCGGCGGTGCGATCGCACGACGCTTTGCCCGCGAGGGCTATATCGCCTGCGTCGCCCGGCGCAATGCCGACAAGCTCGCGGTGCTGGGATCGCGGCGGCATGCTGAATCCCGAGCCGGAAGCCGCTGAGCGATCCATCGATATGCCGCGCCATCGGGCGTTGATCGATGCCGGTCTGCCGGAACCCAGCGCTTCCCCGGCGTGCGGCGAGCCAGCGTCCTAGCTCGCCTCCTCGGCCTCCCGATCGCGCGGGCGCACCACCAGCGAGCGGCGCGGCAATTCCGAGTCGAGCACCAGCCGCCCGTGCACGCGCCCGTTCATCCGCGTGATATGGCGCGTGCAGTCCTGCATATGCGCGGCCATCAGCTTGCGCACCTGCTCGGCATCGCGGGCGCGGGCTGCCGCCACGATCTTCTTGTGGAAGCGGACATTGGACGCGCCGAATTTCTCGTGCTCGCAAGCGGGCGTGTCGTTGCCGAACACCACCAGCTGCCGCAGCATCTCGTTGATCAGCTCGCAGCAGAAACGCAGCATCGGATTCGGATTGGCCGCGGCCAGGATGTCGTGGAAGCTCAGGTCCTCCTGGCGCTGGTCCAGCGGCGCCGCGGCCGAGGCCGAGGTGGGGTCGCACAGGTCGATCGTGTGCTCGAGCGCACGAAAGTCGTCCTCGGTCAGATGCGGCACGGCGCCCGCGGCCAGCTCCGGCTCGAGCAGGCGGCGCACCGTATAGACGTCCGCGATGCCCACGTCCTTGAAGAACAGGTAGTTCTGCATCAGCTGGAAGGTGCGGTCCAGCGGTACCTCGACGATGGTGCCGCCGCCGGCCGGGCCGGTGCTGACGCTGATCAGCCCCTGCACCTCCAGCGACTTCAGCGCCTCGCGGATCGTGCTCTTGCTGACGCCGAAGGTCTGCTGCAGCTTGACCTCCTGCGGCAGCTTGTCGCCGGGCTTCAGATCGCGCTCGGTGATCAGGCGCTTCAGTTCCTCCGCCACCAGGTCGGCGCGCTTCTGCTTGCGGATTGCCAGAGCCGGCGCCTTCGCACCGCGGAACGTCACCATGGATTGTCCTTCCTTTCGTTTGATCGCCATGCCGGTGCGGCATGCGCCGTGCCGGCTCGCGGTGGTCCATCGCGGTGCGCGCGGCACCGCCTTCGCGCATGCCCCGCGCCTGCGCCGGCGCAGGTAAACCCTGACCGGCGCTTCATTGACAGTCGCGCAAACCGGCTCCTATGATGCCTTCAACCAGTTTATACGTATAAATAGAATAAACGGGTTCGATTCTTGCTGTAGCGCTGTTGCGATCCTGTCGCGTGCCGGACCTTCCCTTTCGATGGACCCCACAGATCCAAGGAGTGAGCTTTGAATCGTCGTGACGCGCTCAAACTCGGCGCGCTGGCCGCCGTCCCCGCCTCCCTGCTGCGCGCCGGTGCCGTGCTGGCCGCCGACGATGCGATCGAACTCGGTTGCCCGGTGCCGATGTCCGGTCCGTTCGCCGCCAACGGCAAGTTCGCCGATCTCGGCATGAAGTTGATCGTCGAGCAGTACGGCAAGGTGCTCGGCAAGCCGTTGCGCTACAGCGTGCTGGATACCGAAGGCAAGCCCGCCACCGCGGTGCGCAAGATGCAGGAGCTGGCGCAGCAGAAGAACGCGCGCTACTTCGCCGGCGGCATCCTGTCGTCGGAATCGCTGGCGATGGGCAAGGAGGCCGAGAAATTCGGCGGGGTCTTCGTCACCACCGCCGGCGCCGACGAGATCACCGGCAAGGATTGCAACCGCGCGACCTTCCGCTGGTCGGTGCCGACCTACGGCGCGATCGAGCGCACCGTGCGGCCGCTGATCGAGTCGATGCCCAAGGCGAAGCGCTGGTACACCATCACGCCGCAATACGTGTTCGGCGACGGCCTGCTGTCTGCGGCCAAGAACATCTTCAAGGAAAAGGGCATCGAGCACGTGGGCAACAGCTACCACGCGCTCAACGAGAAGGAATTCAGCGGTTATCTCACCAACGCGATCGCGGCCAAGCCCGACGTGCTGCTGATCCTGAACTTCGGCTCGCAGTCGGCCGACACGCTGCGCCAGGCGGTCAGCTTCGGCATGAAGAAGAACACGACGATCCTGCTCGCTTGGGCCTCAGGGCTGGAGCAGTTCGAATCGCTGGGCGCGGACCTGTGCGACGGCGTCTATTTCGGCGCGCAATACTGGCACGGCGTCGATACGCCGCTGAACCGCGATCTGGTGCAGCGCTGCAGGACCGCGTTCAAGTCCAATCCGAACTACAGCCTGGCCGGCTCCTACATCTGTACCAAGCTGATGCTCGACGCGATGGTCAAGGCCGGCAGCGCCGATCCGAAGGCCGTGATCGCGGCGATGGAAGGGCTCAAGTACGAGGGGCTGACCGGCCCCGAGGAAATCCGCGCGGCCGATCACCAGGTGCTGAAGAACTACTACCTGCTCAAGGGCAAGGCCAAGGGCGCGATGAAGGACAAGGACGACTACGCCGACGTGATCAGCGTCGGCAAGGCGTTCCTGCCGCCCGGGCAGACCCAGTGCAAGATGGCGTAAGCCGCTGCTGACGGGCCGTTCCCTCTTGCCAACCCTCTTCCCATGATGGGGAGAGGGCTCCCGCCAACGCGATAGCCAAAGCGAAAAGCGCTTCATGAACGTCTACCTGTTGCAGGTCATCAACGGCATCGGCATCGGCATGCTGTATTTCCTGCTGGCCGTCGGCCTGTCGATCGTCTTCGGCCTGCTGCGCTTCGTCAATTTCGCGCACGGCGCCTTCTATGCGCTCGGCGCCTATCTGTGCTTCCAGGCGCTGCAGCTGGGCATGAACTTCTGGGCCGCGCTGGTGCTGGCGCCGCTGGTGATCGGCGCGCTCGCCTGGCTGGTCGAGCGGGTGATGCTGCGCCACGTCTACGCCCAGCCCCATGAATTCCATATCCTGGTGACGGTCGGCCTGGCGCTGGCGGTGCAGGAACTGATCATCGTCGGCTGGGGTCCGCTCGGCGTCGACGTGCCGCCGCCCGACGCGCTGCAAGGGGTGGTGATGTGGGGCGATTTCATCTACCCGAAGTACCGGCTGTTCGTGATCGCCTTCACCGCGCTGCTGGCGGTGGCGCTGTGGTGGCTGCTGGAGGGCACGCGGCTCGGGAGCGCGGTGCGCGCCGGCAGCGAGTCGACCGAGATGGTGTCGCTGCTCGGCATCAACGTGTTCCGGCTGTTCAGCCTGATGTTCGCGCTCGGCGCGGCGACGGCCGCGATCGCCGGCGTGCTGGCCGCGCCGATCCGCGGGGCCGAGCCCTTCATGGGCGTCGAGGCGCTGGGCGTGGCCTTCATCGTCGTGGTGGTCGGCGGCATGGGCAGTTTCACCGGCGCGCTGATCGGGGGCCTGCTGGTCGGCGTGGTGCAAAGCCTGATGAGCACGCTGTGGCCCGAAGGCGCGCGGCTGATGATCTATGTCGCGATGGCGGCGGTGCTGCTGCTGCGCCCGCACGGCCTGTTGGGGAGAGGATGATGGCGTATCGATTCTGGTGGCTCGCGCTGGCCGTCACGCTGCTGCTGCCGCTGACGCTGCGCTCCGGCACGCTGGCGACCGAGGTCCTGATCTATGCAATGGCCGTGATGGCCTGCAATCTGCTGCTCGGCTATACCGGCCTGCTGTCGTTCGGCCAGGGCATCTTCTTCGGCCTGGGCAGTTATTCGCTCGGCCTGGCGCTGACCCGCATCGCGCTGCCGGTGCCGCTGTCGCTCGCGCTGGCGGTCGGCATCGGTGCTGTCGCAGCGGCGCTGGTCGGCTGGTTCTCGATCCGGCAGCGCGGCACCTACTTCGTGATGCTGACGCTGGCGTTCTCGCAGATGTTCTACTTCCTGGCCTATTCGGTGCCCTCGCTGACCGGCGGGGACAACGGCCTGCTGGACATCCCGCGGCCCGCGCTGTCGATCGCCGGCCGGGAGCTGGTCTCGCTGGCCTCGCCGTGGCAGTTCTACGGTTTCGTTGCGGTGCTGTTCCTGCTGGTGTTCTTCCTGGTGCTGCGGGTCACCGATTCGGTGTTCGGCCGCACGCTGTTGGCGATCCGCGACAACGAGGAACGTGCGCTGGCGGTCGGCTACAACATCAAGGCATTCAAGCTGCTGGCCTTCGTGATCTCCGGCGCGGTGACGGGGCTCGCCGGCGGCCTGCACGCAATGCTGACCGGCATCGCGCCGCTGGCCAATATCGACTACCACGTCAGCGAAATGATCCTGATCATGACGGTGATCGGCGGCACTGCCAACGTGTTCGCCTCGGTGCTGGGCGCGGCATTCTATGTGCTGCTGTCCGACTGGCTGTCGACGCTGTGGCCGCGCTGGCTGATGCTGCTGGGCTTCCTGCTGATCGCGGTCAGCCTGTTCATGCAGCGCGGCCTGTGGGGCCTGGGCACGACGATCTGGCTGCGGCTGCGCGGCATCCGCCGCGAGCCGGCCGCGCTCGGCCCCGACACGGAAGCCGCCTCGAAAATCGGCACCACCGGGGAGGAACGCGCATGACCGCCCCGATCCTCGAGGCCACCGGCGTGGTCAAGCAGTACGGCAAGTTCATGGCGCTCGGTGGCGTGGATCTGCGCGTGATGCCGGGCACCGTCCATTCGGTGATCGGGCCGAACGGCGCCGGCAAGACCACGTTGTTCCATATGCTGACCGGCACGCGCAGCGTGACGAGCGGGCGCATCGTCTTCGACGGGCACGACGTCACCGGCGAGACCGACTACCAGCGCGTGCAGCGCGGCATCGCGCGCTCGTTCCAGGTCACCAGCCTGTTCCCCAGCCTGCCGGTGCGCGAGAACCTGCGGCTGGCGGCGCTCGGCACGCAGCCGCGGCGCGCGATGAACTGCTGGCGCCGCCCGGTCGGCGAGCTGGCCTGTACGGACACTGTCGAGCGCGTGCTGGAGCGGCTGGAGCTGACCCGCGTGGCCGATGCCGTGGCCGGTGCGCTGTCGCACGGCCAGCAGCGCCGGCTGGAAGTGGGCATGGCGCTGGCCGCGCGCCCGCGCGCGATCTTTCTCGACGAGCCGACCTCGGGCATGGGCGTCGACGATCTGTCCGCGATGAAGCGGCTGATCCGTGGACTGGCCGAAGACCATACCGTCGTGCTGATCGAGCACAACATGGACATCGTGATGGATATCTCCGACATCATCACCGTGATGCAGCAGGGCAAGGTGCTGATGGAAGGCCCGCCCGACAGCGTGCGCGGCGATCCGCGCGTGCGCGCGGCCTATCTGGGCAACATGATCACCGGAGGCCATCGATGACGATGCTCGATGTGCAAGCCATTCATGGCTATTACGGCAAGAGCCATGTGCTGCAAGGTGTGTCGCTCGCAGTGGGCGAGGGCGAACTGGTCACGCTGCTCGGGCGCAACGGCGCGGGCAAGTCGACCACGTTGAAGGCGATCGCCGGCGTGGTGCCGCCGCGCGGCGGACGCGTGCTGTTTCGCGGCAACGATGTCGCCGGGCTGCCGGCGCATCGCATCGCCGCGCAGGGGCTGTGCTTCGTGCCCGAGCATCGCGGCATCTTCAAGCTGCTGACCGTCGAGGAGAACCTGAAGCTGGGTGCCCGGCGCGATTCCCCATGGCAGCTCGACGACGTCTACAGGATCTTCCCGCGGTTGCGCGAGCGGCGCCGCAATGGCGGCGCGCAGTTGTCCGGCGGCGAGCAGCAGATGCTGGCGATTGCCCGGGCGCTGATGAACCACCCGCGCCTGCTGATGCTGGACGAACCGGTGGAGGGGCTGGCGCCGGTGATCGTCGAGGAAATCGTCGCGCAGCTGAAGATGATCAAGGCGGCCGGCGTGCCGATCCTGCTGGTCGAGCAGAACCTCGAAGTGTGCACACAGCTGGCCGACCGGCACGTGATCATCGAGCAGGGGGCCGTGGTCTATACCGGCAGCAATGCCCAATTCATCGCCGACGAGGCGGTCAAGGACCGCTATCTCGGCGTCGGCCTGGCGGCCTGACGATCGCGCCGTTGGCGCGATGAATCGTCGCCCCCGCGAAAGCAGGGGTCCGGCGGCTTGACGACACTGGGTCCCCGCATGCGCGGGGACGACGGGAAACCGAATCGGAATACAGACATGGCAGTGGACACCAGCACCATTCAAGCGCCGAAAGGCACGATCGAACCGGCACTTGACGTCGCCCCGCTGCGCATCGACGGCGCCCGGCTGTGGGACGCGCTGATGCGGCTGGCGAAGATCGGCGCGACCCCCAAGGGTGGCGTCTGCCGGCTTGCGCTGACCGATCTCGACCGGCAGGGACGCGACTTCTTCGTCGCCGAGGCGAAGGCGATCGGTTGCACGGTGCGCGTCGATGCGATCGGCAATATCTTCGCCCGCCGGGCCGGCCGCGACGACACGCTGCCGCCGGTGATGACGGGCAGCCATATCGATACGCAACCGACGGGCGGCAAGTTCGACGGCAACTATGGCGTGCTCGCCGGCCTCGAAGTGTTGCGCACGCTGGCCGACGCGGGCATCGTCACCGATGCGCCGCTCGAGGTCGCGGTGTGGACCAACGAGGAGGGCTCGCGCTTCGTACCGGTGATGATGGGCTCGGGCGCCTTCATCGGCGAATTCGCGCTCGACCATGTGCTGGCGCAGGTGGACCGCGATGGCGTCCGCGTCGGCGACGCGCTGCGGGAGATCGGCTATGCAGGCGCCGAGCCGGTCGGTGGCCGCGCCGTCGGCGCGTATTTCGAGGCCCATATCGAACAGGGGCCGGTGCTCGAGGCGAACGACACGGTGATCGGCGTGGTCACCGGCGCGCTGGGGCAGCGCTGGTACGACGTGGTGCTGACCGGCATGGAGGCGCACGCCGGCCCCACGCCGATGGCGCTGCGGCGCGACGCGCTGCTGGCGGCGTCCGAACTGGTCGGCATCGTCAATCGCATCGCGCTGGAGCACCCGCCCCACGGCCGCGGTACGGTCGGTAGCCTGTCGGTTCACCCCGATTCGCGCAACGTGATCCCCGGCCGCGTGACGATGACCGTGGACCTGCGCGCAGCCGACGACACGGTGCTGTCCGCGATGGACGCGGCCCTGCATCGTGCCTGCACGACGCTGTCGGAACGATCGGGCATCGGCATCGAGGTCAGGCAGGTGGTCTACTTCCCGCCGCAGCCCTTCGAGCCGCGTCTCGTGCAAGCCGTGCGCGACGGCGCCGCGCAATTGGCGCTGTCGGCGATGGACGTGGTCAGCGGCGCGGGCCACGACGCCGTGTACCTGGCTCGCGTCGCGCCGACCGCGATGATCTTCGTGCCCTGCAAGGACGGCATCAGCCATAACGAGATCGAGGACGCGCGCCCCGAACATCTGGAGGCCGGCGCCAACGTGCTGCTGCACGCGATGCTCGACGCCGCGCGCCGACGCTGACGGGGCTGCCGCGCTGCCGCTGCTGACGACGTTGACCGCGCTGACCGCGCCGACCCTGCTGACCGCGCCGCCTTACATGGCCTCCGACCCACCGTCGTACCGACCCGGACCCAAGCGATGAAAATCCTGATCGCCCGCCTCAACCACGAGACCAATACCTTTTCGCCGGTGCCCACGCCACTGGCGTCGTTCGACCCGCGCTATGGCGAGGACGGCTACCGCGCCGCGCGCGGCACGCGCACCGCGGCGGGCGCGTTCATCGAGCTGGCCGAAGCGGCGGGGGCCGAGATCGTGGTGCCGGTGATCGCCGGGGCCAATCCCAGCGGCCGCGTCGCGGCGCAGGCCTATACCGCGCTGTGCGACGCCATCGTCGAAGCTGCGCCGGGCTGCGACGCGGTGATGCTGGACCTGCACGGCGCGATGGTGGCCGAGAACAGCGACGACGGCGAGGGCGACCTGCTCGAACGGCTGCGCGCGGTACTGCCCGACGCGCCGATCGCGGTCGCGCTGGACCTGCACGGCAATATCACGCAGAAGCTGATCGACCACGTCGACGTGGCCGTCAGCTTCAAGACCTATCCGCACGTCGACATGTACGAGACCGGCGAGCACGCAGGGCGGCTGCTGCTGGACCACATCGCGGGCCGCACCAGGCCCGTGGTGGCATGGCGCCGCTTGCCGCTGCTGACGCATACGCTGTGCAGCCGCACCGACCAGGGTGCGATGCAGCGTGCAGTGGCGCTCGCCAAGGAAGCGGAAGCGCAAGGCATGCTGGCGGTCTCGGTGCTGGCCGGCTTCGGCCTGGCCGATATCGCCGCCCCTTGCCTCAGTGTGATCGTGGTCGGCGACGGCGATGCGGCCGCCGCCGATGTGGTGGCGCAGCGTATTGCCCAGCGGATCTGGGACGACCGTGCCGGCTTCGTCTATCGCAGCGAGCCGCTGGCGCAGTCGATCGCGCACGCGGCCGAACTCGCCGACGCGCCGGGGCAGGGCCCGGTGCTGTTGCTCGACCACGGCGACAACTGCATGTCCGGTGGCACTTGCGACAACATGGCCGTGCTGCACGAAGCGCTGGCGCAGGGCTTGAGCGGCATCGCGGTCGGGCCGGTGTGCGATCCGGAGGCGGTGGCGGCGCTGGGCGCGGCCGGGGTCGGCGCCACGGTGACGCTGCCGGTCGGCGACAAGGTGGCCCTGACCCAGCTCGGCGTCTATCCGCAATCGAAGCCGCTGACCGGCAAGGTCGTCGCACTCGGCGATGGCGAGTACGTGATCAGCGGTCCCACCTATACCGGCCAGCGCATCCGCATGGGCCGCAGCGCGCTGCTCGATATCGGCGCGGCGCAAATCGTGATCGTGGAAACGCCGCAGGAGCATTGGGACCTGGGTATCTTCACCCATATCGGCGTGGATCCGCATCGCGCACGCTTTCTGCTGCTGAAATCGCGGATGTACTGCCGGCCGGTGTTCGTGCCGATCGCACGCGCCGTGGTGGAGTGCGACGGCGAGGGCGTGACCAGCTCGCGCTACGAGCGCTTCCCGTTCCAGCGCGTGGCGCGGCCGGTGTATCCGCTCGATCCGGACACGCGCTGGGCGTAAAGGCGACGGCATATCCGTCGTCCCCCGCGTAGGCGGGGACCCAGCGGCTTGCTTCAAGCCGCCGCGCCCCCGCTTGCGCGAGGGCGACGAATTGCAAAGCGGGATGGGTTTCGCGCGCTCGCCCCTACCTCAATCGCGCAACGCCGGCGGTAGTTTGCCGCCGTTTGCCGCCAGCTCCTTCATCACGCGCTTGTGCAGCCACTCGTTCATGGTGGCCGAGTCGTTCAAGTCGCCGCTGTAGTGCAGCTCGCGCGCCAGTTCCTTGCGGTGCTCCAGGCTGCTGTCGAGGCCCAGCGCCTTCATGGTGTCCACGATGGACGTGCGCCAGTTCAGCTTCTGGCCGCTCTGCTGCGCGAGGTC
The DNA here is from genome assembly GCA_031180665.1 of Cupriavidus sp. Taxonomy (GTDB): domain Bacteria; phylum Pseudomonadota; class Gammaproteobacteria; order Burkholderiales; family Burkholderiaceae; genus Cupriavidus. Next base: position 15,125 of record JAPSLP010000016.1, on the reverse strand, counting down.
GTCGAGGATCTTCTCCACATCGACCTCCGACAGGGGCGCCTGCGCGGCAGCCGTCGCGGTGCCGCCGGCCGTGGTGTTGCCGCCGCCGGTGCCCGCCGTGACCGGTGCCGTGGCCGGCGGCGCCGCGCCCTGCGTCTGGCCGGCCGCGCCGGTCTGGGGCTGGCCCGCGGTGCCGGTCTGCGGCTGCTGGGCCTGCGTGGATGCCTGCGGGGACGCCTGCGTGGACGGCTCGGGTCGCGCCTTGCCGCGCAGCCTGTTCAGGATTTCGCCAAAGATGCTCATTGCAGATCCTCCGGTTGCGATGTGCTGCCAAGTACTGGGATGTGCCTCGGATGTGCTGGGGTGAGCGGCCCGAAGTTCGGGCTGCACCACGCCACCACGCAGGATCCGCGCCACGGCGCCGCCGCCCAAGTCGTCGCGATGGGGTTTCGGCCAGGTGGGTACTTTTGACAAGGATTGCCGCTTTTTTGAGCGCGCCAAAGCAAAACGGGCCGCATTGCGGCCCGTTTTGGACTTGTTGCTGCGTCGGTCAGGCGATGGCCATCTGCGCGTTACCGAGGCGGAACGTCGACACCGCCTGCTTCAGGCGCTGCGCCTGCTCTTCCAGCGAACCGGCCGCAGCCGCTGCCTGCTCGACCAGCGCGGCGTTCTGCTGCGTCACGGTATCCATCTGCGTGACCGCCTGGTTCACCTGCTCGATGCCGGCGCTCTGCTCGGCCGAGGCCGCGCTGATCTCGCCCATGATGTCGGTGACGCGCTTGACCGCGCCGACGATCTCTTCCATGGTCTGGCCCGCTTCCGACACCAGCTGCGAGCCCTTCTCGACGCGCTCGGCCGAATCGTCGATCAGCGACTTGATTTCCTTGGCGGCGGTGGCGCTGCGCTGCGCGAGGCTGCGCACCTCGCCGGCGACCACCGCGAAGCCGCGGCCCTGTTCGCCGGCGCGCGCGGCTTCCACCGCGGCGTTCAGCGCCAGGATATTGGTCTGGAAGGCGATGCTTTCGATCACCGCGATGATGTCGGTGACCTTCTTCGACGCGCCGTGGATCTCGTCCATGGTGTTGACCACCTGGCCGACCACAGTGCCGCCCTTGACGGCGATGTCGGAGGCATCGACCGCGAGGCGGCTGGCCTGCTTGGCGTTGTCGGCGTTCTGCCGCACGATGCTGGTCAGCTGCTCCATGCTGGAGGCGGTCTCCTGCAGCGAGGCGGCCTGTTCCTCGGTGCGTTGCGACAGGTCGGTATTGCCCACGGCGATCTGGCTGGTGCCGGTGGCGATGGCCTCGGTGCCGAGGCGAACCTCGTTGACGATGCGCAGCAGATTGCCGTTCATCTCGGACAGCGCCTGCAGCAGCTGGCCGGTTTCGTCCTTGCTGTCGACGTCGATGCGGGCGCTCAGGTCGCCGGCGGCGACGGTGCGTGCGATATTCACGGCGCGATGCAGCGGACGCGTGATGCCGCGGGTCAGCCAGACCGCGAAGGCGATACCGATGCCCAGCACCAGCACGCCAAGTCCGATCAGGCGGTTGCGCGCGGTCTGGTAGACGGCGTTGATATCGCGCGCGGTCGCGTCGATGCTGGCGCGCTGGATGTCGAGCAGCTTCTGGATCTCGCCGAGGTAGGCGTCGCCGGCCGGCACGAATTCCTTCTCCAGCACGGTGTTCGCTTCGTCGGTCAGCCCTTCCTGCTTGAGCTTGGTGATCTTGTCGCGCGAGGCGTTGTACGGCTCGCGCACGCGCAGGATGGTCTGGAACGCCTGCTTCTCGGCGTCGGTGCTCAGCAGCGGCTCGATCTTGTCGCGCAGATCGGCGATCGCCTTGACGGAGGCCTTGGTCTCGTTCGCGAAGAACGCGCCGAGCGTCGGGTCGGAGCTCTTGGCCACCGCGGTGGTCCGGCGCACGCTGGTATGCATGTAGCGATACCAGTCGCTGACCAGCCGTTCCTTGGCCAGCGGCTGTTGCATCATGTCATGCGTGCGCTCCGCGACCTGCTGCAGCCGCAGGATGCCAAGTCCGGTCATCAGCGTGGACAGCAGCAAAACCACGCCAAAGCCGATGCCGAGGCGCGCACCTATTCCCAAGTTTTTCATTTCTTCTACCTGATGGACATTGAATCGCGGCGAACAACGCCACGCCCGCGGAGGTGCCGCGTGCGTGGTGCGCATTCGCTCTTCGCTCTTGTGTTGCCGCCCGTTCGCTGACGATTGCTTCGGGGGTCGATGTCAAACAACGGCAGTTGGTAGAAAAACTTGAGGAGGAGGAATCGGCGCGACTCCTCGCTCAGTCCGCGCGGATGCCCCTTGTCCGGATCAGCTTGCCCCATTTGTCGGTTTCTTTCGCCAGATGCTGCTTCAGCTCGGCGGGCGTGCTGCCGATCGGCTCGGCGCCGATCGCGGCCAGGCGCTTCTGCACCGCGGGCTTGCGCAGCGCCTCGACCATCGCGCGGTTCAGCGACTCGATCACCGCGGGCGGCGTGCCGGCCGGCACGAAGGCGGCGAACCACGGCGACAGCTCGTAGCCCGGCAGGCCGGCCTCTGCCACCGTCGGCACGTTGGGTAGCGTGGCCGAGCGCTTGCTGGTGGTCACCGCGATCGCGGTCAGCTTGCCGGCATCGATATGCGGCTTGGCGGACGTGATGCTGTCGAACATGTAGTCGACCTGGCCGCCGAGCAGGTCGGTGACCGCGGGACCGCTGCCCTTGTAGGGCACGTGCAGCAGCTCGACGCCGGCCATCGACGTAAACAGCTCGCCGGCCAGGTGGATCGAGGTGCCATTGCCCGCCGACGCGTAGGTGTACTTGCCGGGCTGGCTCTTCGCGCTGGCGATCACCTCCGGCACGGTCTTCGCGCTGGTCTTTGCCTTGTTGGCGACCAGGACGTTGGGCACCACGGCGAGCAGCGATACCGGCGCGAAATCCTTGATCGGGTCGTAGGTCAGCTTGCGGTACAGCGCGGGATTGACCGCCATGCCGTTGGCGACGATCAGCATCGTGTAGCCATCGGCCGGCGAGCGCGCGACCAGTTCGGCGCCGATATTGCCGCCGGCCCCGGGCCGGTTCTCCACGACGATCGACTGGCCCAGCGTTTGCGACATCTCCTCGCCGAGCGTGCGGGCGATATTGTCCATCGCGCCGGCGGCGGGGAAGGGGACGATCCAGCGGATCGGGCGTTCGGGGTAGGCGGCCTTCGCGGCCGGGGTGGCGAGGGTCGCGGCAAGGCCGAGGACCAGGGTGGCGAGAGTGAGCGACTTCATTGTCTCCGTTCCTTCGTGAAGTTCGAATGCGGGCGGTCTGGCGCGCGCCCGCGGGCGCGACTCGATGGTGTTATGCGAGGCGTGATGCGGGCCTCTTGCAAGCCTTATTCGGGCCTGATGAGGGCCTAGTTTGGACTTGGTTCGGGCCAGTTCGGGCCTTATTGGGGCCTTATTCGGGCCTCGTGCGCGTGTTACGTGCGATCGCGCCGGTAATGCGCCAGCTTGTCCTCGTCCAGCGCCAGCCCCAGCCCCGGACCGTCCGGCAGGCGCAAGGCGAAGTCTCGATACGCGGGACGTTCGACCACCACGTCGTCCTTGAGCAGCAGCGGCCCGAACAGCTCGGTGCCCCAGGCCAGTTGCGGCAGCGTGCAGAAACCGTGCGCCGCGGCGATCGTGCCGACGCTGCCTTCGAGCATGGTGCCGCCATAGAGCGCGATGCCGGCCGCATCGCCAACCGCCGCGGTGCGCAGCATGCCGAAGATGCCGCCCGACTTGGCGATCTTCAGCGCGAACACATCGGCGGCCCCCAGGCGCGCCAGTTCCATCGCGTCCTCCGGCCCGGTCACCGCTTCGTCGGCCATGATCGGCACCACGAAGCGCGCCGCCAGCCGCGCCAGCCCGACCCGATTGTCGCGGGCGATCGGCTGCTCGATCAGGTCGATGCCGGCCGCCTCGAGCATCGCGATGCCGGTGGCCGCGTCGGCCTCGTTCCAGGCCTGGTTGACGTCGACCGTCACGCGCGCACGGTCGCCCAGCGCGCGCTTGATCGCGGCGACATGGGCGACGTCCTCGCGCACCGCACGGCGGCCGATCTTGAGCTTGAAGGTGTCGTGGCGGCGCTCGGCCAGCAGGCGCTCGGCCTCCTCGATATCGCGCGCGGTATCGCCACTGGCCAGCGTCCACAGCACCGGCAGCGCGTCGCGCACCGCACCGCCCAGCAGCGTGCCGAGCGGCACGCCGAGCCGCTTGCCCTGTGCGTCGAGCAGCGCGGTTTCCAGTGCCGACTTGGCGAAGCGGTTGCCGCGCGCGACCTTGTTCAGCCGGGCCATCGCGCCATGGATATTGGTGGCGTCCTGGCCGATCAATGCCGGGGCCAGATAGGTATCGATGGTCAGCTTGATGCCTTCTGGGCTTTCCTCCCCGTAGGACAGGCCGCCGATCGTGGTGGCCTCGCCGATGCCTTCGATGCCGTCGCTGGCGCGCAGCCGCACGATGACCAGCGTCTGCTGCTGCATGGTGGCCATCGCCAGTTGATGTGCGCGGATGGTGGGCAGGTCGACCAGGATCGCGTCGACGGATGTAATGGTGATTGCCATACCTGAGGGATTGGATTGACGGTTTGCGACCGAGTATGCGGCTTGACCGCAGGCATGTCCAAGACCGATCATGTCTGATTCCATACCTGCCAGGTATGGATCGATGTCCACGGAGGCCACCATGGAACTGCGCCATCTGCGCTATTTCCAGACCGTCGCGCGCGAGCTCAACGTGACCCGCGCGGCGGCGCTGCTGCATATCGCCCAGCCGCCGCTGTCGCGCCAGATCCGCCAGTTCGAGGACGAGCTCGGCGTGCCACTGTTCGAGCGCGTGGGCCGCGGGCTGCGGCTGACCGAGGCGGGCCGCTTCCTGCTCGAACAGTCGCTGCAGGTGACGCAGCGGCTCGACGAGATGATCGAGGGCACCCGGCGCATCGGCCGCAACGAGAAGCGCTGGTTCGGCATCGGCTTCGTGCCATCGGTGCTCTATGGCGTGCTGCCCGACCTGATCCGCGAGTTGCGCGCCGACCAGAGCGAGGTCGAGGTCGGCCTGACCGAAATGATCTCGGTGCAGCAGCTGGAGGCACTGAAGTCGGGCCGTATCGATCTGGGTTTTGGCCGGCTGGCGCTGAGCGACCCCGCCATCGTGCAGCAGGTGGTGATGGCCGAGCCGCTGGTGGCGGCGCTGCCGGCGCGGGCCTCCCCAGGTGAAGGTGACGGCGGCGATGGCGGTGGCCGTGGCCGCGTCGGTGGCGATGGCCGTGGGGGTGGCGATGGCGAAGGCCCGATGGCGCCGGCCGAACTGGCGCGGCGCGGGCTGATCCTCTATCCCGCCCGACCGCGGCCCAGCTATGCGGACCACGTGCTGTCCCTGTTCCGCGCCCAGGGGCTGCAGCCGCGCGTGGTGCAGGAGGCCAACGAACTGCAGACGGCGCTGGGCCTGGTTGCCGCGGGGCTCGGCATCACGCTGGTGCCGGCCTCGGTGCAGCGGCTGCACCGGGACGATGTCCGCTATTGCCCGATCGACGCGCCGGGCTTCGTGTCGCCGGTAATCATGAGCTACCGGGCGGGGGATGCGTCGCCGTTCCTCGGCAGGGCGGTGGCGTGGGTGCGGAGGCAGGCGGAGGCCCCGGGCTGAAACGGGGCCTTCGCCGACCGTTCATTCCTCGGCAAAACACCGCGCCAGGAATTCGACCACCGCCCGTACCGCCGGAAGCTGCCCGCGCCGATGCGGCATCACCACCGACGTCATCACGTGGCCGGCGGTCCAGTCCGGCAGCACCCTTACGATGTCGCCGCGCTGCAGCGCCGGGCGGCAGACCGACAAGGGCAGGCAGGCGATGCCCAGGCCGGCCTCAGCCGCGCCCAGCAGCGCGGTCGATTCGTTGGCCGTCATGCGCGGGCGTGGGGTGGCAATGACCGTCTCACCGTCTCGGCTCAGCCGCCAGTTCGTTGCCATCGGGCGCGTCAGCAGTCCGTCATGGCCGGCCAGCGCCTCCGGGCTCTGCAGCGGATCGGCCGTGGCGAGATAGCGCGGGGAGGCGACCAGGATGATCGGCTCGGTCGACAGCAGCCGCTGCACCAATTCCGAATCGGGCAGCGGCGCGAAATGGCTGCGGATCGCGAGGTCGTAGCCTTCCTGCGCGACATCGACGAAGCGGTCCGACACGTCCAGCTGGAGATGCAGCTTCGGGTAGGCGATGGCCAGTTCGGGCAGGCGCGGCGCCAACGTTTGTTGCGCGACCGGTACCGAGGTGGTCAGCCGCACCGTGCCGCTCGGCTCGGCGGCGCGCTGGCGCACCACGTCGTGCGCCGCTTCGGCCTCGATCAGCGCAGCGCGGGCGTGCTCGTGAAAGGCGCGGCCGACGTCGGTCAGCGTGAAGCTGCGGGAACTGCGGTGGATCAGCCGCGCACCGAGCCGCTGCTCGAGCTCGGCCACGCGCTTGCTCAGCGTCGACTTCGGAATGCCCAACTGCCGGGAGGCCGCGGCAAAGCCGCCATGCTCGACGGCGGCAACGAATAGCGAGAGGTCGTTCAGGTTGAGCATGGTGTCGGCAGCAACGTGTCAAAGTCCATGAGTATGGACATTGCGTTCGATTTTTGCCGACTACCGCCGCAATGTCCACAAATCTATAGTCTCTCCATCGACCCGATGCCCGGGTCCTTCACTCGGAGAAACAACATGACCCCAGTCCTCTTCTATGGCGTTCCGTCGGGATGCTCGTTCGGTTCCATCGTCGCGCTCGAATGGCTGGGCCAGCCGTATCGGCTGTCCCGCATCGAAATGCCCGAGGTAGTCACCAGCGAGGCGTTCCGTCGCATCAATCCGGTGGGAGAAACGCCGGCATTGGCGACTGATCGCGGCGCGATCGTGACCGAAAGCATGGCGATCATGAACTGGATCGGTGCGCGCGGCATCGAGGGCGCACTCGGCTTTGCCCAGGGCACGCCGGAATTCGACCGGCTCAACCAGATGCTGGCCTACCTGAACACGACCTTCTTCAACGCCTTCGTGCCGCTGTGGCATCTATACGAGCACGCCAGCGACGACACCACCAAGGCGGTGCTGCGCGAGTTCGGGCGGATCAAGGTGGAGAAGGCGCATGCGCAGCTGGACGCGATGCTGGGCGATCGCCGCTGGCTGCTGGGCGATCGGCGCACGGTGGCCGACGCGTACTTCGCCGGGATTGCGCGCTGGACCGACTATCACGGCGTGGTGAACCGCGCGGACTATCCGAACCTGGATCGGCTCTATCGGCAGCTGCAGGACGATCCCGCGGTGCGCTTCGCGCATGCGATCGAGGCGCAGGCGGAGGTGAAGTCTGCCGGCGGCTTCGCCGGCCATGTGGAACTGGAGCAGGCCTGGGCCCAAACCCTGGCCGCGCGCCAGCAGCGGCTGGCGGCTTGAGGTGCGCGGCGCGGCCGGCGGGGGATGCCGCCGGTCCGTTGCCGCAGCCGAGTTCGTGCTCGCTTACTCGTCGTCGCTGTACAGCACGCGGCCAACGACGCCGGCGGCGATCGCACCGACGATCGGCGCGATCCAGAACAGCCACAGTTGATGCAGCGCCATGCCGCCCACCATCAACGCCGGTCCGGTCGAGCGGGCCGGGTTGACGGAGGTGTTCGACACCGGGATCGTGACCAGGTGGATCAGCGTCAGGCACAGGCCGATCGCCAGCGGCGCCAGCGCGCCGTGCGCGCGTTGCGCGGTCGCGCCCAGGATGATCAGCACGAAGAAGAAGGTGGCCAGCACCTCGGTGGCGAACACCGGCATCATGCCGAAGCCCGACGGCGAGCCGGCGTCAAAGCCGTTGGCGGCCAGGCCGCTGACGCTGACGTCGAAGCCTGGCTTGGCATCCATCAGCTGCAGCAGCACCAGCGCGGCCAGCGCGCCGCCGATCACCTGCGCCACGATATAGACCGGCGCTTCCTTCCACGGGAAGCGGCCCGCGGTGGCAAGGCCCACCGTCACGGCCGGATTCAGATGGCACCCCGACACCGGACCCACCGCATAGGCCATGGTCAGCACGGTCAGGCCGAAGGCCAGCGAGACGCCGGCGAAGCCGATGCCCAGGTGCGGAAATGCGGCCGCGAGCACGGCCGAGCCGCAGCCGCCGAATACGAGCCAGAACGTGCCGAAGGCTTCGGCAAGGGGGCGCTTGAAATGCATGGATCCTTCTCCCGATTTGAATGTGGCGCGCCGCACGGACACGCGGGGGCGACGTCCGATAGGTCGCAGCGTGCGGGAGGATTCTAGGTGCCGCTTACGGCAATGTCATGACTCAAGGCGCACTCTTTGCAGTCGTTCACAATTGACGAGGTCAATGGACCGGGCCTCGAGCCGCGCGATCGCGAATGCTGTCGTGCCAGCCGATGTACTCGAACGCTAGCTGTCAGAAAGAAGCACTGGTGGGAGAAGGCATTCGATCGGCAATGTCAGGCTGTCTCCGGCTCGAAGCAGGGCTGCACCTTGGTCCGGCATGCCTTGAATGCGGCGGTCGAGAGTGCCCCGTCGAAAGGGTCGCAATGCGCCAGCAAGCAAGCCGCGGCGGGACAAAGCGAGCGGACAACGCGGTCAATGTCCTGCTTGCGTTTGTCTCGATCGAGTTTTCGCCGCCATTGGTCCGCGCCGCATCGCAGCATGACAACGCACCCACCGGCGGCGAAGATTTTGGATGGGTGTCGGCTGGCGAGCCGGCAGGGTGCTGCGACGATGCCATTGCGAGAGCCGTGTGTACAAAGTCTATTGGACCACTTACGACCCCGACGGCGTGCCGACCGCGCATGCCGAGGACTACGGTTCCGATCAGCTGGCCGCCGTGCTTGCGCGTTGCGAGGCGCTGCGGGCGCGGCAGCGGGCCGGTGAGCCGGTCGGCTTTGTCACGATGGTGTCGGAGAATCCGTATAGCGTCGGGCATCCCGGGGCGGCCGATGTCGAGCCCGGCTATGCCTGGTACAAGCGGCGGCCGCCGCCGCGCTAGATGGCGGCAGGATGTCGATGCCGAGGATGCCGACGCGGCGCTACCGACGACTCACGCCGGGCTACTGCACCGCCTCGATGTCGCCCATCCACGGGCCGAGTTCGCGCCGCAGCGTGGACAGATCGATCGGCTTGCCGAGCACGCGAGCACCGGCGATCGGCTCCTGCAAGTCCGCGCCGGCGCCATAGCCGGTCATCAGCACCACGTCGATATGCGGCTGCTGGGCGCGCAGCGCCACCGCCAGCGCATCGCCCGCCATGCCCGGCAGCGTGATATCGGTCAGCAGCACGTCGAAGCGCCGGGCGTCGGCCAGTTGCAGTGCTTCCTCGGCCGAGCCGGCGGCGGCGCAATCCAGTCCGAAGCCCAGCAGTACTTCCTGCATGGCCTCGCGCGAGGGGACGTCGTCCTCGACCAGCAAGACGGCGGCGGCCACGCCATCGCGCCGAGGCTGTTGCAGCTCGGCCGGCACCGGGCCGCTGTTGCGCCGATGGGCGTCCAGCACGGCCCGCACCGCACGAGCCAGATCGTCGCGCCGATAGGGTTTGTTCAGCAGCGTCACGCCGTCGTCGAGCTTGCCGAGGTGGAAGATCTCGTCGCGCGTATAACCAGAGGCGAACAGCACCGGGATCGGCGGCCGCCGCTGCGCCGCGCGGCGCGCCAGTTCGCCGCCCTTGATGGTGCCGGGCATGATCACGTCGGTGAACAACAGGTCGATGCCGATGCCGCTGTCGATCAGCGACCAGGCGGCGTCGCCGTTCGGGGCGATGCGAACCCGATAGCCGAGCTGGGCCAGCATCTCGACCGCGGTGATGCGCACATCGGGATCGTCCTCGACCACCAGGATGGTCTCGCCACCGCCGACCGGCGCGGGCTCCTGCTCCGCGGCCTCGGGCGTTTCGGCCTCGACGCAGCGGGGGAAGAACATCTGCACCGTGGTGCCGCGGCCGACCGTGCTCTGGATCGCGATATGGCCGCCGCTCTGCTTGACGAAGCCGAACACCATGCTCAGGCCCAGGCCGGTGCCGTGGCCGTCGGCCTTGGTGGTGAAGAACGGTTCGAAGGCGTGCTCGAGCACGTCGGCGGTCATGCCGGTGCCGGTGTCGGCCACCCGAAAGACCACGTAGTCGCCGTCCGGTCGTTCCGGCGCGTTGGCGGTCCAGGTGTCGGCGTCGGAAGATGGCTGGCCGTCGAGCACGACATTGGCTGCCGAGATGGTCAGCGTGCCGCCGCCGCGCATGGCGTCGCGGCTGTTGATGGCCAGATTCAGCAGCGCGTTCTCGAGCTGGTTGCGGTCGACCTTGACGTTCCACAAGTCGTCGGGCGTCCGGGTCTGGACCTTGATCGCCTCTCCCAGCGCCCGATGCAGGATCTCGGCCATGCCCCCGATCAGCCGGCCGGGGTGGATGACCGCCGGCGAGAGCGGCTGGCGGCGCGCGAAGGCCAGCAGGTGCGAGGCCAGCTTGGCGCCGCGGCGCACCGCGTTCGCGGCGGTGGCGATGCGGCCCTGGGCGATCGGGTTGTCGCCGGCTTCGGCGGCGAGCATCTGCAGATTGCCGCTGATGACTTGCAGCACGTTGTTGAAGTCGTGGGCGATGCCGCCGGTCAGGTTGCCGATCGCCTCCATCTTCTGCGCCTGCCGCAGCTGGCCCTCGGCCAGCGCGCGCGCCGCAATCGCGTCGGCGACGCGCTTCTCCAGCGTCTCGGTCAGCTGCCGCAGCGCCTGCTCGGCCAGCTTGCGCTCGTCGATGTCGATCAGCACGCCGGGGAAGCGGTAGGGCTCGCCATGCGAGTCGAACTCGCACTGGCCATTGGCCTGGACCCACAGATAGCTGCCGTGCGCGCGCCGGATCCGGTATTCGGCGCGGAATGGCGCGCCGGTGCGGATCGCTTCGTCGGTCAGGCGGGCCAGTTCCTCGATGTCGTCCGGGTGGATCGCCGCGTTGATGAACGTGCGAGGCACGCCTTGCACCGCCTGTGCCAGCCCGACCGAGAAGGTGCGGGCGAAGCGTTCGTCGCCGGTCATGGTATCCGAGGCGATGTCCCAGACCCAGGTGCCCAGCACCGCGCCGGTATTGAGCGCCAGCTGCAGCCGTTCGTTGGCCTGCTGCAGCGCGGTCTCGGCTTCCTGCCGCCAACGCTCGGTCAGCACCCGCTCGGTGGTCTCGACCACCACCGCCAGCACGCCGGCGGGGGCGCCGTCGTCGTCGGGCACCGGGCTGTAGTAGAGATCCATCCAGACGTCCTCGGGACGTCCGTTGCGCAGCAGCACCAGTTCCTTGTCGCGGAAGGACAGCGTGCCGCCTGCCAGGCAGGTCTGCATCACGTGCCGGTTGAAGTCGGCCACCTCCGGCCACCCCAGTTCGACCGGGCAGCCGAGCAGATAGGGATGCCGTCCGCCCGCGAAGACCGCATAGGCATCGTTGTAGATCATGTAGCCCAGCCGACCCCACAACATCACCATCGGCACCGGCGAGGCGAGCAGCAGCTGGACGGCGGCGGCCAGGCTGGGCTGCCAGCGGTCGAGCGGGCCCAGCTCGGTGGTGGACCAGTCGAACGCGCGGATGCGTTCGGCCATTTCGCCGTGCCAGCCGGAACAGTCGTGATGTTCTGCCAGGAATGGCATGGTGTGAAGCGAGAGTGGCGACAGGGGAGATTGTGCTGGCGGAGACGCCGTTTGCCAATGCTGCGCCGGCAAGCGCGGGTCGGCGGGCTCGCCGCTATATGGCGGGCTCGCCGCTATATATAGAGGCCAGTGCTTGGGAGAACCGGGCCGCCGCGAGCGCATCGCGGCGCGCCGTCGCGACGGACTGGTCCCGGAGCCGGAAGGATGAACCCGGGAGGATGGAGCCGGAGGATGGAGCCGGAGGATGAAGCCGGGAGGATGAAGCCGGGAGGATGGAGCGCGGCGGCCGCAGCCGCCGCGCCGGGCTCAGTGCCGCAGGTTCAGTCGCGCGTTTCGAGGGCGCGGTTGATGCGCAGCGCCAGCATCGTGCACGCGACGCCGGACAGCAGGTAGATGCTGACCGCGACCAGGCCGAACTTGACCGACAGGCCCAGGGCAACCAGCGGGGCGAAGGCGGCGCCGAACAGCCAGGCGAAGTCCGAGGTCAGCGCCGCGCCGGTATAGCGGAAGCGCCGTTCGAAGTTCGAGGTCACGGTGCCGGAAGCCTGGCCATACGACAGGCCGAGCAGCAGGAAGCCGATCAGGATGAACAGGTCCTGCGCCGCCTCGCCGCCGCCGAGCAGCATCGGCGTGAACAGGCTGAACACGCCGATCAGCGTGGCCAGCAGGCCCAGCGTGGTGCGCCGGCCGATCCGGTCGGCGATCCAGCCCGACAGGATGGTGCCGACGATGCCGACCAGCGCACCGGCGATCTGCACCTTCAGCACGCTGTTGACCCCTTGCGTCGCCTGCAGCGCCAGCCAGGACAGCGGGAACACCGTCACCAGGTGGAACAGCGCGTAGCTGGCCAGCGCGGCGAAGGCGCCGATGAAGATGTTGTAGCCCTGGCCGCGCACCATTTCACGGGTGCTGATCGGTTCGAGCTCGCCTTCCTCCAGCAGCCGGGTGTATTCCTCGGTCACCACCAGGCGCAGCCGGGCGAACAGCGCGACCACGTTGATGGCGAAGGCCACGTAGAACGGATAGCGCCAGCCCCACTCCAGGAAGTCGTCCGCCGCCAGGTTGGCGTGCAGGTAAAGGAACAGCCCGCTGGCGACCAGGAAGCCGATCGGCGCGCCGAGCTGCCCCAGCATCGCGTACCAGCCGTGGCGGTCGGGCGGCGCGTTCAGCGCCAGCAGCGACGGCAGGCCGTCCCAGGAGCCGCCGAAGGCCACGCCCTGCAGGAAGCGGAACACCGCCAGCATCACGATCGCGTTCTGGCCCAGCGAGGCGTAGCCCGGCAGGAAGGCGATGCCCACCGTCGAGCAGCCCAGCAGGAACAGCGCGGCGGTCAGCTTGACGCCGCGGCCCCAGCGCCGCTGGATCGCCATGAACAGCGCGGTGCCCAGCGGGCGGCCGAAAAAGGCGATCGCAAAGATGGTGAAGGCGTAGAGCGTCCCTTCCAGCCGCCCGACGAACGGGAAGAACACCGACGGGAAGACCAGCACCGAGGCGATGCCGTAGACGAAGAAGTCGAAGTACTCGGAGGCCCGGCCGATGACGACGCCGGTGGCGATCTCGCCCGGGGCGACCGGTGAATGCGGTCGGTCGTCATGGGCGGCGAGTGAAGGGAAAGGCGCTTGCGAATCGTGCGTGATACTCGACATGCTTCCTCGCTAAATCAGATAGCGCTACGCCGGACGGACGCGCCCGCCAGGCGCCGCGACCATTGGGACAAAATGTCCAATTCTCCGCGCTTGCCGAATAGAGTACATTTCGCTCCGGTTGTAACAGCTGCGTCCGTCGCACCCGAAGCATTCGTAGTACCAGTCTCCCCCAAGACGGCTACGCTATTTCCTCTGCCGGCAATGCCCCTCATTAATACCATTCGCGGGTTGATTTTGCTGCCCGCCATTACCCTATTGACAGGTTGTAATGCTGTGTTGTTGTCTCCCTCGGGCGACATCGCGGTACAGCAACGTAACCTAATATACATCTCCACGGCGCTGATGCTGCTGATCATCGTCCCGGTGATCGCGCTGACGCTGTTCTTCGCCTGGCGGTATCGGGCGTCGAACAAGGACGCCACCTACTCGCCCGACTGGGACCATTCCACGGTCCTGGAACTGGTGATCTGGTCGGCGCCGCTGCTGATCATCATTGCGCTGGGCGCGATTACCTGGGTCAGCACCCATGCGCTGGACCCGTACCGGCCGCTGGAGCGGATCGACGCGCAGCGCTCGCTGCCGACCAACGTCAAGCCGTTGACGGTGGAAGTCGTGGCGCTGGACTGGAAGTGGCTGTTCTTCTATCCGGAGCACGGCATCGCCACCGTCAATGAAATGGCGGCGCCGGTCGATCGCCCGATCCAGTTCAAGATCACCGCCTCGACCGTCATGAACTCGTTCTTCGTGCCGGCGCTGGCGGGGCAGATCTACGCCATGCCGGGCATGGAGACCAAGCTGCATGCGGTCATCAACAAGCCGGGCGAATACGAGGGCCTGTCGGCCAACTACAGCGGTGCCGGCTTCTCCGGCATGCGCTTCAAGTTCCACGGACTGGACGAGCAGGGCTTCGAGCAGTGGATCGCCAAGGCCAAGGCCAGCGGCCAGACCCTGACCCGCGAGGACTACCTGAAACTCGAGCAGCCGAGCGAACGCGAGCCGGTGCGCTACTACGCCAGCGTCGACAAGGGCCTGTACGACAAGATCCTGAACCGCTGCGTCGAAGCGAACCGGATGTGCATGAACGAAATGATGGCGATCGACGAGCAGGGCGGCCAGGGCAAGCCCGGCGCCTTCAACGTCGCCACGCTCGACCCCGCCACGCGCGCGCGCCTTGGCCTGCAGGATGCGCCGGTGCGCAGCTATGTCGGCGGCATGTGCACGGTCGCCGATCCGGACGGCTCCGGTGCCTTCGGCCCGGCGGCGTCCACCTTTGCGCCGGCCGGCGAATCCGCCGCCGTGACGCTTCCCCAGCTACCCCTCACACAACGCGCTGTAGCCGGCGTTGACCAGCATGCTTGACAGTTTCGACCTCACCAAGCTCATTTTCGGCCGTCTCTCCTGGGAGGCGATCCCGCTTCACGAGCCCATCCTGATCGCCACCTTCGCGGCGGTCGTGCTCGGCGGGCTGACGCTCGTCGGCGCGCTGACCTATTTCCGCGCCTGGGGCTACCTGTGGCACGAGTGGTTCACCAGCATCGACCACAAGAAGATCGGCATCATGTACATCGTGCTCGGTCTGGTGATGCTGCTGCGCGGCTTCGCCGACGCGATCATGATGCGTCTGCAGCAGGCGATCGCCTTCGGCGACAACATGGGCTATCTGCCGCCGCATCACTACGACCAGATCTTCACCGCTCACGGCGTGATCATGATCTTCTTCGTGGCGATGCCGCTGGTCACGGGCCTGATGAACTACGTGGTGCCGCTGCAGATCGGCGCGCGCGACGTGGCCTTCCCGTTCCTGAACAACTTCAGCTTCTGGATGACCACCGCCGGCGCCGTGCTGGTGATGGTGTCGCTGTTCGTCG
>JAPSLP010000054.1 GCA_031180665.1 Cupriavidus sp. | reverse complement strand
CGGGCGGCTTCGGCAAGCGCGGCACCGAGGGCAAGATCCGCGCGATCCAGTATGCGCGCGAGAACAAGGTGCCGTACCTGGGCATCTGCCTGGGCATGCAGCTGGCGGTGATCGAGTTCGCCCGCCATGTGGCCGGCATGCGCGATGCCAATTCGACGGAATTCAGCCTCGAGACCGAACACCCGGTGGTCGCGCTGATCACCGAATGGGTCGACCGCGACGGCAAGGTCGAGCAGCGCTCGGCCGATTCCGACCTGGGCGGCACCATGCGCCTGGGCGCGCAGCGCGTGCCCGTCAAGCCGGACACCAAGGCCGCGCAGATCTACGGCGCCGAGGTCAACGAGCGGCATCGCCATCGCTACGAGGTCAACAACCACTACGTGCCGCAGCTGGAGCAGGCCGGCATGGTGATTTCGGCCCGTACTCCGACCGAGAACCTGCCCGAGATGATGGAACTGCCGGCCCAGATGCACCCGTGGTTCGTCGGCGTGCAGTTCCACCCGGAATTCACCTCGACACCGCGCGCGGGCCATCCGCTGTTCAAGGCCTACGTGGAAGCGGCGCTGGCCGGCCAGCAGCAGCGCAAGCGCGCCTGAAGTGGCCGCATAGCAGGAGAGAACAAGATGAAATTGTGTGGATTTGACGTCGGCCTGGACCAGCCGTTTTTCCTGATCGCCGGTCCTTGCGTGATCGAGTCGGAGCAGATGGCCCTCGACACCGCGGGCGCACTGAAGACGATCGCCGGCGAACTGGGCATTCCGTTCATTTATAAGTCCTCGTTCGACAAGGCGAACCGCTCTTCGGGCAAGTCCTTCCGCGGCCTGGGCATGGAGAAGGGGCTGGAGATCCTGGCCACGGTCAAGCGCGAGATCGGCGTGCCGGTACTGACCGACATTCACGAGATCGACGAGATTGCGCCGGTGGCGGCGGTGGTGGACGTGCTGCAGACGCCGGCCTTCCTGTGCCGGCAGACCGATTTCATCCGGGCCTGCGCGCAAAGCGGCAAGCCGGTCAATATCAAGAAGGGCCAGTTCCTCGCCCCGGGCGACATGAAGAACGTCATCGACAAGGCCCGCGACGCCGCGCGCGAAGCCGGCCTGCCCGAGGACAGCTTCATGGCTTGCGAACGCGGCGTGTCGTTCGGCTATAACAACCTGGTCTCCGACATGCGCTCGCTGGCGATCATGCGCGAGACCGGTGCTCCGGTGGTGTTCGATGCGACCCACTCGGTGCAGCTGCCCGGCGGGCAGGGCACCAGCTCCGGCGGCCAGCGCGAGTTCGTGCCGGTGCTGGCGCGCGCCGCGGTGGCGGTCGGCATCGCGGGCCTGTTCATGGAGACCCATCCGGATCCGAGCAAGGCGATGTCCGACGGCCCCAATGCCGTGCCGCTGTCGCGCATGCGCGAACTGCTGGCCGTGCTCAAGGATCTGGATACGCTGACCAAGCGCGCCGGGTTCCTGGAAGACAATTTCGGCTGGCCGGCCTGCGCCTGAGCGCGGCCAACGGCTAACCGTCACTGCAACGGCTTTCTCGCCGATCACCGATTCCCGCACGTTGCCGCCGTCATCCGGCGGCAACGATGACAAACATAAGATTCATCCTGGAGATACGCATGGCCGCCGGCTACATCATCGCCTACGTCGACGTCACCGATCCGCAGCAGTACGAGCAGTACAAGGTCCTGTCCAGCAAGGCCATGCAGGAGCATGGCGCCGAGGTGCTGGTGCGCGGCGGCCGCACGGTCCCGCTCGAAGGCGAATGGGCGCCCACCCGCGTGGTGCTGCTGAAGTTCCCCAGCGTCGAGGCGGCCCAGGCCTTCCATGACGGCGAGACCTATCGCGCGGCCCGCAAGGCGCGCGAGCATGCGGCCCGGATGAACATGATCGTGGTCGAGGGCCTTTGAGCTTCGACCGGGGCGTCGCCTGACGCGGGTCTCCGCGCGCTTGTCCACGCGGAGTGCGCGGCAAGCCGTGCAGCGCAGTACCAGACGCAGTGCACAGACAGTGCTCCGACGCAGTGCACCGACATACCGAGCTTCACCAGATCTAGATCAAGAGGAATCCATGAGTGCAATCGTAGATATCATCGGTCGCGAGGTTCTCGACTCGCGCGGCAACCCGACCGTCGAATGCGACGTTCTGCTCGAATCGGGCGTGATGGGCCGCGCCGCGGTGCCGTCGGGCGCGTCGACCGGCTCGCGTGAGGCGATCGAACTGCGCGATGGCGACAAGTCGCGCTATCTGGGCAAGGGCGTGCTCAAGGCGGTCGAGCATATCAACACCGAGATCTCCGAAGCGATCATGGGCCTGGACGCCTCCGAGCAGGCCTTCCTGGACCGCACGCTGATCGATCTGGACGGCACCGAGAACAAGAGCCGCCTGGGCGCCAACGCGATGCTGGCCGTGTCGATGGCGGTCGCCAAGGCCGCCGCCGAGGAAGCCGGCCTGCCGCTGTACCGCTACTTCGGCGGTTCGGGCGCGATGCAGATGCCGGTGCCGATGATGAACATCGTCAACGGCGGCGCGCACGCCAACAACAGCCTGGACATCCAGGAATTCATGATCATGCCGGTGTCGCAGAACAGCTTCCGTGAAGCGCTGCGCTGCGGCGCCGAGGTCTTCCACGCGCTCAAGAAGATCCTCGCCGACAAGGGCATGTCGACCGCGGTCGGCGACGAAGGCGGCTTCGCGCCGAACTTCGCCTCGAACGAGGAATGCCTGAACACCATCCTGCAGGCGATCGAGAAGGCCGGCTACCGCGCCGGCGAGGACGTGCTGCTGGCGCTGGACTGCGCCTCGAGCGAGTTCTTCCGCGAAGGCGAGGACCTGTATCACCTGGAAGGCGAAGGCCTGACGCTGAATTCGACCCAGTGGGCCGACTACCTGGCCAACCTGTGCGACAAGTTCCCGATCGTGTCGATCGAGGACGGCATGGCCGAAGGCGACTGGGACGGCTGGAAGGTGCTGACCGACAAGCTGGGCAAGCGCGTGCAGCTGGTCGGCGACGACCTGTTCGTCACCAACACCAAGATCCTGAAGGAAGGCATCGAGAAGGGCATCGGCAACTCGATCCTGATCAAGATCAACCAGATCGGCACGCTGACCGAGACCTTCGCCGCGATCGAGATGGCCAAGCGCGCCGGTTACACGGCCGTGATCTCGCACCGTTCGGGCGAGACCGAGGACAGCACCATCGCCGATATCGCGGTGGGCACCAACGCCGGCCAGATCAAGACCGGCTCGCTGTCGCGTTCGGACCGCATCGCCAAGTACAACCAGCTGCTGCGCATCGAGGAAGATCTGGGCGATATCGCCAGCTACCCGGGCAAGAGCGCGTTCTACAATCTGCGCTAAGCCCGCAGTCGCGGTGTGCGGCGGTCTCGGCCGCCGCACCCCTCGCGTACCGGCGCCGCCACCGCCCAGTCGTCCGATTCCTAATTGCCCATGCGCCTGATTACGCTGCTGATGTTCGTGGTGCTGCTCGCGATCCAGTATCCCCTGTGGCTGGGCAAGGGCGGCTGGTTGCGCGTGTGGGAACTGAACAAGCAGGTCGGCGAGCAGACCGCCCGCAACGAACAGCTCAAGCGCCGCAACGCCAAGCTCGAGGGCGAGGTGCTGGATCTGCAGGACGGCACCGGCGCGGTCGAGGAACGGGCGCGCTACGAGCTGGGCATGGTCAAGGACGGCGAGGTGTTCATCCAGTTCGTTGCGCCGGCCCCGAAGGTCAGCGCCACGCCGCCATTGCCGCCGCCTCCGGCCACGAAGCCCGGTTCCGGCGGGCACTGAGCGACCGAGGCGTCAGGCGTCAGGCGTGAGGTCCCGGCCGGCTTGGCGTTCACACCAGCCGCTTCACCACCGCCGCTTCACCACCACCAGTACGGATAGCCGCCCCAGCCCCAATAGCCGGGCGACCCGATGCTGACCCCGCCGCCCCAGCGGCCGCGGCCCCATCCCCCGTAGTAAAGGCTCCAGCTCGACAGCGGATACGCCGGATAGGCGTAGGTCGACGCGCGCGCCCACGCCTGAGCCTGCTGATCGCGTGCGATGGCGGCTTCCTGCTCGCGCAGGACCTGCTTGTTCAGGGCGTCCAGCCGCTTGCGTTCCTCCGGGCTGAGGGATGCGGCGGGGGCGCGCGAGGCGGTATCGGGCGCCAGCCGGGCAGTCGGCGGCGAACCGTTGATGTCGCGCGGCAGATTGGCGGCGCACCCCGCGGCCAGCAGCGGCGCGGCCAGCAATGCGAGACGGATCGACGAAGGGATGGCCGGCATGATGACCTCCAGGCGGTGCGCGGATGTCGGGGAGACGTTGTTGACTTTGATTTTAGTGAGTCAGCAAAGTTTGCGGCTCACGGGGCACCACAGGGTTTTTCCCCTCTCCCGCCAGCGGGAGAGGGAGAACAGCCGCGGAGTTGGTCAGGCTGGCGCGGTCCAGCTCAGTGCCCTTCAGTTCCCCTGAGTTCGCCTCAGTTCCCCTCAGTTTCCCTCAGTGCCACTCAGCACCGCTCAGTGCCGATGCCCCGCGCCCTCGCCGACACCCGCCGGCATCGCCGCGCCGCTGAACAGCTGAGCGCAGTCGATCGGGTCGAAGCGGTACTCCTGGCCGCAGAAGTCGCAGTGGATCTCCACCGAGCCGCGCTCGGCGACGATGTCGTCGACCTCGGCCTGGCCCAGCGACTGCAGCATGTTCGCCACCTTGGTGCGCGAGCACGAGCAGCGGAAGTGCGGCGTGCCGGGTTCGAACACGCGCAGCCCGGCGTCCTGCAGATCCTCCCAGAACAGCCGCCGCAGCAGCGTCTCGGGCTGCTCGGCCAGCAGTTCGTCGGTCTTGAGCGTGGCGCCGAGCTGGCAGGCGCGGTCCCAGGTATCGAGGTCCTGCGCGCGGACGTGGGCCGACAGCGGCGCGCCGGTCTCCCCGACCTGTGCGGGCGGGCGGCCGGGCTTGCCTTCCATCGTGCCGCCGTAGGACGGCAGCTTCTGCAGCAGCATGCCGGCCGCGACGCGGTCGTCGGCGGCCAGCCACAGCCGCGTGTCGAGCTGCTCGGAGGCCTGCATATAGTGCTCGAGCACGGCGCTGATCGACGCGAGCGGTCCATGGGCGTCGGCCAGCGGCACGATGCCCTGGTAAGGCTGCTGGCCCGGCAGCTTGTCGTGCGGGTCCAGCGTGATGGCAAAGCGCCCCTGGCCATGCACGTTGACCAGCTCGGCCAGGGTGGCATCGTCGGCGATCTCCACGCCTTCGGCCAGCTTCGCGGTGCCGCGCAGCGACAGGTCGGACAGGCATTCGACCACCAGCATCCGCACCGGCCCGTCGCCATGCAGCTGCATCACCAGCGCGCCGTTGAACTTCAGGTTGGCCGACAGCAGCGCGGCCGCGGCCATCATCTCGCCCAGCAGCCGGCGTACCGGCGCCGGATAGTGGTGGCGCTGCAGCGCTTCCTGCCAGGTCGATTGCAGCCGCACCAGCTCGCCGCGCACCGGGGCGGCGTCGAACAGGAATTTCTGCAGGGTGTCCGGGGTTTGGGTTTCAGTCACGATCATCCATCGGTGGGATCGGCGGGCGCGCGGGCGCTCAGCCGATGCGTTTCAATTCCTTCTTGTAGACGGCCTGGCGTGCCGCATACGTGTCGGTGTTGCGATACAGGCCGGCCACTTCCTCGTCGCTCAGCTCGCGTACCGCCTTCGCGGGCGCACCCAGGATCAGCGTGCGGTCGGGGAACACCTTGCCTTCGGTGACGATGGCACCGGCGCCGACCAGGCATTCCTTGCCGATCACCGCACGGTTCAGCACCACGGCCTGGATGCCGATCAACGCGCCTTCGCCGATCGTGCAGCCGTGCAGCATGGCCTGGTGGCCGATGGTGACGCGGTCGGCGATGGTCAGCGGGCAGCCCGGGTCGGTGTGCAGCACGGCGCCTTCCTGCACGTTGGTCGCTTCGCCGACGACGATGGGCTCGTTGTCGCCCCGGATCACCGCGCCCGGCCAGACGCTAGCTCGCGCCTTGAGCGTCACGTTGCCGATGACGGTGGCTTCGGCAGCCACGTAGGCGTCGGCATCGATGGAAGGGGCGGTATCGCCGAGCTGGTAAAGCGACATGGGGTCTCCTGTACGGGGTTCGTTTCTAGATGGGGATGGCCGCCGCGCCTTAAAGGGCGTGACACTGGGCGTGACACCGGGGGCGTGACACCGGGGGCGTGACACCGGGGCGTGACACCGGGGTGTGACACCGGGGGCGTGACACCGGGGCGTGACACCGGGCCGCAACAGCGCAGCGTACCAGCGGGCTGTGCAGCCTTGCCGGGGACGCAAGCGCCGTGCCGAAGCCCTTGGACGCCCGGAGCCGTGCGGCCGGACGGTGCCGGCAGGGCTCTACAATGGCGGCAGACCGGATTTTACGCCCATGCCCGCTTACGCTGCCGAACCCGCCCCAGACCGCGATGCCTTGGGGCCAATCGATTCAAATGCGGCCGCCTCGCCGCTTTCCCTGCGCCACCGGGCGCTCGCCGTGCTGGCGGAGCCCGATCCCGCCGCCAAGGCGGCCGCCGCCCGCGCGTTGCGCGCCAACGCGTTGGCGGCCGGCGATGACGCCATCGGCGCCGGCCTGGCACTCCAGGCCCTCGTCTCGGTGCCCGGTCGACCGGCGCGTCCCGAACTGGTGCCGCCGCAAAAGGTCGAGCGGCGCGGCTCGCTGCAGCACCCGGCGGGGCGCGCGGTGCTGATCCACGCGCTGGCCCATATCGAATTCAACGCGATCAATCTGGCGCTCGATGCGGTCTGGCGCTTCGCCGGCATGCCGGCGGCGTATTACCGCGACTGGCTGCAGGTCGCCGACGAAGAGGCGCTGCACTTCACGTTGCTGGCCGCCCATCTGGGCAAGCTGGGCTTCGCCTACGGCGATTTCCCGGCGCACAACAGCCTGTGGGAGATGGCGGACCGCACCGCCGGCGACGTGCTGGCGCGCATGGCGCTCGTGCCGCGCACGCTGGAAGCGCGCGGGCTGGACGCCTCGCCGGTGGTTCGCACGCGGCTGGCGGACGCCGGCGATGCCGAGGCCGCGGCCATCATCGACATCATCCTGCGCGACGAGGTCGGCCATGTGGCGATCGGCAACCGCTGGTATCGCTGGCTATGCGCCGCGCGCGGCCTGGACCCGGTGGCGACCTACGCCGAACTGGCCGAGCGCCACCAGGCGCCGCGGCTGCGGCCGCCGTTCAATCTGGCGGCGCGCCGCGCGGCCGGCTTCGACGACGATGAGTTGGCCTGGCTGACCGGCAGCGCCGGCTGACCGTCAGCCGTTGCCCACGCGCGGGGCCGCCACACGCTGGCGCGCCGCCTCTTCTTCCTGCAGGCGCAGCACGCGGCGCTGGATCTTGCCGGTGGTGGTCATCGGCAGCTGGTCGATGAAGGCGATCGCCTTCGGATACTCGTACGGCGCCAGCTGCCCGCGCACGTGCTGCTGCAGCTCGGCGATCAGCGCGGCCTCGGCTTCCGGCGAGCGCTGCACGCCCGGCGTCAGCACGATGAAGGCCTTGACGATGGCGCCGCGCTCGGGGTCCGGCGACGGCACCACCGCGCAGTTCGACACCGCCGGATGCTTGAGCAGGCAGTTCTCGATCTCGCTCGGCCCGATGCGGTATCCCGAGGACTTGAAGACGTCGTCGGCGCGCCCCTGGTACCACAGATAACCGTCGTCATCGACGCGGGCGAGGTCGCCGGTGCGGCACCAGCGCAAGCCGTCGTACTCGAGGAACTTGCCCTCGGTGGCCGCCTCGTTCTTCCAGTAGCCGAGGAAGAACACCGGATCCGGGTGGCCATGGATGTCGGTGGTGCAGACGGCCACCTCGCCGTCCTCGCCCGGCGGGCAGGGACGGCCTTCGTCGTCGACCACGGCGACGCGGTGTCCGGGGTAGGGCCGTCCCATCGAACCGGGCCGCGCCGGCCAGCCGAGCCGGTCGTCGTCGTATTGCGCGGTGCAGTTGCCGACGATGTAGTTGATCTCGGTCTGCCCGAACATCTCGTTGACGATCACGCCGAAGGCCTCGCGGCACCAGTCGAACACCGTCTGGCCGACCGCCTCGCCGGCGCTCATCAGCGCGCGCAGCCGCAGGTCGTAGCGCTCGCGCGGGGCCGGGCAGGCCTTCATCATCTGCTTGAGCGCGGTCGGGAACAGGAAGGTGTTGGTGACGCGGTAGCGCTCCATCAGGCCGAAGGCGACCTCGGGCGAGAAGCGGCCCTGGTAGCCGACGATCGGCTTGCCGAAATACAGCGCCGGCATCAGCGCGTCCCACAGTCCGCCGGTCCAGGCCCAGTCGGCCGGACTCCAGAACACATCGTCCTCGCGCGGGTACCAGTTCTGCGAGCAGACGAAGCCGGTCAGGTTGCCGATCAGCGCGCGGTGCGGCAGCAGCGCTCCCTTGGGCGGGCCGGTGGTGCCGCTGGTGTAGATCAGCACCGCGGCCTCGTCGGCCTTGGTCCGCTCGGCGGTGAATTCGTCGGCCTGGTCGGCCAGCGCCGCGTCCCAGTCGCGGTCGCCCCGGCCCGCCGCGTCGCCGACGGCGATCACGGCCTGCAGCGCCGGGCAGTCGCCGCGCGTGGCAAGCAGATTGTCGATCGAGGTCTCGTCGGCGATCGCCACGCACGCCTCGCTGTGCTGCAGGCGATAGCCCAGCGCCTCGGGGCCGAACAGCATCGACAGCGGCATCGCGATCGCACCGAGCTGGTAGACCGCCATGTGTGCGACCACGGTTTCGATCCGC
The DNA here is from genome assembly GCA_031180665.1 of Cupriavidus sp. Lineage (GTDB taxonomy): Bacteria > Pseudomonadota > Gammaproteobacteria > Burkholderiales > Burkholderiaceae > Cupriavidus. Next base: position 11,798 of record JAPSLP010000054.1, on the reverse strand, counting down.
TGCGGCAGCACGATCGCCACGCGGTCGCCGCGCCGGACCCCGAGCGCGCGCAGCGCGTGCGACAGGCGGTTGGCGTCGCGCTGGATCTCGCCATAGCGATGCGCGCCGCGCCGGCCGTCCTCATGTTCGGTATGGACGGCGATGCGGTCGCGCGTGGCGGGATCGCGCGCCCAGCGGCCGCAACAGGCCTCGGCGAGATTGAAGTCGTCCGGAACGTGCCAGTGGAAGTCGCGGTAGAGCGCGGGATAGTCGTCGCGCCGGCTGTCCGGCAGCGAGGATGCGGCCATGGTGGTCTCCGTTCTTGTGTCCGCGGCTTCTGGCGCCGCGATATTGTTGGCATGCTGGCTGGCGTTGCGGACTCGCTTGTGGCTACAATCGCGGTAAATCGAACGAGCGTTCGATTTTGTCGGTCCGGGGCGTGGTGACCATCGCGGCAACCATTGCGACGACCATCACGATCACCGCGATCACCGCGATCATCACGACCGGCAGAGCAATCGCCGCAACCACACAGCCGACAGGCGGGACAGGGCAGACCATGACGATCCGCGACACATCGCGCTCCGAATGTATCACGGTGCGCGGCCTCGATTACCACGTGCGCCACTGGGGCGAACCGGGCGCGCCGAAGCTGTTCCTGCTGCATGGCTGGATGGATGTCGCGGCCTCGTTCCAGTTCCTCGTGGACGCGCTGCGCGGCCGCTGGCACGCGATCGCGCCGGACTGGCGCGGCTTTGGCCGCAGCGGCTGGCCGACCCGCCATCCGGGCACGGCCTCGTACTGGTTTCCCGACTATCTGGCCGATCTCGAAGTGCTGCTCGACCACTACCAGCCCGACGGCGCGGTGGACCTGGTCGGGCACAGCATGGGCGCCAATATCGCGTGCTTCTACGCCGGCGTGCGGCCCGAGCGGGTGCGCCGCGTGGTGGACCTGGAGGGCTTCGGCATGACGGCGACGCGGCCGGAGCAGGCGCCGCGGCGCTTCGCCCGCTGGCTCGACGAATTGCGCGAACCGCCGACGCTGAAGACCTACGACAGCGTCGAGGCGGTCGCCGCGCGGCTGAAGAAGACCAACCCGCGGCTGCGTGACGACCGCGCGGCGTTTCTGGCCGAACACTGGTCGCGGCGCAACGAAGCGGGCCGCTGGGAGATCCTCGGCGATCCCGCGCACAAGATGATCAACCCGGTGCTGTATCGGGTCGACGAGGCGATGGCGATCTGGGCCGCGGCGACCGCGCCGGTGCTGCATGTCGAGGCGCGCGACTCGGAGACGCTGCGCCATATCGCCCACAAGCAGAGCATCGCGCAGTTCAAGCAGCGCTTCGCCGCATTCCGCGATTTCCGCGAGGTCATCGTCGACGACGCCGGCCACATGCTGCATCACGACCAGCCCGAGGCGGTCGCGCAGCTGATCGAGTCGTTCTGCCGCTGAGCGCGCGCGGGCGGAAGTCAGTCCGTCCCGTGCGTCAGTGCTTCCTTCAAGGCCGCGTTGTTGCTGGTGTGCACGTGGACCAGCGCCTTGTCGGGGAAGGCGTAGTGATAGGCGCGGCGCAGTGCCAGCGCTGCCTCGTGGAAGCCCGACAGGATCAGCTTCTGCTTGTTCGGATAGAAGGCGATATCGCCGGCGGCGAAGATGCCGCGGCGCGAGCTCTCGTAGGTGGTGGTATCGACCAGGATGCGACCGGCGCGCATGTCGAGGTCCCAGTGCGCGATCGGACCCGGCTCGGACACCAGACCGTACAGCGCGACCAGTTCGTCGGCCGGCAGCGTCAGCGTGTCCTCGCGCGTGCGCACCTGCGCCGCCACCAGCGTGTCGCCCTCGGTCTGCAGGGCGCCCAGCATGCCGACGACGAAATCCATCTCGCCCGCCGCCACCGCCGCGCGCATCCCGGCGACGGTATGGTCGGCCGCGCGGAAGCCCTCGCGCCGATGCAGCAGCGTGACCCGCGCGGCCACCTTGCGCAGCGCGAGCGCCCAGTCCAGCGCCGAATCGCCGCCGCCCGCGACGATCACGCGCTTGCCGGCGAAGCGCGACACGTCGCGCACCGCGTAGTGCAAATGCCGGCCCTCCAGCGCCGCCGCTTCGGGCAACGATACGCGCTGCGGGGCGAAGGCGCCGGCGCCGGCGCAGATCAGCACCGCCGCCACGTCGAAACGCTTGCCGGCATCGGTGGCGACCAGCAGCCGCTGCGGCTCGCCCGGCAGCTCCTGCACGCCCTCGGCGCGCTGGCCGAAGTGCATCGGCACGGCGAACGGCGCGCACTGCTCCAGCAGCCGGTCGACCAGTTCCTGGGCCAGGCAGCCGGGCACGGCGGGGATGTCGTAGATCGGCTTCTCGGGATAGAGTTCGGTGCACTGGCCACCGGCGCGGTCCAGCACATCGATGATTTCGCATTGCAGGCCGAGCACCCTGGCCTGGAAGGCGGCGAACAGGCCCACCGGACCGGCGCCGACGATCAGCACGTCGGTGCGGACCGGTTCGTTGTTCGTGCCCGCGGGCAGGGGGGAAACGTCTTGGGAGGGCGAGGCCGGATGGGAGTTCTGCATGGTCGGATCGTTGCGGCCGGCGTGCGCCATGGCGGGACGCCGCGCGAAGAGACTGGGGAGGCGTCCACTATACCCCGGCCCCGCCGCGCTTCCGGCTACGCCAGCGTTGGCGGCATGGCTATGGACCTGCGCGCGCCGCCCCTGCGCTGCCCCTGCGCCCGGCATCTGCGGGCAGCGAAGGCGCGGGAGTAGAATGACGGAATGCACGCTTCCCACGCCATCAACGCCGACCTGCATTGCCACTCGACCATCTCGGACGGCACGCTGCCGCCCGCGGTCGTGGCCGAACGGGCGCACGCCAACGGCGTCGAGATCTGGTCGCTGACCGACCACGACGAACTGGGCGGGCAGCTGATCGCACGCGAGACCGCCGAGGCCCTGGGCATGCGCTACGTGCCGGGCGTCGAGATCTCGGTGACCTGGGCCGGTCAGACGGTCCACATCGTCGGCCTGCAGATCGATCCGCTGTGCCCCGAACTGATCGACGGCCTGACCGCGACGCGCTCGGGCCGCGCCCGCCGCGCGCAGGACATCGGCGACGCGCTGCACGCGGTTGGCATCGAGGGCGCCTACGAAGGCGCGCTACGCTATGTCGGCAACCCCGACCTGATCTCCCGCACGCACTTCGCCCGCTGGATGGTCGACGAGGGCATCTGCGACAGCATCTCGGAGGTCTTCGAGCGCTATCTGACCGAGGGTCGCCCCGGCTATGTCGGCCATCGCTGGGCCACGCTGGGCGAGGCGGTCAAGTGGATCCGCGCCGCCGGCGGCATCGCCGTGATGGCACACCCGGGCCGCTACGACTACACCGATACCCAGCACGATGCGCTGTTCGACGAGTTCACCGCGCTGGGCGGCGGGGCCGTCGAGGTCGTGACCGGCAGCCATACGCCGGACCAGTACCGCCGCTATGCCGACGTCGCGCGGCACTACGGGCTGCTGGCCTCGCGCGGCTCCGACTTCCATGGGCCGGGCGAGGGGCGGGTCGAGATCGGTTCGCTGCCGCCGCTGCCGTCGTCGCTGACGCCGGTTTGGCACGACTGGTAAGCCGCCGGACCGCCGCGCCATGTCGCAGTTCTTCGATATCCATCCGGTCGATCCGCAATCGCGCCTGATCAAGCAGGCCGCCCAGATCGTCGGCAAGGGCGGCCTGATCGCGCTGCCCACCGATTCGAGCTATGCGCTGGCCTGCCGGCTCGACGACAAGGGCGCGGTCGAGCGCCTGCGACGGCTGCGCGGCATCGACGACAAGCACCACCTGACGCTGATGTGCCGCGACCTGTCCGAGCTCGGCAACTTCGCGCGGGTCGACAATCGCCAGTACCGCTGGATCAAGGGCGCCACGCCCGGGCCTTATGTGTTCATCCTCGAGGCCACCAAGGAGGTGCCGCGGCGGCTGTCCCACCCGGCCCGCAAGACCATCGGCGTGCGTGTCCCGGACCATGCCATCCCGCAGGCGCTGTTGAACGAATTGGGCCAGCCGATCATCAGCGCGACGCTGCAACTGCCGGGCGACGTCGCGCCGCTGGACGACCCGCTGGAGATCCGCGAGCGCCTGCAGAAGCAGCTCGACCTGGTGATCTGCGGCGGCACCGCGCCCGCGCATGCCTGTACGGTGATCGATCTGACCAGCGGCGAACCGGTGCTGGTGCGCGCCGGGCGCGGCGATGTCGCCCGTTTCGGGCTGTGAGCGGGGCCGTGAGCGGGGCTGTGAGCGCAGCCTCATGCCGCTGCCCGGCCCGCACCGCGCCACGAAACGGCGTGGCGACCGGTGCCCGCCGTTACAATAGCGCCCCATGGACGCCTCTCTGATTCAGACCTTCGCGGTCTACGCGCTGCCCGTGCTGTTCGCCATCACGCTGCACGAGGCCGCGCATGGCTATGTGGCCAAGCTTTTCGGTGACAACACCGCCTATATGCTCGGACGGGTCAGCCTCAATCCGGTCCGCCATATCGACCCGATCGGCACCATCGCGGTGCCGCTGCTGCTGTACCTCGTTACCAGCGGCCAGTTCGTCTTCGGCTATGCCAAGCCGGTGCCGGTCGCCTTCGGCCGGCTGCGCAATCCGCGCTGGCACAGCATGTGGGTGGCGCTGGCCGGCCCCGGCGCGAACCTGGTGCAGGCCTTCGCCTGGGCCCTGGTCGCGCTGGGACTGGTGCTGGCTCAGGTCGACGAACCGTTCTTCGCGCAGATGGCGCGCGCAGGTGTGCTGGTCAACCTGGTGGTGGCGGCGTTCAACCTGTTTCCGATTCCGCCGCTCGATGGCGGGCGCGTGCTCAGCGCCTTGCTGCCGCAGCGCCTGGCGTACGGGCTGTCCAAGATCGAGCCGTACGGCATCTTCGTCGTGCTGGCGCTGGTCGCCGCCGGCGTCATCACGCAGGTCTGGATGCAGCCGGTGATGAGCCTGCTGGGCTCGCTGGTCCAGCTGCTGCTGGCGCCGATCCTGGCGCTGGTGCAATGACGCTGGCGCAATGATTTCCTGAAAGACTGATTACAACGACATGTTCCCCGATCGCGTTCTCTCCGGCATGCGGCCTACCGGCGCGCTGCATCTTGGCCACTACCATGGCGTGCTGAAAAACTGGGTCAAGCTGCAGTCGGAGCACCCGTGCTTCTTCTTCGTGGCCGACTGGCACGCGCTGACGACGCACTACGAGTCGCCCGAGGTGATCGGCCAATCGGTCTGGGAAATGCTGACCGACTGGCTGGCCGCCGGCGTCGACCCGGAGCAGGCCACGTTGTTCATCCAGAGCCGCGTGCCCGAGCACGCCGAGCTGTTCACGCTGCTGTCGATGGGCACGCCGCTGGGCTGGCTCGAACGCGTGCCGACCTACAAGGACCAGATCGAGAAGCTCAAGGACAAGGACCTGGCAACGTACGGCTTCCTCGGCTATCCGCTGCTGCAGGCGGCCGACATCCTGATCTATCGCGCCGACAAGGTGCCGGTGGGCGAGGACCAGGTGCCGCACGTCGAGATCACGCGCGAGATCGCGCGCCGCTTCAACTTCCTGTACGGCCGCCAGCCCGGTTTCGAGGAGAAGGCGCAGGAGGCCGCGAAGAAGCTGGGCGGCAAGCGGACCCGCGTGTTCCTCGACCTGCGCAAGACCTTCCAGGAGCAGGGCACCGATAGCGCGCTGGAAGAGGGCCGCGCGCTGGTCGCGCAGTCGCAGAGCCTGTCCAATGACGATCGCGAACTGCTGCTGGGCTATCTGGCCGGCTCGCGCAAGACCATCCTGGTCGAGCCGCAGGCGCTGCTGACGGCCGCGTCGCGGATGCCCGGGCTGGACGGCCAGAAGATGTCGAAGTCCTACGGCAACACGATCCGCATGCGCGAGGACAAGGATTCGGTCGAGAAGAAGGTCCGCACCATGCCGACCGACCCGGCGCGCGTGCGCCGCACCGATCCGGGCGAGCCGGCGCGCTGCCCGGTGTGGCAGCTGCACCAGGTGTATTCCGACGAGCCGACCAAGGAGTGGGTGCTCAAGGGCTGCCGCAGCGCCGGCATCGGTTGCATCGAATGCAAGCAGCCGGTGATCGAGGGCATCCTGCGCGAGCAGCAGCCGATGCTCGAGCGCGCGCAGCCGTATATGGACAATCCCGCGCTGCTGCGCGACATCGTCGACCACGGCTGCGCCAAGGCCCGTGCGGTCGCGCAGGAGACCATGCGCGACGTGCGCGAGGCCATGGGGCTGGGCTACCGCTGATGGGCTCGGTGCCGTCGCCCATGCCGTCGCCCATGCCTGCCGGTTCGGCCCATGCCGCCATCGGGCAGCCCTCGCCGTGGGTGGTGCGCTGGCTGCCATTGCTGCGCACCGGCGGCCGCGTGCTCGACCTGGCCTGCGGCAGCGGACGCCATGCGCGCTGGCTGGCCGAGCGCGGCTTCGACGTGCTCGGGGTCGATCGCGATGCCGCCGCGCTGGCCGGCCTGCCGCCCACGGTGCGGACCCGCCAGGCGGACCTGGAGCAGGGCGCCTGGCCGCTGGGCGACGAGGCGCCATTCGACGCGGTGATCGTCACCAACTATCTGCACAGGCCCCTGTGGCCGCATCTGCTGGATGCGCTCGCGCCCGGCGGCGTGCTGGTGTACGAAACCTTCGCGGCAGGGAACGAGACGGTCGGCAAGCCGTCCAACCCCGATTTCCTGCTACGGCCCGGGGAGTTGCTCGACGCGGTGCGCGGCCGCCTGCGGGTGATCGCCTACGAGGACGGCGTGCTCGAAGTGCCCCGAACGGCGTTCGTGCAGCGCATGTGCGCCGTGCGCGAGGCACTGGACGGCCCCGGAGCGGCGGCCCCGCCACGCTATCGCCTGGACGGCTGATCACACCAGCCGATGTCGGCGCGCAAGCGGGCCGATGCGTTGATCCACCTAGTGTTTGCCCGGGTAGGCAGGGGTTGCCGGTGTGCTTCGGCGGCCAATTCGTATCCGGTACAATCCCGCTATTCGAATCTCGAAAACCATACGAGCTATGACACAGATTACCGGCAGCATCGTCGCCATCGTGACGCCGATGCAGGAGGATGGCAGCCTGGATTACGCCGCGCTGCGCAGCCTGATCGACTGGCACGTCGCCGAAGGCACCGACGGCATCGTGATCGTCGGTACCACGGGGGAATCGCCCACCGTGTCGGTCGAGGAGCATTGCGAGCTGATCCGGGTCGCGGTCGAGCAGGCCGCCAAGCGCATCCCCATCATCGCCGGGACCGGCGGCAACTCGACGCGCGAGGCGATCGAATTGACCGCCTTCGCCAAGCAGGTCGGCGCCGATGCGTCGCTGCAGGTGGTGCCCTACTACAACAAGCCGACGCAGGAAGGGATGTACCGGCATTTCCGCACCATCGCGGAAGCGGTCGATCTGCCGGTGCTGCTGTACAACGTGCCGGGACGCACCGTCGCCGACATGAGCAACGACACCATCCTGCGTCTGGCCCAGGTGCCGGGCGTGGTCGGCGTCAAGGAGGCCACCGGCAATATCGATCGCGCGGCCCAGTTGATCAAGGACGCGCCGGAAGGCTTCGCGATCTACAGCGGCGACGATCCCACCGCGGTCGCGCTGATGCTGCTCGGCGGCCACGGCAATATCTCGGTGACGGCCAACGTGGCGCCGCGCAAGATGCACGAGCTGTGCGTCGCCGCGCTCAAGGGCGATGCCATCACCGCCCGCCGCCTCCATATGGAACTGATCGCGCTGAACAAGGCGCTGTTCATCGAGGCCAACCCGATCCCGGTCAAGTGGGCGCTGCAACAGATGGGCAGGATGGCCGGTGGCATTCGCCTGCCGCTGACGCCGCTCTCGCCCGACTACCACGAGACCGTGCGCCGCGCGCTGGCGGGCGCCGGGCTGCTCGCCTGATCGAACCGATTTTCCTTTCGCGCCAAGCGGTCATTCCCTTCACTAGGATTGCGTGTCAATGAAACTCAAGCTTAACCGCCATGGCGTGCCGCAAGGCCGCCGTGCCGCCCTGGTCTTGCCGCTGCTCTCGGTCGGCATGATCGCTGGCTGCAGCACCGTCAATGACATGATGCAGGCCGACAAGATCGACTATAAGTCGGCCGCCGTGGCCAAGCGCACCTCGACGCTCGAGGTGCCGCCGGACCTGACCAAGCTCGACGGCGATCGTCGCTATTCGGTTCCCGAGCAGGCCGGCGCGACGTTGTCCGGCTACCAGCAGGCCACCAGCACCCAACCGAAGGTCGCCGGCACCAATGTGCTGCCGTCGGCGGAAGGCATCCGCGTCGAACGCGACGGCAACCAGCGCTGGCTTGTCATCAGCAACGGCATGGCGCCCGACCAGCTGTGGCAGACCATGCGCGAGTTCTGGCAGGAGAATGGCTTCCTGTTGGTACAGGACTCGCCCGAGACCGGCATCATGGAAACCGACTGGGCCGAGAACCGCGCCAAGATTCCGCAGGACTTCATCCGCAACACCATCGGCAAGGTGTTCGACAGCCTTTATTCGACCTCGGAGCGCGACAAGTTCCGCAGCCGCGTCGAGAAGGGCCAGAACGGCAACCTGGAAGTCTTCATCAGCCATCGCGGCGCCAAGGAAGAGCTGACCGGCCTGGACAAGTCGCAGACGGTGTGGACCCCGCGCGCGGCCGATCCCGAGCTGGAAGCCGAATTCCTGTCGCGCCTGGCCCAGCGCCTCGGCGTGCAGAAAGAACAGGCAGACCGCATGGCCAAGAACGGCACGCTGCCCGCACCGGCAGGCGCGGCCAAGCCTGCCGCACCGGCTGATGCCGGCGCCGGCAAGCCTGCCGCGACCGCCGCGGCTTCGGCCACCTATCTGACCCAGGTCAACGGCGCGCAGGCGTTGCAGCTGCCCGAGCCGTTCGATCGCGCCTGGCGCTCGGTCGGCCTCGCGCTGGACCGCGTCAACTTCACGGTGGAAGACCGCGACCGCGGCCAGGGCCTGTACTACGTCCGCTATGTCGACACCCGCGACACGGTGGACGACAACCGCGGCTTCTTCTCCAAGCTGTTCACGCGCAGCGGCGGCGATGCCGCGCGCCAGGCGAAGAAGTACCGCGTGGCGCTGAAGGGCAGCGGTTCGGGCACCACCGTGACCGTGCTGAACGACGCCGGCCAGCCGGAGTCGACCGAGATGGCCAAGCGCATCCTGACGCTGCTCGACGAGCAGCTGCATTGAGCGCTGCATTGCACGCTGCATCCGACGAACCTGCGATGCCGGACCGTCGCGCCGCCGCGGTCTGCCCCGGCATGAGGTGGGTGTGGCGATGATGCGGTTCGGCTTTCTCGGCAGCGGCAGCGAAGGCAATTCGCTGCTGATCGAATCCCGCGACGGCGCCAGCGTGACCCGTGTGCTGCTCGACTGCGGCTTCGGCTTGCGCGAAACCGCGCGGCGGCTCGAGCGGCTCGGCGTGACGCCCGACGGGCTCGACGCAGTGCTGGTCACGCACGAGCACGGCGACCACATCGGCTCGGCCTACGCCTTTGCCGCCCGGCATGGTCTGCCGGTCTTCGCCACCCATGGCACATGGCTGGCGACCTCGCATCTGCGCGGCGCCGACAAGGCGGATGTGCGCGTGATCGGCGCGGACTACGCGTTCGAGATCGGTAACCTGCAGGTGCTGCCGTACACGGTGCCGCACGATGCGCGCGAGCCGGTGCAGTTCGTGCTGTCGGACGGCGATGCGCGCCTGGGTGTGCTTACCGACGCGGGAATGGAAACGCCATACCTGGTGGCGCGCCTGGCCGGGGTCGATGCGCTGGTGCTCGAGTGCAATCACGACCGCGAGATGCTGCGCAACTCGGTGTATCCGCCTTCGCTGAAACGGCGCATCGGCGGCGACTTCGGGCATCTGGCCAACGAGGTGGCCGCGGCGATCCTGGCGCGCGTCGCCCACAGCGGCCTGGGCCGTGTCGTGGCGGCGCATCTGAGTCAACAGAACAACACGCCGGCATTGGCGACCGGTGCGCTGGCGGCAGCGCTCGGCACGGATGCCGACGATATCCTGGTGGCAGACCAATACGAGGGACTGGGCTGGCAGGCGGTGAAGGGATAAATCGGATGCGATAGAGTGCCAAGCCCGTTGCGGAATCTCAGCGCTGGCGAGCGCCCATAAAAAAACCGGCCCGAAGGCCGGTTTTTTCGTTCGGGCGAACGCTTACTTGGCTTCTGCAGCCGACGCGTCAGCGGCCGGAGCCGAAGCGTCAGCAGCCGGGGCCGAAGCGTCGGCAGCCGGAGCAGCAGCGGTGTCAGCAGCCGGAGCCGAAGCTTCGGTAGCCGGGGCGGTAGCAGCCGGAGCAGCGGTGTCAGCTGCGGGCGCGGCTTCTTCCTTCTTGCCGCAAGCGGCGACGGCAACAGCGGCCAGCAGGGAAGCGATCAGGAGAGACTTCTTCATTGTTCGTCCTTTAACTTGTAATAGAAAGAAAAACAGGCGATGAATAATTACCGGTAATTATCGCTCGTGAACTTCAATTTAATGGCTCTCCCCGGTGCCGTAAATGCATTGGTCCACAGTACGAGCCAGCTGGCGATTATATCCACGTTTTCCCGGCTTGTGTAGCGCCGTCATTTGCTGACCACACTGTTACGCATTATTACACCGCGGCCGGTGCCAGCTGGAGCCAGCCCTCCAGGGTCCAATGGTGAAATGTCTCCATCAGCTCCGGCAGATCCGCGCATTCGGCGACTTCGGCGGCGGTCAAATGGCGCCGATCGGCCAGCCTGCGCAGCCAGCCGGCGAGTTCGCCGGGGACCTCGTAGGCCTCGCCATTGAGGAAGAAATGGCTGCGGTCGTATAGCGCGATCGACGCCGGCGCCAACACAATGCCGTGCGTTCTCGCCAGTTTCGCGTATTTTCCGGCTGGGATTTGCGGAACCTCGGCGAACTCCACACCGGGCTTCGGTTCCGACAGATGGGTGCCGATAAACTCGGACACCATGTCATTGGACCAGCGCAACGCCTGCAGCCGTTGCGCAACGGAGCGGGCGAGATCCGCGGGCAGTTGCGCGGGCCGCGAAGTGGCCGATTGACCGGGATCGGCATAACGCCCGGACAGCGCCTCGTTGTCCTCCACGGTTTCCGACAGCCAGGCCAGAAAATGCCCCGCCAGCTCGCGGTAGGCGGGCGCGCGGAACCCGATCGAGCAGGTCATGCACTCGCCCTCGGCGACGCCGTCGTGGGCGTATTGCGGCGGCAGGTACAGCATGTCGCCGGGCTCGAGCACGAACTCCTGTTCCGCTTCGAATTCGGCCAGTATCTTTAAAGGAAGGTCCGGCACCAGTTCGAGCCGGTCTTGCGACGAGATGCGCCAGCGGCGCCGGCCCGAAACTTGCAACAGGAACACGTCATAGGAGTCGAAGTGCGGGCCGACACCACCGCCGTCGGTGGCATAGCTGACCATCACGTCGTCCAGGCGCGCATCGGGAATGAAGCGGAATTGCCCCATCAGCGCCGACGCGGCGCTATTGTGGAGGTTCACGCCCTGTACCAGCAGCGTCCATTGCCGTGCCTTGGTCGACGGCAGGTTGTCGGCGGCAAAGGGACCGTGCGCCAGTTTCCAGCGGTTGCGAAAGTAGGTGACCAGCCGCGATTCGACGTCGTCGCGGTCGGCCAGCTCGAAAAGCGCTTCCCGCGAGACAGGGGGCACGATATCGGGGATGGCTTGTCGAACCAGCAGGGGTTTGCGGTGCCAGATATCACGCATGAATGCGGCGGGCGTCATGCCCCCGAGCAGCTGAAGTGGCGCATCCGGATCCACCGGGCCGCGGGGCAGGGCCTGCG
>JAPSLP010000053.1 GCA_031180665.1 Cupriavidus sp. | reverse complement strand
CTGACCTTCCTGCTTGTGTGTGCAGGCTCTCCCTGAGTTCTTCTTCCGCGGGCATGACGGAAAAGCCCTCGATTATACTTGCGGTTCGCCGCCCGGCACAAGCAAACAATGCGTTTGCCGTCAAGGGACTGGGTTGCGGAGTGTCTTGCAGACCGCTCCATTGCAAAAAAGAAGCGGCGCAGAGGCGAAAAAAAACCCAAGCCGCTGAGGCTTGGGTTTGAATCCACCAAAGGAGGAGGGTGGAGGAGACACTGGGAGAACAACGGGACGGGGCCGGCGGTGCGGGCTGGCGTCGGGAACTGCCTCGGTCGCTTCGACCACCCTTCGCTTTCGCACTCTGGCGGGCCATCGGCGCGCCGTCGTTCAATGGTTGGAATTATACATGACCGCTTGTGCGACGCAAGAAAATTTGCACTGCGAAATGGCATTTCGTAATGCAAAAAATTGTCACGGTGACGCAAGTCGTCAAAAATGTCTAAAATTCAAACACTTAGCGGCTCACCGCGATGTCACGAAACTGACATCTTAGAGGTTTCCCTCGGTTTTCCGCCCGTTCAAGCGGCAAAGACACCACACGGCGCAAGGGAAATTTGAGGAAAATGCAAGGACCCGATGCGCCCGCACGACGCGTCGAAACGAAACATTGAGAGCAGGAACGAACGAAATGGAATGTAAGGTCACCTGGATGGGCAACGACGGCATGAGCTTCGTCGCGCAGACCGGCAGCGGTCACCTCGTCGCGATGGACGGTGCTCCCGAGGGCGGCGGCCACAATCTCGCGCCGCGGCCGATGGAGATGGTGCTGCTGGGTACCGGCGGCTGCACCGCCTATGACGTGGTGCTGATCCTCAAGCGCGGGCGCCATGATGTGCGCGGTTGCTCCGTCACCCTGGAGGCCGAGCGCGCCGGCGAGGATCCGAAGGTGTTCACCCGCATCCACTTCAAGTTCACCGTGACGGGCCGCAACCTGAACCCGGCCACCGTCGAACGCGCGGTGCAGCTGTCGCACGACAAGTACTGCTCGGCGTCGATCATGCTGGCCAAGACGGCCGAGATCAGCCACAGCGTCGAACTGGTCGAGGTGTAAGACCTCAACTTGATACCGGCGCATCGGCGCCTTTGAGGCGTTCCCGGTGCGCCGCACCGGGAAGCGAATTCGAAGCGAAGCAGGCCGATAAGCCGGATTCTGTGCGCGGCGCGCGGGCCTTGCGATCCGCACGCGCGTGACAACCATTCCTCTAGGCCGGCCGTTACCGGCCGGCTCCAGCTCCCTACCCGCAGACTCGGCGGGCCGCTTCATCGTCTGCCTATTTGGGATTGCTCCGGGTGGAGGTTACCGCGTTTCACCCTTCGCACCGGGCAAGCCCGGCGCGAAGACTCGTCTCTGTGGCCCTATTCCGCACGTTGCCGTGGATGGCTGTTAGCCACCACCCTGCCCTGTGGAGTCCGGACTTTCCTCCCCTCGCCCGTTGCCAGGCGAGCAGCGGTTGTCTGTCCTGCTTCGCGGGCCGCAGTCTAGCACCTTTGCGTCGCTTCCGCCGGTCCCGCCGGCAGTGCGGCGGCCCGGGCGAAACACGCTTGCGTCGTCATAGAAGCGCGCGTCGGCATTGGGCGGCCACCAGTGCGGAATGCCGAGCACCGGCAGCGGCGCAAAGCTGCTTCGGCCCCGCAGGTCGGCCTGCGCCAGCATCTCGGCCAGGGGCGCGTCCAGCGTGGCCGGACGCGGATCGGCGGGCACCATGGCGATCGGCCAGCCGTGCGCGGTGATGGACTTGTAGGGGGCGACCAGCTTTTCCAGCAAGGCATGGCCGAACGGCACCACCGCGCAGCGGCCCGGCCACGCGTGCCGGCCGTCGACGAACAGCTCGCGCCAGCGGAACCCGCGCAGCGCCGCTTCCAGCTGCGGCTCTGCGCTGACGAACAGCACCGCGTTTTCGTCGAACAGCGTCGCCGCGTCGCGCAACGGCCCGCGCGTCGGCTGCACCCCGTCCATGGCGATGGCCGCCGCCTGCAGCCGGTTCAGCATCGCCTTTGTCCGCGGGAAATGCAGCCAGATCAGGCCGTTGAAGACATCGTGCAGGTTCTCGCGCGTCGGCACCTCGCCGTGCGCATGGATATGGGCCTCGTAGGCGCGGCCGGGCGGCAGCGCCTGTTGGGGGACGAAGCGCAGTGGCAGCCCGGCAGCGTTGGTCAGCCCGTGCGCGGTGGCAAGGGCGTCGAGCGCCGCATGGACCGGCCGCCCTTGGTGGACCTGGGCCGCGACTGCGGCGCCCGTCGCAGCGAACGGCGCAAACCAGGGCTGGGACCAGTCGATCCGGGCCAGCCGCTGCGCCAGGCCGAGGGCGGGCTCTCCGCCCTCGATGACCTGCCGAGTGCCCGGGTCAGCCACCGCTCAGGCAGCCAGCGCGGCCTTCCATTGCAGCGTTTCGCCGCCACGCAGCGGCACCAGCTCCGTCTCGCCGTACGGCAGCGTTTCCGGCAGCTGCCACGGCTCGCGGCGCAGCGTCAGCGTGCCGGTGTTGCGCGGCAGGCCGTAGAAGTCGGCGCCGTGGAAGCTGGCGAAGCCTTCGAGCTTGTCGAGCGCGCCTGCGGCATCGAATGCCTCCGCGTAAAGCTCCATCGCATGCAGCGCGGTATAGCAGCCGGCGCAGCCGCAGGCATGCTCCTTCAGGCCGCGCGCGTGCGGTGCGCTGTCGGTGCCAAGGAAGAAGCGCGGATTGCCCGATACCGCCGCGGCGACCAGCGCCTGGCGATGGGTCTCGCGCTTGAGCACGGGCAGGCAGTAGTAATGCGGGCGGATGCCCCCGATGAAGATGGCATTGCGGTTGTACAGCAGGTGATGCGCGGTGATGGTGGCGCCGATCGGTCCGTCCGCCTCGCGCACGTAGTCGACCGCGTCCTTGGTGGTGATGTGTTCGAACACCACCTTCAGCCCCGGGAAATCGCGGCGCAGCGGCGTCATCACGCGCTCGATGAAGACTGCCTCGCGGTCGAACAGATCGATCTCGCTGTCGGTGACTTCACCGTGCACCAGCAGCGGCAGGCCGACGCGCTGCATCGCTTCCAGGGCCGCGCTGCAGCGCCGGATGTCGGTCACGCCGGCATCGCTGTTGGTGGTGGCGCCGGCCGGATACAGCTTGACCGCATGCACGAAGCCGCTGGCCTTGGCCGCGACGATTTCGTCTGCCTGCGTGTTGTCGGTCAGGTACAGCGTCATCAGCGGCTCGAACGACAGGCCGGCCGGCAGCGCAGCCAGGATGCGGGCGCGATAGGCCTGCGCCTGCGCCACCGTGGTGACCGGCGGCTTCAGGTTCGGCATCACGATGGCGCGGGCGAACTGGCGCGCGGTATCGGGCAGCACGGCAGCGAGGGCGGCGCCATCGCGCAGATGCAGGTGCCAGTCGTCGGGGCGGGTGATGGTCAGGGTCTGGGTCATGACTTCGGCAAATCGAAAGCGTGGGAATGGAGCAGGCGGCGGGCGATCGGCAATTACAGGATCAGGATGGCGCGGTAGTCATTGACATTGGTGCGGGTCGGCCCGGTCACGACCAGGTCGCCGATCGCGTCGAACAGGCCCCAGGCGTCGTGCGCCTCCAGCTGGCGGCGCGCCGGCATGCCGGCCGCCTCGGCACGGGCCAGCGTGCCCGGGTCGGCCAGCGCGCCGGCATTGTCCTCGGAACCGTCGATGCCGTCGGTATCGGCGGCGATCGCGTGCACGTCGGCCACGCCTTCCAGTTCGATCGCCAGCGACAGCAGGAATTCGGAACAGCGGCCGCCGCGGGCGCGTCCGGCGCCGTCCTTGGATAGCGTCACCGTGCATTCGCCGCCGGAGATCAACGCGACCGGCGCGGCAAACGGCGCATTGTACGCGCGGATCTCGCGCACCAGCGCCGCGTAGACGCGCGCCACCTCGCGGGCCTCCCCCGTGACGGTATCGCCGAGGATCACCGGCGTCACGCCGTGCGCGCGGAACACCTCGGCGGCGGCCGCCAGGCTGCCGTGCGCCGTGGCGATCATGCGGTTGTCGACGCGCGCGAACAGCGGATCGCCGGGCTTGGGGGTCTCGGCATGCTCGCCGCGCGCGCCGGCTTCGAGATAGGCCTGCACCGCGGGCGGCACGCGCGCCTCGTAGCGGCGCAGGATCGCGAGGGCATCGTCGTAGGTACTGGGATCGGCAACGGTCGGGCCGGAAGCGATGGCACTGGGATCGTCTCCGGCAACGTCCGAGACGATCAGCGTGGTCACCGGCGCGCGGCTCGCCTGGGCCAGGCGCCCGCCCTGGATGCGCGACAGATGCTTGCGCACCACGTTCATCTCGGTGATCGGCGCCCCGCAGCGCAGCAGCTCCCGCGTGGTGGCGCGCAGGTCGGCCATCGACACGCCATCGGCGGGCAGCGACAGCAGGCTGGAGCCGCCGCCGGAGACCAGCACGATCAGCCGGTCCTCGG
The DNA here is from genome assembly GCA_031180665.1 of Cupriavidus sp. Lineage (GTDB taxonomy): Bacteria > Pseudomonadota > Gammaproteobacteria > Burkholderiales > Burkholderiaceae > Cupriavidus. The sequence continues at coordinate 16,221 of JAPSLP010000053.1, read as the reverse complement.
GTCCCAGTCCTTGCACGCGGGCCAGGATCTCGGCCGCGGCGCGTTCGCCGGCCTCGTCGGGCACCGGATGGCCGGCCTCGATCACCTGCACGTGTCCGGTCGGCAGGCCATGGGCGTAGCGCGTGACCACCAGGCCCTCGAGCGCCACGTCAGCCCCGGCATAGGCCCGCTCCACCGCCAGCGCCATCGACGCCGCGGCCTTGCCCGCGCCGACCACCAGCGTGCGGCCCTGGTGGCTGGGCGGCGGCAGGTGCTCGGCCACGATGCGCAGCGGATCGGCGGCCGCGACCGCGGCATCGAAGCTCGCGCGCAGCAGCGCGCGTGGCTCCCAGCCGTGCTTGGCGGCCTCGCTCACAGCGCTTCCGCGATCGCGCGGCCGAGGTCGGCGCTGCCGGCGTTGCCGCCGATATCGCGCGTCAGCGGCGCGTGCGCGGGCCCGGCGGCCAGCACCGATTCGATCGCGCCCAGCACGGCCGCGCCGGCATCGGCATGGCCCAGGTGTTCGAGCATCATGGCGCCGCACCAGATCTGCCCGATCGGATTGGCGATGCCGCGGCCAGCGATATCGGGCGCCGAACCGTGGACCGGCTCGAACAGGCTGGGGTAGGTCCGCTCCGGATTGATATTGGCCGACGGCGCGACGCCGATGGTGCCGGTACACGCAGGCCCGAGGTCCGACAGGATGTCGCCGAACAGATTGCTGGCCACCACCACGTCGAACCAGTCCGGATGCAGCACGAAGTTCGCGGTCAGGATGTCGATGTGGTACTTGTCGACCTTCAGCTCCGGATAGTTCGCCGCCATCGCCTCGACCCGCTCGTCCCAGTACGGCATGGTGATCGAGATGCCGTTGGACTTGGTGGCCGAGGTCAGATGCTTCTTCGGACGCTTGCTGGCCAGCTCGAAGGCGAACTTCAGGATCCGGTCGACGCCGATCCGGCTCATCACCGTTTCCTGGATCACGACCTCGCGCTCGGTGCCAGGGAACATGCGGCCGCCGATGCTGGAATATTCGCCCTCGGTGTTCTCGCGCACCACGTAGAAGTCGATGTCGCCGGGCTTGCGGTCCGCCAGCGGGCTGCGGATGCCCGGCATCAGCCGTACCGGGCGCAGGTTCACGTACTGGTCGAACGCGCGCCGGAACTGCAGCAGCGAGCCCCACAGCGAGACATGGTCGGGCACCGTGGCCGGCCAGCCCACCGCGCCGAAATAGATCGCGTCGTAGCGCGAGAGCGTATCGAACCAGTCGTCCGGCAGCATCTTGCCGTGGCGGGCGTAGTAGTCGCAGCTGGAGAAATCGAAGTGGTCCCACTGCAGGTCGATGCCGAAGCGGCGCGCGGCGGCGTCCATCACGCGGATGCCTTCGGGCATCACTTCGGTGCCGATCCCGTCTCCAGGGATCACGGCAATCTTGTATTGGCTCATGGCGGAAGGCTCGAAGGAAGCTGGGAGTTGGAAGCAGGGTTTCCGGCGGACCGCGCCGACGGCGGCGGACGTGCTTGGCAGAACGCCCGACCCGGCGGGATAATGTCGCAATTCTATTGCAATCGGCCGGCCCTCACGCCGTCCCGGTCCCACGCCATGTGCCAGCTGCTCGGCATGAACTGCGCCACGCCGACCGACGTGACGTTCTCCTTCACCGGCTTCGCCGCGCGCGGCGGCGTCACCGATCATCATGCCGACGGCTTTGGCGTGGCGTTCTTCGAGGACAAGGCCTGCCGGCTGTTCATCGACAACCAGTCCGCGGGCACCTCGCCGGTGGCGGACCTGATCAAGCACTACCCGATCAAGTCGAAGAACGTCATCTCGCATATCCGCAAGGCGACCCAGGGCACGGTGAAGCTGGAGAACTGCCATCCGTTCATGCGCGAGCTGTGGGGCCGCCACTGGATCTTCGCCCACAACGGCGACCTGAAGGGCTTCTCGCCGTTCCTGTCCGGGGTCTATCAGCCGGTCGGCGACACCGACAGCGAACTGGCCTTCTGCGCGCTGATGCAGGGCCTGCGCAAGCGTTTTCCCGGTTCCCAGCCGCCGCTGAACGAGCTGTGCCACGCGCTGGCGGACATCACGCGCGAGATCACGCTGTACGGGGTCTTCAACTATCTGCTGAGCAATGGGCAGGCGCTGTTCGCGCACTGTTCGACGCGGCTGTATTACCTGGTGCGCCAGTGGCCGTTCTCGACCGCGCATCTGATCGATGCGGACCTGTCGATCGACTTTGCCAAGGTGACCACGCCTGAAGATCGCGTGGCAGTGATCGCCACCGCGCCGCTGACGGACGACGAAGTGTGGACGCCGTTCGCGCCGGGGGAATTGATGATGTTCGAGGCCGGCCAGCCGACGATGACGCTGACGGTGCCGATCCCGCCCGAAGTGCAGGCGCGCAACGCGGCCAATTCGGCCTGTACTTGAGAGGTCTTGCTTCCCCCTCCCCTGGGGGAGAGGGAGCATACAGAGGGCTTGCCCCCTCAGTGCTGCAGGATCTTCGACAGGAACTGGCGCGCCCGCTCCGAACGCGCGTCGATATTGCCGAAGAACTCCTCCTTCGCGGTGTCCTCGACGATGCGGCCCTGGTCCATGAAGATCACGCGGTTCGCCACCTTGCGGGCAAAGCCCATCTCGTGGGTCACGCACATCATCGTCATGCCCTCGTGGGCCAGCTGCACCATCACGTCGAGCACTTCATTGACCATCTCCGGGTCCAGCGCCGAGGTCGGCTCGTCGAACAGCATGCAGATCGGATCCATCGACAGCGCGCGCGCGATCGCCACGCGCTGCTGCTGGCCGCCCGAGAGCTGACCCGGAAACTTGTTGGCCTGGTTCTTCAGGCCCACGCGCTCCAGGTACTTCATGCCCTTGGCCATCGCCTCGTCGCGCGAGCGGCCCAGCACCTTGATCTGCGCGATGGTCAGGTTCTCGGTGATCGACAGGTGCGGGAACAGTTCGAAGTTCTGGAACACCATGCCGACGCGGGAACGCAGCTTCGGCAAATCGGTCTTGGGTCCGCCGACCGAGGTGCCGTCGACCAGGATATCGCCCTTCTGGAAGGGCTCGAGCCCGTTCACGGTCTTGATCAGCGTGGATTTGCCCGACCCCGACGGGCCGCACACCACCACCACTTCGCCCTTGGCCACGCGGGTGGTGCAATCGGTCAGCACCTGGAAGGAGCCGTACCACTTGGAGACGTTATTGATTTCGATCATACAGCCACCTTTTTCTGGTATCGCTTGACCAGCAACGATGCGGAAAAACAGATCACGAAATAGACCAGACCCGCGAACAGCAGCATCTCGACGATGCGGCCATCGCGTTCGCCGATGCCATACGCCTGCCCGAAGAAATCGGCCAGCGCGCTGACGTAGACCAGCGAGGTATCCTGGAACAGGATGATGCCCTGCGTCAGCAGCAGCGGCACCATGTTGCGGAACGCCTGCGGCAGCACCACCAGCCGCATGGTCTGCCCATAGGTCATGCCGAGCGCCTGCGCCGCGTACATCTGACCGCGCGACACGCTCTGGATGCCGGCGCGGATGATCTCCGAGTAATAGGCCGCCTCGAACAGCGCGAAGGCAACCAGCGCGGAGGTCATGCGCAGATCGGTGGCCGGCGACAGATTGAAAATCCCCTGCAGCACCTGCGGAATGATCAGGAAGAACCAGAGCAGTACCATCACCAGCGGTATCGAGCGGAAGACGGTGACGTAGCCCTGTGCAAACCAGTTCAGCGGCTTGACCGAGGACAGGCGCATCATCGCGAGGATGGTGCCCCAGACGATGCCGACCACCACCGCGGTGGCGGTGATCTTCAGCGACACCATCATGCCCTCGCCGAGCACGTGCAGCGTATCGGCGTTGATCGAGGTGAAATCGAATGTATAAGCCATCGCGTTCCCCTTACTTGCTGCCGATGAAGCCCGGCACGCGCGTGCGCTTTTCCACCCAGCGCATTCCCAGCATGACGACGATATTGATCAGCGCGTACATCAGCGTGACGGCGATGAAGGACTCGTACGGCCGTGCCGTGTAGTCGACCAGCTGGCGCCCCTGCGCCGCCAGTTCCAGCAGGCCGATCGTCGACGCCACCGCCGAGTTCTTGAAGATGTTCAGGAATTCGGAGGTCAGCGGCGGCACGATGACGCGGAACGACATCGGTAGCAGCACGTAGCGATAGGTCTGCGGCAGCGTGAAGCCCATCGCCAGGCCGGCGTTGCGCTGTCCCGGCGGCAGCGAGTTGATGCCCGAGCGCACCTGTTCGCAGATCCGCGCGGCGGTAAAGGTACCGAGGCAGAACATCGCGGCCAGGAATTGCTGGGTGAACGGATTCATCTGCTTGATCGATTCACCGAACGGCAGCAATTCGGGAACCACGAAATACCAGATGAACAGCTGCACCAGCAGCGGAATATTGCGGAAGATTTCGACGTAGGTGGCCGCGATACCCGACAGGAATTTATTGGGAACCGTGCGCAATACGCCGAGGATCGAGCCGATGATCAGGGCGATCACCCACGAAGTCAGGCCGAGCGCGATGGTGACCTTCAGACCGGAAATCATCCAGTCCAGATAGGTCTCGTTCATCGCGGCTTCTTCGAGGAAAACACCCCAATGCCAGTTGTAATTCATGATGCGTCCTCAAAAAGAAACGGAAGGACATGCCTTCGCGCACGCCTTCCGTTTCACACGCGTGACTGGAGCCGAATCAGTCGAGCGCCTTGTCGTTCGGGTTCTTGATGAGTGCCTTCATGTCGTCGGACATCGGGAAGTCCAGGTTCAGGCCCTTCGGCGGCACCGGCTGGGTGAACCACTTGGCGTAGAGGTTGTTGATCTCGCCGGTCTTCATCAGATTGGCGATCACCGTGTCGGCGACCTTCTTGAACGGGGCATCGTCCTTGCGCAGCATGCAGCCATACGATTCGCGCGACTGCGGCTTGCCGGTGACGATCCAGTCGGCCGGGTTGCGGGCCTTGGCGCGCTCGCCGTACAGCAGCGCGTCGTCCATCATGAAGGCGGCGGCGCGGCCCGACTCCAGCGTCAGGAACGACTGGCCGTGGTCCTTGGTGCTGATGATGTTCATGCCCAGCTTCTGCTGGTCGTTCATCGTGCGCAGCAGGCGCTCGGACGTGGTGCCGGCGGTGGTGACGACGTTCTTGCCCTTCAGGTCGGCCCAGTCCTTGATCCCGCTGTCCTTCTTGGTCATGAAGCGGGTGCCGATGATGAAGATGGTGTTGCTGAAGGCAACCTGCTTCTGGCGGTCCAGGTTATTGGTGGTCGAGCCGCACTCGATATCGATCGTGCCGTTCTGCAGCAGCGAAATGCGGTTCTGCGAAGTGATCGGAATTTCCTTGACCTGCAGGTTCGGCAGCTTCAGCTGTTCCTTGACCGCTTCGACGATCTTGACGTTGATGTCATAGGAATAGCCGACGGTGCGCACGCCACCGAGGTTATAGCTGAAGGGAATCGACGATTCCCGCACGCCAAGCGTAATCACACCCGTGTCTTTGATCTTCTTCAGCGTGCCGGTCAATTGCTCGGCCGCTTGTGCGGTACCGCACAGCACGCCTGCCGCAATCGCCAGCGCAGCCAATTTGGCAACCTTCATAACATCTCCTTGACCATGAGAGAAAGGCGGGACTCTAACAAGAAACGTGCCGCCGACGAAATAGTATTGCGCAAGCCGACGCTCGGATACAACGGGTATTTCCCTAGCCGCCGCTGTCCGGCAATCGGCTGCGCCACGCGGCTGTAATAAAAAAAGCGGCAGCCGGAATCTCCGGCTGCCGCCTCGCTGTGGTTCGGACCCCGTCTTGGTGCATCGCAGCATGCCGCCTGCCCCAGTGCGGGTCCGATTGCCCCGATATCGCGCTGAGCGATCAGGGGTACAGGCCGCGCATTTCGCGGGCCTGCAGGATACGGGTACAGGCGATGATGAACGCCGCGGTACGCAGCGTGACCTTGTTCTCCTGTGCGACCTGCCAGATGGAGCGGAACGCCTCTTGCATGATCCGTACCAGTCGCTGGTTGATCTCCTCTTCGGTCCAGAAGAAGCTGGAGAAGTCCTGCACCCACTCGAAGTACGACACCGTGACGCCGCCGGCGTTGGCGATCACGTCCGGCGCCACCAGGATATTGCGCTCGCGCAGGATGTCGTCGGCCTCCGGCGTGGTCGGGCCGTTGGCGCCTTCGATGACCATGCGGGTCTTGATGTGGGGCGCGTTGGCGGCGGTGATCTGGCCTTCCAGCGCGGCCGGGATCAGGATGTCGCTCTCGGTCTGCCAGAACTGCTCGGCGCTGATGGTCTCGGCGCGGAAGCCGTCGATGGTGCCGTTGTGCGCGACGTGTTCGATCAGCGCCGGCACGTCCAGCCCGGCCGGGTCGAACAGCGCGGTCTTGTGGTCCTGCACCGCGATGACCTTGGCGCCGGCCTCGTGGAACAGCTTGGCGGCCACGCTGCCGACATTGCCGAAGCCCTGCACGACGATGCGCGCGCCCTTGATTTCCAGGCCCAGGTTGCGCGCGGCCTCGGCGCCCACGACGAACACGCCGCGGCCGGTCGCCTCGCGGCGGCCCAGCGAGCCGCCCAGCGAGATCGGCTTGCCGGTGACCACACCGGTCGAGGTGCTGCCCTCGTTCATCGAATAGGTGTCCATCATCCACGCCATCACCTGCTCGTTGGTGTTGACGTCCGGGGCCGGGATGTCCTTGTTCGGCCCGATGATGATGTTGATCTCGCTGGTATAGCGACGGGTCACGCGTTCGAGCTCGGCGCGCGACAGCTTGCGCGGGTCGACGCGGATGCCGCCCTTGGCGCCGCCGTACGGCACGTTGACGGCGGCGTTCTTGACCGACATCCAGGCCGACAGCGCCATCACTTCGGACAGCGTCACGTCCTGGTGGAAACGCACGCCGCCCTTGCCCGGGCCACGCGAGGTGTTGTGCTGGACGCGGTAGCCCTCGAAGTGGGCGATGGTGCCGTCATCCATCTCGATCGGCACGTCGACCACCAGCGCGCGCTTGGGGCGCTTGAGCGTTTCGACCCAGCGGGCCAGCGAGCCCAGGTAGGGGGTCACGCGGTCGACCTGTTGCAGGTAGATGCCCCAGGGGCCGAGGTTGTCGGCGTTCAGATACGAGGGGACGGAATGCGCGGAGGCGGTGATGATCGGCGAATCGGAAGACATCGTGGAAATCCGGAAATGGAATGGCGACAAGCTTAGGGGCGCTGCCCCGCCGAAATCCAATGCCGTTTGTTCATTCGGTCATGCAGGAAATGCATAACCTTTCGACGGGGACGTACCCTTCCGAAGTGGGGTGCCGAGCCGGGTTCGTCGCCGGCCCGTTGGACTCAGCCCGCGCCGCCTTCGATCGGCGCCGCGCCGGCCGACAGGCTCGCCCAGATGCGGTCCACCAGCTCCCGCTTGCGCCGCAGCTGGCTGCCGCGCCGGTCGTTGCCATGCTCGCCGGGCCGCGCCCGGTACAGCCGGATCTCCATCTCGATCGACAGCGGGGCCGCGCGCGGTCCCTCGGCCCGCATCAGCCTGCCCTGCGCGACCTCCTCGCGCACCGCGCTCTCGGGCAGGAAAGCCAGGCCATGGCCGGCCAGCGCCATCACCTTGAGCGCCTCGGCCATATCGGTCTCGTAGCATTTGTCCAGCTTGAACGACTCGCTGGTATCCGACAGCAGCATCTCCACCATCCGGCCGAGGAAGGCATTGGGGGTATAGCTCAGGAAGGACACCGGCTTGCGATCGGTGCCCGGCAGCCGGTACAGCGGCTTGCCGCTGGCATCGGGCACGCTGAACGGCGACATCCGCTCGACGCCGAGCACCAGCATGTCGTAGTGCGAAGGATCGAGCTGGATCGCCTGGCGCGGATGGTGGTAGACCATCACCAGGTCGCAGCCGCCCTCGACCAGCATCAGCACCGCGTCGTGCACGTTCAGCGCGCGCAGCCGGCAGGCGAGCGTGCCGACCTGCCGCTCGAGCGCCTTCAGCCACTCGGGAAAGAAGGTCAGCGACAGCGTGTGCGGCACCGCGAATTCCAGCATCTGCGCGTTGGCCGAGCGCTGGCCGCGCATCAGCGCGCGGGTCTCGCTGACCTGCGCCAGCATCGCCAGCGCCTGTTCGTAGAACACCTTGCCGGCCGGCGTCAGGTTGGTCGGATAGCTGGAGCGGTCGATCAGCTCGGTGCCGAGCCAGGCCTCGAGCGACTGGATGCGGCGCGAGAAGGCGGGCTGGGTCACGTGCCGCAGCTCGGCCGAGCGCGAGAAGCTGTGCGTCTCCGCCAGGCTGACGAAGTCTTCAAGCCATTTGATTTCCATGGCGCATTATCTCCCGGCGGCCACCGGCGCAAAAATATTCCAGAGTACTGGAGCGAATAGGAATATCATTCCCCATCGGATCGCTTCGGCACCACATTTTAGATCGGCTTGCTCGGCGCCGCTGGCTATGATCGGACCATCCGATCCACTGTCTCCGGAGCCCCGATGCCAAGCCCGCACGCCGAACCGCAGCCACGCCTGTCGTCCCCCCAAGCCACCGGCGCGCAAGCCGGGCTGCCGCCGTCGTGCGGACTGTCCGCGCTGTCGCCGGCGCTGGCGCGGGTGTTCGACGACAGCGCGCGGACCGTGGCCGCGCAGGTCCAGGCCTGCCTCGGCGACGACGCCGACGCGCTGCTGGCATTATTGCCGCCGGCCGCGCGTGCCGGCAGTCCGGACGGCTATACGCGGCATCTGATCTATGCCGACCCGATGGCGCGCTTCTCGGCGATGCTGCTGGTCTGGCGCCCGGGCCAGGCGAGTCCCGTGCACGGGCACCGGACCTGGTGCGCCTACCGCGTGCTGCAGGGCTCGCTGTATGAGCGGCACTACCGCTGGGACGAGGCGGCACAGATGGCACGGCCGAGCGGCGGTGTCGTGCGGGAGCCGGGGGCGGTGTTCAGCGTGCCGGCAGGCCTGGGCCACATCCACTCGCTCGGCCATCCGGGCCGCGCCATCGAGCGGGGCGATGGCGAGACGCAGGACATCGCCATCTCGCTGCATCTGTACGGCGTCGAGGCCGCGCAGATCGCCACCGGCGTCAATCTGCTGGTGGCGGCCCGCTAGCGCGGCATGGCGCGGCATGGCGCGGCATGGCGCGGTGAGGCGCGGTGGGGCCGCCGGTTAGCGGTCCACCGAACCTCGCAACACCGACGGAGCAAGCGCAATGGACCGATACGACCGCCAGATCCTGGCCGAGCTGCAACAGAACGCCGACCTGCCCGTGGCCGAGCTGGCCGAACGGGTTGGCCTGACCTCGACGCCGTGCTGGCGCCGGGTGCAGAAGCTGCAGGAGAGCGGCGTGATCCGCAAGCGCGTGGCGCTGCTCGATCCCGCCAAGCTGAACGTCGGCGTCACGGTGTTCGTGTCGGTTCGCACCAACCAGCACAGCGCCAAGTGGCTCAAGACCTTTCACGGACTGGTGGCATCGATCCCGGAGGTCACCGAGTTCTACCGGATGGCCGGCGACACCGACTACCTTTTGCGCGTGGTCGTGCCGGACATCGCCGCCTACGACCGCGTCTACAAGCGGCTGATCCAGGGCGCCGAGCTCGCCGACGTCAGCTCGAGCTTCGCGATGGAGCAGATCAAGTACACGACGGCGCTGCCGCTGGAGTACGTTTAAGCGTCGCGACGGTTTTTCTCCCCTCTCCCGCGAGCCGGAGAGGGAGAGAAAACCGAGGGCACCAGTCGCACTCCATCCCTCAATCGCGCCTTCAATCGCGCCTTCAATCGCGCCTTCAATCGCGCCTTCAATCGCGCCTTCAATCGCGTCTTCAATCGCGCCCTCGACCGCGCCTCAAGTCCGATGCGCCCACCCGGTCATCCGCTTCTCCAGCACGGCAAACAGCTCGTACATCGCCATCGCCATCACCGCGATCACCACCAGGCCGGCGAAGGCCAGCGGCATCTTCATCGCCGAGCCGGCCGATACCAGCAGATAGCCGATGCCTTCGTTGGCGGCGTTCATCTCCGACACCGTGGTGCCGACGAACGCCAGCGTGATGGCGACCTTCAGCGACGCGAAGAAGTACGGCAGTGCGCGCGGCAGCCCGACCTTGAACAGCACGTCGGTGCGCCGCGCGCCCAGCACGCGCAGCACGTCCTCCAGCTCGGGCTCCAGCGTCGCCAGCCCGGTGGCGATATTGACCATCACCGGGAAGAACGAGATCAGGAACGCCGTCAGGATCGCCGGCCCGGCGCCGAGGCCGAACCACACCACCAGGATCGGCACGAAGGCCGCCTTGGGCAGCGCGTTGAATGCGGTCATCAAGGGGTAGCCGGCCGCATACGCGAGCCGCGACGAACCCATCAGCAGGCCCAGCACCACACCGACCGCGATCGCAATGCCAAAGCCCACCATCGTGGTCCAGAAGGTGCGCCAGGCATGGGCCGCGATCACGTCCCAGTAGTCGAGCAGCGACACCACGATGGCCGCCGGGCTCGGCAGGATGAAGTCGGACACCTCGAAGATCATGCAGGCGCCCTGCCACAGCAGCAGGCAGGCGGCCAGCAGCAGCCAGGGCGCGACGCGTTCCACGCGCCGCTGGGTCGAATCGGTAAGCGTGGTCATCTCAGTGCTGCCGGACATTGCCGATCTTCTCGCGCAGCGTATGCACCAGATCGGCGAAGGGTTCGGTATAGGTCAGTTCGAGATCGCGCGGGCGCGGCAGCTCGATCGGTTTGCGCATCAGGATGCGGCCCGGCCGCTGGCTCATCACGTACACCGTGTCGGCCAGGAACACCGCCTCGCGCAGGTCGTGGGTGACCAGGATCACGTTGAAGCGTTGGGCCTGCCACAGGTCGCGCAGCACGCACCACAGCTCCTCGCGGGTGAAGGCATCGAGCGCGCCGAACGGTTCGTCCAGCAACAGCATGCGCGGCTCGTGGATCAGCGCACGGCAGATCGAGGCGCGCTGCTGCATGCCGCCCGATAGCTGCCACGGGTACTTGTCCTCGTAACCGGCCAGCCCGACGGTACGCAGCAGCGTGCGGGCGCGCTCGACGTATTCATCGCGCCGCGCACGCAGGGTCGAGCGGTACGGCTCGACGATCTCCAGCGGCAGCATCACGTTCTGCAGCGTGGTGCGCCATGGCAGCAGCGTTGGCGCCTGGAAGGCCATGCCGACCATCTTCAGCGGGCCGGTCACCTTCTCGCCGGCGATCTTTACCACGCCGCGCGTGGCCGGCTTCAGTCCGGTCGCCAGCTTCATGAAGGTCGACTTGCCGCAGCCCGACGGCCCCACGATCGCGATGAACTCGCCCGGCCGCACCTGCAGCGAGATGTCCTCGACCGCGAACTCGCCCTTGCGGGCCAGCTCGTCGTTGTAGGCCAGCCAGACGCGGTTGAAATCGACGAAGGCGGCGTCGGCGTCCGCGCCGGGCGATGCGACCGGCGTCTTGGGCATGGCGCCGGAGACAGCGGCCGATGCAGCAACTTGCACGGTCATCGCAGCACGTCCAGTTCCGCCGCCGACGGCAGATAGGCGTCGGTCCACAGCGCATCCGGATTGATCCGCCCCTTGGTGCCGAACGCATCGGCCACCTGCGACGCCATCAGCGACAGCCGCGGCTTGTTGACGCGGCCGAAGCCGTCGGCGCGGGCATCGGGCGACCTGACCACGCTGTCGAGCGCGAGCTTCAGGCGCCGGACCTCGAGCTTTTCGTCGATGATGCCATCGCGCGCCTTGACCGCCTTGATGCCCTCCTCCGGCCTGGCAATCACGTCGCGCGCCGACTTGGCGAAGGCCCGAAGGAAGGCTTTGACCGCCTCGGGGTTCTTCTTCAGGAAGTCCTCCGACGCGATCACCGCATTGCCGTACAGCTTGACGCCGTATTGCGGGAACGGCAGCACCACGATGTCTTCGTCCTTCACGCCGCGTGCATTGAGATTCAGGATCGAGGTGAACGAGAAGCCGGTGATCGCATCGAGATCGCCGCGCGTCAGCATGGTCTCGCGCAGCGTCGGGTCCATCGCCTGCCAGTTGAAGCTCGATGCCTGCAGGCCGTTGGCCTTGGCGAAGATGGGGAAGGCGCGGCGGCCGGCGTCGAACACGGGCGCGCCCAGCTTCTTGCCGGCGAGGTCCTTCGGCGCCTTGATGCCGGACTTCTTGAGCGCCAGCACCGCGGCCGGCGTGTTGTTGTAGACCATCATCACGGCGACCGGCTTGTTCTTCGTGTCCGGGTTGTTGCCGTAGAACTCCATCACCGAGGCGAGATCGGCGAAGCCCATGTCGTAGGTGCCGGAGGCCACGCGGTTGACCACATTGCCCGAGCCGTTACCGGCGTCGATCGACACATCGAGCTTCTCGGCCTTGTAGTAGCCCTTCTGCTCGCCGAGCAGGAACAGCGCCGACGGCCCCTCGAAGCGCCAGTCGAGCTGGAAACGGACCTTGGTCGCGGCCTGTGCATGGGCCGGCGTGGCCCATTGTGTCGACAGCACCATCGCGGTGCCGAGCACCGTGCCGAGCCGCAGCATCCGCCGGCGCAGCGGCGAAGGCGCCGTGCCGCCCTGCGCTGCTTGCGCGTCCTGGCGCGGATGTCCGTCGTGCTGCGTTTTCTTCAGCGATTGCTGTTGCGATTGCTGTTGCGATTGCTGCTGCGATTGCTGCTGCGATTGCTGGTGTGGCGACCTGTCGTGCGGCATGTTTGCTCTCCTGTTCGTGCCTGTTTTGCGCGAACAGTGTCTGCAAGCCATATGCCAGCCAAAACCGCATCGAAGCGGCCCCAAAGCGGGGCATGGCCGCGACGGTTTGTCCAACCAAACTTGTGCATCGAGCCTGGCCATGCGCGATTGCGCGCGGCCATTGTCGACAATGCGGGGCGGCCTTACGCGTCCTGGGTCGCGTCGCCGAGATCGGCGGCGACCGCCGCGGCGCCTTCGATGCGAGCCAGCTCGCCGCCGCTGGCGTCCACCGTCCCGTCGGCCGACGTCACGCCCTGCGCCGCGCTGCGCGCCTGGATGCGCCACATCTCGGCATAGCGGCCGTCGGCGCGCATCAGTTCGGCATGCGTGCCGCGCTCGACGATGCGGCCACGGTCCATCACCAGGATCTGGTCGGCATGCACCACGGTGGACAGGCGGTGCGCGATCAGCAGCGTGGTGCGGTTCTGCGCCAGCCGCATCAGTTCGGCCTGGATCGCCTGCTCGGTGCGCGAGTCCAGCGCCGAGGTCGCTTCGTCGAAGATCAGGATCGGCGGATTCTTCAGCAGCGTGCGGGCGATCGCCACGCGCTGCTTCTCGCCGCCCGAGAGCTTCAGGCCCCGCTCGCCGACCGGTGTGTCGTAGCCCTGCGGGAGCTCGCGGATGAAGGCGTCGATCTGCGCGGCGCGCGCGGCCTCGATGACCTCCTCGCGGCTTGCGCCCGGGCGGCCGTAGGCGATGTTGTAATAGATGCTGTCGTTGAACAGCACCGTGTCCTGCGGCACGATGCCGATCGCGCGCCGCAGGCTGTCCTGCGTGACGGTGCGGATGTCCTGGCCATCGACCAGCACCGCGCCGCTGCCGACGTCGTAGAAGCGGAACAGCAGCCGGGCCAGCGTCGATTTGCCCGAGCCGCTATGGCCGACCACCGCGGTGGTGGTGCCGGCGGCGATCGTGAAGTCGACATCGTCGAGGATGCGGCGGTTGCTGTCGTAGCCGAAGCCGACACGGCTGAAGCGCACCTCGGCGCCGCGCACGGCCAGTGGCCGGGCATCGGGCGCATCGGCGACCTCCCGGTTGGTGCCGAGCAGCACGAACATCCGGTCCATATCGGTAGTGGCCTGCTTGATCTCGCGGTAGATCACGCCAAGGAAATTGAGCGGGATGTACAGCTGTATCATCAGCGTGTTGACCAGCACCAGGTCGCCCAGCGTCAGCACGCCCTCGGCCACGCCCACGGTGGCGCGCCACAGGATCAGAATCAGGCCGATCGCGATGATCGCCTGCTGGCCGAAGTTCAGCAGCGACAGCGAGTTCTGCGAGCGGATCGCGGCGGTACGGTAGGTGCGCAGGTTCTCGTCGTAGCGCGCGGCCTCGTAGGCCTCGTTGCCGAAGTACTTCACGGTCTCGAAGTTCAGCAGCGAGTCGATCGCCTTCTGGTTGGCGCGCGAATCCAGCTCGTTCATCTTGCGGCGGAAGTGCGTGCGCCATTCGGTCACCACCACCGTGAAGACGATATAGGCGAGCAGCGCGCCGCCGGTGATCGCCGCGAACCAGATGTCGTAGTGCAGCAGGAAGAAACCCATCACCAGCGCCATCTCGACCAGCGTGGGCAGGATGCTGTACAGCGAATACGAGATCAGCGACTGGATGCCGCGCGTGCCGCGCTCGATGTCGCGGCTCATGCCGCCGGTCTGCCGGTCCAGATGGAAGCGCAGCGACAGGCTGTGCAGATGGCGGAACACCTGCAGCGCGATCTCCCGCACCGCGCTCTGCGTGACCTTGGAGAACAGGATCTCGCGCAGCTCGGTAAACAGCGTGGTCGAGAGCCGCAGCAGCCCGTAGGCGACGATCAGCCCGGCCGGCACCGCCAGCAGCGCGCGCGGATCGCCGGGCGCGATGTTCATCGCGTCGATCAGGCGCTTCATCAGCACGGGCACGCCCAGGTTGGCGGCCTTGGCGGCCACCAGGCAGGTGAGCGCCAGCATCACGCGCCACTTGTAATGCCACAGGTAGGGAAGCAGGTTGCGCACGGTCTGCCAGTCGCTGCGCTGGCCGCGCGCGCCGGAGAACAGCGGCGAGGACGGGGCCGTGGGGGCAGGCTCGTCCGTCGTGGAGTAGCGTCGCATACGTTAGAATTCGGGCGAATATGCGATTGTCGCAGAGTTCGGCGCGACGGGTTTTCCCCGGCATTTGCCCCCGTACGCGCCCGCACGCGCCCGGCTTTTCCTCCTGCCCCGCCTGTTTCGAACGGGCCTGTAATCGGGGCCTACCCCTGCTGCCTTCCGGATCGATCATGAGCGAACCCCAGACCCTGTCGTCCCTGCCGCCCGGCAAGAACCCCGCGCTGCGCGTGGTGCCAATGCCCGCCGATGCCAATGTGCACGGCGACGTGTTCGGCGGCTGGATCATGGCGCAGGTCGACATCGCCGGCTCGATTCCCGCGGTCGAGCGCGCGCAGGGCCGCGTCGCCACGGTGGCGGTCAATTCCTTCCTGTTCAAGCATCCGGTGTTCGTCGGCGATCTGGTCAGCTTCTATGCCGACATCGTCAAGACGGGCCGGACCTCGATCACCGTCGAGGTCGAGGTCTATGCGCAGCGGATGCGCCATAGCAACGAGATCGTCAAGGTCACCGAGGCCACGCTGACCTATGTGGCGACCGACGAGGAACGGCAGCCTAGGGTGCTGCCGAAGGTGTGAGGGCGGCCGCCGCGGTGGCGGGCGCCCTGCCCTCTCCCCCGGCCCCTCTCCCGCAAGCAGGAGAGGGGAGAAAACCGGCTCATTTCGTTGCATTCGTGGTGTTGGAAACCAGCGGCGTGATCAGCCTGGTCCGATTGGGTTCTCCCTCTCCCCCTCAGGGGGAGAGGGTTGGGAAGAGGGGGTGGTTCAGCCCCCCAACGCCTATCAACTGAACCGCGAAAAATCCGGCTTCCTCTTCTCGAAGAACGCCGTGAAGGCCTCCTTCGCTTCGGGCGACTGCAGCAGCCGGCGGAACACCGCGCCCTCCTGCGCCATTTGTGTCTCCATCTGTGCGGCGTCAATGCCCTTCATCAGCCGCTTGGTTTCCCGCAGCGACGACGCCGGCAGCGCCGCCAGCTTGCGGGCCTGCGCCAGCGCGAACTCGTGCAGTTCGGCGCCGGCCACCACGCGCGTCACCAGGCCGATCTGCTGCGCCTCCTGCGCGCCGAACGGCTCGCCCAGCAGCAGCTTCTCGGCCGCGCGCTGGTAGCCGGCCAGCCGCGGCAGCAGCAGGCTCGACGCGGCCTCCGGGCACAGCCCCAGCTGCACGAATGGCAGCGAGAAGCGCGCGCCCTCGGCCGCATAGACCAGGTCGCAATGCAGCAGCAGCGTGGTGCCGATGCCGACTGCCGGCCCGCTGACCGCCGCCACCAGCGGCTTGGCGGCATGGCTGATCTCGTGCAGGAACTGGAACACCGGCGCCTTGGCGGCATCCTCCTCGCTGCTCGGCGGCCGCTTCATGAAGTCTTCCAGATCGTTGCCGGCGGTGAAGATCTCGTCCTTGCCGCGGATCACGATCGCCCGCACG
>JAPSLP010000015.1 GCA_031180665.1 Cupriavidus sp. | reverse complement strand
CCAGCTTCAACGCCACGGTCTATGAGTGGATGGTGCTGCCGTTCAACGGCCATCCGCTGAAGATGGAGGTCGGCTTCCTGGTCGACTCGCTGACCGCGATGATGATGGTGGTGGTGACCTTCGTCTCGCTGATGGTCCACATCTACACCGTCGGCTACATGCAGGGCGACCCGGGCTATAACCGGTTCTTCGCCTACATCTCGCTGTTCACCTTCTCGATGCTGATGCTGGTGATGAGCAACAACTTCCTGCAGCTGTTCTTCGGCTGGGAAGCGGTGGGTCTCGTCTCGTATCTGCTGATCGGCTTCTGGTACACCCGCCCGACGGCGATCTTTGCCAACCTGAAGGCCTTCCTGGTCAACCGCGTCGGCGATTTCGGCTTCATCCTGGGCATCGGCCTGCTGCTGGCCTACAGCGGCAGCCTGAACTACACCGACGTGTTCGCCGCGCGCGAGCAGCTGGCGACCGTGACGTTCCCGGGCACCGACTGGATGATGCTGACGGTGGCGTGCATCTGCCTGTTCATCGGCGCGATGGGCAAGTCGGCGCAGTTCCCTCTGCACGTGTGGCTGCCGGACTCGATGGAAGGCCCGACGCCGATCTCGGCGCTGATCCACGCGGCCACAATGGTGACCGCCGGCATCTTCATGGTCAGCCGCATGTCGCCGCTGTTCGAGCTGTCCGACGCCGCGCTGTCCTTCGTGCTGGTGATCGGCGCGATTACCGCGCTGTTCATGGGCTTCCTGGGCATCATCCAGAACGACATCAAGCGCGTGGTCGCCTACTCGACGCTGTCGCAGCTGGGCTACATGACCGTCGCGCTGGGCGCCTCGGCCTACCAGGTCGCGGTGTTCCACCTGATGACCCACGCCTTCTTCAAGGCGCTGCTGTTCCTGGCCGCGGGTTCGGTGATCATCGGCATGCACCATGACCAGGACATCCGCAACATGGGCGGCCTGCGCAAGTACATGCCGATCACCTGGATCACCTCGCTGGTCGGTTCGCTGGCGCTGATCGGCACGCCGTTCTTCGCGGGCTTCTACTCGAAGGACTCGATCATCGAGGCCGTCGCGGAGTCGCACATCGCCGGATCGGGCTTCGCCTACTTCGCCGTGATGGCGGGCGTATTCGTCACCGCGTTCTACTCGTTCCGGATGTACTTCCTGGTGTTCCACGGCGAGGAGCGCTTCGGCAAGCCGCACCTGCACCACGACCACGCCGAGGAAGAGGAGGAGGCGCATGGCGACGACCACCACCATGGCCTGGCCCCGGGCGAGAAGCCGCACGAGTCGCCGTGGGTGGTGACGCTGCCGCTGGTACTGCTGGCGATCCCGTCGGTGGTGATCGGTGCGATCGCGATCGAGCCGATGCTGTTCGGCGACTTCTTCAAGAACGGCGTGGCGTTCCAGGACGTGATCTTCGTCGGCGAGAACCACCACGCGATGCGCGAGCTGGCCGGCATGTTCCACGGCTGGGTCGCGATGGGCATCCACTCGCTGCAGACCCCGGTGCTGTGGCTCGCGCTGGCCGGCGTCGTGCTGTCGTGGTTCTTCTACATGAAGCGCCCCGACATCCCGGCGGCCATCCAGCAACGCTTCAGCGGCGTGTACAAGTTGCTCGACAACAAGTACTACATGGACGCCATCAACGAAGCGGTGTTCGCCCGCGGTGCGCGCCTGCTCGGCACGGGCCTGTGGAAGGGCGGCGACCAGGGCCTGATCGACGGCCTGCTGGTCAACGGCTCCGCGCGCGTGGTCGGCTGGGTCGCTTCGGTCAGCCGCTACGTGCAGTCCGGCTATATCTATCACTACGCATTCGCGATGATCCTGGGCATGCTGGTGCTGCTGTCGATCACGATCTTCGGCTCGGCTAGCGCGGTGGGCGCCAAGTAAGGAATACAACGAAAATGGTTCTCTCTTTCGCTATCTGGCTGCCTATCTTTTTCGGCTTGCTGGTGCTGGCTTTCGGCTCGGATCGCAGCCCGGGCTTCGTCCGCTGGACCGCGCTGTTCGGCTCGATCGTCAGCTTCCTCGTCACGCTCCCGCTGGTGCTGCACTTCGACCGCGGCACCGCGCAGATGCAGTTCGTCGAGAAGGTGTCGTGGATCGAGCGCTTCAACATCAACTACCACCTCGGCGTCGACGGCATCTCGATGTGGTTCGTGGTGCTGACCGCCTTCATCACGGTGATCGTCGTGATCGCCGGCTGGGAGGTCATCACCGAGCGCGTGGCAGCCTACATGGCCTCGTTCCTGATCCTGTCGGGCATCATGGTGGGCGTGTTCGCCGCGCTCGACGGCATGCTGTTCTACGTGTTCTTCGAGGCCACGCTGATCCCGATGTACATCATCATCGGCGTCTGGGGCGGTCCGAACCGGGTCTACGCGGCCTTCAAGTTCTTCCTGTACACGCTGCTCGGCTCGCTGCTGACGCTGGTCGCGCTGCTGTACCTGTACAACAAGACCGGCAGCTTCGAGATCCTGCAATGGCATCAGGCCAAGCTGTCGATGCAGGAGCAGGTGCTGCTGTTCCTGGCGTTCTTCCTCGCCTTCGCCGTCAAGGTGCCGATGTGGCCGGTCCACACCTGGCTGCCGGACGCCCACGTCGAGGCGCCGACCGGCGGCTCGGTGGTGCTGGCCGCCATCATGCTGAAGCTGGGCGCCTACGGCTTCCTGCGCTTCTCGCTGCCGATCGCGCCGGACGCCAGCCACAGCCTGGCCGCGTTCATCATCGCGATCTCGCTGGTGGCCGTGATCTACATCGGCCTGGTGGCGATGGTGCAGGCCGACATGAAGAAGCTGGTCGCGTACTCGTCGATCGCCCACATGGGCTTCGTCACGCTGGGCTTCTTCATCTTCAGCGAGATCGGCATCGAGGGCGGCATCGTGCAGATGATTTCGCACGGCTTCATCTCGGGCGCGATGTTCCTTTGCATCGGCGTGCTGTATGACCGCGTGCACTCGCGCCAGATCGCCGACTACGGCGGCGTGGTCAACACGATGCCGAAGTTCGCGGCCTTCGCGGTGTTCTTCGCGATGGCCAACAGCGGCCTGCCGGCCACCTCCGGCTTCGTCGGCGAGTGGATGGTGATCCTGGGCGGGGTTCAGTACAACTTCTGGATCGGCCTGGCAGCGGCCACTTCGCTGATCCTGGGCGCGGCTTATTCGCTGTGGATGGTCAAGCGCGTGGTGTTCGGCGAGGTCAAGCACCAGCACGTCGCCGAGCTGATCGACCTGAACAAGCGCGAGTTCGTCATGCTGGGCCTGCTGGCCGCGATGACGCTGTACATGGGCCTGCATCCGAAACCCTTTACCGATGTGATGCACGCATCGGTGGTCAACCTGCTGTCGCACGTGGCGCAGTCCAAGCTGTAAGCAGGGAGAGAACGAATCATGGAATCGACCACGACTTGGGCGCCTGTCGCCCCGATCATCTTCCTGGCGATCGCCATCGCGGCGGTCAACTGGATCGACCTCGCGCGCGGCAAGAACCGCCCGAGCGTCGCCTATCCGCTGTCGCTGCTGATCACGCTGGTGCTGACGGTCTGGTTCGGCCTGAATGCCGCCAACGGCGAGACCCACTACGCCTTCTCCAATCTGGCCGTGATCGACCCAATGGCGAACGTGCTGGCCTCGTTCTCGGCGCTGGCGCTGTTCGTGACGCTGGTCTACACCCGCCGCTACCTCGGCGATCGTGACCTGTATGCCGGCGAGTTCTACATGCTGGCGCTGTTCACGCTGGGCGGCCAGATCGTGATGATCACCGGCAACAACTTCCTGACGCTGTACCTGGGCGTGGAACTGCTGTCGCTGTCGTCGTACGCGCTGGTCGCGCTGCGCCGCGATTCGCGCGTGACGTCCGAATCGGCGATGAAGTACTTCGTGCTGGGCGCGCTGGCCTCGGGCTTCCTGCTGTACGGCATGTCGATGATGTACGGCGCCACCGGCTCGCTGAACCTTGGCGAAGTGTTCCGCGTGGTCGAATCGGGCCGCGTCAACACGACGATGCTGGCCTTCGGCGTGGTGTTCCTGGTCGCCGGTCTCGCCTTCAAGCTGGGCGCCGCGCCGTTCCACATGTGGATTCCGGATATCTACCAGGGCTCGCCGACCGCGGTGACGCTGCTGATCGCCGGTGCGCCGAAGCTGGCCGCCTTCGCGATGACGCTGCGCATCCTGGTCGAAGGCCTGCTGCCGCTGGCGGTGGACTGGCAGGTCATGCTGTCGGTGCTGGCGGTGGTGTCGCTGGCGATCGGCAACCTGACCGCGATCGTGCAGAGCAATCTGAAGCGGATGCTGGCGTATTCGACGATCTCGCACATGGGCTTCCTGCTGCTGGGCATGCTGTCGGGCGTGGCCGGCGGCCAGACCGACGGCGCCGCCAGCGCCTACGGCTCGGCGATGTTCTACGCGGTCACCTATGTGCTGACCACGCTGGGCACCTTCGGCATCATCCTGCTGCGCACCAACAAGGGCTTCGAGGCCGAGACGCTGGAAGACCTGAAGGGCATGTCGCGCCGCAACCCGTGGTTCGCCCTGCTGATGCTGGTGATGATGTTCTCGCTGGCCGGCATCCCGCCGACCGTGGGTTTCTACGCCAAGCTGGCGGTGCTGGAAGCGGTGGTCGCGGCGGGCATGTCGTGGCTGGCCGTGGTGGCGGTGCTGTTCTCGCTGATCGGCGCGTTCTACTACCTGCGCATCGTCAAGCTGATGTACTTCGACGTGCCGGCCGGCGAGGAAACGCTGGAAGCCTCGGGCGGCCTGCGTTCGCTGCTGAGCCTGAACGGCCTGGTCATCGTCGCGCTGGGCATCTTCCCGGCCGCGCTGATGAACCTGTGCTACCAGGTCGTGCGCACCACGCTGGGCGCCTGAGCGCCGCGGTCACGTGAACCTCGAGCGAACCTCACGCGAGCCGCAATGAGCGCATCCGCGGGCGGCTGGTTTGTCATCCTGCTGGCATTGGCCTGTGCCAATCTGCCCTTCGTCAACCAGCGCCTGTTTGCGGTCATTCCGCTCGGCAAGCCGCGCAAGCCGTTCTGGGTGCGGCTCGCCGAGCTGATCGTCTACTATCTGCTGGTCGGCGCGGTCGGTTTCGCCGTCGAGGCCGGCCTGGGCAACCGCTTTGCCCAGGGCTGGCAGTTCTATGCGATCACCGCCTGCCTGATGCTGGTGTTCGCCTTCCCCGGCTACACCTGGCAATACCTGGTCAAACATCGCGCGAGCTGACGCCGAATCCGGCATGACCTTCGGCGGCCTCGCCACCCCGGAGGGTTCATGTCGTCATCCCATTCGAAAGCCGCCTCCCCGGTCTCCCCCGAAGCGCTCGACGCCAGCGGCGACGACCATCTGAAGGAAGTCCCCCTGGCGTCCGCGACGCTGCACCGGGGCAAGTTTCTGACGCTCAAGCAGGACATCGTGCGGCTGCCCGACGGCAAGCAGGCCGGCCGCGAGTATGTCGAGCATCCCGGCGCGGTGATGATGATCCCGCTGTTCGACGACGGCACCGTGCTGGTGGAGCGCCAGTTCCGCTATGCGGTGCGCGAGGTGATGCTCGAATTCCCGGCCGGCAAGCTCGACCCGCAGGAAGGGGCGCAGCGCTGCGGCGAGCGCGAGCTGCGCGAGGAAACCGGCTACAGCGCCGCGCGCTGGGACTATCTGACCCGCATCCACCCGGTGATCTCGTACTCGACCGAGTTCATCGACCTGTTCCTGGCACGCGAGCTGACCGCCGGCGAGGCGGCACTCGACGACGGCGAATTCCTGGAGACGCTGATCGTGCCGGCCGGGCAGGTGATCGACTGGGTCCGCCAGGGCCGCATTACGGACGTCAAGACCATCATCGGCGCGTTCTGGCTGGAGAAGGTGCTGTCGGGGGCGTGGCAGCCGGGCGAGCAGAAGGTGCCGGCGTGATTGCGGGCTGAGTCGCGGATCCTGACGCCGCTTGCCCTCTCCCCCGGCCCCTCTCCCGCAAGCGGGAGAGGGGAGCGACCCATCGCGGTTTGACCATGTGCCGGTCTACCGCTTGCGGGGGGAAGGGAGCAACCCGTGGCGGTTCGACTATCTGCCGGTGTTCTCCCTCTCTCGCTTGCGGGAGAGGGCCGGGGAGAGGGCAACCCACCTTTAATTTCCCCGAAGCGCTACCATCTTTCCGACACGCCAGCCCTGCGGGCCGGCATCGGTCAGGAAAAAATTAGAACGACCGTTCACAAATTTCCGATTCACGGCTAATATTGCTTTGACGGGCTGGAAACATCATGAAGGTGCTCGACCTGCGCTGTGCGCATGACCATCGGTTCGAAGGCTGGTTTGCTTCGGAGGAGGATGCGCAGTCGCAGATTTCGCGCGATCTCGTTCAGTGTCCTGTTTGCGGCGACCACGCGGTGACGCGGCTGCCGAGCGCTCCGCGCCTGAATCTGTCCGGCGCGGCCGAGCGCCCGCCGGTGCCCCAGGCGGCGGCGCAGCAGGCACAGGCGGTCCCGCAGGCGGCGCAGGCTCTGCAATCGCTGTATCTGAAGGCGGTCAGGCAGGTGCTGGCGCAGACCGAGGACGTGGGGCCGCGCTTTGCCGAGGAGGCCAGGCGCATGCATTACGACGAGGCACCGGAACGCGGCATCCGCGGGACGGCGTCGCCGGAGGAAGTGCAGGCGCTCGCCGAGGAGGGCATCGAAACGTTTCCGCTCGTGGTGCCGGATGCGCTGAAGCAGACGGCTCACTGAATCGCGTCCCGTGCCCGCCTTCGCGCCGGTGCGACGGCGCGTTGGCCAGAACAATTTGCCGGCCGCAGCCGGCATCACTGGAGACGGGCATGGATCTCAACTACACGGCGGCCGACAACGCCTTCCGCGAGGAAGTGCGCAGCTGGCTGGAAGCCAACCTGCCGGCGGACATTCGCGCCAAGATTCTGAATCACCGCCGGCCCAACCGCGACGATCTGGTGCGCTGGCACAAGATCCTGGCGGGGAAGGGCTGGTCGGCGCCGCACTGGCCGGTCGAGTTCGGCGGCACCGGCTGGAACGCGACCCAGCGCCATATCTGGGATGAGGAAAATGCCCGCGTCGGCGCGCCCGGCGTGCTGCCCTTCGGCGTGGCGATGGTCGCGCCGGTGATCATGAAGTACGGCAACGAGCAGCAGAAGTCGTACTACCTGCCGCGCATCCTGGACTGCACCGACTGGTGGTGCCAGGGCTATTCGGAGCCGGGCTCGGGTTCGGACCTGGCCTCGCTGAAGACCCGCGCCGAACTGACGCCGGACGGCAAGCACTACATCGTCAACGGCCAGAAGACCTGGACCACGCTCGGCCAGCACGCCGACATGATCTTCTGCCTGGTCCGCACCGACCCCGAAGCCAAGAAGCAGGAGGGCATCTCGTTTCTGCTGATCGACATGAAGACGCCGGGCATCACCGTGCGTCCGATCATCATGCTCGACGAGGACCACGAGGTGAACGAGGTCTTCTTCGACAACGTCAAGGTGCCGGTCGAGAACCGCGTCGGCGAGGAGAACAAGGGTTGGACCTACGCCAAGTACCTGCTCGGCCATGAGCGCACCGGCATCGCCCGCGTCGGCAATTCCAAGCGCGAGCTCGGCTTCCTGAAGCGCGTCGCGCGCCAGCAGCAGAAGAACGGCAAGCCGCTGCTGGAAGATCCGGTGTTTGGCGCCAAGGTTGCCGCGCTGGAGATCGAGCTGATGGCGCTGGAGATCACCGTGCTGCGCGTGGTGTCGAGCGAAAGCGCCGGCAAGGGCCCCGGCCCCGAGGCCTCGCTGCTCAAGATCAAGGGCACCGAGATCCAGCAGATGCTGACCGAGCTGATGGTCGAAGCCGTCGGCCCGTACGCGCAGCCGTTCGACCGCGACTACCTGGAGTGCGAGACCGAGCATGCGGTGACCGGCTACGACGATGCCGCGCCGCTGGCCGCGTACTACTTCAACTTCCGCAAGACCTCGATCTACGGCGGATCCAACGAAATCCAGAAGAACATCATCAGCCAGATGATCCTGGGGCTGTGAGGAGACAGGAACCATGAACTTCAATCTCAGCGACGAGCAGAAGCAACTGGCTGACGCGGTACGCCGCTTCATCGACAAGAGCTACGACTTCGAGTCCCGCAAGAAGGCCTACAAGAGCGAAACCGGCTACAGCGAAGCGGCCTGGAACGCGCTGGTCGAACTCGGCCTGACCGCGCTGCCGATGCCCGAAGCGCAGGGCGGCTTCAACGGTACCGCCATCGACATGATGGTGGTGATGCAGGAGCTGGGCCGCGGGCTGGTGGTCGAGCCGTATCTGGCGACGGTGACCGCCGCCTACGCGCTGAAGCAGGCCGGCGGCCAGGACGCCGTGCTCGAACAGGTCGCCGGCGGCGAGATCAAGCTGGCCACCGCGTTCAACGAGCGCGAGGCGCGTTATGCGCTGAACGACGTGCGCGTGACCGCCAAGGGCGGCAAGCTGAACGGCACCAAGGTCGTGGCGATTCACGGCGGCCAGGCCGACAAGCTGGTGGTGTCGGCACGCACCGGCGGTGGCAACGCCGACCAGGACGGCATCTCGCTGTACCTGGTCGATGCCAAGGCGCCGGGCGTCACCATCCGCGACTACCGCACCATCGACAATCTGCACGCCGCGGATATCACCTTCCAGGACGCCGCCGGCGAGCTGCTGGGCGCCGAAGGGCAGGGCTGGGCGCTGCTCGAGCAGGTTGCCGACTACGCCGCGGTGCTGCTGTGCGCCGAGGCCGTGGGCGTGATGGACGCGCTGACGGCGGCCACCATCGAGTACGCCAAGACGCGCCAGCAGTTCGGCGTGCCGATCGCGCGCTTCCAGGCGCTGCAGCACCGCATGGTCGAGATGTTCATCCATGCCGAGCAGTCGCGCTCGATCACGCTGCTGGCCGCGGCCCGCTTCGACGAGGCCGGCCCCGAGGAGCGCCGCCGCTATGTGTCCGCGGCCAAGGCCCGGGTCGGCCAGGCCGCGCGCACGGTCGGCCAGGAAGCGGTGCAGATCCACGGCGGCATGGGCGTGACCGACGAACTGCCGGCCGCGCACATGTTCAAGCGGCTGACGCTGATCAACACCACCTTCGGCGATGTCGACCACCATCTTGGCCGCTTCGCCAGCCTGCCGGAATTCCAGCAGGCCGCATGATGGCCAGCCGCTGAGGCAAGGCAAGCCGCGCTCGGGCGTCAACGTCCGGCGCGGTTTTTTTGCTTTGGCGGCCAGAACAACCCAGCAGACTGGAGACCCCATGTCCGACACCATGTATTTCGAAGACTTCGTCGTCGGCAGCCGGCGCGAACTCGGTTCGCGGCGGATCACCGAGGACGAGATCGTCAGCTTCGCCACGCAATACGATCCGCAGCCCTTCCACGTCGACAAGGAAGCGGCGAAGAAAAGCATCTACGGCGGCCTGATCTCGAGCGGCTGGATGACCTGCGCGGTGATGATGCGCATGCTGGTCGACAACATGACGTCGAAGTCGGCCAGCATGGGCTCGCCCGGCGTCGACGAGATCCGCTGGCTCAAGCCGGTCTATGCCGGCGATACGCTGACCGTGTTCGTGTCGGTGCTCGACAAGCGGCCGTCGCAGTCCAAGCCCGATCGCGGCGTGGTGCACACGCAGTGGGAGGCGGTCAACCAGCGCGGCGAGCTGGTCTGCACCGTCAAGGGCATGGGCATGTACGGCCGCCGGCCGGCCTGAATTCCTCAATCGAACCGGGACCGCCGTTCCGACCGACATTGGACAAGGAGAGAAGATGCGCACCATCGCTTCGCTGGAAGAACTCGAGGGCCTGCAGGGGCAGGAGGTCGCCGTCAGCGACTGGACCGAGATCACGCAGCACCAGGTCAACCTGTTCGCCGAGGCGACCGGCGACCATCAGTGGATCCACGTCGATCCGGAACGCGCGCGGCGCGAATCGCCGTTCGGCGCGCCCGTCGCGCACGGCTTCCTGACGCTGTCGCTGCTGCCCGCGCTGATGCAGAGCGCAATGCAGATGCCGGGCGTCAAGATCGGCGTCAACTACGGCCTGAATCGCGTGCGCTTCACCGCGCCGGTGCCGGTCGGCAGCCGGCTGCGCGCGCGCATCAAGTTGCTGAAGGTCGAGCGCATCGCGCCGCCGCCCAATGCACCCGACCTCGTCGGCGCGCAATCGACCTGGGAGGTCACGATCGAACGCGAGGGCAGCGACCGTCCGGTCTGCGTCGCCGAATCGATCAGCCGGCGCTACTCCTGACGCCCCGGGGCGGTGCGTCGCACCGCTTTGCATCATCGCACCATCGTGATGCAAGGCGCCGGCGCACCGCCACGGTGCCGTCATGTCAATGCAGTCTCCCACGCGGCGCGAAGCCGCGTTCTTTTTTTGTGGCACGCTAGTTGCAGAAGTGCTCCCGGGGTGCGTTCTTCCTCGAACACAAACAGAGCTAGGGAGCTGCAATGAAACGACGTGAGGTGTTGAAGCTGTCGGCGGTCGCCGCTGCGGCGATGATCGGTACCAGCCCGCTGGCGATCGCGCAATCGAAAGAGCCGATCAAGGTGGGCGTGCTGCATTCGCTGTCGGGCACGATGGCGATCTCGGAGACGTCGCTGAAGGACGTCGCGCTGATGGCCATCGACGAGATCAACAAGAGCGGCGGCGTGCTGGGCCGCAAGCTGGTGCCGGTGGTGGTCGATCCCGCGTCGAACTGGCCGCTGTTCGCCGAGAAGGCGCGCCAGCTGATCAGCAACGACAAGGTCGCGGTGACGTTCGGCTGCTGGACCTCGGTGTCGCGCAAGTCGGTGCTGCCGGTCTACGAGGAACTGAACGCGCTGCTGTTCTATCCGGTGCAGTACGAAGGCGAGGAGATGTCCAAGAACGTCTTCTACACCGGTGCCGCGCCGAACCAGCAGGCCATTCCCGCGGTCGAGTACCTGATGAGCAAGGAGGGCGGCGGCGCCAAGCGCTTCTTCCTGCTGGGCACCGACTACGTGTACCCGCGCACCACCAACAAGATCCTGCGCGCGTTCCTCAAGAGCAAGGGCGTCGCCGACAAGGACATCGAGGAGGTCTACACGCCGTTCGGCCACAGCGATTACCAGACCATCGTCGCCAACATCAAGAAGTTCTCGCAGGGCGGCCGCACCGCGGTGATCTCGACGATCAACGGCGATTCGAACGTGCCCTTCTACAAGGAACTGGGCAACGCGGGCCTGAAGGCCAAGGACGTGCCGGTGGTCGCGTTCTCGGTCGGCGAGGAAGAGCTGCGCGGCATCGACACCAAGCCGCTGGTGGGCCATCTGGCCGCATGGAACTACTTCATGTCGGTCAAGAACCCCGAGAACGACGCGTTCCGCAAGCAATGGGCGGCCTGGGTCAAGGCGAACAACCTGCCGGGCGGCGACAAGCGCGTGACCAACGATCCGATGGAAGCGACCTACGTCGGCATCCACATGTGGGCGCAGGCCGTCAAGAAGGCCGGCACCACCGATCCGAACAAGGTCCGCGCCGCGATGATCGGCCAGACCTTCAAGGCGCCGAGCGGCTTCACGCTGACGATGGGCGAGAACCACCATCTGTACAAGCCGGTGATGATCGGCGAGGTCAAGGGCGATGGGCAGTTCTCGGTCGTGTGGAAGACGCCCAAGCCGCTGCGCGCGCAGCCGTGGAGCCCGTTCATCGCGGGCAACGAGGGCAAGCCGGACAAGGTGATGTGAGTCGGTTGTTTTGAGGGGAGGATGGAAACCACCCCCTCTCCCCGACCCTCTCCCCCTGAGGGGGAGAGGGAGAACACAGTCGGTTCTCTCATTCTCCCGAAGCACGGAGAGGAACACAGTTGGACCCGGGTTTTCTCCCCTCTCCCGCTTGCGGGAGAGGGGCGGGGGAGAGGGCAGCGGCCTGTGCCATCCCGCCACCGTCCGCCCTGCATTGAACGCTTCATCATCGACCACCACACCGACGCCATGTCCCCACCCATGCTGCCCCGCGCCTCCTGGTGGCGCGCCACGCTCGCCGCGCTGCTGTCGCTGCCGCTGCTGCTGGCCGCGCCCGCGCTGTGGGCCGCCGCCGCATTGAGCCAGGTCGACCTGCAGCCCTTGGCCGAAGACGATTTCGATGCCAAGCGCGCCGCCATCGCCGCGCTGGCCAAGGCCGATCCGAAGCAGGCCGGTCCGATCCTGCAGGCGCTGCAGGACGACACGCTGCAGTTCGCACCGGGCATCGGCATGGTGCGGGTCGAGGGCGAGCGCGCGCTCGACGCGATCACCGGCAAGCCGGTCGACGTCGATGCCGGCGCGCTGCAATCGCTGACCCTGAACAACAGCCTGCGCGCGCAGGTCGACGGCGCGGCCGGCAGCCTGCTGCTGTCCTCGCCGGATGCCACGGTGCGCGCGCAGGCGATCGTGGCGCTGCTGGAGCGCCCCGAGGACGCGCCGCGCGAGGCCGTCGCCACCGCGCGCCAGTCGGAAGCGGACACCGCGCTGCGCGCCAGGCTCGACGTGATCTGGGCCAATACCGTGCTCGCCGACGGCAGCCGGGATGAGCGGCTCGAAGCGATCCGCATCCTTGGCCGCGACAGCGATCCGGCCACGCGCCAGCGGCTGCAGCCGCTGGTCGAACGCGACGAGGGCGGCCAATACCGCGAACCCGACGCGCAATTGCGCGCCGCCGCACAGCAGGCACTGGACAACCTGCGCGCCAGCGAGCGCCAGGCCGAGCTGATCGGCAACCTGTTCGCCGGCCTGAGCCTGGGCAGCGTGCTGCTGCTGGCCGCGCTGGGCCTGGCCATCACCTATGGCCTGATCGGCGTGATCAACATGGCCCACGGCGAATTTCTGATGATCGGCGCCTATGCGACGTGGCTGGTGCAGACGCTGTTCCGCACCTATCTGCCCGATGCCTTCGACTGGTATCTGCCGGCGGCCTTGCCCGCGGCCTTCCTCGCCGCCGCCGCGGTCGGTTTCGTGCTGGAGCGGCTGGTGCTGCGCCATCTGTACGGCCGTCCGCTGGAAACGCTGCTGGCGACCTTCGGCGTCAGCCTGCTGCTGATGCAGGCGGTGCGGATGCTGTTCGGCGCGCAGAACGTCGAGGTCGCCAATCCGAGCTGGATGAGCGGCGGCGTGCAATGGATGCCGGGCCTGGTGATCCCGTACAACCGCATCGTCATCGTGGTGTTCGCGCTCGCCGTGGTGGCGATCGCCTGGGGCGTGCTCAATCGCACCCGGCTCGGGCTGTTCGTGCGCGCCACCACGCAGAACCGCACCATGGCGGCCTGCGTCGGCGTGCGCACCTGGAAGGTCGACAGCTATGCCTTCGCCTTCGGCGCGGGCATCGCCGGCCTGGGCGGGTGCGCGTTGTCGCAGATCGGCAATGTCGGTCCGGACCTGGGGCAGGCCTACATCATCGATTCCTTCATGGTGGTCGTGCTGGGCGGCGTGGGGCAGCTGGCCGGCACCATCGTCGGCGCCTTCGGGCTCGGCATCATCAACAAGTTCATCGAGCCGTTCTACGGCGCGGTGCTGGCCAAGATCATCGTCCTGGCGCTGATCGTGCTGTTCATCCAGAAGCGGCCACAGGGACTGTTCGCGCTCAAGGGGCGCAGCGCGGAGGCATGATGCAAAGCTCGATCGATCCTGGAATGCGTGCCTTCACGCTCGCGGTGCCCGCGCGCCAGCCGCTGTTTTCCGCGCGCGGCTGGCTGGCACTGGCGCTCGTCGCGCTGCTCGCGGCCGTGGCCGTGCCGGTGTGTGCGCTGGTGCTGCCCGACACGCATCCGCTGCATCTGTCGGCCTATGCGCTGACGCTGATCGGCAAGATCATGTGCTTCGCGCTGGCGGCGATTGCGCTCGATCTGGTGTGGGGCTACTGCGGCATCCTGAGCCTGGGCCACGGGCTGTTCTTCGCGCTGGGCGGCTATGCGATGGGCATGTACCTGATGCGCGCGATCGGCCGCGACGGCGTCTATCGCAGCGAGCTTCCCGATTTCATGGTGTTCCTCGACTGGAAGGAGCTGCCCTGGTTCTGGCACGGCACCGAACATTTCGGTTACGCGCTGCTGCTGGTGGTGCTGGTGCCCGGCGTGTTGGCCTGGCTGTTCGGCTTCTTCGCCTTCCGCTCGCGCATCAAGGGCGTCTACCTGTCGATCATCACGCAGGCGATGACGTATGCCGCAATGCTGCTGTTCTTCCGCAACGAGACCGGCTTCGGCGGCAACAACGGCTTCACCGACTTCAAGCGCATCGCCGGCTTTGCCATTGCCGCGCCCGAGACGCGCACCGTGCTGTTCGTGCTGACGGCGTTCGCGCTGCTGGGCGGGCTGATCGCCTGCCGCTATATCGTGACCTCGAAGCTGGGCCGCGTCGTCACCGCGGTGCGCGATGCCGAGACGCGCGTGATGTTCTCCGGCTACAACCCGCTCGGCTACAAGCTGTTCGTCTGGACCTTCTCGGCGGTGCTGTGCGGCATCGCGGGCGCGCTGTATGTGCCGCAGGTCGGCATCATCAATCCGGGCGAGATGTCGCCCGCCAATTCGATCGAGATGGCGGTCTGGGTCGCGGTCGGCGGGCGCGGCACGCTGATCGGTCCGGTGATCGGCGCCTTCCTGGTCAATGGCGCGAAGACGCTGTTCACCGCCCACTTCGCCGAGTACTGGCTGTTCCTGCTCGGCGCGATGTTCGTGCTGGTGACGCTGTACCTGCCGAACGGCGTGGTGGGGCTGCTGGCGCGCCTGCGTCGCGATGACGGCAAGCGGGCGCCTGCGCACCGCGCATCGTCCGCGACCTCGGCAGCGCCCCCCGCATCGATGGCGGTGCCCGCGGCCCGCAGCGGAGGAGAAGCATGAACGCCGCTCTGAATTCGAACACGAACGCACGCCACGACGCGACGCAGGCGGCAAGCGGCGACGCCACCGGCCTGGGCCGCGTGCTCGAGCGCGGCGCCATCGATGTCTCGCACGGCCCGATCCTCTACCTGGAGGACGTCACCGTGCAGTTCGACGGCTTCCGCGCGCTGAACCGGCTGACGCTGGCGATCGACCACGGCGAGCTGCGCTGCGTGATCGGTCCCAATGGGGCGGGCAAGACCACGATGATGGACGTGATCACCGGCAAGACCGGACCGCGCAATGCGTCGGTCAGCGGCCGCGTGTTTCTCGGCCAGAGCATCGACCTGATGCGGCTGAACGAGCCGACCATCGCGCAGACCGGCATCGGCCGCAAGTTCCAGAAGCCTACCGTGTTCGAGCAGCACGCGGTGTGGGAAAACCTCGAACTGGCAATGAAGGCCGACAAGCGCTGGTGGTCGTCGCTGCGCGCACGGCTCGACGCCGACGGCCGCCGCCGCATCGAACAGACGCTGGCGCTGACGGGGCTGGAGGACGAGGCCTACCGGCCGGCGGGGCTGCTGTCGCACGGGCAGAAGCAACGCCTGGAGATCGGCATGCTGCTGATGCAGCAGCCGCAGCTGCTGTTGCTCGACGAGCCGGTTGCCGGCATGACCGACGAGGAAACGATGCAGCTGGCGAAGCTGCTCAATGGGCTGCGCGGCAGCTGCTCGATGATGGTGGTCGAGCACGATATGGAATTCGTCGCCGCGCTCGCGGGCGAATCCGGCAAGGTCACAGTGCTGGCCGAAGGCAGCGTGCTGGCCGAGGGCACGCTGGACGCCGTCAAGCGCGACGAGCGCGTGATCGAATCGTATCTGGGGCGCTGAATTCCGCCGCTGAACTGCGGCGCTGAATGGGAACGCAAAAAGGGAAAGCGGATGCTGCAAGTCAGCGGATTGAACCAGTACTACGGCGGCAGCCATATCCTGCGCGACGTCAGCTTCGAGGTGCCCGAGGGCCGGCTGACCACGCTGCTCGGCCGCAATGGCGTGGGCAAGAGCACGCTGCTGAAATGCCTGATGGGCGTGGTGCCGGCCCGCAGCGGCACGATCCGCTGGAACGGGCGTCCGCTGGACAAGGCGCCGCCCTACGAGCGCGTCGCCGCCGGGCTGGCCTATGTGCCGCAGGGGCGCGAGATCTTCCCGCGGCTCACCGTCGAGGAGAACCTGCTGATCGGCGCGGCTAGCCGCGGCAAGCCGGCCGGCGTGCCCGACCGCATCTACCAGCTGTTCCCGGTGTTGCGCACGATGCGGCAGCGCCGCGGCGGCGATCTGTCAGGCGGGCAGCAACAGCAGCTGGCGATCGGCCGCGCGCTGATGAGCGAGCCGAAGCTGCTGATCCTGGACGAGCCGACCGAAGGCATCCAGCCGTCGATCATCCAGGACATCGGCCGCGCGCTGCGGCTGCTGGTCGACGAGTTCGGCATGACGGTGCTGCTGGTCGAGCAGTACTACGAATTCGCGCGACATCTGGCCGATCACTACGTGGTGATGAGCCGCGGCGAGGTGCTGGCCAGCGGCGAGGGCGGCCGGATGGAAGAGGAGGGTGTGCGGGAGATGATCGCGGTCTGAGCCGCGTCTCTCTTTCTCTCCTTCTCGCTTTCATTCGCCCAGTCCATGCGCCACCCCGATTTTCCCGCCGACGATGCCGCCGCGACGCTGGCCATGCCGGCCGCGTGGCACGCCAGCCTGAGGCTGCGCTTCGCGGTGCGCGGCGGGCGCAGCGCCCTGGTCGAACGGCGGCATGCCGGACCGCTGATGGTGCAGAAGCCGTTGTATCCCGAGGGCGGCATCTGCCATGCGGTGGTGCTGCATCCCCCGGCCGGCATCGCGGGCGGCGACGTGCTCGACATCGATATCGGCATCGAGCCGGGCGCGCACGCGGTACTGGCCACGCCTGGCGCGACCAAGTGGTACAAGTCGCTCGGCCGCGATGCCAGCCAGCGGGTGCGCGTCGCGGTCGCGGCCGGCGCACGGCTGGACTGGTTGCCGCAGGAGAACATCGTGTTCGACGATGCGCGCGCGCGGCTCGCGACCACCGTGGAGGTGGCGCCGGGCGCCAGCGCAATCGGCTGGGACGCGCTGGTGCTTGGCCGGCAGGCGTCGGGCGAGCAATGGCGGCGCGGCACGGCGTGGATGGACACGTGCATCGGGCAGGGCACGCGCACGCTGTGGCGCGAGCACGCCCGTCTCGATGCCGATTCGCCGCTGCGCCACGCGCGCGTGGGGCTGGACGGCCTGCCGGTGCTCGGCATGCTGTGGGCCGTCGGCGCGGGCGCGACGCAGGCGCTGGCCGAGCAGCTGGCCGAGAGTCTGCCGTATCGGCCCGAACTGCGTGCCGGCGTGACCTGCCTTGCCGACGTCGGCCAGCCGATGCTGCTGCTGCGCGTGCTGGGCGCGCGCATCGAGCCGGTGCGCGAACTGATGGTGGCAGCGTGGAGCGCGTTGCGCATGCCGATCCATGGGGTAGCGGCCAGGCCGCTGCGGCTGTGGTCGACGTGAGCGACGGTGTGCCCGTCCACGCCGGACATAAAGCGAGATACGACGAACCGAACACCGAGGACAGGCGATGGAACTGACGCCAAGAGAGAAGGACAAGCTGCTGATCTTCACCGCCGCGCTGCTGGCCGAGCGCCGCCGTGCGCGCGGGCTGAAGCTGAACTATCCGGAGGCGGTGGCGCTGATCACCGCCGCGATCATGGAGGGCGCGCGCGATGGGCGTACCGTCGCCGAGCTGATGCATGCCGGCACCACCGTGCTGTCGCGCGAGGACGTGATGGACGGCGTCGCCGAGATGATCCCGGAGATCCAGGTCGAGGCGACCTTTCCCGATGGCACCAAGCTGGTCACCGTGCACCAGCCGATCGTCTGACGCGTATCGCGCGGTTATTTATTTGCGCACCGGACGTATCGCGCGCATTCCAGCCGCTGACTGAATTTGCCGTATTCCACCGAGGACCAACATGGCCGGTTTCATTCGCTCCCTTTCCTTCCAACAAGCCATGCCGCGCGGCGTGGCGCGCGTCGCCACGCATCTCGCGGCTTCGGCTGCCGTGCTTGCCAGCGGGCCGGCATTGGCCCACCCGGGCCACGATGT
Organism: Cupriavidus sp.; assembly: GCA_031180665.1. GTDB lineage: Bacteria > Pseudomonadota > Gammaproteobacteria > Burkholderiales > Burkholderiaceae > Cupriavidus. The sequence goes on along the minus strand of JAPSLP010000015.1, from coordinate 95,246 downwards.
GGCCAGCGTCGGCGCCAGCCTGGCCTCGGGCCTGCTGCATCCGCTGACCGGTGCCGACCATCTGCTGGCGATGGTGGCGGTCGGCGTCTGGAGCGCGCTGGCGGCGGGCGCGGGCAGCGGCGTGCTGCGCGTGCCGCTGGCCTTCGTCGCGCTGATGCTAGTCGGTGCCGCGCTCGGCCTTGCCGGCCTTGCCTTGCCCGCGGTCGAGCCGATGATCGCCGCCTCGCTGCTGGTGGTGGGCCTGTTGGTCGCGCTGCGCGCGCGCCTGCCCGCCGGCGTGGCGATGGCGCTGGTCGGCGGCTTCGCACTGTTCCATGGCTATGCGCACGGTGCCGAACTGCCGGCCAGCGCCGGTGCGCTGCCGGCGGTGCTCGCCTATGTCGGTGGCTTTGCGCTGGCGACCATGGCGCTGCATCTGGCGGGCATCGCCGCGGGTACGGTGCTGCGCCGGCATGCACCGTGGCTCGCGCGGGCGCTTGGCGCCGGCGTCGCGCTGTATGGCGTGGGGCTGATGGTGGCCTGATTGGTGATCTGACTACGCACCGACCGACGACAGGAGACGCCATGATCCCCGGTGAACTGATGCCCGCCGACGGCGAGCTCGAACTGAACGCGGGCCGCGCGACGATACGGCTCGCGGTCGCCAATACCGGCGACCGGCCGATCCAGGTCGGCTCGCATTTTCACTTCCACGAGACCAACGCCGCGCTCGATTTCGATCGCGATGCCGCGCGCGGCTTCCGGCTCAATATCGCCGCCGGCACCGCGGTGCGCTTCGAGCCCGGGCAGTCGCGCACCGTCGAGCTAGTCGCCCTCGATGGCGCGCGCATCGTCTACGGCTTCAACGGCAAGATCATGGGAGCGCTGTGATGGCGTTGACAATCGGCAGGCAGGCCTATGCGGAGATGTTCGGGCCGACCACGGGCGATCGCGTGCGGCTGGCCGACACCGCGCTCGTGATCGAGGTCGAGAAGGATTTCACGATCTACGGCGAGGAGGTCAAGTTCGGCGGCGGCAAGGTGATCCGCGACGGCATGGGGCAGAGCCAGCGGCTGGCGCGCGACTGCGTCGACACGGTGATCACCAATGCGCTGATCGTCGACCATTGGGGCATCGTCAAGGCCGACATCGGCATCAAGGACGGGCGCATCGCCGGTATCGGCAAGGCGGGCAATCCCGATATCCAGCCGGGCGTGACGATCGTGATCGGCCCGGGCACCGAGGTAATCGCGGGCGAGGGCATGATCGTGACCGCCGGCGGCATCGACAGCCATATCCACTTCATCTGCCCGCAGCAGATCGAGGAGGCGCTGATGAGCGGCGTCACCACGATGATCGGCGGCGGCACCGGCCCGGCCACCGGCACCTATGCGACCACGGTGACACCCGGCCCCTGGCATATGGAGCGCATGCTGCAGGCGGCCGATGCCTATCCGATGAATATCGGCCTGCTGGGCAAGGGCAACGCCAGCCTGCCGCAGCCGATCGTCGAGCAGGTCGAGGCCGGCGCAATCGGGCTGAAGCTGCACGAGGACTGGGGCACCACGCCGGCGGCGATCGATACCTGCCTGTCGGTGGCCGACGCGACCGACGTGCAGGTCGCCATCCATACCGACACGTTGAACGAGGGCGGCTTCGTCGAGGCGACCATCGCCGCGTTCAAGGGCCGCACCATCCATACCTATCACACCGAAGGGGCGGGCGGCGGGCACGCGCCGGACATCATCAAGGTCTGCGGCGAGGCCAACGTGCTGCCGTCGTCGACCAATCCGACGCGGCCCTACACCATCAACACGATCGACGAGCATCTGGACATGCTGATGGTCTGCCATCACCTCGATGCGTCGATCGCCGAGGACATCGCCTTCGCCGAAAGCCGCATTCGCCGCGAGACCATCGCGGCCGAGGACATCCTGCACGACCTCGGTGCGTTCTCGATGATCTCCAGCGACTCGCAGGCGATGGGGCGCGTCGGCGAGGTGATCCTGCGCACCTGGCAGACCGCGCACAAGATGGCGATGCAGCGTGGCAAGCTGCCCGGCGACCCGCACGATGCGCGCGGCGGGCACGACAACTTCCGCGTCAAGCGCTATGTCGCCAAGTACACGATCAATCCCGCACTGACGCACGGCGTCGCGCACGAGGTCGGCTCGATCGAGGTCGGCAAATGGGCGGACCTGGTGCTGTGGAAGCCGGCGTTCTTCGGCGTCAAGCCGAGCCTGATCCTGAAGGGCGGCATGATCGCCGCCGCGGCGATGGGCGATCCCAACGCGTCGATCCCGACGCCGCAGCCGGTGCACTATCGGCCGATGTTCGCCAGCGCGGGCGGGGCGCTGCACCGGTCTTCGCTGACCTTCGTGTCGCAGGCCGCGCTGGCCGGGAACGTGGGCGAACGCTACGGCCTGCACAAGACGCTGTCGGCGGTGCGCGGCACGCGCACGGTGAGCAAGCGCGACATGGTCCATAACGACTGGCAGCCGACCGTCACCGTCGATCCCGAGACCTATCAGGTGGTCGCCGATGGCCAGCTGCTGACCTGCGAACCGGCCACCTCGCTGCCGATGTCGCAGCGCTATTTCCTGTTCTGACCATGCACAAGATCGACAAGCATCTTCCCGCGCCGCACGGCATCGCGCCGGTGCTGGTGCGCCGGGCGCCGAAGCTGGTGCTGCCTTTCGGCGATCGCAGCAAGAGCCGCCTGCGCGCCGTGCTCGACAACGGCGAGGAAGCGGCGATCTTCCTGCCGCGCGGCACCGTGCTGCGCGGTGGCGATCTGCTGGTGAGCGCCGACGGCACGTTCGTCGCGGTGCAGGCGGCCGCGGAATCGGTGCTGCAGGTGCGCGCCGACGATCCGCACGCGCTGATGCGCGCGGCCTACCACCTCGGCAACCGGCACACACCGGTCGAGATCGGCCGCGACTATCTGCGGCTCGAATACGACCCCGTACTGGCCGACATGCTGATGCGCCTGGGCGTGCAGGCCGAATGCGCCGAGCTGCCGTTCGAGCCGGAGGCCGGCGCCTACGGCGGCGGCCACAAGCACGGCCACGACGCGACATTTGCCGAGGACTACGCGGCGGCGCAAGCGGTGTTTCACGCGCACCATGGGGACTCGCACTTGCACTCGCACTCGCACTCGCACCCACACCCGCATCCGCATCCGCATCCGCACACGCACACGCACACGCACGGTCATCACCACGAGCATGACCATCATGGGCATCATGCAGGTTGCGATCACGAGGACTGAGGTCTCGCTATGTGCCCCGGCAATCGAAACTTTGCGCAAACATTGCGGCAGCGACAGACCGACGCCGGGAACCGCTTGTGGTTCTTTTTGCGGGCACATCGCATGATGGAGTTCAAGTTCAAGCGGCAAGTCCCCGTGGGGCCGTATGTCGTCGATTCCCTGTGCGCGCAACCCGGCCTGGTGATCGAGGCGGATGGTGGGCAGCATGCGGATGGTGCCGATACCGAGCGCGATACATGGCTCACAGGTCGAGGGCTGAAGATATTGCGCTTCTGGAACCATGAGGTGCTTCAGCAAACTGCCGCCGTGCTCGAAAGAATCCACATCGAAATGGAAGCGCTGGCTGCCCTCTCCCCCAACCCCTCTCCCGCATGCGGGAGAGGGGAGCGTGGTGCCGGTCAGGGACCACGCCGATCCACCGGAAGGCCTGCAGGCGCGGCAGCGACTGCGCGCCGCGATTGTTCTCTACCCTCTCCCGCCAGCGAGAGAGGGGAACCTGACGGCGGTGGAGGGTCACGCAAGGCCGTAAGCAAGCCCGCGACTTCCCGTCGCGATGGTTTTCTCCCCTCTCCCGCATGCGGGAAAGGGGTTGGGGGAGAGGGCATGGCGTCTCCCTCGCGATGCGCTGCGCCAGGCGCGATGTCACCGGGGGACCGATGACCCAGCTCCCTCAACTGCTCTCGCTGCTGCATCTGGCCTCGCCCGCGCTGCCGATCGGTGGTTTCAGCTATTCGCAAGGGCTGGAAGCGGCGATCGACTGCGGCATTGTGCGCGATGCCGACAGCGTGCGGCAGTGGATTCGCGACAATCTGCTGCACGTGCAGGCGCATGCCGAAGGGCCGCTGTGGCTGCTGCTGCATCGCGCATGGTGCGCTGGCGATCGCGATCGCGTGCGGCACTGGAACGACTGGTTCCACGGCAGCCGCGAGAGCGCCGAACTGCGGCTGGAAACCGAGCAGATGGGATGGTCGCTGGCGCGGCTGATTGCGCAGATGGAATGGGGCGAACCGGCGCTGCGCGATGCCCTTGCGGCGCTGTCGCCGGTGTGCCTGCCGACGGCCTTCGCGGCGGCCTGCGTCGCGCTGCAGGTCGACGAGTGCGACGGTCTGGCGGCCTACTGTTTCAACTGGGCCGAGAACCAGATCGCCGCGGCGATCAAGGCCGTGCCGCTCGGGCAGGTGGCGGGCCAGCAGATCCTGCGCGGCATGCATAGCTGCGTGCTCGAGGCCGTGGCCGAGGCAACGCGTCGCGCGGATGCCGAACCGCCCGCGCTGTCGACGCTGTCGCCGATGCTGGGCCTGCTGTCGGCGCGCCACGAGACGCAGTATTCCCGGCTGTTCCGCTCCTGAGCGCAGCCGCACATCGAATCGGACGAGACATCATGACCCGTACCAAGACACTCCCTCCGCTGCGCGTCGGCGTCGGCGGCCCGGTCGGCTCCGGCAAGACCACCTTGCTGGAGATGCTGTGCAAGGCCATGCGCGAGCGCTACGACCTGGTCGCGATCACCAACGACATCTACACGAAGGAGGACCAGCGCCTGCTGACGATCTCCGGCGCGCTGCCGGCCGAGCGCATCATGGGCGTGGAAACCGGCGGTTGCCCGCATACCGCGATCCGCGAGGACGCGTCGATCAACCTCGAGGCGGTCGACCGCATGCTGACGCGCTTTCCCGATGCCGACGTGGTCTTCATCGAGTCCGGTGGGGACAATCTGGCGGCGACCTTCAGCCCGGAATTGTCCGATCTGACGATCTACGTGATCGATGTCGCCGGCGGCGAGAAGATTCCGCGCAAGGGCGGGCCGGGCATCACCAAGTCCGACCTGCTGGTGATCAACAAGACCGATCTCGCCCCGTATGTCGGCGCCAACCTCGACGTGATGGAAAGCGATGCGCGCAAGATGCGCGGGGAACGGCCTTTCGTGATGGGGAGCGTCAAGTCCGGGCAGGGTCTTGACGCGGTAATCCGCTTTATCGAGCGGCAGGGCATGCTGGCGATATAGCCGCGATGCGCGGCGCCGCGGACAGGATGCACTAGGTGTTGTTGCGCTTGCGGGCGAGGGCCCTTGCCACCGAGGCGACCAGGTCCTGGTCGTCATTGTCGAGCCTTGCCATATACCGCCGCGCATTGCGTTGCGCGGTGCTTTCCTCGCCGCCAAATGGGACCCGTAATTCCTCGACTGTCAACACCGAGTTTTCGCCATCGAACTTCAACATTTCGCCGGGAGGGACGCCGAGGGTATCGGCCAGTGTGCAGATGTTGATCAGCGCTACATTACGCAGTCCGCGTTCGATGCCGCTGAGATAGGAACGTGCCATTCCGCTTTCGAGGGCCAGCTTTTCCTGAGACCAGCCCCTTTGTTTGCGCAGGGCCGTCAGGCGTTGGCCAAATTGCTTGAGAGGATCGCCGACCATGGTTTGGACAAGATGTGAACTCGAAGGAAGTTAAGGGATTGGCTCGGTCGACTCGACATCCTAGAGTCCGTCGCACAATCGGTGTCAGCCAACATAAAGTGTGTGAACTCGCCCTATAGGCTGCATTTACTGTCGAAAATCGGATGGGCGACGGCGAAACGAGAGCCGCGGTTCACTGTTTTCGCATGGACAGCAGCGAATGTCATACAGGTATTCACCTGAATCCGCGTGTCCGATAACGATAGGTTCGTTGTTGGCCGTTAATTTGAGCGGATGGGAGGCCGGCGAAGGGCGTGCTGAAGCACCCGAAAGCGGCGAGAGGTTGCCGCAGCAAGGGTACGCTGGCAACAAGTGAGACGGGAGCCGGCCGCGGCGGTACGGCCGGCGGGGGACTGCGGGGCGTGAGGCGGAAGACGGCGCAGCGAGCCTCGCCCGCGGCGCCGCCCGCTCAGCGGCGCGCGTATTGCGTGGCGCCGAACAGGATCTCGCGTTCTTTCTCGGTATGCAGCGGCTTGCGTTCGCGTGCCAGTACCTCGACGCCGCGCTTGACCGCGGGCCGTTCGGCGATCGTATTGAACCAGCGCTTCAGGTGGGGATAGTCGTCCAGGTCGACGCCCTGGTTCTGCCAGCTGCGCAGCCACGGGAAGGTCGCGATATCGGCGATCGTATATTCGTCCCCGGCCAGCCAGGGGCGATTGGACAACTGCTTGTCGATCACGCCATAGAGGCGGCGCGCTTCATTGGTATAGCGCTGGACCGCATATTCGATTTTCTCCGGCGCATAGATGCGGAAATGATGCGCCTGGCCCAGCATCGGACCGACACCGCCCATCTGGAACATCAGCCATTGCAGCGTTTCGTATTTGCCGCGCACGTCCTCGGGCAGAAACTTGCCGGTCTTGCCCGCCAGATACACCAGGATCGCGCCCGATTCGAACAGCGAGATCGGTTTGCCGTCCGGCCCTTCGCTGTCGACGATCGCGGGGATCTTGTTGTTCGGGCTGATTCTCAGAAATTCCTCGCCGAACTGGTCGCCGGCACCGATATTGATGGGGTGCACCTGGTAGGGCAGGCCGCACTCTTCCAGCATGATATGAACCTTGTGGCCATTGGGCGTGGCCCAGCTGTAGACATCGATCATCGAGCAAGCTCCTGGACGGGAGAGGGCGCCGCCGACTCGCCAGCGGAGCGCACCGGTTGAATGGACCGACGCATTTAATCACAGAAGAAAAAAACGCGCAGACAGGCTGCGCGTGGATGGCTCGCTGCCGGCGCAGCTGCCCTGGAGTCGTGCGGTCGGGTGGCCGCCGCATGTTTTTATCGGGGCGACGGCATCAGCCGCCGCGCGTGACCGGCATCTGGATCTCGTCCGGATTCAGGCTCATATGCTTGGCCAATTCCAGTTTGGCGATCGCGTTGCGGTGCACCTCGTCCGGACCGTCGGCCAGACGCAGCGTGCGCTGATGCGCCCACCACGAGGCCAGCGGGAAGTCTTCCGACACGCCGGCGGCGCCATGCACCTGGATCGCCCAGTCGATGACCTTCAGCGCGACGTTCGGCGCCACCACCTTGATCATCGCGATTTCGGCCTTGGCCACCTTGTTGCCGACCGTGTCCATCATGTACGCGGCCTTCAGCGTCAGCAGGCGCGCCATCTCGATCTCGCAGCGGGCCTCGGCGATGCGTTCCTGCGTGACGCCCTGGCGGGCAATCTGCTTGCCGAAGGCGACCCGGTCCAGGCTGCGCTTGCACATCAGTTCGAGCGCGCGCTCGGCCACGCCGATGCTGCGCATGCAGTGGTGAATGCGGCCCGGGCCGAGGCGGCCCTGCGCGATTTCGAAGCCGCGGCCTTCGCCAAGCAGGATGTTCTCCGCCGGCACGCGCACGTTCTTCAGTTCGATCTCCATGTGGCCGTGCGGCGCATCGTCATAGCCGAACACCGGCAGATGGCGCTTGACGGTGATCCCCGGCGTATCGGCCGGCACCACGATCATCGACTGCTGCTCGTGGCGGCCTGCATCGGGATTGGTCTTGCCCATCACGATATAGACCTTGCAGCGGGGGTCGCCGGCACCCGACGACCACCACTTGGTGCCGTTGATCACGTAGTGGTCGCCGTCGCGCTCGATGCGGCAGCGGATATTGGTCGCGTCCGACGACGCCACGTCGGGCTCGGTCATCAGGAAGGCCGAGCGGATCTCGCCGCGCAGCAGCGGCTCCAGCCACTTGTCCTTCAGTTCCTCGGAGGCGTAGCGCTCCAGCGTTTCCATGTTGCCGGTGTCGGGCGCGGCGCAGTTGAACACCTCCGGCGACCAGGGCACGCGGCCCATGATCTCGCACATCGGCGCGTATTCCAGATTGGACAGCCCTTCCGGCGCACGCGGCGAGCGCGGCAGGAACAGGTTCCACAGGCCCGCCTCGCGCGCCAGCGGCTTCAGCTCCTCGATCAGCTTGCTCGGCACCCAGGCGTTGCCGGCCTTGCGATTGGCCTGGATCTCGGCGTGGAAGCGCTTTTCGTTCGGATAGATGTGCTGGTCGAAGAAAGCCAGCAGCCTGGCGCGCATTTCCTTGACCTTGGGCGAGTACTCGAAATCCATGGTGTCTCCTCACAACCCCTGCGATTTGGCCCCGTCGCGGTTGCCGGACCGTACAGCGGCGGTGCGGCAGGCGGCGGGCGGGCGCGATATACGCCGACTGGGGCCACTCTATCCGATTCGATGGAATATGAAAAATGAATTTTCTGGATTCGATGGTATCAATCTGCTGCATTCCGTGACACAATCGCCGACATGCAGCTCTCCCGCATCGACCTGAATCTGTTTGTCGTGTTTGACGCCATCTATACGGAAGGCAGCATCACGGCGGCCGCCCGGCAGCTGAACCTGACGCAGCCGGCGGTCAGCCATGCGCTCGGCCGATTGCGCACGCTGTTCGACGACCCGCTGTTCGAGCGGCGCGGGCAGGGCATGGCACCGACCCCGCTGGCACGCTCGCTGGCCGGGGAGGTGCGCACCGCGCTGCAGTCGTTCGCGCGCACGCTGCAGGACACGCCGCATTTCGATCCCGCCGCGACGGTGCGGCGCTTCACCATCGGCATGCGCGACGCGCTGGAGTCGACACTGCTGCCGCCGCTGATGTCGCGCGTCGCCGCGGTGGCGCCGCACGTCGACATTGCCGCGGTCCGCTTCGATCGCCGCGAGATGGAATCGGAGCTGCTGGCCGGCACGCTCGATGCCGCGATCGATATCCTGCTGCCGGTCTCTCCGGCCATCCACCACGCGCCGTTCATGGCCGACCCGATGGTGGTGCTGGCCCGGCGCGACCATCCGCTGGTGAAAAAGGAACTGACGCTGGAGCGCTATCTGGCCGCCGAGCACGTGCATGTGTCGTCGCGGCGGCGCGGTGCGGGCCTGGAGGACCAGGCCCTGCACCGGATGGGTATGACGCGGCGGGTCCGGCTGCGCTGCCAGCACTACGCGGCGGCGTGCCGCATCGTCAGTTGCACCGACTTGCTGGCGACGCTGCCGCTGCGCTATGCGCGCATCGCCAACGAGGCGTACGGCAACCGCCTGCTGACGCTGCCGTTCAAGGTACCCACGCTCGAACTGCATCTGTACTGGCATGCGGGCGGGGAAAACGACGGCGCGAACCGGTGGCTGCGCGAGCAGTTGGGAGCGGTGATCGGGGAGCTTGGAACCGGCATGGCGGACGTCGCCGCCTGAGGCGGGGGCGGCGGTTGCGGCCGCCGAGCTGCCGCAACCTCGTAAAGACGGCAATCGAACCGTCCAATCCCCTTCACTTGCCGTTGTCGTCCGTCGTCGTCGTGGTTGTCGTACTGCCAGCACGCGCGGCGGTCAATCGGGTGTGGCGTGACGCCGATAACGAATGGGCGCGGTTGCTGCCGCCTTGGGCGGCGTTGCTGGCCTCCACGGTCGGCGGCATTGTGACGAAATGGGGGCTGTGCGCGGCCACAGCCGCGGTATGCGCCTTCCCGTAATTCGCGTGCGCGATGTCCAATTTCTCGCTTAGTATTGCCCGTTCCTGCACTCCGGCTTCGAGTTGTTGCCGAAGCCCCTGGATTTCCGTGTTCAGCGCATCGCGTTCGGTATCGGTCGCCTGTCGCGCCTGCCGTTCCGCCTCCAACGATTGTTGCAACGTCTGTACCTGCAATTGAAGGTCCACGACCGTGGGGCCGATCGGGGGAATCTCAGGCGGGGGCGGTGGAATATCGTCGAGGTGCCGGCCAATCCCGTCCGGTGCTTCGGGATTCCCCCCACCTTGGAGCGCTGGGTAATCCATGCCTTCCACAATATTGACCTTGCTTCGCAATTCGGGCGGTCGGTGATCCAACAACACCTTCAACGGAGCGACCTGGTTTGAATTTGCCGGCGGCGATATCATGGCGCGAGTCAGTGGCCGGGTCGCGTTTGGCCGGCGCGTCAGTCGTTTCGCGGTGATGTGGGTACACTTGGCGAGGTGGTTTTCCACATGCCTCGTATGTCCCGTGCCGACCCACGGTCTGTCGCTGAGATTGGCCGGAATATAGGCGATCCCGCGGTCCGGGAAATTCTCGCCGACACGCACCTTGATCTGCACGCCGCGGAACAGGCGCCCCAGCAGCGGAATGCTGGCCAGCGCATTGAGAAGGTCCTGAGGCAGCGTGGTCTGCCGTTCCTTCAGCTTGCTGACGATTGCAGGCACCGGGCTGTTGACATCCAGATAGAAGATGTTCGCCTGGACTTCGTGCCCATCTGATTTTCGCTCCAGCGGGATCAGCATCCGCACGGCCGCCTTCATCGCTGGGTCAAGACCGGTCAGGGCATGCCATTCCCCACCGGCAGTGAACTCCCTCCAAGAGGCGCTGAGATGGCACTCAAGGTTTTTCCCGTCCTTGGAAAGCGTGACGTTCATTCCCAGCTGCGATGCGTTGTCCAGGCGGATATCACCGCTGGTGGCGTCCCGGTTCACCGTCATTCTCAGTGCGTCTTCAGTTGCCTGCCAGAAAGCCGGGCTGGCGATCAGGCCCGCGGCTTCATAAAAGGCCAAATCGCGAAGCTGGGGGTCTGCATGATCCCGGAAAGCGCGGGGCAAGGCGTCGGCGATGCCTTTCAGAATGACGGCTCCCTCCCTGTCATTGCTATTGCGTGCCATCTCCGCCAGGGGCAGGACAGTCCCGTTGATGGACAGTTTGATTCGCTGTTCCTGAAGGATCAGCCTCTCGGCATTTTCGATAAACGTCGCCAGCTGTTCGGCGGTCAGTTCCGGGAAACACAACTTCGACTCGAACAAGTCCTTGGCGGCATGGGGCTGCGCAGTTGAGATGGATGTCAGGTAGGAGACGGACATGGGGTTACCTCAGGCAGGATGGATTCGACGTCCATGGCCGGTATGCATCAATCGGCGGCGCAACGGACGGTTCGTACGTCGGGATGCGACGCCTGTCCTGACAAAAACTGTCGACCCGGCGTCACAACCTGCGACGGGTCACATGCTGCTACTGAATTGGTGTCTCAACTGTCGGTCGTTTACGGCCGTTTCTGATTTGCGACCGATTCGTATCGACTTTGCTGCGAAGTCAGGCGAAGCTGTTGCGCAGCGCGGCGTCGAGCCGGGTCAGCGTGGCGCCGCACGGCGCGGCGATCTTCATGGTGAGAAGGGGATCGGCGCGGGTACGGCCGAGGTTGATCGCGACAACCGGCTTGCCGGCCCGCGTGGCGGCGATGCAGAAGCGGTATCCGGAAAAGACCATCAGCGAGGAGCCCACGACCAGCAGCGCGTCGGCGCGCGCGAGGCTCTCGTGGACCGCGGCCACGCGTTCGCGCGGTACCGAATCGCCGAAGAACACCACATCGGGTTTGATGATGCCAGCGCAGCGCCGGCAATGCGGCACTGCGAAGCCGTGCAGGTCCTCGGGCTCGAGATGCGCGTCGCCGTCGGCCGACGGCACGGCCGACAGGCCGGCGATGGCCGGGTTGGCCGCTTCGAGTTCCTGCTGGATTTCCGCGCGATCATGCCGTTCGCCGCAGTCCAGGCAGACCACCGAAGCCAGGCTGCCATGCAGTTCGATCACGCCGGCGCTGCCCGCGGCCTGATGCAGGCCATCGACATTCTGGGTGACCAGCGCCTCCACATGTCCAGCCTGTTGCAGGCGGGCAAGCGCGCGGTGGGCGTCGTTCGGCCGCGCGCGCGACATGATCGGCCAGCCCACCATGCTGCGCGCCCAATAGCGCTGTCGGCGTGCGTGCGATTCAATGAATTCGCGATGCTGGATCGGCGTGCTCGCACGCCAGTTGCCATCGGCGTCGCGATAGCCAGGAATGCCGGAGTCGGTGCTGATACCGGCGCCAGTCAGCACCAGCAGGCGGGGGTGCCGGCGCACGAAGGCGATCAGGTCATCGACATCGCCATGCGGTGGAGCCTCGGCGGCAAGGAGGGCCGCAGCGTCCGGTTTCACGACGAGGCCGCCTGCTCGGGATGCCGCACCAGCCAGTCGCGCAGTTCCTGCCGGTAGCGCTCCATTTCCTCGTAATAGAAATCGAAGATGCAGGGACTGCAGCCGCTGCCGCAACAGGCGTCGTCGTCGGGCCGGTTGGGCGGCAGCGGGCGGGGATCGTCGGCGGGGGAGGGGGCGGATGCAGCGGTGGACAAAGCAGACAGGCCAAAATCGATAGCAGCGGCCAGTATACGCTTGCCGCTTCGGCCTTGCCCGTGCTCAACCGGGCAAGGCGGACCCGCCAACCGGCCGTCAGTCGAGCTTGATGCCCGCCTGCTTGACCACCGCGGCCCAGCGCGTCTTCTCGGTCGCGAAGAAGCGGTTGGTCTCCGCGGGCGTCATCGTCACCACCTCGGCGCCCTGGCCGGCCAGCTGCGCGCGCACTTCCGGCGACCGGATGATGCGCACCAATTCGGCGTTCAGGCGCGTCACCGCGGCGTCCGGCATCTTGGCCGGCGCCATCACGCCCTGCCAGGTCCCCGATTCGAAGTTGGCCACACCCTGTTCGGCGATGGTCGGCAGATTGCCCACCAGCGGCATGCGGGTGCGCTTGGACACTGCGATCGCCTTCAGCTTGCCGCTCTGCACATGCGGCAGCGTGGCCAGCATGCCATTCATCAGCACCTGCGCGGTGCCGCCGACGGTATCGGCAATCGCCTGCGCGCCACCCTTGTAGGGCACGTATTGCCATTTGGCGCCGGTAGCCTGCTGCACGGCCACGCCGGCCAGATGCGGGGCGCTGCCGATCGCGGTGACGGCGAAATTGAGCTCGCCGCGCTTGGACATCTCGACCAGATCCTTCAACGAATTGGCCTGCACCGACGGGTTGACCACCAGCATGTGCGGGGAGTAGGCCAGCATGCTGACGCCCTTCAGGTCCTTGGCCGGATCGAAGGTCAGTTTGGTGTAGACCGACGGACTGATCGCGAGCGCGCCGACGTCGCACAGCAGCAGCGTGTGGTTGTCTCCGCCGGACTGCGCCACGAAAGCGGCGCCGACGTTGCCGTTGGCGCCGGGCCGGTTGTCGACCACGACGGGCTGGCCCAGCGCCTCGCCCAGCTGCTTGCTGATCAGGCGGGCGATGATGTCCGACGAGCCGCCGGCGGGATAGGGCACCACCAGGCGGATCGGCCGGTTGGGCCAGGTATCGGCGGCCAGAGCCGGGGCCGCCAGCGGAGCGGCGGCGGCAGCGAGGGCGGCGGTGGAGGCAAGTCTGAGGAAGCGGCGGCGTGCGTGCATGATGTCTCCGGAACGGGTTAATTGTCAGTCGTCATACAACAATGGTCGCCATCATAAGAGGGCTCCCGCGCGCCGTCCAGCGGGGAAATCGGGAATTTTTATCGGATTCAGGGAAATCCCGGGGTGGTTGCCATGCCTCGCGTTATATGTCGTCAGACAATCAAGGGCGCTTTGAGACCGGGGCCGCACAACGAAAAAAGGCTGGCGCGGCTCATCCCCGCGCCAGCCCCTTATCAGGCCAGCCTGCACCGTACGGTGCGTGCTCCGCTCAGGCGATCCGCTGTTTCGCCTTCTGGGCGTACTGCCAGCCCATCTCGGCCATCGGCCGGGCGCGCCTGCCAGCGTCGACCGCCTGCGCCGACGATGCTGTGCCGTCGACCACGCGCTTGGCGATGCCCTGCAGGATGCCGGCGATGCGGAACATGCTGAAGGCCAGGTAGAAGTTCCAGTCGCCGGTGATCTGGCGCCCGGTGCGTTGCTCGTACATGCGGCGGTAGGCAGCCTCGTCGGGAATGCCCAGCGCCGCGTAATCGAGCCCGGCGATGCCGCGGAACTGGCCCGGCGCGATGTGCCAGCTCATGCAGTGGTAGCCGAAGTCGGCCATCGGATGGCCCAGCGTGGACAGTTCCCAGTCCAGCACCGCCAGCACGCGCGGCTCGGTGGGGTGGAACATCAGGTTGTCGAGCCGGTAGTCGCCATGGACGATGCTGGTCAGATCCTGGTCTTCCTCGGGGATATGGTGCGGCAGCCAGTCCATCAGCGCGTCCATCGCCTCGATCTTCTCGGTTTCCGACAGCTTGTACTGCTTGGTCCAGCGCTCGATCTGGCGCGCGAAGTAATTGCCCGGCTTTCCGTAGTCGCCCAGGCCGATGGCCTGGTAGTCGACGGTGTGCATCGCGGCGATGACGCGGTTCATCTCGTCGTAGATCGCGGCGCGTTCGCTCGGGCTCATGCCCGGCAGCGACTGGTCCCACAGCACGCGGCCGTTGACGTACTCCATGATGTAGAAGGCGCGGCCGATCACGGCCTCGTCCTCGCACAGCGCGTACATGCGCGCGACCGGCACGTCGGTGTTCGCCAGCGCGGCCATCACGCGGTACTCGCGCTCGATCGCGTGCGCCGACGGCAGCAGCTTCGACTTCGGCCCCGGCTTGGCGCGCATCACGTAAGTGCGGCCCGGTGTGATCAGCTTGAAGGTGGGGTTGGACTGCCCGCCCTTGAACTGCTCGACGGTCAGCGGCCCGGCGAAATCCTCGACATGGTCGCGCAGCCAGGCTTCGAGCGCGGCGGTATCGAAGCGCTGCTGGTCGGCGACCGGGCGCGTGCCCTCGAATTGGGAAAGATTGCTGCTCATGCTGTCTCCGGTATCTTTTTTATCGGGATCGGTGCGGGCTTCAACGATAGTTCGGCTTGCGCTTCTCCAGGAAGGCACTGATGCCTTCGCCGCCGTCGGCGTGATGCAGCGCGGCGACGAAGTTCTCGCGCTCCTTGGCCAGATGCTCGTTCAGCGACAGCGTGCCTGCCTGGTTGATCAGCCCCTTGATGCGGCCCATCGCGTGAGAGGACTGCGCGGCCAGCGACTGGCCCAGGCGCAGCGCTTCGTTCAGTGCCTCGCCCGGCTCGGTCACGCGGTTGACCAGGCCGAACTGCGCGAGCCGCTGCGCGTCGACGGTCTTGCCTTCGATCAGCAGCTCCGACGCCAGCTGGCGCGGCAGCGCGCGTGCCAGCTCATACGAGCCGCCGCCGTCCGGCGTCAGGCCGACCTTGACGTAGGCCATCACGAACTTGGCGTTGCTGGCGGCCACCACGAAATCGCAGGCCAGCACCACCGAGAAGCCCGCGCCCGCGGCTGCGCCCTCGACCGCCGCGATGATCGGCTTCGGAAACGCGTGCAGGTTTTCGATCCAGGCGTGCAGCATCGTGATGCTGTCGGCCTGCACCTGCGGCGGCTGCGCACGATTGCCCAGCAGCCGGTGCAGGTTGCCGCCGGCGCAGAACATGCCGTCGGCACCGGTCAGCACGACCGAGCGGATGCCGCTGTCCTGCTCGGCGGCCTGCAGGGCTTCTTTGGTGGCGTGGTAGATCTCCGGGCCGAGCGCATTGCGCATTTCCGGATTGGAGATGGTCAGCACCAGCGTCGCATCGACGCGTTCGGACAGCAGTTGGGCAGGCATGGCGGCTCGGCTCGGTGGCGTGATCTCGGTGTGGTAACGGCAGGGAAGGGGACGGGAGCCGTCAGGCTTCCTCGGTCAGCAGCGACAGCCCCAGGCTGGCACGGCGCCACAGCCAGGGGCTCGGGCGATAGCGCATGTCGCCGGTCAGTCGCTCCATATTGCGCAGCACCTCGAGGACCAGCTGCGGGCCGATCGCATCGCCCAGCGCCAGCGGACCCTTCGGATAGCCCAGGCCCAGGTTGACGGCGAGGTCGATGTCCGACGGCGTCGCGATGCGCTGCTGCGCGATATCCGAGGCGATATTGACGATGCACGAGACGATGCGCTGGGCGACGAAGCCGGCCGAGTCGCGGATCACCGTGACCGGCACGCCGTCGCTGGCGAACAGGCCGTGGGCGCCATCGCGCATCGCGGCGCTGGTGGCGGGCGTCGTCATCAGCGTGCGGCGCTTGGTCGCCTCGAACGGCAGCAGCGTATCGATGGCAACCACGCGGCTGGCGTCCAGGCCCTGCTGCAGCGCGCAGGTGGTGGCATCCAGCCCCAGCGGCGTGACCACGATCAGCGCGTCGGCCGACGGTGCGTTGCCGCCCTCGGGCGTGACGCCCATCGCGGTCAGCAGCTTGACCACCATCGCATGGCCGCGCTCGCTGTCGCGGCTGACCCAGACGCTGGCCGGCCGCGCGTCCGGCACCGGTGCGGTGGCGGGCAGCTGCTTCTGGCCATCGACGTAGCGGTAGAAGCCGGCGCCGGTCTTGCGGCCCAGCAGCCCGCCGACCTGGCGGATCGCCGTGATGGGCGAGGGGCGGTAGCGCGGCTCCTGGTAGAACTGGTTGTAGATCGACTCCATCACCGGGTGCGAGACGTCGAGCCCGGTCAGGTCCATCAGCTCGAACGGGCCCATGCGGAAGCCCGCCTGTTCGCGCATGATTGCGTCGATGTCGGCGAACCCGGCCACGCCTTCCTGCGCGGCCTTCAGCCCTTCGATGTTCATGCCGCGGCCGGCATGGTTGACAATGAAGCCCGGCATGTCCTTGCAGCGCACCGGCGTATGGCCCATGCGGCGCGACAGTGCCAGCAGCGCGTCGCCGACCGCCGGATCGCCCGACAGGCCGTCGATCACCTCGACCACCTTCATCAGCGGCACCGGGTTGAAGAAGTGATAGCCGACCACGCGGCCCGGGTGCTTCGCGCCGACCGCGATCGCGGTGATCGACAGCGATGAGGTGTTCGACGCGATCACCGCGTCCGGACGCACGATCGCTTCGAGCTTGGCGACCAGGTCGCGCTTGACCTCGAGCCGCTCGACGATGGCCTCGAGCACCATGTCGCAATCGGCCATCTCCTCGAGCGCGCCGCACGGCTGCACGCGCGAGAGCGTGGCGGCGGCATCGTCGCTGCTGATCTTGCCCTTGTCGGCGAGCTTGGCCAGCGTGTCCTGCAGATACTGGCGGGCGGCCGCGACGGCCTGGGGATTGGTGTCGAACAGGCGGACGGTCAGGCCGGCCTGCGCCGCGATCTGGGCAATGCCCCGGCCCATTGCGCCGGTGCCCACGATGCCGAGGGTGTCGATAGTCAAAGTGCTCATCGTGCTTCCAAAAAGTTGTGGTTAAATTAGCACGCTCGTGCGGTTTTTGCACTCGTTGCGTGAACACTGCCGCTCAGGCGCGTGCGCTGATCGGCCAAAAGCCGAGGCGCGGCCACTACGCTGGACACTACGCAGGACAACAAAGGAGACATACCCATGCTGAAGCTCTGCGGCTTTGCCGCCAGCAACTACTACAACAAGGTCAAGCTGGCGCTGCTGGAAAAGAATGTGCCGTTCGAGGAGGTGCTGGCCTGGATCGGCGAGACCGACCTGAACGCCTCGCCGCTGGGCAAGGTGCCGTACATCGTCGCCGATGGCGGCACGCTGTGCGAATCGGAGGTGATCGCCGAATACCTGGAGGCCGCCTATCCGCAGACCCCGCTGCTGCCGGGCGACCCGCTGGCCGCCGGCAAGGTGCGCGAACTGGTCACCTACATGGAACTGTATCTGGAACTGACCGCGCGCGAGCTCTATCCCGAGGCGTTTTTCGGCGGCAAGGTCAGCGATGGGGTCAAGGAGCGCCAGCACAAGCTGCTCGGCCGCTACATTCCCGCCTTCGCCAAGCTGGCCAAGTTCTCGCCGTATGTGGCCGGCGACAACTTCACGCTGGCTGACTGCGCCGCGGTGGTGCATCTCCCGCTGGTGTCGGCGTGCACCAAGATCATCTACGGCACCGACATGCTGGCCGATCTGCCGGTCAAGGACTATCTGAAGCGGATGAGCGAGCGGCCGACGGTGCAGAAGGTCAACGCGGACCGCAAGGCCAACACCGAGCTGATGCTGAGCCGGAACAAGCCGTAAGAGGCGGTCGCGGTTTGGAACCACCCCTCTTCCCTGAGGGGAGAGGGAGAACCCCGCGGGGGCAAGGCATTCGTCGCCGGTCCTTCCGCCGGTCCTTCGTATCGCACCGGTATTCCTGTCCGTCGGTGTACTCCCTCTCGCGCTTGCTGAAGAGGGCCGGGGAGAGGGCAGCCGGCGCTGGCATCGCGCCGCCCGACCGCCACCCCCTCACAGCTTGCGCAGCCGCTCCAGCGCCAGCGCCAGCGTCTCTTCCCGCTTGGCGAAGCAGAAGCGCACCACGCCCGATTCGCGCGGCTGCGAATAGAAGGCCGACACCGGAATCGCCGCGACGCCGATCTCGCGCGTCAGCCACATCGCGAAATCCGCTTCGCTCATGTCCGAGATCGCCGAATAGTCGACGCACTGGAAATAGGTGCCGTCCGACGGCAGCAGCTTGAAGCGCGTATCGGCCAGCCCCGCACGGAAGAAATCGCGCTTGGCCTGATAGAAGGCCGGCAATTCGAGATAGGGCGCGGGGTCCGCCATGTAGTCGGCCAGGCCGTGCTGCACCGGCGTATTGACGGTGAACACATTGAACTGGTGGACCTTGCGGAATTCGGCCATCAGCGCGGCCGGCGCGGCGACATAGCCGACCTTCCAGCCGGTCACGTGATAGGTCTTGCCGAAGCTCGACACGACGAAGCTGCGCCGCGCCAGCTCCGGATGCCGCGCCACCGACTGATGCGCCTGGCCGTCGTAGACCATGTGCTCGTAGACCTCGTCCGACAGCAGCAGGATATCGGTGCCGGAGAGCAGCGCGGCCAGCTGGCGCATATCGTCCTCGCGCCAGATCGTGCCGGTCGGGTTGTGTGGCGTGTTGATCAGGATCATGCGCGTGCGCGGCGTGATCGCGGCGGCGAGGCGGTCGAACGGAATGCGGAAGTGCGGCGCGTCCAGCATCACCGGCACCGGCTTGCCGCCGGCCAGTTCGATCGCGGGCAGATAGCTGTCGTAGCACGGCTCGAGCACGATCACCTCGTCGCCGGGATGGACCGCGCAAAGGATGGCGGTCAGCAGCGCCTGCGTGGCACCTGCGGTCACCGTGATCTCGCTGTCGGCATCGTAGGCGCGGCCGTAGAGCTTGCCGATCTTGGCCGCGATGGCCTGGCGCAGGCTCGGCACGCCGGCCATCGGCGGATACTGGTTCAGGCCGCCCTGCATCGCGCGCGTGACCGCGTCGACGATCTTCGGGTCGCAGTCGAAGTCCGGAAAGCCCTGGCCCAGATTGACCGCATTCTTCTCGGCGGCGAGCGCCGACATCACGGTGAAGATGGTGGTGCCTACGTTCGGCAGGCGGGACGGGGGAGGGCTGAGCGGAGCGTCGGCGGACATGTCTTCAATCGTCAAATCGTCAAATCGTCAATCGGATGGCGTGATGTCAGGCTGGCAATCGGAGGCGATTCTAGCGTGCCGGCTGCGCGGCCAGCCAGGGCGCGAAGGCCTGCGGCGTCAATACCGCGACGCCGCTGCTGCGGCGCAGCCTCCCCGCGAGCTTGAGCACCGCCTTGTCCTTCGACACCAGGCAATCGGCGCCGGCGAAGTGCGCCAGTTCGATGAACTTCTGATCGTCGCCGTCGCGGCAGCGCGGCAACCGGGTGGCCTCGGCCTGCGTCGGACAGGGCGGCGCGACCGCGGTGGTCAGCCGGTCCACGGTCGCCAGCGCCTCGTCGATATCGACCTCGAAGCGCGCGAACTGCGGATAGGCCAGTACCCGGCGCAATTCCTCGCGGCAATCGGCGCGGATCAGCGGGGCGATGGCGCCGTCCTGCAAGGCGGTGCGGATCGGCTCGGCATGCGGATCGCGGAATACCAGCAGGTCGATCCAGACGTTGGAGTCCAGTACCACGCGGGGCGGGGAGGCGTCGTCGGGCGCCGAGTTCGGCAGCGCGGGCGCGGTGTCGGGCCCGGTAGAGGGGTTGAGCATTCGTTACAATCGGAACTTTGTTTCTGCCGCATTCTGCCATGTTGATCGTTCTGTCGCCCGCCAAGTCGCTGGACTACGAGACGCCGCCCCGCGTCCGCCCCCCGCTCGATGCCAGCCACCTGCCGCGGCTGCTCCCGCGTTCGGCGCAGCTGATCGAACGTCTGCGCGCGCTGGCGCCCCAGGAAATCGGCACGCTGATGGACATCTCGGACAAGCTGGCGGTGCTGAACGCGACCCGCTACGCCGACTGGTCGCCCAAATTCACCGCGCGCAACAGCAAGCCCGCGGCGCTGGCCTTCAACGGCGATGTCTACGAAGGACTCGACGCGCCGAGCCTGTCCGACGACGACCTGGCCTTCGCGCAGCGCCATGTGCGCATCCTGTCGGGCCTGTACGGCGTGCTGCGGCCGCTGGACTGGATGCAGCCGTACCGCCTCGAGATGGGTACGCGGCTGGCCAACGAGGCCGGCAAGGACCTGTATGCGTTCTGGGGCGACGACGTGACGCAGCTGCTGAACAAGGACCTCGCCGCGCTGAAGGGCGAGGGCGCGCCGACGCTGGTCAACCTCGCTTCCGAGGAATATTTCAAGGCGGTCCGTCCCAAGCTGCTGAACGCACGCGTGATCACGCCGGTGTTCGAGGACTGGAAGGGCGGCCGCTACAAGATCATCTCCTTCCATGCCAAGCGGGCGCGCGGCACGATGACGCGCTTCGCGGTGACCCGGCGCATCACCGATCCGGCCGGCCTGAAGAAGTTTGCCGAGGACGGCTACGCCTACGACGCGAAGGCGTCGGACGCGACGCGCTGGGTGTTCCGCCGCCGGCTGGAAGACTGACGCCGCGCGCCCGGTGCATCGGGCCGAGGGCCACACACCGGGCCGGCCAACAACGCGGCCAACAACAACTTCGTCTTGCGAGGCTCAGACATGAAGACCGCAGCGCTGCATATCTCCAGCCGGTTCGATTCCGGCGCGATCGAAGTCGAGGCGCTGGACCGTGCCGACGATATCCGGCTGCGCATCCGCGCCGATTCGCACGCGGAATTTCGCCAGTGGTTCCATTTCGGGCTGCATGGCGCGGCCGGCCAAGCCTGCCGGCTGCAATTCCTGAACGCCGGCGATTGCACGTATCCGGACGGTTGGCGCGACTACCGGGCCGTGGCCTCGTACGACCGCGTGCAGTGGTTCCGCGTGCCGACGCGCTTCGACGGGCAGGTGATGACGGTCGAATTCACGCCCGCGCACGACAGCGTCTGGTTGGCCTACTTCGAGCCGTATCCGCAGGAGCGCCATCTGGCGCTGCTGGGCACCTGCCAGCGCTCGCCGCGCGCACGGCTGACGCATCTGGGCAGCACCGTCGAGGGCCGCGACATGACTGCGGTGACGATCGGCACGCCCCCAGAAGGTAGCAATGATGGCCGCAAGACCATCTGGATGATCGCGCGCCAGCATCCGGGCGAGACCATGGCCGAATGGTTCGTCGAGGGCGTGCTGCAGCGGCTGACCGGCACCGGCGTCTGGGCCGGCGACGGCGTCGCCGAGCGGCTGCTGCAGAAGGCGGTGTTCCATATCGTGCCGAACATGAACCCGGACGGCTCGGCGCTGGGCAACCTGCGCACCAACGCGGCCGGCGCGAACCTGAACCGCGAATGGATGGCGCCGAGCCTCGATACCAGCCCCGAGGTCTATCACGTGCGCCGCGCGATCGAGTCGACCGGCTGCGACCTGTTCTTCGACATCCACGGCGACGAGGGGCTGCCGTACAACTTCATCGCCGGCAGCGAGATGCTGCCGAGCTTCACCGAGTCCCAGCGCGTCGCGCAGGCGCGCTTCGTCGAGGCGTTCAAGCGCGCCACGCCGGACTTCCAGGACGTGCATGGCTATGCCGCGAGCAAGTACAACGCCGATGCGCTGAAGCTGGCCTCCAAGTACATCGGCCACGCGTTCGGCTGCCTGTCGCTGACGCTGGAGATGCCGTTCAAGGACAACGCCGACCTGCCGCAGCCCGAGGTGGGCTGGAACGGCGCCCGCAGCGCACTGCTGGGCGCCGCAATGCTGCAGGCGATCCTGGCGCAGCTGGACTGAGCCACGCCGCCGCTGGGATGCGGCGGCGATTCAGCGGCAATTGAGTCGCAATGCAGCGGCAATCGTGACGATGCAGCGCGGCAGCGTCACCGCGACGACTTGCTGGTCTTCTTCGTCGACTTGCTGCTGGAACCGCCGGATTTTGCCGTGGCCTTTTTCGTGCCGCCGGACGATCGGGCCGACGCCGCGGCCTTGCCCGAGCGGCTCGACTTGGTCGCCTTCGCCTTGCGGCCCTTGGCCGTGACGTTGCGCGGCGCGACGCTGACGGCCGGCTTGGCGGCCGGTTCGACGATGATGTCGCCGTCGTCGTCCAGCAGTTCGTAGGCCAGCATCATGCCGTCGTCATAGCCGCAGCGGACCTTGACCGGGTCCCAGCGCGATTGCCCGTTGCGGCGATGCGCGGCGGCGGAGAAGGTCACCACCGAGGTGACCGGCACCGCCTGCTTGCCGCGCGAGAAGCGGCCTTCCCAGCTTTCGACCGAGGCCTGTCCCGACGCCAGCGCGCCGGTCGGAATGCGCAGCGCGTCGTAGGTCGCCGAGCGCGGCACCACCCAGCTCGCGTGCGCGGCGCAATCGGCCACGTCGGCGCTGGCGTTCTCGCTGCGCATCAGCTGCTCGCGCATCTGCGCACGGTATTCGGCCAGGCTGACGCGGCCGGTGGACGGCAGCGTGACGGTCTTGGTCGGGGAGTTGTCGTTGTCCGGCGGCGGCACCGCCTGCTTGTCGGAGTAGGAAGTCGCGCCGCGCGGTGCGGGCGCGGGGGGCTGCGGTGCCGGGCTGGCGGCGGGCGCCTGGGCCTGTTGGCCGGCGCTGTCGCCTGGCGCGTCGGGTGCGGTGGCGCAGGCGGCCAGCATCAGGGCGGCGGCCGCCGCGGCCAGGGCGCGCAGCCGCATGGAAATTCGTCGGATCACGGGATCTGCTTGCTTCGGAGGCGAAGTGGTTGGCAAAAGACTGCCATGATAGAGGAAACCCTTTGCACAAAGTTCCTCAGCGCCGCCAACCTAGGGTCAGTCCCAAGCCGCGTAGCGGGCCCGATCCGGCGCCCTGGCGAGCACCGGATCGGTCCGGACTGCGGCCGGACTAGCGCGTCGCGGCCGAACGGGCGAAGCGATCCAGCTCGGCAAGCAAGGCGTTCAGGTCGCGCTTGAGCTTGTCGAAGCCCGCATTGCGCGTCAGCGCCACCTCGTCCATATACAGCTTGCGATTGATTTCGAGCTGCAGGCTGTGGCGGCCGGCCTGGGGCTGGCCGACCACGCGCACGATCTCCACGCCCTTGTAGGGATGGTTGCGCCAGACGTCGTAGCCCATTTCCTTGAGCACGCCTTCGACCAGGTCGGTGAAACGCTTGTCGCAGGTGGTGCCGTCGCGATCTCCCACCACGAAGTCCGGATGCTGCAGGCCCGGATGCTCGGTGGCGTATTGGGCCGCCTCGCTGGGCATCGAGTGGCAGTTGATGTGCCACGCGCTGCCGTGCTCGGCGATTGCCCGGTCGGCCAGCTTCTGCAACTGGGCGTAGTAGGGCAGGTAGTAGCGCTCGATGCGCGCCTGCACCTCGGCCACGCTCAGCTGCCGATCGTAGATCGCCTCACCGGTGTCGAGCACGCGCCAGACCAGGCCCTTGCCGAGCCGGGTCTTGGGCGTTTCCTGCATCGGTCCCGGCCAGGGGGCGTCGAGCAGGGCCTGGTCGATTTCCTCGATGCCGCGGTTGGCATCGAGGTAGCTGCGCGGAAAGCCCGCGCACAGCAGCGCGATGCCCTGCTTCGGCGCGTCGGCGTACAGCTCGTCGACGAAGGTGTCCTCGGCCTGGCGCAGCAGGTTCAGGGGCAGCCCGGCGGCGTAGCGGAAGTCCGCCGGGTAGGTGGTCGCGCTATGCGGCGAATCGAGAAAGAGCGGGCTGCTCTCGCCTTCCGGCAACTGCAGGAAGTAAGGGCGCGCCGCGCTCTTTCGGTCTGCTTCGGTCATGATGCTTGCGGCTCGGTCTTGCGGCTTAGTCCATCGAGATCTTGGCGGCGGCGGCGATGCGCTTGTTCTTGGCCACTTCGTTCTTGATCTGCGTGGCGAAGTGCGCCGGCGTGTCGCCGACCGGGGTCGCGCCCAGCTTCTCGAACTTCTCCTTGACCTCGGGCATCGCCAGCACCTTGACGGTGGCGTCGTGCAGTTTGGTCTGGATGTCGGCCGGCAGCTTGGCCGGCGCGATCAGGCCGAACCACGAGGAATCGTTGACTTCGGGCAGGCCCAGCTCGGCGAAGGTCGGCACGTTCGGCAGCGCGGCGACGCGCTTGGGCGCGGCCACCGCCAGCGCGCGCAGCTTGCCGCCCTGGATGAACGGCAGCGACGACGGCAGGTTATCGAACAGGATCTGCACCTGGTTGGCCAGCGTGTCGTTCAGCGCCGGGCCGACGCCCTTGTACGGCACGTGCAGCAGCTCGGTCTTGCTGCTCAGCTTGAACAGCTCGCCCATCATGTGCGACACGCTGCCGTTGCCGGCCGAGCCGTAGGCCAGCTTGTTCGGCTGCGATTGCGCCAGCGCGATGAAGGCCTTCATGTCGTTGGCCTTGACCGACGGGTGCACGCTCATCACGTTCGGCACCGAGGCCAGGTTGGTGATGGTGGTGAAGTCCTTGGTCGCGTCGTACTGCAGGCGCGGGTAGATCGCCGGGTTGATGCCGTGGGTCGAGGCGGTGGCGATGCCGATGGTGTAACCGTCCGGCGTGGCCTTGGCCAGATAGCTGGTGCCAATGCTGCCGCCGGCGCCGCCGCGGTTGTCGACCACCACGGCCTGGCCCAGCTGCTGGCCCAGCTTGTCGGCGACGATGCGGGCGACGATGTCGGTGGTGCCGCCGGCCGGGAAGGGCACGACCAGCGTGATCGGCTTGGTCGGATACGAACCCTGCGCGGCAGCCTGGAACGACAGGCCGGCGGCCAGGGCGGCCGAGCCGGCGGCGATAAGGCGGAGCATGTTACGGCGTTGCATGAATGATCCTGAAAAGGGAGTCCAACACGGAATGGGGGTCAAAAGGGCGTCGGCAAGGCGCGCCCGTCGTTGCTGTGCTAGAAAGCCTCGTTGGGCTTTGCTTGCGATTCTGCGCAAATCTGCAAGAACCGTGCAAACGAATTAAAATCGCACGGTCATTCCATTTGGTCGTGAAGTCTGGGAAATCGAGGAAGTCGCATGCGGCGCCTATGCCCGTCATTGACCGGGCTGCAGGCCTTCGAGGCCGCCGCCCGTCATCTGAGTTTTACGCTGGCCGCCCGCGAGCTCCATGTCACGCAGGGCGCGGTCAGCAAGCAGGTCCGCCAGCTCGAGTCGTCCCTCGGCGTGGATCTGTTCGAACGCGTCCGTCAGCGCCTGTTGCTGACCGATGCCGGCCGCCGGTATCTGGAGCGCATCCGGCCGAGCCTGCGCGAGATCGAGGCCGCTACCGTCGAACTGGTGGCCAGCCAGGGCCGCGGCGGCACGCTGCACATCGCCAGCATGCCGACGCTGGGCGCCAAGTGGCTGATCCCGCGGCTGCCGCAGTTCTTCGAGCGGCATCCGGAGGTGACGCTCGAATTCGTGCCGCACGCGCAGGGCTATGACTTTTCGCAGCCGGACCTGGACGCGGCGATCCGCTTCGGCGACGGCGTCTGGCCGGGCAGCCTGGCCGACTACATGACCGGCCGCGAGGTGCTGCCGGTGTGCCGGCCGGGCCTGCTCGCCAACGAGCCCAACGGCGTGGCCGCCTCGCCGCAGGCGCTGCTGAACTATCCGCTGCTGCACCATACGACGGTGCCCGAGGCCTGGTCCGACTGGCTGGGCGAGCTCGGCGTGACCACGCGCGAGGCCTGGAGCGGCCCGCGCTTCGACCAGTTCTCGCTGCTGACCCAGGCGGCGCTGTCGGGACTGGGCATCGCGCTGATCCCGCGCTGCCTGATCGAGCAGGAGCTCGCCAGCGGGGCGCTGGTGGTGGCGCACCCGGCGCGGGTGCTCAGCAAGAAGGGCTATTACCTGTGCTACCCGGAGCAGAAGCAGCACCTGCCGGCGTTGCAGACGTTCCGGCGGTGGCTGATGGAAGGGGTGGACGTGGTGGTGTGAGGCGTCGCCTCTTTGTCGTCCCCCGCGAAAGCGGGGACCCAGCGACTTGAAAAACGCGATGCCTGGGTCCCCGCCTCCGCGGGGGCGACGGTTGGCTTACTTCGACAGCACCTTCATCGCCTGTTCGAGCCCGGCGATGGTCACCGGATACATCCGCGTCTTCATGATCTGGTTGATCACCGAGATCGACTGCCGGTACTGCCACAGGCCTTCCGGCTCGGGATTGAGCCAGACGAAGCGCGGGAACTGGTCGATCAGCCGGTTCAGCCAGACCGCGCCCGCCTCGGCGTTGTTGTACTCGACCGACCCCCCGGGCTGCAGGATCTCGTACGGGCTCATGGTCGCATCGCCGACGAAGATGACCTTGTAGTCGGGCGTGTACTTGTGGATCAGGTCCCAGGTGGCGATCTTCTCGGCGTGCCGGCGGCGGTTGTTCTTCCACACATGGTCGTAGACGCAGTTGTGGAAGTAGTAGTACTCCAGATGCTTGAACTCGGTCTTGGCCGCCGAGAACAGTTCCTCGACGCGCTTGATGTGGTCGTCCATCGAGCCGCCGACATCCATCAGCATCAGCACCTTGACCTTGTTATGCCGCTCGGGGCGCAGCTTGATGTCGAGCAGGCCGGCGTTGGCGGCGGTCGAATGGATGGTGTCGTCCAGATCGAGTTCGGTGTCGGCGCCTTCGCGCGCGAACCGGCGCAGCCGCCGCAGCGCGACCTTGATGTTGCGCGTGCCCAGTTCGACCTGGTCGTCGTAGTCGCGATAGGCACGGGTTTCCCATACCTTGATCGCGGTGCGGTTGCCCTTGGATGGTCCGCCAATGCGGATGCCTTCCGGGTTGTAGCCGCCGTGGCCGAACGGCGAGGTGCCGCCCGTGCCGATCCACTTGTTGCCGCCCTCGTGCTTTTCCTTCTGCTCTTCCAGCAGCTGCTTCAGGCGCTCCATCAGCTTGTCTAGCCCGCCCATCGCCTCGATCTTGGCTTTCTCCTCGGGCGAGAGCTCACGCTCGAGCGTCTTCTGCAGCCAGTCGAGCGGGATATCGGACTTCCAGTCGACCAGGTTCTCGACGCCCTTGAAGTAGGCCGCGAAGGTCTGGTCGAACTTGTCGAAGTGCTTCTCGTCCTTGACCAGCGTCATGCGCGACAGGTAGTAGAACTCGTCGATCGACGGCGCGATCACCTGGGCCTTCAGCGCCTCCAGCATGGTCAGGTATTCCTTGACGGATACCGGCAGCTTGGCGTGCCGCAGCGAGAAGAAGAAATCGATCAGCATGGCGGGTCTCGGTGTCGCGGAGGGCTGGCGGGGCAGGGCATGCGTCCAAGCGCGGGCGCGGCGCTCAGCGCGGCATCTCCAGGCGGTAATGCAGGTGGCGCTTCACCGTCGGCCATTCGCTGGCGATGATCGAGAAGACCACGGTGTCGCGCAGCGAGCCGTCGGGCATCACCTGATGGTTGCGCAGCACGCCGTCCTGCTTGGCGCCAAGCCGCGCGATCGCGGTGCGGCTCTGGTGGTTCATCCAGTGCGTGCGGAATTCGACGGCGATGCAGCGCAGCTGCTCGAAGGCATGCGCCAGCAACAGCAGCTTGCATTCGGTGTTGACCGCGGTGCGCTGCACGCTCTGCGCATACCAGGTGTGGCCGATCTCGAGCCGCCGGTGCGTTTCGTCGACATTGAACATCCGCGTCGAGCCGACCACCGGACCGACGACGCCGTCCTGCACGCGGCGCACCACGAATGGCATCGCGCCGAGGCGGTCGCGCTGATCCAGCGCGGTGTCGATCCATGCGCGCATGCCGTCGGGCGTCGGCACCGAGGTGTACCACAGCTTCCACAGCTCGCCGTCGCTCGCGGCGGCGCGCAGTTCCGTTTCATGCGCGGCGTCCAGCGGTTCGAGCATGACGTGCCGGCCTTCCAGCACGATCGGCGCGATCAGACGGGTCATCTGGGTTCCTGGCGAGGGTTGGGCGTTCGGCGTTCGGCGAAGGGCACGGCAGGGCAGGCGTTCAGCGGTTGGCGCGGTTCATGAAGACCAGGCGCTCGAACAGATGCACGTCCTGCTCGTTCTTCAGCAGCGCGCCGTGCAGCGGCGGGATCGCGGCCTTCTTGTCCGGGCTGCGCAGCGCCTCGGGCGGAATGTCCTCGGCCATCAGCAGCTTGAGCCAATCGATCAGCTCCGAGGTCGAGGGCTTCTTCTTCAGGCCCGGCAGGTTGCGCATCTCGTAGAACGCCTCGAGCGCGGCCGACACCAGTTCGCGCTTGATGCCCGGATAGTGGACGTCGACGATGCGCTGCATGGTGTCGGCGTCGGGGAACTTGATGTAGTGGAAGAAGCAGCGGCGCAGGAAAGCGTCCGGCAGCTCCTTCTCGTTGTTCGACGTGATGATGACCAGCGGGCGATGCCTCGCGCGGATCAGTTCGCGCGTCTCGTAGACGTAGAACTCCATCCGGTCGATCTCGCGCAGCAGGTCGTTGGGGAATTCGATGTCGGCCTTGTCGATCTCGTCGATCAGCAGCACAACCGGCTCGTCGGACTCGAACGCCTGCCACAGCACGCCCTTGACGATGTAGTTGCGGATGTCGTGGACGCGATCGTCGCCCAACTGCGAATCGCGCAGGCGCGATACCGCGTCGTATTCGTACAGGCCCTGCTGCGCCTTGGTGGTCGACTTGATGTGCCATTGCAGCAGCGGCATGCCCAGCGCGGCGGCGACTTCCTCCGCCAGCATGGTCTTGCCGGTGCCGGGCTCACCCTTGATCAGCAGCGGACGCTGCAGCGTGCGCGCGGCATTGACGGCGAGCTTCAGGTCGTCGGTGGCAACGTAGTGGGCGCTGCCCTCGAAGCGGGCGGAGGGGGCGGCAGAGGCGCCAGCGGCGGCTTGGGCGGTATCGGTCATGTCGCGTTCTGAGGCTTCGTTCGGGTCGGAATGGGCCAGTATAAAAGAGCTTTCCCGTTCGCGTGCGCCCATGGCGCCGCTCTATGGACTGCCGCGTGCCGCGTGCGGTACAATGCGCCGGTTTGACGCGCCCCCACGTCCATCCTCCTTCCCCAGCCGCCACGTGGCACCCCGGCGGCCCTGGTCGGGAAGCGGCGATCACGAAAGAATGGCCGGCATGACGGTCGATGCGCACGGCCCCGGCTGTGCATTCGGCGGGAGTTCCATGTCTGGCCGCTCGGGCAGGTCACGCAAGGTTCAATCCTTCCAATCCGACTACGACAATGAAAAAGCTCCTCACGATGGTGGTGCTGGGCGCCGCCGCGACGGCAGCGCAGGCCCAGGAAGTCAAGGGCAATGTGGAGGCAGCCCGGGATAAGGTGGCGATGTGTATCGGCTGCCATGGTATTCCGGGATATCGGGCTTCGTTTCCCGAGGTGTACGAAGTGCCGATGATCGGGGGGCAGAGCGCGAAGTACATCGCGAACGCGCTGCAGGAGTACAAGAAGGGTGGCCGCAAGCATCCGACCATGCGCGGCATCGCGGCGACGCTGAGCGACCAGGATATCGCCGACGTGGCTGCGTACTACGCGCAGCAGAAGCGCGATACCCGCGACAATCCGCAGAAGTGAGAGGACCCGACATGAAGACGCTCAAGACGCTCTCGTTCGCGCTCGGCGCACTCGTGCTGGGTGCCTCGGCGATGTCGGCCTCCGCCGCCGATATCGAAGCCGGCAAGGCCCTGGTGCAGAAGGGCAATTGCGCCGCCTGCCACGGCGCCGACATGAATTCCCCGATCGCGCCGGACTATCCGAAGCTGGCCGGCCAGCACGCCACCTATCTGTATCACGCCCTGGTCGCCTACCAGGTCCACGGCAACCCGCAGGTCGGCCGCTCGAACGCGATCATGCAGGGCCAGGTCAACGCCAACCCCGGCGTGGTTGGCAAGGACGGCAAGCCGCGCCCGTTCACGCGGCAGGAACTCAAGGACATGGCCGCCTATCTCGAATCGCTGCCGGGCGATCTGGTGTTGAAGAGGTAAGCCAGGTCCGTTTGGAAGAGAAAAGCCGCTTCATTGCGAAGCGGCTTTTTTTTTACTTTGAACGGTCTGAATGCCGCTGGTTGGCCCCCCGCCCCCCGAAGGGCAGAGGGAGCCAGCATGGAGAACGATCAGTTCCCGCTGCCCTTCGCCAGTCGTCGTGCCTTGACCGCGTTGGCCAGGATCTCCAGCACGCGGACCGAATCGTCCCAACCGATGCAGGCGTCGGTGACCGACTGGCCGTAGGTCAGCGAGTCGATCGGCGCGCCCTGGACATGGTCCTGGCGGCCTGCGATCAGGTGCGATTCGACCATCACGCCGATGATGCGGTCGTCGCCCGCGGCGAGCTGGCGGCCGATGTCCTCGCAGACAGGAATCTGGTTCTCATGCTTCTTGCTGCTGTTGGCATGCGAGGCATCGATCATCAGGCGCGCCGCGAGTCCGGCCTTGGAGATCGCGTCGCAGGCCTGCTGCACGCTCTCGGCGTCGTAGTTCGGATTCTTGCCGCCGCGCAGGATGATGTGGCAGTCCTCGTTGCCCGAGGTCGACACGATCGCCGAATGGCCGCCCTTGGTGACCGACAGGAAATGGTGCGGTTGCGACGCGGCCTTGATCGCATCGACGGCGATCTTGACATTGCCGTCGGTGCCGTTCTTGAAGCCGACCGGGCACGACAGCCCCGAGGCCAGTTCGCGATGCACCTGCGATTCGGTGGTACGCGCGCCGATCGCGCCCCAGCTGACCAGGTCGGCGATGTACTGCGGCGAAATCATGTCGAGGTATTCGGTGCCCGCCGGCAGGCCCATCTCGCTGATATTGAGCAGCAGCTCGCGCGCGGTGCGCAGGCCGTCGTTGATCTTGAAGCTGCCGTCCATGTGCGGATCGTTGATCAGCCCCTTCCAGCCGACCGTGGTGCGCGGCTTCTCGAAGTAGACCCGCATCACGACCTCGAGCTCGTTGCTGAAGCGATCGCGTTGCTCCTTCAGCAGCTTGGCGTATTCGAGCGCGGCGCGGGTATCGTGGATCGAGCAGGGGCCGATGATGACGATCAGCCGGTCGTCCATGCCATGCAGGATGCGGTGCATCGCCTGGCGCGCGCCGTAGATGACGTCCGACGCCTTCTCCGACAGGGAGAACTCGCGGATCAGGTGCGCCGGCGGCAGCAGCTCCTTCAGTTCGCGAATACGAAGGTCGTCGGTGTTCTTCAACATGATGGCTCCAGGTCTTGTCAGGTCGTGAGAGTGGGGGTATTCGGGTGCCGCGGCAGCGGCGGGAAAGTCGGGCCAAAAAAAAGCCGCCAGGTCTGCTGGCGGCTTTTTTGCAATCTTGGGAGGCGCTTACGACTGATCCTCTCCTTCCGCCAGCGGTGCGAGATCGCTAAAAAAGTAAAAGTAAAACTTGGCGGACATGCGGAAGGGAAGGGCGGTGATCAGTCGGAATCGAGTCGCTATTGCGTCTGCTTGCGTCTGTTTCTGCGTCTGTACTGCGTCGGTATCGCACGCGCCGCGGCGGATGCGCCAGCGACGAAGCCACTTTATAGCCCGTTTCGGCACGCTTGGCAAGCGCGCCGAAACGCCCTGGCGGGGCCGGCTGTGGCGTCGGCGCAGCAGCGGCGCCGACGCGCGAGGCCGTCAGGCGGTGCCGCCCACCGTCATGTTCTCGATGCGCAGGGTCGGCTGGCCGACGCCGACCGGCACGCTCTGGCCTTCCTTGCCGCAGACGCCGACGCCCGAGTCCAGACGCATGTCGTTGCCGATCATGGTGACATCCTTCAGCGATTCGGGGCCGTTGCCGACTAGCGTCGCGCCCTTGACCGGCGCGGTGATCTTGCCGTCCTCGATCAGGTAGGCTTCGCTGGCCGAGAACACGAACTTGCCGTTGGTGATATCGACCTGGCCGCCGCCGAAATTGACCGCATACAGGCCGCGCTTGACGCTGGCGATGATCTCCTGCGGATCGCGGTCGCCGTTCAGCATGTAGGTGTTGGTCATGCGCGGCATCGGCAGCGCGGCGAAACTCTCGCGGCGCGCATTGCCCGTCACCGGCATCTTCATCAGCCGCGCGTTCAGCGTGTCCTGGATATAGCCGCGCAGGATGCCGTCCTCGATCAGCGTGGTGCACTGGGTCGGGTTGCCTTCGTCGTCGAGGTTCAGCGAACCGCGGCGCCCTTCCAGCGTGCCGTCGTCGACCACGGTGACGCCCTTGGCCGCCACGCGTTCGCCCATGCGGCCGGCGAAGGCCGACGAGCCCTTGCGGTTGAAGTCGCCCTCCAGCCCGTGGCCGACCGCCTCGTGCAGCAGCACGCCGGGCCAGCCCGGGCCGAGCACCACGGTCATCGCGCCGGCCGGGGCGGGGCGCGCCTCCAGATTGACCAGCGCCGAGGACACCGCCTCGTCGACATAGGTGCGCAGCAGTTCGTCGGTGAAGTAACCGTAGTGGTAGCGGCCACCGCCGCCCGAGGTGCCCATCTCGCGCCGGCCGTTCTGTTCGGCGATCACCGTGACCGAGACGCGCACCAGCGGCCGCACGTCGGCGGCGATCACGCCGTCGCTGCGCGCGACCAGCACCACGTCGTATTCGCCGGCCAGGCCCGCCATCACCTGCACGATGCGCGGATCCTTGGCGCGCGCCATCTTCTCGACGCGCTCGAGCAGCGCGACCTTCTCGGCCGCCGGCATCGAATCGAGCGGATCGTTGGGCGCGTACAGGTCGCGGCCGCCTTGCGAGGCCAGCGAGCCCGCCACCTTGGTGCGGCCGCTGCCGACCTTGCCGATGGTGCGGGTGGCGGCGCTGGCCTGCAGCAGCGCCTCCAGGCTGATCTCGTCGGAGTAGGCGAAGGCGGTGCGGTCGCCCGACACGGCGCGCACGCCGACGCCCTGGTCGATATTGAAGCTGCCGGACTTGACGATGCCTTCCTCGAGGCTCCAGGCCTCGCTGCGGGTGTATTGGAAATACAGGTCGGCGTAGTCGACCTTGTGCGTGAAGATGTCGGCCAGCACGCGCTGCAGCCGGGCTTCGTCGAGCCCGTACGGGTTCAGCAGCAGCTGCTGTGCGGTGGCGAGATTGCGGATTCCGAGATCGCCGGCGTTCATGAATGTCCTCTGTTGGAGTCGGTGTCGCGCTGCCAGGCGTCGGGCCGGCAGCCGCAAGGGTGGGGCGCCGGCGGAGGCGGCGCCCATGTGTCCGGTTGGGTCCTGCGGGTGTCCATGCTACAGCACCCGGTGACGCAGCGCAGGCAGGTCCTGCCGCACTTGCGCGATGCGCGCCGGGTCCAGCGTGCCGCTGACCACGCCTTCGCCCTCGGGCAGCATGGACAGCACCTCGCCCCAGGGGTCCACCAGCATCGAATGGCCCCAGGTGCGGCGGCCGTTCTCGTGCTTGCCACCCTGGGCCGCGGCCAGCACATAGCACTGGTTCTCGATCGCGCGGGCGCGCAGCAGGATTTCCCAATGCGCCTGCCCCGTGGTGTAGGTGAAGGCGGCCGGCATCAGGATCAAGGCCAGGCCGTTCTCGCTGTCGGTGCTCCCCATCTGCCGATACAGCTCGGGAAAGCGCAGGTCGTAGCAGACCGACATCGCGACCCGGCCGCACGGCGCATCGAAGGTCACCGGCTCCCGGCCGGCCAGGATGGTGCGCGACTCGTCGTAGCGCTCCTCGCCGCGGGTGAAGCCGAACAGGTGGATCTTGTCGTAGCGTGCCACGCGTTCGCCCTGCGGATCGAAGGCGAGCGAGGTGTTGCGAACGCGCTCGGCGTCCTCGCACCACAGCGGCAGCGTGCCGCCGACCAGCCAGATGCCGTGGCGCCGCGCCGCATCGGCGAGGAAGCGCTGGATCGGCCCGTCGCCGTCCCGCTCGCGCACTGCGACCTTGTCGCTCTCCTGACGGCCCATCAGGCAGAAATACTCGGGCAGCAGCACCAGTTCGGCGCCGCCACGCGCTGCCTGCGCGATCAGCGCGTCGGCGCGCGCCAGATTGGCGTCGAGCGCGGTGCCGGTCACGGTCTGGATGGCCGCAACACGCATCGCGCGCGGCGCGGCGGAGGGGGAAGCGGAAGAGTGGGCGGGCGTGGTAGCAGGCGTGGTGGCGGGATCGGCGGCTGGCATGGCGTTTCCTCGGCGCGCGATGGCGCAATTACGGCATGTAGGACTGCTCGGGCTGGCGGCGGTCGGGTGCGCGCTTGGGCCCGTCGGCATCATTGTCGCCCACCTTGGCGATACGCGGCTCGGCCCAGCTTCCGGTGACCTTGTAGTGCTGCGTGAAGGCCTTGGAGAACTCGTCGGCGAACAGCAATTGCGCGGCCAGCGTGCCGATCCCCAGCGCCGGATTGATGAAGGCGGCGGCGACCGAGGCCGAGGTCGCGTTGATGCGCGGCACCAGCGCGACCTCGAGATCCTGCGTTTCCTGCGGAAGATTGGCGCTGCCCGTCATCGCCGCGCTGACCTGCGGGCTTTTCAGGCGGAAATCGCTGGTGCTGGCGATACCGTTCTCGATGGTGCCGGTCGCGCTGATCTCGTCGAACACCAGCCCCTGGCCGGCGATGCCGCGAAAGTCCAGCGTCACCAGCCGCATCACGCTCTGCAGGCTCAGCACGCCCAGCAGCTTGGCCGCTCCGGGCTCGACGCTGACGATCTGACCGTTCTCCAGCTTGAGCGCCATGCGGCCGTTCAGCGAGGCGTAGTCGATCGCCAGCGGCGAGCCGATCCAGCGGATGCGGCCCTCGAGCTTGCCCTTGCCGTCGCGCAGCGTATGCGGCATGCCGAGCCGGTCGAGTACATCGCCGGCATTGCGCACGTCGACGTTGAAGCTCAGCAGCGTGCGGCGCTGGCCGGCGGCCTTGCTGTCGCGCACGCGGCGCGGCACGCGCCAGCTGCCCTGGCCGGTGAAGGTCGCGCCGGGCTGTTCCAGCGTCAGCGATTCCAGTGTCCAGACCGGTTCGCCATGGTCGAGCGCGCTGTGCGCCTTGACCTGCAGCTTGCCGAAGTCGTGGCCGCGCAGTTCGAAGCGCTCGGCCTGCAGGTCGATCGACGGCAGCTCCTCGATCTGGCCGGCCAGCGCGTCGGCCACCTTGCTGGTGTCCTGGCTGTCGGGGATGTTCAGGCGCGACAGCCGCAGCGTCAGCGCGCCGCCCGGGCTGGACGGCACCGCGCGCCACTGCATCTGGCCGGCGATCTGGCGCGAATCGAGGCGGAACTGCCAGCCGGGATCGCCGGACTGCGGGGCGCGCACGGCGTCCAGCGTCACGTCGTCGAGCTCGCGGCCGAAGGCGAGCAGCGTGCGCGAACGCGCGGTGATGCGCTCCGGCATGTAGGAGGCCGTGGCCGGCTCCCGTGGGCTGCCATCCTTGTCGTTGGCGGGGCCGCTGGAGGGCGCGCTGGAGAGCGCCGCCCGCCAGCCGTCCAGATCGAAACGCTCGACCGCCAGCGCGGCGCTGACGCCGGTGGCGGAGGGCGTGGGCGCCGCCTGGCCGATGCCGATGCCGCCGTTGACGACCTCGACACCGCCGGCGCCACGGCGCAGCAGATAGCGCGCGTTGAGCGTCGCGCCGTATTGCAGTTCGAGTTCTTCATGACCCGCCCGTCCGGGCACCGGCCGCAGTTCGACGCGCAGCGGCGCGGGCTGCCCGGCCGGCTTGGCCAGCGGCGCCGGCAGGTCGACCGCCATGCCGGCGAGGTCGGCGGTAAACGAGATCACCGGCTGGCGCTCGCGCACGCCGATCACGGCCTGGTAGCCGGCGTTGCCCTCGAAGCGGCGCGCCAGCGGCGTCAGCCCGGCGCCGGACAGCGCCTCGGCGATGCCGCGCGAGTTGGCGCTGCCGGCGGCGGTCACGCGCACCGTGCCGTCGGGCTGCGTGCCGCCGCTGGCGCGCACCTCGCCGCCGAGCAGGCGCGCCCGCACGGCGTCGAGCTGGAAGCCGTGCTCGTTGAAGGCCACCGTGCCGGTGGCGCCGCCCAGCATCGGCAGGCCCGGCGCGAGCACCACGTCGTTGCCGCTCAGGCGGTACTGGCCCTCGACCTTGCTGCGGGTGGCATCGGCCAGCGGCAGGTCGAGCTTGAGCCGCAGTTCGCCATTGCCCTGGCCGCGCGCCTCGCCGGTGAAGTTGCCGGTCCAGTCGCGCACCGGGCTGCTGGCGATATAGCGCAGGAAGCCCTGCATCGGGCCGCTGGCGCTGCCGTCCAGCGTCAGCCGTCCGCGGTGGTCGAGCTCGTCGATGCGGCCCTTGATGTCGCGCAGCGCCACGCCGGCGAGGCCCTGCACCGAGGCGCGCTCGACGCTCAGCGCCATCGCGCCGCGCTCGAACTGCAGGCTGCCGTGGATTTCGGTGAACAGCGGCCATAGCGGCTTGCCGTCCGGGCCGTGCGGATCGATCTGGTAGGACGCCTGCCGCAGCGGCACGTCGACGCGGAAGTCGCCATGCCGGGCGGCATCGCCATGGAAGGGGAAGTGGGCAAGATCGCCTTTGACCTGGAAGCGGACCGCCTCGGATTGGCCGCCGGCCAGGGCGCCGGCCAGATAGTGGCGGGTGCTGGCCGGCACGTGCAGCGGCAGGTAGCGCGGCACGCGGGCGATCTGTGCGCGGGCGAGCTCGCCGTCCAGCTCCGCAATGCCGGCGTGGCCGTCGCCGCCTTCGCGCCAGCTGCCGCGCACGGTGCCGGCCGTATCGGCGTTGGCGAAGCGGATGCCGTCGGTGCGTACCACCAGCTTGCCGCCTTCGCGGCGCCACTGGAACGCACCGGCGAGTTCGTCGAAGGGCAGGCGGGGCTCTTCGAACACGCCGGGGAAGGTCAGCGTGGCCTGGGTGCCCTCGAAGCGCGCGCTGCCGCCCTGCTGGTCGAAGGAGAAATTGCCGGACAGGCCGCTGAAGCCCGGCACACCCAGGTTCGCATGGCCCTCCTTGTCGAACGCCGGTTCGGCCGGCTGTTCGCGCACCGACACGTTGCGCAGCGTGCCCTGGACCTGGTAACGGGCGGGCCCGCCCTGGCGCTGCAGCAGACCGCCGCGCTCGCGCGTCCAGTTGACGTCGAGGTTGTCGAGCCGGCCTGAGGGCCGCAGCGCACGCACCTGGCGGGCCAGCGCGGTATCGAGCGGCATCGCGGTCGACAGCGCGCGCAGCGCGTCGAGGTCCAGCGTCGGCGCCTTCAGCGCGAGCCGCCGCAGCGCGCCGTTGTCGTCGCGCGCCCAGCGCAGCGTGACGCGGCGCATGCCCTCGCGCCAGGCGCCGCCGCTGGCCTGGGCCTGCGCGCCCGCGGGCTCCCACAGCAACGTGTCGACGGTCAGCTGGTTGTCGGCGCCTTCGCGCCGATGCAGCAGCAGGGCCTGCGACTGGTTCAGCCGCAACGGCTCGGCCGCGCC
The DNA here is from genome assembly GCA_031180665.1 of Cupriavidus sp. Classification (GTDB taxonomy): domain Bacteria; phylum Pseudomonadota; class Gammaproteobacteria; order Burkholderiales; family Burkholderiaceae; genus Cupriavidus. The sequence goes on along the minus strand of JAPSLP010000015.1, from coordinate 57,843 downwards.
GGCCAGGCGCAGATCGACCGCGTTGGCGCGCAGCCGCGCCTGGCTGCGCAGCATCTCGCCATTGGCGAATTCGATGGTGCCGTCGCTGCTCAGCACGCCGCTGTCGACCTGCTCGAACAGGCTCAGATAGCGCTGCACCGCCGGCAGCTGCAGCTGGCCGATATCCCAGCTGGCCTGGCCGCGCCAGTTGCGCCAGTCTCCCTGCGCATGCAGATAGGTATGGCGGAAGGTGCCGGTGATCACCAGCGGACGCGCGGCCAGCGCGGCCGAGCGCGCCTCCAGCCGCAAGTCGTGGCGGGCGCCGCTGCGGGTCGAGCGCAGCAGGATGTCGCCCACCTCCAGCACCGGCAGCCCGCGCTGCTCGTCGAGCCAGCGCACCTTGCCGCCGGTCAGCGTGACGGAGCCCTGCGCCAGCAGCCAGTCGAGGAAGCGATGATCGTCGCCATCGCTGCGGTCCTGCGTGCGGACCGGCATGCCCGCCACCTCCAGCCGGCCCTGCGCGGAGCGGTGCACCAGCACGTCGGCGTGGTTGGCGTCGAAGCGGGCGAAGCGCAGTTCGAGCGTGCTCAGCGACTGCCAAGACAGTGCGCCCTGCAGCGTGTCCGCCGACAGCAGCACGCGCTGCCGGTCGTCGACCAGGCGCACGCCGCGCGCATGGAAGGCCGGATGCCAGCCGTCCCACGAGGTCTCCAGCGCGGCGATGGTCAGGCGGGCCGACAGCGCCGCCGAGCCGCGTTGCTCCAGCCAGGCGCGGGCGCCGGCGGCCTGGGGCCATAGCACGAAACGCATCAGCAGGAACAGCACCGCGGCAACCGCCGCCAGCGCGACGCCGAGGCGCAGCAGCCAGCGCGCGATCCAGCCCCAGCAGCGGTGGCGTACCGCCGCCGCGACGGTGCGCCAGATGGCGCGCGGCGAGGCCTTCAGGCCGACGATCAGCCGGCCGGTCCGGCGAGACCAGGCCGAGGTCGAGGTCGAAGGCGACTTGCCGAAGGGAGGGGAGGACGAGGAAGCGGGGCCGGCACCTTGAGCCGCCGCGGCACCGGTGGCGGACCCCGCGGACCCTGGGGTCGTTGCCGCGCCGCTGGACGGTGTGGGGCGTTCGGCGGGTGGGGTGGCGCGGCTGGACATGCGCAGATTATCCGACAATACTAGCCGCTCTCCAATTCGAAGCCAGCCCGGGCGGCGTTACCGGTGGCGCATGGTTCCTCGCGCGGCGTTACTCTGCCGCGATCCATCCAAGTGACAGGAATGACTTCCCCAGATATCGCGAGTTCCCAGGCAGGCGCCGGCCGGCACGCTGCCGACGCCGCCGTTGCACTCGATGCAGCAACCGCGGCCGGCGGCCTGGGCAGCATGGCCAGCGGCGCCTTCGCACTGACCGCCGCGACCGGTCTCGACCCCGCCGATTGCGGGGGACACGCATTGTACTCGGCGGCCGCCTCCCAGTACGTGCGGCGGGTCATGCAGGCCCGGCCCGAATTGCCGGCGCTGGTCGCCCAGGCCAGCGCCGCGCCGCTGACGCGGGTGTGGATGGAAGCGCGGCTGGCGGCGCTGCGGCAGCCCGCCGCCGATGCCGAGCAGGCGATCGGGCAGGCGCTGCGCCGGCTGCGCGCCGAGGTGATGTGCATCGTCATCGAGCGCGACCTGCGCGGACTGGCCACGCTGGCCGAGGTCACCGGCGCGATGACCGACCTGGCCGAGCTGTCGATCCAGCATGCGCTGGCCACGCTGACCGAGGACATGGCGCCGACCTTCGGCCGTGCCGTCGGCGAGCACAGCGGCGAGGTGCAGGAGCTGATCGTGGTCGGCATGGGCAAGCTCGGCGGCCGCGAACTGAACGTCTCGTCCGACATCGACCTGATCTTTCTCTACGACGAGGATGGCGACACCGCGGGCGGCCAGCGCAGCCTGTCGAACCACGAGTATTTCTCGCGCCTGGGCCGGCGGCTGATCAGCGTGCTGGCCGAGACCACCGCCGACGGCTATGTGTTCCGCGTCGACATGCGGCTGCGGCCCAATGGCGATGCCGGCCCGCTGGCCTGCAGCCTCGGCATGCTGGAGGAATACCTGGTGGTGCAGGGCCGCGAATGGGAGCGCTACGCCTGGATCAAGGGGCGCGTGGTGTCGTCGCTGGCCACCCCGCACGCGCAGCGCACCGCCGACCAGCTGGCGCGGCTGACCACGCCGTTCGTGTTCCGCCGCTATCTGGACTACGGCGTGATCGCCGCGATCCGCTCGCTGCATGCGCAGATCCGCGCCGAGGCCGCCAAGCGCAGCGGCGGCCTGGCCGGCCATGGCGTCAACCAGCGCTCGGCCGATATCAAGCTGGGGCGGGGCGGCATCCGCGAGATCGAATTCATGGCGCAGGTGTTCCAGCTGATCCGCGGCGGGCAGGACTTGGCGCTGCGGGCACGGCCGACGCTGGAAGTGCTCGCGATCGCGGTCGAGCGCGGGCTGCTGCCGGCCGGGCAGGCGCTGCAGCTCTCCGATGCCTACCGCTTCCTGCGCCAGCTGGAGCACCGGCTGCAGTATCGCGACGACGCGCAGACCCACCATCTGCCGACCAGCGAGGAGGAACAGTCCGCGGTGGCGCGCATGATGGGCTGCGCGGACTGGCCCGCGCTGCAGGCGCGATTGGCCGAGCTGCAGGAGCCGGTGGCGCAGCAGTTCGAGGTCACCTTCTCCGATCCGGAACAGGGCCAGGCGCCTGCCGAGACGCTGTGGCCCGCGCTGGCGCATGGCGAGGACGAGGAGGCGCCATGCGCGCGCCTGGCGCAGGCCGGCTATTCGGACTGCGGCGGGCTGCTGGAGCGGCTGCGCGCCACCGCGGCCTCGCCGCGCTACCGCGCGCTGTCCGAGCAGAGCCGCGCGCGCTTCGATCTGCTGGTCAACCGCGCGCTGGAGCTGGCGGGGCGGCAGGACGATGCGGATGCCACCATCGCGCGCTTTCTCGACTTCTTCGATGCGATCAGCCGGCGCGCCTCGTATCTGTCGCTGCTGTCCGAGTATCCCCAGGCGATGGAGCGGGTCGCCCACACCCTGCACGCGTCGCGCTGGGCCGCCACCTATCTGACGCGCCATCCGCAACTGCTCGACGAGCTGCTCGATGCCGAGGCGCTGGCCAGCGTGCCGGACTGGGAGGCCTTCCGCGCCCGGCTCGGCGAGCGCCTGTTGGCCGCCCACGGCCAGGTCGAGGCGCAGATGGACATCCTGCGCCGCGAGCACCATGCCGAGACCTTCCGCGTGCTGCTGCAGGACCTGCACGGCAGGCTGACGGTCGAGCAGATCGCCGACCGCCTGTCCGACCTGGCCGACGCGATGCTGGACGTCACGCTGACCGCGGTCTGGCAGCAACTGCCGATGCGCCATCGCGACACGCCGCGCTTTGCGGTGATCGCCTATGGCCGGCTGGGCGGCAAGGAGCTCGGCTACGCCTCCGACCTCGACATCATCTTCCTGCACGACGACGATGACGACGGCGCCGCGGAGATCTACGCCGCCTATGCGCGGCGCCTGATCACCTGGCTGACCAGCCATACCGCGGCGGGCATGCTGTTCGACGTCGACACACGGCTGCGTCCGAACGGCGCCGCTGGCCTGCTGGTCACCAGCTTCGACTCGTTCCGCCGCTATCAGCTGCGCCAGGGCGACAACACCGCCTGGGTCTGGGAGCATCAGGCGTTGACGCGCGCGCGCTTCTGCGCCGGCGACCGCGAGCTGGGCGCGCGCTTCGAGCGGCTGCGCGAGGAGGTCCTGTGCCAGCCGCGCGATGCCGACACGCTGCGCCAGGAGATCGTGGCGATGCGGCACAAGGTGGCCGAGGGCCATCCGAACCGCGGCGATCGCTTCGACCTGAAGCACGACCGCGGCGGCATGGTCGACATCGAATTCACCGTGCAGTACCTGGTGCTGCTGCACAGCCGCGCCCATCCCGAGCTGACGCGCAACGCGGGCAATATCGCGCTGCTGCGGATGGCGGGGCAGCTCGGCCTGATCGACGCGGCGCTGGCCGAGTCGGTCGGCGATGCCTATCGGACCTTCCGCGCGCGCCAGCACAAGCTGCGGCTCGACGGCCAGGATCAGGCACGCGTGCCGCCGCCGACCATCGAGGCCCAGGCGCGCGATGTGCGGGCGCTATGGCAGGCCGTGTTCGGCCAGGACTGAGCGGCGGTGGGCGCCGAAGAGGACCGCGGCGCCGTGCCGGCCACGGCGCGCTCGTTCGCATGGCGGCGCGCGCGGCCGGCCCTGGTCGCGATGGCGGCGATCGGTGCGCTGTCGGCCGCCTTCACCTTCGTGCCATGGCTCCATGCGCACGGCCTGTATCTGCGCGATGCCCTGATGCTGCCCGGGGGCGAGCGCCAATGGTGGCGGCTGCTGACCGCGATGTGGGTCCATCTGGATGGACGCCACTGGCTGGGCAATCTGCTGGCGGCGTCGGGTCTGCTGTTGCTGGCCGGCCGCGCCGCCGGCGCACGGCAGATGCTGCTGGCCTTGCTGGTCTGCGGCGTCGCGGTGCAGGTCGCGTTGCTATGGCAGCCGGCAGTGCGCTGGTATGGCGGGCTGTCGGGCGCGCTGCATGGGCTGGCGGTATGGGGTGCCTTGCGTCTGCTGGCCGCCGACCGCTGGTCGCGGGCGATCGGCGTCGCGCTGGCCGCCGGCGTGCTGATCAAGCTGTGGCTGGAGCAGTCGTGGCTCGCGCCGGTGCGCTTCGATGCGGCCTGGGGGTTTGGCGTGGTGCGCGCCGCCCATGCGGCCGGCGCCGTGGCCGGCTTCGCCTGGTGGCTGGCGCAGCAGTGGTGGGGCCAGCGGCGCGCCGCGGTGGGCTAGCGCGCCGGTCTTCGATTCAGCGCCCTCGATTCAGTTTCCCTTGACGGCGACGGCCGGCGGGCAGCAGCAGGGCGAGCAGACCGGCCAGCGCCAGCGAGGCACCGCTCCACAGCGGGACGGCACCGCCACCGCCATCGTCGCCACCGCCACCGCCACCGCCACCGCCACCGCCACCGCCACCGTTGTTGACCGGGGGCGGCGCCGGCGGAACCGGTGCACCCGCGGCCGAAGCCAGTGCGCGGTTTGCGTCCAGCAGCCCGGCGCCGCAATCGCCGGCGTTGTTGCCGGTCGTGCAATAGGTATTGGCCGGATGCGGACGCGCGCTGCTCTTGAGCAGTTCGGACACCTGGGCGCTGGTCAGGTTGCCGTTGACCGCCAGCATCAGCGAGGCGACGCCCGACACCATCGGCGCGGCGAAGCTGGTACCCTGGGAGTTCACCAGCGTGTAGTTGCCTGCCGTGGTCTGGCCATCGTTGGTCAGCGTGCGGATCGTCGACGGCGGCACCAGGCAGGTGTTGCCGGACACCTTGCTGTTGGGACAGCCACCGCCCGGGGCGCTGATCGCGATCTGCGGGCCGACGTTGGCATAGCTGGCGTTTTCGCCATCGTTGACATGGGCGGTCACCGCGATCACGCCACGGCAGTCGGCCGGCGCTTCCACCGCGCCGGCGCTGTTGCCGGCGGCCGCCACCACGACGACGCCGCGCGCGGCGAGCTCATCCACGGCCTGCTGTTCGAAGCTGCTGCAGGTGCCCGCGCCGAGGCTGATATTGACCACCCGCGCCGGCGTGGGGTTGTTCGGCACGTTGGGCACCGGCAGGCCGCCGGCCCAGCGCATCGCGTCGACGGTGTCGGACAGCAGCGCGCCGCAGCGGCCCGAGACGCGCAGCGGCTGGATGCGGGCGCTCCAGTCGACCCCGGCGATGTCCTGCCCGTTGTTGGTCGCCGCGCCCAGCACGCTGGCGACGCGGGTGCCATGCCAGGTACTGGGACGCTGGTTCGACGCAGCCGGCATGCCGGGACAGGCGAAGCCCTGCGGCACGAAATCGCCGGCGTCGGTCGGGTCGCTGTCGCGGCCGTCGCCGTCTTGCGAGTACAGCGGATCGGCGATGAAGTCGTAGCCTGCCACCAGCCGTGTGGCCAGGTCCGGGTGCGGCAGCACACCGGTATCGATCACGGCGATCAGCAGGCCTTCGTTGCCGCGTGAGCGATCCCAGGCGGCGGGCAGGTTGGCGGCGCCCGGGATGACGGCGGGCGAGCCCAGATAGGGCTGGTTGACGGCGAACTCGGGATCGTTCGGCACCGTGTCGTGCGGCCGCAGCCAGCGGTCCGGCACCGCGTCCGCCACGCGCGGGTCCTGTCGCAGTTGCGCGGCCACCGCTTCGGGATCGGCCCCCTTGCCGGCCGGCACGCCCAGCAGGGCCAGGTTGCCGCCCATCTGCCGCTTGACGGTCAGTCCGATGCCGGTCTGCTCGGCCACCTTGCGCACCTGTTCGGCGGCGGCCTCCGCCGGCATCAGCGCGGTGCCGGCCGGTGCGTCCTTCCAGCGCACGATGATGTTGCCGCTATAGACCGGTGCCGGGCGGGCATCCGGATGTTGCGCGGCCATCGCGGCAGACGGGGGCAGGATGGCTCCCGCCGATACGGCGGCGGCCAGGACGAGACGCAGGGCGACAGGCGGAAACGAACGCGGCATGAACACCTCCGGGAGGGGCGAAGCCGGGGTGCAGCGGCCGGCGCTCGCGGGAATGTGGCTCAAAGATAGTCAGCGGAACGCAGTGGGGCAATCGGCGGTCGTCCGACAGCGCACGCTATTTGCGTGACGTTCCGGGCGGTTTGTCTCTCGATCCGCTTCCTCGGTCCGCTATCTCGAACCGGGTTGACGGCCTGCCATCGCCCCGTATCAGTTCGCCGGCATGTCGCGCCCGGTCGGCTTGGGCCGGCTGGGCGTCAGGCGGCGGTCCGCCTCGGCCGCCTCGATCCGGGGCAGGGCGCGCAGCGTGGTGACCGCCTGCTCGATGGTGGCCTCGGGCGCCGGCGAAATCGCGGTGACCAGCCAGGTGCCGCCGGACATCGGCCGCTTGACCACGAAGCGGATCGGTCCCTTGGCCTGCGCCAGCAGTTCGCCGGCCTGCAGCGAGGTGTCGACGGCCGGCGGCGTAAAGCGGACCAGGATGTCGCCGAGCGCGCGGTCGTCGGTGATGCTGCCCGGCGGCGGGGTGGCGGGCTTCGAGCTGCAGGCGGCCGCCAGCGCCAGGCCGCACAGCGCCACCGCGAGCGTCAGGCGACGCGTGGTGCGGCTGACCGGGCGGCGCGCGGCGTCGGCGGAGCCGGTCGTACCGGACCGGTCGTCGAGGGGCGAGGGCGGCTTGGCGAAGAACATGGGGTTTCCTGTGGTCGGTGCGGTTCGGTGTTGGTATGTCCGGTTCGTTAGGTCCGTCCGGTTCGTCCGGCTCTGCGCGGCTCGGGCGGGGTCAGCTCGCCGCCCGCCGGCGCCGGCCTTCCTTGGCCGCGGCGGGCACGCCGCGCGCGCCCTGCGCCAGCATCTCTTCCGCGTGTTGCAGCGTGGTGGCGGTCACCGTCGCGCCGCCCAGCATGCGCGCGGTCTCCACCACGCGCCCGGCGGCGTCGAGCACGCGGATCTGCGAGCGCGTCACGGCCTCGCCGCCGTCGCCGACGGTTTCCTTGCTGACCAGCAGATGCGTGCCGGCCTGCGCCGCGACCTGGGGCAGGTGCGTCACGCACAGTACCTGCCGGGCGCGGCCGAGCTCCTGCAGCCGGCGCCCGACCACCTCGGCGACCGCGCCGCCGATGCCGGTATCGACCTCGTCGAAGATCAGCGTCGGTGTCGGCGCGGCCTCGCTGGTGATCACCGAGATCGCCAGGCTGATGCGGGCCAGTTCGCCGCCCGATGCGACTTTGGCCAGCGACCGCGCGCTGACGCCCGCATGGCCGGCCACCAGGAACTCGACCTGTTCGAGCCCGTGGCTGGCGCCTTCCTCGAGCGGGTGCAGTGCCACGGTGAAGCTGCCGCCGGCCATCGACAGGCCCTGCATCGCCTCGGTGACCGCCGCCGACAGCCGCTCGGCGGCTTCGCGCCGGCTCTCGCTCAGATGGCGCGCGATGGTCAGGTAAGCGGCGCGGGCGGCGGCCTCGCGCGCGGTGATCTTGTTCAGGTCCTGCGCGGCCTGCAGATCGTCGAGCTGCCGGCGGCGCGCCAGCAGTTCGTCGGGCAACTGTTCGGGCGGCACGCGGAACTTGCGGGCGGCGGTGTGCAGCGCCTGCATGCGCTCCTCGACGACCTGCAAGCGCTCGGGATCGAGCTCGAGCCGGTCGACGTAGCGGGTCAGCGAGTGGGCCGCTTCCTCGGCCTGCACCTCGGCCGCTTCCAGTGCCGTCACCACATCGCCCAGCGCAGGGTCCACCTCGGCCAGTTGGCGCAGCCGGTGCGTCATCGCATTGAGCGCCGACAGCACCGCGCCGTCGGCTTCGGACAGCCCATCGAGCGCGGCGCGGCCGCCCTCGAGCAGATTGGCCGCATGTGAGAGCCGCTTGTGCTCGGCCTGGATCGCTTCCCATTCGCCAGGCTGCGGCGCCAGCTTGTCGAGCTCGCCGACCTGCCATTCGAGCCGCTCCCGTTCGAGCTGCATCTCGCGCGATTGCTGTTCGACCGCCTCGCGCTGGCGCACGCAGGCACGCCAGGTGCGCCAGGCTTCGGCCACCGCGGCGGACTGCGCGGTCAGGCCGGCATGCGCGTCCAGCAGCAGCCGCTGCGCGTCGGGTCGCAGCAGCAGCTGGTGGGCGTGCTGTCCATGGATGTCGACCAGCTGGTCGCCGACCTCGCGCAACTGCGCCAGCGTGGCGGCGTTGCCGTTGATGAAGGCCTTGCTGCGGCCGTTGGCATCGACCACCCGGCGCAGCAGCACGTTGCCGTCGTCCTCGGCCAGCGCCTGCTCGTTGAGCCAGGCGTCCAGCGCGGGGTGCGTGGAGAAGGTGGCGCTGACGCTGGCGCGCGCCGCGCCCTCGCGCACCACGCCGGCGTCGGCGCGCTCGCCGAGCACCAGCGCGAGCGCATCGATCAGGATCGACTTGCCGGCGCCGGTCTCGCCGGTGAAGACGGTGAAGCCGGCGGAAAAGTCGAGGTCGAGCGTGTCGACGATGACGAAATCGCGGATGGACAGGCTGCGCAGCATCTTGGGAGACGGAAGGCGGCGGTGACTTGGAGAGGGATCGGGACCAGCGCGGCGCGCTTGCGCTCAGAGCCGGTTGTCTTCGGTCGGGTACTCGTGCCAGTGCAGCTTCTTGCGCAGCGTGGCGTAGTAGTTGTAGCCGAACGGGTGAAGCAGGTTGATGGTCTTGGCCGAGCGGCGCACCACGATGCGGTCGCCGGGCAGCAGCGAGGTCAGCGACTGCATGTCGAAGTTGACGCTGGCATCGCGCGCGGTGGCCACCTCGATCGACACCTCGGCGTCGTGCGGCAGCACGATCGGCCGGTTCGACAGCGCATGCGGGGCGATCGGCACCAGCACCAGACCCGACAGCGTCGGATGCAGGATCGGGCCGCCGGCCGACAGCGCATAGGCGGTCGATCCGGTCGGCGTCGACACGATCAGGCCGTCGGAGCGCTGGTTGTACATGAAGTAGCCGTCCACCGAGACCGCCAGCTCGACCATGCCGGAGATGCCGGAACGATTGACCACGACGTCGTTCAACGCCAGCGCGGAGAAGATCACGCCCTCGTCGCGGATCACGCGCGATTCGAGCAGCATGCGGTTCTCGGGCTCGTAGTTGCCGCTGAGCATGGCGGGCAGCACCGATTGCACATCCTCCAGCGGGATGTCCGTCATGAAGCCGAGGCGGCCGTGGTTGACGCCGATCAGGGGCACCGAGAAGCCCGCCAATTGGCGGGCGAGGCCGAGCAGCGTGCCGTCGCCGCCCAGCACCACCGCCACGTCGGCCTGCCGGCCGATCTCTTCGGCCGAGAGCGCCGGATAGTCGGTCAGGCCGGTTGCCAGCGCGGTCTCGCGTTCGAACACCACGTCCTGGCCGTTGCGCAGGATGCAGGCCGCCAGTTCCTCCAGCGGGCCTTCGATGCCCGCGGTCGAATACCTGCCGACCAGGGCGACCGTGCGAAAGGGCGCGTGCGCGGCGCCGGACTTGGGGTGTGCAGACATGCCCGGATTAGACCATACCGCCATGACCATTGTCAGCACGGCCAGGGGGACGAGTGCCAGCGCGAGCCCCACCGCGCAAAACTTGCGTAAAATCGGGACACCATGGACGAACGAGCGAAAACCCTTCTCAAGACCCTGATCGAGCGCTACATCGCCGAAGGGCAGCCGGTCGGCTCGCGTACGCTGTCGAAGTACTCGGGACTGGACCTGTCGCCGGCGACCATCCGCAACGTGATGTCGGACCTGGAGGAGATGGGCTTCATCGCCAGCCCGCACACGTCGGCGGGGCGTATCCCGACCCCGCGCGGCTATCGGTTGTTCGTCGATACCATGCTGACGGCCCAGCCGCTCGATACCCAGTTCGACCGCACCAAGCTGGCCGGACTGATCCAGGGCGAACTGGGCGGGCAGGAACAGAGCCCGCAGCGGATGATCACCACGGCCGCGCGCACGCTGTCGAACCTGTCGCAGTTCGCCGGTGTGGTGATGACCCCGCGCCGCGCGCAGGCCTTCCGGCAGATCGAATTCATGCGCCTGTCCGACAAGCGCATCCTGTTGATCATCGTGACGCCCGAAGGCGACGTGCAGAACCGCATCATCCAGACCGAGCTGCCCTACAGCGCGTCGCAACTGGTCGAGGCGGCCAATTTCATCAACACGCATTACGCCGGCATGCGCTTCGACACCGTGCGCGAGCGGCTGCGCGACGAACTGAAGGCGCTGCGCATCGACATGTCCGAGCTGATGCAGGCCGCGGTCGAGGCCGGCAGCAGCGCGATGGCCGACGAGGACGAGCAGGTCTATATCTCGGGCGAACGCAAGCTGCTCGAGGTCGAGGACCTGGCCTCGAGCATGGACAAGCTGCGCCGGCTGTTCGACGTGTTCGAGCACAAGACCAGCCTGCTGCAGCTGCTCGATGTGTCCAGCCATGCCGAGGGCGTGCAGATCTTCATCGGCGGCGAGAGCCGGCTGGTGCCGCTGGAGGATATGGCGGTGATCACCGCGCCGTACGAGGTCGACGGCCAGATCGTCGGCACGCTGGGCGTGATCGGCCCGACGCGGATGGCCTATGACCGGGTGATCCCGATCGTCGATATCACGGCGCGGTTGCTCTCGAGCGCGCTGAGCAGCCAGAACTGATGGCGGCCGGGGCGGGCCGCCAGCGCCGGGCGGCCTTCGCGCCCCCAGCGATACCGGAATCCCTATGACCTTTACCGCAGAACCGGCCTATCGGCATGGGCAGGCGCCCCGCACGGCGATCCTGCTGATCAATCTGGGCACACCGGACGAGCCGACCCCCAAGGCGGTCGGCCGCTACCTGAAGCAGTTCCTGTCCGACCCGCGCGTGGTCGAGATTCCGCGCGCGGCCTGGTTGCCGGTGCTGTACGGGCTGATCCTGCCGCTGCGCTCGCGTGCGTCGGCGCTCAAGTACGAATCGATCTGGCTGCGCGAAGCGCACCGGACCGGCTCGCCGCTGCTGGTCCACACCGAACGCCAGGCGCATGCGCTGCAGCAGCTGCTGGCGCAGCAGGGGCACGATGTGACGGTGGCCTGTGCGATGCGCTACGGCAACCCGTCGATCCCCTCGGTGATGGAGGCGCTGCGGCGCCAGGGCTGCGAGCGCATCCTCGCGCTGCCGATGTATCCCCAGTATTCCGGCACCACCACCGCGACCGCCTTCGACGAGCTGTTTCGCGTGCTGGGGGAATGGCGCAATCAGCCCGAACTGCGGCTGGTCAAACATTTCCACGATCATCCGGCGTATCTGGGGGCGCTGCACCAGCAGGTCGGCGCCTACTGGGCCCAGCATGGCGCGCCCGATTTCGCGCGCGGCGACCGGTTGATCCTGTCCTTCCACGGCGTGCCGCGGCGCACGCTGGAGCTGGGCGATCCGTATCACTGCGAATGCCTGAAGACCGGCCGCATGCTGGGCGAAGCGCTCGGCCTGCAGCCCGGCCAGTACCAGGTCACCTTCCAGTCGCGTTTCGGCAAGGCGGAGTGGCTGCAGCCCTATACCGCGCCGACGCTGACCGAACTGGGCAAGGTCGGCACCGCGCGGGTCGATGTCTTCTGTCCGGGCTTTCCGGCCGACTGCATCGAGACGCTGGAAGAGATCGCGATGGAAGGGCAGTCCGAATTCAAGGTCGCCGGCGGCAAGCAATTCCACTTCATTCCGTGCATGAACGATGCGCCGTTCTGGATCACGGCCCTGTCGGAGATCTCGCTGCAGCATATGCAGGGCTGGCCCTTGCGGCTGCCGCACGCGCAGGAGCTCGAAGCCAGGCGCTCGCTGGCGCAGGCAAGGGGGGCGGCCGCATGAATCCGTCATACGAGGACGATGCGCGCCAGCGGATCGACAAGTGGCTGTGGTGTGCGCGCTTTTTCAAGACCCGCTCGCTGGCGGCAGAAGCGGTCGAACGGGGCAGGGTGGAGGTCAACGGCCAGCCATGCAAGAATTCGCGCGAGGTCAAGCCGGGCGACACGGTGCGCATCGACGCCCATCAGCAGCGCTGGGAGCTGGTGGTCAAGGGCATTGCACCGGCGCGCGGGCCGGCGTCCGTGGCGCAGACGCTCTATGAGGAAACCGAGGAAAGCCGCACGCGGCGCGCCGCGGAGGCCGAGCGCCGCCGTCTTCATGTGGAGCCAGCGTCGCAATTGCAGGGGCGCCCGACGAAGCGGGACCGCCGCCGGATCGAGGATCTGAAAGGGTGAGCCGCTGAAACGGGGCCCGCGTGGACGGGCGCAGTGTCAGCGGGAGTACTGGATGATGTATTGCCGCAGCGCTGGATCGGCGCTGCCAGCCACGCTGTCCCGCGGGTTCAGTCCGTCGGAGAGCCAGATGAAGATGGTCAGAGCGGCAAGCGAAAGCACAACCAGCAGGGTGAAGAGGGACAACTTCGGTGTTTTGTTGGACGGCTTCGGCAGCTTGCGCATGGCCTTACCCCGGCAGGAAAGACTGCGATATGAGACGGCACCCCGGCAGTTTTGTCGTTTTTTTGGATTTATCTTAGAAGCTGCACTGCAGCAAAGCAATTTCACTCCTCGCAGCACTGGTTTAAGTTTGTAAGCTGATGTTTCCTGCAGATGTCCATCCGCTCTTGAAATATCGGCTCGGCGCCACCAGTTGCCAGCTGAATTCCGATTGACCCCCGGCGGACCGCCACGTGCGGCCGCAACTTGTTCTGAAACGGATCGACATGGAAGACCAGAAGCAAACGCCATCCAACACGCCGCCGACCTCGCCCGCCGACCAGGCCGCCGAAGCGCAAGCCGCGCCCTCGGCCACGCCCAACCAAACGGCCGAGCCCGCCGCTGCCGCGGATGACGTGGCGACCCAGCTGGCCGCGCAGTTGGCCGAGCAGGAAGCCAAGGCACGCGAGCACTACGATTTGTATCTGCGTGCCGTCGCCGAGGCCGAGAACATCCGGCGCCGGGCACAGGACGACGTGGCCAAGGCCCACAAGTTCGCCATCGAAAGCTTCGCCGAGCATCTGCTGCCGGTGATGGACAGCCTGCAGGCTGCGCTGGCCGATGGGTCGGGCGATATCGCCAAGCTGCGCGAGGGGGTCGAACTGACCGCCAAGCAGCTGGCCAGCGCCTTCGAGAAGGGCCGCATGGTCGAACTGAATCCGGTCGGCGAGAAGTTCGACCCGCATCGGCACCAGGCGATTTCGATGGTGCCCTCGGAGCAGGAACCGAACACGGTGGTGGCCGTGCTGCAGCGCGGCTATCTGATCGCGGACCGGGTCCTGCGGCCTGCATTGGTGACGGTGGCTGCGCCGAAGTAAGGGCCGGCGGGCAGAAGGCCCGCGACCGGTGCGCAGCCACGCGCCCGGCGCCGTTTCGGCACCGGGCGTTCTCGTTTGTGGAGAAATGCGATGCCTTACCCGTTCGGCGCAGCGCCGGCACCCCACACGGATCACCGCGCGTTCGAGGCCTTCGGCATGCGCGCGGTGGATCACGACACCATCGACGACGCGCTGGCAGCGGCCGGTGACGAGCTGGTCTGCGTGTTCTTCTGGGGCGAGGACTGCTACAACTGCGAGATGGCCAAGAAGGCCATGCTGGCCAATCCGGACCCGCTGCGCGCGCTGGACCTGCATTGGCTGCATGCCGACGTCTACACCTATCCGGCGCTGGGCAGGCGCTTCGGGCTGTACGGCATCCCGGTGTTCATGTTCTTCCACCGCGGCAAGAAGCTTGGCCGCGCCACCGGCTGGCATGGCATGGGGCAATTCGCCGCGGCCGTGGCCAATGCGCGGCTCAAGGCCAGCGGCAAGCCGCTCGCCGGATGATGGCCCGCTAGCCGTGCGGGTCAGCCGTTCAGCCGTTCAGCGGTTCAGCGGTTCAGCGGTTCAGCGAATAGCCGATGCGGAACTGCCAGGGTGTCTTGCGGTTGTAGTCGAGCAGGCTCTCGCCATAGCCGACGAAGTAGCCGGCCATCAGATAGCCAGCCGTGCCCGGTATCAGCCTGCCCATCGGGTAGGTGAACTGCGCATCCACGCTGCCGTACCACTGGCGGGTGCCCTTGCGCACCGTCGCCGCCAGCTCCCACGAATCGGGTTTGCCGTAGGCGACCCGCAGATCCATATAGCCGCGGTAACGCGCGATATCGCTGTTGTCGCTCTTCTCCAGGTAGTAGTAGAGCTTGGGCGTCACGGTCCAGTGCCAGTCGTTCGTTTCGCCGAAGTGGAAGGTCGGCTTCAGGAACAGCGTATTGATGCTGCGCGACTGGTCGCCGTCGCGCCCGTTCGATTCGTGTTCGAGGCCGGTCGCCACTGACAGCCGGCTGATCCAGCGGTTGCGCACGCCGGTATCGGACAGGTAATAGAAGATGCTGGGCCGGTAGTTGGTGTCGTGGAAAGGCTTGGATTCCTCCGACAGATCCCACAGCGAGAACTGCGTGTAGCCCAGGTACAGATTGTCCAGCCAGTAGCGCGAGTTCGGGTCGCGGCCTTCGAAGATCCGGTACTTGAAGCTGAACTGGAACTTCGCATTGGCGCCGCCGTGCGCGCCGACGGCGTAGTACATCGGATCGTTGAAGGTCAGCCGGCTGCCGCCGGTCAGGATCGGCTGGTCGTAGACCGGCTGGCCCGGTCCTTTCGGCTGGACCACGGTCTCGACGGGCGTCGCCGCGATATCCGCATGCTGGTCGTCATCGTCGGCCGGTGCGGCAGCGGCCGTCGCCGGCGGCGCAGCGCTGGACGGCGCCGCGGCGGTGGCGGGCGGCGCGATTCCCGACTGGTTCAGCGTCACCAGTACCGGCGCGGCGTCGATGCCAACCGGATCGAGCCGGATCTGCCCGCGCAGCGTCGGCGGGATCTCGCCCTGGTATTGGATGGTGCGATTCTCGCCACGGCGCAGGCGCACCGTGGCCGGCCCCGGCGTGATCCGGCGCATCGTGATGCGCACCGGCGCCAGCATTTCGGGCGAGGCGACCACTTCCAACGTATCGGGCACCAGATAGCTGCGGTTGGCCGTGTCGGCGGTCACCAACAGCGTCAGCCGCAGCGGCTGCGCGCCGTCCAGCACGCGCGGCGGCTGCAGCAGCGCGATCGCGGCGTGGGCGGACGGTGCGCACAGGGCGGCGAGCGCCAGAGTGGCAGCGGCGGCAGGCGCAAGCAGGCGGGGACGACGGCCCGCGCACGGGGTTCGTAGCAACGGCATCATGGGAGATCTTGGGGTGCTGTGCCGGATATGACGCATGGCACGGCCCGGAATGGCAACGCGGCAAAGCCTAGCACGTGGCCGGCCGGGCCAGCTGTGACGATTTGTACCGGCCGGTCGGCCGGTGGCGACGGGCACTCAGCCGCGGGCGCGGCGCTGGACGCAGGCGATGTAGTGCTCGCCGTCCGGCGGCAGTCCGCTGCGTTGCGATTGCCACAGCATCTCGCCGAGGCATTCCATCATCTGATGATGCGCCTCATGCGGCGAATCGAGCCGCCGCGCCAGCTGTTCGAACGCCTGGCGGATACCGCGCGGCTGGTCGACCGACACCTGCTCGGCGATCGACAGGTGCATGGCCAGATGCAGGAATGGGTTGGTCTGCCCGCGCTCGGGCGTGAATTCCTCGGCGATCGCCGCCTCTGCATCCGCCAGTTGATCGTGGTATTCGGGATGGGCGCGGATCCAGTCGACGGCGATCGCCTCGAGCGGCGTCAGCACTTCGTTGGCGCCTTGCTTGCGCCAGGCTTCGCAAAAGAACCGGCGGACTTCTTCACGGGAGGGATTGAACATGATGGACGGATTGTAAACGACGGTCCGCAGGCATGCCGGCGGCCGGCGCGGCGCACGAGGCGGCCACTGTGCCGCAGAGGCCGCATGCGGACTAGAATGCGGGATCGTTCGGCCTTCCGTTGGGCCTTCCGTTGGGCCTTCCGCTGGGCCTTCCGTTCGGCATTCCGTCGGGCCCGGCGACGGAACTGACGTTGGACTTCCCGTTGACCTCGCCATAGGGCCGGCCCCGCTCCATGACCGCTACCCCTCGCTCCTCGACCCTGCTGCGGCACGCCGGCGACAAGCTGGCCGGCGTGCTGCTGATCGCCATCTCGGCCAGCGCCTTCGGTGCGATGGCGATCTTCGCCCGCTTCGCCTATGACGCCGGCGCCGACGTCTACGGCTTGCTGTCGGTGCGCTTCGTGCTGGCCGCGATCGCGCTGGCGGCGGTGATGCGCTGGCAGCGGATCGCGCTGCCACCATGGCCGCGCGTGCTGGCGCTGGCGGCGATGGGCGGCATCGGCTATGTCGGCCAGTCGTTTTGCTTCTTCAGCGCCCTGAACCATGCGCAGGCCAGCCTGGTCGCGCTGCTGCTGTACCTGTATCCGGTCTTCGTCACCGTGATGGCGGCGCTGTTCCTGAAGGAGAAACTGACCGGCGCGGCGATCACCGCGCTGGTGCTGTGCTCGGTCGGCGCGGGCCTGACGGTCGGCGGCGGGGAGGGCAGCCCCCTCGGTATCGGCCTGGGGTTGGCGTCGGCGCTGATCTATTCGGTCTACATCATCGTCGGCGCGCGACTGACGCCCGGCGTCCACCCGGTCGCAACGACCACGGTGGTCTGCACCGCAGCCGCCGTCGTCTATGTCGGTGCCGCGCTGGCGCGGGCCGCCGCCGGCATGCCGCCGCAGTTTCCGGCCGATGCCGGCGGCTGGCTGGCGTTGGCGGCGATCGCGCTGCTCTCGACGGTGCTGGCCATCCTGACCTTCTTCGCCGGCCTGCATCGGCTCGGCGCGGCGCAGGCCTCGATGCTGTCCACGCTCGAACCGGTGGTCACGGTACTGCTGGCCGCGCTGCTGCTGGGCGAGCAGATCGGCGTGGCCCAGGCCATCGGCGGCGGCCTGATCCTGGCCGGCGTGCTGTGGCTGACGCGCAAGGGCACGGCGCCCGCGCCTGTACAACAAAATTGAACGGCTTGCTGAAATCCTTGGCGGGGAACGGGGGGGACGCGTCGGTAGAATGCGCCCTTTCCCGAACTTCCCTGAGGAATCCGCATGAAGTCGCTCGACCAGCCCGCCATCGCCCAACTGTTCACCGACGCCCGTACGCATAGCGCCTGGCAGGACCGGCAGATCGACGATGCCGTGCTGCATCGGCTCTACGAGGCGATGAAGTTCGGCCCGACCGCGGCCAACAGCTCGCCGGCCCGCATCGTATTCGTCAAGACCGCGGCGCAGAAGGCGAAGCTGGTCGAATGCGTGTCGCCGGGCAATGTCGACAAGACCCGCTCGGCTCCGGTGACTGCAATCGTGGCCTTCGACAATGCCTTCCACGAGCAGCTGCCCAAGCTGTTCCCGCACGCCGATGCCCGTTCCTGGTATGTCGGCCAGCCGGAAAAGATCGCCCGTGACGCGCTGGTCAACAGCTCGCTGCAAGGCGCCTATCTGATCCTGGCGGCGCGTGCGCTGGGCCTCGATTGCGGTCCGATGGGCGGCTTCGACGCGGCCAAGGTCAATGCGGCCTTCTTCCCCGACGGCAAATGGTCGGTCAACTTCCTGGTCAACCTGGGCTATGGCGACGCTGACAAGCTGTATCCGCGCAACCCGCGCCTGAGCTTCGACGAGGCCTGCCGCATCGTCTGACGGTGCGGCAGGACTGGCCGGCGCGCGCTCACCGTCGCGGCGGCAGCGTCTTGTCCGGGTACTCGCACAGTGTCTCGATCGCGCAATGCCAGCATTCGGGCTTGCGCGCCTTGCAGACGTAGCGGCCGTGCAGGATCAGCCAGTGGTGCGCGTCGTGCAGGAACTCGTCGGGCACGACCTCCAGCAGCTTCATCTCGACGGCCTGCACGGTCTTGCCGGGCGCCAGTCCGGTGCGGTTGCTGACGCGGAAGATGTGCGTGTCGACCGCGACGGTCGGATGGCCGAAGGCGGTGTTCAGCACCACGTTGGCGGTCTTGCGGCCGACGCCCGGCAGTGCTTCCAGGGCCTCGCGATCGGCCGGCACCTTGCCGCCGTATCGCTCGACCAGGATGCGGCAGGTCTGCATCACGTGCTTTGCCTTGGTCTTGTACAGGCCGATGGTCTTGATGTATTCGATCAGGCCCGACTCGCCCAGGGCCAGGATCTTCTGCGGCGTGTTGGCGATCGCAAACAGCCTGCGGGTGGCCTTGTTGACGCCGACATCGGTGGCCTGCGCCGACAGCAGCACGGCGATCAGCAGTTCGAACGGCGAGCTGTACTCGAGCTCGGTGGTCGGCGACGGATTGGTTTCCTTGAGCGTTTCAAACAGCGCGCGGCACTTGGCGGCGTTCATTGTGGTCGCTTGGTGTCGGAGGGGACGGGATGGTCGGAATGGTCGGAATGGTCGGAATGGTCGGGCCCGGCGGCTGCCGGCGCCGCGTCGGGCCGGTCAACCGGAT
Organism: Cupriavidus sp.; assembly: GCA_031180665.1. Taxonomy (GTDB): domain Bacteria; phylum Pseudomonadota; class Gammaproteobacteria; order Burkholderiales; family Burkholderiaceae; genus Cupriavidus. The sequence continues at coordinate 38,988 of JAPSLP010000015.1, read as the reverse complement.
CGGCCGGTGCAGCGTTGAGCGGCTGGGCGGCCTGCCGCTTCTGGCGCGCGCGTTCGATGGCGGCCTGGATGATGGCTTTCTTGCGCTCCTGCGCCTGGCGTTCTGCCTCGGACGATGCCGCTTCCTGGCGCAGCGCTTCGAGCTTGGCGGCGGCCTTGGCTGCCAGGCGCGCTTCGTTCTCCTCGCGCTCGCGCACCAGCCGCTGTTTGCGCGCCAGATAGCGGTCACGGGCCGCGTCGGCCTGCTGCTGCGACCACGCATCCCAGCCGGTGCGCTCGCCGGTGACGGGAATCATCGCGATGCAGTCCACCGGGCAGGGCGCCACGCACAGGTCGCAGCCGGTGCACCAGTCCGGCAGCACGGTGTGCATCTGCTTGGCGGCGCCGACGATGGCGTCGACCGGACAGGCCTGAATGCACAGCGTGCAGCCGATGCACAGCGTCTCGTCGATGCGAGCGACCGCGCGCGGCTGTTCCGTACCGTGACCCGGATCGAGCGGCAACGGCGCGACACCGAGTTCGGCCGCCAGCCGCCGGATCCCTTCGGCACCACCGGGCGGACAGCGGTTGCAGTCGGCTTCGCCGCGCGCCATGGCTTCGGCATAAGGACGGCATCCCTGAAAGCCGCACTTCGTGCATTGCGTCTGGGGCAGCAGGGCCTCCAGGCGATCGGCGCGGGCGGCCAGATCGGCGTCCGGGCGGGCATCGGCAGGGGAAGCGGAAGCGGTATCGGCGGAGGAAGCGGTCACGAAAGCAGGAGAACGATGCGGGGTAACACAAGGTGCAGCCGTACGGTGCGGCTGACGCGGCAAGGATTATCCCCGATTTCGCCACGCCGCAGAAACCATGAAGATGCGCCCTTTGCCATGGCGCAGAAGCGGACAGACCCGGCCGGCCCGCGCCAGTGGCGCAGGTGCGCCATGCCATCACCCATAAAATCGACCCCGACCACGCATGTCGAACGCCACCAAGACGAAACGCGATCCTGAAGGAACCCGTCGCCGCATCATGGATGCGGCCACCGAGGAGTTCGCCAAAGGCGGCCTGGCCGGCGCACGCGTCGACCAGATTGCACGCCGCGCCGAGACCAACGAGCGCATGCTGTATTACTACTACGGGAGCAAGGAAGGGCTGTTTCTCGCGGTGCTCGAACGGCAGTACGCGCAGTTCCGCGCCGCCGAGGAGCGCCTGCAGATCGGCGACGAAGATCCGGTCGCCGCGGTGCGCAAGCTAGTCCGCTTCGTCTGGGACTGGTACTACCAGCATCCCGAATTCATCCGCCTGGTCAACAGCGAGAACCTGCACGAAGCGCGGCACCTGAAGAAATCCACGCAACTGCACGACCTGGTCAACCCGGTGGTCGACGTGCTGGCCGAGATCGTTCGCCGCGGCCAGCGGCAGGGCGTGTTCCGCGAGGGTGTCGACGTGCCCCAGCTCTATCTGACGATCTCGGCACTGGGCTACTACGTGCTGTCGAACCGCTACACCATCAGCGCGGTGATCGGCCGCGACGTGGCCTCCCACGACGAGCACGAGCGCTTTGCCCAACTGCATACGGACATGCTGCTGGCCTATCTGGCGCGGCGCTAGGGCGCGGCGCCGGGACCCGCCGGAAGGCGTGGGACAAAGAAAACGGGACCGCGTTGCGGTCCCGTTTGTCATTGGCGTTCCGTCGCCGGCTCAGCGGTATTTGCGGATGAAATCGCGCAGCTCCGGGTAGATCGTTTCGCGCCAGCGCCGGCCGGAGAAGATGCCGTAGTGGCCGCACTTGGGCGCGGTCAGATGCTGTTTGCGGGTCTTCGGAATGCCGGCACACAGATCGTGTGCGGCGGCGGTCTGGCCCGCACCCGAGATGTCATCGAGTTCGCCCTCGATCGTCATCAGCGCGGTGTGCTTGATGTCCTGCGGTCGCACCGGCTTACCCTCGATCTCCCAGGTGCCATTGGCCAGCCTGAATTCCTGGAAAACCTCGCGGATCGTGTCGAGGTAGTACTCGGCCGCCATGTCCAGCACGGCGTTGTACTCGTCGTAGAAGCGCACATGCGCCTCGGCATCGTCCGCATCGCCCTCGATCAGGCTCAGGTAGTAGTCGTAATGCGAGGACAGATGGCGGTCCGGGTTCATCGCGACGAAGCCGGCATGCTGCAGGAAGCCCGGATAGACACGGCGACCGTGGCCGGGATAGTTGGCCGGCACGGTGTAGATGACGTTGTTCTCGAACCACTCGTACGACTTGTTGGTCGCCAGCGAATTGACGGCGGTCGGGCTTTTGCGCGCGTCGATCGGGCCGCCCATCATCGTCATCGTCTTGGGCGTCTTCTCGCCGGCCGAGGCCATCAGCGAGATCGCGGCCAACACCGGCACGGTGGGCTGGCAGACCGACACGACATGCAGGTCCTCGGCGCCAAGATGGCGGATGAATTCCTGGATGTAGCGGATGTAGTCGGCCAGATGGAAGGGGCCGTCCTCGACCGGCACCATGCGCGCGTCGACCCAGTCGGTCACATAGACCTTGTGGTCCTGCAGCAGCGTGCGCACGGTGTCGCGCAGCAGCGTCGCGTGGTGGCCGGACAGCGGCGCGCAGACCAGCACGGACGGTTCGTCCTTCAGCAGCTTGATCGTCTCGGGATCGTCGGCGTAGCGCTTGAAGCGGATCAGCTTGCAGAACGGCTTTTCCATGATCGTCTGTTCGACGATCGGAATATCGCGGCCGTTGGAGCGCACCGACTTGATGTCGAAGGCGGGCTTCTCGTATTCCTTGCCGAGCCGGTACAGCAACTCGTAGCCCGCGGCCAGCCGGGTGGCCCCTGGCACCAGCGACAGCGGGCTCAGGGGGTTGGTAAACGTCTTGGCCGTCGCCTGGGCCCACGCGGTCAGCGGGTTCAGGATCGAGCGCTGAAATTCATGCAGTTGGTAAAGCATTGCCGAACACCTGCCTTTCGATATCGGGTTTTCTGCTGTGGCGGATTATGCGCTTACCTCGTTCGTTTTGCGAACGACCGTGCGCATGATCTTGCAACGCAGCATATACCTAAAGGTATGCCGGCGTGAGTGGAACTCAATAGGACATTGGCTGTAATTCTGGCGAGGTGTTGGACTACACCGACAGGCGGGGCCAGTAGAGTGCTGTCAAATGCACAAAAGCGCGTTGATAGCAGGAGAGGCGAGCGACCGGAGAGGCTGGGTGCTGCTGGAGCGGCCAGGACGGCCGGCGGAAAGGACGCGGGCCCATCCGAAGATGGGCCCGCTGGCGTCAGGCATTGCCGTCAGACTTACAGCACCGCCGCGATGGCGTCGACCACTGCGTCGATATTGCGGCTATTGAGCGCGGCCACGCAGATGCGGCCGGTGCCGACCGCGTAGATGCCGTGTTCCGACTTCAGCCGCTCGACCTGCTCGGTGGTCAGGCCCGAATACGAGAACATGCCGCGCTGCGCCTTGACGAAGGCGAAGTCGCGCGACACGCCCTTGGCGGCCAGCTTGTCGACCAGCGCGTGGCGCATCTGCTTGATGCGGTCGCGCATTTCCGCCAGTTCCTCTTCCCACATCGCACGCAGTTCCGGGCTGTTCAGCACGGTCGCGACCACCGTACCGCCGTGCGTCGGCGGGTTCGAGTAGTTGGTGCGGATCACGCGCTTGACCTGCGACATCACGCGCTGCGCTTCTTCCTTGCCGGTGGTCACGATCGACAGCGCGCCGACGCGCTCGCCGTACAGCGAGAAGCTCTTCGAGAACGAGCTCGAGACGAAGAAGGGCAGGCCCGACTCCGCGAACAGACGCACGGCGGCGCCGTCCTGGTCGATGCCGTCGGCAAAGCCCTGGTAGGCCATGTCGAGGAAGGGGATCAGGTTCCGTTCCTGGATCAGGCCGACCACCTGTTGCCACTGCTCGGCCGACAGGTCGACGCCGGTCGGGTTATGGCAGCAGGCGTGCAGCACGACGATCGTGTTGGCCGAATACGACTTCAGCGACTCCACCATGCCGGCGAAATTCAGGCCGTGGCTGGGGGCGTCGTAATAGGCATAGTTGACCACCGGGAAACCGGCGGCCTCGAACAGCGCGCGGTGGTTTTCCCAGCTCGGATCGCTGATCGCGACCTTGGCGTCCGGATACAGGCGCTTGAGGAAGTCGGCGCCGATCTTCAGCGCGCCGGTCCCGCCGAGTGCCTGAGCGGTCACCACACGGCCTTCCGTGATCAGCGGCGAGTTCTTGCCGAACAGCAGCGTCTGCACTGCCTGGTCGTAGGCCGCGATGCCCTCGATTGGCAGATAGCCGCGCGGGGTGGCCGTGGCCAGGCGCGCCTTCTCGGCTTCCTGTACCGCACGCAGCAGCGGAATCTTCCCTTCGTCGGTGAAGTACACGCCCACGCCCAGATTGACCTTGTTGGCACGGGTGTCGGCGTTGAACGCTTCATTCAGGCCCAGGATGGGATCGCGCGGGGCCATCTCGACGGCAGAAAACAAACTCATTTGGGATTCTCGTGGTCAGCTATGTAACAAAACGGGAAGGCGTAGAATGCTCGGACTGCGCTGGGGCGTGCGGTGGGTCCGCCTTGAAACGGACCGCGCAACCCCGAGATTCTAGCGTATCCGCCCGTATTCCAAAGGTTTTCTGCCTGTCTATGTCGAATCTCGCCGTGCCTCTCGCGGATGCCGCGCACACCCTGGACGAGGACAAATTCGTCAGCTTCCCCGGCTCGCCATTTCAGCTGTATCAGCCCTATCCGCCGGCCGGCGACCAGCCCGAGGCCATCCGCCAGCTGGTCGAAGGCATCGAGGACGGCCTGTCCTACCAGACGCTGCTCGGCGTGACCGGCTCGGGCAAGACCTTCACGATGGCCAATGTGATCGCCCGGATGGGCCGGCCGGCCATTGTCTTCGCCCCGAACAAGACGTTGGCCGCGCAGCTCTACTCCGAATTCCGCGAGTTCTTTCCGCGTAATGCCGTCGAGTACTTCGTCAGTTACTACGACTACTACCAGCCGGAAGCCTACGTCCCGCAACGCGACCTGTTCATCGAGAAGGACTCGTCGATCAACGAGCATATCGAGCAGATGCGGCTGTCGGCGACCAAGAGCCTGCTGGAGCGGCGCGACACGATCATCGTGGCCACGGTGTCAGCGATCTATGGTATCGGCAACCCGAACGAATACCATCAGATGATTCTGACTTTGCGCGCCGGCGACCGCATCAGCCAGCGCGACGTGATCGGGCGCCTGATCGCGATGCAGTACACCCGCAACGACACCGACTTCCAGCGCGGCACCTTCCGCGTGCGCGGCGACACCGTCGACATCTTCCCGGCCGAACACGCCGAGGTGGCGGTGCGGGTCGAGCTGTTCGACGACGAGATCGAGTCGCTGCAATACTTCGATCCGCTGACCGGCCGCGTGCGGCAGAAGATTCCGCGCTTCACCGTCTATCCGTCGAGCCACTACGTGACGCCGCGCGAGACCGTGCTGCGCGCCATCGAGGCGATCAAGGCGGAGCTGCGCGAGCGGCTCGATTTCTTCTACAAGGAGAACAAGCTGGTCGAGGCGCAGCGGCTGGAGCAGCGCACCCGCTTCGACCTCGAAATGCTGGCCGAGCTGGGCTTCTGCAAGGGCATCGAGAACTATTCGCGCCATCTGTCCGGCGCGCGCCCCGGCGATCCGCCGCCGACGCTGGTCGACTATCTGCCGCCCGATGCGCTGATGTTTCTGGATGAATCGCACGTGCTGATCGGCCAGCTCAACGCGATGTACAACGGCGACCGCTCGCGCAAGACCACGCTGGTCGAATACGGCTTCCGTCTGCCGTCGGCGATGGACAACCGGCCGCTGAAGTTCGAGGAGTTCGAGCGCAAGATGCGCCAGGCGGTGTTCGTCACCGCCACGCCGGCCGACTACGAGCGCGCCCATGCCGGCCAGGTGGTCGAGCAGGTGGTGCGGCCCACCGGACTGGTCGACCCGATCATCATGGTGCGTCCCGCCGTCTCGCAGGTCGACGATCTGCTGTCGGAGATCCATCTTCGGCTGCAGGCGGGCGAGCGCGTGCTGGTCACCACGCTGACCAAGCGGATGGCCGAGCAGCTGACCGAATTCCTGTCCGAGAACGGCATCAAGGTCCGCTACCTGCATTCGGACATCGATACGGTGGAGCGGGTCGAGATCATCCGCGACCTGCGCCTGGGCGCCTTCGACGTGCTGGTCGGCATCAACCTGCTGCGCGAGGGGCTGGACATTCCCGAGGTATCGCTGGTGGCGATCCTCGATGCGGACAAGGAAGGCTTCCTGCGCGCCGAGCGCTCGCTGATCCAGACCATCGGCCGCGCCGCGCGCAACGTCAACGGCACCGCGATCCTGTACGCGGATCGCATCACCGATTCGATGCGCAAGGCGATCGACGAGACCGAGCGCCGCCGCAACAAGCAGATCGCGTTCAATACCGCCAACGGCATCACGCCGCGCGGCGTGGTCAAGCGGATCAAGGACATCATCGATGGCGTCTACGATCCGAACGAGGTCAAGGCCGAGCTGATGGCCGCCGAGGAGCGCGCCCGCTACGAGGACATGAGCGAGAAGCAGGTCGCCAAGGAAATCAAGCGGCTCGAGAAGAAGATGCTCGACCATGCCAAGAACCTCGAGTTCGAGCAGGCCGCGCAGGTGCGTGACCAACTGAGCAAGCTCAAGCAGCAGGTGTTCGGCGCCGCGGGCGAGGGTGGGGCACTGCCGGCTTGACCGTTTTATCCCTGGCGCTCGGCGCTGTCGCCGGTGTCATCGGCACCGGTTAAAATCGGCTCCCTTTTGACGCTGCGGGCGGGGCGCGGGCCAGCCGCCGCGCATCGATCCGCACGATCCGAACGATGAAACGCTTCGCCATCTTGATGTGCTGCATGGGAAATATCTGCCGCTCGCCGACCGCGGAGGGCGTGCTTCGGGCGAAGCTCGCCCAGGCCGGGCTGGCCGATACGGTGGAGGTCGATTCGGCCGGTACCCATAGCTATCATCTCGGCCATGCCCCGGACCGCCGCGCACAGCAGCACGCCCTGGCGCGCGGCTACGATCTGGCGGGGCAGCGGGCGCGCCTGGCCGCGGTCGAGGACTTCGGTCGCTTCGACCTGATCCTGGCGATGGACCGCGACAACTTGGCTCGCTTGCAGGCGCTGTGCCCGCCCGAGCACCGCCACAAGGTGAAGCTGCTGATGCACTTCGCCACCCGGCACGAGGCCGACGAAGTGGCGGATCCCTACTATGGCGAAGGCGACGGTTTCGAGCGCGTGCTCGATTACGTCGAGGATGCCTGCGACGGCCTGGTCGCGATGCTGCGGGCCCGGCAGTGAAGGCAGGGCCGCGCCCGCGGCCTGCCTGCCGGTTTGCCGCGTGAAGCCCGTATCCCGTCTCGGATTCGGCGCCGATGGCGCCGATCGTTCCAAGTCTCGCCTGATTTTCTCTCCCTCCCCGATGTTTCGATCCCTGCTTCGCAAATGGCGCGAATCGCGCAATGCCAGCCTGCAGCTGGACGCCATCCTGTCCGCCGCCAATCCGGACGGCACGCTGGCCGAGCGCAACGGCTGGCTGATCGAATTGGGCTACTGGCTGCGCCGCGATGGCCGGCCGGGCGCCGTCGTCGCCGAGCCGGCGCCCGGCGAGGACGCCTGGCCCGAGCACGTCCGGCTGCGGTATCTGCTGCAGGTGCTGGAGCGCAATCCGGATCTGGCGGCCCGCTTTGCCCGCACGGTCCGCACGATCGTGCGCGACAACGATCCCACCGGGCTCTTCTGCGACACCGGCGTGGCGTCGCACCCGGGCTTCTGGGGCGAGATGATGGACCGCCTGCAGGCGCGCTTCCTGTCGCCGCCGCCGAACCGCGGCGATATGGCCGATCTGTTCGCCCTGCTGTTCGTCGGCGAACGGGACGCCGACTGGGTGGCGGCGCTCGATGCGGAGCTGCTCGACCGGCTCGGCGCCCTGCTGATGTTTGCGCCGGACCAGGCTGCAGGCGCAGGCGCTGCTGAAGGCGCAGGCGAAGGTGCGGGTGAATGGGCGAGTGAATGGGCGAGTGAATGGGCGAGTGAATGGGCGAGTGAATGGGCGAGTGAATGGGCGAGTGAAGGCGCGGCTGGCGGCGGCGCGGACGAAGGACCGCGCGATGGGGCGGAGGCCGCCGCGGGCCAGACCCTGCCGGCCCGCTACTGGGACCATCTCGAGCGCACGCTGGCGAGCAGCATCCAGGTCCTTGCCAGTCAGGTGCGTGCCACCGGGCTGAGCCAGGCCATCCGGGCGCGGCTGCCGGGCCGGGTCGAGGACACCCCGTTCTTCCGGCTCGGTGCTGCCGTGGCCGCGCTGTGCGAGGAAGGGCTGGCGCGCGACAGCGATGTCTTCCTGCACCGCCTGAACTACTGCCGTGCGCTGCTCGACGGCTGCCACGACGCCGCGCGCCATGTCTACGCGGACCTCGAAGAGAACGGCGTTTCCGTCGAAGTGGTGTTCCAGATCGAGCGGATGAAGGTGCGGCTCGCCCGTATCGACATGCTGCTCGCCGCCTGGGTCGATCCCGCGCGCCGGGGCAAGGTCGCGCAGCTGGCCGGCGAACTGATCCGCTCGACGCAGGCGCGCCGCAGCGTCAAGCATCTGGCCGCGGAATCGTTCTCGCAACTGGCGCGCAAGGTGGTCGAGCGCTCCGCCGAGACCGGCGAGCACTACATCACGCGCGACCGCAAGGAATACGGCGACCTGGTGCGGGCCGCGGCCGGCGGCGGGCTGATCACGGTGGCCACGGTCTATCTGAAGTTCCTGATCTATGGCCTGCATCTGGACAAGTTCATCGAGGGGCTGCTGGCCTCGCTGAACTATGCCGGCAGCTTCCTGGCGATCCATTTCGCGCATTTCACGCTGGCCACCAAGCAGCCGGCGATGACCGGTCCGGCCCTGGCGCATCGGCTCGATGCCGTGGGGCGGCCGGAGGGCAGGGAGGCGTTCGTCGACGATACCGTCGCGATGATCCGCTCAAATGCGGCTGCCATCGTCGGCAATCTGGCGGTGGTATTTCCGGTGGCGCTGGCGATCCAGTGGCTGGCCGGCAAGCTGCTGTCGGTCAACCTGATCACTCCGGCCAAGGCGATCGCCACCATCGAGTCGTTTTCCATCCTGGGCCCGACGCCGCTGTACGCCATCTTCACCGGCGTGCTGCTATGGCTGTCGAGCCTGATTGCGGGATGGGCCGACAACTGGTTCGCGCTGCACCGCGTGCACGATGTGCTCGCCTACCATCGCCGCCTGCGCTATGTGCTGGGCGAGCGGGGCGCCGTGCGGCTGGCCGACTTCTGGAAACGCAACCTGTCCGGCATCGGGGGCAATGTGTCGCTGGGCTTTCTGCTGGGGCTGGGGCCGGAGATCCTGAGCTTCTTCGGCCCGCATATGGAGGTGCGCCACGTGACGCTGTCGACTGGCTCGGTCGGCACCGCGATCGGCGTGCTGGGACTCGACGCGCTGCGGATGCCGGCCCTGTGGCTGGCGGTGGCCGGCATCGCACTGATGGGCCTGTTGAACGTCGCCGTCAGCTTCGCGCTGGCCTTCTACATGGCGCTGCGCTCGCGCAACCTGCGTCGGGTCGACCGGCGCGCGCTGAGCGCGGCGGTGCGGGCGCGCATCCTGCGCCATCCGTGGTCGCTGATCGTGCCGCCGCGCCAGGCGCCGGCTGCGGCGGGGGGCAGCCGGGCCTGACCCGCCCGCACTGCGGCAATGTCCTTGCCATCACAAGGGAATCTGCCGAAGAAGTGACATGGGGTAGTTGACCGATTTAGTCGGGAAATTTATACTTGACGAAATTCATCAGGTATTACCCCCGCAATCATGAGATTGACGACCAAAGGCCGCTTCGCGGTCACCGCCATGATCGACCTGGCCATGCGCCAGGACCAGGGGCCGGTGACGCTGGCCGGCATCAGCCAGCGCCAGAAGATCTCCCTGTCCTATCTGGAACAGCTGTTCGCCAAGCTGCGCCGGCATCAGATCGTCGAGAGCGTGCGCGGTCCGGGCGGCGGATACAGCCTGGCGCGCAAGTCCGAGGACGTGACGGTGGCCGACATCATCATCGCGGTGGACGAACCGCTCGATGCCACCCAGTGCGGCGGCAAGGGCAATTGCAATGGCGACGAGAATACCGGCCGCTGCATGACCCACGAGCTGTGGGCGACCCTGAACCAGAAGATGGTCGAGTATCTGGACTCGGTCTCGCTGAAGGATCTGGTCGACCAGCAGCGTGCCCGCCAGCCCGGTGTGCTGCGCGACATGCGCGAGGAGGGCAGCGCCCGCCAGAGCGCACCGGCGGCGCGGACGCAGCCCGGCACGGCGGAAAAGGCGGACAAGCCCGCCCGGCCCAAGATGGTGAATTCGGTTTTCAGCCTGGCGCAGTCCTGAGCAGGACCGCAGTCAGGCGACGCACAGTGTCCCACCCGGCAGTCAAAACAAGGCAGTGACAACGATGAGCACCCCACATTTCCCGATCTACATGGATTATTCGGCCACCACGCCGGTGGACCCGCGCGTGGCGGACAAGATGATTCCGTATCTGCGCGAGCAGTTTGGCAATCCCGCGTCGCGCAGCCACGCCTACGGCTGGGAAGCCGAGAAGGCCGTCGAGGAAGCGCGCGAGCAGGTCGCCGCGCTGGTCGGCGCCGATCCGCGCGAGATCGTCTGGACCTCCGGCGCGACCGAGTCCGACAACCTCGCGATCAAGGGCGCGGCCAATTTCTACTCGGGCAAGGGCAAGCACATCATCACGGTCAAGACCGAGCACAAGGCGGTGCTCGACACCACGCGCGAGCTGGAGCGCCAGGGTTTCGAGGTCACCTACCTGGATGTGCAGGAAAACGGCCTGATCGACATCGAGGTGTTCAAGCAGGCGCTGCGCCCGGACACCATCCTGGTCTCGGTGATGCTGGTCAACAACGAGATCGGCGTGATCCAGGACATCGAGCAGATCGGCGAGATCTGCCGCGAGAAGGGCATCATCTTCCATTGCGATGCCGCGCAGGCCACCGGCAAGGTCGCGATCGACCTGTCGAAGCTGAAGGTGGACTTGATGTCGTTCTCGGCGCACAAGACCTATGGTCCGAAGGGCATCGGCGCGCTGTACGTGCGCCGCAAGCCGCGCGTGCGCATCGAGGCGCAGATGCACGGCGGCGGCCACGAGCGCGGCATGCGTTCGGGCACGCTGGCGACGCACCAGATCGTCGGCATGGGCGAAGCGTTCCGCATCGCCCGCGAGGAAATGGCGACCGAGAACGAGCGCATCCGCATGCTGCGCGACCGCCTCTGGAACGGCCTGTCGGGCATGGAAGAGGTTTATCTGAACGGCGATTTCGAGCGCCGCGTGCCGCACAACCTGAACGTCAGCTTCAACTTCGTCGAAGGCGAGTCGCTGATCATGGCGATCAAGGACGTCGCGGTGTCGTCGGGCTCGGCCTGCACCTCGGCCTCGCTGGAGCCGTCCTACGTGCTGCGCGCGCTCGGCCGCAACGACGAACTGGCGCACAGCTCGATCCGTTTCACCGTCGGTCGCTTCACCACCGAACAGGAGATCGATTACACGGTCGAACTGTTGAAGAGCAAGATCGGCAAGCTGCGCGACCTGTCCCCGCTGTGGGAGATGTACAAGGACGGCGTGGACCTGAATTCGATTCAATGGGCGGCGCATTGAACGCTGTCCATCCGACCCCATAAAAGATACGTCACAGAGGTAGCCAACATGTCTTACTCCAACAAGGTACTCGACCACTACGAAAACCCCCGTAACGTCGGCTCGTTCGACAAGAACGACGACGCCGTCGGCACCGGCATGGTGGGCGCGCCCGCTTGCGGCGACGTGATGAAGCTGCAGATCAAGGTCAACGAGCAGGGCGTGATCGAGGACGCCAAGTTCAAGACCTACGGTTGCGGCTCGGCGATCGCCTCGTCGTCGCTGGTGACCGAGTGGGTCAAGGGCAAGACCGTGGACCAGGCGCTGGAGATCAAGAACACCCAGATCGCCGAGGAACTGGCGCTGCCGCCGGTCAAGATCCACTGCTCGATCCTGGCCGAGGACGCGATCAAGGCCGCGGTCGAAGACTACAAGAAGAAGCACGCAGGCGAGCCGACGCAACAGCAGGCCGCCTGAGCGATCGAAGGGAAGTGGTAGCGATGATCACATTGACCGAAAAAGCCGCGAAGCACGTTTCGCGCTATCTGGACCGCCGGGGCAAGGGCATCGGCCTGCGGCTCGGCGTCAAGACCACCGGCTGTTCCGGCCTGGCGTACAAGCTCGAGTATGTCGACGAGCTCCAGCCGGAGGACCAGGTGTTCGAGTCGCACGGCGTCAAGGTGGTGGTCGATCCCAAGAGCCTGCCCTATATCGACGGCACCGAGCTCGACTTCGCCCGCGAAGGGTTGAACGAAGGCTTCCGCTTCAACAACCCGAACGTCAAGGACGAGTGCGGGTGCGGCGAATCGTTCCGCGTGTAAGGCCGGCGGCCTGAGCGTGTTCCTCTCCCGCTGGCGGGAGAGGGCAGGGCACGGCGGCGGCGCCTCGCATCGAGGCGCGCCGCCGCCTTCGCCATAGCCTTCCAGCAGGACTACCTTGAAAGACGATTACTTCGCCCTGTTCGGGCTGCCGGCCCGCTTCACCGTCGACGAGGCCGCGCTCGACGCCGCCTACCGCACGGTGCAATCGCAGGCCCATCCGGACCGCTTTGCCCACGCCGGCGACGCCGAACGGCGCGTCGCGATGCAATGGGCCGCGCATGCGAACGAGGCCTACCGCACCTTGCGCCAGCCGCTCAAGCGCGCCATCTATCTGCTGTCGCTGCGTGGCATCGATATCCAGGCCGAGAACAATACGGCCATGGCGCCCGAATTCCTGATGCAGCAGATGGAATGGCGCGAGGCGCTGCAGGACGCGGCACAGCAGCGCGACGCCGCGGCGCTGGACGCGCTGCTGCGCTCGCTGCGCCAGGAAAAGCGCGAACGCCAGCGCGCGCTCGGCAGCTTGCTCGATGCCGGCGACGACGAGGCCGCGGCCGCCGCGGCGCGCCAGCTGATGTTCGTCGAGAAGATCGAACACGACGCCAGCGAGGCGATCGACCGCCTCGAGAGCTAGCGCGGCGGCACCATCGCGGGGGCCATGACACAATGGCGCCCCGGCAAAAGGGGGTATTCCGGCGGCTTGCCTTGGGCCTTCGCCCGGCCATCGCGCTGCCTGCCCCGACAACAGAAGATTGACATGGCACTGCTCCAGATTTCCGAACCCGGCATGTCGCCGGCACCCCACCAGCGACGGCTCGCGGTCGGTATCGACCTTGGCACCACCAATTCGCTGGTGGCGGCCGTTCGCAACAGCATTCCCGAGGTGCTGGCCGACGAGAGCGGCCGCGCGCTGCTGCCGTCGGTGGTGCGCTATCTGCCGAACCACACCGCGCAGATCGGCTTCCGCGCCCAGGAAGAGGCGGTGCGCGATCCCAAGAACACCATCGTCTCGGTCAAGCGCTTCATGGGCCGTGGCCTGCATGACGTCGCGCATATCGAGCACAGCCCGTACGATTTCGTCGACGCGCCCGGCATGCTGCAGATCAAGACCGTCGCCGGCATCAAGAGCCCGGTCGAGGTGTCGGCGGAGATCCTGGCCACGCTGCGCCAGCGCGCCGAGGATGCGCTGGGCGACGACCTGGTCGGCGCGGTGATCACGGTGCCTGCCTATTTCGACGACGCGCAGCGCCAGGCGACCAAGGACGCCGCGCGTCTGGCCGGCCTCGAAGTGCTGCGCCTGCTGAACGAGCCGACCGCGGCGGCGATCGCCTACGGGCTCGACAACGCCTCGGAAGGGATCTACGCGGTCTATGACCTGGGCGGTGGCACCTTCGATATCTCGGTCCTCAAGCTGACCAAGGGCGTCTTCGAGGTGATGGCGACCGGTGGCGATTCCGCGCTGGGCGGCGACGACTTCGACCAGCGCCTGCTTTGCTGGATCGTCGAGCAGGCCGGCCTGCAGCCGCTGTCGGCTGAGGACACCCGCCTGCTGATGGTGCGCGCGCGCGCTGCCAAGGAAGCGCTGTCGGATGCGGACAGCACCGTCATCGACGCAGTGCTGACGACCGGCGAGATCGTCCATCTGCCCTTGAGCGTCGAGCAGTTCCGCGAAATGACCGCGCATCTGGTGCAGAAGACGCTGGCGCCTGTGCGCAAGGCGCTGCGCGATGCCGGCGTGGCCCCCGATGAGGTCAAGGGCGTGGTGCTGGTGGGCGGCGCCACGCGCATGCCGTCGATCCGCAAGGCAGTCGCCGATTTCTTCGGCCAGCCGCCGCTGACCAATCTCGATCCGGACAAGGTGGTCGCGCTGGGCGCCGCGATGCAGGCCAATCTGCTGGCCGGCAACAACGCGCCGGGCGACGACTGGCTGCTGCTCGACGTGATCCCGCTGTCGCTGGGCGTCGAAACCATGGGCGGCCTGGTCGAGAAGATCATTCCCCGCAACAGCACCATTCCCGTCGCGCGCGCGCAGGAGTTCACCACCTTCAAGGACGGCCAGACCGCGATGGCGATCCACGTGCTGCAGGGCGAGCGCGAACTGGCGAGCGACTGCCGTTCGCTGGCGCGCTTCGAGCTGCGCGGCATTCCGCCGATGGTGGCCGGCGCCGCCCGTATCCGCGTGACCTATCAGGTCGATGCCGACGGCCTGCTGTCGGTGTCGGCGCGCGAGATGCAGTCGGGCGTCGAGGCTTCGATTGCCGTCAAGCCCTCGTACGGGCTGGGCGACGACGATATCGCGCGGATGCTGCAGGACAGCTTCCGCGAGGCCGAACACGATATGAAGAGCCGCGCCTTGGCAGAGGAGCGTGTCGAGGCCGAGCGGCTGCTCGAAGCCACGCGTGCCGCGCTGCGGGCCGACGGCGATCTGCTGTCGGACGACGAGCGGGCCGAGATCGATGCCCTGATGACGCGCGTGGGCGAAACCGCTCGCGGTGACGACCATCTGGCGATCAAGGCGGCGATCGAAACGCTGTCGCGCGGCACCGACGAGTTTGCGGCCCGGCGCATGGACCGCTCGATCAAGCAGGCGCTGGCCGGCCGCAACGTGCAGGACCTCGGCTGAAGACGCCGCCCGCTACCCCCAATTCAGGACCCGATATGCCACAGATTGTCGTACTGCCCCATGCCGAATACTGCCCCGAGGGCGCCGTGATCGAAGCGAAGAAGGGCACCAGCATCTGCGACGTGCTGCTCGAGCATGACATCGAGATCGAGCACGCCTGCGAGAAGTCGTGCGCCTGCACCACCTGCCACGTGGTGGTGCGTGAGGGCTTCAATTCGCTGAACGAAGCCGAAGAGAAGGAGGAGGACCTGCTCGACAAGGCGTGGGGCCTCGAACCGAACTCCCGGCTGTCCTGCCAGGCCATCGTCGCCGACGAAGACCTGACCATCGAGATTCCCAAATACACCATCAATCACGCCAAGGAAGGCCACTGAGGCTTGCGCCCCAGCCTTTCCATGGCGAACGCAGAAATTGGAGAACCCTGATGAAATGGACGGACACCTTTGACATCGCCGCGGCGCTGTACGACAAGTACCCCGAGGTCGACCCGCTGACCGTGCGCTTTACCGATCTGCGCCGCTGGGTGCTGGAGCTGGATGGCTTCGACGACCTGCCCGAGCGCTCCGGCGAAAAGATCCTCGAAGCCATCCAGGCCGCGTGGATCGAGGAAGCGCAATAGGTCGCGACGGGACATCTGCGCAGACAAGACGACGCCGGCATCAAGCCGGCGTCGTCTTGTCTGCGACCAGCGATTGCGCCATGCCCGCGGCGCGCCGCACAGCGCTTTCGACGCCTCCCAATGGGGCGACACGGATGCCGAAAATCCGACTCCTTTCGGTTTTTGGCGAGAGTTGCTTGCACAAAGCTGCTGACCCTTCTATCAATACCCCAGAGCGCGGCTCCGTCGTCGGAACGCGATGACGCGAGCACGCTCGGATGAGCGCGTACGATGCGCTTTTTTTGTTTGCAGCAGCAGGAGGAGAGTGCGATGCGGTTGTTTTTCAAGTTATTGGCGGCGGGTGCATTTGTCACCGTCGGCGCAGTGGCCCAGGCTCAGGAGGTACGCCCGGCCACGCAGGGACATCAGGAGATCTCCGTGCACACCGTGCTGGGAAATGAGTGTTGGGACCTCTGGTGCGAACCGCCCTGGAACCCGTACGAGATCCAGATCCAGATCGGCGAGAACGGCGGCTGACAGGAGGGGCCGGTGCATAGGTTCAAAGCTCCGGCAAGCCACCGCATGGCGCTCTGCAGCAAGGCGGCAAACCGCCTGTAGCTGCGTTGGCTGACCCGGGGGTGTTCGATGATCGTGACACGCGGCGGCAAATTGCCGCCGCGTTGCATTTCAGCCTGCGGCCGCGCGCGCGAAGAGAATGCGAGTTAAGCCATGCAAGGGCGAAAGACATTGACTTTGGCGACTGCGGCCAATATCAATGATGAACCGCGACGACCGCTGCGTGGATGGGGTTGACAGTGTCCGGGGCGGATGCGGCATGTTGCTCTTGCCGCGTAAATGGTGCTGATGGTCGGTATGGATGGCGAGGTGTTGTAGATGCGGACTTTGATCAAGATCGGTATCGCGTGTGCTTTGGTCGCGGCCGGCGCGACGGCCCAGGCGGAACCCGCGTTGACCGAGATCTTTCCCCCTGACTTCTGCCTGTGGTTCGGCCCATGCTGAGCCGGTTCTAAGGCAGCACGCCGGCGGTACATGAAGCGCCGCCGGCCTCGAGGCGGCGCCCCCTTGCCGCCTCAGTCCTCGCGCCGCAGGTGCGGGAACAGAATCACGTCGCGGATATTCGGGCTGTCGGTCAGCAGCATCACCAGGCGGTCGATGCCGATGCCGCAGCCGCCCGTCGGCGGCATGCCGTACTCGAGCGCGCGGATATAGTCGGCATCGAAGTACATCGCCTCCTCGTCGCCCGCATCCTTTTGCTCGACCTGCTTGCGGAAGCGCTCGGCCTGGTCTTCGGCATCGTTCAGTTCCGAGAAGCCATTGGCGATTTCGCGGCCGGTGATGAACAGCTCGAACCGCTCGGTGATGCCGGGCACCGTATCGGAGGCGCGCGCCAGCGGCGACACCTCGACCGGATAGTCGACGATGAAGGTCGGCTCCCACAGCTGGCTCTCGGCGGTCTCCTCGAACAGCACCAGTTGCAGCGTGCCCAGGCCCGCGTTGAGGAATTGCGGCGCGCTGGTGTTGACGCCGAACGTCTTGAGCTCCGCGCGCAGGAAGTCGGCATCGGCCAGCTGCGCATCGGTGTACTGCGGCGCGTACTTCTGGATCGCCTGCGTGATGGTCAGCCGGTGGAAGGGCTTGGACAGGTCCAGCTCGCGTCCCTGATAGGTCAGCGTCGCGCTGCCGCGCGCATCGATCGCGGCCTTGCGGATCAGGTCCTCGGTGAAGTCCATCAGCCACCGGTAGTCGGTATAGGCCGCGTAGAACTCCATCATCGTGAACTCGGGGTTGTGGCGCGGGCTGACCCCCTCGTTGCGGAAATTGCGGTTGATCTCGAACACGCGCTCGAAGCCGCCGACGATCAGCCGCTTCAGATAGAGCTCGGGGGCGATGCGCAGGAACATCTGCATGTCCAGCGCGTTGTGGTGCGTGATGAAGGGCTTGGCCGCGGCGCCGCCCGGAATCGGATGCAGCATCGGCGTTTCCACCTCCATGAAGCCGGCCTCGGCCATATGGCGGCGCAGCGACGAGATCGCCTCGGTGCGGGCGCGGAAGGTCGCGCGCGTTTCCGGCGAGACGATCAGGTCGACATAGCGCTGGCGGTACTTCATCTCCTGGTCGGCCAGGCCGTGGAACTTGTCCGGCAGCGGCCGCAGCGACTTCGACAGCAGGCGCAGCTCCTGCACCTGCACCGACAGTTCGCCCTTGTTGGTGCGGAACAGCAGCCCGCGTGCGCTGACGATGTCGCCCAGGTCCCAGTGCTTGAAGTTGGCGTAGACCTCTTCGCCGACCTTGTCGCGCGTGATGTAGAACTGGATCTGGCCGCTGCCGTCCTGCACCGTGGCGAAGCTGGCCTTGCCCATCACGCGCTTGAGCATCATGCGGCCGGCCACCGCGACCTCGACGGGATTGGCCTCGAGTGCGGCCTGGTCGGCGTCGCCGTACTGCGCGTGCAGGCTGGCTGCCTGGTGAGTCGGGCGGAAGTCGTTGGGGAAGGCGACGCCTTGCTGGCGCAGCGCCTGCAGCTTCTCGCGCCGTTCGGCAATGATCTTGTTTTCGTCGACGGCGGGGGCCTGCTCGGCAGGCGCGCGGGTGGGTTCGGTCATGATGTCGTCAAAGGGCGGGGCACGGAGGCCGCGCGGGAAAGTCAGGTATTGCGGATATCGTCGAGTTCGGTGCTGCCGAAGTCGGCGCGCTGCAGATAGGCGGCGATGCGGGCAGCGGCCTCGTCGGGGCTGGTCAGCTGCGCGTTCGCCTTGAGCGAGCGGAAGCGTTCGACCTGCGCGAAGTCGGCCTGGCGGATCGCGGCCTGCATGCCGGTATCGACCACGCCCGGGGCCAGCGCCACCGCGCGCACGCCGCGCTCGGGCGGTACCGACGCGTACTCGGCATTGACCGAGCGCACGAACATGTCCAGTGCGGCCTTGCCGGCGCAGTAGGCGCTCCAGCCTTCGACCGGCCGGCGCGCGGCGCCGGACGAGATCGCCAGCACCTTGCGGGGGCAGCCGAAGCGCTCGCTGCGCGCCAGGAAGGCCGCGGTCATCGTCATCGGCGACACCAGGTTGGTCATCAGGTGCGGCACCAGCGTGGCCTCCTGCAGCTCGGCGATCGGCGCGATCGGTTCGATCACGCCGGCGTTCAGCACCAGCGTGGCACTGGCGGGGGCGTCGACGCTGTCGAGCACGCTCGCCAGCCAGCTCGCCGCCTGCGCGGGTTTCGACAGGTCCTGCAGGTGCCAGGCGATCGGCACGCCGCTGGCCTGCGCGGCCTGCTCCAGTTCCGCATTGCGGCTGCGCGCCACGCATACCAGCCGATTGCCCGGGGCCATCAGCGCGCGCACCAGGGCGGCGCCCAGGCCGCGCGAGGCGCCGGTGACGATGATCAGGTGGGATGCGTCAGTCGATGCGTCAGTCGATGCGGCTGTGGTCATGGATATCGCCCTGGCGGAGAGAGGTCGGACCCCGCGGCACGGCCGCGCCGCGGGATGGGTGGCGCGATCGGGCGCCGGTCCTGCTGGTGCTGCAACGCTCGGTCCTGCGCTTGCAGGCCCTTGCAGGCCCTTGCAGGCCCTTGCAGGCCCTTGCAGGCCCTTACAGGCCCTGTTTCAGGCTCGCTTCGATGAAGGTGTCCAGGTCGCCGTCCAGCACCTTCTGCGTGTTGGACATTTCGACGTTGGTGCGCAGGTCCTTGATGCGGCTCTGGTCCAGCACGTACGAGCGGATCTGGTGGCCCCAGCCCACATCGGTCTTGGTCGATTCGAGCTTGTCGGCCTCGGCCTGGCGCTTGCGCATCTCGTGCTCGTACAGGCGCGACTTGAGCATCGACATCGCCTCGGCGCGGTTGCGGTGCTGCGAGCGGTCGTTCTGGCACTGCACGACGATGCCGGTCGGGATATGCGTGATCCGCACCGCCGAATCGGTCTTGTTGATGTGCTGGCCACCCGCGCCCGAGGCGCGATAGGTATCGACGCGCAGGTCCGCCGGATTGATCTCGACCTCGAACGAGTCGTCGACCTCCGGATAGACGAACACCGACGAGAACGAGGTATGCCGGCCGCCCGACGAATCGAACGGCGACTTGCGCACCAGCCGGTGCACGCCGGTTTCGGTGCGCAGATAGCCGAACGCGTATTCGCCCTCGACCTTGATCGTGGCGCTCTTGATGCCGGCGACATCGCCCTCGGATTCTTCCAGCACTTCGGCCTTGAAGCCCTTGCGCTCGCAGTACTTCAGGTACTGGCGCAGCAGCATCGAGGCCCAGTCGCACGCCTCGGTACCGCCGGCGCCGGCCTGGATATCGATGAAGGCATTGGCCTGATCGAGCTGGCCGGAGAACATGCGGCGGAACTCCATGTCGGCGACCGCCGCCTCGAAGCCCTTGACGTCCTCTTCGATCGACACCAGCGTGTCGTCGTCGCCTTCTTCACGCGCGAGCTCGAACAGCTCCTGAGCGCTTTCCAGATCCTCGGTCAGCTTGCCCAGTACCTGGACCACGCCTTCGAGCATCTTCTTTTCCTTGCCGAGATCCTGGGCCCGCTTCGGGTTGTTCCAGACCTCGGGGTCCTCCAGTTCGCCGTTGACTTCGGCCAGACGTCCTACCTTGACGTCGTAGTCAAAGATACCCCCGTAGATCTTCCGTCCGGGAACGGAGATCGGAGATGGCGCCGGAGATGGCGTTGAGGCGTTCTGCTTCCATGGTGTTCTTGCGCTTTGAAAACCGTGAATTATAGCGGAACGGGGAGGCATTCCCCGGGCAATGACGGATAATGCGCCGCGCGCAGAGCCGCGCCTTGCAGTCCCCGCCGCCGCCGCCGTCCGGGGTTGTTGCCGACGCCGCGCCGAACTGTGGCCGTGGCCGATGGTCTACAGTGGCGGGTGCGTCAACCGTTACATCGGTGGCGCAGCTTCCGCGCGGGTTCCGTACAGTTCCGCGCAGGTTCCGTTTCCATCCGCCGTTCCTGTCCGCCGTTCCGGTTCGCCGTTGCGCCCGCCGGGACGAGCCCGCGGCGGGTACCAGATTACCGATGCAGCCATGACGATGCCAGCCACTTCGACCTTCCCGACAGCGACCGCACCGACCGCCCCGGCCGTCGGCCGCCGGCGCGCCATCGCCGCACTGGCCGCCACGATGCTGGCGGCCCTGGCCGGCTGCGGCACGGTGGGCGAGGGCGGTCCCGCGCCGGACGGCTTCTACCGGGTGCGCTCAGGCGACACCCTCTATTCGATCGCGCGCCGCCATCGGCGCTCGGTGCAAGACCTGGTGCGCTGGAACGCCTTGCCGAGCGCCGACCGCATCGAGGTCGGCCAGCTGATTCGCGTCCGGCCTGCCGCCGGTGCCGCGGCGGCGGCGGGCAAAGCCGGCAGCGCCACCACGGTCGAGGACACGCCGCGCGCCGCCGCGCCGTCGAGCCGGCCGCCGTCCAGCCGCATCGCGCTGCAATGGCCGGCCGACGGCACCGTCACGCATGGTTATTCGCCACCGTCCAGCAAGGGCCTGCGCATCGCGGTGCCGGCCAACGGCACCGTGCGCGCGGCGGCCGCCGGCTGGGCGATCCATGTCGGTGCGTTGCGCGGCTATGGCACGCTGGTGATCGTCAAGCACAACGACGACTGGCTGACGGTCTACGGCAATCTCGATCAGCCGATGGTCAAGGAAGGCGCCCACGTCGACGCCGGCCAGGTGGTGGGCCGCATGGGCGCCGCGGCCAGCGAGCTGCATTTCGAGGTGCGCGGCAACGGCAAGCCGGTCGATCCGGCCAGCATGCTGCCGGCGCGGGGCTAGGAGCTGCACGCACCGTCCGCCCGGACCCGCACGGGCGGGGCCCCAGCGTCTTCGAAAGCCACTGGGCCCCGGCCTGGCGCGGGGGCGACCGATCGGCTGGCAGCGTCGTTCCCTACTGCGCGTGCTCGATCACCATCTGCACCCGCGTGACGCCGTTGAAGGTGTTGTTGTCGAGCCGGTAGGCCACCATCGCGCTGGCGCCCAGCGTGTCGGCGTGGTTGAACCAGATCGCGTCGAACTGGCGCTTGCCGCGTCCCAGTTGCAGCTTCAGGTGCTTGCCCTTGAGCACGGTCTGGCGCAGCACATCGAACTCCCCGCAGAAGGTCGGCGGCGGAAAGCCCTGGCCCCATACCTGCTGCTCCAGCAGCGAGACGAAGGCCGGATCGAAGCAGTGGTCCTCGATCTCGCCGTCGGTCTCGATCACGCGGGCGAGGTGGTCGTCGGTCAGCCATTCGCGG
The DNA here is from genome assembly GCA_031180665.1 of Cupriavidus sp. GTDB lineage: Bacteria > Pseudomonadota > Gammaproteobacteria > Burkholderiales > Burkholderiaceae > Cupriavidus. The sequence continues at coordinate 17,030 of JAPSLP010000015.1, read as the reverse complement.
CCGATGCCCTCGAACGCGTCCATGAAGCGCTCGAAGTCGCCCGCGCGCAGCGTCAGGCCGGCCGCCATTGCATGGCCGCCGAACTTGACCAGCAGGCCGGGATGGCGCTTGGAGACCAGATCGAGCGCATCGCGCAGATGAAAGCCCGGAATCGAGCGGCCCGAGCCCTTGATGGTGGCCTCGTCGCCCGGCGCGAAGGTGATGGTCGGGCGATGGAATTTCTCCTTGAGGCGCGACGCGACGATGCCGATCACGCCCTGGTGCCAGGTGTCGTTGAACACGCTGACGGTAAAGCGCGACGACGGGTCGAGCCCGTCGAGCGGACGCTCGAGGATCTGCAGCGCTTCCTGCTGCATGCCGGCCTCGATATCGCGCCGCTCGCGGTTCATCGCGTCGAGCTGCTGCGCGATCTCCCAGGCGCGCTCCGCGTCGTCGCTGAGCAGGCACTCGATGCCGAGCGACATGTCGGCGAGCCGCCCGGCGGCGTTCAGGCGCGGCCCCAGGCCGAAGCCGAGATCGAAGGTGGTGGCCCGGCTGGCCTCGCGTCCGGCCGCGCGGAACAGCGCGGCGACACCCGCATGCATGCGGCCCGCGCGCATGCGCTTGAGCCCTTGCGCGACCAGGATGCGGTTGTTGGTGTCGAGCTTGACCACGTCGGCCACGGTGCCCAGCGCGACCAGGTCGAGCAGCGTGTCCAGCCGTGGCTGATTGGCCGGCGTGAAGACGCCGCGCTGGCGCAATTCCGCGCGCAGCGCCAGCAGCACGTAGAACATCACGCCGACCCCCGCCAGGTTCTTGCTGGGAAAGCCGCAGCCCGGCTGGTTCGGATTGACGATCACTGCCGCGTCGGGCAAATGGTCCCCGGGCAGATGGTGGTCGGTGACGACCACGTCGATGCCGCGCGCATTGGCCGCGGCGACGCCGTCGACGCTGGCGATGCCGTTGTCCACGGTGACAATCACGTCGGGATTGCGCTGCGCCGCCAGCGCGACGATCTCCGGCGTCAGGCCGTAGCCGTATTCGAAGCGGTTAGGCACGATGTAGTCGACCTGCGCGCCCAGCATGCGCAGGCCGCGCACGCCCACCGCGCAGGCGGTGGCGCCGTCGCAGTCGTAGTCGGCGACGATCAGCAGCCGGCGGCGTGCGGCGATCGCGTCGGCCAGATAGACAGCGGCGCGGTCGATGCCCTTCATCGCCTGCGGCGCCATCAGCTCGGGCAGGTCGGTGGCGAGCTCGCGCGCATGGGTGACGCCGCGCGCCGACAGGATGCGCGCCAGCGTCGGATGCAGGCCCAGCGCGGCGAGGGCGCTGGCGTGGTCGGGCTGGTGGGGGCGGATCGCGATGCGAGTCATGGGGTCTGGACGATAGCGGAGCAGGGGCCGAGGCGGCGGCAAAGCGGGCAAAGCGGGCGAAGCGGACGAAGCGGGCGAAGCAGAGGAAGCGGACGCAGCGGGCGCAGCAAGGTCGGCGTGGTCGGCATGGTCGCGCTCATGCGGCCAGTGCGAGATCGGACAGCAGCGCGCGCCAGTCGCCGCGCATGCCCAGGCCGCGCCAGAACTTGCGCAGGTCGCTACGGCGTACGGTGAATTCGGCGTGATGGTCGTCGCCGCCGAGCACCAGCGTCAGCGCCTGCAGCCGGCCCGCTTCGAGCGCGGCCAGCGCCGGTGCGAACCAGTCGGCCTCGAGCGTATGCAGCCGCTCGATCCAGCTGCCCCAGTCCTCGGCGATATAGGGCGAGGCGCAGGCATCGAGCAGTGCCATCGCGCTGCCGTCGGCCTGAAGCGATGCCGACGATGCCGACGATGCCGACGACGCCAGCGACGCCAGCGAAGGCGGCAAGGGCGCGCAGGCAGCGCCGCCGGCCAGCGCCAGCCCGCGCAGCAGCGGATCGTCGGCCAGCACCGTATCGGCCAGCCGCGGCACCGGTTGCAGCGCGCCGCCGCCATGCAGCCAGACCGAGTTGACGGGCAGCGCGCCGTGGGCCTCGCGCGCCTGGTTGACCGGATGGTCGAACCACGTCATCTGGATCTCGTTCTGCAATCGGCGCCAGTCGCGCTCGCGCGGGCCGGACTGCATCCACACATCGATGTTGCGGCCGGCGGCGCGCAGTGGCGGGGTGGCGTCCAGCGGGCCGAATACGGCTTCGGGCAGATACCAGCGGCCGGGGTGGGGCGCGTCCAGCGCGATGCCGGAATCTTCCAGCAGCGGCGCGATGGCTTCGCGCAGCGCCGCCGATTCGGCGGCATCCAGCGCCAGCAGCGCCGGGTCCATCAGCACCAGGTGATCGCGCGCGGCATGGAGATGGACCGGCTGCAGGCAGACCCAGGCCTGCGGGTCGCTGTCCGCGCCGGCCTTGCCATGGTCGGCCAACCGCATGTAAGGAGCGGTGGGCACGCGCGCGGTGTCCAGGCCTGCGCGCGCCGCCAGCCAGCGCTCATGCGGCAGCGAGCGCAGCGCGGTCGGATCGTAGCCGGCGCCGTGGCGCTCGCGCGCCGTGGCGCCGGCGCGTGTCAGCAACTTTCCCAGCGCGGGCAACTCCAACTGGCGCAGCAGGGCGCCGGCGATGCCGCCACCGGCGCCGTTCGGTTCGTCCAGGCCCTCGGTATCCGCGCCGGGCGGGACCGAAAAGGGCACAATCAGGGTCAGGTGGGTCGTCATGGTTGGCGAGATTGTAAACTCGCGGGTGGCCGGCGCGTCCCGATTCACTGAATCTGCACGTGCCCGGGGGCGCGATGGCGGCCCGGCCGGGCCCATCGATCCGGCTCCGGCAGCCGCCATCGCGCGTTGGCAACGAACACAGGAACCGTCTTGAACTTTCCCTACGAGTGGCAGATCGGCTGGCGCTATACCCGCGCCAGCAAACGCGCCAGCCGCAATACCTTCATCTCCTTCATCTCGATGATCTCGATGCTCGGCATCGCCCTCGGCGTGGCCGCGCTGATCGTCGTGCTGTCGGTGATGAACGGCTTCCAGAAGGAGGTACGCGACCGCATGCTGTCGGTGCTGGCGCATATCGAGGTGATCGGCCCTTCCACGCTGCCGGACTGGCGCCGCACCGCGGCCGAGGCGATGCGCAACAAGGAGGTCGTCGGCGCCGCGCCCTATGTCGCCGCGCAGGCGATGCTCACGCGCGACGACATCGTGCGCGGCGTGCTGCTGCGCGGCGTCGATCCGGCCGAGGAGCCCAAAGTCTCGGACATCGGCAAGCAGTTCAAGGCCGGCAGCCTGACCGAGCTGCAGCCCGGCGGCTTCGGCATCGTGCTCGGCGGCGAACTGGCCGCGGCGATGGGCGTGCGCGTCGGCGACAAGGTCACGCTGGTGGCGCCCCAGGGCACCATCACGCCGGCCGGCGTGCTGCCGCGGCTCAAGCAGTTCACCGTGGTGGGCGTGTTTTCGTCGGGCCATTACGAGTTCGACAGCGCGCTGGCGCTGATCGACATCCAGGACGCGCAGACGCTGTTCCGGCTCGACGGTCCGAATGGCCTGCGGCTGAAGCTGTCCGACATGCAGCGCGCCCCGCAGGTCGCCGACGCGCTGGCCGGCACGCTGTCCGGCGAGCTCTATCTGCGCGACTGGTCCAAGCAGAACCGCAACTGGTTCGCGGCGGTGCAGACCGAGAAACGGATGATGTTCATCATCCTGACGCTGATCATCGCGGTGGCGGCCTTCAACCTGGTATCGACGCTGGTGATGACCGTGACCGACAAGCAGGCCGATATCGCGATCCTGCGCACCATGGGCGCGCAGCCCGGCTCGATCATGCGCATCTTCATCGTGCAGGGCGTGGCCATCGGCTTCATCGGCACCGTGCTCGGCGTACTCGGCGGCACGCTGATCGCCACCAATATCGACGTGATCGTGCCCTTCATCGAGCGGATCCTGCAGGTCCAGTTCCTGCCCCGCGACATCTACTTCATCAGCGAATTGCCCTCGGACCCGCGCGTGAACGACATCGCCACCATCGGCACCATTTCCTTCGTGCTGGCCATCCTGGCCACGCTCTATCCCAGCTGGCGCGCCGCCCGCGTGAACCCCGCGGAGGCGCTGCGCTATGAATGAGGCCATCCTGAACCGCACCGCCGCGCTCGACGCCACCCCGGCGGGGGCCGCCGCCGCCGCGCAGCCGATCCTGACCGCGCAGGGCCTGTGCAAGCGTTTCCGCCAGGGCGGGCTCGATGTCGAGGTGCTGCGCGGCGTCGACCTGCGCATCGATGCCGGCGAGAAGGTCGCGATCGTCGGTGCGTCGGGCTCGGGCAAAAGCACGCTGCTGCATGTGCTGGGCGGACTCGACAATCCCGATTCGGGCAGCGTCGCGCTGCTCGGCAAGCCCTTCACCGATCTGCGCGAGACCGAGCGCAACCTGGTGCGCAACCGCTCGCTCGGCTTCGTCTACCAGTTCCACCATCTGCTGCCGGAGTTCACGGCGCTGGACAACGTCGCGATGCCGATGCGCATCCGCGGCCTGCGCCAGGGCGAGGCGCGCGAGGCCGCGCAGGCGATGCTGGCGCGCGTCGGCCTGGGCGAGCGCGCCAAGCACCGCCCGGGCGAACTGTCGGGCGGCGAGCGGCAGCGCGTGGCGATCGCGCGCGCGCTGGTGGGGCAGCCGGCGTGCGTGCTGGCGGACGAGCCCACCGGCAACCTCGATGACCATACGGCCGGCGGGGTCTACGACCTGATGCTGGAACTCTCGCGCACGCTGGGGACCAGCTTCGTGATCGTCACCCACGATCTCGACCTGGCCAATCGCTGCGACCGCGTGCTGCGGCTGCGCGACGGCCATCTGCATCGCGAACGCTGACCCGCGGCGCGCCGGAGCCTCCCCGATGTGGATCGACACCCATTGCCATCTCGACGCGGCGCAATTCGATGACGACCGCGACGCGGTGGTGGCAGGCGCCGTCGCGGCCGGTGTCCGCGGCATCGTGCTGCCGGCGGTGGCGGTGTCGAACTTCGCCGCGGTACGGGCGCTGGCGCATCGCCATCCGGCCTGCGTCTACGCGCTGGGCATCCATCCGCTGTGTACGGCGGGGGCGGGGCAGTCCGATCTGGACGCGCTGCGGCGCGAGGTCGAGGCCGCGCTGCCCGATCCGCGCTTCGTCGGCATCGGCGAGATCGGCCTGGATTTCTTCGTGCCGGGGCTCGACGCGCAGCACCAGACCCGGCTCTACGTCGAGCAGCTGAAGATCGCACGCGAGTTCGATCTGCCGGTGCTGCTGCATGTCCGCAAGTCGCAGGACCAGGTCGCTACGCAGCTGCGGCGCGTCGGGGTGCGGCGCGGCATCGCGCATGCCTTCAACGGCAGCGCGCAGCAGGCCCAGCGCTTCGTCGAGCAGGGCTTCAAGCTCGGCTTCGGCGGCAACGTGACGTTCAGCCGGGCCCGGCAGATCCGGCGGCTGGCCGTGGAGCTGCCGCTCGAGGCGCTGGTGCTGGAAACCGATGCACCGGACATCGCGCCGGCCTGGCTGACCGACGACCAGTTCGGCGAACAGCGCAAGGTGCGCAACACGCCGGCCGAGGTGGCGGGCGTCGCGCGCGTGCTGACCGAACTGCGCGGCATCGATGCGCACGCATTGGCCCAGGCGACCTGGCGCAATGCGCTCGAGGCGCTGCCCCGGCTGGCCGCCTTTGCCACGACGATGGCGCCATCCTCCGCCGTGACGGACTGACACGTTTCGGGCCGCCGCCCGGCGGTATAAACGCAGGCATCGCGATCCTCGAACGAGGCCGGGCATGCCTGCTGTGCTGACGATTCTTGCGGTTGTTGCGGTCCTCGTTGTCCTCGTTGTCCTCGTTGTCCTTGCGTTCCCTGCGTTGCCGGCACCGCGATGCGCCTGACCCTGTGCGCCTTCGTGGCCGGTTGCTGGCTGGCGCAGCAGTTGCCCGCACTGCCTTCCGCGTCGATCTGCATGGCCACGGGGCTGGCCGCGTTGGGTGTGCTGTCTGCGCTGTCGCCGCTTGCCGAGCGACGCCGGCATGTCGGCGCCAACCGTTCGCGTTCTTCATCGCTTGCCTTCCGTGCGCGCTTGCTGGCCACCGTGCTGGCCGCGCTGATGCTGGGCGCGGCATGGGCGGCCTGGCGTGCCGAGCGCCGTCTGGCCGAACGGCTCGCTGCGGAACTCGAAGGCGTGGCGCTGCCGTTGACCGGCGTGGTGTCGGGCTTGCCCACCGGCAACAGCGAGGGCCTGCGCTTCCAGTTCACCGTCGATGGCGAGAGGCCGGCCGGCTTGCCGGCGCTGCTGTCGCTCGGCTGGCAACAGGCGCCGCCCGATCTGCTGCCGGGCACGCGTCTGGCGCTGACCGTGCGGCTGAAGCGCCCGCACGGCCTCGCCAATCCGCATGGCTTCGACTACGAGTACTGGCTGCTGCAGCGGGGCATCGGCGCAACCGGGTACGTGCTGGCGGCGCGTCCGGCAACGCCCGTGCAGTGGCGGCCTGCCTGGCGCATCGCCCGCTGGCGCGCGCAGATGCGCTCGCGCATGCTGGCGGCGATGCCGGCCGATGCGCCGTTCGCCGGCGTGCTGGTGGCGCTGGCGATCGGCGACCAGAGCGGCATCGCCGCCGAGCAGTGGCGCTGGTTCACGCGTACCGGCATCGGCCATCTGGTCAGCATTTCGGGGCTGCATATCACGATGATCTCCGGACTGGCAGGCGCGCTGGCGCGGTCGCTGTGGCGGCGCTCGTTCGGCCTGGCCAGATGGATGCGGCGGCCGTTGCCATTGCGCTGTCCGGCGCAGCGCGCGGCAGCGCTGGCGGCGGTGGGGACGGCCTTGGCCTATGGGCTGCTGTCGGGCATGGAGGTGCCGGCGCAACGCACGGTCGCAATGGTTTCCGTGGCCGCGCTGGCGCTGTGCTGGCACCGCCGGCCGCCGGCTTCGCTGGTGCTGGCCTGGGCCGCGGCGGTGGCACTCGCCCTCGACCCCTGGGCGGTGCGGGCGGCAGGGTTCTGGCTGTCGTTCGGCGCGGTCGCAGCGATCTTCCTGGCGGCCGCGCAGCGAACCGTGGCCGCGGTCCGCTGCGAGCCGTCACCGCCATCGGTCTGGCAGGCGCGCTGGCATGGCTTGCGCCGCCATCTGGCCGAGGCGGTGCGTACGCAATGGGCCGTCACGGTCGGGCTGCTGCCGCCCACGCTGCTGTTGTTCCAGCAGGTGTCGGTGGTGTCGCCGCTGGCCAATGCGCTGGCGATTCCAGTGGTGAGCCTGCTGGTGACACCGCTGGCCTTGAGCGCGGCGCTGCTGGCGGCGTGGCCCGCCGACTGGCCGGTCGGCGGCGCCATCGCGATGGCGGCCGCGTTGCTGCTGACGCTGGCGCATCAGGCGATGGCATGGCTGGCCGCAGTGCTGGTGCGGCTGGCGGCGCCGAACTGGGCCGTCTGGCAGGCGGCGCGGCCCGACACGGTCGAGCTTGCCTTCGCGCTGCTCGGCACGGCGGTGCTGCTCGCCCCGCGCGCCTTTGGCTGGGGCTGGCGCGTGCATGGTCTGGTGCTGCTGATCCCGATGCTGTCGAGCGGCCGCGCGCCGCTGCCGGCCGCGGCATTCCGCGCCACTGCGCTCGATGTCGGGCAGGGCGCCGCGGTGCTGATCGAAACCCGCGGCCATCGGCTGTTATACGACACCGGGCCATCCTATGGTCCTGCCGATGCGCCGCGCGCGAGCGCAGGCGAACGCGTGGTGGTGCCGTTCCTGCGTGCGATCGGCATCCATTCGCTCGATGCGCTGGTGATCAGCCACGAGGATGCCGATCACGCCGGCGGGGCGCGCGACGTGATGGCGGCGCTGCCGGTCCGGCGCATGTGGGCGGCGTTGCCGCGCGGCCATCCGCTATGGCGCTTGCCGGCCGGTGTCGGGCCGGATGTCAATGCGGTGTGTGCCGCGGGTATCGCCTGGCAATGGGACGGCGTGCGTTTCGAACTGCTGCATCCCTTGCCGGGGCAGGGCGACGACGCCACGATCGGCAGCAATGCGCGCAGCTGCGTGCTGCGTATCTCAAGCCCGTACGCCACGATGCTGCTGACCGGCGATATCGACCGCGCCGCCGAACTGGCGATGGTGGCGCGCCTGCCGCCCAATGCGCTGCGTGCCGATCTGCTGCTGGTGCCGCACCATGGCAGCCGCACTTCGTCCAGCGATGAATGGCTCGAAGCGGTACGGCCGACCGCGGCGGTGTTCCAGTTGGGCTATCGCAACCGTTACCGGCATCCGCATGCGTTGGTGTGGGCGCGCTATGGACGCCGCGGGATCGCGCGCTATCGCAGCGATCGCACCGGGGCGGTCGAGGTCGTCGCGGATCGGCACGGTATGGCGATCGCGTCGTTCCGCCAGCAAGCGCGGCGCTACTGGCGGCCGGCGCCGGACGCGCCGGAGTGAGGGTTGGGTGCCTGCCTTGTTGACGCCGGAGATTTGCTGACGCTCGGGCTTTGCTGGCGCTGGCGGGTACCGGCTAGCGCTTGGCCGCGCGGCGGGCGGCCTGCGTTGGTGCGGACGCAGGCTTTGCCGCCGGCCGCGTGTTGCGGCGCGACTTGTCGCGCGGCAGCGGCGCCAGCGCATGGCTGGGCTCCGCACTGGCGATGCGTCGTTCGCGCAGATGGGCCTTGGCGCGTTGCAGCCGGCCGGCCATCGTCTCCGCCCGGGCCAGTGCGACGCCTGCCGCCAGCACGTCGCCAAGCACCAGATGGCTGATGCGCGACGTCATCGGCGTATAGACCTCGCTGTCCTCCTCGACATCGGAGAACACGCAGACGTCCGCCAGCGCGGCCAGCGGCGAGCCGCTGTGCGTCAGCGCGAGCACGCTGGCACCGGCGCTGCGCGCCAGTGTGGCGGCGGTCAGCATGTCCCAGGTGCGGCCGCTGTTGGACACCAGCACCGCGACATCGCCCGGCGCCAGCAGCGCCGCCGACATGCTGAACACATGCGGATCGGAATACGCGACGGTCGGCATGCCGAGCCGGAAGAACTTGTGCTGGATATCGAGCGCGACGATGCCGGAATTGCCGCAGCCGTAGAACTCGATGCGGCGCGCGCCGGCCAGCAGCGCGATGCCGTGCTCGATCTGATCGGCCGACAGCGCATTGCGCACCGACATCAGCGTCGCGATCGTGCGGTCGAATACCTTGCCCGCGATATCTGCCGGCCGGTCCTGCGGATTGACGTCCTGGTGCACGAAGGGCGTGCCGGCGCCAACGGTCTGTGCGAACTGCAGCTTGAACTCGCGAAAGCCGTCGTAGCCCAATGCCGCGCAAAAGCGTGCGATGGTCGGCTGGGACACGCCGGCGCGGCGCGCCAGCTCGGGCATCGACAGCCGGATCACGCTCGCGCCGTGGCGCGCGACGTAGTCGGCCAGGCGGCGTTCGGAGGGGCGAAGGGAGTCGTAGACGGCGAGGATGCGATCGCGCATGAGGGCGGCAAGAGTCGGATTGGAACGGAATATGTAGAGATTCTACTTGGCCGGCCGAATGATCGGGCCGAACGTCATGCGCCGCAGTCGGGAATAACCCTGATTCATCACGATGAAAGGCCGGTTTTTGTGGGGATTTCCCCCATTGGCGGTGGATCGGTGTGGAACGGGGCTTCTGGATCGGCGACGTCTTCGGTAGAATGTAGAAATTCTACACAAACACCGGACCGGAATCGCAGTCTTGTTCTGGTTCATCGACCCGCCCATCTCCCCGTTCGCCTCTCCATACCGAATGCCACAGACTCTCGACCCCGCGGTGCGCGACGTCACCGAGCGCATCGTCGAACGCAGCCGCGCCAGCCGCATCGCTTACCTGGAACGCTGCGCCCGCGCACAGCGCGAACAAGGGCCGGCGCAAGGGCTGTCCTGTGCCAATCTGGCGCACGGCTACGCCGCGCTGCTGGCTGCCGACAAGCTGAAGCTGCGTGTCGAACATGCGCTCAATCTCGGCATCGTCACCGCGTACAACGACATGCTGTCCGCGCACCAGCCCTATGAACGCTATCCGGCGCTGATTCGCACGGCCGCGCGCGACGTCGGGGCGGTGGCCCAGGTCGCCGGCGGCGTGCCGGCGATGTGCGACGGCATCACGCAGGGCAATCCCGGCATGGAGCTGTCGCTGTTCTCGCGCGATGCGATCGCGATGGGCACCGCGATCGCGCTGTCGCACAACACCTTCGACGCGGTGGTGATGCTCGGCGTCTGCGACAAGATCGTGCCGGGACTGGTGATGGGCGCGCTGCAGTTCGGCCATCTGCCGGTGGTGATGGTGCCGGCCGGGCCGATGGCCAGCGGCCTGCCCAACAAGGAGAAGGCGCGCGTGCGCCAGCTCTATGCCACGGGCCAGGTCGGCCGCGACGCGCTGCTCGAGGCCGAGTGCCAGGCCTATCACGGCGCCGGCACCTGCACCTTCTACGGCACCGCCAACAGCAATCAGCTGCTGATGGAAATCATGGGCCTGCATCTGCCGGGCGCGGCCTTCGTGCCGCCCGAGGGCGGCCTGCGCGATGCGCTGACGGCGGCTGCGGCGCAGCGCGCGCTGGCGCTGTCGGCGCGCGGCGAAGGCTATCTGCCGATCTGCCGCATCGTCGACGAACGCGCGGTCGTCAACGGCATCGTCGGCCTGCTGGCGACCGGGGGCTCGACCAACCACACCATTCACCTGGTGGCGATGGCGCGTGCGGCCGGCATCGTGATCGACTGGGACGACTTCGATCGCCTGTCGCGCGTGACGCCGCTGCTGGCGCGGGTCTATCCGAACGGCGCCGCCGACGTCAATCATTTCCATGCGGCCGGCGGCGTCGGCTTCGTGATTCGCCAGCTGCTCGATGCGGGGCTGCTGCACGCGGACGTCCAGACCGTGGCCGGCCCGGGGCTGGCGCGCTATGCGCAGGAGCCGGTGCTGCACGACGGTGCGTTGCAATGGCGCGATGCCCCGTCGCAAAGCGGCGACGCGCAGGTGCTCGCGCCCATCGACGAGCCGTTCGATCCCGAGGGCGGGCTGCGGCTGATGTCCGGCAACCTGGGCCGTGGCGTGATCAAGGTGTCGGCGGTCGCGCCCGAACACCGGATCGTCGAGGCGCCGGCGCGCGTGTTCGATTCGCAGCAGGCGCTGCAGGATGCGTTCGCGCGCGGCGAACTCGATCGCGACGTCATCGTGGTGGTGCGCTTCCAGGGCCCGAATGCCAATGGCATGCCCGAGTTGCATCGGTTGACGCCGCCGCTGGGCGCGCTGCAGGACGCCGGCCATCGCGTTGCGCTGGTGACCGACGGCCGCATGTCGGGCGCTTCCGGCAAGGTGCCGGCGGTGATCCATGTCGGACCCGAAGCGAGCGCGGGCGGTCCGCTGGCACGCGTGCGCGACGGCGACCTGCTGCGCGTCGATGCGATCGCCGGTACGCTGGCGTGGCTGGGCGATCCGGCCGAGTTCGCGGCCCGCGCACCGGCTGCGCCGCCGCAAGACGCCTTTGCCGACTACAGCCTTGGCCGCGGCCTGTTCGGGCTGTTCCGCCGCCACGCCCGCAGCGCGGAGCAGGGCGGCAGCGCGCTCGACCTGAGCGAGGCCGATGCGATGGCGACGCAGGCACTATAGTCGGCGTAGGCCCTCGCAATGGCCGTTCGCTGCCCGATATCGCAACGTCGTTCCCGCGCATGCGGCAATCCAGCGTCGTGGCGAGCCGCTGGGTCCCCGCTTTCGCGGGGACGACAAAGCTGGTAGACAACCTTGAGCCGGACCTGCGCGTCCGGCATCGACCGCGCGCGCGAATCCGCCGCCGCGCGGTCAGACCAACAAGGACGGCTCCGACCGTCCGATCCTGATCGATGGAGCAGACATGATCTATATCCTGATGGGCGTCTCCGGCAGTGGCAAGACCACGGTCGGCTCGCTGCTGGCGCAGGCGCTGCATTGCGGCTTCCATGATGCCGACGAATTCCACAGCGCCGCCAACAAGGCCAAGATGGCCGCGGGCATTGCGCTGACCGACGAGGACCGCTGGCCATGGCTGGACGCGATGCGCGCGGCGATCGACCAGGCCCGCGCCGAAGGTCGTCCCCACGTTTTCACCTGCTCCGCGCTGCGCCAGATCTATCGCGAGCGCCTGACGCCGCCCGACGGCGGGGTCAGCTTCATCTACCTGAAGGGCGATATCGACGTGCTGCGCACCCGTCTGGCCGGCCGCAGCGGGCATTTCTTCGATCCCAAGCTGCTGCAGAGCCAGCTCGATACGCTCGAAGAGCCGCGCGACGCGCTGGTGCTCGATATCCGCAAGCCGCCCGAGGAACTGGTGCGCGAGATCCTGGCCGAGCGTCCGCCCCTGCGCGGCAGCCAGCCGGTGCACTGAAATGGTGTCCGGGACGGCGTCCCCGCGCCGTTTCATGGCGTTGGGCCGTGCCTGCGCCCCCGCTTGCGTCCCGCTTCCACTGGCAGACATCTTGCTTGAATGTCTGCCAAGGCACCTGGCTTCCTTCTCGGGGGCAGCGGCCGGACGTATGCTGTAGGAGTCAACGATGCGAGGCGGCCGGTAGGCCGCCCCGGTACTGGGGGAGGGCATCATGGCGGCGCGGTTTTTCGATGAAATGCTGGACTGGCGCGGCGATGCGCCCCCGAACATCGTCGCCGGCCAGGCCTTGGCCCCGGATGCGATCCGGCCGCACTACCGCCAGTTCGCCGACTGGCTGGCGCGCCAGTCGGGCGCCACCATGGCCAACAAGCGCGCGGAGGCCGATCTGGTGTTCCGGCGCGTGGGCATCACCTTCGCCGTCTATGGCGACAAGGACGAAGCCAACAGCGGCACCGAGCGCACCATCCCCTTCGACGTGATTCCGCGCATCTTCCCTGCCGGCGATTGGGCGCTGCTGGAGAAGGGCCTGCGCCAGCGCGTCGCCGCGCTGAACCGCTTCATCCATGACATCTATCACGGGCAGGACATCATCCGCGCCGGCGTGATTCCGCCCGAGCAGGTCTACGACAACGCGCAGTACCGGCCCGAGATGCTGGGCATCGACGTGCCGCGCGACATCTACGCGCATGTCGCCGGCATCGATGTGGTGCGCGCCGGCGAGGGCGAGTTCTATGTGCTCGAGGACAATCTGCGGGTGCCGTCCGGGGTCTCGTACATGCTCGAGAACCGCAAGATGATGATGCGGTTGTTCCCCGAGCTGTTCGCGCGCAATCGCGTCGCGCCGGTGGCGCACTATCCCGACCTGCTGCTCGAGATGCTGCGCAGCGTGTCGCCGCAGGGTGTGGCCGATCCGACCGTGGTGGTGCTGACGCCCGGCATGTACAACTCCGCCTATTTCGAGCATGCGTTCCTGGCGCAGCAGATGGGCATCGAACTGGTCGAGGGCAGCGACCTGTTCGTGCAGGACGACCATCTGTACATGCGCACCACGCAGGGGCCGCAGCGCGTCGACGTAATCTACCGCCGCGTCGACGACGACTTTCTCGATCCGCTGGTGTTCCGGCCCGATTCGACGCTCGGCGCGGCGGGCCTGCTGGCGGTCTATCGCGCCGGCAATGTCACGGTCTGCAATGCGATCGGCACCGGCGTCGCCGACGACAAGTCGATCTATCCCTATGTGCCCGAGATGATCCGTTTCTATCTGGGCGAGGAACCGCTGCTGGCCAACGTGCCAACCTATATGTGCCGGCGCCCGGACGACCTGCAGTACGTGCTCGACCACATGGGGGAGCTGGTGGTCAAGGAAACGCACGGCGCCGGCGGCTACGGCATGCTGGTCGGGCCGGCCGCGACGCGCGCGGAAATCGATGCCTTCCGCGAGGTGGTCAAGGCGCGGCCGCAGCAGTACATCGCCCAGCCGACGTTGGCGCTGTCGACCTGTCCGACCTATGTCGAGGCCGGCATCGCGCCGCGCCATATCGACCTGCGGCCGTTCGTGCTGTCGGGCAAGGAGGTGCGCATGGTGCCGGGCGGGCTGACGCGCGTCGCGCTGCGCGAGGGGTCGCTGGTGGTCAATTCCTCGCAGGGCGGCGGCACCAAGGATACCTGGGTGCTGGAGCGCTGAAGCCGCCGCGCCTTCGAAACGCCTCGCAGCCCTTGCCGACCCCCGCGATCTTCCGACCGGACCACGGAGAGCCATCATGCTGAGCCGCACCGCCGACCACCTGTTCTGGATGGCGCGCTACACCGAGCGCGCCGAGAATACCGCGCGCATGCTCGACGTCAACTACCAGACCTCGCTGCTGCCGCAATCGCTCGAGGTGGCCGAGCAGGGCTGGTGGGCGATGCTCGATATCTCCGAGCTGACGCACGCGTTCGACCACAAGTACGGGCTGCTGTCGCGCGAGGACGTGATCGACTTCATGGTGCGCGACATGACCAACCCGTCGTCGATCATGAGCTGCCTGCGCGCGGCACGCGAGAACGCGCGCGCGGTGCGCGGTTCGCTAACCACCGAGGTGTGGGAAACGCTGAACACCACCTGGCTGGACGTGCAGCGGATGATCTCGGATGGCGTGCTGCGCGACGATCCGTCGCAGTTCTTCGAATGGGTCAAGTTCCGCTCGCATCTGGCGCGCGGCGTGCAGTTCGGCACCATGCTCAAGGACGACGCCTTCCACTTCATGCGGTTGGGCACCTTCCTGGAGCGCGCCGACAATACCGCGCGGATCCTCGACGTCAAATTTCAGGCCACCGGCAGCGAGAACGGCGGCAGCGAACGGACCGAGCAGGACTTCTATCACTGGGCCGCGGTGCTGCGCTCGGTGTCGGGCTTCGAGGTCTACCGCAAGATCTACCGCACGGTGATCACGCCGGTGCGCGTCGCCGAATTGCTGATCCTGCGGCCCGACATGCCGCGTTCGCTGGTGTCGAGCATGGACGAGGTGGTGGCGATCCTGGCGCTGGTGCGCAACCAGCAGTCGGCCGAGACCGAGCGGCAGGCTGGTAAACTGCATGCCGACCTCAAATACGCGCGCATCGACGACATCTTCGCGGTCGGGCTGCACGCTTTCCTGACCAGCTTCCTCGAGCGCATCGGCGATCTGGGCAGCGGCATCAGCCGTGACTTCCTGGTGCCGCCGCTGGCAGCCTGAACCGGCCTGGCCGGATAGGACCGTGAAATACCAGATCCACCATCGCACCGTTTACCGCTATGCCGAGCCAGTGATCCGCAGCGTTCACGAGCTGAGGCTGGTGCCCCGCTCCGGCCCGCTGCAGCGTGTGCACCAATGGCAGCTGTCGGTGCCGGGCAACCTGTCCGAGGCGCTCGACGGCTTCGGCAATATCGTCCAGCAGTTCACGCTGGCGCGGCCGGCCGACACCATCGCCATCGCGGCCAGCGGCGAGGTCGAGATCACGCCCGCTGACGATGCCGACGGCTGCTTCAGCGACGCGCCGCCGCCGGGCGAGGCGCGCGTCTCGCCGCTGTACTTTCGCGGCGGCACGCCGCTGACCAGCGCACCGGCCGAGTTGAGCGCATTCGCCGCTCCGTACCTGGCCGCCGGCCATGATCCTGCCGCGCTGCTGGCGCTGGCCCAGGCCATCGGCGAACGGGTGCGCTACCAGCCCAATGCCACCGATGTCGGCACCAGTGCCGCCGAGGCCTTCGCGCTCGGCGCCGGGGTCTGCCAGGATCAGGCGCAGGTGATGGTGGCCGCCTGCCGCGCCTTCGGCATTCCGGCGCGCTATGTCAGCGGCTATTTCTACGACCCGGCGGCGACCGAGCTGGCCAGCCATGCCTGGGCCGACCTGTGCGTCGACACCGGGCGCGAACGCTGGTGCAGCATCGACGTGACCCACGGCTGCTTCACCGATACCCGCCATATCCGCCTGGCCGTGGGACGCGACTACCGCTCGGCGGCGCCGATCCGCGGCGTGCGCGAGGGCGGCGGCACCGAATCGTTGTCGGTGCAGATCCTGATCGAGCCGGCCTGAGTCGCGCGGGCGCGGATGCGTGCCGGCAGCGGGCGGTGAAAAAGGACGCGGCAGGGGGGGCGCCGGCGGGGAGGGCGCTAGAATGCCGGGATGCTCCCCGCGCGCTGCGCCGCGCGCCATGTCACCACAATAAGACAACACCATGACGTACTGTGTAGCCATGCGGCTCGATGCTGGCCTGGTATTCCTGTCCGACTCGCGCACCAATGCCGGCGTCGACGCGATCTCGACCGCCCGCAAGATGACGGTGTTCGAGGAAACCGGCGACCGCGTCATGGTGCTGATGACCGCCGGCAATCTGGCGATCAGCCAGTCGATCCGCCAGATCCTGATGGAAAGCCGCGACAGCAAACGCTCGCTATGGACGGCGCGCGATATGTTCGAGGCCGCCTCGATCGTCGGCGACGCAGTGCGCCAGGTGCATCGCCGCGACGCCGATGCGCTGCGCGATGCCGGCATCGAGTTCAACGTCAGCCTGATCTTCGGCGGCCAGATCGGTCGCGAGCGGGTGCGGCTGTTCAACGTCTATGCCGCGGGCAATTTCGTCGAGGCGACGCCGGAGAACTGCTATTTCCAGATCGGCGAGGCCAAGTACGGCAAGCCCATCATCGACCGGGTGGTGCATCCGTCCTTGCCGCTGGCCGAAGGGGCCAAGTGCGCGCTGATCTCGATGGACTCGACGCTCAAGTCCAATATCTCGGTGGGCCTGCCGCTGGACCTGCTGGTCTACGAGGCCGATTCGCTGCACGTCACGCGCTTTGCCACCATCGACGACCGCAATCCGTATTTCTGCATGATCCGCGAGACCTGGGGCCAGCGCCTGCGCCAGGTGTTCGGCGAGATCGACAACCCGGAATGGGACGCGGCCGCGCCGGCCCAGCATCCGCTGACGCGGCAGGGCGAGGGCGACCGTTGGGGACAGCCGGTGCGGGCCCGGCGCGAGCGGCCGCGCGAGCCGCAGTAAGCGGGGCGCCGCGCGCGCGGGCGGTGCCGGGCCGGGTGGAAAACGGCACGCGAGCGCACAGTCCGGCACGCCGATTCCGCCCGTCCAACCCGCCTCGCTCATGTATAATCCCGATTTCCCCGGCAAGCTCGGTTTATGACCAAATTCGTCTTCGTCACCGGTGGCGTCGTCTCTTCCCTCGGCAAGGGCATCGCTGCCGCCTCGCTCGCGGCTATTCT
>JAPSLP010000052.1 GCA_031180665.1 Cupriavidus sp. | reverse complement strand
CAGGCGAAAACCATCCGCATGAACGCGATCACCGAGTGGTCCGCCCTGCCGGCCACCGAAATGTTCCTGCGCGACAACCGCCACGACTCCGACTTTTCGGCGTTCATGAGCGTGTGGTTCTTTGAGGAGCAGAAGCATTCGCTGGTGCTGATGGAGTATCTGCGCCGCTTCCGCCCCGACATGGTCCCGACTGAGGAAGAACTGCACGCAGTGCGCTTCGAATTCGATCCGGCACCGCCGCTCGAAACGCTGATGCTGCATTTCTGCGGCGAGATCCGCCTGAACCACTGGTATCGCCGTGCCGCCGAATGGCACACCGAGCCGGTGATCAAGCATATCTACCGCACGTTGTCGCAGGACGAGGCTCGCCACGGCGGCGCCTACCTGCGCTACATGAAGAAGTACCTGAACCAGTTCGGCGACAACGCGCGCTCGGCCTTCGCCAAGATCGGCGTGCTGATGGCGTCGGCGCGCCGCACCGAGAAGCCGCTGCACCCGACCAACCTGCACGTGAACAAGGCGCTGTTCCCGAACGACACCGTGCAGTCGCGCCTGCCCGATCCGGACTGGCTCGAGCACTGGCTGGACAAGCAGATCCGCTTCGACGAAGGTTGGGAAAAGAAGGTCATCGACCGCATCCTGCACAACATGTCGCTGCTGTTCGAGCGCACCTTCGAGACCGTGCAGGACCTGAACCGCTATCGCAAGGAACTGAACGCGCGGCTGCAGGCCAATGGCGGCAACAAGCCCGCCGAAGCCTGACGCCGGCGCCGTCCTTGCGATGACGCTGTCCCCTCCGGCCTTCGAGGCCAAGCTCGCTTCGACCGACGATCCCCAGGCGCTGCAACGGCGCCTGGCGGCCTTGCCGCGCCCGATGGTGTTTACCAACGGCGTGTTCGACATCCTGCATCGCGGCCACGCCACCTATCTGGCACAGGCACGCCAGCTGGGCGCTTGCCTGGTGGTCGGCGTCAACAGCGACGCCTCGGTGCGGATGCTGGGCAAGGGCGACGATCGCCCGCTCAATGGCGAGGCCGACCGCATGGCGCTGCTGGCCGCGCTCGAATCGGTCGACCTGGTGCTGATGTTCGGCGAGAAGACGCCGGTCGAGCTGATCCGTCTGGTCCGCCCCGACATCTACGTCAAGGGCGGCGACTACGAGATCGACACGCTGGAAGAGACCCGGCTGGTGCGCAGCTGGGACGGCCAGGCCTACGCGATCCCGTTCCTGCACGACCGCTCGACCACCAAGCTGCTGCACAAGGTCCGGCAAGGCGGCTGAGGCCGCGGGCGCCGTCTGGCGGCCGTGCTTGCGTCGACCTGCGCCCGATGTTCAGACCGGGCGCTGCTGCGCCGCCATCACCGACAAGCCCAGCAACACCAGATTCTCATGCCGCTCGAACGGCAGCGTCAGCGCGCCGGCCAGCGCCTCGCGCGCGCCGCCCGACAGCAGGCAGCGGGCCGGACCGCGCCGGTTCAGCGCGTCCCAGGCGCGTTCGATCGCGCCCGCCTGGGCCGCCAGGCAGCCGGCGGCAATGGCATCGCGGGTGTTGTCGGCCCACTCCGCCGCGGCATGGGCCTCGCCGATCTCGACGGCCGGCAGCTGCGCGGTATTGCGCGCCAGAGAACCCATCATCAGCCCGAGTCCGGGCAGGATCATGCCGCCCGCGAAACGCGAGCGCGCCGGCGGGCCGTCATTGCCGTCCGGAGCCAGCACCACGTCGATCGTGGTGGCAGTGCCGGCCGTGACGATCATCAGATTGCCCTCGGGCAGATGGTGCCGCGCACCGATGCCGCCCACCCAGCGGTCCACGCCAAGCTGGCCCGGTTCGCGATAGCCGTTGTCGAGCGTGCCGTGCGCCGCGGTGGCGCGGGCCCAGTGGACCGCCGGCGGACCGCCGAAGGCATCGGCCAGCAAGGCGTCGACCTCGGCCGCGATGACCGGGCCTGCCACATTGCTGATCCACACACCGCGCGGTGCCCCCTCGGCGTCGGCCAGCGCGCGCCAGTCCCCGGCCAGCGTCGGCAGGGCGTCATGCCCGCAGGCGCCGCCGGCGCGCCAGGGCACCGGCAGCGTGCCGGTGGGTAGGGCGCGGAGCGAGGCCGCCTCGCACCAGGCCCACTTCAAGCGGGTATTGCCGATATCGATCAGCAGCAGCGTGCCGTTCGCATCGGCGTTCGCATCGGCGTTCGCATCGGCGTTCGCGTTGGCGTTCGCGTTCATCAGGCCCCCTCGCCGGCCGGGCGCAGCGACAGCTCGCCCGAAGCGATCCGCTGCAGGCCAGTTGCGGTTTCCAGCAGCAGATGGCCCTCTTCGTCGACGCCGCGCGCCATGCCTTCGGCCTGCAGCGCGCCGTCGTGCAGCAGCCGCACCGGCTGGTCGCGATAGGCATCGCGTGCCGACCAGCGCCGCGCCATCGGCGCGAAGCCGTCGGCGAGAAAGGCGGTGCGCATCGCGGCCAGCCGGTTCAGCACCGCGGCCAGCAGATCGGTCGGCCCATGCTGCGGGTCGAATCGGTCCATGCATTCGGTGACGCCGGCGAGCGAGCGGCCGAGCGCGGTTTCCATCGCGGCGTCACGCACCAGGTTCAGGCCGATGCCGACCACCGCCCAGATCCGCTGCGGCCCCGCGGGCACCGATTCGATCAGGATGCCCGCCAGCTTGCGGCCGTCGATCTGCAGATCGTTCGGCCATTTGAGGCCGACCGCCTTGCCCAGCCGTGCGTCGAGGTCGCTCAGCGCGTCGGCCAGCGCCAGCCCGACCGCGAGGCTCAGTCCGGCCAGCCGCGCCGGCGGCAACGCCAGCGGCATCGCCACCGAGAACGTCATGCCGGCCTGGCCTTGCCAGGGCCGCCCCTGGCGTCCCCGTCCGGCGGTCTGGCGGTAGGCGAGCCGCAGCATGCCGGCCTCACCCCACGGCACCCGCCGGCAGGCCTGGACCAGATCGGCGTTGGTCGAGCCGGTCTCCTCGACGATCTCGAGCTGCCACGCCTTCGCGTCCTCGACCAGCGCGGCCTGCAGGCGGCCCGGATCGATGCGCCAGGCAGGCGGCAAGGAGGACGAAGACGCGGGGGAATCGATCGAGGCGGCGGTCATGCAGGCGGCGGGAGCTGGAATTGGGCGGCGGCCGACGAATATCGGGCCATGCGCATTGTAGCCGCGTCCACTTTGGCGCCTGCCGGCGCGTGGCTTAGAATCGCCTTTCGCACCTTACATCGGTCAGCCATTGGAACGCTATACGAAGCCGGACATCGCTGTCACGCAACAGGACGGCACCGCCGCCGTGCAGTTGCAGGGAGACTGGACCGCGCTGTCGCTGGCGCAGGAGCGCTGCGCCCATGACCTGCGCCGTCAGCTGCAGGGGCTCGTTCCCGGCACGGCGCGCTGGCAGCTGAGCGGCATCGGCCGGCTCGACCATATCGGCGCGCAGCTGTTGTGGCAGGCCTGGGGCGAGCGCTTTCCGGCCCATCTCGAGGCCACCGACGGCCAGCGCCGCGCCTTCGAGCGGATCGCCGCGGTACGGCGGCTGGGCTGGAAAAAACGGATGGTCGAGCGCTTCAACCCGGTCACGCTGCTCGGCGCGTCGATGCTGTCGCTGTTCTCGCAGCTGGGCAACGGCATCGCGATGCTGGGCCAGCTCTCGCTGGACCTGCTGCGCTTCGCCGCCGCGCCCCGGCGCGGCCCGTGGCGCGAGATCTCGGCCAACGTCTACAGCATCGGCTACAAGGCGCTGGGCATCACCGCGCTGGTGGGTTTCCTGATCGGCGTGGTGCTGGCCTATCTGCTGGCGAACCAGCTGCGTACCTACGGCGCCAGCGTCTTCATCGTCAATATCCTCGGCCTGTCGGTGATCCGCGAACTCGGCCCCGTGCTGGCGGCGATCCTGGTGGCGGGCCGCTCGGGCTCGGCGATCACCGCGCAGATCGGCGTGATGCGCGTGACCGAGGAGCTCGACGCGATGCGCGTGATGGGGATCTCGCACAGTTTCCGGCTGATCATGCCGCGCGCGATCGCACTGGCCGTGGCGATGCCGCTGCTGGTCGCCTGGACCGCGCTGCTGGCGCTGGTCGGTGGCATGGTGGCCTCGAACATGCAGCTTGGCCTGAGTCCGCTCTTCTTCCTGCGCGAGCTGCCCAATGCGGTGCCGGTCGCCAATCTGTGGCTGGGCCTGGGCAAGGGCGTGGCGTTCGGCATGCTGATCGCGCTGACCGCGTGCCACTTCGGCCTGCGCATCAAGCCCAATACGCAGAGCCTGGGCGAAGGGACGACCGCGTCGGTGGTCACCGCCATCACCGTGGTGATCGTGGCCGATGCGATCTTCGCGATCCTGTTCAAGGACGTCGGCCTATGACGGCGATCATCGATTCCGGCGCCGGCGCCAACGGTGGCACCTCGCCAGGCGCACGCACGCCGATCATCGAGGTACGCGGCCTGGTCAAGCGCTTCGGCGATACCGTGGTGCATGACGGCCTCGATCTCGAGGTCTATCGCGACGAGGTGCTGTCGATCGTCGGCGGCTCGGGCACCGGCAAGACCGTGCTGCTGCGCCAGATCGTCGGCCTGGAGCGCCCCAGCGCCGGCACCATCCGCCTGTTCGGCGAAGACCTCGCCGGCCTCGATCCCGCGCGCCTGCAATGGATGCGCAACCGCTGGGGCATGCAGTTCCAGCGCGGCGCGCTGTTCTCGTCGCTGTCGGTGATCGACAATATCGCGCTGCCGCTGCGTGAACTTCGCTGCCTGCCCGACAATCTGATCTGCGAGGCGTCGCTGCTCAAGCTCGAGCTGGTCGGCCTGTCGGCACGGGACGCCGACAAGATGCCGGCCGATCTGTCCGGCGGCATGGTCAAGCGCGTGGCGCTGGCGCGCGCGCTGGCACTGGAGCCCGAACTGGTGTTTCTGGACGAACCCACCGCCGGCCTGGACCCGATGGCGTCCGACGACTATGTCGCGCTGATCCGCGAGCTGCGGCGCGAGCTGAAGCTGACGGTGGTGATGGTCACGCACGATCTGGACACGCTGGTGGCGCTGTCCGACCGCGTGGCGGTGCTGGCGGACCGGAAGGTGCTGGCGGCGCTGCCGATCCCGCAGCTGGTGAAGATCGACCACCCCTTCATCCGCGAATATTTCCTCGGCGAACGGGGCCGGCGTGCGCTCAGCGCGCTGAGCGCCGGCGCCAACCCTGCATCGGACGTGGCGGCCGTGGCCGGCCACGCTGGAGAGTCGTGATGGAAAACAAGTCGAACGCCTTCCTTGCCGGCGTGTTCACCATCGGCCTGGCCGTGCTGGTGCTGTTCGCGCTGTTCTGGTTCGGCACCGACCACACCGAACGCGTGCCCTACGACCTGGTCACGCGCTCGACCGTGACCGGGCTCGGACCGCAGGCCGACGTCAAGTACCGCGGCCTGACAGTGGGCCGGGTCGAGTCGATCCGCTTCGATGCCTCCGTGCCGGGCCAGATCATCGTGCGGATCAGCGTCGACAAGGAAGCGCCGATCACGCGCACGACCTATGCCACGCTGGGCCTGCAGGGCGTGACGGGCATCGCCTATGTGCAACTGGACGACACCGCCGCGCAGGAAGGCAGCACCGCGCCGTCGCCGCCGCTGGAAACCTCGCCGCGCGCGGTCGCCCGCATCCAGATGCGCCCGGGCTTCTTCGAGGAACTGGAGCGGCGCGGCGATTCGCTGCTGACCCAGGTCGAATCGCTGATGGCCTCGCTCAACGACATGTTCCAGGGCGAGAACCGGCGCGAGCTGATGACGACGATCCGCTCGATCAAGGAAGGCGTCGACGACTATGCCCGCGTCGCACGCGCGCTCGAACCGGCCGCGCAGCAACTGCCGCAGGTCACCGCGAACCTGAACGCGACGCTGAAGTCGACCCAGCAGCTGACCCGTGAACTGGGCAGCCCCGACGGCACGCTGATGCGCACCGTCGACGGCGTCGGCCAGCAGTTGCGCGCCGCGGCCGGCTCGGTCGAGCACGCGGCCAACAATCTGAACGACCAGACCTTGCCGCAGCTCAACGGCCTGGCGCGCGATGCACGGCAGACGGTGCGCAGCCTGGACCGCGCCGCCGGCCAGTTCAACGAGCGGCCGCAGAGCGTGCTGTTCGGCGGCTCGGCCACCCCGCCCGGCCCCGGCGAGGACGGCTTCAGCGCGCCATCGGCGAGGACCGCGCCGTGAATCCAATCCTGCACCGGGAACCGATGCCCATGACCGACGCTGTCCCGTTCCGCCTCACCCGCCTCACCCGCCTTTCCGCCGCGCTTCGCCCCGGCGCCGGTGCAATGCTGGTCGTCACCCTGCTTGCCGCCGCGCTGCTGACCGGCTGTTCGCTGCTGCCGGATACGCCGCAGAGCACGACCTACGATCTCGGCCCACCCACCGCAGCGCCGTCAGCGGCAGCGGGCAAGACCCTGCCGCGGCTGCGCGTGCTGTCCACCGACGGCCCGTCCTGGCTCGACGGCAACGCGATCCACTACCGGCTGCGCTATGCCCAGGCCGAGCGCCTGCAGCCCTATGCCACACAGCGCTGGATCATGTCGCCGGTGCGGCTGTTCGACGAACGGCTGCGCGAAGCGGTGTCGGCACGTGGCGAACTGAGCTGGGGCGGCGATACGCAGGCGCCCGCGCTGAAGGTCGATATCGTCGATTTCGAGCAGGTGTTCGACAGCGCCGACAGCAGCCGCGGCGTGGTGCAGGTGCGCGCCACCGTGATGCGCAACGGCATGATCGGCCAGAAGACCTTCACCGCCGAGCAGCCCGCCCCCAGCGCCGACGGCGCCGGCGGCGTGCGTGCGCTGGCCGGCAGCACCGATGCCGTGATCGCCGCAATCATCGACTGGGTGGCGACGCTGCCGGTACGCTGAACCGCCGCACCATGAAACAGGCCGATCTGCCCCCCTCCTCCGCACCGCCGGACCCGCGCCTGGGCGCGGCGCCGCTGGAGAGCGCGAGCACGCTGCGCCATTCGCCGCTGGCGCGCTTCGGCCTGCTTTGCGTGACGCTGCTGATGATCTACGCCAGCCTGTACCCGTTCACCGGCTGGACCGACAACGGCATCTCGCCGTGGGCCTTCCTCAATGCGCCCAAGCCGCGCTACATCACCGACTTCGATCTGCTGACCAACGTGCTGGGCTATTGCCCGTTCGGCGCGCTGGTGGTGCTGTCGCTGCATCCGCGCGTGACCGGCGCGCGCGCCGCGCTGCTGGCCTTCGCCGCCGGCATCGTGCTGTCCGGCGCGATGGAGGCGCTGCAGACCTGGCTGCCCAACCGCATCCCGTCCAATATCGACCTGATGACCAATGCGCTGGGCGCCCTGCTCGGCGGCACGATGATGGCGCCGTTCGCCAGCGCGATGATCGACCGCGGCACGCTGCGGCGCCTGCGCATCGCCTGGTTCGAGTCGCACGCCAGCTTCGCCATCATCCTGATCCTGCTGTGGCCGTTCGCGCAGATCTTTCCGCAGGAACATCTGTTCGGCATGGGCGGCCTGGTGCGTCAATGGCTGACCAATCCCGAGTCGTGGCCGATGCAGCTGGTGCAGTGGGTATTCCCAGACTTCCTGCGCCTGCAGGAAGACATCGGCCTGCGCCCCGACGACATGCAGCAGCACCAGTTGCTCGAATCGCTGGTGACCGGCTGCGCGTGGGTCGGCACCGGCCTGTTCGCCTCGGTGGCGATGCGCCGGCAGGCCCCGACGCTGCGCATCCTGGCGGGCCTGCTGGCCGCCACGCTGCTGCTCAAGGGGCTCGCCGCCGAACTGCAATTCCCCGCCGACAACGCCTTCAACTGGCTGTCCGAGGGCGGCCGCTACGCGCTGGTGACCGGCACGCTGGCGCTGGTGCTGCTGGTGCGCCTGCCGCGCCCGCTGCGCGGCATCCTCGCGATGAGTGCGCTGCTGACGCTGGTGATCCTGACCAACGTGCTGCCGCCCAACCCCTACGCCTGGGTCTCCGAACAGGGCTGGCGCCTCGGCCGCTTCGTCCATTTCAACGGCCTGGCCCAATGGCTCGGATGGCTGTGGCCGTTCCTCGCCTTCTGCTATCTCGCCTGGCGCGTCGAGCAGTTCGGGCTGACGCGGCGAAGGGAACGGCGCAGCCGGCGGACGCGACGAAACGCGCCGAACCCAAGCGACGCGGCCTAAGCCCGCACCGCAATCCCCTCTTCGCGCAGACGATCCCTTATCCGTTGTGCAAAGGCCAGCGCGTGCGGCCCGTCGCCGTGCAGGCAGACGGTATCGGCCTGGATCGGTACCCATTGGCCGTCGATGGCGCGGACCTTGCCCTCGCGAACCATCGACAGCGTTTGCGACAGCACGGCCTCCTCGTCGTCGAGCAGCGCACCGGGCGTGCCGCGGCGGACCAGCGAACCGTCGGGGTTGTAGCCGCGATCGGCGAAGACCTCTTGCTTGACCGTCAGCCCGGCCTCGCGCGCGAGCTCGATCATCACGCTGCCGGCCAGGCCGAAGAACGTCAGCCGCGGGTCGAAGTCGCGCACCGCATCGACGATCGCCTGCGCCTGCGTGCGGTCGCGCGCGGCCTCGTTGTAGAGCGCGCCATGCGCCTTGACGTGGGCCAGGCGGCCACCCTGGGCCTTGACGATGGCGGCGAGCGCGCCGACCTGGTACAGCACGTCGGCATAGATGTCCCGCGGATCCCGCTGCATCTCGGTGCGGCCGAAATTCTCGCGGTCGGGATAGCTCGGATGCGCACCGATGGCGACGCCTTTCGCCAGCGCCCACTGCACCGTCTGCAGCATGGTGGACGCATCGCCGGCATGCCAGCCGCACGCGATATTGGCCGAGCTGATCAATGCCAGCAGCGCTTCGTCGCTGCCGCAGCCCTCGCCGAGGTCGGCGTTCAGATCGATCTGCATGGCGGGTCTCCAGGTTGGTTCGTTGCCCTTGCCGACGTCACGGCAGCGCGGCGTCGGCCGGTGGCAGCAGGCGCGTCATCGCGCGCCGCCGCGCTGCCGGCGCCTTTCCCCCGGTCCGCGCCTCGGCCTGCCATGCCACCGCGTGCGCGACCTGGCGCAGATACGTCTGCAGCTGCACGCGCGCGGTCTGCGCTTGCGCGAGGTCGACGCGATGGAAGCGCACCGCGGCGCCGAGCGGAGCCTGCGCCAGCCGCCACAGATCGGCCTCGATGACGACGCCAATCTTCGGATAGCCGCCGGTGGTCTGGGCATCGGCCATCAGCACGATCGGCTGGCCGCCGGGCGGCACCTGCATGACGCCAGGCACGACGCCATGGGACAGCAGCTCGGGGGCGCCGGGCCGCCGCGCCAGCGCGGGACCTTCGAGCCGGAACCCCATGCGGTTGCTGTTGGGCGTAATGGTCCAGTCCGCCTGCCACAGCGCCTGCTGGGCCTCGGTCTCGAACTGATCGTACTCCAGCCCGGGCAGCATGCGGATCGGCAGCGCGCGGCCGTCGGCGGACCCTGGCGACGACGAGGGCGAGGGCGAGGGCGAGGGCGAGGGCGAGGCCGAGGGCGAGGGCGACGACGGCGACGGCAATGCCCACGCGGGCGCCAGCACACCGAGCCGGGCCAATGGCACCGCACCCAAGCCGGGTCGTAGCGCGGCCAGCCGGTCGCCCCGCCGCAGGGCCCGGCCCTGATGCCCGCCGAAGCCGCCCTTCAGGTCGGTGCTGCGCGAGCCCATTGCCAGCGGCACATCGATGCCGCCGGCCACACACAGATAGGTACGGGTGCCGCCCCGCGGCGCCGGCAGCGTCAGCGTGCTGCCCGCGCGCACGTCGAACGCATGCCAGCACCAGGCCGGCTCGCCGTCGAGATCGGCGCGACATTCGGCGCCGGTCAGCGCGATGCGCAGATCGGCATGAAAACGGACCGTGGCGCGGCCCAGCGTGAATTCGATGGCGGCGGCGCCCGGCTCGTTGCCCAGCAGCAAATTGCCGACCCGCAGCGCCACGCTGTCGAGCGCGCCGGCCCCGCCGACGCCGAAACGCCGCATGCCGTTGCGGCCGAGATCCTGGATGGACGCCAGCGCGCCCGGACGAAGGATCTCGATCATGTGCGCACCGATTTGGCGACCGATGATTTGGCGGCCGATTTGGCCACGGGTTCGGCCACCGGCTGCGCCACCGATTCGGCCACGAAGCGCACGGTATCGCCGGGCGCCAGCAGCGAGGGCGGATCGCGCTCGGGCAGGAACAGCGCCAGCTCCGTACGTCCGATCAATTGCCAGCCGCCGGGCGCGGCCGCCGGATAGACGCCGGTCTGCTCGCCGCCGATACCGACCGCGCCGGCGGGCACCGCCAGCCGCGGCTCGGCTCGCCGCGGCGTGGCCAGCGCGGGGTCGAGCCCGCCGAGATAGGCAAAGCCGGGCTGGAAGCCGAGGAAGTAGACGGTATAACTGCCGGCGGTGTGCCGCTGCACCACCTCCTCGGGCGTCAGGCCGGTATGGGCGGCCACATCGGCCAGATCGGGGCCGTCCTCGCCGCCGTAGCGGACCGGAATCTCGACGATGCGGCCGCCGACGTTGCCAACGTTGCCAACGTTGTCGCCGACGTTGCCGCTCCCGCCGCGCTCCCACGCCTGCGCCAGCGCGGCTTCGAGCCGGGCCGGATCGGCCTCGTCGTCGAACAGCACGGTCAGGCTGTTCATGCCGGGATAGGCGTCCACCACGCCGGGCCATTCGCCGGCTACGTCCGCCATCGCCCAGAAGCGGCGTTGCACGTCGATCGACGCGGGAGGCGGCACGCTGCACAGCAGCGCGCGCTCGGCAAGGCGGTGGATCGTGCAGGCGGTCATGGTCGGTTTCAGTCCGGAATCCAGAGGGCGCGCGATGTCGGGAACACCGCGGCAGAACGCGGGATGCGCCTTATCGGCAATTTATCGAGAAAGTGAGTTTTGCGAAACCTGTGGCGCCACGCCGGCGCCTAGGGTTTTCCATAGCCGGGCCGGGCGATAGTTGATTAGATCAATCGTCGGTGTCCCGCTTAAATTTCCCGCATCCTCGCAGAAGGGAACCTCATCGGAGACGCCATGACATTCGCAGATTTCGCCCGCAAGGCCCGCCGCGCGGCGCTCGCCGTTGCACTGCTCGCCGCCGGTGCGGCCGGCGCGCCCGCCGCGCTGGCGCAAAAGATCGATGGGCCGCTACGCTTTGTCGTCGGCTATGCGCCGGGCGGCGCCTCCGACCGCGCCGCACGCATCGTCGGCCAGGCGCTGCAGGCCCGGTACGGCGTCACCGTGGTGGTCGAGAACAAGGCCGGCGCGGGCGGGCGGCTGGCCGCGCAGCAGCTCAGGCATGCCGGCCCCGCCGACAACGTGCTGATGCTCGGCAATCCCGCCGTGATGACGGTCGCGCCGCTGGTGTTCAAGGACACCAGCTACGATCCCGACGCCGATTTCGTGCCGGTGTCGCAGGTCTCGTCCTACGACTTCGCCGTGATCACCGGCCCGCAGGTGCCGGTTCGCGAGATGTCGCATCTGGTGGCCTGGCTCAAGGCCAATCCCGGCAAGGCCTTCTTCGGCGTGCCGGCCACCGGCAGCCTGCCCCACTTCTTCGCGCTGATGCTGGCCGAGCGCGCCGGCGTCAAGGGCGACGTGGTCGGTTACAAGGGCTCGGCGCCGCTTGCCACCGACATGCTGGGCGGCCAGGTGCCGGTCGGCGTCGACACGCTCGATGCCGTGCTGTCGCTGCATCAGAGCGGCAAGCTGAAGATCCTGGCAGTCTCGGGCAAGACGCGCTCGTCGTTCGCCAAGGACATCCCCACGCTGAAGGAGGCCGGCATCGACCTGGCCGCCGACGGCTGGAACGCGTTCTTCGCGCCAAAGTCGATGCCGCCCGAGAAGGTCAAGGCGCTGTCGGCGGCGATCCACAGCGTGATGTCGGACCCGGCGGTGCAGCAGCGCTTCGTCGCCGCCAATATGCAACCGGTGGCCAGTACGCAGCAGCAGACCGCGGACATGCTGAAGGCTTACAACGCGCAGTGGCAGCCGGTGGTCAAGCGCAGCGGCTTCCAGCAATAACGTCCGGCCGGACTGGATCAGCAAGGAGCGACGGCGATGGCCCGCAATATCCTCTTCATCATGTGCGACCAGCTGCGGTGGGACTACCTGTCCTGCACCGGGCATCCGACCATCCGCACGCCGAACATCGACGCGCTGGCCGCCCGCGGAGTGCGCTTCTCGCGCGCCTATGCGCAATCGACGATCTGCGGCTCATCGCGGATGAGCTTCTACACCGGCCGCTATGTCGATTCGCACGGCGCTGCCTGGAACAACTTCCCGCTCAAGGTCGGCGAGATGACGCTGGGCGACTATCTGCGCCCACTGGGCCGGCAGACCGTGCTGGTCGGCAAGACCCATATGGCCGCCGATACCGAAGGGATGGCGCGGCTGGGCATCGATCCGGATTCGCCGATCGGCACGCGCGTGGCCGAGTGCGGCTTCGATCCATACGAGCGCGACGACGGCCTGCACGGCAGCGGCCCGGCCGGCCGCTACGATCCGAAGCCGGTGCGCTACAACGACTATCTGCGCGAGCTGGGTTATGCCGGCGACGACGGCTGGGACGACTGGGCCAACGCCGCCGAGGACGAGAACGGCAATCTGCTGTCGGGCTGGCTGCTGCGCAATTCGACGCGGCCCGCGCGCGTGGCCGAGGAGCATTCGGAAACGCCGTACATGACGCGGCGCGCGATGGAATTCATCGAGCAGGCCGGCGACGCGCCGTGGTGCCTGCATCTGTCCTATATCAAGCCGCACTGGCCCTGCATCGCGCCGGCGCCCTATCACGCGATGTACGGGCCCGCCGACGTGCCGCCGCCCGTGCGCAGCGAGGCCGAGCGCGCGCAGCCGCATCCGATCTACCAGGCCTTCCTGAATTCGCGCGTCAGCCGGGCGTTTGCGCGGGACGAGGTGCGCGAGGCGGTGATTCCCGCCTATATGGGCCTGATCACGCAGATCGACGACCAGATCGGCGTGCTGATGCGCTTGCTGGAGAGCCGGGGCCTGGTCGAGGACACCCTGATCGTGTTCACCTCCGATCATGGCGACTACCTGGGCGACCACTGGATGGGCGAGAAGGACCTGTTCCACGAGCCGTCGGTGCGGCTGCCGCTGATCGTCGTCGACCCTTCGCCGGCAGCCGATGCAACCCGCGGCTCGGTATGCGATGCGCTGGTCGAGGCCATCGATCTGGTACCCACCTTCGTCCAAGCCTGCGGCGGCCCGGCCCAGCCGCACCGGCTCGAGGGGCGTCCGCTGCAGCCCTGGCTGCACGGGCAGGCGCCGGCCAGCTGGCGCCGCTATGCGATCAGCGAATACGACTACTCGGCCACCGGTGTCGCGGTATCGCTGCGGGTCGCCCCGCTCGATGCGCGGCTGTTCATGGTGGTCGACGAGCGCTGGAAGTACATTCATGCGCCGGGCTTCCGGCCGATGCTGTTCGATCTGGTCGAAGACCCGCACGAGCTGCACGACCTCGGCGCCGATCCGGCGCACCAGGCGCAATGCGAGCGCATGTATCTGGCGCTCGCGCAATGGGGACTGCGGCAGTCGCAGCGTACCGCTATCAGCGACGAACGCATCGCCGCGATGCGCGGCGCGTCGGTCCGCAAGGGCATCCTGCTGGGGTTCTGGGACGAGAGCGAGCTCCCGGAAGAGCTGCTGCACGAGAAATGGCGCGGCGCTCGAGAGGCGCTGCGTTAAGCGTCAGCGCTGCGCGGCGGTCGGCGCTGCGCTGGCGGTCGATGCTGTGCCAGCCGCGGGCGCTGGGCTAGCGGCCCGCGCTGTCCTGACCGGGCGCCACTCCCGCCGCCGGACCGTCCTCCGATGAATCCTCGGGCGCCGTCCATTGGCGCCGCGTGCCGCCGCCACGCCAGCGGTTGGTGCTGACCGTGGTGGCGACCTGCCGCTTCACGCGTACCGCCTGCTCGGTCAGCGCCGTCAACAGCGTGTCGAGGGTCGCCAGTTCGCCGTCGGACAGCGTCTCGACCAGGCGCCGGTTAATGGCCGCCACCTCGTCGAACAACTGCCGGTAGAGCGCCTGCCCCGCCGGCGTCAGCGCGACGCTGGCGCGCCGGCGGTCGCCGTCCAGCGTCTGCCGCCGGATCAAACCCTTGGCGGCCAGGCGCGTGATCGCCCGCGACACGCGCGTCCGGTCCAGATGGCATTGGTCCGCGATCTCCGACGGCGCCTGCGCCCCGCGCACGGCAAGCAGCCCGAGCAGCGCCCATTCGCGGCGCGACACGCCGTACTGGCCTTCGCATAGGCGGATCACCGCCGCGCCGCTGGCGCCAACCAGCGCCGCGAGACGGAAATTGAGCAAATCGGTGATATCGCGCGGTGCGCGCAGGCGGCAGGCGCCCGCATCGAAAGAAGGGGCGGCCGCCCGATCGTCGTCGGGCAAGGCGGATACCGGCGCCCCGGAAGGGCGCCGGGCGGGATCAGGCGAAACCGGCCTGGTGCGCCTGCTGGTCGGCATGGTAGGAGCTGCGCACCATCGCACCGACTGCGGCGTGGGTGAAGCCCATCTTGTAGGCCTCTTCCTCGAACATCTTGAAGGTGTCCGGATGGACGTAGCGCAGCACCGGCAGATGGTGATTCGACGGCGCCAGGTACTGGCCGATGGTCAGCATGTCGATGTCGTGCGCGCGCATGTCGCGCATGACCTCGAGGATTTCCTCGTCGGTCTCGCCCAGGCCGACCATCAGGCCGGACTTGGTCGGCACGTCCGGATTGCGGCGCTTGAACTCCTGCAGCAGCTTCAGCGAGTGCGCGTAGTCGGCGCCGGGACGGGCCTGCTTGTAAAGGCGCGGCACCGTTTCGAGGTTGTGGTTCATCACGTCCGGCGGGCAGGCCTGCAGGATGTCCAGCGCCTTGTCCAGGCGCCCGCGGAAGTCCGGCACCAGCACCTCGATGCGGGTGATGGGCGAGAGCTCGCGGGTCTTGCTGATGCAGTCCACGTAGTGCTGGGCGCCGCCATCGCGCAGGTCGTCGCGGTCGACGCTGGTGATCACCACATAGTTCAGCTTCAGCTGGGCGATGGTCTTGGCCAGGTTCAGCGGCTCGTTGATGTCGAGCGGGTCCGGGCGGCCGTGGCCGACGTCGCAGAACGGGCAGCGGCGCGTGCACTTGTCGCCCATGATCATGAACGTCGCGGTGCCCTTGCCGAAGCATTCGCCGATGTTCGGACAGCTCGCTTCCTCGCAAACCGTCACCAGGTTGTTGGCGCGCAGGATGTCCTTGATCTCGTAGAAGCGCGAATTGCCGGTGGCCGCCTTCACGCGGATCCAGTCCGGCTTCTTGAGCTTCTCGGCGGGGACGATCTTGATCGGAATGCGGGCGGTCTTGTCGGCCGACTTCTGCTTGCGGGTCGGGTCGTAGGCCGCGCCTTGGGCGGCATCGCCGGGGGGATTCGAGGTGGCGATCAGGGCGTCGCTCATGGTGTTCTCCGCGCGCTCCCCGCGCGCATAGGTCGGCTAGGCCGTAGTCAGGGGTGTCAGTTGGCCGCAGGCCGTGGCGGCTTGCTCGTTCGCTGCTTCGTTCGCTGCCGGCTCGCTGGCCGCCGCGCGAACCTGCGCTGCCGCCAGTACGTCGCACAATGCCGCCGCCAGGCGTCGCGCGATCTCGGGTTGATGCCTGGCGTCGACCGGTTCCTGGCGCATGCCGCCGTCGGCATCGCGCGCCGGCACCGTGGCGCCGGCGCGGGCCATGTCGACCGTCTCGAGGCCGGCATAGCCGCACGGATTGATACGCAGGAACGGGTCCAGATCCATCCGCACGTTCAGGCTGACGCCATGGTAGCTGCAGCCGTTGCGGATCTTCAGGCCCAGCGCGGCGATCTTGGCACCGCGATGCGGACCGTCGGACAGATAGATGCCGGGCGCGCCAGGCTTGCGTTCGGCGGGCAGATTATACGCCGCGAGCGTGTCCAGTACCGCCTGCTCGATCGCGTGGACCAGCTCGCGCACCATCAGGTGGCGGCGGCGCAGGTCCAGCAGCAAATAGGCGACGACCTGGCCCGGACCGTGATAAGTGATCTGTCCGCCGCGATCGATCCGCACCAGCGGGATCGCCGGATCGGGAGACAGCAGATGCGAGGGATCGCCCGCCTGGCCCAGCGTGTAGACCGGAGGATGCTCGACGAGCCAGATCTGGTCGGGAGATTCGGCGGTGCGCGCGGCGGTGTAGGCGCGCATCGCGTCGAAACAGGGCGCGTAGTCCTCCCGGCCCCGTTCGATGACTTCGATTACTTGCATGCCGAGAGTGTAGCGAAAAGGGCCGGTTCGCACCGGCCGCGCTTCGCTGGCGGCTGTCACCCTGCCGCCGTCAGGGTTGTCCGCGGGTGGCTTGTCCTTGGTCCGGGAGCGCGGGCGCCGGTGGCCGGCTGTACACCAGCCGCAGAGGGCGCCGGCGTGCCGCTTTCGCTTCCGCTTCCGCTTCCCCGTTCCGTTCAGGAAGCCGAGACGACGTTGGGGCTAGGCGACCATTGCGTGCCTCGAACCAGGCGCCTCACGATGCGGTTCACCAGATGCGGCAGGTTGGTGGCCGCCGGGCGGCGTGCTTCGGCGATCAGCGCCAGCCGTACCGCACGCTCGGCGCGCGGATCGACGCTGAGCACCACTTCGTCGCCGCGGTTCAGCTGCAGGCTGGCGCCGCAGCGCAGCCAGTAATCCTCCGAGTCGCCGTCGCGGGTGACCCACAGGTTCAGGCCGGCGGCATCTTCCACATAAAGCCGTTGCGCGGTATGTACCGACAGCGGCGCGACCTCGCCCGGATTCAGGCTGAAGACGGTCGTTGTGAGCAGGGTTTCCATTTTGGACTTCCTTCACTAAGGTGACGGTACCGTCCGGCACGCGCATCTCGCGTGGCTGGCGTCGCGCTTTACCGTGTCCGGCCTGCGTTGGCCTGGCGCGCTCGCTGTTGCGGTCCCGATGCAGTGCATTCTAGTGATTGTCCGGCCACCTCCAAAACGATATATATTGATTTCCCTTGTTAGCCAATCTCACATAAACGCACCCTGGAGATGACCCTCAAGCGCAACCCCGCCGAACTGCCGCGCGCCTGGCACCGGGAACTGCCACGGCTGCCGGCGCTGACCGCGCTGCGCGCCTTCGAGGCCGCCGCACGGCACGAGAGCTTCTCCCGCGCGGCCACCGAGCTGTTTGTCACGCATGGTGCGGTCAGCCATCAGGTACGGGCACTCGAAGAGGAACTCGGCCAGCCGCTGTTCGCCCGCAACGGCAAGCGGGTCAGCCTGACGCCGGCCGGACGCGTCTACGCCGAGCGCGTGCGCGACGCGCTGCTGCAGATCGCCGAGGCGACGCGGGCGCTGCAGTCCGGCACGCGCGACAAGCGGCTGACCATCAGCACCATGCCGTCGTTTGCGGCGCGCTGGCTGACGCCGCGCATTGGCAGCTTCATCGAGCGGCATCCCGAGCTGGACGTCGAGCTGATGTCGTCGAACACGCTGGTCGACTTCACCCGCGACGAGGTCGACGTGGCGCTGCGGATGGGCAGCGGCGACTATCCGGGGCTCTATGTCGAGCGCCTGCTCGACGACGTGTTCTTTCCGGTCTGCAGCCCGAACTTCCAGGGCGGCAAGCTGCCGGAGCGCCCCGGGGACATGCAGGGGCTGACGCTGCTGCGCGGCGAAGGCGATCCGTGGCGGCCCTGGTTCGAGGCGGCCGGGCTGGACTGGCCCGAACCGCGCAAGGGCCTGATGTTCGAGGATTCGTCGCTGCTGCTGCAGGCCGCGGCCGAGGGCCAGGGCATCGCGCTGATCCGCTCGTCGCTGGCCTATAACGATCTGCTGTCCGGGCGCGTGGTGCGGCTGTTCGACGTCAGCATTCCGTGTCCGTGGCTGCTGTACTTCGTCTGCGCGCCGGCGATGCTGGACACGCCGAAGGTGCAGGCATTCCGCACCTGGCTGCTGCCGGAGATCGCGGCGTTCCGGCAGGTGCTGTCGCAATGGGCCTAGCCCTGGGCCTGGGCCGCGGGCGTCAGGCCGGTTCGTCGTCGTCCGGGGTCGATGTCGCCGGCGGCGCTGCCGGCGTGTCGCGCTCGGCCAGCCGGGCGCGGGGATGGGCCTGGTCGTAGACCTTGGCCAGATGCTGGAAATCGAGCGCCGTGTAGATCTGCGTGGTGGCCACGCTGGCGTGGCCCAGCATTTCCTGCACTGCGCGCAGGTCGCCCGAGGATTGCAGCACGTGGCTGGCAAACGAGTGCCGCAGCATGTGCGGATGCACGTCGGCCGGCACGCCGGCGCGGATGGCCTGCCGCTTGATGCGGGTGCGCACGGTGCGGTCCGACAGCCGCTCGCCGCGCCGCGACAGGAACAGCGCGTGCCGATGCTCCACGCCGGCCGTCGGCCGTACCCAGTCCTCGCGCACCGCCAGCCAGGCCCGCAACGCCTGCACCGCCTTGCTGCCGACCGGCACGCTGCGGCGGCGCGAACCCTTGCCGAGCACCGTGACTTCGCCCGCGGCCAGGTCGATCCAGCCGGACGAGCGATAGCCGTCCTCTTGCACATAGCGCAGGTCCAGCTGCACCAGCTCGGACACGCGCAGGCCGCTCGAATAGCCGAGCTCGAACACGGCCTGGTCGCGCAGCCCCTCCGCGCCCTCACCGGCCGGCTGGCCGACCAGCGCCACGGCGTGCTCCACCGACAGCGCCTTGGGCAGCGGCCGTCCGGCCTTGGGGGCGCGTACGCCGTCCACGGGATTGGCCTCGACGCCGTGGCCGTGCCGTGCGGCCCACAGATAGAAGCCGCGCCAGGCCGATAACGCCCGGGCGATGCTGGTGGCCGCGAGACCGCTGCCGCGCAGCCGCGCGGCGAAGCTGCGGATCTGGTCGGTGCGCAGCGCGGTCAGCGCGGTACCGGGTGCGAACCTGGCGGCCTGCGCCTGCAATACCGACAGGTCGCGCCGGTAGCCGACCAGCGTGTGCCCGGCCAGCTTGCGGCTGCTGGCCAGCCAGTCGAGATAGCTGCGCAGCAGCGGATCGAGGGCGGGAGGGGGCGCGTCCGCGCCGGCGGTGGGGTCGCTGGAGCGGGCCATCGGTTGCTGCCCGAGTCCCCGGGTCAGCCGCGCAGGCGCGCCAGCGCCGCGCCGGCCAGTTCGCCGATGCGGCTCAGATAGGCCGTGCCCATGCCTTCGTGGAAGCGGCGCGGGTCGGGCGAGCCCAGCACCAGCAGGCCGAAGGTCGGACCCGTTTCGGCGTCCTCGCCGGCGGGGGCCCGCAGCGCGACCATCGCCAGCGAGGCGATGTCGTCGCGCTCGAGCCAGTCGACCGCCTGCTTGCCGCCGTCGCCGAGCGTGTCGGCCGCTGCGGCGGGCGGGACCTCCTCTTCGGCGACGGCCGGTTCGACGGCCCACGGATTGGCGCCGCAATACGGCGTCTGCAGGCCCTCGGCAAAGCGGCGTGCGGCTTCGGTGGCGGCGGCGTCGTCGCCGCGCAGCAGATCGAGCGCGGCATGCGTTTCGGCCAGATGCCACAGCCGCAGCGCGACGCCGGGCACATCGAAGACCTGCTGCAGGCCCTGGCTGACCGCCATCGGCAGCGCCAACGCATCGGCCTCGCCCAGCAGCCGCAGCTGCCATGCATGCATGCGGTTCTGCGTGCGGTCGTTGTCGTGGCCGTGGCGCATCAGATTGGCCAGCTTCAGTTCGAGGCCCTTGTTCTTCTCGCGCAGGATTTCCATCTGGCGCTGCTGCAGCGACACCGCGCGATGGCTGTGCGGGCTCGTCAGCTGCACCGAGGCCAGCAGTTCGGCGTGGTCCTCGAAGAACTGGGGATGACTTTGCAGATAGGCGGCGACGTCTTGCGGATTCATTGGCGGGTCATCGAACGATTTGCGCTGGAGTGTAGCAAACGCAGTTGGAGGGGGCGCGCTGCCCTCTCCCCCGCCCCTCTCCCGCAAGCGCGAGAGGGGCGAAAAGCGCCTGTCGGTGTACTCACTCGCGCACGCAGCCGGGCCGTGCCGGTGTTCTCCCTCGCACGCGGAAGCCGGCGGAGAAACCCTCGGTGTTCTCCCTCTCCCGCTTGCGGGAGAGGCGATCGTTCGACCAACATGGCCCCCCCCGCCGCACCAAAAAAAACCCGCGCCAAAGCGCGGGTTCACCACCAGCCTGCACCGAGCCGGCTCAGCCCAGCTTCTTGCGCAGCAGCTCGTTGACCTGGGCCGGATTGGCCTTGCCCTTGGTCGCCTTCATCGCCTGGCCGACCAGCGCGTTGAACGCCTTCTCCTTGCCCGCGCGGAACTCCTCGACCGACTTGGCGTTGGCGGCCAGCACCTCATCGATGATGGCCTCGAGCGCGCCGGTGTCCGACATCTGCTTCAGCCCCTTGGCCGCGATGATCGCGTCGGCGTCGCCGTCGCACTCGCCCGCCCACATCGCAGGGAACACGTCCTTCTTGGCGGTGTTGTTCGACACCGTGCCGTCGGCGATGCGCTTGAGCAGCAGCGCGAGCTGCGCGGGACGAATCGGCGCGGCATCGATCTCGATGCCCTCGCGGTTCAGCTGCGAGGCGACATCGCCCATCAGCCAGTTGGCGGCCGGCTTGGCGTTGGCCGCACCGGCCTCGGCGACGACCTGCTCGAACCAGTTCGCCAGCGCCTTCGACGAGGTCAGCACGCTGGCATCGTAGGCGGGCAGGCCGTATTGCGAGACGAAGCGGGCCTGCATCGCGGCCGGCAGCTCGGGCATCGCCGCGCGCACGCGCTCGACCCAGGCCGGTTCGATCTCGAGCGGCAGCAGGTCCGGATCCGGGAAGTAGCGATAGTCGTGCGCGTCTTCCTTGGTCCGCATCGCGCGCGTCTCGCCGGTGTCCGGATCGAACAGCACGGTGGCCTGCTGGATCGCGCGGCCATCCTCGATCTCGGCGATCTGCCAGCGCACCTCGTATTCGATCGCCTGCTGCAGGAAGCGGAACGAGTTCAGGTTCTTGATCTCGCGGCGCGTGCCCAGCTTGTCGCTGCCGACCGGCCGCACCGACACGTTGGCATCGCAGCGGAAGCTCCCTTCCTGCATGTTGCCGTCGCAGATGCCCAGCCACACCACCAGCGAATGCAGCGCGCGCGCATAGGCGACGGCCTCGGCGGCGCTGCGCATATCGGGCTCGGTGACGATCTCGAGCAGCGGCGTGCCGGCACGGTTCAGGTCGATGCCGGTCATGCCGGCGAAGTCCTCGTGCAGCGACTTGCCCGCGTCCTCCTCGAGGTGGGCGCGGGTCAGCTGCACGGTCTTCTCGTAGAACTCGCCCTTGCGGCCCTCGACCTGGAAGGTCAGGCTGCCGCCCTGCACCACCGGGATCTCGTACTGGCTGATCTGGTAGCCCTTGGGCAGGTCGGGGTAAAAGTAGTTTTTGCGCGCGAACACGCTATGCGGCGCGACATGGGCGCCGATCGCCAGGCCGAACTGGATCGCCCGCTCGACCGCGGCCTTGTTCAGCACCGGCAGCGTGCCGGGCAGCGCCAGATCGACCGGGCAGGCCTGGGTATTGGGCGCCGCGCCGAACGCGGTGGAGGCGCCGGAAAAAATCTTCGAGGCCGTCGATAGCTGCGTATGCGTTTCGAGGCCGATCACCACTTCCCATTGCATGGCGGTATTCCTGTTGGTTCCTTGCG
>JAPSLP010000051.1 GCA_031180665.1 Cupriavidus sp. | reverse complement strand
CAGACCCTGACCGACAAGGAATACCAGCTGCTGCGCAACGCCTCGCTGGCGGTGCTGCGCGAGATCGGCGTCGATACCGGCGGCTCCAACGTGCAGTTCTCGATCAATCCGAAGGATGGCCGGATGATCGTGATCGAGATGAACCCGCGCGTGTCGCGTTCGTCGGCGCTCGCCTCGAAGGCCACCGGCTTCCCGATCGCCAAGGTCGCCGCCAAGCTGGCGGTCGGCTACACGCTCGACGAGCTGAAGAACGAGATCACCGGTGGCCAGACCCCGGCGTCGTTCGAGCCGTCGATCGACTACGTGGTCACCAAGGTGCCGCGCTTCGCCTTCGAGAAATTCCCGCAGGCCGACAGCCACCTGACCACGCAGATGAAGTCGGTGGGCGAGGTGATGGCGATGGGCCGCACCTTCCAGGAGTCGTTCCAGAAGGCGCTGCGCGGCCTCGAAGTCGGCGTCGACGGGCTGGACGAGAAATCGACCGACCGCGACGAGATCGTCGAGGAGATCGGCGAGGCAGGCCCGGACCGGATCTGGTACGTCGGCGATGCGTTCCGCCTGGGCATGTCGCTCGAGGAG
This sequence comes from Cupriavidus sp., assembly GCA_031180665.1. Lineage (GTDB taxonomy): Bacteria > Pseudomonadota > Gammaproteobacteria > Burkholderiales > Burkholderiaceae > Cupriavidus. The sequence goes on along the minus strand of JAPSLP010000051.1, from coordinate 21,249 downwards.
GTGTACGCCGAGACCGATATCGACCCGTGGTTCCTGGCCCAGATCGAGGACATCGTCAAGACCGAAGCCCAGGTCAAGGCCCGCACGCTGGACAGCCTGTCGGCCGCCGAACTGCGCTACCTGAAGCAGAAGGGCTTCTCCGACCGGCGCCTGGCCAGGCTGATGAAGACCGACGCCAAGGCCGTGCGCCAGGCGCGCCTGGCCAACAACGTGCGCCCGGTCTACAAGCGCGTCGACACCTGCGCGGCCGAATTCGCCACCAACACCGCCTACATGTACTCGACCTACGAGGCCGAGCATGGCGAGTGCGAGGCCAACCCGACCGACAAGCGCAAGATCATGGTGCTGGGCGGCGGCCCGAACCGGATCGGCCAGGGCATCGAGTTCGACTACTGCTGCGTGCACGCGGCGCTCGCACTGCGCGAGGATGGCTACGAAACCATCATGGTCAACTGCAACCCGGAGACCGTGTCGACCGATTACGACACCTCCGACCGCCTGTATTTCGAACCGCTGACGCTCGAGGACGTGCTCGAGATCGTCGACAAGGAAAAGCCGGTCGGCGTGATCGTGCAGTATGGCGGCCAGACCCCGCTGAAGCTGGCGCTGGATCTGGAAGCCAATGGCGTGCCCATCATCGGCACCAGCCCCGACATGATCGATGCGGCCGAGGATCGCGAGCGCTTCCAGAAGCTGCTGCAGGAACTGGGCCTGCGCCAGCCGCCGAACCGCACCGCGCGCGCCGAGGACGAGGCACTGAAGCTGGCCGAGGAGATCGGCTACCCGCTGGTGGTGCGCCCGTCGTACGTGCTGGGCGGCCGCGCGATGGAGATCGTCCATGAGCCGCGCGACCTCGAGCGCTATATGCGCGAGGCGGTCAAGGTGTCGAACGACTCGCCGGTGCTGCTCGACCGCTTCCTCAACGATGCGATCGAGTGCGACGTCGATGCGCTATGCGATGGCAAGCGCGTCTTCATCGGCGGCGTGATGGAGCATATCGAGCAGGCAGGCGTCCACTCGGGCGATTCGGCGTGCTCGCTGCCGCCGTACTCGCTGTCGCAGGCGACCGTCGACGAACTCAAGCGCCAGACCGCCGCGATGGCCAAGGCGCTGAACGTGGTCGGCCTGATGAACGTCCAGTTCGCGATCCAGCAGAAGGACGGCCAGGACATCGTCTACGTGCTCGAGGTGAATCCGCGCGCCTCGCGTACGGTGCCTTACGTGTCCAAGGCCACCGGCCTGTCGCTGGCGAAGATCGCCGCGCGCTGCATGGCCGGCCAGACGCTGGACGAGCAGGGCATCGGCGACGAGGTGGTGCCCCCGTACTACAGCGTCAAGGAAGCGGTGTTTCCGTTCAACAAGTTCCCTGGCGTCGATCCGGTGCTCGGACCCGAGATGCGTTCGACCGGCGAGGTGATGGGCGTGGGCAAGACCTTCGGCGAGGCGCTGTTCAAGAGCCAGCTTGCCGCCGGTTCGCGCCTGCCCGAACGCGGCACCGTGCTGCTGACCGTCAAGGACAGCGACAAGCCGCACGCGGTCAGCGTCGCCCGCATGCTGCACGACATGGGCTACCCGCTGGTGGCGACGCGCGGCACCGCGTCCGCGATCGAGGCGGCCGGCATTCCGGTGCGCGTGGTCAACAAGGTCAAGGACGGCCGTCCGCATATCGTCGACATGCTCAAGAACGGCGAGCTGGCGCTGGTGTTCACCACGGTGGACGAGACCCGTACCGCGATCGCCGATTCGCGCTCGATCCGGATCTCGGCACTGGCCAACCGCGTGCCGTACTACACGACCATCGCCGGTGCCCGCGCCGCGGTCGAGGGCCTGAAGCAGATGCAGAACCTGGAGGTCTACGACCTGCAGGGCCTGCACGCCTCGCTTGCCTGAGCCCGCGCCGAGGCCGGCCCGGGGTCGGCCCGGGATCGGCCCGGGATCGGCCCGGGGTCGGCCCGAGGTTGCCTGTCGGGGTCCGGATGCGCCGGACCCCGCGCCCGCCGGTGTTGATGCCGGCGGACGTCTTGTCCTAAACTAACGGGAATTTCGGCGGCCCTGGCGGCCGAAAACAGCAATACGAAGCAATATCCGGTATCGCAACGCATTACCGAATATTCCCTGGTAGTCACCAACGAACCTAAAAGCCGCGGTTGAGCGGAGGTGTGCCGGCAAGACCGCTGCGTACATCGCCCGCTGCGCTGCGGCTCATTTTTTTGCCTGACGAAGACATGAGCACCATTCCGATTACCAAGCGCGGCGCAGAACTCCTGAAAGCGGAGTTGCAACGCCTGAAGGCCGTCGAACGTCCCGCGGTGATCAATGCCATCGCCGAGGCGCGCGCGCAGGGCGATCTGTCGGAGAACGCGGAATACGACGCCGCCAAGGAAAAGCAGGCCTTTATCGAGGGCCGCATCCAGGAGGTCGAGGCCAAGCTGTCGGCCGCGCAGATCATCGATCCGACCCAGCTAGATACCGATGGCCGCATCGTGTTCGGCGCGACCGTCGACCTCGAAGACCTGGAATCGGGCAAGTCGGTCCGCTATCAGATCGTCGGCGAGGACGAAGCCGATCTGGACAGCGGCAAGATCTCGGTCAGCTCGCCGATCGCGCGGGCGCTGATCGGCAAGTTCGAGGGCGATGTGGCGACCGTGCTGGCCCCCGGGGGCGAGCGCGAGTACGAAGTCATCACCGTCCGTTACATCTGAGGCGGCGCTCGCCGTGGTCTCGCAATCCTCCCCGCTGCCGGGCCCCGCGTCCACGGGGCAGCCGCTGCTGCCCCACCGGGTGTTCCTGCTGCTGACGGTGATCTGGGCCGGCAGCCTCTGGACCATCGGCTATCTGGTCGCGCCCACGCTGTTCGCCGTGCTGCCGAGCCGTGAGATGGCCGGCATGCTGGCCGGACAGCTGTTCCGCACCGAGGCCGTGCTCGGCGTGGTGATCGGCGTGCTGCAACTGGTGCTGTGCAACGTGATGATCCGTCGCGGCGCCACGCGCTACCGGGCGCTGCGCTGGCTCGTGCTCGGCATGCTGTGCTGCGTGCTGGTCGGTTACTTCGGGCTGCAGCCCTTCATGGAGAGCCTGCGGCACAAGGCGCAGGCGATGGGTCTCGGGGTATCGGAGTCGCCGTTCCGCGCGCGCTTCGGCATGCTGCACGGCATCTCGAGCGCCTTCTATCTGCTGCACAGCGTGCTGGCGCTGGTGCTGGTCTGGCGCCTCGCCGGCCGGCGCACAGTGGCGGAGGACTGAGGAAACCGTTCCTCGAGGGCGGTTTTCTCTCCCCTCTCCCGCTTGCGGGAGAGGGGTTGGGGGAGAGGGTGAACGGCAGTGGATATGCCACCGACGTCAGAAACCACCCCTCTCCCCAACCTCTCCCCCTGAGGGGGAGAGGGAGTCCAGCCGTGTCGGTGGAGAGCGCCGATCAGCCCAGCGACTTCTTCTTCTGGCTGGCCTGGCGGCTGCGGGCCCGCTTGACGTTGCCGCCCGCGGTCACGCGCTCGTTGCCGAGCACGCGCACCTCGTTGCGGGTCGGGCGGCCGCCCGGCTTGGCGGCGGGCTTGCGCACCGTGACGGTGCGCGGCGCGGCGCCGCGGCGAGCCGGCGCCATGCGGCCGAGGTCTTGGGGCTGGTTTTCCTTCAGCCGGGCCGGTCCGGGGCGCCAGACCACCAGCAGCTTGCCGATGTGCTGGATCGGGGCGGCGCCAAGTTCATCGCAAATGGCTTCGTAGATGGCGATGCGGGTGTCGCGCTCGTCGCCGAACACGCGGATCTTGATCAGATCGTGGGCCGCGAGGCTGCGGTCGATCTCGGCCAGGACGGCGCGGGTGAGCCCCTCGGCGCCGATCATCACGACCGGGTTCAGGCCGTGGGCACGGGAGCGGAGTTCGGAGCGCTGGGCGGGATTCAATTGAAGGGCAGGCATAGTCAGGCAGGATAGGGCGACGCCGGTAAAGGCGGCTGGAAAGGCGGCCGATTGGGCTTCTTACGTCGCAAGGGCGTCGCAACGGCGCGTATTATCCGTCAAACCGTCACGGTCTGGCGGCGAAATCACGAGAAATGGCCAAGAACAAGTTCAGACAGTCGTGGCTGCACGACCATATCAACGATCCCTACGTCAAGCTGGCGCAGCGCGAAGGCTATCGCGCGCGCGCGGCCTACAAGCTCAAGGAGATCGACGAGCAGGACAAGCTGATCCAGCCCGGCCAGGTCATCGTCGACCTGGGCGCGGCGCCGGGCAGCTGGAGCCAGTATGTCCGCAACAAGCTGGCCGCCTCGCCGCGCGCGCGCGAAGGCCATATCGACGGGGCGGTGGTGGCGATCGACCTGCTGCCGATGGAGCCGGTCGCCGACGTGACCTTCATCCAGGGCGACTTCCGCGAGGAGGAGGTGTTCCGGCAACTCGAAAACATCGTGCTGCAGGCCTCGGGCGGCAACAAGATCGACCTTGTTTTGTCCGATATGGCCCCCAATTTGTCCGGTGTGGCCTCGGCCGATGCGGCGCGCATCGAATATCTGTGCGACCTGGCGCTCGAATTCGCCCAGGCCCATCTGAAACCCGATGGCGCGTTGCTGGTAAAGTGCTTCCACGGCAGCGGCTACAGCCAGATCGTCGAAAAGTTCAAGCGTCAGTTCAAGGTGGTGGCCAAGCGCAAGCCGAAGGCCTCGCGGGACAAGTCCTCCGAGACCTTCATCCTGGGGCGCCACCTGAAGTCGCCAGGCTGAAGTCGCCCGGTGGACCCGGTACTGGCCTGGGCACCATTTGAGCCGTTGCCGGTCTGACTATCGTCCCGCAGTCGGCCTACGGGCTGTCGGTCGCTAGCGCTTTCACTATCGGTCCGATAGGGACGCTTTTCGCCCCCCGAGGCGGCGCTGCATTACAATGCAATGCAGCTATCGTTGGCAAGGCATTCGCAAAGGAGTTCGGCCTTGAATAACAACCTGTTTCAAAAGGCGGCAATCTGGCTCGTGATCGCGCTGGTGTTGTTTACCGTCTTCAAGCAGTTCGACAAGCCCCGTGCGCAGGAAAGCGTCACCTATTCGCAGTTCATGGATGACGCCAAGAACGGCAAGGTGAGCCGCGTCGACGTACAGGGCCGAAACCTCGTGGTGACGCCCAAGGAAGGGCAGAAATACACCATCATCTCGCCGGGTGACATCTGGATGGTCGGCGATCTGATGAAATACGGTGTCCAGGTGACTGGCAAGGCCGATGACGAGCCCAATGTGCTGGTCCAGGCCCTGTACTACCTCGGACCGACCCTGCTGATCATCGTGTTCTGGTTCTACATGATGCGGCAGATGCAAGGTGGCGGCAAAGGCGGCGCTTTCTCGTTCGGCAAGTCGCGTGCGCGCCTGATCGACGAGAACCAGAACGCGGTCACCTTCCAGGACGTTGCCGGGTGCGACGAGGCCAAGGAAGAGGTGGTCGAGCTGGTCGACTTCCTGAAGGACCCGCAGAAGTTCCAGAAGCTGGGCGGGCGCATTCCGCGCGGCGTGCTGCTGGTCGGCCCTCCGGGTACCGGCAAGACGCTGCTGGCGCGTGCCATTGCCGGCGAGGCCAAGGTCCCGTTCTTCAGCATCTCCGGCTCTGACTTCGTCGAAATGTTCGTCGGCGTGGGCGCGGCCCGCGTGCGCGACATGTTCGAGAACGCCAAGAAGCAGGCGCCCTGCATCGTGTTCATCGATGAAATCGACGCGGTCGGCCGCCATCGCGGCGCCGGCATGGGCGGCGGCAACGACGAGCGCGAGCAGACGCTGAACCAGATGCTGGTCGAGATGGACGGCTTCGAGGCCAACTCGGGCGTGATCGTGATCGCCGCGACCAACCGTGCCGACGTGCTGGACAAGGCCCTGCTGCGTCCGGGCCGCTTCGACCGCCAGGTCTTCGTCGGCCTGCCGGACATCCGCGGCCGCGAGCAGATCCTGAAGGTCCATATGCGCAAGGTGCCGATCGGCAACGATGTCGACGCGTCGGTGATCGCGCGAGGCACGCCGGGCTTCTCCGGTGCCGACCTGGCCAACCTGGTCAACGAGGCCGCGCTGTTCGCCGCCCGCCGCAACAAGCGCGTGGTCGACATGCAGGACTTCGAGGACGCGAAGGACAAGATCTACATGGGTCCGGAGCGCAAGTCCACGGTGATGCGCGAAGAGGAACGCAAGGCGACCGCGTACCACGAGTCGGGCCATGCGGTGGTGGCCAAGCTGCTGCCCAAGGCCGACCCGGTGCACAAGGTCACGATCATGCCGCGGGGTTGGGCGCTGGGCGTGACCTGGCAGCTGCCGGAGCATGACAAGTACTCGAAGTACAAGGACAACATGCTCGACGAGATCGCCATTCTGTTCGGCGGTCGCGCCGCGGAAGAGGTGTTCCTCAATGCGATGAGCACCGGGGCGTCCAACGACTTCGAGCGCGCCACCAAGATCGCGCGCGACATGGTGACCCGCTTCGGCATGAGCGACACGCTCGGCACGATGGTCTACGTCGATACGGAGCAGGAAGGCCTGTTCGGCAAGATGTCGTCCAAGTCGGTGTCCGAAGTCACGCAGCAGAAGGTCGATGGCGAGATCCGCCGCATCCTCGACGAGCAGTACGCGCTGGCCAAGCGCCTGCTCGAAGAGAATCGCGACAAGGTCGAGGCCATGACCGCCGCGCTGATGGAATGGGAAACCATCGATGCCGACCAGGTCAACGACATCATGGCGGGCAAGCCGCCGCGTCCGCCGCGCGGCATGCCGGGCGCCAGCGGTGGCGGTACGCCGCCGTCGGGCGGCTCGCCGGTGACGCCGTCGAACGCGCCGGCCGCGGCCTGATCCGCGACTGTCCGTCACAAAGGATGACGGCAGCGCAGCGCGTCGCGCGCTGAGTCTCGCACAGCCGGTGCCCCAGGGCACCGGCTTTTTTCGTCCAGGCTTCCCACGCTGCCGATCTCGTCTGATTTCCCGCTTATTCAGGACCGCAACTTGTCGACCTCATATTTCCAGTGCGGGCGCTATCGCTTTGCACGCGACCGCCACCCGCTGGTCATGGGCATTCTCAACGTGACGCCCGACTCGTTCTCCGACGGCGGCCAGCATGCGAGCCGCGATGCGGCGCTGCGGCATGCCGAGCAGATGATCGCCGAGGGCGTGGACATCATCGATATCGGCGGCGAATCGAGCCGGCCGGGCTCGGCGTCGCTGCCGCTGGACCAGGAGCTGGCGCGCGTGCTGCCGGTGGTGGAGGCGCTGCGCGACTGCGGCAAGCCGCTGTCGATCGATACCTACAAGCCCGAGACGATGCGCGCCGCGTTGGCGGCCGGCGCCGACCTGATCAACGACATCTGGGGCCTGCGCATGCCGGGCGCGATCGAAGCCGTCGCGGCGGCTGACGCGGGACAGGCAGGCCTGTGCGTGATGCACATGCAGCGCGACCCGCAGACGATGCAGGAGGCCCCGCAATATGACGACGTGGTGGGCGAGGTCCGCGATTTCCTGCAGCAGCGGGTCGACGCGCTGCGCGCGGCCGGGGTCGACGACAGCCGCATCGTGCTCGATCCGGGCTTTGGCTTCGGCAAGACCCCGGATCACAATCTGCGGCTGCTGGGGGAGCTGCCGCGGTTGGCGGTCGCGGGACTGCCCCTGCTGGCCGGGCTGTCGCGCAAATCGACGCTGGGCGCGATCCTGGGCGGACGGCCGCCGCAAGCGCGCGTCGCGGCCAGCATCGCCGCCGCTGTGTGCGCGGCCGAACGCGGCGCCTATATCGTGCGCGTGCACGATGTGCAGGCGTCGGTCGACGCGATCAAGACCTGGTGGGCCGTGCGGCAGCAACGCGTGGATGCCGTGGCCTGACACGGCACGGCCATCCTCGCAACGACCGCAACCACCGCCGCAACCCCCCTCACAACGCAAACACCTGGAACCCGAATCAAAACAGGGAGAACGTTCGGATGACACGTAAATACTTCGGCACCGATGGCGTGCGCGGCAGGGTCGGCGAGGCGCCGATCACGCCGGACTTCGTGATGCGGCTCGGCTATGCGGCCGGACGCGTGCTGGCGCTGGGCCAGCCGAGCGCGCAGGGCAGGCCCACGGTGCTGATCGGCAAGGACACCCGGATCTCCGGCTATATGCTGGAAGCCGCGCTGGAGGCGGGCTTCACCGCGGCCGGCGTCCATGTGCTGCTGACCGGTCCGCTGCCGACGCCGGGCGTCGCCTATCTGACCCGCGCGCTGCGGCTCGCGGCCGGCGTGGTCATCTCCGCCAGCCACAATCCGTATCACGACAACGGCATCAAGTTCTTTTCGGCCACCGGCGACAAGCTGCCCGACGACGTCGAGCTGGCCATCGAGGCCGAGCTCGAGGTGCCGATGCACTGCGTGCCGTCGGACCAGCTGGGCCGCGCCCGCCGGATCGACGATGCGGCCGGCCGCTACATCGAGTTCTGCAAGAGCACCTTCCCGTATGACCGGGACCTGCACGGCCTGAAGGTGGTGGTCGACTGCGCGCACGGCGCCGCCTACCACATCGCCCCGCACGTGTTTCACGAGCTGGGTGCCGACGTGGTGTCGATCGGCAACCAGCCCAACGGCCGCAATATCAACGACGGCTACGGCGCCACCGCGCCGGACAAGCTGGTCGAAGCGGTCAAGGCCCACGGCGCGGACCTCGGCCTGGCCTTCGACGGCGACGCGGATCGGCTGCAGGTGGTCGACACCGACGGCCGCCTCTACAACGGCGACGAGTTGCTGTATGCGATCGTGCAGGATCGCATCGCCTGCGGACAGAGTGTCCCGGGCGTGGTCGGCACGCTGATGACCAATATGGCGGTCGAACTGGCCCTGCAACGCCAGGGCGTCGAATTCGTGCGGGCCAAGGTCGGCGACCGGTACGTGCTGGAGGAACTGGGCAAGCGCGGCTGGACGCTGGGCGGCGAGGGCTCCGGCCATCTGTTGTGCCTGGATCGTCACTCCACCGGCGACGGCATCGTGTCGGCGCTGCAGGTGCTGGCGGCGCTGCGGCGCAGCGGCAAGACGCTGGCGCAACTGCTCGACGGCGTATCGCTGTTCCCGCAGACGCTGATCAATGTGCGGGTGCAGAAGGGCTTCGACTGGCAGAGCCACGCCGGGCTGCAGGCAGCACGCGCCGAGATCGAACCGGCGCTGGCCGGCAAGGGCCGGGTGCTGATCCGCGCCTCGGGCACCGAGCCGGTGGTGCGGGTGATGGTGGAGGCCGAGCAGGCCGAGACGGCCGAGCTGGCGGCCCGCAAGCTGGCCGACGCGTTGGCGACCTGACACACCGCTAAAGGCGTTGAACCTGCCATCGAACGCCCGGCTCCGGCCGGGCGTTTTTCTTTTTTGGGGGGCGGCCAGTCGAGACCGGATCGCTTGCCTTCGATGTCCGCTTAAATGTCTGTTCAGAGAAATTTTCGCGATGTCATGGAACTGTCATAGTGGGCGCATACAGTTCGGGATGTCAAAAAACTGACATTCCCAACCATGTTCTCTGGAGGACATATGAAGCTGGTCAAGACTGCCGTTGCGGGCATCGTTTCGATGGTGGTAGCAGGCTCCGCATTCGCGGCAGAAATTACCGGTGCAGGCGCTTCTTTCCCGGCGCCCGTCTATTCCAAGTGGGCCGACGCATACCAAAAAGCTACGGGTAACAAGGTCAACTATCAATCGATCGGATCGTCGGGCGGGATCAAGCAGATCAACGCCAAGACGGTCGATTTCGGCGCTTCGGACGCCCCGCTGAAGGACGAGGAACTGGCCAAGCAAGGCCTGGTGCAGTTCCCGACCGTGATCGGCGGCGTGGTGCCGGTGATCAACCTGCAAGGCATCAACCCGGGCGATCTGACCATCACCGGCGAAGTGCTGGCCAACATCTACCTGGGCAAGATCAAGAAGTGGGACGATCCGGCCATCAAGGCGCTGAACCCCAACGCCAAGCTGCCGAGCCAGGACATCCTGCCGGTGCGCCGCGCCGATGGTTCGGGCACCACCTTCATCTTCACCAACTACCTGTCGAAGGTCAGCCCCGACTGGAAGAGCTCGGTGGGTGAGGGCACCACGGTCAACTGGCCGGGCGGCGGCACGGGCGGCAAGGGCAACGAGGGCGTGGCCGCCTTCGTGCAGCGCCTGAACGGCGCGATCGGCTATGTCGAGTACGCCTACGCCAAGCAGAACAAGATGACGCACGTGAAGATGAAGAACGCCGCAGGTGCGGTGGTCTCGCCGAGCGATGACGCGTTCAAGGCCGCTGCGGCCGGCGCCGACTGGAGCAAGTCGTACTACCAGATCCTGACCAACCAGCAGGGCAAGGACGCCTGGCCGATCGCCGGCGCGACCTTCATCCTGGTGCACAAGAACCAGGAAAAGCCGGCGCAGGGCGCGGAAGTGCTGAAGTTCTTCGACTGGGCGTACAAGAGCGGCGCCAACATGGCGACCGAACTGGACTACGTGCCGATGCCTGACGCGGTGGTCAACCAGATCCGCGCGACCTGGAAGAGCAGCATCAAGGACGCGTCGGGCAAGGGCCTGTACTGATCGTCTGCCGATGCGATGGGAGGGCGTAGTCGGCCCTCTCTCCCCCAGCCCCTCTCCCGCATGCGGGGGAGGGGCGCAAACCGGAACACTCCCTGCCATGGCGACCACGTCCGATCTTCCCGCCGTACGCGCACCCGGCCGCACCGGTGACATCCTGTTCGGTGGCCTGACCCGCGGCGCCGCCATCATCACGCTGCTGCTGCTGGGCGGCATCATTGTCTCGCTCGCCATCAGTGCCTGGCCTTCGATCCAGGCCTTCGGCCTCAAATTCCTGTGGACCGCGCAGTGGGATCCCCCCGCGGATGTCTACGGCGCGCTGGTGCCGATCTACGGCACGGTGGTGACCTCGCTGATCGCGCTGATCATTGCGGTGCCGGTCAGCTTCGGCATCGCGCTCTTCCTGACCGAGCTCTCGCCCGCGTGGCTGCGCCGCCCGCTGGGCACGGCGATCGAGCTGCTGGCCGCGGTGCCGTCGATCGTCTACGGCATGTGGGGCCTGCTCGTGTTCGCGCCCCTGTTCGGCGAATACTTCCAGAAGCCGCTGGCCGCCACGGTGGGCCAGCTGCCGCTGATCGGCCCGCTGTTCCAGGGCGCGCCGCTGGGCATCGGCCTGCTGTGCGCGGGCGTGATCCTGGCCATCATGATCATTCCGTACATCGCCTCGGTGATGCGCGACGTATTCGAAGTCACCCCGGTGCTGCTCAAGGAGTCCGCGTACGGCGTGGGCTGCACCACCTGGGAGGTGATGTGGAACGTCGTGCTGCCCTATACCCGCGCCGGCGTGATCGGCGGCGTGATGCTCGGCCTGGGCCGCGCGCTGGGCGAGACCATGGCGGTCACCTTCGTGATCGGCAACACCAACCTGCTGGACAACGCCTCGCTGTTCTCGCCGGGCAACAGCATCACGTCCGCGCTGGCGAACGAGTTCGCCGAGGCCGGTCCTGGCCTGCATACCGCCGCGCTGATGGAACTGGGCCTGATCCTGTTCTTCATCACCTTCGTGGTGCTGGCGCTGTCCAAACTGCTGCTGCTGCGCCTGTCGCGCAATGAGGGCAAGAAATGAACTCGACCAGCCAAGCGACCATGTCGGCTTCGTCGGTCCCGGCCGTCCATGCCGATGCCAACGAGGTGCGCGAGCGCCTGCAGGCCCGGCGCAAACGCATGAACGTCTACGCACTGGCGGCCTCGCTGGTGGCGATGACGTTCGGCCTGTTCTGGCTCGCGTGGATCCTGTGGACCACGATCTCGCTGGGCATCGGCGGCCTGTCGATCGACCTGTTCACGCAGATGACGCCGGCGCCGAACACCGCCGGCGGCGGTCTGGCCAACGCGATCTTCGGCAGCTTCGTGATGGTGGGCCTGGCCACCGTGCTGGGCACGCCGCTGGGCATCCTGGCCGGCATCTACCTGGCCGAATATGGCCAGAAGTCGGCGCTGGCCAGCTTCATCCGCTTCATCAACGACATTCTGCTGTCGGCGCCGTCGATCGTGATCGGCCTGTTCGTCTACGCGCTGGTGGTGGCCCGGATGGGGCACTTCTCCGCCTGGGCCGGCATCTGCTCGCTGGCGCTGCTGCAGATCCCGATCGTCGTGCGCACCACCGAGAACATGCTGAACCTGGTGCCCAATGCGCTGCGCGAGGCCGCCTTCGCGCTCGGCACGCCGAAATGGAAGATGGTGCTGTCGATCACGGTCAAGGCCTCGTACGCGGGCATCATCACCGGCGTGCTGCTGGCGGTGGCCCGGATCGCCGGCGAAACTGCGCCGCTGCTGTTCACCGCGCTGTCGAACCAGTTCTGGAGCACGGATCTGAACAAACCGATGGCCAACCTGCCGGTGACGATCTTCCGCTTCGCGATGAGCCCGTTCACCGAATGGCAGCAGCTGGCATGGGCCGGCGTGTTCCTGATCACGATCGGCGTCCTGGCGCTGAACATCCTGGCACGCGTGCTGTTCAAGAAGAGCCAGTGAGCGTAACCGGCCGACAGCAAAGCGAACCGCAATCAGCACGCGAAACCACGAATCTACCTGCGAGACCCAGCATGACTTCGACCGTCATCGACATCCCCGACAGCGTCCGCGCCAAGATCGACGTGCGCAACCTGAACTTCTACTACGGACAGTTCCACGCGCTGAAGAACATCAACATGTCGATCCCGGACCGCAAGGTCACCGCCTTCATCGGCCCCTCGGGCTGCGGCAAATCGACCCTGCTGCGCACCCTCAACAAGATGTACGCGCTCTATCCCGAGCAGCGCGCCGAGGGCGAGATCAACATGGACGGCGAGAACCTGCTGACCAGCCGCAAGGACATCGCGCTGCTGCGCGCCAAGGTCGGCATGGTGTTCCAGAAGCCGACGCCGTTCCCGATGTCGATCTACGACAATATCGCCTTCGGCGTGCGGCTGTTCGAGAAGCTGTCGCGCTCGGAGATGGACGACCGCGTCGAGTGGGCGCTGTCGAAGGCCGCGCTGTGGAACGAGGCCAAGGACAAGCTGCACCAGTCCGGCTACAGCCTGTCCGGCGGCCAGCAGCAGCGGCTTTGCATCGCGCGCGGCATCGCGATCCGCCCGGAGGTGCTGCTGCTGGACGAGCCGTGCTCGGCGCTGGACCCGATCTCGACCGGCCGCATCGAGGAACTGATCGCCGAACTCAAGGACGAGTACACGGTGGTGATCGTGACCCATAATATGCAGCAGGCCGCGCGTTGCTCGGATTTCACCGCCTACATGTACCTGGGCGAGCTGATCGAGTTCGGCGAGACGGAGAAGATCTTCATCAAGCCGCACCGCAAGGAAACCGAGGACTACATCACCGGCCGTTTCGGCTGAGCAGCAAGGCAGCCCGCCCAAGCAACGCCCGCCGTGCCGCGCGACGCGTCAGCATCCGCGGCCAGGAGAACATGATGACCGACAAGCACCTGTCGACGCAATTCGACGCCGACCTCAACGCGATCAATACCAAGCTGCTGCAGATGGGCGGCCTGGTCGAGGCGCAGATCGATACCGCAATGAAGGCGCTGACCGACTTCGACGCCACGCTGGCCGATCTGGTCATCGAGCGCGAAAACCAGCTCAATGCGCTCGAGATCGAGATCGACGCCGACTGCGGCAATATCATCGCGCGCCGCCAGCCGACCGCGCGCGACCTGCGCCTGGTGATGGCCATCTCGAAGACCATCACCAACCTGGAGCGCGCCGGCGACGAGGCCGAGAAGATCGCCAAGCGCACCAAGCACATCATGGAAGAGACCGGCGCGCAGGGCATCAACTACGCCGAGGTCAAGCTGGCCGGCGATCTGGCGATCGCGCTGCTGCGCAAGTCGCTCGATGCCTTCGCCCGCCTCGATACGGTCGCGGCCGCGCGCATCGTCAAGGAAGACAAGGCGATCGACGACGAATTCCGTGCCTTCGTGCGCAAGCTGATCACCTACATGATGGAAGACCCGCGCACGATCTCGGTGGCGCTGGACTTCCTGTTCATCGCCAAGGCGGTCGAGCGCATCGGCGACCATGCGAAGAACATCGCCGAGTTCATCATCTATATCGTCAAGGGCACCGACGTTCGCCATACCTCGCGCGAGGACATGGAGAAGGAAGCGCTGAGCTGATCCGGCCGGACCGGTTCGCACGACGCTGCGGTACCTGCCCGCCATATACCGCTCGCCGTCCACCGCCATTTCGCTGTTCCATCTGCCAATACCTGAACCTGCCAGAGAGCGGAGACCTCATTCATGCCTAGCAGTATTCTGGTCGTCGAAGACGAACCGGCCATTGCCGAACTGATCGCCGTCAACCTGCAGCACGCCGGGCACTATCCGATCCGTGCCTACAACGCCGAGCAGGCGCTGTCGCTGATGAGCGATGTGTTGCCCGACCTCGTGCTGCTCGACTGGATGCTGCCGGGCAAGTCGGGCGCGGTGTTCGCCAAGGAACTGCGCAACAACGAACGCACCAAGCAGATCCCGATCATCATGCTGACCGCGCGCAGCGAGGAGCAGGACAAGGTGATGGGGCTGGAGGCCGGCGCCGACGACTACGTGACCAAGCCGTTCTCGCCGAAGGAGCTGTTGGCGCGCATCAAGGCGGTGCTGCGCCGGCGCGCGCCGCAGCTGACCGACGACGTGGTGGCCATCAACGGCCTGCGGCTGGACCCGGCCACGCATCGGGTCACTGGCGAGGACGAATCCGGCCCGATCAAGCTGGAGCTCGGCCCGACCGAATTCCGCCTGCTGCATTTCCTGATGACCCATCCGGAGCGGGTGCACAGCCGCTCGCAGCTGCTCGATCAGGTGTGGGGCGACCACGTCTTCGTCGAGGAGCGCACCGTCGATGTGCATATCAAGCGCCTGCGCGCGGCGCTGGCCCCCGGCGGCTACAGCGCGATGATCGAGACGGTTCGCGGCAGCGGCTATCGCCTGGCCCGCTCGCCGGGGCAGTGAGCGGCCGGCATCGCCCGGTCTGCCGTGCGGTCGGGGGCCCGGGCCGAGGCGGCGTCCGCCCTCGCCGCGCTGTCGTCTCGCTGTCGCGCATTTCGTGGCACACTGCGGCCCATCCCGCCTGCGGGGGCGGAGCTGAGCTCCACCGCCGCCGTCCCTCGCCAGGCTGCCATCGCACGATCTCATGAATGTCATCTGGGCCCGATCCGCGGCCGTCCTGATCCTGCTGGCCATCGCCGCCGCGCTGCTGGCCGCCTTCGTCGGCGTCGTCGCCGCGCTGGCGCTGACCACCGGCGCGCTGCTGGCGCTGCTGCTGTTCTACCTGTATCAGATCAACCGGCTGTGGAAGGTGCTCGACGCGCCGGCCTACGGCGAGATTCCGAGCGCGGTCGGACTGTGGGGCGAGGTCTATTACCGGCTGCACCGGCTGGTCAAGCGCTGGCGCATGCAGGTGCTGCAGGTCGAGCAGCAGCACACGCGCTTCATCCAGGCCATTCAGGCTTCTCCCAACGGCGTGCTGATGCTGGACGACGCCGACCAGATCGAGTGGTGCAACGCGGTGGCCGAGCTGCATTTCGGCCTGAGCGCCCGGCGCGATGCGCGCCAGCGCATCACGCACCTGATCCGGCGTCCGGAATTTGTGCAGTACCTGATGTTGCAACGTTTCGACGAACCCTTGCAGATGCGCGACATGGGCGAACACAAGCAGAGCGTGCTGGCGGTGCAGGTGCTGCCCTATGGCGACAATCGCAAGCTGGTGCTGACGCAGGACATCACCAAGCTGGAGAACACCGAGTCGATGCGGCGCGATTTCGTCGCCAACGTCTCGCATGAACTGAAGACGCCGCTGACGGTGCTGACGGGCTTTCTCGAGACCGTGCGCGATCTGCCGGTCTCGGACGAGGATCGCCGGCGCTACGTCGACATGATGATGACGCAAGCCATGCGCATGCAGCATATCGTCGAGGACCTGCTGGCCTTGGCCAAGCTCGAGAGCGATATGCAGCCGCCCAGCCAGGATCCGGTCGACATCGGCGCGCTGGTGCACCACCTGGTGCACGACGCGCAGGGGCTGTCGCAGGGCCGGCACGAGATCACCGCCGACATCGACCGTTCGGTCGGCATCCGCGGCAGCGAAACGGAGCTGCTTTCGGCGCTGGGCAATCTGGTGTCGAACGCGGTCCGCTACACGCCCGACGGTGGGCGCATCGGCATCGGCCTGAGCTACCGCGACGGCCATGCGGTGTTCTCGGTCAGCGATACGGGCCTGGGCATCGCCGCCGAGCACATTCCGCGGCTGACCGAGCGCTTCTATCGCGTCGACCGCAGCCGCTCGCGCGATACCGGCGGCACCGGCCTGGGTCTGGCGATCGTCAAGCACGTGCTGTCGCGCCACCACGCCGAGCTGCGCATCAGCAGCGAGGTGGGCAAGGGCAGCGTGTTCCGCGTGGTGTTCCCGGTCGATCGCAGCATCCACCAGCGGGGCGCGCGGCACGCGGCGTAAAGCCGTTGCCGGAGAACCTGTGGCGGCCGTATGGGCCCGTGGCGTTCTCCCTCTCCCCCAACGCCTCTCCCGCGAGCGGGAGAGGGGAGCAAGGACCGCCCTTGCTGACGCCCTCTGTCAGGCGAACATCGCCAGCAACTCCAGCTGGCTGACCCGCCGTTCCTTCCCCTTGCCCGTCTGCTGGACATAGCTGCCGTCGGGCTGCATCACCCAGGCCGAGCCGTTGTCGCGCAGATGCACGAGCAACCCTTCCTGGATCACGCGCGTCTTCAGCGTCTTGTCCAGGATCGGGAAGGCGACCTCGACGCGGCGGAACAGATTGCGGTCCATCCAGTCGGCGCTCGACAGGTACAGCAGTTCGGTGCCGCCGGCCAGGAAGTAGTTGACGCGATGGTGCTCGAGGAAGCGACCGACGATGGATCGCACCGTGATGTTTTCGGACAGCCCCGGCACGCCGGGCCGCAGCGCGCAGACGCCGCGCACGATCAGATCGATCTGCACGCCGGCGCGCGAAGCCTTGTACAGCTCCTCGATCACCGAGGGCTCCAGCAGCGCATTCATCTTGGCAATGATGCGCGCCGGCTTGCCGGCCCGCGCGTTGCGCGCCTCGGCGCGGATATGCTCGACCAGATTGCTCTGCATCGTGAACGGCGACTGCCACAGATGCTTGAGCTTGATCGTGCCGGCCGTGCCGGTCAGCAGCTGGAACACGTGGTGCACGTCTTCGCACACTTCCTCGTTGGCCGTCAGCAGCCCGAAGTCGGTGTACAGCCGCGCGGTGCGCGGATGATAGTTCCCGGTGCCCAGATGCACGTAGCGGCGCAGCTTGGTCTGCTTGCTCTTCGGGCCGGCGGGCTCGCGCCGCACGATCAGCAGCATCTTGGCGTGGCACTTGTGGCCGACCACGCCGTAGATCACGTGCGCGCCCGCCGATTCGAGGCGCTCGGCCCAGTTGATATTGGTTTCCTCGTCGAAGCGCGCCAGCAGCTCGAGCACCACGGTCACATCCTTGCCGTTGCGCACCGCCGTCATCAGCGCTTCCATCACCAGCGAATCGTTGCCGGTGCGGTAGACGGTCTGCTTGATCGCCACCACGTCCGGATCGTTGGCCGCCAGCTGCAGCAGGTCCAGCACCGAGCTGAAGCTCTCGAAGGGATGGTGCAGCAGCACGTCGCGCTGGCGGATCACGTCGAACATCGGCGTGCCGCCGCTGAAGGCTTTCACTGCCGCCGGAACGTGCGGCGGATATTTGAGGGCAGGGCGGTCGACCATATCGGGGATCGACATCAGCCGCACCAGGTTGACCGGCCCGCTGACGCGGTACAGGTCCTGCTCGCCCAGTGCGAACTCGGTCAGCAGCCGCCGCGTCAGTGCGGGCGGCGTTTCCGCTGCGACCTCCAGCCGCACCGCGTCGCCGTAGTGGCGCGTCGGCAGTTCGCCCTGCAGCGCCTCGCGCAGGTCCGTGATCTCGTCTTCGGAGACGAACAGGTCGGAATTGCGCGTGACGCGGAACTGATAGCAGCCGTCGACCTCGATCGCCGGGAACAGCTCGTGCACGAAGCCCTGCATGAACGAGGACAGCAGCACGAAGCCGAACGGATAGCCCGACAGCGACTGCGGCATCTGCACCACGCGCGGCAGCGCGCGCGGGGCCTGCACGATTGCGAGGTCCGCCTCGCGGCCGAAGGCGTCCTTGCCCGACAGCTCGACGACGAAGTTCAGGCTCTTGTTGGAAACGCGCGGGAAAGGATGGGCCGGATCGAGCGCGATCGGCGTCAGCACCGGGCCGATCTCGCGCACGAAGAAGTCGCGCGCCCAGTCGCGCTGCGCATCGTTCCAGACCGTGGTCATATGGAAGAACACGCCCTCGCGCTCGAGCAGGGGGAAGATCACGTCCTGCAGCATGGCATACTGCGCTGCAACGAGGCGCTGTGTCCGCTCGGTGATCGACTGGTAGGTCTGCTGGAACGACAGGCCGTCCGGGGTCAGGCCGGACGGGTTGTCGCGCATCTGCTCCTTCAGTCCGGCCATCCGGATCTCGAAGAACTCGTCGAGATTGCTCGACACGATGCAGATGAACTTGAGGCGCTCGAGCAGCGGCACCGCCGGGTCCGCTGCCTGGGCCAACACACGGGAGTTGAATTCCAGGATGCCGAGTTCGCGATTGAGCAGCGTACCGGGCGGGGTCGTCGACATGGGCATGACCTTCTTTGGGCGATGCGGCGACTTTTCCATAGAATCGTGTCAACTTGATGACAACGTGATTTTGTCATGACACCGACACGGCCAGGACATATTCTTCGTGCCTCGCGCGGCCGGCGCTAAACGGAATGCCGCCGGTCCGTGTTTCCAGACTGCTATGACGATGAACAATACTCCACGCCTGCTCGCCGCCGTCGATATGGGCTCCAACAGCTTCCGGCTGATGATCGGCCGGGTGGACGAGACCCAGACCGCGACCGGTCCGGTCAGCCAGATCTTCCAGGTCGATGCACTGCGCGAGCCGGTGCGCCTGGCCGCGGGCCTGACCGCCGACAAGTACCTGGACCAGCCGGCGCGGCGCCGGGGCGTGGATGCGCTGCGCCGCTTCGGCGACCGCCTGCGCGAATTCTCGCCGGACCAGGTGCGCGCCGTCGCCACCAATACGCTGCGCGTGGCCAAGAACGCGTCCGAGTTCCTGATCGAGGCGGAGCACGCGCTGGGTTTTCCGATCGAGGTGATCGCCGGCCGCGAGGAGGCCCGGCTGATCTACCTGGGCGCCTCGCACGATGCGCCGGCCTGCGCCGGCAATCGGCTGGTGGTCGATATCGGCGGCGGCTCGACCGAATTCATCATCGGCCATGGCTACACGGCCAAGCTGATGGAGTCGCTCTATATCGGCTGTGTCTCGCACAGCCGGCAGTTCTTCCCCAGCGGCAATGTCGATGAGTACGCGATGAAGCAGGCCGAGCTGGCCGCGCGCCGCGAGATCCAGGTGCTGGTGCGCCAGTACCGCAGCGCGGGCTGGCAGCAGGCGGTGGGCTCGTCCGGCACGGCGCGCGCGCTCGCCGAGCTGATCGAGCTCAACGGCATGAACGACAACGCGCAGGAGCACGGCATCACGCGCGAAGGACTGGAACGGCTCAAGCGCGCGCTGATCAAGGCCGAGAACACCAATCGGGTGCGGCTGATCGGCTTGAAGCCCGACCGGATTCCGGTGCTGCCGGGCGGGCTCTCGATCATGCTTGGCGTGTTTGCGGAGCTCGATATCGACCGCATGGACGTGACCGACGGCGCGCTGCGTCTGGGCGTGCTGTACGACCTGCTCGGCCGCAGCCATCACGAGGACATGCGTACCGTCACGGTCGATCAGTTCATGCGTCGCTACGGTGTCGACCGTGCCCAGGCTGCGCGCGTGCGCCACGCCGCGCAACGGCTGCTGGCGCAGTTTCCCGACCCGGCCAACGAACGGCGCGAGGACAATCTGGCGCTGCTGGGCTGGGCCGCGAGCCTGCACGAGATCGGCATGTCGATCGCGCACAGCAGCTACCACAAGCATTCGGCCTATATCGCCACGCATGCGGACATGCCGGGCTTTTCCAAGACCGACCAGGCGCGGCTCGCCACGCTGCTGCTCGGCCATGCCGGCAAGCTCGGCAAGCTGTCGGGACGCGGCCGCTTTCTCGACTGGCGCATGCTGTTCAGCCTGCGCCTGGCCTTCGTGCTGTGCCGGCGGCGCGCCGACGTCGAACTGCCCGAGATCGCGGTCAGCCAGCGCGCCGATGCGCTGGAAGAGGGCTTCGAGGTGCGGCTGCCCAAGGCGTGGGTCGACGCCAATCCGCTGGTCGAATACAGCCTCGGCAAGGAAGCCGACGAATGGGAGCGGATCGGGATCCGCTATAAGGTGGTGTACGTCTGAATCGCGGCGAGAGCCGGTGCCGGTGTTCTCCCTCTCCCGCTTGCGCAGAGGGACGGGGAGAGGGCGGCGCGCCCTCCCGTCATCCCCTCAGCGCTGCAGCCCCAGGAAATGCCGCGCATAACGCGGATTCATATCGCCGACGCGCAGTAACGTGAGGAAGTCCGCCACGTTGAAGTCCGGATCCCAGGCGGGCATGCCGCAGATGCGCGCGCCCAGGCGCAGGTAGCCTTTGATCAGCGCCGGCGGCTCGACTTCCAGATCCTGGTTCAGCTCCTCGACGGGCAGCGGCAGCCGCGGGAAGGCGTGATATTCGATCGGGGCCAGATAGTTGCGCGCGAACACGCGGCTCAGGCTGGCGGCGATATGGCCGCCGTCGTTGATCGGCACGCTCGCGCAGCCGAGCATCGACTCGATGCCCCAGCGCTGCAGGTACTCGCCCAGGCCGCCCCACAGCGCCATGATGACGCTGCCGGTGCGGTAGTCGCGATGCACGCACGAGCGCCCCAGTTCGACCATCTTCGGCTTCAGATGCGCCAGCCGGACCAGATCGAATTCCGATTCGGCGTACAGGCAGCCGATGCGCTTGGCCTGGTGCGGCGGCAGCACGCGGTAGGTGCCGACGACCTTGAGCGTGGCCAGGTCGCGCACGATCAGGTGGTCGCAGTAGGCATCGAACATGTCGATGTCAAGTTCGGGCGACGAGGTCGACAGGCGCGCGCCCATCTCCTCGGCAAACACCTTGTAGCGCAGCCGCTGGGCCTCGATTACTTCGTCCTGGTGGCGCGCCCACGCCACGCTGAGAGCAGGCGCTGCATCTTGCTGCGCAACGGATTGGCGATGAAGACGCCTCCGGCCCGAATGGCCCGCCAGGCCATTGGGCAAGGAATCGAAG
>JAPSLP010000050.1 GCA_031180665.1 Cupriavidus sp. | reverse complement strand
GCACGCGGCGGATCTGCACCACGCTGTCGCCGGTGCGGATGTCGAGCAGCCGCGCGATCTCGGCCGGCGCCCGCAGGCGCTTGCATTCGAGCACCCGGCTGGCGCCGTAATGCGGCTCGCCCTCGTCCGGGACCAGCCGCAGGAATCGGAACTTGACCACGTCCTCGTGATGGGTCGTCACGAAAGTGCCCTTGCCCTGCCGGCGCGCCACCAGGTTCTCGGCGGCGAGTTCGTCGATGGCCTTGCGCACCGTGCCCTGGCTGACCTTGTAGCGGGCCGCCAGCTCCATCTCGCTGGGAATCATCTCGCCCGGCTTCCATTCGCCGGACTGCAGGCTCTGCAGGATCAGCGACTTGATCTGCTGGTAGAGCGGACTGAAGGTCGGGGAGACTGTCGAAGATGCGGCCGAAGAAGCGGCTGCGGCGGCGGCGGCACCCGGAGCGGCCGGCGCGGGCGCCGACGTCCCGGCGCCGGGCGTGGCGGCGCCATCTTGCGCGGCCGGCATGGCGGCGGCGAGGGACGTGGGCAACGTGGACATAGGCGGATTTCACCACAGATCGGCAAAGCGCGTCCAGCGCTGCATCAAATGTCTTATGTCTTATATAAGACATATGAATTGACAGCCCCTGCGACGGCGCCTACACTCGCGCCCTGTCGTGCGCCCGCGGTGCGCGCCCCAGGCGCGCTTTGGTGCTGTCGCGGGCACGCCCGGCCGGAATACGGCTGGAGCGGTCCCCGGCTTCGCAGTAGACTTACGCCTTGTCGTCATCCGCGACCCGCCGCGGCACCTCCGCCCGCCCGCCCTGCCTAGCGCGGCGCCGGACGGTGCGCCGCCGCCCGTGGCGACAACCTCGCTCCCGGTGTGCCCCGGCGCAATGGCGCGACAATCGCGCGCCGCGCCTCGTGCCGCACCGGCCGGTTTCCCTTTCTTCGTTTGGAGACTTACAGATGGCTAAAGCCCCCATGCGCGTCGCAGTGACCGGCGCCGCTGGCCAGATCGGCTACTCCCTGCTGTTCCGCATCGCCAACGGCGACATGCTCGGCAAAGACCAGCCGGTCATCCTGCAGCTGCTGGACCTGCCGCAGGCCCAGAACGCCGTCAAGGGCGTCGTGATGGAGCTGGAAGACTGCGCCTTCCCGCTGTTGGCCGGCGTGGTGATCACCGACGATCCCAAGGTCGCGTTCAAGGACGCCGACGTCGCGCTGCTGGTCGGCGCCCGTCCGCGCAGCAAGGGCATGGAGCGCAAGGACCTGCTCGAAGCTAACGCGCAGATCTTCACGGTGCAGGGCAAGGCGCTGGACGAAGTCGCCAGCCGCGACGTCAAGGTGCTGGTGGTCGGCAATCCGGCCAACACCAACGCCTATATCGCGATGAAGTCGGCCCCGAACCTGCCGAAGGAAAACTTCACCGCGATGCTGCGCCTGGACCACAACCGCGCGCTGTCGCAGATCGCCGCCAAGACCGGCAAGCCGGTCTCGTCGATCGAGAAGCTGTTCGTCTGGGGCAACCACAGCCCGACCATGTACGCCGACTACCGCTACGCGACCGTCGACGGCCAGAGCGTCAAGGACATGATCAACGACCACGCCTGGAACAACGACGTGTTCCTGCCGACCGTCGGCAAGCGCGGCGCCGCCATCATCGAGGCGCGCGGCCTGTCGTCGGCGGCCTCGGCAGCCAATGCGGCGATCGACCACGTGCGTGACTGGGTGCTGGGCTCGAACGGCAAGTGGGTCACGATGGGCATCCCGTCGGACGGCTCGTACGGCATTCCGCAGGACGTGATGTTCGGCTTCCCGGTCACCACCGCGAACGGCAAGTACGAACTGGTCAAGGGCCTGGAAATCGACGCCTACAGCCAGGAGAAGATCAACATCACGCTGAAGGAACTGGAAGAGGAACGCGCCGGCGTGCAGCACCTGCTGGGCTGATACCCTTCCCTTCGCCGCATGCGAAACCGGGGCACCGCATCGAACCATCGAAGCGGTCCCCGGTTTTTTGTTGGTCCCCGCGTAGGCGTACGTCCGATACCGGCCGCGCCGCCTTCGCTGTAAACGGGTTGTTCCGGCGTTTGCCGACATGGTTGCCGTCTTGCCGACGGCGGCCCGGCACGCCGACCCGGCTCCCGAATTTTCCCGAATCCCCCTCCCACCGTTAGAGACGAAGACGACGTGCATCCATCCGAAGTCTTGTTCCAGGGCGAAGCCGTACCGGTCCAGTTGCCGGTCTGCGACCACTATGCCGGCAGCGAGAAGCTGATGCGCAAATCGCTGGCGCTGCAGCAGGAGCTCGGCCCGGTGTTCGACCTGACGCTCGATTGCGAGGACGGCGCCGCAGTCGGCAGCGAGCGCGAGCACGCGCAACTGTGCGCGCAGCTGATCAACGGGCCGCTGAACCTGTACAACCGCGTCGGCGTGCGCATCCACGACCCCGCACATCCGAGCTGGAGCGACGACGTCGACATCCTGGTCGCCGGCGCCGGCGCGCGGCTGGCCTATGTGACCCTGCCCAAGGTCACCGACGTGGTCGAGGTCGCCCGTGTGACCGACCGCGTCAACCAGGCCGCGCGGGCGGCCGGCATCGCCCGCCACATCCCGATCCATGTGCTGATCGAAACCCATGCCGCGCTGGAGCAGGTGTTCCGCATCGCCTCGCTGGTGCAGGTCGAATGCCTGAGCTTCGGCCTGATGGATTTCGTCTCGGCGCATCATGGCGCGATTCCCGGCGAGGCGATGCGCTCGCCGCAGCAATTCGAGCATCCGCTGGTGCGCCGCGCCATGCTGGAGATCGCGGCGGCCTGCCATCGCCACGGCAAGGTGCCGTCGCACAACGTCAGCACCGATATCCAGAACCCCGAGCGCGCCGGCGACGATGCGCGCCGCGCCCGCGCCGAACTGGGCTTCCTGCGCAAATGGAGCATCCATCCGGCGCAAATCGCGCCGATCGTTCGGGCCTTCCAGCCGGGCGACGAGGAAATCGGCCGGGCCAGCGCGATCCTGCTGGCCGCGCACGAGAACAACTGGGCGCCGATCCGGCATCAGGGCGAGCTGCACGATCGCGCCAGCTACCGCTACTACTGGGCGCTGCTGCAGCGCGCCCATTCGACCGGCGCCACGCTGCCGGCCAATGTGACCGAACTGTTTTTCGGCTGAGCCGGCGCGGGGCCATCGCGAACGGCGGTGCGCCGGCGGCTCGGCAAATCGGAGAGAATAGCGGCGCCGCGTCCGGCGTGAACCCCGGAGCGGCATACCCGCAAGGCCAACAACGATAAGCGCGACAGCGCAGAATCCGCAGATCCAGACCTGCAATTTCCGCATCCACCCATTCATCTCGAGGAAGTATCCGATGAAACACCTCCTGCTCGCCGCCTGCCTCGGCGTCTTCACGCTGTCGGCCGCAAGCGCCGCCATCGCCCAGGAAACCGCCAAGAAGGCCAGCACGGCCAAGAAGAGCGCCGCCAAACCCAAGGCCAAGGCCAGCAGCAAGAAACGCACGAGCAAGACCGCCGCCGCCGCCGCGGCCCCCGTGGTGCCCGAAGGCGAGAAGTGGCAGTGCGAACTGGGCAAGTCGCTCTACGTCGCCGGCAACATGCTGCGCGACGAAGTGATCACGGTGCACTGGGACGGCCGTAACCACCGCCTGCCGCGCCAGGCCACGGTGACCGGCGCCGACCGCTATTTCGACCCGCAATCGGGCCTGGACCTGGTGGTGATCCCGAGCAAGGCCATGCTGTTCGACCGCAACCACGGCCAGCGCCTGGCGGACGAATGCCAGACCACGGCCATGCTCGGTGGCGCCGCCGCGCCGACCCAGTCCGGCGCGCTGCGCGCCCCGGTGACCGCGCCGCTGCTGGTCGCGCCGTCGACGCCGGCCCAGGGCGCAGAGTCCGCCGCGCCCGCCGCTCCGTCTGCCGTCGCCCCGGCTCCGGCCGCCGGCGCCACCGAGCAGCAAACGGCGCCGCGCCAGTAAGACGCGGCACCCGGCCCCGCGCGCGCTTGCGGCGCGGGGCCACGCAGCACCACACCGAGGGGAAGTGTCGTGTCCGCAGCCATTCCAGATCTCCATCCGAACGCCCGTCCCGAGCCGGACCAGGTGCTGGTCGACATCGCCGACTATGTGACCCGGTACCAGGTCAAGAGCGCCCTCGCCTACGACACCGCTCGCAACTGCCTGATCGACACCCTGGGCTGCGGCCTCGAGGCGCTGTCCTATCCCGCCTGCACCAAGCTGCTCGGCCCCATCGTGCCCGGCACCGTCGTGCCGCATGGGGCCCGGGTTCCTGGCACCCAGTTCCAGCTGGACCCGGTCCAGGCGGCGTTCAACATTGGCACCATGATCCGCTGGCTGGACTTCAACGACACCTGGCTGGCGGCCGAATGGGGTCATCCGTCCGACAACCTGGGCGGCATCCTGGCCACCGCCGACTGGCTGTCGCGCCAGCGCGCCGCGACCGGCAGGAAACCCCTGACGATGAAGGACGTGCTGACCGCGATGATCAAGGCCCACGAGATCCAGGGCTGCATCGCGCTGGAAAATTCGTTCAACAAGGTCGGGCTGGATCACGTGGTGCTGGTCAAGGTCGCCTCCACTGCGGTGGTCGCGCAACTGCTGGGCGTGTCGCGCGACGAGATCATCAATGCGCTGTCGCTGGCCTGGGTCGACGGCCAGAGCCTGCGCACCTATCGGCATGCGCCGAATACCGGCAGCCGCAAGAGCTGGGCCGCCGGCGACGCCACCAGCCGCGCGGTGCGGCTGGCGCTGATCGCCCGCACCGGCGAAATGGGGTATCCCTCGGTGCTGACGGCAAAGACCTGGGGCTTCTACGACGTGCTGTTCGGCGGCAAGTCGTTCCGCTTCCAGCGCCCGTACGGCGCCTACGTGATGGAGAACGTGCTGTTCAAGATCTCCTTCCCGGCCGAGTTCCACGCGCAGACTGCGGTCGAGGCCGCGATGACGCTGCACGGGTTGCTGGACGGCATGGGCCGCAGTGCGGCGCAGATCCGGCGCGTGACCATCCGCACCCACGAAGCGTGCCTGCGCATCATCGACAAGAAGGAGCCGCTGGCCAATCCGGCCGACCGCGACCACTGCATCCAGTACATGGTGGCGGTGCCGCTGCTGTTCGGCCGGCTGACCGCCGAGGACTACGAGGACAGCGTCGCGGCCGATCCGCGCATCGATGCGCTGCGCGAGAAGATCGTCTGCGTCGAGGACCCCGGCTTCACGGCCGATTATCACGATCCGGACAAGCGCTCGATCGCCAATGCGCTGACGGTGGAGCTGGCCGACGGCACGGTGCTGCCCGAGGTGGTGGTCGAATACCCGATCGGGCACCGGCGTCGCCGCGAGGACGGCATCCCGCTGCTGGTCGAGAAATTCAGGACCAACCTGGCGCGGCGCTTTCCGCCGAAGCAGCAGCAGGCGATCCTCGACGTGTCGCTGGACCAGGCGGCACTCGAAGCCATGCCGGTGCACGAGTACGTCGATTTGTATGTCATATAGCGTCGCCTGGCCATGGTGCCGGCGCGTTGGGAAGTCATCCCAAGATGTGATTTGTTCCGCTCTTTTACTGGTATAGGATGCGCGAAGCCGAAGTGGCGTGCCGGTTGCCCGGGCCGGACGTGACGCATAAAGTAATGCTGATGCCGTCACGCCGGCGCCGTAGTCGCCGCCTGCCACGTCATGCCGATGCGCAGCGCAGTTCGCACAACGTCCGCACGAAGTCCCGCAAATAGCACCTCTTCGATTGGAGTCAGGCAATGCCCCACAACTTGAACGACACGCTCAAAGAATTCCAGATCGGCCCTTCCGCGAAGGGACAGTTCTACTCGCTGCCGCAACTGGGCAAGGCCCTGGGCGTCGCCATCGAACGCCTGCCGGTGTCGATCCGCCTGGTGCTCGAATCGGTGCTGCGCAACTGCGACGGCAAGAAGGTGACCGAGGAACACGTGCGGCAGCTCGCCAACTGGGACCCGAACGGCGCGCGTGTCGACGAGATTCCCTTCGTGGTCGCCCGCGTGGTGCTGCAGGACTTCACCGGCGTGCCGCTGCTGGCCGACCTGGCCGCGATGCGCAACGTGGCCGAGAAGATGGGCCAGAACCCGAAGAAGATCGAGCCGCTGGTGCCGGTCGACCTGGTGGTCGACCACTCGGTGCAGGTCGACCACTTCCGCGAGAAGAAGGCGCTGGACCTGAACATGCAGCTTGAATTCCAGCGCAACAACGAGCGCTACCAGTTCATGAAGTGGGGCATGCAGGCGTTCGACACCTTCGGCGTGGTGCAGCCCGGCTTCGGCATCGTGCACCAGGTCAATCTGGAATACCTGGCGCGCGGCGTGCACCGCAAGGACGGCGTCTACTACCCCGACACGCTGGTCGGCACCGACTCGCACACGACCATGATCAACGGCATCGGCGTGGTCGGCTGGGGCGTCGGCGGCATCGAGGCCGAGGCCGGCATGCTGGGCCAGCCGGTCTACTTCCTGACGCCGGACGTGGTCGGCGTGGAACTGCAGGGCCGGCTGCGCGAGGGCGTCACCGCCACCGATCTGGTGCTGACGATCACCGAGATGCTGCGCCGCGAAAAGGTGGTCGGCAAGTTCGTCGAGTTCTTCGGCGAAGGCACCGCCAGCCTGTCGGTGCCGGATCGCGCCACCATCGGCAACATGTCGCCGGAGTACGGCGCCACCATGGGCTTCTTCCCGGTCGACGAGAAGACCATCGAGTATTTCCGCGGCACCGGCCGCACGCCCGATGAGATCGCCGCGTTCGAGGCGTATTTCCGCGCCCAGGAGCTGTTCGGCATCCCGCGCGCCGGCGAGATCGACTACACCAAGGTGCTGACGCTGGACCTGTCCACGGTGGCGCCGTCGCTGGCCGGCCCGAAGCGTCCGCAGGACCGGATCGAGATCGGCAACGTCAAGCAGACCTTCGCCGACCTGTTCAGCAAGCCGGTCGCCGAGAACGGATTCAGCAAGGATCCGCAGGACCTGGAGCGCGTCTACAAGACCTCGGACGGCATCCCGGTGCGCAACGGCGACGTGCTGATCGCGGCGATCACCTCGTGCACCAACACCTCGAACCCGAGCGTGATGCTGGCCGCCGGCCTGCTGGCCAAGAAGGCGGTGCAGGCGGGGCTGAACGTGGCGCCGCACATCAAGACCTCGCTGGCCCCGGGCAGCCGTGTGGTGACCGAATACCTGAAGGCCGCGGGCCTGCTGCCGTATCTGGAGAAGCTCGGCTTCGGCGTCACCGCCTACGGCTGCACCACCTGCATCGGCAATGCCGGCGACCTGACGCCGTCGCTGAACGAGGCCATCGTGCAGAACGACCTGGTCGCCGCCGCGGTGCTGTCCGGCAACCGCAACTTCGAGGCGCGCATCCATCCCAACATCCGCGCCAACTTCCTGGCCTCGCCGCCGCTGGTGGTGGCCTATGCGATCGCCGGCAACATCCTGTGCGACCTGATGACCGAGCCGCTGGGCAAGGGCAAGCACGGCCGCGACGTCTATATCGGCGACATCTGGCCGACCTCGGACGAGGTCAACGCGCTGATGCGCTTCGCGATGGACGAGGAGACCTTCAAGGACAACTACGAGAAGGTCAAGAAGCCGAGCACGCTGTGGGGCAAGATCAAGGGCACCTCGGGACAGGTCTACGACTGGCCGACCTCGACTTATATCGCGCAGCCGCCCTTCTTTGAGAACTTCACGATGGAACCCGACAGCGGCGCGCGCAGCATCCGCGGTGCCCGCGCGCTCGGCATCTTCGGCGACTCGGTGACGACCGACCATATCTCGCCCGCGGGCTCGATCAAGGACACCTCGCCGGCCGGCAAGTACCTGCTGGAGAACGGCGTGCTCAAGGCCGACTTCAACAGCTACGGCTCGCGCCGCGGCAATCATGAGGTGATGATGCGCGGCACCTTCGCCAACGTGCGCATCAAGAACCTGATGATCCCGCCGCGGGAGGACGGCACGCGCGTCGAGGGTGGCTACACGCTGTTCCAGCCCTCCGGCGAGCAGCTGTCGATCTACGACGCGGCGATGCAGTACATCGCCGAGGGCACGCCGACGGTGGTGTTCGGCGGCGAGGAATACGGCACCGGCTCGTCGCGCGACTGGGCGGCCAAGGGCACGCAGCTGCTGGGGGTCAAGGCGGTGATCGCACGCAGCTTCGAGCGGATCCACCGGTCGAACCTGGTCGGCATGGGCGTGCTGCCGCTGCAGTTCAAGGGCGAGGACAGCGCGCAGTCGCTGGGCCTGACCGGCACCGAGACCTTCGACATCGAAGGCATCGAGGGCGAGCTGCGGCCGCAACAGGACGTCACGCTGGTGATCCACCGCGACGGCGGCCAGACCCAGCGCGTGCCACTGCTGCTGCGCATCGACACGCCGATCGAGGTGGACTACTTCAACCACGGCGGCATCCTGCCCTTCGTGCTGCGGCAGCTGCTGGTGGCGTGAACGTCGCGCCACGGCGCCCCGGCTGCGTTCGCCGGGGCGCCATGGCGCGCATGTAAGTTCCACGCAAGCCTGCGCTGCCACACTGGGTCTCAGACACCTTCAGACGTGCGCGACATCATCGTCGCGAGACGTCCATGGACACAGTGCGGCCCCTCCCCGGCGGCCGCCAACGAGACCTGGGAGACAAGCATGGCCAAGATCCTGATCGCCTTTATCGTCATTGCCGGCGCCGCGCTGATGCTGCTGATGCAGGGAGGCGGCGACGTCTCGATGGGTGGCGAGCAGCACGGCGCCGAAACGCACGCGCCGGCCTCGGGCGAGGCCAAGACCCAGAAGTGACCCCGCGGCCCTGACGGGCCGCAGTCCCGGCGGATACCGTTCCGATGCGTCGCCCGGCGATACCGCGCCGGTCCAACAGGAACCTGCTGGATCGCCGCGGATGCGGGGAACATGCAGGCGACGCCGACACGCCGACGATGCAGCGCATGGCCGATCCATCAGGGTTTGCCCATGTGTTCGCTGGGCCGTGTCAACGCAACGAGTAGAATACCGTTTTACCGAAAAACGGATGAACTCAGCATATGGCAGGTTTTCGCCCCAAGGCCTCTCAACGACTGTCGCCGGACGCCGAGCGTCTCGTGGCGGACGCGCTCGCGCTCGATGCGTCCGGTAGCCGCATGGAGGACGCGTATTGGGAACGGCGCCTATCGCAACGCCTGGGCCGGCTGCTGAAAAACGGCAGCCAGTCGGCGCTGGACGCCGCGCTCGAGCATCTGTTCAAGCACAACGTCGACGCCTCCGACGTGCTGGCCGAGCAGGCCGAGACGCTGGCCGAGTCGGCCACGGTCGAAATCGACGGCGTGCGCTACGACGCTCTGCTGATCGCGGCGCCGATCCTGGCGCACACCCGCTACGCGATTCCGTCCGGCGCGCTCAAGCCCGAGCAGGCGCAGACGCTGGCCGTTCACCTGCAGGCGCATGTGGTGGCCTCGAACGCCCGCATGGCGCTCTCGCCCTATCTGTACAGCATCGACCAGCTGCCGCGCACCCATAGCGACACCTTCGCGCTGACCCACAAGCTGATCTCGGCCGCGCTGGCCGGCGTCGCGCCCAAGGTCGATCTGCGCGACCTGCCCGAGACCGCGCCCATCCTGGCAGACCCGCGCTATCTGCTGGCGGTGGTGGTGGCCGAGCACGAGCAGCCGCTGTTCCGCTGGCAGGAGGAATCGAAGGAACACCACGCCGAACGCTCGGTGTGCCTGGACCAATGGCGCACCCAGGTCCAGCCCTCGCTGGCGCTGCTGCTGCCCGGCTGCGAGTTCGAGCTGCTGCTGCCCGACGCCTTCTTCCTGTCGTGCCGCGAGTCGGACAAGAGCATCCGTCCGCTGACGGTGCGCGCGGCGGTCAACTATCTGTGCGGCACGCTCGATATCACCGCCGGCCAGCTGGCGGCCGTCACCGCGGCCTTCGGCGAGGACGAGGTCGAGGAATACCGCGTCGCGTTCACGATGCGCGGCGAGAAGGACGTGATCTACGGCATCGTCTGGCCGGTCTACGGCCGCGAGTCGGGCGAGATCGACGACAGCGGGCAAGGCAATCCGCTCGAACAGATCTGCGAGGAACTGCGCAACGCCGACGTCGACGACATCTTCCGCCACGCTTCGCTGTTCGATCCCGAGTACTGCGAGGACTGCGGCACGCCGCTGTACGCCGACCGCTCCGGCGAGATCGTGCACGCCGAGCTGCCCGAGGACGCGCCGACGCAGCAGCCGCTGTTCCACTGAGCCGCGCGAATCTCGGCACCGGTGCCGATGTCGTCCCCGCGAAGGCGGGGACCCAGTGACGCCGGAAGACGCTGGATTCCCGCTTTCGCGGGAACGACGAAAACACGGCCCGCCACCCAGCGGGCCGTTGTCATTGGGGCGCCGGCCCCTCGCTGACGCAACGCCACAGCGGGTGGCCCGAGGCCTGGTACTTGCGCTCGAACGGCGTCATCGGCTGTTGGGGCTGCCACGGCTCGACCCGGGCCGGCCGGCCCACCAGCGCCAGCGCTGCGGCGAATTCGTCGATATAGACGGGCCAGTTGCTGCGGCACTCCAGATAGTCACCGCAGGCGGCCAACGCGGGAAACACCGCATGGCCGTGCCAGCGCCGCCCCAGGTGCCCGATCTTGGGCCAGG
This sequence comes from Cupriavidus sp., assembly GCA_031180665.1. GTDB lineage: Bacteria > Pseudomonadota > Gammaproteobacteria > Burkholderiales > Burkholderiaceae > Cupriavidus. Next base: position 11,302 of record JAPSLP010000050.1, on the reverse strand, counting down.
GATTGGGGTACAGCACGTAGTGGCGCGCCACCGCGATGCGGTCGCGCTGCAGCAGGCGCCAGACATCGACCAGATCGGCGCGCGCCCAGACGAAGTTGTCCGGCAGCGCGCCGGGCCACCAGTCCTTGCCGGCCGCCAGCCGCTTCTCGGACTGATCCACGCCGATGACGAAATGATCGGGAAAGGCCTGCGCCAGCCGCAGCGTGCTTTCGCCGACGCCACAGCCGGCATCGAGGATCAGCGGCGCCCCGCCGGCGGTCTGCCAGCTGGCAAGCGCCGCGTCGAGCGCCCGCCGGCTGACCTCGCCGATCGGCTTGCGGAACGGTTCGGCGAGATGGCGGGCGACGCGGGTGGCGAGCTGCTGGTGGGCATCGGTCTGGGCCGATGCGATCGGGCGGGAGTTGGCGAACATGGCCGCGATTCTACCGGGCGCACTATGGCAGGTGCGCTCCGCGGGTGCGCCGGCGCGGGCGGTCGCCATAAGCATATGACGCACGCATCGCACGCAGCCCGCGATTTATCGGCACAATGCGCAACGAAGCCATCCGCGAACCCGCCTGCCCGGCATGGCAGCGCCCTCCCCCCTTCGATGCGTCGGTGCGTCGATGCGGCGGACCGCCAACGCCCCCGCCGCGCAGGCCCGTACCAGGAGCCAAAGAACGATGCCGCACCGCCAACGCCCCTTCCGCACGCCTCTCAGCACGCCTCTCAGCACGCCTTCCGGCGCGCCCGTCCGAACGACACCGCGGGCGACCCCTGCCCTGCCGTCGCGCCGCGGCTGGCTGCAAACCAGCTGCGCGCTGCTGGCCGCGCTGGGCGCTGGCGCAGCCTTCACGCTGCTGCCCGCGGGCGCCGCGCAGGCCGAGGACCTGCGCATCGGCCTGGCGGCCGACGTCACCTCGATGGACCCGCACTGGAACAACGCCGGCCCCAACAACGCGATCGCTCTGCATATCTTCGAATCGCTGGTGTTCATGGACAAGAACGCCCGCTACATCCCGGGTCTTGCGCTGTCGTGGAAGCCGATCGACCCCACCACCTGGGAAATCAAGCTGCGACCCAACGTCAAATGGCACGACGGCTCGCCGTTCACCAGCGAGGACGTCAAGGCGTCGCTGCAGCGCCCCGAGAAGCTGACCAACGCGCCGGGCTCGTTCACCAGCTACACCAAGCCGATCGCGCGCATCGACACGCCGGACCCGCTGACGGTGCGGCTGACCATGAACGTGCGCAACTACGCCAACCTCGCCAACGACCTGAACAGCGTGCCGATCATGCCCAAGCGCATCGCGGCCACGCTGAACCAGACCGACTTCGACAGCGGCAAGGCGATGATCGGCACCGGGCCGTTCAAGTTCGTCCGCTTCGCGCGCGGCAGCGAGATCGTGATGGAGCGCAATCCGAACTACTGGGGTCCGAAGCCCGAGTGGGACCGCGCGGTGTTCCGCATCATCACCGACAGCGGCGCGCGCACCTCGGCGCTGCTGGCCGGCGACGTCGACGTGATCGAGAGCGTGCCGTCGGCCGACGTGGCCAAGCTGAAGAAGGACGCGCGCTTTCGCATCGAGCAGCAGGTCTCGTGGCGCACGATCTTCTGGCAGATGGACCAGTGGCGCGACGATCCGCCCTATGTGACCGACCGCGCCGGCAAGCCGCTCGGCAAGAACCCGTTCAAGGACGCGCGCGTGCGCGCCGCGATCAGCCATGCGCTGAACCGCGACGCGATCGTCTCGCGCATCATGGAGGGCCTGGCCGTGCCGGCCTCGTCGATCGTCTCGCCGCAGATCTTCGGCCATCCGGGCACCAAGCCCGACGCCTACGACCCGCAGCGTGCCAAGCAGCTGCTGGCGCAGGCGGGCTATCCGGAGGGCTTCGGCCTGACCCTGCATGCGACCAACAACCGCTATCTGAACGACGCGCAAGTGGCGCAGGCCACCGCCAGCATGCTGACCCGCATCGGCATCCAGACCAAGGTGGAGACGATGCCGGTGGCGGCGTACTTCACGCGCGCGCGCCAGGGCGATTTTTCCTTCCAGATGCTGGGCTGGGGCTCGGCCGCGGCGGACGTGGCGCTGCGCTCGATCACGGGCACGCCCGATCCCAAGACGGGCTACGGCACGTGGAACTGGGGGCGTTACAGCAATCCGCAGCTGGACAAGCTGATCGAGACCTCGCTGACCACGATCAGCAGCGACAAGGCGCGCGAGGAGAATGCCCGCACCGCGGCCAAGTTCGCGCTGGCGGACCACGCCATCATTCCGTCGCACAGCCAGCTGGCGATGTGGGCGATGCGCAAGGGCGTGCGATACGAGGCGCGCACCGACGAGTGGTCGCTGGCGCAGTTCTTCCGCAAGGAATGATCTTCGTGTCCGCGCATCCCTCGTGGTTTGCTCCCTCTCCCCTTCAGGGGGGGAGGGTTGGGCAGAGGGAGGCGGTGTTCGGCGGCTGCCGGCATGGCGATCGCCGTTGCCCTCTCCCCCAGCCCCTCTTCCGCAAGCGGGAGAGGGGAGAACACCAAGGGCTGGGATCGGGCCTCGATCGCTCCGTCAGATCCGCAGCCGCTCTTCCTGCCGCGCGTTCGCCCGGCGCAAGCCCTTGACCCACTGCCGTGCCGGCAGGCCGGTCGCTTCCTGCACCACGCGTGCGCGCTGTTCCAGGGTTTCCCAGTCGATGTCGATCGGCGGCCCGTTGAATGCCAGCGCGATCACGTTGCCGTCGTGCACTTCGGGGAACACCAGCACGCGATCGTCGAAGGCCTCGCAGATGCGCACGATGTTCTTCGGAAAGCTGTCGTGGTCGCCGAACAGGTTGATCGTCATCACGCCGGGGGCCTTCAGCACGCGTCGGCAGGCCTTGTAGAAGGCGGTGGTGTCGAGCACCGGCCCGCGCGCGGTGGCGTCGTACAGGTCGACCTGCAGCACGTCGTGGGCGCCGGTGCTGGCGGAGTCCATCACATAGTCCCAGGCGTCCTGCTCGCGCACGGTCAGCCGCGCGTCGTCCTCGCGCAGGCCGAACATGCTGCGGCCGGCGACGATCACCGCGGGGTTCAGTTCGACCGCGGTCACGCGTGCCTTGGCGAAATGCCGATGGCAGAACTTCGTCAGCGAGGCCGCGCCCAGCCCCAGCTGCGCGATATGGAAGCCGGCCTGCGACGGCGACAGGAACAGCAGCCAGGCCATCATCTGCTGCGCGTATTCGAGCTCGATCGCGTCGGGCTTGCGCAGCCGCATCGCGCCCTGCACCCACTCGGTGCCGAAATGCAGATAGCGCACGCCATTCCATTCGGAGAAGGTCACCGGCGCAAAGCGCGGCGTCATCCGTTTCTCGTCGTCGCCCGGGCCACGGTCCGCGGCGGTGTCGCGGTCATGGCGGCGCGCGGCGCGCTCGCGTTCGCCGCGCGCGGGGCGGCGGGAAGCCACGGCTTCGATCGATTTTCTTTTCAGCAGGGTCATCAGTCAGGAAAGGCGGCAGGCTACGGAGAGACCGCCCCGGGGCCACGGCGTCCAGGGGCGGTCCGCGTCGATCACGGCCGCGATTGTGACAGAAGCGCGCGCCACAGCTCCAGCTTCTGCTCGAAGGTGCGCGCGGCATGGGCGGGGCTGGACGAGGGCAGCACCACGGTCTCGTAGCCGGCCGCGGCGAATTGGGGCGCGAAGCGGCCGGAGGTGCCGCCGTTGAAACCGACGCGGCGCAGCGCCGGTGCCAGCTGCCGCAGGCGTTCGAAATCGTTGGCCTGCGGGTGGCGGATATTGGCATCGAGACTGCCGGGCCGCACGCAGGCGCCCAGCACGTCCCAGATGCCGACACGATGCGCCAGCACGCGCGTCAGTCGTTCCGCATAGGGCAGCTCGGGCAGCGGCTCGCCGAGCAGCGCCCCCAGCAGCGGCCAGAACTGGTTGCGCGGATGCGCGTAGTACTGGCGCGCGGCCAGCGACGCGGCGCCCGGGAAGCTGCCGAGGATCAGCACGCGGGTATGGCGGTCGATCACCGGCGGCAGACCCTGCTGCAGGTCCGCCGGTGCCTCCGGTGATCCGTCCGGTGGTGCCCCCGCTGCTGCCTCCGGTCGCGCCGCCCGTGGCGCCCCGCGCCGCGCCGGCATCAGGCCAGCAGCTTGTTGATCCGCTGCACGTAGGCCGCCGGATCCTCGAGCATGCCGCCCTCGGCCAGCAGCGCCTGGTCGAACAGCACGTGCACGCGATCGGCGAATGCATCGGCATCGGCCTGCGCATCCGCACCGGCGAGCTCGCGCAGCTTGCCCACCAGCGCATGCGACGGATTCAGTTCGAGGATCGGCTTGGTCTGCGGCGCCTTCTGGCCGGCCTGCTTCAGCAGACGCTGCAGATAGCCGCTGATCTCGCCCTCGTCCGACACCAGGCACGAGGCCGAGTCGGTCAGGCGCAGCGTCACCCGCACGTCCTTGGCCTTGTCGGCCAGCACGTCCTTGGCGCGCGCGAGCACGTCCTTCCATTCGTCCTCGGCCTTCTGCTGCTCGGCCTTTTCCTCTTCATCGGCCAGCGCGCCCAGGTCCAGGCCGCCGCGCGCCACCGACACCAGTTCCTTGCCGTCGAACTCGTTCAGGAAGGACAGCATCCATTCGTCGACGCGATCGGTCAGCAACAGCACCTCGATGCCCTTCTTGCGGAACACCTCCAGATGCGGGCTGGCCTTGGCGGCATTCCACGTGTCGGCGGTCACGTAGTAGATCTTGTCCTGGCCTTCCTTCATCCGGCCAACATAGTCGGTCAGCGACACGGTCTGCTCGGCCGAGTCCTGATGCGTCGAGGCAAAGCGCAGCAGCTTGGCCAGCCGCTGCTGGTTGGCCGTGTCCTCGCCCAGGCCTTCCTTGAGCACCTGGCCGAACTGCTGCCAGAAGCTCGCGTACTTGTCGCGCTCGGCCTGGTCCTCGCTGTCGGCCATCGCTTCGAGCATCGACAGCACGCGCTTGGTGCTGCCCTCGCGGATCGCCTTGACGTCGCGGCTTTCCTGCAGCAGTTCACGCGAGACGTTCAGCGGCAGGTCGGACGAATCGATTACGCCCTTGACGAAGCGCAGGTAGTTCGGCAGCAGCTGCTCGGCGTCGTCCATGATGAAGACGCGCTTGACGTAGAGCTTGAGGCCGCCGCGATGGTTGCGGTCCCACAGGTCGAACGGCGCGCGCGCCGGGATGTACAGCAGCTGGGTGTATTCGTTGCGGCCTTCGACGCGGTTGTGCGTCCATGCCAGCGGCTTCTCGTGGTCGTGCGCGATGTGCTGGTAGAAGGCGACGTACTGCTCGTCGCTGATGTCGCTCTTGGCGCGGGTCCACAGCGCGCTGGCCTGGTTGACGCTCTCCCACTCGTCGGTACGCTTGTACGCGCTGGTGTCGGCGTCCCAGACCTCCTTGGGCATGCGGATCGGCAGCGAGATATGGTCGGAGTATTTGCGGATGATGTCCTTGAGCTTCCACGCCGACAGGAAATCGTCCTCGCCCTCGCGCAGATGCAGCGTGATGGCGGTGCCGCGCTCGGCCCGCTCGATCGCATCGACGGTGAACTCGCCGTCGCCACCGCTCTCCCAGCGCACCGCTTCGGAGGCGGGCAGGCCGGCGCGGCGGGTCTCGACGGTGACGCGGTCGGCGACGATGAAGGCGGAGTAGAAACCGACGCCGAACTGGCCGATCAGCGCGGCATCCTTTTGCTGGTCGCCCGAGAGCTGCTCGAAGAATTCCTTGGTGCCCGAACGCGCGATCGTGCCCAGGTTGCGGATCGCCTCGTCGCGGCTCATGCCGATGCCGTTGTCGATGATCGTGACGGTGCGGGCCTTGCTGTCGGTCTCGATGCGGATCGCCAGCTCGGCGTCGTTCTCCAGCAGCGCGGGATTGGCGATCGCCTCGAAGCGCAGCTTGTCGGTGGCGTCCGAGGCGTTCGAGATCAGCTCGCGCAGGAAGATCTCCTTGTTGCTGTACAGGCTGTGGATCATCAGGTGCAGCAGCTGCTTGACTTCCGCCTGGAAGCTCATCGTCTCGTGCGTGGCGTTCATGGTTCTCCTCGTGAATGGATCTGGGCGCCGCCGCCGCGCTAGGCGGCAGCGCCATCGTGCAATTCGCGTCGCCGCGGCAGGGGCTGCGCTGGCGCGGGACCGGGGCCGGGCGTGACCGCGCCGGTGGCGGCCAGATAGGGACGCCCCGGCGGTTTTTCAAGTGGCGGGCCGGCCCCGGGGGGTGGGCCGGGCCGGGGCGGCCGGGGCGGCTACAGCCGGTCGAGCTGCCGCGCCAGGAAGTCCAGCATCTGCGGATCGTGGCCGCACGCGACGTTGAAGCGCATCCAGCCGGACGGCAGTTGCGACGGCGAGAACAGGCTGCCGGGGGCGAACAGATAGCCCTCCTCGTGCCCGGCGGTGGCGATCGCATTGGTATCGCGCCCCGTATCGGCCCACAGGTACATCCCGGCATGCTGGCCCGGGAACAGCGTCAGGCCCAGCTTCTCCAGCGCGTGCCGGGTCTCGTCGCGGGCGCGCTCCAGGCGATTGCGCACGCGCTCGACGTGCTTGCGGTAGTGGCCCTCGGTCAGCACCTTGTAGAGCACGCGCTCGTTGATCTCCGGGGTGGCGAGCCCCGCCAGCAGCTTGGCGTCGGTCAGGCTCTGCACCAGTTCCGGACGGGCCGCGACGAAGCCGACCCGCAGATTGGCGGCCAGCGTCTTGGAGAAACTGCCGAGGTAAATCACGCGCTTGAGCTGGTCCAGGCTCGCCAGCCGCGTGGCCGGATGGCCGGGCGGGCACAGGTCGCAGTAGATGTCGTCCTCGACCACCAGGAAGTCGTACTGCTCGGCCAGCCGCAGCAGCTGGAAGGCCTTGGCGGCGGACAGCGAGGTGCCGGTCGGGTTGTGCAGCACCGAATTGAGGATCAGCAGCCTGGGGCGGTGCGCCTGCACGATGCGCTCCAGCGCCTCGAGGTCGGGGCCCTCGCCCGTGTACGGCACGCCGATCACCTGCGCGCCCTGGGCCGCGAAGCGGGCGAACATCACGAACCAGGCCGGATCGCCGACCAGCACCGGATCGCCGGGGCGGACATAGAGCCGCGCGATCAGGTCCAGCGCCTGCGTGATGCCCGAGGTCAGCAGGATCTGCTCGGGCGCGGCGCCGATCTCCAGTTCGGCCAGCCGGGTGCGCAACTGCTGGCGCAGCGGCAGGAAGCCCTCGGGCGTGCCGCTGGCCAGGAAATGGCTGCCCGGCTGCCGCGCCAGGCCGCGCAGCGCGCTGCCGATCAGCTCGCCGTCGAGCCAGTCGTTGGGCAGGAAGCCCAAGCCGGGGGCCTTGCGCGGCTCGGCGCGGTGGAACATGTTGCGCAGCAGCCAGGGCACGTCGATATTGCGCGACCCATGCGGCGCCGGCGAGGCGGCCTCGCTGGGCAAGCCCGCGCCCCGGCCCGGACCGATGCCGGGCCCGCGCTCGCGCACGAAAAACCCCGAGCCGCGCCGCGATTCCAGATAGCCCAGCGCGACCAGCCGGTCGTAGGCCTCGACCACGGTAAAGCGTGAGATGCCCTTGTCCTGCGCCAGTTGGCGGATCGACGGCATGCGCATGCCGGGGCGGAACACACGCTCCTCGATCCGCATCCGTGCCCATTCGGTCAGTTGCCCGACCAGCGTCATCTGCGCCGAGGGCACCGGGTCGGGCAGGCTCCCCGTCGCCGACAGCTCCCCGGATGCCAGGGGGGCCGACGGCAACACCAGCCGCAGCGGACGGCGGCTGCCGGCGCGCGCGGGCCGCCCGCCTTCCTCTGCCGGTCGTTCGGCCGTCCCGTCGGCCATCGCCGGCCCCACCGCTGCCGCGGGCTTGGCCTCGCCCTGCGGCGTTCCGGCCTGATTTCGTGTTTCCATGGACGGCCCCCGAAAACTGTACTGAGAATCAGCAGAATAACTGTATCGGTACTGTACCGACAACCTTGTCTAACATCGACCCACGTTGAAAGCCTGCCGGGCGTCACTCGCCCGCCGGCGCCGATCTGTCCGGGCGGCACCGCCATGCCGGCACAGGCGGCCGCACCGATACAGGCCCCGCGCCCATACCGATACCCATACCGACACCCCGCAGAACCAGGAGACTCCCCGATGTCCGACAACCTGTTGCCGCCGACGCGCAAGCGCTTCGACGAGGACGGCTATCTCGACCGCTGCAGCGCCACCGTGCTGGCGGTACTGCCCGAAGGCATCGTGCTCGACGAAACGGTCTGCTACGCGCGCAGCGGCGGCCAGGCCGGCGACACCGGGACCCTGACGCTGGCCGACGGCGGCACCATCGCGCTGGCCGAAACAGTCTATGGCGCCGACCGCAGCGCGATCCTGCATGTGCCCGCGCCCGACCAGGCGTTGCCGGCGCTGGCCCCCGGCGACCGCGTCACGGTGGCGATCGACTGGGCGCGCCGCCATCGGCTGATGCGGCTGCACACCTGCCTGCATCTGCTCGGCTCATTGATCCCGGTGCCGGTCACCGGCTGCAACATCAACCCGGACACCGCGCGGATCGACTTCGACCTGCCCGAGTCGACGCTCGACAAGGCCGACCTCAGCGAGCGGCTCAATGCGCTGATTGCCGCCAATACGCCCGTGCGCATCGACCGCATCACGCCGGAGCAGCTTGCGGCCGAGCCGGACCTGGTGCGCACCATCGGCGCGGCGCCGCCGGCGGGCACCAGCCAGATCCGCATCATCGAGATCCCGGGCATCGACCGTCAGCCGTGCGGCGGCACCCATGTCGCCGCGGTCGGCGAGATCGGTCCGGTGGTGGTGACGAAGATCGAGAAGAAGAGCCGCACCAACCGGCGCGTGGTGGTGAACTTCGCCGAAGCGGCCGATCCGGCCGTGATGTCCGGCGCCGGCCCGGGGCGTGCCGCGCCATGAGCCCGATGCCGATGGATGCGGCGCTGCCCGCCTGGCTCGCCGGCCTCACCGTGACGCAGTTTGCCGCGCTGCTGTCGCTGATGACGGTCGGCCTGTTTACGCCCGGACCGAACACCACCATCGCGGCGGTGACCGGCGCCAACTTCGGACTGCGCGCGACGCTGCCGCACTGCATCGGCGTGGCCCTCGGCTTCGCCAGCATCCTGGCGCTGTGCGCGGCCGGCGTCGGCGCGCTGGTCGTCGCCAGCCCGGTACTCGCCACGATCGTCCATCTGGCCGGCGTGGCCTACCTGCTGTGGCTGGCCGCGAAGATCGGCCGCAGCGCCGCGCTCAGCGACCGGCAGGTGCTGGCGCCGCTGTCGGTCTGGCAATCGGTGGCGCTGCAGTACGCCAACATCAAGGCCTGGATGCTGGCGCTGGCGATCGCCGCCTCCTATATGTCCGGCGCGGCGTCGCCACTGCAGCGCGGCCTGCTGGTATGCGCGGTGTTCGGCGTGTTCGGCTTCCTCAGCAATGGCGCCTACGGCGCGATGGGCGCGTCGCTGCGCCAGTGGCTGCAGGTCGGCGAGCGCATCCGCTGGTTCAATCGCGCGATGGGGCTGGCGCTGGCCGCCACCGCGCTGTGGATCGCCTTTGCCGGGCGGCCGGCGATCCCGTAGCGCCACGCCGGAACGTCCACACAACATCGGCCCCGCAAGAACGCCACCAGGACCCTGCCATGACGCAACGCGACACCGCCACGCCCTATCCCTCGAGCGCGGTCATGCCTGCCGAGGCCCCGAGCGGCGGCATGCTGCTCGGCTTCATCGGCGTGGCGATCTTCAGCCAGACGCTGCCGTTCACGCGCATGGCGGTGGCCGAGCTCGACGCCACCTTTGTCGCGCTGGCGCGCGCGCTGGTGGCGACGCTGCTGGCGCTGGCGCTGCTGTGGCAGCGCGGCGCGCCGTCCGCGCGGCGGCCAATGGTTCCGCCTGGCCGTGACCGCGCTCGGCGTGGTGATCGGCTTTCCGCTGTTTTCCTCGCTGGCGATGCGCGAAGTGCCGGCCAGCCACGGCGCCATCGTGATCGGGCTGCTGCCGCTGGCCACCGCGGTGTTCGCCGCCTGGTTCGGCCGCGAACGGCCGTCGATGGCGTTCTGGGCCGCGGCGGTGGCCGGCAGCGCGCTGGTGGTCGGCTTCGCGCTGTGGCAAGGCGCCGGCGCGCTGCAGCACGCCGACTGGCTGCTGTTCGCCGCGATGGTGCTGGGCGCGCTCGGCTATGCCGAGGGCGGCAAGCTGTCGCGCGAGCTGGGCGGGCTCGAGACCATCAGCTGGGCGCTGGTGGTGTCGCTGCCGGTGGTACTGCCGACGGTCGCGTGGATGGCCACGCAGACGCTGCCGCAGATCGCCGCCGCATCGGCGCACGCATGGCTGGGCATGGCCTACGTCTCTCTCTTTTCGATGTTCATCGGCTTCGTCTTCTGGTACGCCGGACTGGCAAAAGGGGGCGTGGCCCGCGTCGGCCAGATACAATTGCTGCAGCCGTTCATGACGCTGGCCGGCGGCGCCTGGCTGCTGGCCGAGCCGCTCGACGCGCCGACCATCGGTTTCGCCGTCGCGGTGATCGCGGTGGTGGCGCTGGGGCGCCGGACCGCGGTGCGTGCCGCGCCCGGGTCTGCCGCCCCCGCCGCGTCCGCTGCGGCCGCTGCGTCCGCCGACCTGCCGCCGGCACGATCCCGCTGAACCACCACCAACTCTCGAACAACAGGAGTCTGCATGTCCGTCTACGACACCCTCGCCCGCCTGGGCATCGAACTGCCGACCGCCGGCGCCCCCGCCGCCGCTTACGTGATGGCCGCGCAGACCGGCAACACGGTCTTCCTGTCGGGCCATATCGCCCGCAAGGACGGCAAGCCGTGGGTCGGCAAGCTCGGCGACCAGCTGGGCACCGAAGAGGGCAAGGCAGCGGCGCGCGCGATCGCGATCGACCTGCTGGCGACGCTGCACGCGCATGTCGGCGACCTGAACCGCGTGACGCGCATCGTCAAGGTGATGAGCCTGGTCAATTCGACGCCGGACTTCACCGAGCAGCACCTGGTCACCAACGGCTGCTCCGAGCTGCTGGCCGAAGTGTTCGGCGACAAGGGCAAGCATGCCCGCAGCGCGTTCGGCGTCGCGCAGATTCCGCTGGGCGCGTGCGTCGAGATCGAGATGATCGCCGAGGTCCAGTAAAGCCAGCCCCAACGTTTCAGGCGTGCGCCCCGCGCGCATCGCCGCATCGATTTGACCGACATCGCGCGGCGCCGCCGCGCGAGAACCACACCAAGAGACCATCATGCATTGGGCCATCTCCCGCCGGGCGCAACAACTGACCAGCTCGGCCATCCGCGAAATCCTCAAGGTCACCGAGCGTCCGGAAGTCATTTCGTTCGCCGGCGGCTTGCC
>JAPSLP010000092.1 GCA_031180665.1 Cupriavidus sp. | reverse complement strand
CTGCGAAGACGTAGAAGATGGTGGTCGTGAATTCCATGGTTCTCGTCGTGCCGCACGGCACAGGCCACCCCCGGCGGCCTGCCCTTGCGGCATCCTTCTAGTTGCCCCTCGCGGGGCCCGATTCAATATGTAGCCTTGCGGCCCGATGCGCGCGCCAGGCGCGCGATCAGCGGTACTTCGCGTCCGCCGCCTTGGCCGCCGCGATCTGCGGCTCGTAGCGGTCGCCCACCGCGAGCAGCATGTCCTTGGTGAAATACAGGTCGCCGCGCTTCTCGCCGTGGTACTCGAGAATCTGGGTTTCGACGATCGCGTCGACCGGGCAGGCTTCCTCGCAGAAGCCGCAGAAAATGCATTTGGTCAGATCGATGTCGTAGCGCGTGGTACGGCGGGTGCCGTCGGCGCGCACGTCCGATTCGATCGTGATGGCCAGCGCTGGGCAGACCGCTTCGCACAGCTTGCAGGCGATGCAGCGCTCCTCGCCGTTCGGATAGCGGCGCAGCGCGTGCAGGCCGCGGAAGCGCGGCGACACCGGCGTCTTCTCCTCGGGGAACTGCACCGTGATCTTGCGGGCGAAGAGATAGCGGCCGGTCAAGGCCATGCCCTTGAAGAGTTCCTTCAGGAGCAGGCTGTTGAAGAAGTCCTTGATGGCGAGCAGCATGACGATTGCTTCCTAGTAATTCCACCGGGCGCGGCGCGTGCGCCGCGGCCCGGTTTGGCCCGTCCCGGCCAGCTTCGTGGCCGGGATCGGCGGCGATTTCAGTGCCAGATGTTCCAGGGCGACTTGATCCAGATCGCCACGATGATCAGCCATGCGACGGTCAGCGGAATGAAGACCTTCCAGCCCAGGCGCATGATCTGGTCGTAGCGGTAGCGCGGGAACGAGGCGCGGATCCAGATGAACACCGACAGCAGCAGGAACACCTTGATCAGCAGCCAGAAGAAGCCCGGGATCGCGTTGGTGACCACGCTGTCGACCGGCGGTGCCCAGCCGCCGAGGAACATCAGCGCGGTCATCGTCGAGATGATGATCATGTTGATGTATTCGGCCAGGAAGAACAGCGCGAAGCCCATGCCCGAGTATTCGATCATGTGGCCGGCCACGATTTCCGATTCCCCTTCCACCACGTCGAACGGGTGCCGGTTGGTCTCGGCCACGCCCGAGATGAAGTAGACGCCGAACATCGGCAGCAGCGGCAGCCAGTTCCACGACAGCACGTTCAGGCCCATGTTGGCGAAGTAGCCGGTGTTCTGGCCGTTGACGATCGCTGACAGGTTCAGACTGCCCGACACCATCAGCACCGTGACCAGCGCGAAGCCCATCGCGATTTCGTACGACACCATCTGCGCGGCGGCACGCATCGCACCGATGAAGGCGTACTTCGAGTTCGAGGCCCAGCCCGCCAGGATCACGCCGTAGACGCCGACCGAGCTGATCGCCATCACATACAGCAGGCCGGCGTTGACGTCGGCCATCACCACCTCGGCCTGGAACGGAATCACCGCCCAGATCGCCACGGCCGGCATCAGCACCATCAGCGGCGCGATCAGGTACAGGCCCTTGCTGACCTGCGAGGGCGTCATCACTTCCTTGAGCAGCAGCTTGAGCACGTCGGCGATCGGCTGCAGCAGGCCCAGCGGGCCGACCCGGTTCGGGCCGATCCGCACGTGCATCCAGCCGATCAGCTTGCGCTCCCACAGGATCAGGTAGGCCACGCACAGCAGCAGCGGCACCACGATGACCACGGCGCGAATCAGGATCCACAGCGGCGTCCATGCGCCACCGAAGACGGCCTGTCCCTGCGAGGTAATCCAATCGATCATCTTTCTCTCTCGCCTGTCGTATTCGCTTCTTTAAGCCGCGGCCACCGGGGCCAGTTCCACCGCCTTTTCCACCAGCACGGTGCCGAACATCGGCCCGAGGCCGACGGCGGCCGGCGTGGCCGCCGACACGCGCACCGTGTTGGCGGGCAGACCTTCTTCCAGCACGGCCGGCAGCACCACGCTGCCCTGCCCTTGCGTCACGCGCACCGGATCGCCCGCGGCCACGCCCAGCGCGGCGAACAGATCGGCCGACAGGCCCACCTGCATCGCGCGACGCGCCGCGGCGGTCAGCTGCAGCGAATCGGCACGGCGCACGATCGCATCCGAGTGGTAGATCGGCACGTCGGCGACGCGCTCGATCGCCGGCACGGCGCCATTGGCCGACGGCGCGGCGACCTGGATCGCGGCGGACGTACGGTTGTTCAGGCGCGGACCGATCGCTTCGGCCAGCGCTTCGTCGCGGACCGACTCGGCGGTCTCGTAGTCGAAGCCCGGCACCTCCAGCAGATTGCCCAGCACGCGCAGCACCTTCCAGCCCGGACGGGTCTCGCCCAGCGGACGCACCACGCCGTTGAAGCTCTGCGGCACGCCTTCGCAGTTGACGAAGGTGCCCGAGGTCTCGCTGAACGGCGCGATCGGCAGGATCACGTCGGCGTATTGCAGCGCGGCGTCCGAGCGGAACGGCGACAGCACGATCACGGTGCCGGCCTGGCTCAGCGCGGCCAGCGCGCGTTGCGGGTCGGCGCTGTCGAACTCGGGTTCGGCGTTCAGCACCACATAGGCCTTGCGCGGCGACTCGAGCATGGCGCGGGCATCGGCCCCGCCCTGGCGCGGCAGCGCGCCGACCAGATGCGCGCCGACGGTGTTGGCCGCTTCGGTCAGGAAGCCCAGCGTGGCACCGGTCGCGTCGGCGATCCACTGTGCCAGCGCATGCAGCGCGGCGAATTGCGGATGGCGGACAGCCTCGTTGCCGAGGAAGACGGCACGGCGCTCGCCCGACAGCAGGGCCTGCGCGGCCGCCTCGGCCAGCGCGCCACCGTCGAACCCTTCCGTACCGGCAGGAGCGGCGACACCCTTGGCGGCGGCGACCGCGCGCGCCACGCCGGCCAGCGCGGCGGCCCAGGCCGACGGCGCCACGGCGATGCGCGCCGCCAGCGGCATCAGCAGATCTTCGGCGCTGGCGCCCAGCACGGCGACGCGTGCCCCCTTCTTGGCGGCCTGGCGCAGGCGCGAGGCCAGCAGCGGCTGGTCCTTGCGCAGCGAGGCGCCGATCACCAGCGCGCCCTGCAGCGTCGACACCTCGGCGATCGGCATGCCGAGCCACGGCGCGC
>JAPSLP010000014.1 GCA_031180665.1 Cupriavidus sp. | reverse complement strand
AGTGGCGCCTGTTTTTTTACGCCGGCCTGCCGCAGTCCTTCCCTTCGCGCCGGCGACTCGGGGTGTCCTTGTGTTTTCCATCATTGAAGCGGCCGGTTGGCCGATCTGGCCGTTGCTGCTGGCCTCGATCATTGCGCTGGCGTTGATCGTCGAACGTTCGCTGAGCCTGAAGCGCAGCAAGGTGCTGCCGGCTACGCTGTACGACCAGGCGCTGACGGTGGCGCGGCAACGGCGCGCGACGCCCGACGTGGTCGACTCGCTCGAGCGCGATTCGCCGCTGGGCCGGGTGCTGGCCGCGGGGTTGCGGCACGTGATCGCCCAGCCCGACACTTCGCGCGATGCGGCCAAGGACGCCGTCGAGGAAGCGGGCCGCGCGGTGGCGCACGAACTCGAGCGCTATCTGAACGCATTGGGCACGATCGCCTCGGTAGCCCCGCTGATGGGCCTGCTCGGGACCGTGATCGGCATGATCGAGATCTTCGGCAGCCAGGGCGGCACCGGCGCCAATCCCGAACAATTGGCGCACGGCATCTCGGTGGCGCTGTACAACACCGCCTTCGGCCTGATGGTCGCGATCCCGGCGCTGATCTTCTGGCGCTATTTCCGCCGGCGTGTCGACGACTATGTGGCCGAGCTGGAATCGCGCGCGGCCACCTTCCTCGACGCGATCCTGCCGCAACGGCGCGCCTGAGGCGGATACCGGCATGCGATTCCGTACCCGTGCAAGGCGCGACGAGCCCGAGATCAATCTGATCCCGCTGATCGACGTGCTGCTGGTGATCCTGATCTTCCTGATGATCACGACCACCTATTCGCGCTACACCGAGCTGCGCATCCAGTTGCCGACCGCCGAGGCGGAAACCACGCAGCAGCGACCGCGCGAGATCGTGGTATCGGTGTCGGCCAGCGGCGAATACGCGATCGACAAGGAGCGCGTCGGCGCGCGCGATGTCGCGGGGCTCGCCGAGCGGCTGCGCGCGCTGGCCGGCACGGCGGCGGCGCAGGCGCCGGTGCTGATCGTCAGCGCCGACGCGCAGGCGAGCCACCAGTCGGTGGTCAACGTGATGGAAGCCGCGCGGGTCGCCGGGCTGTCGCGGCTGACGTTCGCGACGCAGAGCGGCGGGACGCGGTAGGCGTCTCGGCTTTCCACGAAGACCCGAACGGGAAGCAGGACCATCCCGACCCGATACACTCTGGCGAAACCGTTCTCCCTGGTACCCGATGCCCGCTGCCCGCCATCTCCTGTCCGACTTCGTTACCCGCCAGTGGCAACGCCGCGGCTGGTTCGCCTGGCTGATGCTGCCGTTCGCCGGCCTGTTCGGCGCGATCAGCGCCTTGCGGCGCCTGGCGTATCGGCGCGGCTGGTTGCAGTCGACGCGGCTGCCGATGCCGGTGGTAGTGGTCGGCAACGTGACCGTGGGCGGCACCGGCAAGACGCCGGCGGTGATCGCGCTGGCCGATGCGCTGTGCGAGGCGGGGCTGCGCCCGGGCGTGGTCTCGCGCGGCTATGGCGTCAAGCTGGAACGGCCGCGCCGCGTCAAGGCGACCTCGAAGGCGGAGGACGTCGGCGACGAACCGCTGCTGATCGCGCGCTCGACCGACGTGCCGGTCTGGGTCTTTCCCGATCGCGTGTCCTGCGCGCAGGCGATGCTGGTTTCGCATCCGGGCATCAACGTGCTGCTGCTCGACGACGGCCTGCAGCACTACCGCCTGCAGCGCGACTTCGAGATCGTGATGTTCGACGGCCGCATGGGGGGCAACGGCTGGCTGCTGCCGGCGGGGCCGCTGCGCGAGCCGCTGTCGCGCCGCCGCGATGCCACGCTGATCAACGATCCGTATTTCCGCGCGACGCCGGACCGGCCCGAGGTCTACGGCATGCGGCTGGAACTTGAACAGGCCTGGCAGCTCGCCGATCCGACCATGGTGCGCCCGCTGTCGACCTTCGCGGGACGGCGCGTGCTGGCCGCGGCCGGCATCGGCAATCCCGAGCGCTTCTTCGCCAGCCTGCGTGGCGCGGGCCTGCAGCCCGATACGCTGCCGCTGCCGGACCACTACGATTTCGCCGAGGACCCGTTCGTCGACCATCCGGCCGCGCAGGCCGCCGAGGCGATCCTGATCACCGAGAAGGATGCCGTAAAATGCGACCGGCTTCGCGAGCCGCTCGACCCGCGCATCTGGGTCGTCCCCACCAGGCCCGTGATCGATCCGGGTCTGATCGATCGAATTCGCCGCACGGTCATCGCGCGCTGCCAGGCAGCGCCGACCGCGGCCACCGGCGCCGCTGCCGCGGCCAGCCACACCAAGGAACGCCAAGATGGACAACCGGCTGCTTGAAATCCTGGTTTGCCCCCTGTGCAAGGGCAAGCTCGAATACGACCGCGCCGCGCAGGAACTGATCTGCCATGCCGACAAACTGGCCTATCCGATCCGCGACGGCATTCCGGTGATGCTGGCCGACGAAGCCCGTCAATCGGTGCCGGGCCGCGCCATCGATCCGACCTGAGGCCACCTTCGATGTCGCTTGCCGCTTCCTCCGCCCACGCTCCCGCGGACTCCACCGTGGATTTCACCGTCGTCATTCCCGCGCGGCTCGCATCGACGCGTCTGCCCAACAAGCCGCTGGCCGATATCGCCGGCAAGCCGATGATCGTGCGGGTCGCCGAGCGCGCCCGTGCCTCATCGGCGCGCCGCATCGTGGTCGCCACCGACGCCGACACGGTGCGCGCGGCCTGCGCCGAACATGGCATCGAGGCAGTACTGACGCGCGCCGACCATGCCACCGGCACCGACCGGCTGGCCGAGGTGGCCGCCCTGCTGTCGCTGGACGACGATGCGATCGTGGTCAACGTGCAAGGCGATGAACCGCTGATCGCGCCGGCGCTGGTCGACGCGGTGGCCCGGCATCTGGCCGCGCATCCCGACTGCGCGATCGCCACCGCGGCCCATCCGCTGCACGAGATCGGCGAGGTCTTCAATCCCAATGTGGTCAAGGTGGTGTGCGACAGCGCCGGCCGCGCGCTGTACTTCTCGCGCGCGCCAATCCCCTGGGCGCGCGATGCCTGGTCCGGCGTGCCGTCGGGCCCCGCAGCGAACGCGCAGGTCCCGCTCCCCGACATGCCGGTGCTGCGCCATATCGGCCTGTACGCCTATCGCGCCCGCTTTCTGCGCCGCTTCCCGACGCTCGCCGCGGCGCCGCTGGAGCAGACCGAAGCGCTCGAGCAGCTGCGCGCGATGTGGCATGGCGAACGCATTGCCGTGCTGGCCACCGAGGCCGCGCCGGCGCCCGGCGTCGATACCCCGGCCGATCTGGAGCGGGTGCGGGCGCTGTGGTCCGAGGCCGCGGCACGGTCGGTCCGCTGAGCGCGAACGGGCGCAATCCCACACAAGGCGGGCCATTCGCCCGCTCCGGTTTACACACCGTTGACCGCCGCGGCGGGCCGATTTCCGGCTGCCTCGTGGCATAATGCTCGCCAATAAAGAGCCGCTGTCGCCGTCAATGCGGGCGACGACGCAAGCTCGGTGGGGAGATGAAGAATGAGCCGATCCGGCTTGCGCCCATGCCAACCGCATGCGGACCGCGCCGGTCACCAGCCATGGCGGCGCCTGCGTGCCTGACCATCGCGCGGTAAGCCACACGTCAAGTTTCGGCGTTACCCTCCTTCCATTCCCCCGCAATACCGGATTCAAAACTCTGAGGACCCGTAAATGCGTTTGATCCTGTTGGGCGCGCCCGGCGCCGGCAAAGGCACGCAAGCCAAGTTCATCTGCGAGAAGTTCGGCATCCCGCAGATCTCCACAGGCGACATGCTGCGCGCCGCGGTCAAGGCCGGCACCCCGCTGGGCATCGAGGCCAAGAAGGTGATGGACGCGGGCGGTCTGGTCTCCGACGACATCATCATCGGCCTGGTCAAGGACCGCCTGAAGCAGGACGATTGCCGCAACGGCTATCTGTTCGATGGTTTCCCGCGCACGATTCCGCAAGCCGAGGCAATGAAGGAAGCCGGCGTGTCGATCGACTACGTGCTGGAGATCGACGTACCGTTCGACGCCATCATCGAACGCATGAGCGGCCGCCGCGTGCATGCCGCCTCGGGCCGTACCTACCATCTGAAGTACAACCCGCCCAAGACGGCGGGCGTCGACGACGAAACCGGCGAGCCGCTGATCCAGCGCGACGACGACAAGGAAGAGACCGTGCGCAAACGTCTCGATGTCTACGCGCAGCAGACCCGACCGCTGGTCGACTACTACTCGGACTGGGCCGCCAAGGGCGACCCGGGCGCAAGCGTCGCGCCGCCGCAGTATCGCAAGATCAGCGGCGTCGGTTCGGTCGACGAGATCACCGCGCGGGTGTTCGAGGCGCTGAAGTAAGGCACTGAAGTCAGGCACTGAAGTCAGGCACTGAAGTCAGGCGCTGAAGTCGAGCGCTGAAGTCAGGCGCAGAAGAATTAAAGGCGGCCATTAGCCGCCTTTTTCTTTGTCACCTTTTTCTTTGCCGCCTTTTTTCCTGCCTGGGCGGCTAGCCCCCATGCGTCGGAAAGCGCCGCGCGTCGGCCGTCTCCACGCGATGGAAGGTTCCGTCCCGCCAGGCCGTCTGCGCGCCATCGCCATGCAGGTAGAGAAGGATCGTCCGATGGGCGAGCGCAAAGCCGGCGTGCTTGAGCAGCGTGGTGGACAGCTTCGACATGCCGAGCGCCTGCAGCAAGGCCGAGGTCTCCAGCCGCGCCGCCTTGCCGGCGGTCTTGTCAGCCGCATCGTCCATCAGCAGCCGCCGCGCCAGCACCGCCGCCTGCCAATAGCGATTGCTGGACAGCGCCCCGCCATCGCGTCGCAAGGACTCGAGCTGCGCCAGGCTGCATTGCGACAGTGTGTCCGCACACAGGCCACGCGCGGCTGCGCGCCGGACTGCGTCCTCCAGCCGTTCGCTCTCCCGCGTATCGGCGCGGCTGCGTATCACGCGCAAGGCGATCCTGATCAACGAGAACAGGAACCAGGCAACGCCGAGCACACCGCCGACGGCCACCAGCACGGGGGCCACAGGGGTCGCCAAGGCCGCCGTCCCCATGATCAGCATCGAAGCCATGCCGGCGCCGGACAGCAGCGCGGTGGCCAGGCCATAGGCGATACGCCCGATGGCCCAGCGGGCCAGCTCGCCGGCCCGCTCGCGCCAGCGGCGCTGTCCGTCGGCGAACCAGCGCAGCGCCTCCCTCGTGGCGGGCGATTGCAGCCGCTTGCCCCGTGCCGGATCGGCCGACAACCGGCAAAGATTGTCGCGGACCGCCTGGTCGACCTGGCGCAGCGTCGCACTGCGCCGCCTCGCTTCGGCCAGTTCGCCAATGCCGCAACCGGTATGGGCCAGCCCGATCGCTGCGCTGAAGCCGAACGAAAGCACTCCACCGGGAATCAGGCCCAGGTCCAGCGGCGCATCCCACCCGCTGTCCGCGATCGGGCTCGTTTCGTAAGCGACGCGCAGCGCTTGCAGGCTGCTGTCTCGCATGCAGGCGATGGCGCTGTTGCGCAGCCGCCGCGTTGCGCGGCGATCGTCCTGCGCAACCGCGTCGTGCCCGAGAACGTCTGCGCCACGTTGCCGGAGGATGGCATCGCGTTGCTGGTCGATCGAGCCGAGTTCGCGGTCGATCACGCGGATGGTTGCCTCGCCCAGCGCAGCGGCATCGCGGTTGCCGGCGGTCAGCGCCCGGCAAAACGTGTCCGGAAGGTGCGCGATGCCGTCGTACCGCAGCCGATGCGTGGCGAGGGTCGGCGCCGGCGTGCCATCGTGCCGGGCCGGCGTCGCCAGGCAGGCGCGGATCCAGTGGCGTGTCGCCTTGAGCGCGGCCTTGCGCCGCTCGACCTCTTCGGGCAGCCGCGATTGGGCCAACAAGGCGGACGCGCGGCGGTAGCCGGGCTCGGACGCGCACACCCGGCGCCAGGTCTTGACCTTGTCGACTGCGGTCCCGACCAGTTCGACCACGCCGAGCAGCGCATCGCCCGCCGGAAGCACGTCGCTGGCCTCGACCAGTTCCGGAGAGATCGCGTCGGCGGCCTCGAACAGCGGTTCGACCTCCTGCACCGCCGACGACATCAAGTAGATACCCGCGGTGTCCAGCAGGAAGGTTGGCCGGCCCGCTCGCAGCGCGCGCAGGAACTGCCGCAAGGCGCCGGAGTTTCCCTCCGGCTCGGCCGGATCGCGCCGGATCGCGTCGGCTCCCGGCGTAGCCTTCGCCGGCACGGACTTGGACGCGCAGTCGGAGGAATCTTCGGTCCGATCCAGCCTTGGCGACGAAGGACGGCTGCGGATCCAGCCTGCATGGAACTCGCTCACGGCAGCACTCCCGAAGTGTGACGTGGGCGCACTCTAGCCACATAAGGTGCGAAGCTCTCCTGCGAATGATTGCGAGCTTACGATTCTCGTGACCGCTATCGGCGCGGCGGCCTGGCCTTTACAATACGGCGCGATTGCTTGACGTTTACGTAAACGTTATGTTCCGCGTTATGCCCGGCGTTCGGCACGATGTTGACGTGATGTTTTTCACCTTCAGGCGCCAGCGCAGTATCGGCCGGCGCCCCCAACCCCGAGGAGACAGTTCATGCAGATCCGAGACAACGTATTCATCGTCACCGGCGGCGCTTCCGGCCTGGGAGCGGGCGCGGCGCGCATGCTCGCCGAGCAGGGCGGCAAGGTCGTCATCGCCGACCTGAACGAGACCGCCGGCACCGCGCTGGCGCAAGAGCTGGGCGGCCGTTTCGTCCGCTGCGACGTGACCTCGGAAACCGATGGCCAGGCCGTCGTCGACGCCGCCGTGGGCCTGGGACGGCTGGCCGGGCTGATCAACTGCGCCGGCATCGCGACCGCCAACAAGACCGTCGGCAAGAACGGTCCGCATCCGCTGGACGCCTTCGAAAAGACCATCCGCATCAACCTGATCGGCACCTTCAACATGATCCGGCTGGCTGCGGCGGCGATGGTGCAGAACACCCCGGACGACGGCGGCGAACGGGGCATCATCGTCAACACCGCCTCGGTGGCCGCCTTCGACGGCCAGATCGGCCAGGCCGCGTATGCCGCCTCCAAGGGCGGCGTGGTCGGCATGACGCTGGCGGTGGCCCGCGACCTGGCGCGCGACGGCGTGCGGTGCATGACGATCGCCCCCGGCATCTTCGAGACGCCGATGCTGCTCGGCATGCCGCAGGAGGTGCAGGACGCGCTCGGCAAGATGGTGCCGTTCCCGCCCCGGCTGGGCCGTCCGGCGGAATACGCGCAACTGGTGCAGGCGATCATCGGCAACACCATGCTCAATGGCGAGGTGATCCGACTGGATGGCGCGATCCGGATGCAGCCGAAGTAAGGCGGCACTCTCAAGGAGACGGCGGCGGGCCGGCGCTTCAGGACCGGCGGCGCGTGGGAGCACGACGCCGATTGTGCTCTGCATGACACGGCGGCAGGTGGCAGTGACTACAATCGCTGTACCTCATAGGCCTCAAAGGGAGTGCAGCATGCCGCCACGTTCGCCGGTTCCGCCGTTCCTTTCCACCGCAGCCGCCGTCAAGGGATCGGCACCGACGGCCATGCTGGCCGGCGCGCTGGCCGCGCTGCTGCTGTCCGGCTGCGCCGCCCCGCAAGCCGGCAAGGATGCGGGCGCAGCGGCAACTCCCGCCGCCAGTGCCACCACCCCGACCGCCGCCGCCACCTCCGCCCTCCCCCCTGCCCCGGAAGGCGCCTCGGGCTGGACCGACAAACCCGGCTGGACCGCGAGCGCCTTCATGGTGGCCGCCGCCAATCCGCTGGCGACCCGGGCTGGCTATGACATGCTCAAGGCCGGCGGCACCGCCATCGACGCGGCCATCGCCACGCAGATGGTGCTCAATCTGGTCGAGCCCAATTCGTCGGGCATCGGCGGCGGCGCCTTCCTGATGCACTTCGACGGCAAGCAGGTCCAGGCCTACGACGGCCGCGAGACCGCGCCCGCCGCCGCCACCGATCGCCTGTTCTATGGCCCGGATGGCAAGGTGATGCCGTTCCGCCAGGGGTTGGTCGGCGGCCGTTCGGTCGGCGCGCCCGGCGTGCTGCGCATGCTGGAGCTGGCGCATCGCCAGCACGGCAAGCTGCCGTGGCAGCGGCTGTTCGAGCCCGCGATCCGGCTGGCCGAGCAAGGCTTCGCAATCAGCCCGCGGCTGGCGACCATCCTCGCGCAGGACCAGGATCTGATGAAGGATCCGGCCGCACGCGCCTACTTCTACAACGCCGACGGCACGCCGAAGACAGCCGGCACGGTGCTGCGCAATCCGGAACTGGCGGCGGTGCTGCGCAGCGTCGCCGCACGCGGCGCCGATGCTTTCTATCTGGGCGATGTCGCCCGCGATATTGCCGCCAAGGTCCGCTCGCATCCGACCAACCCCGGCGTGCTGACCGCCAAGGACATCGCCGACTACCGGCCCAAGGTGCGGCAGCCGATCTGCACCGACTATCGCCAATGGACCGTCTGCGGCATGCCGCCGCCGTCGTCGGGCGGCATCGCCGTCGCGCAGATGCTGGGCATCCTGCAGGCGCTGCCGCCGGCGCGGCAGATCGCGGCGGCCAAACCGCAGCGCAACGGGGTCGGGCTGGAACCGTCGGTCGAAGGCGCGCATCTGTTCGCGGAAGCGGGCCGGCTAGCCTACGCCGATCGCAATCAATACGTCGCCGATACCGATTTCGTGCCGCTGCCCGGCGGCGACTGGCGCAGCCTGGTCGATCCGCGCTATCTGGCCAGCCGCGCCGCGCTGATCGGCGAACGCAGCATGGGCAAGGCCAGTGCCGGCACGCCGGCCGGTGCGACGGTGTCGATGGCGCGCGATCGCGCGCCGGAGTTTCCGTCGACCTCCCATATCTCGGTGGTCGACCGCTACGGCAATGCGCTGTCGATGACCACCACGATCGAGGACCAGTTCGGCTCGCGCCAGATGGTGCGCGGCTTCCTGCTGAACAACCAGCTGACCGATTTTTCCTTCGTCGCCGAGGAAGACGGCAAGCCGGTGGCCAACCGCGTGCAGCCGGGCAAACGGCCGCGCTCGTCGATGGCGCCCACGCTGGTGTTCGATCGCCAGACCCGCGAACTGGTGATGACGGCCGGCTCGCCCGGCGGTTCGGCCATCATCAACTACGTGGCCAAGACGCTGGTCGGCACGCTCGACTGGGGCCTGAACGTGCAGCAGGCGATCTCGCTGCCGAATGTCGGTTCGCGCAACGGCCCCACCGAGCTGGAGAAGGGCCGGGTGTCGGACGCTCTGGTCCAGGGGCTCAAGGCACGCGGACATGACGTGCGCGTGATGGACCAGACCTCGGGCCTGCAGGGCATCATGCGCGTGCGCGTCGACGGCAAGCCGATGTGGTTCGGCGGCGCCGACCCGCGGCGGGAAGGGGTGGCGATGGGGGATTGAGCGGCGACGGCGGGGTCACGGCAGCGGCATGACGACCGCCGCTGCCCTCTCCCCCGCCCCTCAGGGGGAGAGTGCCGGGGAGCGGGGTGGTTAGCGCGCCCCCCCGAACCTCAAGCCGCCGGAATCGGCATCGTCCTGACCATCTCCCACACCGCCGCGGCCGCCGGCGACAGCGAGCGGTCCTCGCGGCGGACCATTACGATGCGCCGCTCCTCCCGCGGCACCAGCGGACGCCATACCAGGTTCGATGAGGCCGGCAGCGGCAGCGAGAACGAGGGCAGCACCGAGGCCCCGATGCCGGCCTGCACCATGCCGAACACGCTGGCCGAGTGGCCCAGCTCCTGCACCACGCGCGGCGTCACGCCGTGCATCGCGAAGACGCGGTCGATCAGCGGGCGGCTGCCCGAGGCGAAATCCAGCAGCACCAGCGGCACGCCGTCGAGCGCCGACCACGACACCGTGTCGCGTTTTGCCAACGGATCGTCGTCGCGGCAGACGAAGCAGAACGGATCGGTGCCCAGCGGCACCGTCTCGAGCCCTTCACTGGCCAGCGGGTCGATCAGCACGCCGAAATCGACCGCGCCCGCCCGGATCTGCTCGAGCCCGTCGGCCTGCACGTTGTCGCGCACCGACAGCCGGACCTCCGGATATTGCCGCGCGCAGGCGGCCACATAGAGCGGCATCAGCCGCGCCGAGATGGTCGGCGCGCTGGCGATCACCACCCGACCGCGGTAGCGCTCGCCGAGCTGCCGGGTCTCCTCGAGCGTGTCGTCGAGCTGGCCGAGCAGCCGTTCCAGCGCCGGCACCAGCGCCTGGCCGGCATCGGTCAGCACCACCTCGCGCGTGGTGCGGTCCAGCAGGCGCAGTCCAAGCGCCTCTTCCAGTTCCGCCACGCCCCGGCTGACCGCCGGCTGGGTCAGCCCCACCGCGTCGGCTGCCCGGCTGAAACTGCCGTGCGAGGCGACCGCCAGGAAGACCCGCAATTGCCGCAAGGTGTAATTCATGCACGAACCATATCAATGAATACGACAAATGAATTTGCATTCTAGACAGGACTATCGTCCAATACCAGCGTTAACCCTGATTCAATCGTTTTCTGTCTATTCCTTTTTCTTTTAACCCATTCGTTCCGGCGCGCCGCTCCGGTGCGCTTTAGCCCACGCAGTCATGTCCTTCCTGCTGAATCCCTTTAAGAAACTCTACGATCTGATCGATGGCTTCGTGCTGATCATGCTGGCCGCGATCGCCCTGGCGATGGCCGCACCCGAGGTCGGCACCGGCGACGGTCCGCTGCACCTCGGGTTGGTGACCAGCCTCGGCGTCGCGCTGGTGTTCTTCCTGCACGGCGCCGCGCTCTCGCGCGACAAGCTGGTTGCCGGTGCACGCCACTGGCGCCTGCATACCTTCGTGCAGGTCTTCACCTACGTGGTGTTCCCGCTGATCGGCGCGGTGCTGATGTTCGCGCTGCACGACCGCCTGCCGGCCGACCTGCTGCTGGGCGTGTTCTTCCTGTGCGCGCTGCCGTCGACCGTCTCGTCGTCGGTGGCAATGACCTCGATGGCGCGCGGCAACGTGCCCGGCGCCATTTTCAACGCGACCATCTCGGGGCTGATCGGCATGGCGCTGACCCCGCTGCTGATGGGCCTGGTGATCAGCGCCAGCGGCGCATCGATGCCGCTGGGCAAGGCGCTGACCGGCGTGGCGCTGCAGCTGCTGCTGCCGTTCGCGCTCGGCCAGCTGGCGCGTCCGGTAATCGGTGCCTGGCTGGGCCGTCACAAGCCCATCACCAGCAAGATCGATCGCGGCGTGATCGTGCTGATCGTCTACTCGTCGTTCTGCGACGCCACCGCCGAGGGCCTGTGGCACCAGTACAGCTGGCAGACCATCGCCGCCGTGATGGCGCTGGCCGCCGTGCTGCTGTTCGCGATCCTGGCCACCACCACGTTCGTCGCCCGCCGTCTCGGCTTCTCGGTCGAGGACGAGATCACCGCGGTGTTCTGCGGCTCGAAGAAGAGCCTGGCCAACGGCATCCCGATGGCCAAGATCCTGTTCGCCGGCCATCCGGCGCTGGGCCTGCTGGTGCTGCCGCTGATGGTCTATCACCAGCTGCAGCTGATCGTCTGCTCGGTGATGGCATCGCGCTATGCCAACCGCGAGCAGATCGAAGGCGCGGTCGCGAGCGCCTGACCGGGAGCGTCGGCATCGTCCGGTACCGCTGCCGCGACAGCGGGGGCCCGGCGTCTTGACAAGCCACTTGGTCGCGGCCTTTCGCGGGGACGACCAGCGTGTCAGCAAGAGAAAAGGCCGGCGATTTGCCGGCCTTTTCCTCGATCGTTGCGTCGATGGCTGGGCGCCCTCACACCGACGGGCTGCGCGAGAGCGGCGGATTGCGCGCGAAGTAGCCGCGGATGCCGCGCAGGATCGCGTTGGCCAGCTGTTCCTGGTGGGCCTCGTCGTTGAGCTTGCGCTCTTCTTCCGGGTTGCTGATGAAGGCGGTCTCGATCAGGATCGACGGGATGTCGGGCGCCTTGAGCACGGCGAAGCCCGCCTGCTCGACATGCGACTTGTGCAGCTGGTGCATGCCGCCGATCTCGGATAGCACGGCCTTGCCCACGCGCAGGCTGTCGTTGATCTGGGCGGTGGTCGACAGATCGAGCAGCACGCGCGCCACCTGGGCGTCCTTGTTGTTCATGTTGGCGCCGCCGATCAGGTCGGCGGCGTTTTCCTTGTTGGCCAGCCAGCGCGCGGCCGAGCTCGACGCGCCGCGCTCGGACAGCGCGAACACCGAGGCGCCGCGCGCCTCCGGCTTGACGAAGGCGTCCGCGTGGATCGACACGAACAGGTCGGCCTTGACCCGGCGGGCCTTCTGCACGCGTACGTTCAGCGGCACGAAGAAATCGGCGTCGCGGGTCATCATCGCCCGCATATTGGGCTGCGCATCGATCTTGGCGCGCAGGCGCTTGGCGATCTGCAGCACCACGTCCTTCTCGCGCGAGCCGGCGGCGCCGATCGCGCCCGGGTCCTCGCCGCCGTGGCCGGGATCGATCGCCACCGTCAGCAGCCGGCGCATCTTGAAGCGCGACGGTGCGGGATCGTCGGCCGGATCGTTCCTGCCGCCCTTGTCCTGCGCCAGCGGCGCCTGCGGCGGGGTCGGCTGGGCCGGCTGGGTCGACGCTGAGCCGGCCGGCGGCTTCGGCCTGGCGGCCGCGACCGGCGGATTGGCCGGCAGCGGCGGCGTGGCGGGAGTCCTGGCCTGATCCTCGAACTGGCGCACCAGCGCCGCGATCGCATCCTCTTCGCTGGTCGACGGCGCGCCGGCCACGCTGTCGGCGCTCTCGGTCGCCGGCGTCGAGGCGAAGCGTCGTTGCTTGTCCTCGGTTTCGCGCACCAGCTTCCACAGCGGATCGGGCGGATTGACCGGATAGAGATCGAACACCAGCCGGTTGCGGTACTGGCCGATCGGCCCCAGCGTGAAGACCTGCGGCGAGATGTCTTCCTTCAGGTCGAACACCAGCCGGACCACTCGCGGCCGGTTCTGGCCGACGCGTACCGACTGGATATAGGGATCGTTGGGCGTGATCTTGGCGACCAGCTCGCGCAGCGTCGGCGACAGGTCCAGGCCATCGATATCGACCACCAGCCGATCGGGATTGCGCACCATCGTGTGGACCGCGGCGAGGCGCTCATCCGATTCGATGGTCACGCGCGTATAGTCTTCGGCCGGCCAGACACGTACCGCGACGATGCCGGCGCCGGCCGCGATCTGCGGACCCGCCAGCGTCAGCACGACCGTTCCGGCGCCGGCTTTGAGGCATTGCGCCAGCCATTTTCGGCGGGCGAGCAGCAGTTCATCGGGACGGTCGGTGGCGAGGCGCTTGATCAGCATGCGTGCAGCAGGAGAAGTCCGGTTGGAGTATAGGCGCGCAGGATCGCGACTCGCCGATCGGCGGCCTCATCGCTGAGCGAGGTGTCCGATTGGAGCAACAGGTGCAAGTCGGGTTCCCCAAGCAGCGATGCGGCCTTCTCCGGCCACTCGACCAGATTGAAGGCCGGCTCGGCAAAACAGTCGCGAAATCCCGCGTCGAGCCATTCCTCGGGATCGGCGAAGCGATAGAGATCGAAGTGATAGACGGTCAGCGGCGAACCGTCGGCTCGCGAAACCTGGTACGGCTCGCACAGCGTGTAGGTGGGGCTGCGGACCTTGCCGGCATGGCCCAGCGCCCGCAGCACCGCGCGCGACAGCGTGGTCTTGCCCGCGCCGAGATCGCCCGAGAGCTGGACGTGCACCGTCTGCGGCGGCATGGCGCGCACCGCGCCGGCCAGCGCCGCGCCGAGGCGGCCGGTGGCCGCTTCGTCGGGCAGAATCACGGTGCGTTCTTCGAGCAGGGGCATTGCGTACAATTGACGGATGATCGACCGAGCAGCACAGGCGCCTGACGCCGTTCTCAGCGGGACGCCAGCGGCGCAGGACGCCACCGGCGCGGATCCGCACGCGCTGGTCGCGCAGATTCGCGCCTGGGGCGCGGCGCTCGGCTTCGACGACGTGCGCGTCGCCGACGTGGACCTGAGCCATGCCGAAGCGGGACTGCTCGCGTGGCTGGCGCAGGGCTGCCATGGCGACATGGATTATATGGCGAACCATGGCGTCAAGCGCGCACGGCCGGCCGAACTGGTGCCCGGCACGGTGCGCGCGATCGTCGCGCGCATGCCGTATCTGCCGGCTTGCACCGATGGCGACGACGACGGCGACGACTGGCGCGAGCGCGAGTTCGCACGGCTCGCGCAGGCCGAGGCCGGCGGCACCGCGGCCACCATCTCGCTGTACGCCCGGGGCCGCGACTATCACAAGGTGCTGCGCACACGCTTGCAGCAGCTGGCCGGCCGCATCGAGACCGCGATCGGCCCGTTCGGCTATCGCGTCTTCACCGACTCGGCGCCGGTGATGGAGGTCGCGCTGGCCGGCCAGGGTGGCCTGGGCTGGCGCGGCAAGCATACGCTGCTGCTGGACCGCGACGGCGGCTCGATGTTCTTCCTCGGCGAGATCCTGGTCGATCTGCCGCTGCCGGTCGACCCGCCCGCCTCCGCGCATTGCGGCCAGTGCCGGCGCTGC
The DNA here is from genome assembly GCA_031180665.1 of Cupriavidus sp. Taxonomy (GTDB): domain Bacteria; phylum Pseudomonadota; class Gammaproteobacteria; order Burkholderiales; family Burkholderiaceae; genus Cupriavidus. Next base: position 104,932 of record JAPSLP010000014.1, on the reverse strand, counting down.
ATCGACATCTGCCCGACCCAGGCCATCGTCGGACCGTACCGGCTCGACGCGCGCCGCTGCATCTCCTATCTGACCATCGAGCACAAGGGCGCGATTCCCGAGCCGCTGCGCGCGCCGATGGGCAATCGGGTCTACGGCTGCGACGACTGCCAGCTGGCCTGCCCGTGGAACAAGTTCGCGCACCGCGCGACGCTGCCCGACTTCGCCGTGCGCAATGGCTTCGATGCGCCCGACATGGTCGAGCTGTTCGGCTGGAGCGAGGAAGACTTCAATCGGCGCCTCGAAGGCAGCCCGATCCGGCGCATCGGCCACGAGCGCTGGCTGCGCAATCTGGCCGTGGGCCTGGGCAACGCGCTGCGCGGTGCCGGCGAACCGGCGCAGGCAGAGCGCATCCGCGCGGCCTTGCTGGCGCGCGCCGGGCATCCCTCCGAGCTGGTGCGCGAGCATGTGGCATGGGCGCTCGCGCAGCGGCCGGAGTCCGCGCCGCCGCCGGAGCAACGGCAGCAGCCTAGCTGACCAGCGCCAGCCACATCGGCGCGGTGAAGATGGCCGACACCGTCATCGCCGAGATTGCCGCGGCCACCATCGGGCCGTTTCCGCCCATGCGGACCGCGAGGATATACGCGCTCGATGCGGTCGGCATCGCGGCATAGAGCACCGCGATCTGCAATTGCAGCGGCGACAGCGGCAGATGCCGGCCGAGCGCCCACGCAAAGGCCGGCATCGCCAGCAGCTTGACTGCGGTCCACCATGCCACCGGCCCGACCGTGCCGACCGCGCCGCGCATCTGCAGGCCCGCCCCCACCGTCATCAGACCCAGCGCCGTCGAAGCCGAGCCCAGCCGGCCCAGCGTCATGCCCACGACCTCGGGCGGATGCAGGCCGATCAGATTGGTGATCAGGCCGCCGGCCGTGGCCAGGATCAGCGGGTTGCGCGCCAGCTCGCGCCACAGCCGCGCCTCGCCGTGCCGGGCCAGCGCCCACACCGCGGCGACATTGCACATCGGCACCACGCAGCCGACGATCACCGCCATCATCGCCAGCCCTTCGCTGCCGCCGAGCCGCGATGCCAGCGCCAGCGCGATATACGAGTTGAAGCGGAACGCCGTCTGCAGGCCGGAGGCGAAATCGATCGGGTCGGGCCGCAACACCCATTTGACCGCGTAGCCCGCGGCCATGCCGAACACCGTGGTCACCACCGCCAGCCCCAGCATCGCCGAGGTGGTCGAGAAATCGAATACCGCGCTGTTGGTCGCCTGCAGCAGCAGCGCGGGGAACAGCACGAAGTAGACCAGGCGTTCGACGCCGGACCAGAAAGCACGGTCGAACGAGGTATAGCGCACCAGCAGCCAGCCGATCAGGATCAGGCTGAAATCGGGCACCATCAACAGAGCAGGCGACATCGGCGTGTTGTTGTTGTCGGGACGCGGGGGCGCGTCGGGGATGTCAGGAAGGACGGCAGGAGCCCGTGCGGACGGCGTTCCGGGAGCGCGCCGAGGCAGCCCGGAGTGCGCCCTAGGGCAGATACGGATTGGTATTGTTTCAGAAAACCCGGAAGATGGCACGCTCCGGATTTCCGTCGATCTTGTTCCGCCTGCCATTCCGTTCTCGATGTACCGCCCCGCCATGCCTGCCCCCCGCCGCCTTTCCGCCCGCGTTCCGTTCCATCGGACCGGAGGGACCGCACGCCGCCTGCGCCAGTGGCTGGCGATCTGCTGCGTGGCCGTGGCGGGCGCGCTGCCGGCAGCCGCGAGCGCGGTCGAGATCGAGGGCGTGCGGCTGGACGAGGCGACCCGCCTGGGCGGCAAGGAACTGCAGCTCAACGGCGCGGGCCTGCGCTCGGTGTTCATCGTCAAGGGCTATGTAGCCGCGTTGTACCTGCCCGAAAAGGTGCGCAACGCTGCCGTGGTGCTGGGCGCCAAGGGGCCGAAGCGGCTGCAGATCCGGCCGCTGCGCGAAGTGGAATCGAGCACCTTCGTCAAGGCGCTGAACGAAGGCATGCGTGAGAACCACAACGAGGCGCAGCTGGAAAAGTTCGCCGATCGCCTGCACCAGCTGGAACAGGCGATGAACCAGGTCGGCACGGCGCGCAAGGGCGACGTGATCGACTTCGACTACACGCCGGACAGCGGCACGGTGATCGCCGTCAATGGCACGCCGCGCGGCAAACCCATCCCCGGCGAGGATTTCTACCAGGCCGTGCTGCGCATCTTCCTGGGCGAACGCCCGGTCGATCGCGATCTGAAGCGCGGCCTGCTCGGCGGCTGATCGGCCGCCGATGCATCGCGCCGGCGCGGCGGGCCCTACCGGGTCCCCGACCGGCATTTTCAGTTCTGGACGGACACTCTCCGTCCGGCTTCACGACGGGAGACACGATCTCATGCAATCCAAGCACATTGCCCTGGCCCTGGGTCTGGCCGCCTGCGCCTCGCTGGCACAGGCACAGAGCAACTATCCGACCAAGCCGATCAAGCTGATCATTCCGTTCGCCCCGGGCGGCACCACCGACATCGTCGGGCGCGGCGCGGCCGACCAGATGAGCAAGATCCTGGGCCAGCCGGTGGTGGTCGAGAACCGCGCCGGTGGCGGCGGCTCGATCGGCGCCGACGCGATCGCCAAGGCGGCGCCGGACGGCTACACGATCGGCATCTCGACGGTGTCGACGATGGCGGTCAACCCGGCCTGCAATCCGAAGCTGTCGTACGACCCGATCAAGGACTTCAAGCCCATCACGAATCTGGCCAACGTCGCCAACGTGATCGCGGTCAACCCGAACTTCCCGGCCAAGGACTACAAGGAATTCCTGGCCGCGCTCAAGGCCAACCCGGGCAAGTACTCGTACGCGTCGTCGGGCACCTGCGGCTTCGGCCATATGCTGGGCGAGCAGTTCAAGGTCTCGACCAAGACCTTCATGGTCCATATTCCCTACCGCGGCGCTGGCCCGGCGCTGAACGACGTGCTGGCCGGCCAGGTGCCGATCATGGTCGACAACCTGCCCTCGTCGATGCCGCACATCAAGGCCGGCAAGCTGCGCCCGATCGTGGTGGCCGCCGAGAAGCGCCTGGACTCGCTGCCCAACGTGCCGACCTTCGGCGAAATGGGCCTGAAGGAGCCGAACGACCCGGCCTGGTATGGCCTGGTGGCACCGGCCGGCACGCCCGACGACATCATCAAGAAGCTGAACGAGGCGGCCGTCAAGGCGCTGCAGGACAAGGGCTTCCGCGAACGCCTGATCGCCGCCGGCGCCGAGCCGTCGGGCAACACGCCGGCGCAGCACGCCGCCGAGATCAAGAAGGAGTTCGACAAGATGCGCAACCTGGTCAAGGTTCAGAACATCAAGCTCGAGCAGTGATGGCCTGAGGCAGCCCGCCGTCTTCAGGACGGCGCCTGTCTGCTGGATCGAAGAGGGCTCCGCGGAGCCCTCTTTGCTTTGCCAGGCCGCCGAGGTCGAGCACAACAAGCTGCCCTCTCCCGCAAGCGGGAGAGCAGCATCCAATTAGCATGGGGAGCGTCAAAGCACTAGAATCCGGTATCCGGATCGACCGTTGTCACGCCATGCCTTCCCATCCGAATCCGTCCACGGATTCCCCGCCAGCGCCGCGCGCCGACATCGGCAGCAGTGCGCAGCTTCGCGACGCCGGGCTCGCCGCCCGCTTCGACGCCATCCTCGCCGCACCGTTCGGCCGCATCGGCGTGCGCGCGGATGCGCAGTGCATCCACGCGATCCACTTCCTGCCGGAGCGTTTCGCGCTGCGCGGCTCCGACCTGCCGCCGATCCAGCAGCTGGCGGCGCAGTTGGCGGCCTACTACGCCGATCCCGACGCGCCGCTCGACGTGCCCCTCGCAGGCACCGGCACCGCGTTCCAGCGCCGCGTCTGGCAGGCGATCCGCACCGTGCGGTGCGGGCGCACCGCGACCTATGGCCAGCTGGCGGACAGTATTGGCGGCACCGCGCGCGCGGTGGGCCAGGCCTGCGGCGACAACCCCTTCCCGCTGGTCGTGCCCTGCCATCGCGTGGTCGGGGCCAAGGGCCTGGGCGGCTTCGCCCATCACGGCGAGGACGGCTTCCATCTCGAAGTCAAACGCTGGCTGCTGCGCCACGAGCGGGTGATGCTGCTGTGACCGCGCGGCATGACAGCACGGCGGCGCTGGCCGACCCGCCCGCGCCGCTTGACGACCGCAACGACGATCGCGACGCCCGGCTCGAAGCCGACATCGCCGCCGACCTGACGCTGGTCGACCGCTTCTGCGACGCCCTGTGGCTCGAAGACGGGCTCGCGCGCAACACCATCGATGCCTATCGCCGCGATCTCGCGCTGCTGGCGCGCTGGCTGCGCGGCGAGCGCGGCATCGCCCTGCTGGCGGCCGACGACGGCGCGCTGTCAGGCTACTTCGCCGCGCGCCACCCCGACACGCGGGCCTCGTCGGCCAACCGACGGCTGGCCGTATTCCGGCGCTTCTACCGCTGGGCGCTGCGCGAGCATCTGGTCCAGGCCGACCCCTGCCTGCTGCTGCGCGCCGCCAAGCAGCCTCCGCGCTTTCCGAAGACGCTGAGCGAGGCCCAGGTCGAGGCGTTGCTGCAGGCTCCGGACATCGACACGCCGCTCGGCCTGCGCGACCGCACGATGCTGGAACTGATGTACGCGAGCGGCCTGCGCGTGTCCGAGCTGACACAGATGAAGACGGTGGAAATCGGCCTGAACGAGGGCGTGGCGCGCGTGGTCAGCGGCAAGGGCAACAAGGAGCGGCTGGTGCCGTTCGGCGCCGAGGCAGGGGTCTGGCTGCGCCGTTATCTGGCCAGCGCCCGTCCCGCGCTGCTCGGCCAGCGCGGCAGCGACGCGCTGTTCGTGACCCAGCGCGGCGAGGCGATGACGCGACAGGCCTTCTGGTATCTGATCAAGCGCTATGCGCGCCAGGCCGAGATCCACGCCCCGCTGTCGCCGCACACGCTGCGCCATGCCTTCGCCACGCACCTGCTGAACCACGGCGCCGACCTGCGCGTGGTGCAACTGCTGCTCGGGCATGCCGACATCTCGACCACGCAGATCTACACGCACGTGGCACGCGAACGGCTGCGCGTCCTGCATCAGCAGCATCATCCGCGCGGATAGTCGCGCCAAGGCGCAGGGCCTCCCAGGAACGACAAGACAAACCCGGGCAAGACATGGGCAAATCCAGGCATATCTCCGAAACCCCCGCCACGCAGATGCTGCGCCAGCACGGCATCGCCTTCGGCGAGCATCCGTACGACTATGTCGAGCACGGCGGCACCGAAGAATCGGCGCGGCAGCTCGGCGTCGACGAGCATCACGTGGTCAAGACGCTGGTGATGGAAGACGACAAGGCGCAGCCGCTGATCGTGCTGATGCATGGCGACCGCACCGTCTCGACCAAGAACCTCGCGCGGCAGATCGGCTGCAAGAGCGTGCAGCCGTGCAAGCCCGAGGTGGCGCAGCGCCACAGCGGATACATGGTCGGCGGCACCTCGCCGTTCGGCACGCGCAAGCGGATGCCGGTCTATGTCGAGGAAGGCGTGCTGGCGCTCGAGCGCATCTATATCAATGGCGGCCGGCGCGGCTATCTGGTCAGCATCGAACCGACCGTGCTCACCGCGCTGCTGGGCGCCAAGCCGGTGCAATGCGGGCTGGCGCAGGGCTGAGCACGCCGGCGCGTCCGGCGTGCCGTTGCTTCATGCGCGGGTAATCACGGTCGTGAGTGCCACGCCGGCGCGCTACAATCGCGCCAGTTTTTTGCGACCGTTTCGGTTCTCCCCCGCTTTTCCGCTGCTTTTTCGACCCCTCCCATGGCCAATCTCGTCTTTGCCCTGCTCGCCTATCTGATCGGTTCGATCTCCTTCGCTGTCGTGGTCAGCAAGACGATGGGGCTGCCGGACCCGCACTCCTACGGCTCCGGCAATCCGGGCGCAACCAACGTGCTGCGCACCGGCAACAAGAAGGCCGCGCTGCTGACGCTGCTGGGCGACGGCCTCAAGGGCTGGCTGGCGGTCTGGCTGGCGCAGCGCTTCGGTCCGGACTACGGTGTCGACCAGACCGGCATCGCGCTGGTCGCGGTGGCGGTATTCCTCGGCCACCTGTTCCCGGTGTTCCACCGCTTCTCGGGCGGCAAGGGCGTGGCGACCGCGGCCGGCATCCTGTTCGCGATCCATCCGTGGCTCGGCCTGGGCACGCTGGCGACCTGGCTGATCATCGCGGTCTTCTTCCGCTACTCGTCGCTGGCCGCGCTGGTGTCGGCGGTGTTCGCGCCCTTCTTCTACGTGCTGATGTTCGGCACCGACGTGGTCGCCGCGGCGATCCTGGCCATCAGTGCGCTGCTGATCCTGCGCCATCGCCAGAACATCGCCAAGCTGCTGTCGGGCCAGGAAAGCCGCATCGGCGAAAAGAAAAAGCCGCAGCAGTAAGGGGCCCCGTCGCCCCTCGCGCAGGGCTCAAGTCACTGGGTCCCCGCTTTCGCGGGGACGACGCGCGGTGAGCCGATGATTTTGTCGCCCCCGCGCAGGCGGGGGCCCGGCGTCTTTCACCTGCACGCGAGCGGTCGCAAGTCAGTGGATCCCCGCCTTCGCGGCGACGACAGCGTGCCTCAGGCCGCCTTGGCCAACTGCGCGAACGGGAACACCATCTCGACGCGCAGGCCGCCCTCGGGCCGGTTGCCCAGCGTCAGGCGGCCGCCGGACTGGCGCACCAGCCGGTCGACGATCGCCAATCCCAGGCCGGAATGCGCATTGCCGCCGCGGGCCGGATCGAGCCGCACGAACGGCAGCGTGACCTTGTCGAAGGCATCCTCGGGAATGCCGCTGCCCGCGTCCTCGACCACCATCTGCCAGCCGTCCGCCACGCGCGCGGTGCGGATGCTGACCGGCGGCGCGCCGTAGTGGTAGGCGTTGTCGACCAGGTTGCCGACGATCCGATCGAGCTGCGTGGCGATCATCCGAAAGCCCTCGCCGGCCTCCAGCGACAGGTCCACCGGGCGCTCCTGCTCGGCCAGCGAGGCCGCCAGCTCGGCCATGCGGCGATCGACCGGCACCGGCCGCGCGGTCGGCTCGGCGCTCTGTGCGAAGGCGAGAAACTGCTCGACGATCGCCGACATCGATTCCACATCGCGGGTGACGCCCGCCGCCGCCTTCGGATCGGCCAGCATCTCGGCACGCAGCCGCAGCCGCGCCAGCGGCGTCTTCAGATCGTGCGCGATGCCGGCCAGCATCGTGTTGCGCTCCTGGTCGATGCGCGCCAGGTCGGCCACCATCCGGTTGAAGCGCTCGATCAGCTGGCGCAGTTCCAGCGGGCCGCGCTCGCGCAGCGGGGTCACCGGCTGCTGGCGCGACAGCTGTCCGGCCGCATTGGCCATCTCGCGCACCGGCCGCTGAATCTGCCAGGCGATCAGCAGCGCGAACACGATCGCCACGCTGACCACCAGCATCGCGCCGGGAATCAGCCGGTTGTCCAGCGGCGGGTTATGGACCCACAGGATCGGCATTGCGATCCAGTCCTTGCGCGTGGGCAGCTTGATCCAGATGCGCGGCGTGTCCTCGTCCTCGATGCGCACCTCGGTGCCGGGCGGCAGCCGGCTGGAGAAGCGTTCGACCAGCCGGCGCGAGCGGTCCGTCGGCGCGCGCGCATGCTCCTCGGCGCTGGCCTCGCCCGCGACCTCGACCAGGCTTGGCAGCTTCGCCGGCGGGCTGGCGTCGAGCGCGCGCTGGATGCTGTCGAGCTGGAACAGCATCTGCTCGACCGAATATTCCATGCGCTGCTCGCGCCGATCCATGCGCAGGATCGCGAGCCAGGAGAAATGGCTGATCACCAGCACCGCCGCGATCAGCAGCGCCATGCGGCCGAACAGGGTGTCGATGCGCAGCTTCATGACGCGGCCTGGTCCGCGTGGTCGGCTTCGTCGGGGACGAAGGTATAGCCGCGCCCGCGTACCGTCTGGATATAGCGCGGCCGCTGCGCGTCCTCGTCGAGCAGCCGGCGCAGGCGCCAGATCTGCACGTCGATGCCGCGGTCGCTGACGCCGCTGGCCGCGCCGTACATCAGCTCGACGATGCGCTCGCGCGACAGCACTTCGAGCGGATGCATCAGCAGCAGCTTGAGCAGCGCGAATTCGGTGTCGCTGATCGGCAGCGCCTGCCCGGAGCGCACCAGCGTGCGCTGGCGGAAGTCGACGCGGAACGGTCCGAAGGTCGCGCTGTCGCGGTCCTCGGGCGCGGCCGCCGGGCGCGCCAGCTTGCGGCGCAGCACCGCGTTGATGCGGGCCAGCAGCTCGCGCGGGGAGAACGGCTTGCCCAGATAGTCGTCGGCGCCGATCTCCAGGCCCACGATGCGGTCGATCTCGTCGCTGCGCGCGGTCAGCAGGATCACGGGAATATCGTCGTTGCGGGCGCGCAGCTTGCGCAGCGCGGTCAGGCCGTCGACCTTGGGCATCATCAGGTCGAGCACGATCAGGGCCGGACGTTCGCGTTCGAGGCGGGCCTGCAGGCCGTCGCCGTCGTGCAGTACCGACACGGCGAAGCCTTGCTGGGTCAGGTATTCGCGCAGCAGGTCGCGCAAGTCGGGATCGTCGTCGACGACCAGGATCTGGGTGGGCTGATTGGGTCGCATAGCCGGATGATAAACAGGCACGCCAGCCGGGCCGCCGTAATGTTGTTTCGGCAAGTTACACCGGGCGCGCTGGTAATTATCTGTAATAAAGCCCTTCCCTGCCGACATAGGTCTGCCTCGCCTCACGCCGTATCCTTGCCACGTCGCCGCAGGTCGCCCCCGCTCCGCATCCGGAGCCGGCCCCGACCGTTGCGGCATACTTCTGCGTCTTTCCACCGATCAGCGAGGCCGCGCCCCCGTGTGTGCGCAAGCCTCGCGCCAGGACCCGCTTCAGGACCCAGTGAATGGCCAACCCCGATTCCAATCACCCCGCCAAACCGACGACGCACGGCGAGGATCATCCGATCGATGCCTCCACCGAGGTGCCCGCTGATCGGCCCGCTGCCCGCCCCGATTCCCGCCCGGACCGCCGCACCGACCCGGCGGCGCCCGGCGCCGTCGCCTCGTCGCCCGGCCGGCGCGGCAGGCGCGGCGCCTGGATCGCGGGCCTGCTGGTGCTGCTGCTCGCCGGTGGGGGCTGGTACTGGTACAGCCAGCGCGGCGCGTCCGATGGCGGCCAGGCCGGCCAGCCCGGTCCCGGCGGGCGCATGCCCGGCGGACCGGGCGGTCCCGGCCGCGGCATGGGCGGCCCGGCCGCGCCGGTGGTGGTCAGCCCGGTCGTGCAGCGCGACATGGACGTGGTGCTCAATGGCCTGGGCAACGTGACCCCGGTCGCCAACGTCACCGTGCGCGCGCAGGTGTCCGGCCCGCTGCTGCGCGTGCTGTTCAAGGAGGGCCAGATGGTCAAGGCCGGCGACCTGCTTGCCGAGATCGACCCGCGTCCGTTCCAGGCGGCGCTCGACCAGGCGCTGGGGCAGTTGGCGCGCGACCAGGCGCTGCTGCAGAACGCGCGCATCGACCAGCAGCGCTATCGCACGCTGCTGGCGCAGGATTCGATCGCCAAGCAGCAGGTCGACACGCAGGACGCGCTGGTGCGCCAGTACGAGGGCGTGGTCAAGACCGACCAGGCCAACGTCGACAACGCCCGCCTGCAACTGGGCTACACCCGCATCAAGGCGCCGGCCTCGGGCCGCATCGGCCTGCGCCAGATCGACCCCGGCAATATCGTCAGCACCTCCGACACCAACGGCATCGCGCTGATCACGCAGATCCAGCCGATCGCCGTGCTGTTCTCGATCCCGGAAGACAACCTGCCCAGCGTGCTCAGGCAGCTCAACGCCGGCCAGACGCTGCCGGTGCAGGCCTGGGACCGCCAGGCGCGCAACAAGCTGGCCGACGGCACGCTGCTGACCACCGACAACCAGATCGACACCACCACCGGTACCGTGCGGCTCAAGGCCGTGTTCCGCAACGACGACGGCATGCTGTTCCCGAACCAGTTCGTCAATGTGCGGATGCGCGTCGATACGCTGGCCGGCGCCACCGTGGTGCCGGTCGCCGCGATCCAGCGCGGCCAGCAGGGCACCTTCGTCTATGTGGTCGACGAGCAGAACAAGGTCAAGGTGCAGACCGTCGCGCTGGGCCCCAGCGACGGCGAGCAGACCGCCGTGCTGCGCGGCTTGCAGGCCGGCCAGCGCGTCGTGGTCGACGGTGCCGACCGGCTGCGCGAAGGCATGACGGTGCAGACCGTCGATCCGGCCGCGCGCGCCGCGGCGGTCGCGCCCGCCAGCGAGCCGCGCGCGCGTGGCCGCCGCCTTCGTGCCGGCGGCGCTTCGGGTCCTGAGGCCGCCGGTCCGCGCGGTCCGCGCCAGCAGGACGGCGCCAGCGCGCCGGCCGCGGGATCGGTCCCGGGCACGGCCCCGGGCGCGACCCCATCCGCGGCCCCATCCGCGGCCTCCGCCGCGCCGGCATCGCGCCAATGAGTCCGCGCCGTATCGAGGACGCTGCATGAACCCGTCACGCCTATTCATCGAGCGGCCGGTCGCCACCGCGCTGCTGATGCTCGCGATCCTGCTGTCCGGGCTGGTCGCCTACCGGATGCTGCCACTGTCGGCGCTGCCCGAGGTCGACTACCCGACCATCCAGGTCACCACGCTCTATCCCGGGGCGAGCCCCGACGTGATGACCTCGGCGGTGACCGCGCCGCTGGAGCGCCAGTTCGGCCAGATGCCCGGGCTCAAGCAGATGTCGTCGTCCTCGTCCGGCGGCGCGTCGGTGATCACGCTGCAGTTCGACCTGACGCTGCCGCTGGACGTCGCCGAGCAGGAGGTGCAGGCCGCCATCAACGCCGGCAGCAACCTGCTGCCGGGCGACCTGCCGATGCCGCCGGTCTACAGCAAGGTCAATCCCGCCGACGCGCCGATCCTGACGCTGGCGATGACCTCCGACACGCTGCCGCTGCCCAAGCTGCAGGACCTGGTCGACACGCGCGTGGCGCAGAAGATCTCGCAGATCCAGGGCGTGGGCCTGGTCACCATCAGCGGCGGCCAGCGCCCGGCCGTGCGCATCCAGGCCAATCCGACCGCGCTCGCGGCGCTCGGCATGTCGATCGACGACCTGCGCACCGCGATCGGCGCGGCCAACGTCAACGGCGCCAAGGGCAGCTTCGACGGCCCGGCGCGCGCCTCGACCATCGACGCCAACGACCAGCTGCGCTCGGCCGACGAATACCGCCAGATCATCATCGGCTACCAGAACGGCGCACCGATCCGCATCACCGACGTGGCGACCATCGTCGACGGCCCCGAAAACTCGCGTCTGGCGGCCTGGGCCAACGGCAAGCCGGCCATCGTGGTCAACATCCAGCGCCAGCCCGGCGCCAACGTGATCGCCGTGGTCGACCGCATCAAGACCATGCTGCCGCAGCTGCAGGCCTCGCTGCCGGCCTCGGTCAAGGCCGAGGTCCTGACCGACCGCACCACCACCATCCGCGCCTCGGTGCACGACGTCGAGCTCGAGCTGCTGCTGGCGATCGCGCTGGTCGTGATGGTGATCTTCCTCTTCCTGCGCAACGTGCCGGCGACGGTGATCCCGGGCGTGGCGGTGCCGCTGTCGCTGGTCGGCACCTTCGGCGTGATGTACCTGGCCGGCTTCTCGATCAACAACCTGACGCTGATGGCGCTGACCATCGCGACCGGCTTCGTCGTCGACGACGCCATCGTGATGATCGAGAACATCATGCGCTACATCGAGAAGGGCGAATCGCCGATGGCGGCGGCGCTCAAGGGTTCGAAACAGATCGGCTTCACCATCATCTCGCTGACCTTCTCGCTGGTGGCGGTGCTGATCCCGCTGCTGTTCATGGGCGACGTGGTGGGCCGGCTGTTCCGCGAGTTCGCGGTCACGCTGGCGGTGTCGATCCTGATCTCGGCCGTGGTATCGCTGACGCTGACGCCGATGATGTGCGCACGCATGCTGCGCCACGTGCCCGAGGACCAGCTGCCGCGCTTTCATCGCGCCACCGGGGCCTTCTTCGACCGCGTGATCGAGCGCTACGGCCATGCGCTGAACTGGGTGCTGGGGCGGCAGCGCGCGACGCTGCTGGTCGCGATCGGCACGCTGGCGCTGACCGTGGTGCTGTACCTGGCGATTCCCAAGGGCTTCTTCCCGGTGCAGGACACCGGCGTGATCCAGGGCGTCACCGAGGCCTCGCAGAGCATCTCGTTCCAGGCGATGGCGCAGAAGCAGCGCGCGGTATCGGAAGTCGTGCTGAAGGACCCCGCGGTGCAGAGCGTGTCCGCCTTCATCGGCGTCGATGGGACCAACACCACGATGAACGCCGGCCGCATGCTGATCAACCTCAAGCCCAAGGGCGAGCGCGACGACATCGCGACCGTCACCGAGCGGCTGCAGGCCGCGGTCGAGGAAATGGGCGGCGTCTCGCTGTACATGCAGCCGGTGCAGGACCTGACCATCGAGGACCGGGTCTCGCGCACGCAGTACCAGTTCACGGTGGAAGACCCCGACCCGCAGACGCTGGCGACCTGGGTGCCGAAACTGGTCGAGCGGCTCAAGGAGGAACCCGAATTCCGCGACGTCGCCACCGACCAGCAGAACAACGGCCTGCGCGTCTATGTCGACATCGACCGCGATGCGGCCGCGCGCTTCGGCATCACCACCGCGGTGATCGACAGCGCGCTGTATAGCGCCTATGGCCAGCGGCTGGTGTCGACCATCTTCACGCAGTCGAGCCAGTACCGCGTGGTGCTCGAGGCGATGCCCGAATTCCGCGACAACCCCCAGGCGGTGGCCGAGCTGCGGCTGCCGTCCTCGTCCGGCGGACAGGTGCCGCTGGGCGCGTTCGCCCGCATCAGCGAGCGCACCGGGCCGCTGGTGATCAACCACCAGGGCCAGTTCCCGGCGGCGACGATCTCGTTCAACCTGGCGCAGGGCGCGTCGCTGGGCCACGCAGTCGACAAGATCAAGCAGGTCGAGCAGGAGATCGGCCTGCCGATCTCGATGCAGACCACGTTCCAGGGCGCGGCGCTGGCCTTCAGCGCGTCGCTGTCGAACACGCTGTGGCTGATCCTGGCCGCAGTGGTCACGATGTATATCGTGCTCGGCGTGCTGTACGAGAGCACCATCCACCCGGTGACGATCCTGTCGACGCTGCCATCGGCCGGCGTCGGCGCGCTGCTGGCGCTGCTGCTGGCGGGCCAGGACCTGGGCATCATCGCGATCATCGGCATCATCCTGCTGATCGGCATCGTCAAGAAGAACGCCATCATGATGATCGACTTCGCGCTGGAGGCCGAGCGCGAACGCGGCATGGCGCCGCGCGACGCGATCTTCGAGGCGTGCCTGCTGCGCTTCCGGCCGATCCTGATGACGACGATGGCGGCGCTGCTGGCCGCGCTGCCGATGATGCTCGGCACCGGCATCGGTTCCGAGCTGCGCCGGCCGCTGGGCATCACGATGGTGGGCGGCCTGCTGGTCAGCCAGGTGCTGACGCTGTTCACCACGCCGGTGATCTACCTGGCGTTCGATCGGGTTGCCGGCCGGCTCAAGGGCTGGCGGCGCCGCCGCTTCGGCGATCCGGATGCGGACCTGGACGCGGACTTCGGTGCGGGCGGCACGCCGGGCACCGAACCCCCGAGGGCGCCATGAACCTGTCGGCCATCTTCATCCACCGGCCGGTCGCGACCGCGCTGCTGACGCTGGGCATCCTGCTGGCGGGGCTGGCCGCGCTGCGGATGCTGCCGGTGTCGCCGCTGCCGCAGGTCGACTATCCGACCATCTCGGTGTCCGCCTCGCTGCCGGGCGCGAGCCCGGAAACGATGGCCGCCACCGTGGCGACGCCGCTGGAGCGCGCGCTCGGCTCGATCGCCGGCGTCAACGAAATCACCTCGAGCAGCTCGCTCGGTTCGACGCGGATCGTGCTGCAGTTCGACCTGTCGCGCGACATCGACGGCGCCGCGCGCGACGTGCAGGCGGCCATCAACGCCTCGCGCGCGACGCTGCCCAGCAGCCTGCCGGGCAACCCGACCTATCGCAAGGTCAACCCGTCGGACGCGCCGATCATGATCATCGCGCTGACCTCGCCGACCATGACGCGGGGCCAGCTGTACGACGCCGCCTCGACCATCCTCGCGCAGAAGCTGTCGCAGATCGAGGGCGTCGGCCAGGTCACGATCGGCGGCGCCTCGCTGCCCGCGGTGCGGGTCTCGCTCAATCCCACCGCGCTGAACAAGTACGGCATCGCGCTGTCCGACGTGCGCAACGCGATCAGCGCGACCAATGCCAACCGGCCGCTCGGCGTGGTCGAGAACGACAGCAAGGCGTGGCAGATCTATGCCAATGACCAGGCGATGAAGGCGGAAGACTATATGCCGCTGATCATCCGCTACGCGACGCCGGGCAGCTATTCGACCACCACCGCCGGCGCGCTGATCGCCAGCACCTCGAGCGCGACCTCGGGCGGCACGGTGCGCACCACCACCGTCAACGGCGTGACGACCACCACGGTGACCGCGGGCGGCACGACCACCACCACGGTCAACAATGCCAGCGGCAGCAATGGCGCCACCAGCGGGCCCAATGCCTTCGCGGTGCCGGTGCGGCTGTCCGACGTCGCCACGGTGACCGACTCGGTGCAGGACGTGCGCAACGCCGGCTCGGCCAACGGCGAGCCCTCCGTGCTGCTGGTGCTGAACCGCTCCCCCGGCGCCAACATCATCGAGACCGTCGATCGGGTCAACGAGATGCTGCCGACGCTGCGCCAGATGATCCCGGCCGCGATCTCGATGGACGTGATGATGGACCGTACGCCGACCATCCGCGCGTCGCTGCGCGAGGTCGAGCACACGCTGATCATCTCCGTCGCGCTGGTGATCATGGTGGTGTTCCTGTTCCTGCGCAACGTGCGCGCCACGCTGATCCCCAGCGTCGCGGTGCCGGTGTCGCTGATCGGCACCTTCACCGTGATGTATCTGGCCGGCTTCTCGCTGAACAACCTGTCGCTGATGGCGCTGACGATCGCCACCGGCTTCGTCGTCGACGACGCGATCGTCGTGCTGGAGAACATCTCGCGCCATCTGGAGGCCGGCATGCGGCCGGTGCAGGCGGCGCTGCGCGGCGCGCGCGAGGTGGGCTTCACCGTGATCTCGATGAGCCTGTCGCTGATCGCGGTATTCATCCCGCTGCTGCTGATGGGCGGCATCATCGGCCGGCTGTTCCAGGAGTTCGCGATCACGCTGTCGGTGGCGATCCTGGTGTCGCTGGTGGTCTCGCTGACCACCACGCCGATGATGTGCGCGCGGCTGCTGCGCGAGCCGCAGCGGCAGCGCCCGCCCGGCCGCTGGTATCGCGCCAGCGAGCGCGTGTTCGGCTGGATCAACGAGCGCTATGCGCGCTCGCTGTCGGTGGCGCTGCGGCACAGCCGCGTGGTCTGGCTGATCCTGCTGGTGACCATCGGCCTGAACGTCTGGCTCTATGTGATCGTGCCGAAGGGCTTCTTCCCGCAGCAGGACACCGGCCGGTTGATCGGCTTCATTCGCGCCGACCAGGCCACCTCGTTCCAGGCGATGCGCCAGAAGCTCGACAGCTTCATCCGCATCGTGCAGTCGGACCCCGCGGTGGTCAACGTGACCGGCTTCACCGGCGGCTCGCAGCGCAATACCGGGCAGATGTTCGTCACGCTCAAGCCGCTGTCGGAGCGGACCGAGACGGCCAACGAGGTGATCGCGCGGCTGCGGGGCAAGCTGGCCAGGGAGCCCGGCGCCAGCCTGTTCCTGGTGCCGGTGCAGGACATCCGCATCGGCGGCCGGCAAAGCAGTTCGCAGTACCAGTTCACGCTGCGCTCGGACGACCTCGAGGTGCTGCGCGCCTGGGAGCCGAAGGTGCGCAATGCGCTGTCGAACCTGAAGGAGCTGGAGGACATCGACACCGACACCAACGACAAGGGCCTGCAGACCTCGGTGATCGTCGACCGCGACACGGCGTCCCGGCTCGGCGTCACGATGCAGCAGCTCGATTCGCTGCTCAACGATGCCTTCGGCCAGCGGCTGGTGTCGACCATCTACCATCCGCTGAACCAGTATCGCGTGGTGATGGAGCTCAGCCAGGAATATCTGCAGGGGCCGAACGCGCTCAAGGACATCTATGTGGTGACCGGCGCGGGCAATCGGGTGCCGCTGTCGGCGTTCGCGCGCGTGGTGCCGACCAGTACGCCGCTGGGGGTCAACCACCAGGGCCAGTTCGCCGCCTCGACGATCTCGTTCAACCTCGCCGAGGGCGTGTCGCTGTCGCAGGCCACCGAGCGCATCCAGCACGAAATGGCCCGCATCGGCGCGCCCGAATCGCTGCAGGCCAATTTCGCCGGCACCGCCAGCGCCTTCCAGGAGTCGCTGCGCAGCCAGCCGCTGCTGATCCTGGCGGCGCTGATCACGATCTACATCGTGCTGGGCGTGCTGTACGAAAGCTATGTGCACCCGCTGACGATCCTGTCGACGCTGCCGTCCGCGGGCGTCGGCGCGCTGCTGGCGCTGCTGGCCTCGGGCACCGAGTTCAGCGTGATCGCGCTGATCGGCGTGATCCTGCTGATCGGCATCGTCAAGAAGAACGCGATCATGATGATCGACTTCGCCATCGATGCCGAACGGCGCGAGGGGCTGACGCCGCGCGAAGCGATCTATCGCGCCTGCCTGCTGCGCTTCCGCCCGATCATGATGACGACGATGGCGGCGCTGCTGGGCGCGGTGCCGCTGGCGATCGGCCGCGGCGACGGCGCCGAGCTGCGCGCGCCGCTCGGCATCTCGATCGTCGGCGGCCTGTTGGTCAGCCAATTGCTGACCCTCTACACCACGCCGGTGGTCTACCTGACGCTGGACCGCTGGCGCCTGAAGTGGCAGGCCTGGCGCAACCGCCGCCAGGCACGCCGTGGCGGCACGCCGTCCGCGCCCACGCCTGCCGGATTCGATTCGTGACGATGACCGAGAAAGCGATGACCCGCCCCTCCTCCCTGCCCCGCTGCGTCGTGATGGCCTGCGCGCTGCTGCTCGGCGCCTGCGCGGTCGGCCCCGACTACCAGCGGCCCGATGCGCCGGTAACGCCCGCCTTCAAGGAGGCGCCGGCCGAATGGGGCCAATGGAAGCCCGCCGAGCCCGGCGACGGCAGAGAGCGCGGCGACTGGTGGACCGTGTTCGGCGATCCGCAGCTCGACGCGCTGATGGCGCGGGTGAAGATCTCCAACCAGACCATTGCCGCCGCCGAGGCCCAGTACCGGCAGGCCGCCGCGATCCTGCGCGCGGCGCGCGCGGGGTACTTCCCGGTGGTCGGCGCCCAGGCCAGCGTGGATCGCTCGCGCAGCGGCAACGGCAATATCAGCAGCGGACAGACGGCGACGCTCTCGGCCAGCTGGGAGGTGGACCTGTGGGGCCGCGTGCGACGCCAGGTCGAGAGCAGCCAAGCCAGCGCGCAGGCCAGCGAGGCCGACCTCGCCTCGACGCTGCTGTCGACGCAGGCCACGCTGGCGCAGACCTATTTCCTGCTGCGCGTCGCCGATGCGCAGCAGGCGCTGCTGCAGCGAACCGTGACCGATTACGAGAAGTCGTTGCAACTGGTGCGCAACCAGTACCAGGCCGGCATCGCGCAACGCTCGGACGTGCTGCAGTCCGAGACCCAGCTCAAGAGCGCGCAGGCCCAGCTGATCGACATCCAGATCGAGCGCGCGCAGTACGAGCATGCGATCGCGGTGCTGACGGGGCAGCCGCCGGCTGCATTCTCGCTGGCGCCGATCGACTTCACCGAGACGGTGCCGCGCGTGCCGGTCGCGGTGCCGTCGCAGCTGCTCGAGCGCCGGCCCGACATCAGCGCGGCCGAGCGTCGCGTCGCCGCGGCCAATGCGCAGATCGGCGTCGCGCAGGCCGCGTACTACCCCACGCTGAGCCTGTCGGCCGCGGGCGGCTTCACCTCGAGCTCGCTCGAGCGCTGGCTGTCGCTGCCGAACCGCATCTGGTCGTTCGGCCCCGAACTGGCCATGACGCTGCTCGACTTCGGCGCGCGCAGCGCGGCCAAGGAACAGGCCATCGCGGTCTACGACCAGACCGTGGCCAACTATCGGCAGACGGTGCTGACGGCCTTCCAGGAGGTCGAGGACAACCTCGCCGCGGCGCGCCTGCTCGAGCAGGAAGCGGTGGTACAGAATGAGGCGCTGCGCTCGGCGCGCGAGGCGCTGTCGCTGGTCAACAACCGCTATCGCGCCGGTACCGCGGGCCTGCTCGATGTGCTGACGGCGCAAACCGCGGCCTATACCGCGGAGCGCACCGCGTTGTCGATCGCCAGCCGGCAGCTGAGCGCCAGCGTGGTGTTGATCAAGGCGCTGGGCGGAGGTTGGCAGGGGCCGGGGACGGCGGTGGCGAAGGAAGCGGGGGACGGGGCGGCGGTGTCGCGTTGAGGCCAGTGCGGGCGTCGCCGGCATCAGGGGCGCCCGATGCCCGCTCCACCGCCCCTCTCCCGCGAGCGGGAGTGGAGAGAAACACAGGGGTGCGCGATGCCCTCTCCACCGCTGTCTCCCGCAAGCGGGAGAGGCGAGAAAAACGCCGCATCTACGGGCGTGATCGCCGATTGCAGCGATATCCCGCTCCCCTCTCCCGCTTGCGGGAGAGGGGTTGGGGGGAGAGGGCAAGCGGCGCTCGCAGATACCCTTGATTCATCCACCCCCACGCCGCCGCGGCGCCGGCTGCGGCAGCGGCTGGTGGCTGACCCGCTCCTGCAGCCACGCACCCGCCTTGCCGAGCGGGCGCTGCTTGTGCCAGACCAGCTCCATCGCCACCGGCCAGTCCTGGTCGTCGAAGTCCAGTTCGGGCGAAACCAGCTGCGCGGCGGCCGGCGAGTTGGCGGCGACGTGCCACGGCACGAAGGCCCAGCCCAGTTCGCGCTTGACCAGCTCGACGATGACCCAGTGGCTCTCGACCCACCAGACCTCGGCGGCCACGCGCAGGCGCATCTTCTCTTCGCTGTCGCTGCGCACCGCCACCATCAGCTGCCGATGGCGCTTGAGCTCTTCCCAGCCGACCCGCTGCTGCGCCGCCAGCGGATGGTCGGGCGCGCAGATGATCTGCATCGGTACCCAGCCCAGCCCGCGGAACGCCAACGCGGGCGGCAGCACCTCCTGCCGCCACATCAGGCCCAGATCGGCGCCGCCTTCCAGCACCAGCCGGCTGACGTCCTCCATCACCGGGAACAGCAGCTCCAGCTCGACGGCAGGAAACCGGTGCGAGAACTCCTCCAGCAGCACGCCCAGCGTTTCTTCCGGATACAGCTCGTCGACCGCCAGCACCAGCCGGCTCTCGACGCCCTCGCCCAGGCTCTTGGCCACGCCACGAAAATGCTCGCAGCGCTCCAGGATCACGCGGGCCTCGACCAGCAGGCGCTCGCCCGCCGGCGTCAGCGCGGGATAGCGTCCGCTGCGGTCGAACAGTGCATTGTCGAGATCGATCTCGAGATTGGACACGGCGGTGCTGACCACCGACTGCGCCTTGCCGAGGCGGCGCGCCGCCGCCGAAAAAGAGCCGGTCTCGGCGGCGGCGACGAAGGCTTGCAGTTGTTCCAGGGACAGGCTCATCGGGGATGCTGGGGCTTGAATGAGGGACGGAAGGAATGACCATGGTGCCACAGTTCCGCCCCATCCATCTGCATAAACGATACTTCCCAACTTGTATCTGCTGCCCTGCCAGATAGACTGGCGCCATTGTCTTTGATGGAGCAGCACAATGCGCGGTACGCTCGACAGAATCCGTCACACGGTCGGCTTCGAACTGATCGGCCTGCTGATCTTCGCGCCGCTGGGCAGCTGGGTGTTCGGCTACGCCTTGCACCAGATGGGCGTGATCGCCGCGGTGGCCTCGCTGATCGCCGCGATCTGGAACTACGTCTACAACCTGATGTTCGACAAGACCATGGTCCGGCTGACGGGCTCGGTGCGCAAATCGCCGGCGGTGCGCGTCTGCCATGCGCTGCTGTTCGAACTCGGGCTGCTGATCGTGTTCCTGCCGTCGGTGGCGTGGTATCTGAAGATCAGCCTGCTCGATGCGCTGCTGATGGATCTGGCGGTGGCCGGCTTCTACGTGGTCTACGCCTTCGTCTACAACTGGGCCTACGACATCGTGTTTCCGGTGCCCGGACGCGCGGTCGCCGGCGAAGCGTCCGGAAGCGAGCCGGCCTGATCGGCGCCACGCCATAGCAGGCTGGCAGGCGGCATCAACGACGACGCCCCGGCCATTGGCCGGGGCGTCTCGCTTTGGTGCCACCAATCGGCGCGGCCGTTGCCGCAAGGATGGCGGCTACCGCGATCCTTACTTCTTCTTGTCGTCGGTCAGCACATTGCCGACCACGCCGCCCAGCGCGGCGCCACCGAGCGTGGCGCCCGGTCCGCCGATCAGGGTCGCGCCCGCGACCCCGCCCACACCCGCGCCGATGGCGGTGTTGCGCTGCTTGGCGGTCATGTCGGCGCAGCCCGCGGTGGCGAGCAGCGTGGCCAGCGCGAACGACAGAGTAAGGGTACGCATCGAAAGCTCCTTGTACGGGCGAGAGGTAGTTCGATTGTGCGGGCCACCGCGCAACACGGGCAGGCGACGGCCACCGATGCCGGTGTCAGATAAATCCCACATGGGTCGCCGCACCTTGAGTGCCCGCCGGCGTTGCGCGACACCTTGTCATCGGCGCACGTTAGACTTCGGGCGCGCCACTGCGAGCCTGACCATGCTGCCGATTCGCCTGCCGATCCCCCTTCGCCTCTGCGCCTTGCGCCGCCCCTTCGCCGCAACGCTGCTGCTCTGCCTGACCCCGCTCGCATGGGCGGCGCGGCCTCTGGTCACCGACGACGCGCGCATCGTCGATCCGCAATCGTGCCAGCTCGAATCGTGGTTGCGCTTCAATCGCGACGGCACCGAACGCTGGGCGCTGCCGGGCTGCAATTTCACCGGCAATTTCGAATGGACGTTCGGCGGCGCGGTGCAGCGATACGGAGACGGACCGGGCAACGCCATCACCGATCTGCAGCTGCAGGGCAAGACGGTGCTCAAGCCGGTCGAGACCAACGGCTACGGCGTCGCGCTGACGGTCGGCATGACGGAATATCCGAAGGCCGAGCCGCGCAGGACGCCGGGCGGCTTCTATCTCAATGTGCCGCTGACGGTGTCGATGCGCGACGACCGCCTGCTGCTGCATGCAAACCTCGGCGCCACCCACGATCGCGCCGAACGGCAGACTCGCATGACGTGGGGCGTGGCCGGCGAGGCGGCCGTCAGCGAGCGCTGGGCCATGATCGCCGAGAGCTTCGGCGAGAGCGGCGATCGCCCATGGATCCAGCTGGGCGCACGGGTGTGGATCGTGCCGCAGCGCGTCCAGGTCGACATGACCTGGGGCACCCAGCTGAACCAGCCGCGCGAGACGCGCTTCGTGTCGGTCGGCTTGCGCCTGCTGTCGCCGAGCTGGGGGAATTGATCCCGGCCGGCGTTCCGGCCGCCCTTGCGCACGTCGACGTTTTAGTTATACTCCATAACAATTCGTCGACCATAAAGCCAGAAAGCGGACCGCCCGTCGCGCGCAGGTCCGCCACAGGAGACACCATGCGAATCGCCATCGCAGGCGGCGGCATTGGCGGGCTGACGCTCGCGCTGCTCTGCCATCGCCACGGCATCGACGCCGAAGTCTGGGAAGCCAGCGAATCCTTGAAGCCGCTGGGCGTCGGCATCAACCTGCTGCCCCATGCGGTCCGCGAACTGGCCGAGCTCGGCTTGCAGCCGGCGCTCGCGCAGATCGCGATCGAGACCAGCTCGCTGTCCTACTACAACAAGTTCGGCCAACGGATCTGGCACGAGCCGCGCGGCCGCGCCGCCGGCTATCCCTATCCCCAATTCTCCGTCCATCGCGGCGAGCTGCAGATGCTGCTCTATCGGACCGCGGTGGAAAGACTGGGCGCCGATCACGTACATACGGGCCACGCGTTCGAAACGGTGCACGACACCGGCGCCCGGCCCGGTTCGCCGGTGCAATTCACGCTGCGCCGGCGTGCGGACGGTGCCGAGGTGCAGGCGAGCGCCGATGTGCTGGTCGGCGCCGACGGCATCCATTCGGCGGTCCGGCGGCAGTTCTATCCGAGCGGCGACGCCCCGCGTTTTTCGCGGCGGATGCTGTGGCGCGCGGTCACCGAGGCGCCGCCCTATCTCGATGGCCGCTCGATGTTCATGGCCGGCCATCAGGACCAGAAGTTCGTCGCCTATCCGATTTCCGAGCCGCTGCGCCAGCAGGGCCGCTCGCTGATCAACTGGATTGCCGAGCTGCGCGTGCCGGACGACGCGTCCGACACGCCGCCGCGCAGCGACTGGAACCGGCAGGTCGACAAGTCGGTGTTCCGCGAGGCCTTTGCCGGCTGGCGCTGGGACTGGATCGACATCCCGGCGCTGATCGACGGCGCGGCCGCGATCTACGAGTTCCCGATGGTCGACAAGGACCCGCTGCCGCGCTGGACCTTCGATCGCGTCACGCTGCTCGGCGACGCCGCGCACCCGATGTATCCGATCGGCTCGAACGGCAGCGCACAGGCGATCGTCGATGCCCGCCACCTGGTCGACTGCCTGCTCGGCACGCCCGATACCGGCTACGCGCTGCGCGAATACGAGGCCGAGCGGCTGCCACGCACGGCCGGCATCGTGCTGCGCAACCGGCTCAACGGTCCCGAGCAGGTCATGCAACTGGCCGAGCTGCGGGCGCCGCAGGGCTTCACCGATATCGAACAGGTCATTGCGCGCGCCGAACTCGAGGCGATCGCATTGCGCTACAAGCAGCTGGCAGGATTCGATCGCCAGTCTGTGCAGGGCGGCTCACGCTGACCGCCGGCAACATCATAAAAAAAGGGAGACCACCGATGACACTTCGCCGCACCACGCTTGCGCGCCTCGTTCTGGCGCTGGCCGCCGCCGGCGCGATTGCCGGCCCCGCGCTGGCGGACGTCACCGTCGGCGTCAGCATTTCGTCGACCGGGCCGTCCGCCTCGCTGGGCATTCCGCAGAAGCAGTCGCTGGGCCTGATGCCGCAGCAGATCGCCGGCGAGACCATCCGCTATGTGGTGCTCGACGACGTCTCCGACCCGACCCAGGCCACCAAGGTCGCGCGCCGCTTCGTCAGCGAGGACAAGGTCGACATCATCCTCGGCTCGTCTGCGGTGGCGCCGTCGATTGCGATCGCCGAAGTCGCCGACGAAAGCAAGACCGTACAACTGGCGTTCTCGCCGATCGAACTGAAGCCCGGACGCGGCGAATGGACCTACCGGCTGGCCCAGCCGATCAAGCTGATGGCCGATGCGGTTGCGGCGACGGCCAAAGCAAACGGCGTCAAGACTATCGGCTTCATCGGCTTTGCCGACGCCTATGGCGAAACCTGGCTGAAGGAATTCACCACCGCGGCGGCCGCCAACGGCATTCGCGTCGTTGCCACCGAACGCTATGCGCGTTCGGATACCGCGGTCACCGCACAAACGCTGAAGCTGATTTCGGCGCGCCCCGACGCGATGCTGATCGCCGGCGCCGGCACCGGCGCAGCGCTGCCCCACACCACGCTGCGCGAGCGCGGCTATCGCGGGCCGATCTACCACACGCACGGCGCGGCCACCAAGGACCTGATCCGCATCGGCGGCAAGGCGGTCGACGGCGCCATCCTGCCGGCCGGCCCGGTCATCGTGCCCGAACAGCTCGCGGCCGACAGCGCGCCGAAGAAGCCGGGCCTCGATTACGTGGGCCGCTACGAGAAGCAATATGGCGCGGAAAGCCGCACCCAGTTCGGCGCGCATCCCTACGATGCCGGCCTGGTGCTGCAACGGATCGTGCCGGTTGC
The DNA here is from genome assembly GCA_031180665.1 of Cupriavidus sp. GTDB lineage: Bacteria > Pseudomonadota > Gammaproteobacteria > Burkholderiales > Burkholderiaceae > Cupriavidus. The sequence continues at coordinate 81,051 of JAPSLP010000014.1, read as the reverse complement.
CCTGAAACGCGCCAAGCCTGGTACGCCGGAATTCCGCGCGGCACTGAAGGCGGCGCTTGAGAGCGAGCGCGAGATCGTGGTCTCGCACGGCGTGCTGAACTACACCAGCCAGGACCACTTCGGTTTCGACCAGCGCGGCCGCGTGATGCTGACCATCGACAACGGCAACTGGAAGCTGCTCAAGTGACCGCCGATTTCGTCTTGCCCACGCCGAAGCTCGTGCATGTCGCCGACTTCAGCTTCCGCCTCGATCCGGCGATCGAGGTCGGCGCCAGCGCGGTAGGGCAGCGGCGCGTGATACCGATCCTCGATGGGGTCGTCGACGGCCCGCTGCTGCGCGGCCATGTGCTGCCCGGCGGGGCCGACTTCCAACTGGTCCGGCCGGACCTCGGCGACGGCATCACGGTCGCGGAAATCGAAGCGCGCTACGTCGTGGAGACCGACGACGGCGCACGCATCTACATCGTCAACGCGGGGCTGCGCAGCGGCCCCGTCGATGTGCTGGCGCGCCTGACCGCCGGCGAGACGGTCGATCCATCGCTGATCTACTTCCGCACCGCTCCGCGCTTCGAAACGCAGGCGCCCGCCTATCGCTGGCTGATGCAACACACCTTCGTCGCGACCGGCGCCCGTTTCCCCGACCGCGTACAGATGCGATACTTCCGCGTCGCCTGAACGGATGGCGGGCCGCGAGCCTTGCCATCCCCTTCTCCATGTCCGCTCCGTCCTCCGCTTCCCGTTCCCCGCGCAAGACCCGCGATACGCTGGCGCCCGATCCCGCCCACGAAGCCGGCGGCTTCGATCCCCATCTGCCGAACGTCGACTATGGGGTGCTGGACGGCCTGATCGGCTACGCGATCCGCCGCGCGCAGATCCGGCTCTACGAGGACTTCGTGCGCTCTCTGGCGCCGTGGAACATCACCCCGCCACGCTTCTCGGCGCTGGTGCTGATCTCGCACAATCCGGATCTGAAACTGACCGACCTGGCCAGGATCATGGGCATTGCACGTTCGGGGGCCGTGTTGCTGGTCGACGCGCTCGAGGAGATGAAGCTGGTGGCGCGACGGCCGGCCGCCAACGACCGACGGGCGTTCAGCCTGGTGTTGACGGCGGCGGGGCGCAAGACCTTGGCTGAGGCAACCGAAGCGGTCTGCGAGCATGATGCACGGATGTCGCAGCGGCTGTCGCCGGAACAGCGAAACACCCTGTTTGAATTGCTCAGTCAGCTGTGCACCGCAGCGCCGTCATGATGCTGACCGGGCCAGCATCGAACGATGCGACGCGCCGAACGACGCGCCGCGACCTCACTGTCCTGATAGTTTTAGACGATATTGCAAGGAAAGAACTTGGACTCTTCCGGCTTCTTCCCATCCCAGAAGAGACGGCAATACTCCTGCTCGGCATTCGCCTCGTTCTGATAGTCGCCAAAAGGGCCAATCGGCAAATGCTCGACCCGCCGAGCAGTCACACAGACGAGATAGTGGAGCCAGCCCGAATATGGCCCCCCCCCCTTACGGATCCCTTCCAGCGTGATAGGACGATACGAGACACTCGGAGTCCGCGGCAGCCTGTCGATATCCCAAGGCATGAGCGGCGTAAAGCAACCGACCTGATACCAATCCTGCAACTCGATATCGGGCAGCGCCGAGATCATCCCCTGCTCGTCCACGGCATGCGGGAAGTGTTTGGCCCAGAATCGGCAATCTGTCAGTTCCCGCTGCCAGATCGAGAGGAAATCGTAGTCACCGATATCAATGACGCCGTTCATCAGTCCGATGATGGCCCAATCGTCCAGCATCAACCAGTTCATCAAATGACGCGGAATACCGAGCTTGATCAGATCGTCGGTACGCCTTTCCAATTGCGGCTTCTGCAACAGCTTCACAGCCTGCAGGAACCTCGACTTGGACAGCGTTCCGTTGATATAGCCGTTTGCCAAGGCCAGCAGCTTTACGGGCGCCACTCGCTTCTCGATTCCCGCCGGTAGCTTGATGTCGAATTGCCGATGCCGAATTACCGACGCATTGTCTGGATAGCCGACCGCCGAAGATGGGAACTCCGGGAGTGTCCAATCGCTCCTCCCGTCCCATAGCGATACCTCAGACGAATTGGAATGAGAGAAATGCACTACGTTTGCAGAGACGCGTGTCATCATTGGCTCCTGTTAGTGGCCGACTGCTTCGCGGGCTGGATGGGTTTCCGGTCCTTCGACCAGGACATAACTAAGTTCACAAGGGCGTTCGTCGTCAAGCATGATCTTGCCGTTTCTGGTACAGACCCACGAGGTTTCGATTCTTACGGTGGAACGCGCACCATCCAGCCATGAGTCCACACTCATGCCGCGCAATTCATCGTCTCGGACGACCGCGTTGATACGCGGCAATTCCATGGTGGCAGTGAATGCGAGACTGCCGTCGGGGCGACGGGAACAGACGTATTCGATGATGCTTTCTTGAGATTGGCTCCCAATATCGCTGTCGAACAATTTTGGCTCACCCCTACCGAACGAGCCGAAGTTCTCAATCCGCAAGGCTGCCCAGGCGCCGGCCTGGAATGCCTGATTCATCTGCTGTGTCGCGCGGAAGAGACGTGCTTGATCGCCGTCGCACAATTGAAGCAGCGACTGCATAAACCGATACAAGGCTTCGTTATCGCTCATTCGCTCAATCTCGGCTTCGGCGGATTTTTTACCGGCCGGGGATGCCGGCTGCTTTGCCACACGCGGGAGTTGCGAATTATCAATGTCGTCCATCGACAGCGATGCGTCGCCTGCCTTCATTCGGCAACGTCCTACATCTGCCGCCCACTGCTCCGCCACCGTAAATTGGAGTGGCCTACCCTCCGAGTCTTGATGTTGCGGGAACACAATCGTGGCACGCTGGCTCAGGCTTCCTTCCTCTGCGTGGATGGAATGCTTCTTGACCGCATCGAGCTGCGCATCAGACAACGGCGCCTTGACCAATCGGGCGCGCTGGATACCTGGGCTGTCCATGACAAAATACTCGATGCCAAGGCTGCCCAGTATGCTGATGCGCTCCTTGCCCACCGACACCATCAGGCCGTATGCGTCTCTCATCGTTTTCTCAGCCAAGCGTCGGTACTTCTGCAGGTCCACCGGTCGGCTCTTCAATTGCCTACCGCTCTGGACCGTCAGCTCACTGGCGAGGATGCCGTAACTTGCGTTCCAGCGAATCATTTCATCGGCCAGTGCGTCCGCGCATTCCTTCGTTGCCAGAGGTTCGACAAATGGCTTGACCTCCTCGGCCAGCCTTCCGACGACGTGATGGCATGCGTTGAAGTCGTCCCGATGCATCTTGTCCTGCAGCGCCAAAATCGCCTGGGGTGTCAACTTCTCTCCAATGACAAAGCGGAACAAGCCGCGCAAGTAGTCGAGATCCGAGCGCGATCGCTGGTCCATGGAGTCGATCCGAGGCAGCTTCCGCGCGTCACCGCCCATCTCGACAAGCCTTTGAAGAGCAAGCCCCGAGTCAGCAATGTCCTTCACTGTCCGGAGCAGGGCCGCGGGACTCGCAGGAGGCTGTTGCAGCTGTCCAATCGCCCGCTGCAGCGCGAGACCATGCATTGCGATGTCGGGAATGGCGGGATGGATGCCGCCACATTCGAGCAAGAGCCGCCGCTGAGGTTCGGACAATTGATGCGCAATGCGGGTCAGAAGTTGCAGCACATCCGCCACCGCGACATCGTTGAGAATCGACCCTTGTGATTGCGTCGCGCCTTGCACGGCAGCGAGGTGATTCAGAACGGCAATCAGCGTGTCGATCTGCCGTTCGTGATCACTGAATTCTCCATTGCGTAGCCGCGAGAATCCCGTTTCGTCGACCAGGAACCTGTCGCATATCTTCTTTGTACCGTCCCGCAGATTGGCGGCCTGTTCGGCAACGTTATCGCGCACCGCACCGGCAAACCGCTCAATGGCTCCGTCCATCGCGGTATACGCGTGCTGCACGATCTCGGCCGTCAACGAGCCTTCTTTGGCATGCGTAACCAGCGCACCATACCGTTCCATCAACAGCGAAACCAGATGGTCGACCTGGGCTTCGAGGAACGGGATGTTGTCTTTCAGTGCCAGGACATTCCGTCTACTCGCATCCACCAGTTGAGGCTGAAGAACGGCATAGATCCGACCATGCAGTTCTGCAAACTTGCTGACCTCGTCGGTGGAGAACGCCGGGGGAAGGAAGTACTGTTCCAGAGTGCTGAGGCGCGAGTACGGCGCAATGCTGTCGAAGCGCCTGTCCTCGAAATGGCGTAAAGCTTGATTGATCGCCGCGAGACAGGGAACTGCAAGGGCTGCCCGACGCTCGGCCTTGAACTGTCGAGCGCTTTCCGTATTCGCTTCAATCGACGCGGCAACCGAACGCAGCTTCGCCAGTTCGCGTGCCGCAAATGCGTTGTTGTGGCCGACGCACTGTTGGAATTTCTTGTCAGCTGCATCGCCCCGCTCGTTCTGGAACCATCCGTGCAGGCTCGCGAGCACGCGGTCCGGCTGCCGTGTCAACACCGCCAAGATGGCTTTGTTGTACGCCTTGAGAGCATCGCCCAATAGACCCCGGCTTGCCCCTCCACATGCGATGGCACTATCCAGCGCTTGGCGTACGGCCTTGCGACGGTCCGGGGTGCCGTTATCGCGATCAATGGCATTGACCAGGGCGCTGAGGGCCGCTTCGTATTTGGCAATATTGAACGGCGACGTGCTTTCCTTGTTGTCGCCTGCTTCGGCCCGAACCAGTTCTTGCCGCAGCAGATTGAGGTTGTCGGCCAGGATGGCCGAGGTGCGTTTGACTGCCGCATCAGGCGATCGATAACGCTCCACCAGAAGGCCTTCAAGTTCGACGCGGTACGCTCGGAGCAGGTGGAGGCAATCCTGGCGCTCCTCACTGGACATGTCGCGCACAAATTGCGATACGACGTCGGCGCGTGCGCTCTTTTCAAGGGCGGCTCCATCGTCTCCATGCGAAACCGTGAGCAGAGCGTCGAGAAGCCGCTCAGCGGCCTGTCGCCGTTCCTCCGCCGTTTCGGGGCGTTCCTTGGCATGACCTTCCGCCTTCCGCAACTCGATTCGCGCCCGTATCTGGTCGCGACGACTCGCCGCGGCGGTGGAAAACTCGTTGCAGAGAGTGCTCAGCCTGGCTGAGAAGCTATCGCGCATCCCAGCGACGTTCGCGTCGGTGCGCCGCGGCGAAGGTGCGGCCGCCTTGCGGCTCCAGCCAGGAAGATTCAATCCGAGCATTGTGGTCCTTTAAGCGAGCTGATTTCACTGCACCGCATCTTGCCGGTCGGACTCCAGGGAATCTTCTACTATCGAGTCCCCTTCTTTAGTTAACAGGGCCGTTGTCGCTCTACCACGACAGGCCATTGACGCAGGTGACGTGTGCTAGCATCCGGCGCATGTCGACTGCCCTGCGCGCATCTCTTTCCGCCGCCCCTGCCCTGATCCTAGGTACTGTTCTGGGACTGGGCTCTCCGATCGAAGCCGGGGCGAAACCGCCGGTAAAGCACGTCGAGAAGGCAGGTATTTCGACGACTGCCGGAAGACGCCATGACGACAAGGCTCAGGCGCACAAGCGGATCGCCACGCCGGCCACCACGGAATGGCGTGCGGCTGCCTCTGCCGGACTGCCGGACGCGGTAACGCGAGCTCTCGTACTCGCGAATGTCCCTTTGTCCGCCACCAGCTTTTACATCGTTCGGCAAGGCGCGCCCACCGCGGCCGCCAGCTGGAACGCCCAGACCCCGATGAACCCGGCTTCCACGATGAAGCTGATCACCACGTTCGCCGGTCTGCAGCTGCTCGGCCCGAGTTACCGCTGGCAGACCTCGCTCTATGCGGACCGCGAGCCGACTGCCGATGGCGTGGTCGGCAACGTCTATCTGCGCGGCCAGGGAGATCCCAAGCTGGTTCCAGAAGAGATGGCGAAGCTGGTGGCCGAGGCGCGGCGCGCCGGCGTGACGACCATTGCCGGCGACGTTGTGCTCGATCGCAGCTACTTTCAGAGTGGCCTGGACAATGGCGGCACCATCGACGGCGAGACCCATCGCGCGTACAACGTGGCGCCGGACGCGCTGCTGTATTCGTTCAAGACCCTGTCGTTCACGCTGACGCCGGATGCCGCCACGCAAACGGTCGGTGTCTCTGTCATGCCCCCGCTGGCGCAACTGCGGCTGGACAATCGGCTCGCGCTGACCAACGGCCGCTGCGGCGACTGGCGCGCCGGCGCGACGCCGACGTTGTCCCCGCAGACGGACGGCACCGTGGTGGCCTCCTTCGATGGGAACTACTCTGCGGATTGCGGCGAGCAGGTGCTGAACTACGCTGCGCTCAGTCATGACGACTTCATCGGCGGCGGCTTCATCGCGCAATGGCTGGCGGCTGGGGGCACCTTCGCCCGGCCACCCGCGATCCGCACCGGCCGCGTGCCGCGGCCCGCGTTCCGGCTGACGCGCCACTATGGAATGCCGCTGGCCGACATCGTCCGCGACACCAACAAGTACTCCAACAACGTGATGGCGCGCCAGCTGTTCCTGACCATCGGCGCGGAGATCGACCGAGGCGGCCCGGCCAGTACCGCGCGCTCGGCGGCGGTGATTCGCCGCTGGCTGTCGCATCAGGGGCTCGACATGCCGGGGTTGATGCTGGACAACGGCTCGGGATTGTCGCGGCAGGAGCGCATCAGCGCCTACGATCTGGCGCGGCTGCTGCAACAGGCGCTGGCCAGCGAGGCGGCGCCGATCTTCGTGAGCTCGCTACCGGTGCTGGGCGTCGACGGCACGTTGCGCAACCGGCTGACACGCAGCAGCGCCGCCGGACACGGCTATCTGAAGACCGGCACGCTGGCCGATGTGCGCGCCATCGCGGGCTATGTCGATGCAGTGGACGGTAGGCGCTATATCGTCGTCAGTCTGATCAACCACCCCAACGCGGCACAGGCCCAGCAGGCGCATGACGCGTTGTTGGAGTGGGTGTATCGCGGGGTGCCGACGCATTGATGGCCCACTCCGCTCCGCCCGCCACCCCACCAGAGGTCAACTCCAGAGCCGACCGGCGGCACGACGGGAAAGGTGATGGTCGGCGGTCATAGCAACACGCAAGCCTTGTTGGTCTTGGACGGCGTGTCCGCCGACATCGGGAGGCGCTCCGGGAACATGTCGCCTCCCCATTGATGTCCAGGCCCGATAGGCGTGGACGGCGGTATCTTGATCGGCTTGCGCGGCGCGCTTTTCAAAAACATTTCTGCATAGAGCACCCCGTACTGCCCGGCAGGCGCGTTGTTGTCGAGCATCTTCAACATCTGTGCCGTCATATACCGCTTCATCGACAAGGCGAGATGGCGCGCGTCGACGCTGGCGACCGTTTCGACACTACTGTCACTGGCGTCCGGGAAATCTCCTGCGTCGACCGCAAACGAATCGCTGTTGGAAGGCAGGATCAGCCGGTGGGAGGGTTCCTGACCATGGTCGCACTGAGAATCGAATAGATCGGGGATATCCTGCTCCTTGAACCAGTGCGAGAAGTGCAGCAAGACTTTGTCTAGCCCGGTGACATAACGCTGTTTCCCATCCATGCACTGGACCATGCTGGTGCCCGTTCCCGTCAGCTCGCCCATCAGCCGGCGACGGCTGCGCAGGTCCTCGGTACTGAGCAAGGGAAAATCAAGTTCGAAGGCATACAGCGCAGCTTCAGCACGACAAAGCAGGTTGATGAAATCCGCACACAGGGCATTGTGCGACCGAATGTTCAGTACGCCCATCTGTACCAGGCGACGGCCGCGGACATCGGTATCTCTGTCGCTCAACAGTTTGGACAGCAACACGATCTGAGTCGCCGTCCTGCCCCGCTTCAACGCGGACGTGATGAAGCGTCGGGTTCGGTGGATCGAATTTCCATGCTGGTCATACAGGGGCCTCAGTACGGTGCCAATGACGAAGCCCTCCAAGTCGTGCGAGGTGTCCATCAGGCGCAGCGTGGCCTCGGGCGCCGAGCGCACGATGTGATCCAGCGTTTCAGCGGGCAGGCGATCGAGCGTCCCGAAGCCCTGGCGTCGGGGTTCGCTCGTAGCGGCCTCGTTCAAGCCGTTGAAACCATAGGATGTTGGTGCCGGTATCGCTGGAGTCCGCATCGTTTCCTCCTTGGTAGTGGATACATCGAACCTGCCTTTAGCCCAATGTCATCACACTGCCTGCGTTCCGGAAACGGAATCCAAAGTTGTTTGGCCCTTTTGGACGCTTCTTGTCGATCAGGTTGATGACATCATTGAGAGCCTTCGTGCTCGCCTTCACCTCATTCAGGATTGATTGATCTTCCGCCTTGTCCAGATACTGGGCGTTGAATTGAGAGACAGTGGTCAATGTCCGAGCGACTTCGGCAAAGCCGTCGCGCGTCCATTTGTCGTTCTGGATCGCGCCCTGGATGACTTTTCGGTCGGCGGGGCGCAGGATCGACGTATCGATCCGTTGCAATGCAGTCAACAGGACTTGCAGAGCGACATAGACGTCCGGGTTCCGGCCCTCCATCAGCATGTTGGAGGCAGGACGATGTGCCCTGCGCTCCCATTGTGTCAGGCGCCAAGCCCGTCCGCGACAGCCTGATGGGAGGCGTCCACCATCTCGCGCAATGCCTCTCTGATTCCGCTTGGGATTTGGTCATCGTGCGTGGCATCCGGATGGACCCAGTTTGGATCTTCGCCGTGGATGGATACCTCGTCTTCGGCGTTCCAGGAAACTTCCCAACTCGGAATCGGCACACGGCGGGTGGCCTCCCTGCTCCGTGTCCGGTCGAGCGCCGGCGGTTCCTGACCACCGGCGGGCTCGGCCATCTTCGCACCCGTGGACACCATTTCTGCAGCGTCGCCCGCGCCGGCATCCGGTGCTTCCAGTTCCCAGAACTGGCTGGGGTCAAGGACCTTGCCGCTACCGCACAGAAACGACGTGACTTCATCCCATCGCGCCTCGGATATCGAGCGCGGCGCGGACGGACTCTTGCCTGTCACGAGCGCGGTGTCCCCTTGCAAGGTCCGAATGGCTTCGTGCATGCCTGCGAGCACGCGGACATCGGGCAAGGCGTCAATGGGCAGCCGAAGTCCCGCATCAGTGCCCAGATCGTATGGCGACGCGCTGTCCAGGCGGTGCAGGACATGGTGCAACGCCTGGAACTCCGGGGCCTGAAGGCGCGCATACACCCGCCCCAGTTCGCGCTTTCCGAATCGGGCGGTGATCTCTCCCATTGCCTTGGCCATCATCGAACCAGACCGTTTGAACGCGGTGTCTCGCGCCTGGTCGACAGTGTGCGTTCCACCGTGGTACAGCGTATCGCTGATCAGTCGCATCCCGGCTCTGACCGCATTCGCCATCGCGGTGGCAAATTCTCGCGGGGTAGCGGCTTCAAAACAAAGGCGCAGCTGGTCGCGATGCATCCGGGCGAAGTTGCACAGCTTCCTCATCGGCATCCCAATGTCTTCGCAGCGTGACAGCCGCCTTAGCTGATCGTCATTCAACAGATGCCCGCTCATGCGCAGGAACATGGCGACGCGCATATTGAACATCGGCAAGACCTGGCCCGCCTCCTCACTGGCGGGTGCGATGGTCGCCACCCGTTCGATAAGGCGCACCAGGCTGTCGACTTCGGCGGAAGCGCGCTCGCGTTCGTCGGCCGAGCCCGACCCGAGCCGCGCCACCAGAGACGGCACGCTATCGACCCGTGCCTCGGGAATCAAGGCGTTCAGCGCCGATTCGGATTCGGACACGATCTGCTTGTCCGCATCCGTGACGGCATGTTTGATTTCGATTGCGTGCGCTTCGACTTCGGCTTGCCATTGCGCATTGCCGCCCGATGACGTCGACGGCTGCTGGAGCCTCGAAATGGCAAGGTCCGTCAACCTCGCGAGGATCGGCGCCGCGGTGCGCACCAACGTCATGGCCTTGTCCACCGTGCTCGGGTGGCCCGATTGCGCTGCGCAGCGCAGTATCGCGCTCAAGCTGCGATGACATTTCTGAAGCCGGCCCGCCGTGTCTTCCGGGGCAACCGTCAGCCACGCACGCTCATAGTGATCGACCTTCGTCGCGACGTCGGCAAGATCGGGTAGCAGCGATGCGGCACGCTCCCGATCCACTGTCGACGCCTGTTCCACATGGCCCGTTGCGCTTGCCGCGCTGGCGAAAACGGTCAGACGATTTGCCAGATCTCGAAGCTGCGCATGCCCGAGAGGAGCCTGCGCCGTTCTGGTAGCGACCTGTTGGGCAATGTTCCGAAGCTTGGCAAGCTCTCGCGCGGCGTAGTCTTCGTCGCGCCGGCACAGCTCGAGCAACGTCGGGCGCGCCGGAGCCGCACCATCGGCGATCGCCGGTGTACGTTCGCTGAGCTCGACGGACTGCTTCTCGAACCAATTTAGGACACGCTCCAGCGAGGCCTTGTCCAGGCGCGCCATCGTCAGTTCGATCGAGGCGTGGTACGCATCGAGCTCGACCTCGGTCATCGTTGTCGCGACCTTTGCCTCGCCCCCGGCAAGCAGGCGCTCGAAGCGCGCGAACAAAGTACTTTGGTCGACGTTGGACAGCACGCCGCCTACGAAGTCGTTCAACAGTTGCTGATAAGAGCGCGGGTCGAACGAGATCGCCGCATCGCGCGTCAGGTCAGGCTGGGATGGGGATGCTTTGTCGGCGACGGTCTTCAGCAAGCTGGACAACCGAATGCCGGCCTGCTTGAGCGCTTCCACTCGCGCAGCGGCGTGCAGGCGCAATTCCTTGTCGCCGTGATATGGCGTGTTTTGCAAGTCCTGGCTGACGGAGCGGATCGCATCTGCAGCGCTGGCGAGCGCCTTGGCGATCAGTTGACGCTGATGGTTGCTGTAGGAGGCGATGGCTTGCGTCACCGCGGCGTCGAAATCGCCGTTCTCGGGGAAGCCGACGGCGGCCTTCGCGAAACGCTCGAGTCCAGCCTTGAGGGCGAAAGAACTACCGTTGGCCCAACGCAAATCGTCGAGCAGATCGTTGATGAATTTGAAGTCGGGCGCGGCACTACAGCCGGCAGCGGAATGGGGCACGGTGCTGCGACCGGTGGCGGAAACGACGGGAGACGGCTGGCTGGAGCGGCTGAAGAAAGGAATTTGAAACGGCATGGCAAGGAACTCACAACATGAACCGCCCGTGCCATTCCAGACCTGCCAATCAGGATGAACGCTGCGGGCGCCGAGAAAAAAACTGACGTGCCAGTTTCCTCGACACCGCGAGTACACGCTTTCGACGCGATCGTCGCACTTCAGTATTTGGCGCCGCGACTGGCCATGCCCCCTGTACCGATCGGACGGCGCGAATGGGCCCCCGCGGTGCGATCCTCCGCCGAACCGAGGCGGCAGCGCGAGAGAGGCGGTCAGCCGGCGAAGGCGGCGGCGGCGCGGTTCAATCGATCCCGCACGCCGGCCCATTCCGGCGTCTGGGGCAGCGGTTCCACGTACAGCCGGACGAAGCCTTCCTTGTCGAGGCGTCGCAGCAAGCGATACAGCTCGCGCGCATAGGCGGTGGGCCCGTCCGGAGCCTGGATCCAGATACAACGCCGGTCCGCCGCGGGAGCGCCCGCGACCCATGCCACCCGCGCATCGGCCGGCAGATCGGCCAGCGCGGCGGTCAACTCTTCCGCCCGGCGCAAGAACAAAGGGGTACGCGGGGCGTAGTGCGCCTTCAAAGTACCCGAGGCGCGCGGCGCCGCGGCATCCGGCGCCATCGGCGCGACGCCCAGCACATCGGCCATCATCGCCGGCGTGATCGCGCCCGGGCGCAGCAGCACCGGGCCGATGCCCTGATCCAGCCGCGACAGGTCGACGATGGTCGATTCGATGCCGACCTCGACGCCATCGCCCTCGAGCACATAGACGCTGTCGCCGAACTCCTCGCGCACATGCTGCGCGGTGGTCGGGCTGACCTGGCCGAACTTGTTGGCCGAGGGCGCGGCGATGCCGCCGCGGCCGCGCTTGAAGCGCGACAGCAGCGCCTGCGCGACAGGATGCAAGGGGCAGCGCAGGCCGATGCTGTCCTGCCCGCCGGCCACATCGGCAGGGATATGCGGGGCGCGCTTGAGGATCAGCGTCAGCGGCCCCGGCCAGAAGGCGTCGATCAGTCGCTGCGCGGCCTCCGGTACATCGTCGGCCCAATGTCCGATATCGGCGCCGTCGACCACATGCACGATGATCGGATGGTTGGACGGCCGTCCCTTGGCCGCGAAGATGCGTGCCACCGCCTCCGGGTTCTCGGCATCGGCGCCGAGGCCATAGACGGTTTCGGTCGGAAACGCGACCAGCTGCCCGGCCTCGAGCAGGCGCGCGGCCTCATCGAGTTCGGCTGCGGTGGGCATCCGGGAAGGTTGGGAAGCAGCGGCCATCGTCATCACACTGTGCAGAACAATCAGGGCGCGATATGCAGGACCTGCAGCGCCGCATCGAAGGCGCGCTGCGCGTCTTCGGCACGCTCGCCGATGCAGTTGACGTGGCCCATCTTGCGTCCGGGCCGCGCATCGCTCTTGCCGTAAAGATGCAGCTTGGCGCCGGGCTGGCCGACGACCGCATCCCAGGCCGGCTCGCGCTCGAGCCCGTATTCGTACCAGACGTCGCCCAGCAGGTTCAGCATCTTGCCGGCCGAATGCTGGCGCGTGCTACCCAGCGGCAGCCGGGCCATCGCCCGGACCTGCTGCTCGAACTGGCTGGTTTCGCACGCATCCATCGTGATATGGCCGGAGTTGTGCGGGCGCGGCGCCATCTCGTTGGCGACCAGGCTGCCGTCCTTGAGCACGAAGAACTCGATGCACAGGACGCCGACATAGCCCATCTCGCCGGCGATGGTCGCTGCGGCGGCACGGGCGCGGTCGGCGATCTCGGCCGACACCTGGCGCGAGGGCATCACCGTCGAGAACAGGATGCCGTCGCGATGGACGTTCTCGGCCAGCGGCCAGGTCGCGGTCGCGCCATCGGCGCCGCGCGCGGCCAGCACCGAGACCTCATAGGCCAGGGGCAGCATCTGCTCGAGCACGCACGGTACATGCTGCATCGCGTTCCAGGCGGCACGCACGTCGTCGCGGGTCTTGACGCGGGCCTGGCCCTTGCCGTCGTAGCCCATGCGCGCGGTCTTCAGGATGCCCGGCAGCAACTGCTCGGGCAGCTGGTCGATATCGGCATCGTGCTGGATCACCCAATGCGGGGCCGGCGACACGCCGGTGCGCTCGGCACAGGCGGCGAAGAACTTCTTCTCGCCGATGCGGTTCTGCGCGATCGACACGCATTGGCCGCGCGGCGCGACGAAGGCGCCGAGTTGTTCGAGCCGGTCCAGCGACATCGATGGCACGTTCTCGAATTCGGTCGAGACCGCCTGGCACAGCTTCGCCATCTCCGCCAGCGCCGCCTCGTCGGTGTAGGCCGCGCAGATATGCCGGTCGGCGACCGCGCCGGCCGGGCTGTCCTGGTCGGGATCGAGCACGCAGACCCGGTAGCCCATCGCCTGGGCGGCGTGCGTGAACATCCGGCCCAGCTGGCCGCCGCCGAGCATGCCGAGCCAGGCGCCGGGCAGGATCGGCGCGTTCGGGCCGCCGACGCCGAATTCGGCGCGCGACTCGGGCGTGTGCGCTTCGATCAGATGGGGATGGATATCGGTGGGCATGCTCGTGCAGATTCCAGGGGAACGGTTCGCAGCCGCCGACGACGGCCGCGGGGTATGAATCGGTAGATCGAAGCGGCGTGTGCGATCACAGCGGCAAGGTCATCGCGCGCGCCGCCTCGGTCTGGCGCGTGCGGAACGATTCGAGCGCCGCGGCCAGCGCGTCGTCGGTGGTCGCCAGCGTGGCGATCGCGTGCAGCGCGGCATTGGCCGCGCCCGCCTCGCCGATCGCGAAGGTAGCGACCGGCACGCCCTTGGGCATCTGCACGATCGACAGCAGCGAGTCCTCGCCGCGCAGGTATTTGGACGGCACCGGCACACCGAACACCGGCACGATCGTCTTGGCCGCGATCATGCCGGGCAGGTGCGCGGCACCGCCGGCGCCGGCGATGATCGCGCGCAGCCCGCGCGCGCGCGCCGTCTCGGCGTAGCGGAACATCTCGTCGGCCATCCGGTGCGCCGATACCACCTGGGCCTCGAACGGGACACCGAAATCCTTCAGCATCGCCACGGCGTGCTGCATCACGTCCCAGTCCGAGCTGCTGCCCATCACCACGCCGACCAGCGGCTTGTTTGTCTGGCTCACTTCCAATCCTTCTACAAGCGGCATCGGCCGCAAACGATTTCCAGCTCGTCGCCCCCGCGCAGGCGGGGGCCCAGTGTCTTCCCACGCGGCATCGACTGTCGCTGGGTCCCCGCCAACGCAGGGACGACACGAAACTTACTCCAGTTCCTGCCCGGTCAGCCGGGTCAGCGCCTCGCGGTACTTGGCCGCGGTCTTCTCCACCACGTCGGCCGGCAGGGCCGGCGCCGGCGCGGTCTTGGGCCACGGCTTGCCGTCGATGCGCACCGCCTCGAGCCAGTCGCGCACGAACTGCTTGTCGAACGACGGCGGGTTGGTGCCCACCTGGTACGAGTCGGCCGGCCAGAAGCGCGACGAATCGGCGGTCAGCACCTCGTCCATCAGCGTCAGCGTACCGTTCTCATCGAGGCCGAACTCGAACTTGGTGTCGGCGATGAGGATGCCGCGCGTGGCGGCGTAGTCGGCCGCTTCCTTGTACAGGCGGATCGAGATGTCGCGCATCTGCGCGGCCAGCTCCTTGCCGATGCGCGCCTCGACCTCGGCAAAGCTGATGTTCTCGTCGTGCTCGCCCATCTCGGCCTTGGCGGCCGGCGTGAAGATCGGCTCGGGCAGCTTCTGCGCGTTCTGCAGGCCGGCCGGCAGTTCGATGCCGCAAACCCGGCCGGTCGCCTGGTAATCCTTCCAGCCCGAACCCGCCAGATAGCCGCGCACCACGGCCTCGACCAGGATCGGCTTCAGGCGCTTGACCACCACTGCGCGGCCCCGCACCTGAGCGACTTCGTCCGCCTGCACCACGGTCTCGGGGGCGATGCCGGTCTCATGGTTCGGGACGATATGGGCCAGCTTCCTGAACCAGAAGTTGGCCATCTGGTTCAGCACCCGGCCCTTGCCCGGGATCGGCTCGCCAAGGATCACGTCGAACGCCGACAGGCGATCGGTCGTCACGATCAGCAGCTTGTCGTCGCCGACGGCATAGTTGTCGCGCACCTTGCCATGGCCGAGCAGCGGCAGCGAGCGGATGGAGGACTGATAGAGAGCGTCAGACATAGAAATAGGTCGGCGAGCCGGAGAGAGGGAGAAACAATGAGGGGCTTCGTGCAGTCGCGAAGCCCCATCGGTCGATTCATTGGCCATGCCATGGCGCCAGCCATGGCCCGGCCCTCAGACGCCATGCGCCGAAGGCCGGGCCGCGACGGCCGAATACACGGCTCAATGCACGGCTTACTGCACCACCTGCGACAGCTTGCCCGACTTGTACTGCTCGGCGATCGCCGACAGCGCGATCGGCTTGATCTTGCCGGCCTGGCCTTCGCAGCCGAACGCGACATAGCGCGCCTTGCACACCTGCTTGGCGGCCTCGCGGGCCGGCTTCAGGTATTCGCGCGGGTCGAACTTGCTCGGGTTCTCGACGAAGAAGCGGCGGATCGCGCCGGTCATGGCCAGGCGGATATCGGTGTCGATATTGATCTTGCGCACGCCGTACTTGATGGCTTCCTGGATTTCCTCGACCGGCACGCCGTAGGTTTCCTTCATGTCGCCGCCGAACTTGCGGATTTCCTCCAGCAGTTCCTGCGGCACCGACGACGAGCCATGCATCACCAGGTGGGTGTTCGGGATGCGGGCGTGGATTTCCTTGATGCGGCTGATCGCCAGGATGTCACCGGTCGGCTTGCGGGTGAACTTGTACGCGCCGTGCGAGGTGCCGATGGCAATCGCCAGCGCGTCCAGCTGGGTCGCCTTGACGAAGTCGGCGGCCTGCTCGGGGTCGGTCAGCAGCATCGAATGGTCGAGCTTGCCTTCGGCGCCGATGCCGTCTTCCTCGCCGGCTTCACCGGTTTCCAGCGAGCCCAGGCAGCCCAGTTCGCCCTCGACGGTCACGCCGACGGCGTGGGCCATCTCGACGACCTTGCGGGTCACCTCGACGTTGTACTCGTACTCGGCCGGCGTCTTGCCGTCTTCGCGCAGCGAGCCGTCCATCATCACCGACGAGAAGCCCAGGTCGATCGCGCCCTGGCAGATCGCCGGCGACTGGCCGTGGTCCTGGTGCATCACGACCGGGATGTGCGGATAGGCCTCGACCGCGGCCTCGATCAGGTGGCGCAGGAAGTGTTCGCCTGCGTATTTGCGGGCGCCGGCGGAAGCCTGCATGATCACCGGCGCATTCACTTCGTCGGCCGCCTGCATGATGGCCTGGACCTGCTCCAGGTTGTTGACGTTGAATGCCGGCAGACCGTAGCCGTTCTCGGCGGCGTGGTCGAGCAACTGGCGCATCGAAACGAGTGGCATGTCAGACTCCTAAGAAAAGAATGGGGTTCTCGGTATTGGGATGTTCTTCGGGCTGCCGGGCTGTCGCCACGGTCCGCCGCTATCGTGGCAAGTTTCCGCGGGGCGTGGCACCGGGCTGTGTTCTCCAGCGCACCGTGGTCGCCATCATGGTTCGCGTCATCGGCATCGCCTCCCGCTTCATGGTCAGCGTCGTGGTGGGCATCAGGTCCCCGTCACAGGCCGACCCGGACGATCTTCAGCGTATTGGTGCCACCCGGCTGCCCCATCGGCTCGCCAACGGTCAGCACGATGAAATCGCCGCGCTGCACCACGCCCTTGGCCAGCAGCAGCTCCTCGGCCTGTTCCAGCGCCGTATCGCGGTCGGTGCTCGATTCCAGCGGAAGCGGCACCACGTTGCGGTACAGCTGCATCTTGCGCTGCGAGGCCAGGTTCGGCGTCATCGCGTAGATCGGCACATGAATGCGGTGACGGCTCATCCACAGGGCGGTCGCGCCCGAGTCGGTCAGCGCGGCAATGGCCTTCACTTGCAGATGATAGGCGGTGAACAGCGCGCCCATCGCGATCGACTGGTCGATGCGGGTGAAGGTCTGGTTCAGGAAGTCGGTGTCGAGCTGGACCACCTCGGACTTCTCCGCCTCGACGCAGACCGCGGCCATCGCCTCGACGGTCTCGACCGGATAGCGGCCGGCGGCGGTCTCGGCCGACAGCATCACGGCGTCGGTGCCGTCGAGCACGGCGTTGGCGACGTCCGACACCTCGGCGCGGGTCGGCACCGGGTTGACGATCATGCTTTCCATCATCTGCGTGGCGGTGATGGTCAGCTTGTTGGCCTCGCGCGCGAGCCGGATCATCCGTTTCTGCAGCGCCGGCACCGCGGCGTTGCCCACTTCCACGGCCAGGTCGCCGCGCGCCACCATGATGCCGTCCGAGGCCGCGAGGATTTCCTCGAGCACGCCCGGCCGGATCGCCTCGGCGCGCTCGATCTTGGCGATCATCCGCGCCTTGTGGCCGAACTGCTGGCCCGCCACCGCGGCAAGCTGGCGCGCCATCTCCATGTCGGTGGCGTTCTTCGGAAAGCTGACCGCGATATAGTCGGCGCCCAGCGCCATCGCGGTCTTGATGTCTTCCATGTCCTTGGCCGTCAGCGCCGGCGCCGACAGGCCGCCGCCCTGGCGGTTGATGCCCTTGTTGTTGGACAGCTCGCCGCCGACCTTGACGGTGGTGAAGATCTCGCTGCCGATGACGCGGTCGACCACCAGCACGATCAGCCCGTCGTTGAGCAGCAGCAGGTCTCCCGGCCCGACATCGCGCGGCAGGTCCTGGTAGTCCAGGCCGGCGCGCTCCTGGTTGCCGAGCTTGCAGGCTGCGTCCAGCACGAAGGGGTCGCCCGCCTTCAGCGTGATCTTGCCGTGCTCGAACTTGCCGACGCGGATCTTCGGCCCCTGCAGGTCGGCCATGATCGCCACCTCGCGGCCGCAGGCCTGGGCCGCCTCGCGCACCAGGCGCGCGCGCTCGAGGTGGTCTTCGGTCACGCCATGCGAGAAATTGAGCCGCACCACGTCGACCCCGGCCGCAATCATGCGGGTCAGCATCTCTAACGTGCTGGAAGCGGGGCCGATGGTGGCGACGATCTTGGTCGAACGGGTCATCTGGTTTCCTTGTCCTTGGCGTGTCGCGCCGTTGCCGGCCGGCGCCGCTGCGGCGGCCGGCAACCGGCGAACGGCGGGCGGGTCGGGCGGTCAGCCCGCGGCGCGCTGCTCCAGGACTTCGAAGGCCGGCAGTTTCTTGCCTTCGAGGAATTCGAGGAAGGCGCCGCCGCCGGTCGAGATATAGTCGACGCGGTCGGCGATGCCGTATTTGGCGATGGCGGCCAGCGTGTCGCCGCCGCCGGCAATCGAGAAGGCCTTGGATTCGGCGATCGCCTCGGCCAGCACCTTGGTGCCGTTGCCGAACTGGTCGAATTCGAACACGCCCACCGGACCGTTCCAGACGATGGTGCCCGCCGCCTTCAGCTGCTCGGCCAGCATCGCCGCGGTGCGCGGGCCGATGTCGAGAATCATGTCGTCGTCGGCCACGTCCTTGACGTCCTTGACGGTGGCCGCGGCATTGGCGCTGAACTCCTTGGCGCAGACCACGTCGAGCGGAATCGGCACCGAGGCGCCGCGCGCCGCCATGATGTCGATGATGGCCTTGGCTTGCGCGGCCAGGTCCGGCTCGGCCAGCGACTTGCCGATATTCAGGCCGGCGGCCAGCATGAAGGTGTTGGCGATGCCGCCGCCGACCACCAGGTTGTCGACCTTGTCGGCCAGAGACTTCAGGATGGTCAGCTTGGTCGAGACCTTCGAGCCCGCGACGATCGCCACCAGCGGGCGGGCCGGCTGGCCCAGCGCCTTGCCCAGCGCGTCGATCTCGGCGGCCAGCAGCGGGCCGGCGCAGGCGATCGGCGCGTACCTGGCGATGCCGTGCGTGGTGGCCTCGGCGCGATGCGCGGTGCCGAAGGCGTCGTTGACGTAGATATCGCACAGCTTGGCCATCTTCTGCGCCAGCTCGTCGCTGTTCTTCTTCTCGCCCTTGTTGACGCGGCAGTTCTCGAGCAGCACCACCTGGCCGGGCGCAACCTCGACGCCGTCGACCCAGTTCTGCACCAGCTTGACGTCCTTGCCCAGCAGTTCCGACAGGCGCTTGCCGATCGGCGCCAGCGAATCGGCCGGCTTGAACTCGCCCTCGGTCGGGCGGCCCAGGTGCGAGGTCACCATCACCGCGGCGCCGGCGGCCAGGCAGGCCTCGATCGCGGGCACGGAGGCGCGGATGCGGGTGTCCTCGGTGATATTGCCGGCGTCGTCCTGCGGCACGTTGAGGTCGGCGCGGATGAACACACGCTTGCCGGACAGTTTGCCTTGGGAAATCAGGTCGGATAGACGCAGGACAGAGGTCATGGCTCTTGCGGGAAAGATCGGAAAAACCGGCATTTTACCTGAACGGGGCCCCCCTTTTGCGCAATTGCAACGGGGTTGCGACGCCGCACGCACAAAGACGAGTGGAACCTTCATCACATCGTGCTGACGACCCCGCGGCAAAGCCGTAACATAGCTCCTCGGCCACCGCAGCCGCCCCCGCGGCGCTGCCCTCGAGAAGCCGTCGCATCCCAATCAAGAAGAAACAACAAGAATCGAAGCCGACCGGGCCGCCGCAAGAGCCCGGCGGCGAATTGCTTTGTCGTCGGAACCAGGGGTAGTCGATGAACCAACGGGAAGTCCATGGCGCCAACCATGGGCGGCGCCAGTCTTTGCACGTGCCGCCCGCCGCCTGCCGCGCCACCGGGGCGATGCGGAGGCGGCAATGAACGATAGCGACATCCACGACACCATCCGCGGGCTCTACGAGGGCATCGTGGACCCGCAGGCATGGCAGCGCAGCCTGCAGAATCTGCGCCGCGCGAGCGGCAGCACGCAGATGAGCATGGTGGTGCTGGACAAGCGCACCGACCGCATGTCGGTGATCGAGCTGGTCAATCCGGTCGAAGGACTGGCCCAGGCCTACCAGCAGACCTATCAGGCGCTGGATCCGGGACGCGCGTTCACGCCGCGGATGCCGCTTGGCGGCTGGTACATCGACGCGCGCGAACTCGGTGTCGGCAACCTGGCGCGGCACCCGTTCTACGGGGAATTCCTGCATCGCCACGGGCTGGGCTCGGTGATGGCCTGCCTGGTCGATCGCCAGCCTTATTACGAGGTCTACTTCTCGCTGCAGCGGCCGCTCGATGGGCCACTGTTTGCGCCCGAGGACGCGCGCGCCCTGGACTGGGCGATTCCGCACATCCGCCAGGCGATGGCGCTGCGCGAACGCACCAGCGCGCTGACCACGCTGCAGCGCCTGTCGATGCAGCTGCTCGATCAGCTGGCGTTCGGCGTGATCGTCTTCACGGCCGACGCCCGCGTGCTGCTGCACAACAACGAGGGCGAGGCCTGGGTGCGCCGGCTGGCGCCAAACCCGGCGGCCCCGCGTACGGGCGCCGGCGATGAATGGACGCTGTCGCGCCCGTTCGCGGCGATGGTCCGTGCCGCCTGCGATGCCAATGCACCGGTGCCGGCCCAGGCGGCGACCGCCCAATCGCGCCAGGGCGCCCGCGCCCGGATCGTCGTGCTGCCGCTGCCGCCGTCGCACACCATGGGCCTGGCCTGGCAGCAGCCGGCGGCGCTGGTCGCGATCCACGATGCCCGAAGCAGCTCGCCCCTGCTGCCGCAGGTACTGCGCGATCTCTACGGACTGACGCCGGCCGAAATGCGGCTGGCGACGCTGCTGACCACCGGCATCGGGCTGCCCGAGGCATGCGAGCAGCTGCAGATCGGCCGCGAGACCAGCCGGACCCAGCTCAAATCGGTGTTCATCAAGACCGGCACCAACAGCCAGGCGCAGCTGTCGCACCTGCTGACCCAACTGAGCGCGACGCTCAAGGCGCCCCCGGCCGTGCCAATGGCGCCGCCCGAGGCCTAGGCCAGCAGACGCAGCGCGGTATAGACGGCCATGCCGACCGCAATCATGCCGAGCATCTTGCGGGTAAGCAGATAGAAGAGTGCCGCGGCGATGCCGGCGATCAGCTTGTAGTTTTCCAGCCCGACGGTGAAATGGCCCTGCCAGGTCATCAGGTCGGGCAGGATGATGGCCGCCAGCGCCGCGGCGGGCGCGTAGCGCAACGCCCGCTGCAGGCGGTCGGGCAGGCTGACGTGCTCGCCCGCCATCAGGAACAGGGCGCGCGTGACGATGGTCACCACCGCCATGCCGATCAGCGCGATCCAGATCTGCCAATGGCTCATGCCCGGTCCTCCGCCGACGACGCGGCATGGCTCGCCCGCGTGCCGGCGTCGTTGCCGGCGTTCCTGTTGCCCGTGCCGGCTGCCTCGTCGCGCCGCCGGTTGCTTTCGATGCCGCGCAGCGTGGCACGGGCCGCCAACTGGTCGCTGGCCATGCCGGCCGCGATCGCCCCCACCACCGCCACCACCAGTCCGAGCCGATAAGGCAGGTCGAAGAAGAACAGCGCCAGCACCGCCGACACCGCCACCGCCATCAGCGTCGAGCGGGAATTGATGGTCGACACCATCACGGGGATCAGCGCCAGCGTGCCGGCCAGCGCCAGTCCCCAGCTGTCCGGGAACAGGCTGGCCAGCAGGATGCCCGCCAGCGACGAGACCTGCCACATCACGAAGTTGGTCAGCGCCATGCCCCAGAAATAGCCTTCCTTGCCGGACTCGTAGCCCGGCGCCTGGTAGCGCTGCATGAAGAAGACGAAATGCAGGTCGCCGTTGAACGACCCCAGCAGCGTCCGCCGCCACAGCGGCAGATAGCTGAAATGCGGCTGCAGCGCGGCGCTGAAGATCACGAAGCGCAGATTGACCACGGCGGCGGTCAGCCAGATCGTCCACAGCGGCATGCCGGCCGCGAACAGCGGCAGCACCGCCAACTGGGCCGAGCCGGCATAGACCAGCAGGCTCATGCCGACCGCCTCCGGCACCGTCATCACGGACTTGCTCATGGCGACCCCCGTCACCAGCCCCCACGAGAACGTGGCCGGCAGCGACGGCGCGAAACGGCGGGCGCCGGCCAGGAAGCCGGTGCGCTCGGCGAGCGGGAAGCGGGTCCAGAAATGGTGCAGGACGCCTTGCGTGGCACGATGCCAAAGGCGCAACCAGGCCGGGGGCCGAGGGGAAGTCATGGAGCGGACGCGGTGAGGGTTCCGGCCGACCGCGCGACGGCGATCCACCGCGCCGCGCCGGCATCGCCGGACACCCCGCCGCGGACGCGGCGGGTAAGGCGCCATTATAGGGCCTGGCGGGGATTGGGTAAGTGGGCGCTTAAATGATGCGGGCGGGCAGCCACTTCGACGAGTTCGACGATCCCGCCCCGCTTGATCTCAGTCGATCGACGCCCCCACCGTCTTGACGACGTTCGCCCATTTCTGGCGGTCGGCCTTCACCGTGGCCCGGAACTGGTCGACGGTTTCGACGCGCGGCGTATTGCCGGCCTCGACCAGCTTCTGGCGCACCGCCGGGTTTTCCAGCGCGACGCGCACGGCCTCGTTGACCTTGCGGGCGATCTGCGGGTCCAGGCCCTTGGGGCCGAAGAAGCCGAACCAGATCGTGCTGTTGTAATTGGGCACGCCGCTCTCGGCGATGGTCGGCACATCGGGGATCACGGGCACGCGCTTGGCGGTGGTCACGCCGAGCAGCCGGACCTTGCCGGCGCGGTACTGCGGCAGCACGCTCTGCACCTGGTTGAAGATGCAGCAGACCTCGCCCTTGAGCACGGCCTGCAGCGCGTCCGGACCGCCCTTGTACGGCACGTGGACCATGTCCAGTCCGGCGCGGGCGTTGAATTCGGCGAAGGCCAGATGGGTGCCGGTGCCGTTGCCGGTGGACGCGTAGTTGTACTTGCCCGGATTGGCCTTGACCTTCTCGATGAATTCCTTGACCGACTTGACGTCGATCACCGCCGGATTGACGGTCAGCACGTTGGAAACCTCGACCAGCGGGGCGATCGGCGTGAAATCGGCCTCGGCGTCGAACGGCAGGTTCTTGTACAGCGCCGGGTTGATGCCATGGGTCGCCGCGGTGCCCAGCAGCAGCGTATAGCCGTCGGGCCTGGCGTGGGCGACCACTTCGGAGGCGACGTTGCCGCCGGCGCCCGGCCGGTAGTCGTACAGGATCGTGGTCTTGAGCGACTTCTGCAGCGAGTCCTGCAGCGTGCGGCCGACCATGTCGACGCCCGAGCCGGCGGTAAAGCCCATCAGGATCGTGATCGGCTTGTTGTCGGGCCAGTTGGCCGGGCCCTGGGCGTGCGCGGACGGGGCCAACGACAGGCAGGCGAGGCTGCCCAGGCTGGCCAGGGTGGCGGCAAGACGGGTCACGAGGCGGCGGGTCGAAGTGCGGGTCATGGCGGCGGAATGGAAATACCAGCGATCGAAAGATAAAAACCGGGCGGAAAACGGCTCGGCCGGCGCGGCCCGCTGCCTGGCATGTGCTGCGGGGTCCGGATTCCAAAGCAAGTACGATACCAATGAATCGCCACTTTCCAAACGATTGAGTTCGCTTGAGCGTATGCCGTGCCGATATAAGCGGCGCTCGTCCTCCGGGTGGAACGCCCCCGACCCCCGCTCTGGCGGCCCTTTACCGCCACCTCGCCGCGTTGGCACGGGGGGTGCCGGGGCTTACAATGTCGCCTTTGCACCTTTTTGACGTTTTGCGGGAGACGAGCATGTCGATGGCCGATCGTGATGGAAAAATCTGGATGGATGGCAAGTTGATCGATTGGCGCGACGCCAAGATCCACGTGCTGACCCATACCCTGCACTACGGCATGGGCGTCTTCGAGGGCGTGCGCGCCTACAAGACGCCGGCCGGCACCGCGATCTTCCGGCTCAAGGAGCACACCCGCCGCCTGTTCAACTCCGCCAAGATCTTCCAGATGGAGATCCCGTTCGACCAGGCGACCCTGGAGGCGGCGCAGCGCGAGGTGGTCAAGGCCAACCAGCTCGAGTCCTGCTATATCCGCCCGCTGGTCTGGATCGGCTCGGAAAAGCTCGGCGTCTCCGCGCGCGGCAACACCATCCACGTCGCGATCGCCGCCTGGCCGTGGGGCGCCTATCTGGGCGAGGAAGGCATGGAGCGCGGCATCCGCGTCAAGACCTCGTCCTTCACCCGCCATCACGTCAACGTGTCGCTGGTGCGCGCCAAGGCCAGCGGCTACTACATCAACTCGATCCTGGCCAACCAGGAGGCGACCAGCCTGGGCTACGACGAGGCGCTGCTGCTCGACACCGACGGCTATGTCAGCGAAGGCTCCGGCGAGAACGTCTTCATCGTGCGCAACGGCGTGATCTACACCCCGGACCTCGCCTCCTGCCTGGACGGCATCACCCGCGACGCGACGCTGACGATCGCGCGCGACCTGGGCATCGAAGTGCGCGAGAAGCGCATCACCCGCGACGAGATGTATTGCGCCGACGAGGCCTTCTTCACCGGCACCGCGGCCGAAGTCACGCCGATCCGCGAGCTCGACGACCGCGTCATCGGCGAAGGCCGCCGCGGCCCGATCACCAAGCAGATCCAGGACGCCTTCTTCGCCGCCGTCGGCGGCACCAACGAGAAATACCAGCACTGGCTGACCCTGGTCTGATGCCGGCGGCCCGGCCGCCCCTGGCGCCGGGCCTGCCTGCGCAGCACAGCAACCTCCTCTGACAAGACTGACCCCCGCAACACCATGACGCAAACCGCAAACGTCGTCGAAATCGGCGCCGAAGACCTTCCGCTGCACTGCCCCACGCCCAATACGCCGACCTGGAACTACCATCCGCGCGTGTTCCTCGATGTGGCGGACACCGGCCAGGCCAAGTGCCCGTACTGCGGC
Organism: Cupriavidus sp.; assembly: GCA_031180665.1. GTDB lineage: Bacteria > Pseudomonadota > Gammaproteobacteria > Burkholderiales > Burkholderiaceae > Cupriavidus. The sequence continues at coordinate 56,129 of JAPSLP010000014.1, read as the reverse complement.
ACCGTCTACCAGCTCAAGCCGGGCACCGTGCTCAAGGGCCACCACTGATCGCCCGCTCGTCCGTTCCCGGTGGCGGCCACGCTGGCGTGGCCGCGCCCGCGCCGCAAGCAGCGTCGGCCTCGACTGCGTTATCGTCGGGGGCCGCTTCGCCGTGCGGCGCCGAACGTCCCGTTTTGCTCTCGCCGCTTTGCCACCTCGCCAACCCGCGGGGCGGCACGGCGGCGCCTTGCTTATGAACAAAGCCCTCGTCATCGCGCCCAACTGGATCGGCGACGCCCTGATGGCGCAGCCGCTGTTCGCGCTGCTCAAGCAACGCCATCCGCGTCTGGCCATCGATGCGCTCGCGCCCAAATGGGTCGCGCCCGTGCTGGCGCGCATGCCGGAGATCGGGCGCGTGTTTCCCAGCGACCTGGCGCACGGCAAGCTGCAGCTGTCGGCGCGGCTGATGTTCGCCCAGCAGCTGAAGAACGAAGGCTACGACGTCGCCTACGTGCTGCCCAACTCGCTGAAGTCCGCGCTGATCCCGTGGCTGGCCGGTATTCCGCTGCGCGTCGGCTATCGCGGCGAGGCACGCTTCGGCGTGCTCAACATCCGGCACGCCAATCCCCCCAAGGACAAGCGTCCGCCGATGGTCGAGCACTATGCGCGGCTGGCGCTCAAGCCCGGCGCGCGGCTGCCCGAGACGCTGCCCGAGCCGCGGCTGCAGGTCGATCCGGCGCGCGTGGTCAACACCGCAGAGCGCTTTGACATCGCGCCGCAGACCCGGTTGATCGCCTTCTGCCCCGGCGCCGAATACGGTCCGGCCAAGCGCTGGCCTGCCGCGCATTTCGCCGAGCTGGCGCAGATGCTGCGCCGCTCTTACCCGTACGCGCAGATCGTGACGCTGGGCTCGGCCAAGGACGCCGAGATCGCCGCCGAGATCTGCGCCGGCGCGCCTTTCGTGCGCAATCTGTGCGGCCAGACCTCGCTGGACGACGCGGTCGACCTGTTGGCGCTGTCCGAGGCGGCGGTCTGCAACGACTCCGGCCTGATGCACGTGACGGCCGCGCTGAACCGGCCGCAGGTCGCGGTATTCGGCTCGAGCGATCCGCGCCATACGCCCCCGCTGTCACAGGCAGCGAGTATCATGTGGCTCCAGCTCGAGTGCAGCCCCTGTTTCCAGCGCGAATGTCCGCTCGGCCATCTGCGCTGCCTCAGGGAGATCGAGCCGGAAATGGTCTTCGTGGAGCTGCGCAAGCTGCTGCACCGACCCTGAGATGGAGTAGCCGAACAGCGCGCGCCGACCCGGCGCCGCAGGCGCGTCCGGCGCGCCGTTGATTGACCCGCGATGGCCGTCCCCGCACACACCGACCGACACCGGCACCTGGGGCGGCTTCGATTCATGGCCCGGCCTGCCGGCGGGGCCCACCGACCGATCCCGCCATGCCTCGCTTCGCCCGCCTGTTCGATTCCGCCGAAGACATCCTGGAAGCCTTTCGCGAGGCATTGAAGCTGCGCGATGCCGAAGGCGCGCTGAAACTGTGGCTGGACGAGGATTCGATCACCTGCGTGATGCCCGACGGCCAGCGGCTGATCGGCCATGAACATCTGCGCCAGGCCTTTCTGCAGTTGCTGGACCGCCAGCCGGTGCTGATCGACGTGCTCGAGAGCAGCAGTCATTCGACGCTGGGCGTCTCGATCTTCGACGTGACCGAGGCGCTGCGCTTCGCCTCCGACCGCGTCGAGGCCGACCTGTACGTGCACACCACCTACGTGCTGATGCAGAACCACGAGGGCTGGCGCCTCGCGCATATCCATTGCAGCCCGGCCAACGCCGCGCAGGTCGCGATCTCGACCGCGACGGCCAAGCAGGCCCTGCACTGAACCGACCCGGGAAGCGCCCGGCATCGCACCGCCCGCCGCCATGTCCCGCCCCGCCGACCGGATCCCGCATCGACCCTTGCCGCTGGCCGACCCGCACGGTTTCGACGCCCACGCGCACATGCCATGGTGGCTGCGCGGCGGCCACAGCCAGACCATCATCCCGGCCCGGCTGACGCGCCGGCCGCGCGTGACCTTCCGCCGCGAACGTTGGGACACGCCCGACGGCGACTTCATCGATCTGGACTGGACCACGCACCGGGTCGCGCCCGGCGCCCCGCTGCTGGTGCTGTTCCACGGGCTGGAGGGCAACTCGACCAGCCACTACGCGCAGTCGATGATGGCCGCGCTGCGCGAGCGCGGCTGGCAAGGCGTGATCCCGCATTTCCGCGGCTGCTCGGGCGAGCTGAACCTGGCGCCGCGCTTCTACCATTCCGGCGACTACGTCGAGATCGACTGGGTACTGCGGCGGCTGAGCGAGGCGCATGCCGGCGATGGCCGGCGGCTGTACGCGCTTGGCATCTCGCTCGGCGGCAATGCGCTGCTGCGCTATTTGGGCGAGGCACAGTCGAGCGCGGGCTTCCTGGCCGGCGCCGCCTCGGTGTCGGCGCCGCTCGATCTGGCGGGCGGCGGCGCGGCGCTGTCGCGGGGCTTCAACCGCGTCTATACGCAGATGTTCCTGCAGACGCTCAAGCGCAAGTCGCTGGACAAGCTGGCCCAGTATCCGGGCCTGTTCGACCGCGCCGCGCTGCTGGCCAGCCGCGACCTCTATGCCTTCGACAACGTGGTCACCGCCCCGCTGCACGGCTTTCGCGATACCGACGACTACTGGGCGCGCGCCGCCAGCAAGCCGGTGCTGCGCCATATCGCCGTGCCGACGCTGGTGCTGAACGCGCGCAACGATCCGTTCCTGCCCGCGCGCTATCTGCCCGGCCCGCGCGAAGTCAGCGGACAGGTGTTGCTGGACCAGCCCGAGCATGGCGGGCACGTCGGTTTTCTGGCGCCGCCGCACGACTGGCGGCGCCATCTGCCCTTGTCGTCGCTGCTGCCGGGCGGGGGCCATACCGACTGGCTGCCGGTGCGCGTGCTGCGATTCTTCGATAGCCTGGCCTGACAGGTTCTACGCTGGAAGCGGTGTACTGCGCGTGTACTGCGGGCGTGCGGCGACGGCACGGGCAAGGAGTTCAACAGGAGACGAGCATGGACGATATCGTCAAGCAGGCGATGGCCCGCTGGCCCAATGTCCCCTACTGCTATGGCTGGCTGGCGCTGGACCGGCGCGGCCAATGGCGCATCCGCAACGAATACGCGCAGCAGCATGGCCTGTCCGGCGATCCGCTGCGGCATCCCGCGCTGGTGGGCTTTATCGAACGGAACTATCTGCGCGACGAGCATGGCGCCTGGTTCTTCCAGAACGGGCCGCAGCGTGTGTTCGTCGACCTCGCCTATGCGCCCTGGGTGGTCCGCCTGCACCAGGGGCAGTTCCATACCACTTCGCAGCGGGCCTTCACGCCGCGGTCCTGCCACGCCGACGAGCACGGCAATGTGGTGCTGGCCGGCGAGATCGAGGGCGAGCACGGTGTTCAGGTCGCGCTGCTGCACGACCACGATCTGGACGCGTTCAGCGGCAGCTGCGACTGGCATGGCGAGGCCTGTGGCACGGACCTTGGCGTCTTCCATTTCGGCGGCCTCGATCTGCCGATCGAGCCGATCGCCGACGCAGAAGTGCCCCGGCGCTTCGGCTTCGTGCGGCAGCCACGGCCGGCGCCGCCGCAGGTTCAGGAACCGCCGGCGTCCAGCTGACGCGCGTGCGGCCGCCGGCGGTCGCCTTGGCCGCGGCGGTTCAGTTCGGCATGCCCTTGTTGTCCTGGCGTTCTTCCCGATACTGGCGCTCGAGCTGGTGCAGCCGGGCATCGACCTCGGACAGCGTATAGAAGTCGCCGTCGCCGGCCTTGCGCGCGATCTGCAGCTGTTCGATCGCGGCCTGATAGGCGCCGTCGCGCGCGTATTTCTCGGCCAGCGCCTGATGCTGCTGCACGCGCTTGCCCTGCGCCGCGTAGGCGCGCGCCAGCAGCTCCCACCACTCGGCGCGCGCGCTTTCCTCGCGGGTGCGCGAACGCAGGAAGGTCACCAGCTCGTCGGCCCGGCCGGCGCCCAGCAGCGTCTCCGCATACGACAGCGCGACCGCGTGCGACAGAGGGAAGGTGTTCATCGACGCCAGCGCCTGGCGGACCGCGTCGGGCACGCGGCCCTGGGCGCGCGCCAGTTCGATCGCCATCACGTCCAGCATCGGGCTGCCCGATGACGCCCCCGGGATATTGCCGTACAGCCGGCGCGCCTCGGCCAGCGCCTGCTCGGCCTGCACCAGCCGGCCCAGCCGCTGCTCGGCAAAAGCGATGCCGTAGTGGATCGCCGGCTGCCGCATCGGCGATGCGCTGGACAACTGGGCCTGCAGCGCGGCGCGCGCATTCTGGATGTCGGTGGGATTGGCTTCCTGCAGGATGCGCGCGCGCACCCGCGCGAATTCGTACTCGGGCGTGCTGCCGACCTTGCGCACCGGAAGATGGCTGGCGCGGTCCTGCATGTCGGCGATCCGCTCCGAGGTCAGCGGGTGAGTGCGCACATAGGACGGCACCGAGCTCTCCGAGATGCCGGTGACCCGCTGCAGCCGGCGGAAAAAGTCCGGCATGCCCTGCGGATCGAAGCCCGCCGCCGACAGGATCTGGAAGCCGACGCGGTCGGCCTCGCGCTCGGCGCCGCGCGAGAACGACAGCTGGTTGGCCAGCGCCGCGCCCTGCCCGCCCATCGCCAGTGCGGCGGCGGCGTCGGGGCTGCGGGTGGCCGCCAGTCCCGCCAGCACCATCGACGCCAGCGCGATCCACATCGATTGATCCTGGCTGGTGATGCCGCGCGCGATATGCCGCTGCGTGACGTGGCCGATTTCGTGGCCGAGCACCGACGCCAGTTCGGATTCGGTCTCGGACTGCACCAGCAGGCCGGTATGCACGCCGATATAGCCGCCCGGCAGCGCAAACGCGTTGATGGTCCGGTCGCGCACGGCAAACAGCTCGAAGCCCGTGGCGAAGGTGCCGCCGCCGGTGGTGCCCGCCAGGTTCTGGCGGCGCGCGGCCTGGATCAGCTTGTAGCCCAGCGCGTTCAGATAGTCGGCCAGCAACGCGTCGGTGACGTACTGGGGATCGCGGCGAATATCGCGCATGATCCGGTCGCCCAGCCGCTTCTCCATGTCGGGCGACAGCGCCGCGGTCGACGGGTCGCCCATGTCCGGCAGCTGGATGCCATTGCTCTCGACCACCGGATTGCCGCTGCGCAGGCCGAAGTCGGACTTCTGCCCGGCCTTCACGCTGCGGTTCAGGTTGTCGTAGACCTGATCGCTGGCGTCGCCGGGCAGACCCAGCAGCGGCGGCGCGATCGTCGGCACCGCCTTGCTCGCCGGCGCCGATGCGGCCTGGGGCCAGGCGGGCGTGGCCAGCGCCAGCATCAGCAGCGCCGCCAGCGGGCGACGCAGCGCGGCAAGGCCAGACCCTAGACGCGGCCCGGCATGGCGCGATGCGGGCGCCGAGCGTGAGCGTCTGGCGGCACGGCGCTCGGCACCGAGATCGGCACGGGAATCGGCGCGAACATCGGCGCGAACATCGGCGAACACAACGCGCCGGGCGACGGGGCGGAAAATCAGCATGTTGCTATGATAGCGGCCTGGCGCGACCGTTCCGCGCCCGGCGGCCGCACCTCCGCTGCCGTCCTGCCTTTTCCGGGTTTCTGCGATTTCCTTCGATCCCCTCCCGCTTCGACGCCAACCGTTCGACGCCAACCCTGTGACGCCAATCATGAGCAAGCTCACTCACTTCGATACCGCCGGCCAGGCGCATATGGTGGATGTCGGCGGCAAGGACGCCACCCACCGCGTGGCGATCGCCACCGGCACCATCACGATGGCGCCGGAGACCTTCGCGCTGGTGCGCGACGGCACCGCGAAGAAGGGCGACGTGCTCGGCATCGCGCGCATCGCCGGCATCATGGCCACCAAGCGCACCGCGGACCTGATCCCGCTATGCCATCCGCTCGCGCTGACCAAGGTGGCGCTGGACTTCGCGCTGGACGAGGCGGCCAGTACCGTGCGCTGCACCGTGCGCGCCGAGACGCGCGGGCAGACCGGCGTCGAGATGGAGGCGCTGACCGGCGTGCAGGTCGCGCTGCTGACGATCTACGACATGTGCAAGGCCGCCGACCGCGGCATGGTGATGAGCGATATCCGCCTGCTCGAGAAGCATGGCGGCAAGTCGGGGGATTGGGTGGCGGAACCAGGCGCGGCAGGCGCGCCGCGCTAGTGGCGCAGGCGGAATGCGGCGACGTTGCGGTCGCCGGCGGGCATGTTGGCCGCGGCGAGCAGCGCATCGGCGAGCAGGTCCTGGCCTTCCGGGCTCAGGTGGATGTCATCCAGATAGGCGACGTCGCGTGACCGGCGCTCGGCGTCGCGCATGCTGACGACCGGCACCTCGTATTCCTCGCACAGCCGGGAGAAGGCCTGCAGGCCAGCCGGCAGGCCGGCGCCGTCCAGCTCGCGACGCTCGTAGTGCTGCACCAGCCGGACCTGCAGGCCGGCACGCCTGGCCATCACGATCAGTTCGGCCAGATCCCGCAGCGAGGCGGCGCGATCGGCATCGGTCGATTCGCGCGCGGGTCCCGACGACTGGTCCAATCCGAGATAGGCCGGCAGATAGCGCGTGGCCCCCTCCACCAGCGCCGACAGCGGCGGTTGCGAGGGATGGGTATCCGGGCGCAGCGGCGCGAAGGTGGGCACGTCGCCATAGTCGGCGCCGTTGACGACGATGATCGCGGTATCGGCATCGAGGAAGCCAAAGCGCCGCGCATAGGCCAGCCAGTTGCCCGGTCCCCAGCTGAACGCGGCGACGTTGCCCACGGTCGCCGCCTGGCCGTCCTGGCCCAGCCGGGCCCGCAATTGCTCGGTGGCAAGGCGCCCCTGATCGACCTGCGCGCCGCCGTTGACGACCGAATCGCCGAACACCAGCACGCGCCGCTCGCCGGGCGCGCGCTTCTTCGGCTCGAAATCCTCCGAGCGCATGCCGAAGCGGTTGACCACGTAGCGATGGCCGAAGCGCTTCACGCGCTGGTTGGGCTTGAGCAGGTACTCGATTTCCGGATCGGTCTGATAGAGCGGCGGATCCCCCAGGCCGAGTCCGGCGCGCGCCAGCACTTCGGTGGTGATGACGGCCACCAGTCCCAGGACAGCCACCGTCAGGATCCTTCGCTTGCCAGTCCGCATTCGCCTCTCCCCTGTGACACAGGCACCGGGCGAGTCTAGGGGCCGCAACTGGCGTGACAAATCGTGCCGAGGGATGAAGTGCCGCGGGCCCGCGCTTCCCGGGAAACGATCCGAGCCACCGCTTGCCGCAGCGCAGCGTTCCGCCTTCCGGCTACCGCCCTACCGCGGTATCGGTGCGGTGGCCCGGCGGCGATGGACCCATTCGCAGAACTCCCGCGGCCGCCGGCCGGCGTCGACACCCTCGCAATAGCCGGCGACGCGCGCAAACTGGGCGGCCTCGTCGCCGCGATAGTAGTAGCGCAGCCGCTCGAGCCATTCCCGGCCCTGCTCCGGCTCGCCGTTCAGCGCCAGCAGCCAGGCCCCGCGCGCGATCATCGTGGGCGTCGGCAACAGGTGGATCGCGGCGATATGCGGCGGCAACCAGGCATCGGCCCCGTCGGCGGTCAGCGCAGCGAGCTCGGCCCGGTGGGCCTCCGCGTGCTGGCCGAACCACAGATTCGGCGCCGGCAGGCTGTCGACCCGCGCCGAACTGGCGTACTCGCGCGCCTCGACACGGCGGTAGTCCTGCCACATGGTCGCGAGCACCAGGGCCGCCGCCACGCCGATCACCGCGGGCCCGGCCGCGGCCAGCGCGCGCGGCATGCGGGCCGCCGCCACCGCGGCGGGCTCGAGCCATCCCAGCAGAAAGCAGAACGGCAGCAGGAAGTACAGATAGTGCAGCGGGTATTCGAGCATCGAATGCGCGCACAGCATCGCCAGCCACGTCAGCGCCGCCGCCGTGCGGGCGCGCTCCGCCGTATCGGCGCGCCATAGCCGCGCGCGCACCACACGCCATAGCCAGGCAGCCAGAAACAGCGCGACGCCGGCGGTGCCGACGATTCCCGTCTTGGCCAGCAGATCCAGCACCGCGTTATGCGCGTGCAGCGACATCTCGACGATGATGCCCAGCCGCGCCATCTGTTCGAACTGTGCCCAGCCGAATTCGCCCCAGCCAACGCCGAACCACGGATGCGCGACGAACATCGCCCAGGCATGCGCCCACAGTGCGCCGCGCGCGGAGATCTGGTCGCCCGCCTGCAGTTGCGCCATGGTGTCGAACAGCGACCAGCCGAACGCTTGACCGGCCGCCTTGATCGCCGGCTGCAGCAGCATCAGCATCGCCACCAGCGCCGCGGCCGCGAACACCAGCCCGGCGGGGGTGCGCAGACTCCAGCGGCCCGAAGCCGGCACGGCATCCTGTGCGGAGCGCGCCAGCCAGGCCGCGGCCAGCGCATAGCAAGCGGCCAGCCCCACGTGCAGCACGCCGGTGCGCGAGCCCGACAGCACGACGCCGCTTTCGATCAGCGCCACCGCGACCAGCCACGGCACTGCGCGCAGCTTGCCGCGCGAGGCCAGCCAGACCGACGCGGCCAGCGCCAGCCCATGGACCGTCGCCTGGTGGTTGGGCTGGTTCAGGTTGCCCCACAGCCGGCGATTGGTGTCGTAGAAGTAGTCGGACACGAGCCCGAAGCTGTCGCCCTCGAGCCGGAACAACTGCACCCATTGCGCCAGCGTGCCGAACAGCCCCGCCGCCACCCATGCCGTTGCGAACGCCGTCAACACCGCGTCGGCGTCGAGCGCATGGCGATAGCGCTGGCCCGCCCAGATCGTGCCGGCGCCCAGCAGCAAGGCGGCCAGCGTCAGGCTGCGGCTGCCGGTCACGTCGGGCTGGCCCGCCAGCGTGGCGCCTGCGCCCAGCGCGATCAGCCACAAGCAGAACGCGGCCACGAGCGGGATGCCGCTGCTGGCGGGCATGACTGAGGCGGTGGCGTCGGCACGCAGCCTGGCCGACCACAGCACCAGCACGACGAAGGCCAGTGCCGACGCCCACTCGCCGTAGAAGGTGGCCAGCGGCAAGGTGTGTTTGGAGACCAGCGGCGGCAACGCGACGGCCATTGCCAACAGCGGGCACGCCCACTCCGGCGCAACGTTCCTGCGCAAATTCACATTCGATTCCCAACGAAGGCGACGCGCCCATTGGCGCGTCGCAGATTACCGACATACCTTGTCGTCCCCGCGAACGCGGGGACCCAGTGGCGTTCAACGACGCTGGATTCCCGCTTTCGCGGGAACGACGTGATGGCCGACCCAGCCATGCCGGCAAGTTGGCCACGACACGGCTGCGCCGCCCGACTACGCCCTCGCCTGCGATGTATCGGCCGGCGACTGGCTGTTCCTGAGGACATACTGCCTGGCGACCGCGTTCTCGATCGTGGTGGCGATCTCCCAGCCAATCGAGGTGGCGTTGATCGATGGCCGCAATGTGATGGCCCTGCCGTCGACCCCGGCGCCGAGCCCGCGCGCGGCCAGCGTCAGCGTGATCACGCCCGGCCCGCTGACGCTGGCCTGCGCGATCTCGCGGTTCGGTGCGAACGGCGGGATCGCGGCGGCCGCATTGTCGTCATTGCAATCGTGCAGCACGCCGCCCGCTTCCTGCGCGCACAGGCTGACCGCCATCTTCAAGGGGGCCGCCGCCGTCAGCACGCTCGACAGTCTGGCCCGAATTGTATCGTCCCGATATTGCGGCACCGCGATGGCGGCGAGGATGCCGATGATGGCGACCACCACCATCAGCTCGATCAGCGTGAAGGCGCGATGTGAGCGATGGGCGCGGCGGTCCTGCGGCAAGCGTGCGGCGACTGGCATGGGCGACTCCCGAACGGTACGAAGGCCGACAGTATCGATCGGGCGAACCGCCCTTGGCTGTCCGTTCACAGAATTTGGCATCGAGCCGTCGCACGCGCGCATGAAAAAGCCCGGCCACGCGCTGGCGTGCCGGGCTCGGTTCGCGTGGCCGCATCCGCCCCGAGGGCGAAGCGCCCGCGTGGGGGGCGTCAGGCGGTCTGCGGGCCCCGCTTCTGCATCAGCTTGCCGATTACGACCACCAGGATCGCGCCGATCGCCCCGAACACCAGGTGGGCATGCGGCACGTGGACTTCGAACCAGGCGGCGTCGACCGGATCGCTGACCAGCATCTCACCGGCCAGATAGCCGAGCAGCGCGGCACCGGCGACGATGATCACCGGGAAGCGCTCCATGACCTTGAGCAGCAGCGTGCTGCCGAACACGATCAGCGGGATCGACAGGCCCAGGCCGATCACCAGCAGCAACAGCTGGCTGCCCTCGGGACCCTTCTGGGCGGCGGCGGCGACCGCCACCACGTTGTCCAGCGACATCACCAGGTCGGCGATCAGGATGGTGCGGATCGCGGCCCAGATGTTGTCCTTGGCGTCGTGGCCTTCCTCGTCGTCATCGCCAGTCAGCAGCTGCACGCCGATATAGACCAGCAGGATCGCGCCGATGATCTTCAGGTACGGCAGGCTCAGCAGCTTGACGGCGGCGACGGTCAACACCACGCGCATGATGATCGCGGCGGCGCTGCCCCAGAAGATCGCGCGCTTTTGCTGCGCCGGCGGCAGGTTGCGCGAGGCCAGTGCGATCACGACGGCGTTGTCGCCGGACAGCACGATATTGGTCAGGATGATGGATCCCAGGGCGATCCAGAATGTGGTGGACGACAGCAATTCCACTGCGGGGCTCCTCGAAGTCGATATTGGAATTGGAATGAAGACGGGGTGTCAGCGATGCCGGCGCCGGGGCCTGCCCACAGGGCGACTCCGGCCTTTCGGATGTCTGACGCCCAAGACATTGAGGTGTACCGCAGCAACCTTTCGATTTGTTTTCAACAAATCGGCAAATACATCAGAGAATGATCTATTGGCTGCTCCAGTGGCGCCAAAACGACAATGCCCTCACGGGGAGCGAGGGCATTGCAGGGGCGCCGCGGTCCGTTGCGGCGCCGGCCGACAGGCCGGCAGAGCCGGCCTCGACCCGTATTACAGGATCGACTTGAGCAGGCGGCCCATTTCCGACGGGTTCTTGGTGACCTTGATACCGCAGGACTCCATGATCTCCAGCTTGGCCTGCGCCGTGTCGGCACCGCCCGAGATCAGCGCGCCAGCGTGGCCCATGCGCTTGCCCGGAGGCGCCGTCACGCCGGCGATGAAGCCGACCACCGGCTTCTTCATGTTGTCCTTGATCCAGTAAGCGGCATTGGCCTCGTCCGGACCGCCGATCTCGCCGATCATCACGACGGCATCCGTGTCCGGATCGTCGTTGAACATCTTCATCACGTCGATGTGCTTCAGACCGTTGATCGGGTCGCCACCGATGCCGACGGCCGACGACTGGCCCAGGCCCAGCGCGGTCAACTGACCCACGGCTTCATAGGTCAGCGTGCCCGAGCGCGACACCACGCCGATGCGGCCCTTCTTGTGGATGTGGCCCGGCATGATGCCGATCTTGATTTCGTCCGGCGTGATCAGGCCCGGGCAGTTCGGTCCGAGCAGCAGCGTCTTCTTGTTTTCGCGGCGCATGCGGTCCTTGACTTCCATCATGTCGCGCACGGGGATGCCTTCGGTAATGCAGACCACCAGGTCCAGGTCGGCGTCCACGGCTTCCCAGATCGCGGCGGCGGCGCCTGCGGGCGGGACGTAGATCACCGACACGGTAGCGCCGGTCTGCTGCTTGGCTTCCTTGACGCTCGCGTAGATGGGAATGCCCTCGAAGTCCTCGCCGGCCTTCTTCGGGTTCACGCCGGCAACGAAGGCGTTCTTGCCGTTGGCATAGTCGCGGCAGCCACGGGTGTGGAACTGGCCGGTCTTGCCGGTAATACCTTGGGTGATGACCTTGGTGTCTTTGTTGATCAGAATCGACATGCTGTAATCCTTTGCTTGGCTGTCGCGGCGGGCGCAGGGCGCCGCGCCGCTCGCTTTCGTTTTCGCGTCTGGCTTACTTGCCCGCGGCCGCGGCCACCACCTTCTGGGCCGCTTCTTCCATGGTGTCGGCGGAGATGATCGGCAGGCCCGACTCGGCCAGCATCTTCTTGCCGAGGTCTTCGTTGGTGCCCTTCATGCGCACGACCAGCGGCACGCCGAGCTGCACCGCCTTCGAGGCCGAGATCACGCCTTCGGCGATCACGTCGCAGCGCATGATGCCGCCGAAGATGTTGACCAGGATGGCCTGCACGTTCGGGTTCTTGAGCATCAGCTTGAAGGCTTCGGTCACCTTCTCGGTGGTGGCACCGCCGCCCACGTCGAGGAAGTTGGCCGGCTCGCCGCCGAACAGCTTGATGGTGTCCATGGTGGCCATCGCCAGGCCGGCGCCGTTGACCAGGCAGCCGATATTGCCGTCGAGCGAAATGTAGGCGAGGTCGAACTTCGAGGCTTCGATTTCAGCCGGATCTTCTTCGTCCAGGTCGCGGTAGGCGACGATTTCCGGGTGACGGAACAGCGCGTTCGAGTCGAAGTTGAACTTGGCGTCCAGCGCGATCACCTTGCCGTCGCCGGTCAGGATCATCGGGTTGATTTCGGCCAGCGAGGCGTCGGTGTCCCAGAACGCCTTGTACAGGCCTTGCAGCGCCTGGCGGGCTTGCGACAGGCTGGCATCGGGCACGCCGATCTTGCGGGCGATGTCGTCGGCGTCCTGATCGGTCAGGCCGATCGACGGCTCGATGATCAGCGTGTGGATCTTCTCGGGCGTCTGCGCGGCGACTTCCTCGATGTCCATGCCGCCTTCGCTGGAGGCCATCAGCGCGACCTTCTGCGACACGCGGTCGACGACCAGGCTGACGTACAGCTCCTTCTTGATGTCCGCGCCTTCTTCGATCAGCAGGCGGTTGACCTTCTTGCCTTCCGGACCGGTCTGGTGCGTGACCAGCTGCATGCCCAGGATGTTGCTGGCGTAGGTCTTGACCTCGTCCAGGCTCTTGGCCACCTTGACGCCGCCACCCTTGCCGCGACCGCCGGCGTGAATCTGCGCCTTGACGACCCACACCGGGCCGCCAAGCTGTTCGGCCGCCTTCAGCGCTTCTTCGACCGAGAATGCGGGGATACCGCGCGGAACCGGCACATTGTATTTGCGCAGGATTTCCTTGCCTTGGTACTCATGGATATTCATGCGTGTTTCCTTTCGGGTAGGCGTAAATGGGTAGAAAAGCCGGGTAGTAAAGCGTGGTGATGAAGCGGGAGAGGTCGAGATCTCGGTGGGGATCCTCGGACCTCACCCGGAGGTTCCGGTGGACTGGCGCGAGGCGACACCGTCGTCGCCGGCAATCGCCTGCGGTGACTGCGGCGGTGAGGCTGCGGGCGCATCGGCCCGGGCTCTCGGTTTCGGCTGGTGTCCGTACCAGCGCGGGTAAAACTGGCGAACCACTTCCCCTTCGAAATGCAGCGCATGGCAGCCATGCAGCTGATAGGGCGGTTCGGGATTGCTGTCGTCGCTGGCGCCGTCGCGAATCTTGAAGACGTCGCCAGCAAAGGCCTGGATTGCCGTCGTAGGCAGGATCCCGGCCAGTTCGGTCAGATGGGTGCAGCCGGCCACCCCGCCCAGACGCTCGCGCACGGCCTTGCGGAACCCCTTCATCAGGTTCAGGCCGATCAACTGGCGGTACGCCGGGCCGATGGTGTCGCAGTGGTCGGGATAGGGAACCCAGTCGGAACATGCCTCGGCGTCGACCACGTTCATGCGCAGATCGATGGTCACACGCAGCCACAGGTCGTGCAGCGGCTGGCCGATCGGCCGGACGCCGCCGCCTGCGAGCGCAATGTCGCGGGGCTTGGTATCGGTGAGCCGGGCCTCGATGTCCCACAGGCCGTCTTCGCGAAGATACGCCTCGGCCGTGATGGCGCGACGATGACGCAGGGCGCGATTGACGGGGGCGGAAAGCGGCATGGCACCAGGCTGTGACAAGGGAAGACGCGGCGGAACCGGCGTCTGAAGACGATTTGCTGCGGGCGCACGAATTCGCGCCGCGCTTGCGGAAAACCCGTGGAGTTTAACATGCCGGGCCGCATTGGCCGGGAATACCCGGATGTGTGCAGTGTCGAGCCCGATTGTTGGCGCCGATGATCGGGCTACCGCCGCGTCTGCATCACACGCTGCACCCGAACCGCTCCGGCAAGCCGTTCAGTCGGCCTCCCACTCGGTCTGCTCGTCCGGCGGCCGATCGGCGTCGCGGATCACCCGGCTGATCGCCGCCTGGGAGAAGCCGCGCGCCGTCAGGAAGCGCAGCTGTTTGGCCTTCTCCTCCGGCGTGGCCGGCGCGACGCCGAAGCGCTTGCGCCAGACCTCGCGCGCGCGCTCGAGCTCGGTGGCACGCAGCTGCTGCTGGAGCTCGGCCAGCTGCTCGCCGTCGAGCTGGTGGGTGCGGGCCTCCTGCATGACCCGGGAAGCGCCATAGCGGCTGGCGCGCCGGTGCACCAGGCTCTCTGCAAAGCGGGCGTTCGACAGCCAGTTCTCGCGCTCCAGCGTATCGAGCAGACGCTCCAGTTCCTCCGGCGACTCGGCATGCGGCGCCAGCTTGCGCGCCAGCTCCGCGCGGCTATGCTCGCGGCGCGACAGATAGCCGACCGCGCGCGCTTTGAGGGAGAGCGGGGGACGAGGCATGAAGTTGCGGGAGGACGGCGGATCGGCGATCGGCGATCGGCGGATCGGCGGGGGCGGCGGGGGCGGGACTCCCCTCTCCCGCTTGCGGGAGAGGGGTTCGGGGAGAGGGAGAACACCAGCAGGATAGTCAGGCCGGAAGATTAAGCCGACCCCATAAGCCAACCCGCCGGCGCCGCCGTTTACTCTTCCGCCAGCGCCGGCGTGCCGTTCATCGGCACCACGCCGAGGGCGGTGCGGACCTTGTTCTCGATCTCGTCGGCGATATCGGGATTCTCGCGCAGGAATTCGCGCGCATTGTCCTTGCCCTGGCCGATCTTCTCGCCGTTGTAGCTGTACCAGGCGCCCGACTTCTCGACGATCTTGGCGTCCACGCCGAGGTCGATGATCTCGCCCTGGCGCGAGATGCCCTGGCCGTACAGGATGTCGAAGAAGGCCTCGCGGAACGGCGGCGACACCTTGTTCTTGACCACCTTGACCTTGGTCTCGTTGCCGATCACGTCGTCGCCCTTCTTGATCGAGCCGATGCGGCGGATGTCGAGGCGGACCGAGGCGTAGAACTTCAGCGCGTTACCGCCGGTGGTGGTTTCCGGCGAGCCGAACATCACGCCGATCTTCATGCGGATCTGGTTGATGAAGATCACCAGGCAGTTGGTGCGCTTGATGGTGCCGGTCAGCTTGCGCAGCGCCTGGCTCATCAGGCGGGCCTGCAGGCCTGGCAGCGCGTCGCCCATCTCGCCTTCGATTTCTGCCCGGGGCACCAGCGCCGCCACCGAGTCGATCACGATCAGGTCGACCGAGCCCGAGCGCACCAGCGCGTCGGTGATTTCCAGCGCCTGCTCGCCGGTGTCCGGCTGCGAGATCAGCAGATCGCTGACGCTGACGCCCAGCTTGCTGGCGTAATTGACGTCCAGCGCATGCTCCGCGTCGATGAACGCGCAGGTGCCGCCCAGCTTCTGCATCTCGGCCACCACCTGCAGCGTCAGCGTGGTCTTGCCCGACGATTCGGGGCCATAGATCTCGACGACCCGGCCGCGCGGCAGTCCGCCGACGCCCAGCGCGATGTCCAGGCCCAGCGAGCCGGTCGACACCACCTGGATGTCCTGCTCGACCTCGCCGTCGCCCATCCGCATGATCGAGCCCTTGCCGAACTGCTTCTCGATCTGGGCCAGCGCGGCGGCCAGCGCCTTCTGCTTCTCGGCGCTCACGCCAGCTGCCTTCTTGCTGTCATCCATGGTCGTCCTTCCGTCAATGGTGTATAAATAGGCCGCATGCGGCGCGCCGCCTGCTATTCGATGCCGATATTGTGCGGCAACCCGTTACGCAGTCCCACGCGCCCGACCCGCGCCACCCCGGCGGTCTGCATCGTCGGAGCGCGCTGCGGCAACGCATTCTAGAGGCGGAGCATGGCAGCCGTTAATCAGCATCGGCTCAAAAATGCGGCCGGGTTGGACCACGGCACCGCCTGGCTGACCGGCGCCCTCTCTGACGCGTGGCCTCGGTTGCGATCCAGCCCCATGCGCCCGCCTGGAATCAGCGGGTACTGTATAAAAAAACAGTATGCTTGGCAAGCCCCATTTCATCCCATCGTGCGCATGACGATCGGGAGAACGGGGGGACCGGCGCCCCTGCGCGTCCGCCTGCCGAGCCAGGGGAGACCACCATGCGCATTCTGATTGCCGAAGACGACGACGTGCTGGCCGACGGCCTGACCCGTTCCCTGCGCCATTCCGGCTATGCGGTCGACCATGTCGCCAACGGCATGGAAGCCGATTCGGCGCTGTCCACCCAGGCCTACGACCTGGTCATTCTCGATCTGGGGCTGCCCCGCATGTCGGGCCTCGAAGTCCTGAAGCGGCTGCGCGCCCGCGGCGCGATGGTGCCGGTGCTGATCCTGACCGCCGCCGACAGCGTCGACGAGCGCGTCAAGGGCCTGGACCTGGGCGCCGACGACTATATGGCCAAGCCCTTCGCGCTGTCGGAACTGGAGGCGCGCGTACGCGCGCTGGTGCGGCGCGGCACCGGGGGCGGCGCCACGCTGATGCGGCACGGACCGCTCGCGTTCGACCAGGTCGGCCGCATCGCCTATCTGAACGACCAGATGCTGGACCTGTCCGCGCGCGAGGTGGGTCTGCTCGAGATCCTGTTGACGCGCTCGGGCCGGCTGGTATCGAAGGAGCAGCTGGTCGACCACCTGTGCGAATGGGGCGAGGAAGTCAGCAACAACGCGATCGAGGTCTACGTGCACCGGCTGCGCAAGAAGATCGAGGTCGGCGGCATCCGCATCGCCACCGTGCGCGGGCTCGGCTATTGCCTGGAGAAATTCCAGCCGGCCCCGGCCGCGGCGCATTCCTGATTGCGCCGACGGCAGCGACGCCGCGGCATTCCATTCGAACCGCCCGGCCGTCGGCCGCCCTCATCCCCACGCCCTTCGCATGTATCCGCTGCGCCTGCTCTGGAAACGCCCGTCGCCGGCGATCGGCGACACGCGCCGCCGCCGCGCCGCCGCGGCGGCCACCGCCGAGGACGAGGTCAGCGACGAGATGCTGGCCGACGCCCTGCCCCATCTGGAGGACGACGCCGCGCACGCGTCGCCACGCTCGCTGTTCGGCGAGATCCTCGACTGGATGCTGGCGCCGCTGCTGCTGCTGTGGCCGCTGAGCATTGCGGTGACCTATCTGGTCGCCAAGTCGATCGCCAACGGCCCCTACGATCGCGCGCTGGAATCGAGCGCGATCGTGCTGTCGCAGCAGGTGCGCGAGGTCAACGGCGGCGTCACGCTGCAGCTGCCGCTGTCGGCGCGCGAGATCCTGCGCGCCGACGAGACCGACGCGGTCTACTACCAGGTGGTCGGCACGCGCGGCGAGCTGGTGGCAGGCGATCGCGAGCTGCCGCTGCCGGTCGAGGAAGACCGCGGCCACGCCGGGCTGGTGTCGCTGCGCGACGACCAGGTGGCCGGCAACGACGTGCGCGTGGCGTATACCTATGTCGAGATGCCGGCCGTGCCGGGCGGCCATCCGGTGCTGGTGCAGGTCGCGGAGACGCTCGACAAGCGCGCGCGCCTGGCCAACGAGATCATCAAGGGCGTGATCCTGCCGCAGTTCGTGATCCTGCCGCTGGCGGTGCTGCTGGTGTGGTTCGGGCTGTCGCGCGGGCTGGCGCCGCTGACCGCGATCCAGCAGCGCATTCGCGCGCGCAATCCCGGCGACACCAGCCCGATCGACGAACAGGCCGCCCCGCAGGAAATCACGCCGCTGGTCGCCTCGTTCAACGAGCTGCTCGAGCGGCTCGATCAATCGGTGCAGACGCAGAAGCGCTTCATCGCCGATGCCGCGCACCAGATGAAGACGCCGCTGGCCGGGCTGCGCATGCAGGCCGAACTGGCCCAACGCGAGCAGTCGCCCGAGGAACTGCGCAAGTCGCTGGCGCAGATCGCCGGCAGCTCGCAGCGCACCGCGCATCTGGTGACGCAGCTGCTGTCGCTGGCGCGCATGGAGAACTTCGCCGGCAGCGGCAATATGGCGCCGCTGGACCTGGCCGCGCTGGCGCGCGAGGTGGTCAAGGACTGGCTGCCGCAGGCCTGGGGCAAGCGCATCGATCTGGGCCTCGATGCGTCGGACCATCCCGTGATGGTGCAGGGCAATCGACTGATGCTGACCGAGATGCTGAACAATCTGCTGGACAACGCGATCCGCTACACGCCGCCGGGCGGCCACGCCACCGTGCGCGTCAGCGCCGATCCGTTCGAGCCGTTCGCCTATCTGGACGTGGAGGACACCGGGCCGGGCATTCCGCCGGCCGAGCGGCCGCGCGTGATGGAACGCTTCTATCGCGTGCTCGGCACCAGCACCGAGGGCAGCGGGCTCGGCCTGGCGATCGTGCGCGAGATCGTGCAGCAGCATGGTGGCGACGTTGCCATCGAGGACCACGTCTACCAGCAGCAGCCGCGCCTGGCGGGGGCGCGGCTGCGCGTCACGCTGCGCCGGCCGGCGTCCGCGGAGGCGGCATGAAAGCGCCCGATCCGGTCCGCCTCGCCCGCCAGCAGCGCGCCGCGGCCGCGTGGCGCACCAACCTGCGCTGGACCGCGGTGCTGCTCGCGCTGTGGTTCGTCGGCACGTTCGGCGTCAGCTGGTTCGCGCGCGAGCTGCGCTTCGACTTCTTCGGCTGGCCCTTCTCGTTCTGGGCCGGCGCGCAAGGGTTGCTGATCCTGTACGTGCTGATGGCGGCCGCTTATGCCTGGCGCATGAACCGGGCCGATCCGGAGGTCGGCGAGCCGGCTGACGAGCCGGGCGACGATGGCGGGCACGCCAACGACGGCGATGCTGCGCGGCACCGCTGAACGCGGCGGACTGCGGGCCGCCTGCAGTCCGGCTCGCGGCGTGACCCGGCGCTGCGGCATCCCGCATCGCAGCATCGGTTTCCCCCCACGAAAGGCGGGCTCCAGCGCCACGCAACGCTAGCGTATACCCCGAGCAATATCGCCCCCTGCGCACCCTTCCCTGTCAGAACGCCGTAAGTTTCGCCTCCCAGAATCCACACACATTCGACGGCCCGCGCCGGGATCGCGGCATTCCCCGCCTGCGTCTCGCGCGGCCGTGCGAAGGACCCCTGAACAGTAGGAGGAGACAAGATGGCTAATGCCCCAAATGTCGCGGTGCCGGGAGGCAGCGCGCAGAACACCCCGATGACGGCAGAGGAGAGGAAGGTCATCATCGCCTCGTCGCTCGGCACGGTATTCGAGTGGTACGACTTTTATCTGTACGGTTCGCTGGCGGCGATCATCGCCAAGCAGTTCTTCGCCGGCCTGGATCCGACCTCGGCCTTCATCTTCGCGCTGCTCGCCTTCGCCGCCGGCTTCATCGTGCGGCCGTTCGGGGCGCTGGTGTTCGGCCGGCTCGGCGACATGATCGGACGTAAATACACCTTCCTGGTGACCATCCTGATCATGGGCGTGTCGACCTTCATCGTCGGCCTGCTGCCCAGCTACGCCACCATCGGTTGGGCCGCGCCGATCATCCTGATCGCGTTGCGGATGCTGCAAGGTCTGGCGCTCGGCGGCGAGTACGGCGGCGCGGCCACCTATGTGGCCGAACACGCGCCACACGGCAAGCGCGGTTCGTACACCTCGTGGATCCAGACCACCGCCACGATGGGCCTGTTCATGTCGCTGATCGTGATCCTGGTGTGCCGTCAGCTGACCGGCCCGGATTTCGAGGTCTGGGGCTGGCGCATTCCGTTCCTGCTGTCGATCGTGCTGCTCGGCATCTCGGTCTACATCCGGCTGTCGATGGCCGAATCGCCGGCATTCCAGCGCATGAAGTCGGAGGGCAAGACCTCGAAGGCACCGCTGACGGAATCGTTCGGCCAATGGCGCAACCTGAAGATCGTGATCCTGGCGCTGGTGGGCCTGACCGCCGGCCAGGCCGTGGTCTGGTACACGGGCCAGTTCTATGCGCTGTTCTTCCTGACGCAGGTGCTGAAGGTCGACGCCAAGACCGCCAACCTGCTGATCGCCGGCGCACTGGTGATCGGCACGCCGTTCTTCGTGTTCTTCGGCGCGCTGTCCGACAAGATCGGCCGCAAGTGGATCATCATGGCCGGCTGCGCGCTGGCGATGCTGACCTACTTCCCGCTGTTCAAGGCGCTGACGCACTACGCCAACCCGGCGCTGGAGCGCGCCCAGCAGTCGGCCCAGATCGTCGTCACCGCCGATCCGAAGCAGTGCTCGTTCCAGGGCAGCCCGATCGCCCGCGAGATCGACTTCCGCAGCTCCTGCGACATCGCCAAGCGCACGCTGGCGCAGTCGTCGGCCAGCTACGAAGTCGTCGAGGCGCCGGCCGGGACCACCGCCACCGTCAAGATCGGTGATCGCGAGATCCAGTCCTTCAACGCCACGCTGGTGCCACAGGGCCATAGCTTCGAGCCGGCCAGCAAGGCGAAGATCGACGCCTTCAAGAAGGAGGTCGCCGGGGCGATGTCCGCGGCCGGTTATCCGACCAAGGCCGACCCCGCCGAGATGAACACGGTGATGGTGCTGGTGATCCTGGTGATCCTGGTGATCTACGTGACCATGGTCTACGGTCCGATCGCCGCGATGCTGGTCGAGCTGTTCCCGACCCGGATCCGCTACACCTCGATGTCCCTGCCCTACCACATCGGCAACGGCTGGTTCGGCGGCATGCTGCCCACCATCTCGTTCGCCCTGGTCGCGCAGAACGGCAACATCTACTACGGCCTGTGGTACCCGATCGTGATCGCCGGCATCACGTTGGTGATCGGCTCGCTGTTCATCCGCGAGACCAAGGACGTGGATATCTACGCGAACGACTGATATCCGATCGCGCCGCGCCGGCTGTGGTGCCGGCGGCGCAACCGGCGGCCTGCGAGGGCTGCCGGTTTTTTTTGCGCTTCGCTCCCGCGCCTGAGCGGCCGGACAAGCCGGATGCAAGGGGCCGCACAAAAGTGTTGACAGCGATCCAACGACCCGTATAATGGCGGTCTTCGTCGGCGAATTAGCTCAGTCGGTTAGAGCGACGGAATCATAATCCGCAGGTCCGGGGTTCGAGTCCCTGATTCGCCACCAGTATTTCGAAGGGGTCAGCGCAAGCTGATCCCTTTTTGTTTTGGCGCCGCTTGCGGCACCGGTCCCCAGGGGCCCCGGCCGGGACCCCACCCCGACCCCACCCCATTCCTCGGCCGCTCCTGACTCTCAGTTCCGACAGTAGGCCCGCGCCATCGTCTTGACCTCCTGCGCCAGCGCGCGCCGCAGCGTGACCGGCTCCAGCACCTCGGCCTGCGGACCGAACGAGCGCAGCCAGCGCACCAGCCAGTCGGCCATCTCCACCGTGCAGCGCACCACCAGCGAACCGTCCGGGCCGATTTCCTCGGTCTGATCGGGCGACATCGGCGCATCGCGCACAATGTCGCCGCAGCCCCTGGCGAAGCGCACCGCCAGCTTGATGTTGCCGTCCGCGTGCAGCCCGAATTCGGCCGCCTCTTCCACGTAGTCGGCCAGCGAGAAATGGTCCGGGTAGATGAAGCGCTCCTTCAGCGCATGCGCCGCTTGGACACGGTCCAACCGCAGGCATTGCGGCGCGGGGTCCTCGTCCTCCAGTCCCACCAGGTAGACCATGCCGGCCTTCTCGACCACGCCGAGCGGCATCAGCACCCGCTTGCGCTCGGGCTCGAAGCGCGGCCGATAAACCACCTCCAGGCAGCGCTCCTCGAATACCGCGGTCAGTACCGGCAGCAGCACGATATCGCGCAGCCGCGGCGGCACCAGCGGCGAACTGCGTTCGACCACCGACAGCTTGCGATGCCAGGCGATCCGCCCGGCGCAGCCCTCGCGGCCGCGCCGCCGCAGTTGCGACTCGGCCGCGTCGAACAGCGGCCGCAGCAGGCTCGCCATCGCCGACGTGATCTGGCGGCCGGCGAACCGCTTGAGCACCTGCAAGGCAAGCGCCTCTTCGTCGCTGAGCCAGGTATCGGCGTTGGCGAGCACCTTGCCGGCACATTCGGCGCGGCGCCACATCAGCCCGCGCCCTTCCGCGCGGCACTCGGCCGAGCCGTCGGCGACCAGCAGCACCAGCCGCTGTTGCAGCACCTCGGGGGTTGGCTCGGCCACCCCAAGGGCAACCAGGCCGCCCGCCACATCCTGGGTGGTCATCCAGCGCCGGGGGCCGCCGTCGTCGAGCAGGACGGAAAGAATGGAAACGTCGAGTTGCGAATCGAACTGGTGGGCCATAAAGCGCAATGAGA
Source organism: Cupriavidus sp. (assembly GCA_031180665.1). Classification (GTDB taxonomy): domain Bacteria; phylum Pseudomonadota; class Gammaproteobacteria; order Burkholderiales; family Burkholderiaceae; genus Cupriavidus. Next base: position 33,727 of record JAPSLP010000014.1, on the reverse strand, counting down.
GGTTGGTCGTGCGTGGGGAGAGCGAAGCCTATCAAGCGGGGCGTCCGGAAATGAAGGAAATGGACAAGGAACGACGGTTCCCGGCACGCACTTCGGCCCTCCGAATCGAAAGTGCGAGCAACAGCCTATGCGATGCGCGCCGGCACGCGGAGTGGGCAGCGCCCACGCAACAGCGGCACACGCATGCGCATTGTTAAAAACTTTGAACAACTGATACGAGGCAGCGTCGCGTCGCCTCCGGGATGTGAGCCTATTCTTCTCACATCGGCTGACGACATCCCCGAGCAAAACGATTCTCAAAAATTCAACAACTGGAGAAAATCATGAAGATCACGACTGCCCGCCTGGTTCTGAGCGCCGCGATCGCCGGTACCGCGCTGCTGTCGCTGAACAGCGTGTTCGCCGCGCCGGTGCGCGCCGCGCATATCGGCGACGACTATGGCTACACCTTCCGCACAGCGGACCGCTTTGCCGACGGCGCCCGCGCCTTCCATGTTGACGAGCAGGGCGCCCGTACGCACGACGTCTACGGCGAGGGCGCCCGTACCCGTGGCGACTATCCCGCGCCGATCGGCGAATGAGCGCGACGTGGATTCGGGCGGGAAGGAGCAAGCGATGAGCGTTCGAGACAATGCACTGATCGTGGCGGCGTGGATCGGCGCCTGCCTGGCCAGCGGCTGGCTGGTGACCTTTACGGGGCTGCTGCTGTCGCAGTAAGTGCCGGATCAGGCATGACGATCGGCGAGGTGCCGGGTTTTTGGCCGGAATCATGGCGAGATCGCCGCCTAGCTGCCATCATGGATTCAGCCGGGCAAGGCGCAGCCGGACCGCCTGGCCGTCGACAATGCCTGCAAGGCCCGTGATAGGAGAACTCTCGCCATGACCCATATCGTGCTCGCCACTGACGGCTCGGCCTTCAGCGACGCCGCCGCCCGCTTTATCGTCGAAGGGAAGCTGCTGCAGGGCGAGTTGACCGTGCATGTGGTGCACGTCGCCCCGGAAGTCACCGGACAGGTGCGTGCCTTCGTCAGCAAGGACGCGATCGACGACTGGCATCGCGATGAGAGCGAGAAGGCGATGCGCCCGGTCTGCGACATCCTGGGCGCGGCGCAACTGCGCGTGGAAAAGCATGCGTTGAGCGGCTTTCCGCCGGACCGCATCGTGGCGCTGGCCAAATCGGTGAACGCCGATGCGATCGTGATCGGCACCCACGGCCGCGGATCGTTCTTCGACGCGGTGCTCGGCTCGGTGGCCGGCCGCGTGGTGGCGCATGCGTCCTGCCCCGTGATCCTGGTGAAGACGCCGGACAAGGCCTGATGGCCTGATGGCCTGATGGCCTGATGGCCTGATGGCTTGAGGGCTTGAGGGCTTGAGGGCTTGAGGGCTTGAGGGCTTGAGGGCTTGAGGGCTTGAGGGCTTGATGGTCGAACGTCACGACGACCAGAGCGGCGGCTCGTCCATCAGCGCGATCTGTTCGCGCAATTCGAGGATGCGATCCTGCCAGTAGCGCGCCGTACCGAACCACGGAAAGGCGGCCGGAAAGGCAGGATCGTTCCAGCGGCTCGCCAGCCACGCGCTGTAGTGCAGCAGCCGCAGCGTGCGCAGCGCCTCGACCAGATGCAGTTCGCGCGTCGAGAATTCGGCGAAGTCCTCGTAGCCGGCGACGATATCGGCCAGCTGGCTCTGCATCGAAGCGCGGTCGCCCTCCAGCAGCATCCACAGGTCCTGTACCGCCGGGCCGGTCCGGCTGTCGTCGAAATCGACGAAATGCGGGCCCGTGCTGCCGCCGCGCGCCTGATCCGGTTCGATCCACAGCAGGTTGCCGCGGTGGCAGTCGCCATGCAGCCGCAGCATGGCCACGTCACCGGCGCGCTCGTAGCAGCGCCGCACGCCATCGAGAGCAAGATCGGCGGCGGCCTGCCAGGCCGGCCGCAGATCGGCCGGAATGCAGTCCTGCGCCAGCAGCCAGTCGCGCGGCCCCACGCCGAAGGTCTCGACATCGAGCGCGGGCCGGTGCAGATAGGGCTGCGTCGCGCCCACCGCATGGATGCGGCCGATGAAACGGCCGAGCCAGGTCAGCGTATCGGCGCGGTTGAGCTCGGGCTCGCGGCCGCCGCAGCGCGGAAACACGGCGAAGCGGAATCCGCCATGCGACAGCAGCGTGCTGCCGCCGCAATCGAGCGGCGGCACGGCCGGAATCTCGGACTGCGCAAGCTGCCGCACGAAGTCGTGTTCCTCGAGGATGGCGGCGTCGCTCCAGCGCCCGGGGCGGTAGAACTTCATCACCATCGGCGCGCCGTCCTCGACCCCGACCTGCCAGACCCGATTCTCGTAGCTGTTCAGCGCCAGCAGGCGGCCGTCGGGCATGAAGCCGGCCGCCTCGAGCGCATCGAGGATCAGGTCGGGCGTCAGCCCCGCGAACGGAATGTCCGGCGAGGGGGCGGGATCGGGCGACATCACCATGGCTAAGCGCTAGCTTAGGACAGCGCGCGCGTCAGGACCCCTGCCGCGAGCGATGTCCGCCGAGCAGCGCAGCCTGCGCGCCGGGCCGGCGGTTGCGCGAGGGACCAGGGGCCCCGGCCGCGCCCCGCGGGGCCGCCTGCGGCCGCTCGCTCTTGTCGGCCGGACGCTGGCCGCCCTTGGGCGGATTGCCGCGCGCGGCGTTGGACTCCTGCGCCGGACGCGCCGGGCGCGGCGGCCGCGCTTCGGCGCGACGCTCGCCGGCGGCACCGCCGCCGGCCGGCTTCGGCGCGCCATTGCCGGTGCGGCCGGCGGATCCGTTCGATGCACCATTGCCCTGCGGACGTCCCCGTCCGCCGCCGCCATTCTGGCCGCGCGCCTGGCGACCCTTCTGGATCGGTTCGGGGGCGATGGTCGGATCCGGTTCGAAGCCCGGCAATACGATCTGCTCGAGCTGGCGCTTGATCAGGCGCTCGATGTCGCGCAGCAGGCCGTGCTCGTCGACGCAGACCAGCGACACCGCCTCGCCTTCGGCGCCGGCTCGGCCGGTACGGCCGATGCGGTGCACATAGTCTTCCGGCACGTTGGGCAGGTCGAAGTTGACCACATGGGGCAGCTGGTCGATATCGATGCCGCGCGCGGCGATGTCGGTCGCCACCAGCAGCCGCAGCGTGCCGGCCTTGAACTCGGACAGCGCGCGCGTGCGCGCCGATTGGCTCTTGTTGCCGTGGATCGCCAGCGCCGACAGCCCTTCCTTGCTCAACTGCTCGGCCAGCCGGTTGGCGCCGTGCTTGGTCCGCGTGAAGACCAGCACCTGGTGCCAGTCGTGCTCGCGCACCAGGTGGGCCAGCAGTTCGCGCTTGCGCTCGCGATCGACCGCATAGACGCGCTGCGCCACGGTCTCGGCCGTGGTGTTGCGGCGCGCGACCTCGATCGAGGCCGGATTGTCCAGCAGCCGGTCCGCCAGCGCGCGGATCTCGTCGGAGAAGGTCGCGGAGAACAGCAGGTTCTGCCGCTTGGGCGGCAGCACGTTCAGGATCTTGCGGATGTCGTGGATGAAGCCCATGTCCAGCATGCGGTCGGCCTCGTCCAGCACCAGCATCTCGACATGCGACAGATCGATGGTGCGCTGGCCCACGTGGTCCAGCAGCCGGCCCGGCGTGGCCACCACGATATCGACGCCGCGCTTGAGCTGATCGATCTGCGGGTGGATGCCCACGCCGCCGAACATCACCATCGAACGCAGGCGCAGGTACTTGCCGTAGTTGCGCACGCTCTCTTCGACCTGCGCGGCCAGTTCGCGCGTCGGCGTCAGCACCAGCGCGCGGATGCGGGGCCGTTCGCCGCGCGCCGGCGGCTCGGCGCGCGAAAGCAGCTGCAGCATCGGCAGCGTGAAACCGGCGGTCTTGCCGGTACCGGTCTGGGCGCCGGCGAGCAGGTCGCCGCCCTTCAGGATCGCGGGAATGGCTTGCGCCTGGATCGGCGTGGGCGTGGTATAGCCCTGCTCGGCCACGGCGCGTACAAGCTTGTCAGACAAGCCTAGTTCGGAAAAAGACATGGAATTCGTTTCGGCCGCCCCTTGCGCACGGATGCGCCAATCGTCGGGGCCGGCATGGATGATGGCGACTGGCCGGCTGCCGCCGTCACCGCCTGCATGGGCGGGGCGAAGGGCGCCGGGGAAGCGGAACGACTGCCTCCGCTTCCAGGTTCGGAAGGCCCGTAGTGTATCAGCCTCGGCGCATTCGCACCGGACGGGCCACCGGCCGAGCGGGTAGAATAGCGGGCTGTCCCGCCTTGCCCCGCCCCGACTGCCCGCGCGCTCGGCGCCGGCCCCCGCGGCAGGCCATGTTACGCCCCCTGAAGCATCCGATGCCCCCAGGTCAACCACTGAGATCGGCACCATGAATCCACGTCCTCCCGCCACCCAGGCCGCCCCGGCCCAGCCCGCCGTTGCCCCTGCCACGCCTGCGAAAAAAGTCTTCGTCAAGACCTACGGCTGCCAGATGAACGAGTACGACTCCGACAAGATGGTCGACGTACTGCACGCGAGCCAGGGCCTGGAAAAGACCGACAACCCCGAAGACGCCGACGTGATCCTGTTCAACACCTGCTCGGTGCGCGAGAAGGCGCAGGAGAAGGTGTTCTCGGAACTGGGGCGGATGAAGGCCCTCAAGGCCGCCAAACCGGACCTGGTGATCGGCGTCGGCGGCTGCGTGGCCAGCCAGGAAGGCGCGGCGATCGTCTCGCGCGCGCCCTATGTCGACGTCGTGTTCGGCCCGCAGACGCTGCACCGGCTGCCCGACATGATCGCGCGGCGCCGCCAGAGCGGCCATTCGCAGGTCGATATCTCCTTCCCCGAGATCGAGAAGTTCGACCATCTGCCGCCCGCGCGTGTCGAAGGCCCGAGCGCCTTCGTCTCGATCATGGAAGGCTGCTCGAAGTACTGCAGCTACTGCGTGGTGCCCTACACCCGCGGCGAGGAAGTCTCGCGGCCCTTCGACGACGTGCTGGCCGAGATCGCCGGCCTGGCGGACCAGGGCGTGCGCGAGGTCACGCTGCTGGGGCAGAACGTCAACGCCTACCGCGGCCGGATGGGCGAGACCAGCGAGATCGCCGACTTTGCGCTGCTGATCGAATATGTGGCCGAGATCCCGGGCATCGAGCGGATCCGCTACACCACCAGCCATCCGAAGGAATTCACCGCGCGGCTGATCGACGTCTATGCGCGCGTGCCCAAGCTGGTCGACCACCTGCACCTGCCGGTGCAGCACGCCTCGGACCGCATCCTGATGGCGATGAAGCGCGGCTACAGCGTGCTCGAATACAAGAGCATCATCCGCAAGCTGCGCGCCATCCGCCCGACCATGTCGATGTCGTCGGATTTCATCGTGGGCTTTCCCGGCGAGACCGATGCCGACTTCGACAAGCTGATGGCGATGGTCGAGGAAATCGGCTACGACACCTCGTTCTCGTTCATCTTCAGCCCGCGGCCGGGCACGCCGGCAGCGAACCTGCACGACGACACGCCGCACGAGGTCAAGCTGCGCCGCCTGCAGCGGCTGCAGGCGAGCATCGAGGAGAACGTGCAGCGCATCAGCCGCGGCATGGTCGGCACGGTGCAGCGCATCCTGGTCGAGGGCCCGGCCCGCAAGGATCCGACCGAGCTGCACGGCCGCACCGAGAACAACCGCGTGGTCAACTTCGCGCTGCCCGGCGTACCCCAGGCCAGCCGCGACCGGCTGATCGGCCAGATGGTCGAGGTGACCATCACCGAGGCTTTCCCGCATTCGCTGCGCGGCGACATCCTGGTGCGCGGGTAAGCGCGACCCCCGGCAAGCCGCGCGCAAGCCGACGGCCGACGACGAACAATAACGGAGCGCTCTCCCGATGAAAATTCCTTCCGCAGAATTCGTGGCGCCCAAGGACGACAACGCCCGCCTGCAGAACCTGTGCGGTCCGCTGGACGAAAACCTGCGCCAGGTCGAGCAGGCGCTGGACGTCACGATCCAGCGGCGCGGCCACAAGATGACGGTGCGCGGCGCCAATGCCAACGAGGCCGCCGCCGCGCTGGAGCGCTTCTACAACCAGGCCCGCACGCCGCTGTCGATCGACGACGTGCAGCTGGGCCTGATCGAGACGCGCCAGTACGCCGCGCATGTCGCCGGCCCGCCCGGGGCGGAGAACGATGCGGGCGGCGATGCCGACGACGAATCGCCGGTGCTGCATACGCGCCGCACCGGCCTGGTCGGCCGCACCGCGGCGCAGCGCGACTACCTGCGCAATATCGTCTCGCACGATCTGACCATGGGCATCGGCCCGGCGGGTACCGGCAAGACCTATCTGGCGGTGGCCTGTGCGGTCGATGCGCTCGAGCGCGACGCGGTCAAGCGGATCGTGCTGACCCGGCCGGCGGTCGAGGCCGGCGAACGCCTCGGCTTCCTGCCCGGCGACCTGGCACAGAAGGTCGACCCTTATCTGCGCCCGCTGTACGACGCGCTGTACGACCTGCTCGGCTTCGACCGCACGCAGAAGATGTTCGAGCGGCAGATGATCGAGATCGCGCCGCTGGCCTATATGCGCGGCCGCACGCTGAACCACGCCTTCATCATCCTGGACGAGGCGCAGAACACCACGCCGGAGCAGATGAAGATGTTCCTGACCCGGATCGGCTTCGGCTCCAAGGCGGTGATCACCGGCGACACCACGCAGATCGACCTGCCGCGCGGCCAGAAAAGCGGCCTGATCGAGGCGCAGCACGTGCTGCGCGACGTGCGCGGCGTCGCCGCGACCCGTTTCACCAGCATCGACGTGGTGCGCCATCCGCTGGTGGCGCGCATCGTCGAGGCCTACGACGAATACCACGCGCAGCACAAGGACACCTGATTTGACCAGCAAGAACTCTGCCCCCAGCCTGATCCTGTTCGACGGCGAAGGCCGGGCACGCAAGAGCGCCGCGCATGCGCTGCGCGTGCAGCTGCCCGATGGCCGCAGCCTGACCGTGGACCTGTCCCAAGCCGCCGACGGCGTGGTCTCGCTGCTCGCGGAGCACAGCGACCCGCGCCAGCGCGCGGGCCTGCTGGCCCGCCCGGACAGCCACGACGCGCTGGCGGTGGCGGTCACCGCCACGCCGCAGCTGACCACCACCGGCACGCCCGCCACGCCGCCCGAACTGACGCTGGACGTGCAGTACGGCGACGGTGTCCGCGGCCGGCGCGGGCTGCCGCCGCGCGCGCGGCTGCAGACCTGGCTGCGCTCGGCGCTGTTCGCCGATGCCCAACTGACCGTGCGCTTCGTCGACGAGGACGAGGGCCGCGCGCTGAACCGGGGCTTCCGCGGCAAGGACTACGCGACCAATGTGCTGACCTTCGCCTATGCCGAGCACGACGACGACCCGATCAGCGCCGACATCGTGCTGTGCTGTCCGGTGGTCGAGCGCGAGGCGCGCGAACAGCGCAAGCCGCTCGAGGCCCACTACGCGCACCTGCTGGTGCACGGCGCGCTGCACGCGCAGGGCTACGAGCACGAGGACGACTCCGAGGCCGAGGAAATGGAGGCGATCGAGACCGAGACGCTGCTGGCGCTGGGCTTTGCCGACCCGTACCGCGACGACGGCGGGCCGCGCCTGGGGCACTGAACACGCGGCGCACCGGGCCCGCTTGGGCCCGCTTGGGCCCGCCTGGGCCCGCCTGGGCTCGCGCGCAAGCTGAAAGACGCCGCGCCGCCCGTGCGACTCCGGCGCCGCTTCGGGGCGGCCCGCGGCCCCCGCCTCCGGCCGCCCCCGACTGAACCGAAAAACAATTGGTGTATGCTTGCTCCGGTATCCACCACGCGCAACTTGCGCCATGAACGACCCTTACCCTAGTTCGAAACCAGTCGACCGGCCCCGGTCCCTGCTCGAACGACTGAGCGATCTGATTTCACCCGAGCCCGAATCGCGGGCAGAATTGCTCGAAGTCCTCCAGGACGCCCACGCCCGCAATCTGATCGACGCCGAGTCGCTCTCGATGATCGAGGGCGTGTTCCAGGTCTCGGAATTGACCGCACGCGACATCATGGTGCCCCGCGCCCAGATGGACGCCGTCAATATCGCCGATGCGCCCGAAGCCTTCATTCCCTTCATGCAGGAGACCGCGCACTCGCGCTTTCCGGTCTACGAAGGCAGCCGCGACAACATCATCGGCATCCTGCTCGCCAAGGATCTGCTGCGCTACTACACCGACAGCGATTTCGACCTGCGCGAGATGCTGCGGCCGGCGGTCTTCATCCCCGAGTCCAAGCGCCTGAACATCCTGCTGCGCGAATTCCGCAACAACCGCAATCACATCGCGATCGTGGTCGACGAGTACGGCGGCGTCGCCGGGCTGGTCACGATCGAGGACGTGCTCGAGCAGATCGTCGGCGACATCGAGGACGAATTCGATCTCGACGAGGATGACGACAATATCGTGCCGCTGCCCGACGGCAGCTGGCGCGTGCACGGGCTGACCGAGATCGAGCAGTTCAACGAGGCCTTCGGCACCCAGTTTCCCGACGACGACGTCGATACAGTTGGCGGCCTGCTGACCAACCATGTCGGCCACGTGCCGCACCGCGGGGAAATCATCACGCTGCCGCCGTTGCGCTTCGAGGTGCTGCGCGCCGATGCGCGCCAGTTGCATCTGCTGCTGGTCCGGCGCGAAGCGGCCGCGGTCACCGACGCCGTGGCCAACGCATGAAGCGGCTGGCGCAGGGCTGGAACGGCGCCGCCGCTGCCGAACTCGAAACTTCGCTGAGCGACACCCGCCGCGGCCCCGCGCGCTGGAGCCGCCTGCTGCTGGCCGGCGTGCTGGGCGTGGCCCATACCCAGGCCTTCGCCCCGCGCGACTGGTGGTGGCTGCAGGTGCTGGCGCTGGCGGGCCTGGCCGCGCTGCTGTTCGATACCCGCCGCGCGCGCGATGCCGCGGCGCTGGGCTACGCCTTCGGGATGGGCTGGTTCCTGTCGGGCATCTGGTGGCTCTATATCAGCATGCATGTCTACGGGGAGATGCCGGCCTGGATGGCCGCGCTCGCGGTGCTGCTGTTCTCGGGCTATCTCGCGCTCTACCCTGCACTGGCGGCGGCGGCCTGGCATCGCGCCACCGCGCCACGGCGCTTCGATCCGGCCGAGCGCGCCGGCTGGTTCGGCCTGCTGGCCGCGCCGCTGGCGTTCGGCGCGGCCTGGGGCCTCACCGAATGGCTGCGCGGCGTGATCTTCACCGGTTTCCCGTGGCTGGGCAGCGGCTATGCGCATACCGATGGTCCGCTGGCCGGCTACGCGCCGCTGCTGGGCGTCTATGGCATCGGTGCGCTGGCCGCCGTCTGCGCGGCCTGGCTGGCGGCGCTGGCCCGCGTCGCCCGCCCGGCATCGCCGCGATTGCAGGGATTGCCGCATGGCACCGGTGCCGCCCCGCTGCCGGCGAGGCTGGCGGTCCCGCTCGGGCTCGCCGTGCTGCTCGGTGCGGGCTGGCTGCTGGCCGGCCGCGCCTGGACCGAACCGGTCGGCGCGCCGCTGTCGGTGCGGTTGCTGCAAGGCAACGTGCCGCAGGACATCAAGTTCGAAGCGGCCGGCATCGCCCGCTCCAACGCGCTGTACCGCGACATGATCACCGCCGCCCCGGCGGACCTGGTGGTTACCCCCGAGACCGCATTTCCGCTGATCCTGCAGGACATGCCGCCCGAGATCGCGCTGGCGCTGCGGCAGTTCAGCGTCGGCACCGGCACCGCGCTGCTGTTCGGCGCGGCGGGCGCCGACTCGCCAGTCGACTTCACCAACAGCGTGTTCGGCATCGGGCCCGAGATGAAGGGCCTGTACCGCTACGACAAGCACCACCTGGTGCCCTTCGGCGAGTTCATCCCGTGGGGCTTCCGCTGGTTCGTCGACATGATGAAGATGCCGCTGGGGGACTTCCGCCGCGGCGCTCTGGCGCAGGCGCCGCTGCCGGTGCGCGGCGTCATGGTGTCGCCCAATATCTGCTACGAGGATCTGTTCGGCGAGGAAATCGCGCGCACGCTGCGCGGCCAGCCGCAGCCGGCCAATGTGCTGGTCAACGTCACCAACCTGGCCTGGTTCGGCGACACCATCGCGCTGGACCAGCACCTGCAGATCTCGCGCATGCGCGCGCTGGAGACCCGCCGGCCGATGCTGCGCTCGACCAATACCGGCATGACGGCGGTGGTGGCGCCGGACGGCAGCGTGCCGGCGCGGCTGGCCACCTTCACCACCGGCACGCTGAGCGCGCAGGTGCAGGGCACGCGCGGGCTGACGCCCTATGTGCGGGTCGGCAATGTGCCGGCGGTGCTCGGCTGCCTGCTGATTCTGCTGGTGGTGGCGTGGCGCGCGCCGTCGGGCGGGCGCCGGGGCACCGGCGGCTGAGCCTTCGGTCAGGCCTGGTGGGCGCGTCTTACTGGACTACGCCCGCCACGATCGATACCGCGGCGGCGGCCGCCATTACTGCCAGGGCGACCCGATAAGGTTTGCGCGAGAGAAACGACATGTTGTTGTCCCCGTTGTGTTGGCGCCGACGGTCGCCTGCGGGGCGCCGTCCGCTGCCTCTGTCGAACAGCTTTTCAATAATGTATACAAAAATCGATAACGGCAGGCCCTTCCGGAACTTGAAGGCCCTCGGGATTTACCCGAGGTCCTCGCTTGCCTGCCTCCCCCTTCCCTTCGGCGGCTGCCGGGCAAAAACCCGCTAGAATTCTGGGTTTGGCAACGGCCGGCCCGGCTGCCCGTGCCTGCCCGCTTCCGCTTCGGTGGCCCGCCGCCGGGCCAACTCTCCGCGATCCGTCGTCTTCGTTATGCTGACCTTCCAACAAATGATCCTGACCTTGCAGTCCTACTGGGACCGGCAAGGATGCGCGCTGTTGCAACCCATCGATCTGGAGGTTGGCGCCGGTACCTCGCACGTGCATACCTTCCTGCGCGCGATCGGCCCCGAGCCGTGGCGCGCCGCCTATGTGCAACCGTCGCGCCGCCCCAAGGACGGCCGCTACGGCGAGAACCCGAACCGGCTGCAGCACTACTACCAGTACCAGGTGGTGCTCAAGCCCGCGCCCGAAAACATCCTCGAGCTGTACCTCGGCTCGCTCGAGGCGCTGGGCCTGGACCTGAAGCAAAACGACATCCGCTTCGTCGAGGACGACTGGGAAAACCCGACGCTCGGCGCCTGGGGCCTGGGCTGGGAAGTCTGGCTCAACGGCATGGAGGTGACCCAGTTCACCTACTTCCAGCAGGTCGGCGGCATCGACTGCAAGCCGATCACGGGGGAGATCACCTACGGCATCGAGCGCCTGGCGATGTATCTGCAAGGCGTCGAAAACGTCTACGACCTGGTCTGGACCGAGTGGGAAGAGAACGGCAAGACCCGCCGCCTGACTTACGGGGACGTCTATCACCAGAACGAGGTCGAGCAGTCGACCTACAACTTCGAGCAGAGCAATACCGAGATACTGTTCCGCCATTTCGCCGAGCACGAGAGCGAGGCCAAGCGGCTGATGGGCGTCGGCGCGAAGGGGGACGCGGCCCAGGCGGCAAGCGTCAAGCTGGCACTGCCGGCCTACGAACAGGTGCTCAAGGCCGCCCACACCTTCAACCTGCTGGATGCGCGCGGCGCCATCTCGGTGACCGAGCGCGCCGCCTATATCGGCCGCATCCGCAATCTGTCGCGGCTCGTCGCGCAGGCCTATTACGAATCGCGCGAGGCGCTGGGCTTCCCGATGTGCGGGCCGGCCGGTGCAGACGCCGCCGCCACGACGGCCGCCAAGACGTCGATCGGGGCCGCCGCATGAATTCGATGGCACGCCGTGCGCTGTGCTGCGCGCTGGCGGTGGCCGCCGCGGGCGGTGCGCACGCCATCGTGCCGTCGGCCTATGCCCAGGCCTCGCAGGTGCTCTACCCCTCGGCCGAGCAGGCCAATGTCTGCGAAGGCGATTCGCAGGCGCTGCAGCAGTCCATCAACAAGCATCTGCAGCCGCCCGCCAATGCGATCGACCAGTGGACGCAGTTGGTGCGCTCGATGTCGTGCGACCTGTCCGGGTCCAAGGACCTGGGCTGGCGGCGCGTGCCGCTGCGCGCCTACGAGAGCGCGATCCGCTATCCGCTGACCTGGGTCGAGACCGTGCACCGCAACGGCCGGCAACGGCGCCTGGTGCGGACCTATCACTCGGCCTCGCAACTGCCGCCGCGGATCGATTTCTGGATTGGCGGGCGCATCGACGAAATCCGCTACGATCGCCGCCAACACCGCCTGTACGCGCGCTTCTCCGCCAACAGCGAGAAGCTGGCCGGCAGCGCGCAGTCCGCGTGCCGTTCGACCACGCTGCAGTTTCGCCAGCAGCACGGGCTATGGCTGCTGTCCGGCGTCGAACCGCGCTGTTGAGCGCCGCTGAACTTTTCCGGCGCCGCCGATGCCGGCGTGCGCCACAAACCGTTGGAACCGATTCATGTCGCAACCCCTGACCGATTCGCTGCTGATCGAACTGTTCACCGAAGAGCTGCCGCCGAAGGCGCTGGCGCGCCTGGGCGATGCCTTTGCCCAGGGCCTGTTCGCCGGCCTCGCCGAACGCGGCCTGCTCGATGACGGCAGCACGGTGACGCCGTACGCCACGCCGCGCCGCCTGGCCGCGCTGATCAGCGGCGTGCGCGCCAGCGCGCCGGACCGCGAGCAGCGCGAGAAGGTGCTGCCGGTGTCGGTGGCGCTCGACGCCGCAGGCGAGCCGACCGCGCCGCTGGCCAAGAAGCTGGCCGCGCTGGCCAAGTCGGTCGGTGTCGAGGCGATCGATTGGCAGACGCTGGAGCGCGCCTCCGATGGCAAGGCCGAGGCGCTGTTCTACCGCTATACCGCGCGCGGCGCGGTGCTGGCCGATGGCCTGCAGGCCGCACTGGACGAGACCATCGGCAAGCTGCCGATCCCGAAGGTGATGAGCTACCAGCGTCCGGACGGCAGCACGGTCAATTTCGTGCGTCCGGCGCACCGGCTGATCGCGCTGCACGGCGACAAGGTCGTCCCAGTCTCGGTGCTCGGGCTGGCCGCCGGCAACCGCACGCTGGGCCACCGCTTCCTGTCCGACGGAGAGATCGAGATCGCGCACGCCGAGCGCTACGCCGCGCTGCTCGAGGACCAGGGCAAGGTGCTGGCCAGCTACGCGCAGCGGCGCGAGCGCATTCGCGAGGGGCTGCTGGCGGCCGCCGGTGCGGACCGCGTGATCATGCCCGAGGCGCTGCTCGACGAGGTCAACGCGCTGGTCGAATGGCCGGTGGTCTACGCCTGCCATTTCGAGGAGGCCTTCCTCGCCGTGCCGCAGGAGTGCCTGATCCTGACGATGCAGACCAACCAGAAGTACTTCGCGCTGACCGACGCCAACGGCCAGCTGCGCAACCGTTTCCTGATCGTGTCGAACCTGGCCACCGGGACGCCGCAGTCGATCATCGGCGGCAACGAGCGCGTGGTGCGCCCGCGCCTGGCCGACGCCAAGTTCTTCTTCGACCAGGACCGCAAGAAGACGCTGGCCTCGCGCGTGCCGCAGCTGGCCAACGTGGTCTATCACAACAAGATCGGCACGCAGCTCGACCGCGTGCAGCGACTGCAGCAGATCGCCGGCCATATCGCCGATGCGTTGGCCAAGGCCGGCGTACCGGTCGACAAGGCGGCGGCGATGCGCGGCGCGGAGCTGGCCAAGGCGGACCTGCTGACCGATATGGTGGGCGAATTCCCCGAACTTCAGGGCACCATGGGGACCTACTACGCTCGCCACGACGACGAGGCCGAGGAGGTCGCGCTGGCCTGCTCCGAACACTACCGTCCGCGCTTTGCCGGCGATGCGCTGCCGTCCAACCCGGTCAGCATCGCGGTGGCGCTGGCCGACAAGCTCGAGACGCTGGTCGGCATCTGGGGCATCGGCCTGCAGCCGACCGGCGAAAAGGACCCGTTCGCGCTGCGCCGCCACGCGCTTGGCATCCTGCGCATGCTGATCGAGACGCCGCTGCCGCTGGGCATCGACGCGCTGCTGGCGTTGACCGAACAGGCCTTCGCCGGCGTGCCGGCGGTCAAGCCCGCGCGCGAGGACATCACCGACTTCCTGTACGACCGCCTGCGCGGCTATCTGAAGGACAAGAGCTACACCACCAACGAGGTCGAGGCGGTGGTCAGCCTGCGCCCGCAGCGGCTCGACGACATTCTCGGTCGCATGGAAGCGGTGCGCACCTTCGCCGCGCTGCCCGAGGCGGCGGCGCTCGCGGCCGCCAACAAGCGCATCACCAATATCCTGCGCAAGAATACCGAGGCCGTGGGCGAGGTCGCGCCCGCGCTGTTCCAGGAAGATGCCGAGGGCGCGCTGCATGCCGCCATCGACAGCGTGCGGCCAGGGGTCGAGGCCGCGTTCGCGCGCGGCGACTTCACCGCCGCGCTGCGCGACCTGGCCCGGCTGCGCGAGGCGGTGGACCGCTTCTTCGACGGCGTGATGGTGATGGCCGAGGACGCGCGGCTGCGCGCCAACCGCCTGGCCCTGCTGGCCTCGCTGCATGCGCTGGCCAACCGCGTCGCCGACATCTCGAAGTTGGCCGCTTGACCCGCGCCCAACACAGGACCAGCAGAACAAGCAGCTCCGACCGTACCCGTTACCGAAGCGCCGCCATGCCGCAGACACCGCCCAAATTCGTGATCCTGGACCGCGATGGGGTCATCAACCTCGACAGCGACCAGTTCATCAAGACGCCGGACGAATGGATTCCGATCCCCGGCAGCCTGGAAGCGATCGCCGCGCTGAACGAGGCCGGCTATCGCGTCGTGGTCGCCAGCAACCAGTCGGGCATCGGCCGCGGCCTGTTCGAAATGAGCGCGCTGAACGCGATGCACGAGAAGATGTACAAGGCGCTGGCCCGCCTCGGCGGCCGCGTCGAGGCGATCTTCTTCTGCCCGCACACGGCCGCGGACGCGTGCGACTGCCGCAAGCCCAAACCCGGCCTGATCCAGCAGGCCGCGCAACGTTTCGGCATCGAGCTGCGCGGCGTGCCGATCGTCGGCGATTCGCTGCGCGACCTGCAGGCCGGCGTCGCCTTCGGCTGCACGCCTCACCTGGTGCGCACCGGCAAGGGCGAAGCCACGCTGGCCAAGGGCGGCCTGCCGCCCGGCACGCTGGTCCACGACGATCTGCGCGCCTTCTCGCGCTGGCTGCTGGAAGGCGAAGGCGCGCGGCACGGCGCCGCGGCGGCATCGTACGCGGGCGGGTCCCCTGCGGGCAGCGCCACGTCACCGGTTGACTCGACGAACCCTCGATGATCTTTCTACGCTCCCTGTTGTTCGCGTTGTACCTGCTGGTACTGACGCCTCCCTATGCCTGCGCCTGCTTCCTGGCGTTCCCCTTCATGAGCGCCAACCGGCGCTATCGCTTCGTGCGCGGGTGGCCCAAGCTGGTGATCGGCGCCGCCTGGCTGATCTGCGGCATCCGCTACCGCATCGAAGGCGGCGAACATCTGCAGGCCATGATCGACAAGCCGGTGGTGCTGCTGTCCAAGCACCAGTCGGCCTGGGAAACCGTGGCGCTGGTGGCGACCATGCCCAAGCCGCTGTGCTTCGTCTTCAAGCGCGAGCTGCTGTTCGTGCCGTTCTTCGGCTGGGCGCTCGGCATGCTCAAGATGGTCCATATCAACCGCAAGGACGGTACGCGGGCGTTCGCCTCGGCCGTGCGCCAGGGCCGCGAGCGGCTCGCCGAGGGAGCGTGGATCATCATGTTCCCCGAGGGCACCCGCACCCCGTCCGGCATGGAAAACCCGCGCTACAAGAGTGGCGGTGCCCGCCTGGCGGTCGAGACCGGCGCCTCGGTGATTCCGATCGCGGTCAACTCGGGCCGCCTGTGGCCGCGCAACTCGTTCCTGAAGTATCCCGGCACCATCACGATCTCGATCGGCCCCCCACTGTCGTCGGCTCACAAGACCGCCGACATGCTGAACCAGGAGGTCGAGCAATGGATCGAGCGCGACATGCGCCGCATCGATCCGGAGAGCTATCTGCGAGGGCAGCCTGCATGAAGCCGGCCCGCCGCGCCCCGGAGCCCGCGGACGGCCAGATGGAACTGCCACTGACGGACTCAGGCGCCGGCACGGCTGGCGCACGGCCGCCGGCCAGCGCGCTGGATGGCAGCACCTCGGCCGGCTCCGCCACGGCACCGTGGCCGGCGCCGCAGCCCAACGCCCGGCTGCTGCGGCTTGGCGAGCGTCCGCTCCATTACACGCTGAAGCGTTCGTCCCGGCGCACCATCGGTTTCGTCATCGATGACCGCGGGCTGTCGATCACCGCGCCGCGCTGGGTCACGATCGCGGACATCGAAGCGGCCATCGCCGAGAAGCAGCGCTGGATCTTTGGCAAGCTGGCCGAATGGCAACAGCGCGACGCGCAACGCGTGTTGCCCGCCGTGCAGTGGCGCGACGGCGCCACCCTGCCCTTCCTGGGCAAACCCATCACGCTGCGGCTGGATTCGCCCACCGGCACGCTGCTGTTCGATGCGCAGGCCCGCGTGCTGCATCTGGCGCTGCCCGAGCAGGCCGACGAGCAACAGATCAAGGACCGCGTGCAGGCCTGGCTGCAGCACCAGGCCAAGCGCCTGCTGGCCGAACGGCTCGACATCTACGCGGAAAAGCTCGGCGTGCGCCATCGCGCCTTCGCGCTGAGCTCGGCCAATACCCGCTGGGGCAGTTGCACCTCCGACGGCAAGATCCGCCTGAGTTGGCGGCTGATGCATTTCCCGCTGTCGGTGATCGACTATGTGGCCGCACACGAGCTGGCGCACCTGAAGGAAATGAACCACAGCCCGCGCTTCTGGGACACGGTGGCGTCGATCTTTCCGGAATTTCGCGACGCGCGTGCGCAATTGCGCAGCCATCCGCCGGACGCGCTTCCCGCCTATTGACGACCGCCTTGGATATCGACGTCGTTCAGCGCCTGGGTCCAGGCATGGGAGTGCGGGCAGTTTGCGGCCAGGTCGTTCAACGTATTGCCGTCCGACAGTGGCTCGTTGATCCACGCATCCGAGCCGTAGCGCAGCCACGCAAAGAATCTTGAGAAGAGCCCATCCGACTGCGCACTGGCCTTCAACGCGCGAAACATGGAGACCATGTCGTTCGGCTCGACTGATACATTGCTCTTCATGGCCAGGGCGATCTGGGAACGCGCTTCCTGCGCCGAGCGCCATTTGGCTCCGGCATTCAGCGCCTTCGCCATCAACGCCCATTCCTTGTTCTGCGCCGCCGTGGTCAGCAGCTGATGGCCGGTCTCGCCGCTCACCGAGATGCCCGACACCCGTGCGAGCTCATCAACCGTTTCCTTTCCGCATTGCACGGCGAGGGTCAGCAGGTCTTCGGCACATCGCCCTGCAAGGTTGGCCGCGGTTGCAGCGCGCGATTTACCAATATGGCGAAGGATGGTCGAGGCAATGTCGTTGCGCGTCTGGATCACCTCACGATGCTCGGATCTGCTTTCGTCAAGCGGACCGAGACGGCGCAAGGCGGCCACCAGGGTGTGCAGCAGATCGGCATTGCCGGTGACGACCTTGAAAGCGAACGGGGGGGCAGGTAATGCCGCGAGCAGCATGAGGGCCACCCCTTGCTGGGTTCCACGCGTGATGCGTGCCATGGCGTGTTCGAATACCGTCGACTTGTTGGTGGCGTCTAACAGCACAGCGGGATCCACCAGGCATGACGTCACCACCTCGGCATCGTTCGCGGCAACCGCCTCGATCAGTTTCTTGCAAGGATCCTCGGCGGCAGCCTCGTTGTGCCCGGTGACTGACGGCGACCGGCGCTGCTTCTCCAGAGCTGGCATTGCCCCAGCAAAGTCAGGATGGACTCGCTGCGGCGCCTCGTGCTGGGGTTCGCTCGTTGCCGCGCCTGCGTCGCCGTCGACGGGGTTGGGTACCTGCCCGGCTTCCGCGTTGGATTGCGTCGATTCCGAAGCGGCCAACGCCCCGGACGTTCCGTGCGGCTGACTGTCATGCAACTGGGCCTGTGGGGTGCTGTCATCGGACGGCGGTACGCTTTCCCCCCGCACATAAGCCTTGAATGCCTCGGTCGCGGCCGGAAGTGAACGAAACACAAACATTACTTCTCCAATTGGCGTAAAGATGAGGCGCGATCGTAGGCAATATCCGGGGAGGTTGCTTAACGCAGCGACTGCTGATGCGGCATTTCGGAAATTGATGCGTCGGCGGGCTTCCCACGGCTTAAAAGCACCACTTCCGGCGGCATTGGACAAGCGTCTCTCTCCGCGGGCACCCACGTAACCTGTTCAGGCAAATCGGACTACACTACACCCTCGCCTAAAAAACGATCCACAAAGGTTTGAATCCATGCGACTCCTCCACACCATGCTCCGTGTCGGCGACATGCAGCGCTCGATCGATTTCTACACCCGCGTGCTCGGCATGCAGCTGCTGCGCGAGAGCGACAATCCCGAATACAAGTACCGGCTCGCCTTCGTCGGCTACGGACCCGAGAGCGAAACCGCGGTGCTCGAGCTGACCTACAACTACGGCGTGGACCAGTACGAGATGGGTACCGCCTACGGCCATATCGCACTGGAAACGGACGATGCGGCCCTCGCCTGCGAGCGCATTCGCGCGGCCGGCGGCAAGGTCACGCGCGAGGCGGGCCCGGTGAAGGGCGGCACCACGGTGATCGCCTTCGTCGAAGACCCGGACGGCTACAAGATCGAGCTGATCGAGCGCAATTCGACGCGGGACGCCAGCCGGCCGTGACGGCCTCCGCCGGTGCGGCGCGCAGCACGGCGCGGCCTCAAAGGATGGCACATCGCCCCTCGCCCCTCGCCGCCCGGCGACGGTCGCTTTGGAACTGGTAGTCCTTGACGGTCGAGCCCATGTCGTCGGCCATATCGCGCCGCGCCCCGGCCATGATCAACTTCGAGATGACGCCTTTTGGCTGGTCGCTCAGGTATGCATACATCAGCGGCGTGCGGCCCAGGGCATCGCGGCCGTTGATCTTGCCCCCCGCATCGCACAGGCTCCTGACGATGTCCAGCCGGCCCGCCGCCGCTGCCATCATCATCGGCGAGGCGCCGATGTCGTTGCGGATGTCCGGGTATGCCCCGGCGGCCAGCAATTGCTGTACGGCGTACCGCTGACCTGACGATGCCGCGAGATGCAGCGCGGCGATGCCGAGCGGCCCATGGACATCGAGCGGGACGCCATGGAGCAGCAGGCGCGCAAACGGCTCGCCTGCTCCGAGCGCTACGGCCGTCATCAGCGGCGTCATGCCGAGCTTGGCGTCCGGCTGTTCCAGCACGAGGGGATTGTCGACCGCCACGGCCAGATCGATGATGGAGCAGGCCACGCGCGGCGCGTTGTGTTGCAAGGCCAGCTGCAACAGATCCAGCTCGTCGTCCACCGGCATTTCGAGGCACCAGTCGCCGGTGGTGACCAGATGGCGCATCGCGTCCGCATCGTCGGCATGGATTGCGGCCAGCACGCTGACCACGAACGCATTCATCCAGTTCGCCAGCGCCAATTCCAGCTCCGGCAGGATCGCCGCATGGCCTCGCGCCGGCGCGCCCCCGACATCCCTGCCCAGCTCCAGCGCGGTCCTCCCGTCCCGGTTCGGCTTGCCAAGGGCGCCGAGGCCGATGCCGCGGCGCCAGCGCCCCTGGTCGAACAGCGACTGCACCACGGCGGGCATGGTCGGACGCAGGCTCAGCGCCAGATGCATGCAGGTATCGCCGTCGCGATTGGCGAAGGCGGGATCGGCCCCGTGGGCAAGCAGCGTATTGATCAGCTCCGGTTCGCAACGCGACCGGATCGCCGTGTGCAAGGGCGTGTTGCGCTGCTCGTCGTGCCAGTCGACCACGCTCGGTTCGCGCCGAAGCCACTCGCGGACCGCCGCGCCGTCGTGGCGCCGCAGCGCCAGCGCCAGTTCGCGGCCTGCGTGGTGGACGCTGGCGCTGCGTGCCCTGCTGGCGCTGCGTGCGCCGGGAACGGGCTCTGGCCGCGGGCCGGTCGGCATCAGCGGTATCTCGATTGTGGTGCGGCGTGCCTGCATGCTGCGCTCCTTTGCGGTTGAGGGATCGTGCGGCACGGCTCTCGGCCTGCCGCGGCGCGATTCTCATCCGCGCCGGAAGGCGCGCTTTAGCATTCGGGTGGAGTTCTTGCGCGGGGCGGCCGACACAGTCGAGCGACTTGCGCAGGCCGAAGCAGGGAAGCCGCGAAGTCGAAAGCAACCCGACAGCGCGTGGGAGGCGCGTGAGGCGTATTAAGCGCCGATGCGATTGGCCAATTCGACGTACTCGGCCACCGGCACCTCTTCGGCACGCCGGCCGAGATCGAAGCCGATCGCGTCGAAGTCGACGTGACCGCGCAGCATCGACAGCGTGTTGCGCAGTACCTTGCGCCGCTGCGAGAACGCGGCGGTGACCAGATCGCCCAGCACGGTCATGTCGCAGGCGGCGTACGGCGAGCGCAGCCGGCCGTCCTCATGGCGCGGCCACGGAATCATGCGAACCACCGCCGAATCGACCTTGGGCGGTGGATTGAACGACTCCGGCGGCACGTCGAGCACGTACTCCATGTGGTAGCGCACCTGCAGCATGATCGAGAGCCGGCCGAAGGCCTTGCTGCCCGGCTCGGCCACCATCCGCTCGACCACCTCCTTCTGCAGCATGAAATGCTGGTCGCGCACGTGATCGGCGAACTCCATCAGATGGAACAGCAGCGGGCTCGAGATGTTGTACGGCAGATTGCCGACGATGCGCAGCCCACGCCCAGGCTGCTTCAACTGGTCGAAATCGAAGGCGAGCGCATCGCCCGCGTGGATCGTCATGCGATCGCCGTAGCGGCGGCGCAGCCGTTCGACCAGATCGCGGTCCAGTTCGATCACGTGCAGATGATCGAGCCGCTCCAGCAGCGGCTCGGTCAGCGCGCCCAGGCCGGGGCCAATCTCGACGACGAGGTCGCCGGCCTGCGGATCGATGGCATTGACGATGCCATGGATGATGCTGTCGTCGACCAGGAAGTTCTGGCCGAATCGCTTGCGGGCCGTATGGCCCTGGTGCACAGGGGAACGCATCGATGTCTCTTCAGTGTCCGGCCGGCGGCTCGCCATGCAGGCCCCGCTCGGTGTGGCCGACCATCCCGATCGCGCAGCGGATCGCCTCGATCATGCTGCCGTGTTCGGCGCGGCCCGTGGCGGCCAGGTCCAGCGCGGTGCCGTGGTCGACCGAGGTGCGGATGAACGGCAGGCCGAGCGTGATATTGACGCCATGGCCGAAGGTGCCGTATTTCAGCGGCGCCAGGCCCTGATCATGGTACATCGCGAGCACGCAGTCGGCATCGCGCAGCAGCCGGGGCTGGAACAGCGTGTCGGCCGGATAGGGGCCGCGCGCGTCGATACCGGCCTCCCGCGCCTTGGCCAGCGCCGGCGCGATGATGTCGATCTCCTCGCGCCCGAGGTGGCCGCTCTCGCCCGCGTGCGGGTTCAGGCCGGTCACCAGGATGCGGGGATGGGCCAGGCCGAAGCGGCGACGCAGGTCGGTGTCGACGATCGTCAACGTCTCGAGCAGCATCGGCACGTCCAGCGCATCGGGCACGGCGCGCAGCGGCAGGTGCGTGGTGGCCAGCGCCACCCGCAGCATCGCATTGCCATGCGCGGGCTGCGGGCCGGCCAGCATCATCACCACGCGCGGCACGCCGGCCCGCTCGGCCAGATATTCGGTATGGCCGGTGAAAGGCACGCCGGCATCATTGATGGTGCTCTTCTGCACCGGCGCGGTGACGACCGCCGCATAGCGCGCGGCCTGCCCCGGCTCCGGCCGCAGGCCGGCCAACGCCGCATCGAGCAGCGCCAGCACATGGCGGCCGTTACGCGCGTCGAGCACGCCCGGCGTGCACGGGGCAGCAAGCGGGATATCTTCGACCACCGCCGCGCCCGCATCGAGCTTGCCCTGCCACGCCTGGGCCAATCCGAGCGCCGCGGCGCGCTCGGCCAGCAGCCGGGCGTCGCCCAGCACATGAAAGCGCGTCCCAGCCTGGCTACCCGCCAGCTCGAGCACCGCCCGGATGGTGATGTCCGGACCGATGCCGGCCGGCTCCCCGGTCGTGATCGCGATCGGCAGCGACACGGCCGGATGCGATGGAACGGACGGGGCTGAGGGTATGGCGGACGGCGCGGTCATCGTGGTTGCAGGACGGAGCCTGTGGCGGGCCCTTTAGCGGGTCGCCTCGCGGTTGGTCCGGTATTCAACGTAGGCGGCCGAGCGCAGCTGGCGCAGCCAGTCCTCGTAGGCGGCGCGCAGCTTCTGCTCACGCACCTCGGCGCGAGCGAAGTCGCGTTGCTTCTCCGGCGACACCTCCACCTCGCGGCGATTGTCGACCTGGATCAGGTGCACGCCGAACTGGCTGGTGACGGGCTCGGAGACCTCGCCCGGGCGCAGCCGGTTCATCGCCTGCTCGAACTCGGGGACCAGTTCGCCAGGGGACACCCAGCCGAGCTCGCCGCCATTCTGCGCCGAGCCATCCTGCGAATAGCGCTTGGCGATATCCGCGAACTTGGTGCCGTGCTGGATGCGGTCGCGCAGCGTGGACAGCTGGCGGCGGGCCTCGGCCTCGGGCATGTTAGGACCGGTGCGGATCAGGATATGGCGCACCTGCGTCTGCGTGATACGGCTCGGCGCCACATCGCCGCCGGCGGGCGCGGTGCGCTTGCCGGCGAGCTTCAGGACATGGAAACCGGCCGGGCTTTCGACGACCTCCGGCACCACCTTGCCGGGCTGCAGATCGAGCACGGCGTTGGCGAACTGCGCCGGCAGACGGCCGATCTCGCGATACCCCAGCGAGCCGCCCTTGGCGCCTTCGGCGCCGTCGGAATTGTTCTGCGCCAGTTGCGCGAAGTCCGCGCCGCCCTGAGCCTGCTTGAGCAGCCCCTCGGCCTTGGCGCGCAGCTGCGCCTTCTGCGCCTCGCTGGCACCCTCGGGCACGCGCACGAAAATCTGGGCGACGTCGTACTGGGCCTCGCCGGCCGGCGCGGCGCCGCTGCGCGCCGCGCGCGCGGCCAGATAGTTGTCGATCTCGCCGTCGAACACCTGCACCTTGGAATCGACCTCGCGCTCACGCAGCCGGATCACCTGCACCTGCTTGCGCAGCTCGCTGCGGTACTTGTCCCAGGTCATGCCGCTGCGGTCGACCTGCGCACGCAGGTCGGCCACGCTGATGCGGTTCTGCTGCGCCACCGATTCGATCGCGCGGTCGACTTCCTGGTCGGTCACGCGAATGCCGGCGTCCTGCGCGGCCTGGGTCTGCACGCGCTCCATCACCAGCCGTTCCAGCACGTCGGCGAGCAGCTCCTCGCGCGGCGGAATCGGGCGGCCGGCCGTACGCAGCTGGTTCTCGATCTCGTCGGCGCTATCGAGCAGCTCGCGCCGCGTGATCACGGTGTTGTTGACGATCGCCACCACCTCGTCGACCAGCTGCGAGCGGCCGCGCTGGCCCGAACCCAGCCGCGGCTGGGTGGGCGAAGTCGGCGGCGTGGCCTGCGAGCCTTGCGGCACGAAGATGCCGGTGGCGCGCGGCGCCGAGCCGGCTCCACCGGGTGCCTTGAGCTGCGCGGCAGCCGGTACGGCCACGCAGGCGAGCAATGCCGACAGCACGATGCCGCGCGAACGCCGCGACGAAGCCGCGGCAACGGAAAATACGGAGACTGCTTGACGCTTCATCATGGTCCGTCATTCGTAATGGTCGAACTGGGTCTGAGGGATCGGCGCGGCCGTGGCAGGCTCGTAGCCAGGCACGTTCAACCTCATGATATCCAGCGGATTGGAGCCGATCTTCGACAGCCCGCGGAACTCCACCTGCAGAAACACCCGGCCGGTGTAGCCCTGCGTGGTATTGCGAAAACGCTGGTAGGCGATGCGGCCCACCCAGCAGTCGGCGGCGTATTCGAGCCCCAGCAGCGTATCGACCAGCTGGTTGGCGCTCATGTCGTAGGCGACACGCCCGATGCCGTAGGTCCGCCGCGTGATCGGCCACTGGCTCGAGATCTCGAACTGGTCGATCGCGGTATTGTCGGTCACCGTGGTCGGACGCCGGTAGCGATAGCCGACGTTCAGCACCTTGCGCGCCTCGGGCCGCCACGCGAACGCGATGTTCGACTGGATCACCCGGTCGTTTTCCGGGTTGTACTGCATCCCGGCATTGATGTAGTAGCCGCGGAACAGCTGGATCGTGGTGGCGGCCAGCAGATCGGAATAGCCGCTCTCCGCGTCGTCCAGCGTGCCGGTCAGCTGCACGCGCTGGCCGCTGAAGTCGAAGCGCTGCGCCAGCGTACCACGGAAGCGTTCGATGCCCGTCTCGGACTCGATCAGGCGTGTCGTCAGGCCCGCGGTCAGCTTGTTGTTGTCGGCGATGCGGTCGTAGCCGGTAAACGGGTTCTCGCTGAAGATCTGCCCGTAGCCGAAGTCCGACTGCACCGTGTCGAACAGCGGGAACGCGCTCTGGTCGCGGAACGGCGTGTAGACGTAGAACAGGCGCGGTTCCAGCGTCTGCAGGTACTTGGTGCCGAACAACCGGCTGATGGTCGGCGCGTCGCGCTCGAACGTCATGCCGCCGTCGAGGCTGAAGGTCGGCACCGAGCGGGTCAGCGTGTTATTGGCGCCCGACGTGTTGGTCGACGGCTCCATCTGGTACTGGGCCGCGTTGAACATGACCTTGGGCGTCACGAACCAGCCGGGGCGCACGATCGGATAGCTGATCGACGGCTGGATGAAGACGCGCTCACCCTGCGGCTGCTGCAAGCCGGTGGTCGTCAGCGGGATGCGGAAGCGCGTGTAGTCGGCCTCGACCTGCACGTCGAAGCCGCCCCAGTTGTAGCGCGTGAACTTGCCGTTCAACTGCGGCACGCGCTCGTACGTCGGCTGGCTCGGTGCCAGCGTCTGGAAGGTCTGCACCCGCGCCAGCAGCGAGAAGTCCTGCCAGTTGTAGGTGACCCCGCCCTCCTGCGTGTACTGCCGCAGCGTCGACTGTGCGACCGTGCGCGTCAGGTCGTCCGGATAGCGGTCGTCCGATACCCGGTTCAGGTTCACATAGGCGTTCAGCCCCTTGGCCAGGTTCTGGCTATGCTGGATCGAGTACAGCCAGCGGTCGGAGTTGGTCTTCTGGTCGTTCGGCAGGAACTCGCCGCGGATCCGGCCCGCATAGCCGTCGCCGATATAGCGGAAGTCGCCCCCGAGCTGCGCGCCGCGCTCGCTCATCACGCGTGGATACAGCGTCAGGTCGCGGTTCGGCGCGATATTGAAGTAGTACGGCACCGTCAGGTCGAAGCCCGAGCGGGAGCTGTAGGCCATCAGCGGCGGCAGGAAGCCGCTGCGGCGCTCGTCGGTCAGCGGGAAGGTCACCGCCGGCGCGGCCAGGATCGGCACATCGAAGAAGCGCAGCACGCCGCCGTGCGCGGTGCCGACCTGGCGGTCGCTGTCCAGATCGAGCTGGCGCGCGCTGAAATACCAGTCCGCATTGTCGGGCGAACAGGTGGTGTAGGTGGCGCGCTGGATGGTGCTCTGGTTCTTGTTCAGGAAGTCGATGCGCTCGGCCGTGCCCGAACCGCCGGTCTGCTGGAAGTAGTAATCCGGCGACAGCATGTAGCCTTCGTTGGCCTCGACCCGCAGCTTCGCCTCGGGGCCGACCGCCAGCGTGCCTTCGCGCGAGAGCCGGACATTGCCGGTCGCCAGCGCTTCGTCGCTGTCCTGGTCGTAGGTCAGCTTGTCTGCCTTGATCACCGCGCCGTCGCTGCGCAGCTCGGCATTGCCCTGCAGTTCCAGGCCGCGCTCGTTGTACCCGGTCATGCTGTCGCCGGAGACATAGGTCGGCGCACTGGGATCGCCCTGCGCGCTGCCCCAGGTGGCCGGCTCCGACAGGTAGGGGATCAGTTCGCCCGGGCGCGGCGGCTGGCGCGGGTCCGGGGCCTCGGCCGCCGTGGGCTCCGCCGCCGGCAGCGCGGGAATCGCCGAGCCGACCGCCTGGCCTTGCGCGTGCGCGCCCAGCGACCAGCCGGCCATGGCCAGCACCAGCGGACGCAGCGCCCGGACTGGCCGGCGCGCGGGCTGGCGGCCCTGCGCCTGGATTGCGGTGTGATTCGGTGATCGTTGTTGTTCGGTCATGCGAGCGGGTCGTCGGTCGGACGGCGGGACGGTTGCGCAGAACCGCCGCAGCCACCGTCCAAACAGGCTGCCAGGCACAGGACGGCCCACCTGGGAGCCGCCCGGCGCCCGGGTCTGGTCGGGTATTATACGGGGCAACTTATCGACCCTTTCCGGCATGGCAGCACTTCCCCTCGACCCGCGCCAGGACCAGCTCAAAGCGTGGGTGTCCGGACTCGCTCCGGATTGGTCCATCGATCCCGCATCGTGCGTACCGGCATCGGCCGACGCGAGCTTTCGCCGCTACTTCCGGCTGCGTACCGACCACCCCGCGCATCCGACCGTGATCGCGATGGACGCCCCGCCCGCCCGCGAGGACTGCCGCCCCTTCATCCATGTCGCCGCGCTGTTCGGCGAGGCAGGCGTCACCGTACCGACCGTGCTGGCGCAGGACCTGTCGCAGGGCTTTCTGCTGTTGACCGACCTGGGCAACACCACCTATCTGTCCAGGCTGGACATCACCACGGCGCGTACGCTGTATGGCGACGCCGCGGCGGCGCTGGTCAGGATCCAGGCGGCGACCCGCCCCGGCGCGCTGCCCGCCTACGACCGCGAGCTGCTGCAGCGGGAACTGGACCTGTTCCCGCAGTGGTACGTGGCGCGGCACCTGGGCGTGGAGCTCGATGCCGGCCAGCAGGCGGATCTGGCCGAGGTCATGGAAACGCTGCTGGCCAACAACCTGGCCCAGCCGCAGGTCTACGTGCACCGCGACTACCATTCGCGCAACCTGATGGTGCTCGACGGGGAGGGCAAGGGCGGCAACCCCGGCATCCTCGACTTCCAGGATGCGGTGATCGGCCCGATCACCTACGACGCGGTCTCGCTGTGGCGCGACGCCTATATCGAATGGGACGAGGAGCTGCAGCTGGACTGGCTGATCCGCTACTGGGAACGCGCGCGCAAGGCCGGCCTGCCGGTGGCGGCGGACTTCGGCGAGTTCTATCGCGACTTCGAATGGATGGGTCTGCAGCGCCATCTGAAGGTGCTCGGCATCTTCGCGCGCCTCTACCATCGCGACGGCAAGGACGGCTATCTGGCCAACATGCCGCTGGTGCTCAAGTACGCGCGCGCGGTCGCCGGCCGTTACGGCGAGCTGCGCAAGCTGGTGCGGCTGTTCGATACGCTCGAAGGCGTCGAGCGCCCGGCGGGCTACACCTTCTGATGGACCCGGAAACCAGCCCTACCCGGCGCGGCGAATGGTGGGCCGGCGTGCGTGCGCTGGCGCCGATGCTGCTGGGCGTGGTGCCGTTCGGCCTGATCTACGGCGTGCTGGCGGTCGGCGCGGGCATGCCTGCGTGGCTTGCCTGCGCGATGAGCGCGATCGTCTTCGGCGGCGCCTCGCAGATGATCCTGACCCAGTTGTGGGCGGCGGGCACGCCGGCGGCGATCGTCGCCACCACGGTGGCGATGGTCAATCTGCGCCACGCGCTCTACTCGGCCACGATCGCGCCCGCGCTGGCGCATCTGCCGCGCCGCTGGAAGGCGCTGATCGCCTATCTGCTGACCGACGAGGCCTTTGCCGCGATGACGCGGCGCCTCGGCGACGATCCGGTGCAACGGCGCTACCGGCACTGGTACTTCTTCGGCGCGGGCTTCGCGCTGTGGACCAGCTGGCAACTGTCGACGCTGGCCGGCGTGCTGGTCGGCGCCCAGGTGCCGCGCCACTGGCCGCTGGACTTCTTCCTGCCGCTGACCTTCATTGCCATCATCGTGCCCGGCCTGAAGCACCGCTCGCACATCGCCGCGGCGGTCACCGCCAGCGTGCTGGCCGTGCTGTGCTTCGGCGTGCCGCACAAGCTCGGCCTGATGGCCGCGGCGCTGGGCGGCATCGCGGTCGGCATGCTGCTGTTGCCGCGCCGCAGCGGCCCCGCCGGCAAGGAGCGCACCGCGTGAGTCCGTTGATGCTGCTCGGCGTGATGGCGGCCGCGGGCCTGGCCACCTATCTGATCCGCCTGTCCTTTATCGCCGTCGAAGGCAAGGTGCGCCTGCCCGCGTGGTTCCGCACCGCGCTGCAGTTCGTGCCGGCGGCGATGCTGTCGGCGCTGATCGCCCCCGACCTGCTGATGCGCGATGGCCAGCTCGCCATCGGCCTGGACAATGCCCGCCTGATCGCCGGCGTGGTGGCCATCGCGATCGCCGCGCGCACGCGCAGCATCGGCTGGACCATCGCCGGCGGCATGGCCACCCTGCTTGCCCTGGAGACCCTGATTTGAAAGCGATGATCTTCGCCGCCGGACGCGGCGAGCGCATGCGCCCGCTGACCGATGGCTGCCCGAAGCCGCTGCTGCAGGTCGGAGGCAAACCGCTGATCGTCTGGACCATCGAGGCGCTGGCCCGCGCCGGCCTGACCGGGATCGTCATCAACCACGCCTGGCTGGGCGAGCAGATCGAGGCGGCGCTGGGCGACGGCCGCCGCTTCGGCGTGCGGCTGGCCTATTCGGCGGAAGGCGAAGCGCTGGAGACCGCCGGCGGCATCGCGCAGGCGCTGCCGCTGCTGCGCGAAGGCACCGGCCACGGTGGCACCGGCGCCAATGGCAAGGGCGAGATCTTCGTCGCGGTATCGGGCGACATCTATTGCGACTACGACTTCCGCGCGCTGTTGCCGCGCGCCGCGGCCATGGCCGGCGCGCCCGAGCCGCGCATGCATCTGGTGATGGTGCCCAATCCGCCGTTCCACCCCAATGGCGATTTCGCGCTCGGCGCCGACGGCAGGCTGTCGCTGCCGGGCGACCCGCCGCTGGCCGACGGCGCGGCGCGCCTGACCTTCGGCAATATCGGCCTGTACGACACGCGCACCTTTGCCGGCATCGCGCCCGGACAGAAGGTGCCGATGACGCCGTTCTACCGCGCCGCCATTGCGGCGGGCCTGGCGACCGGCGAGCGCTTCGCGGGGCGCTGGGAGAACGTCGGCACGCCCGCGCAGCTGGCCGCGCTGGACGCCGCGCTGTCGCGCTAGCGGCGCGCCTTGCCGTGCATGCCAACGCCGGCAACGACCGGCGTTAGAATCGGGCCATTGCCCACTGCCTGCCCGATGCGAGTCGGTTCCCTCATGTCCGCACCAGATTCCGCCCTTCTCCAGGCCTGTCGCGCGCGCCGCGCCCGGGTGCTCGATCACCTGCGCGCCGCCGGCGGCGGCGTGGCGATCCTGCCCACGGCACCGGAAGCGATGCGCAACCGCGACAGCGACTTCCCGTACCGGCACGACAGCTACTTCTATTACCTGAGCGGCTTCACCGAGCCCGAGTCGGTGCTGGTGCTGATCGCCGCGCCGGCCGGCGGCAGCGGCCGCAGCATCCTGTTCTGCCGTCCCAAGCACGAGGAGCGCGAGATCTGGGACGGCTTCCGCTACGGCCCCGAAGCGGCGCGCGAGGTGTTCGGCTTCGACGAGGCCCACTCGATCGAGGAGATCGACGCGCAATTGCCGCAGCTGCTCGCCAACCAGCATCTGATCGCGTATCCGCTGGCCGCCTCGACCCGCATCGACATGCAGATGCGTCGCTGGCTCGACGCCGTGCGCACGCAGGGCCGGGCCGGCGTGGTGGCGCCGTCGAGCGCGCTCGACATCCGCACGCTGCTCGACGAGATGCGGCTGTTCAAGGATGCCGGCGAGCTCGACATCATGCGCCGCGCCGCGCAGATCTCGGCGCAGGCCCATGTCCGCGCGATGCAGGCCAGCCGCGCCGGGCTGCGCGAATACCATCTGGAAGCCGAGCTGCTGTACGAATTTCGCCGCAACGGCGCGCAGAGCGTCGCCTACAACTCGATCGTCGCCGCCGGTCCCAATGCCTGCGTGCTGCACTATCGCGCCGGCCCGGCCGAGCTGCGTGACGGCGACCTGTGCCTGATCGACGCCGGCTGCGAACTGGACGGCTACGCCTCCGATATCACGCGGACGTTCCCGGTGTCCGGCCGCTTCTCGCCGGCGCAGCGCGAGCTCTACGATCTGGTGCTGGCCGCGCAGCAGGCCGCCATCGACCAGACGCGCGTCGGCGTGCCCTACAACGTGCCGCATGACGCGGCGGTGCGCGTGCTGGCGCAGGGCATGCTCGATACCGGCCTGCTCGACCGGGACAAGGAAGGCGGCGTCGACGACGTGATCGCCAGCGGCAGCTATCGGCGTTTCTATATGCATCGCACCGGCCATTGGCTCGGCATGGACGTGCACGACGTCGGCGAGTACCGCGTGCCCGGCCCGGCCCCGGCCGAAGGCGAGCGCCCGTGGCGCCCGCTGCAGGCCGGCATGGTGCTGACGATCGAGCCCGGCATCTATGTGCGCCCGGCCGAGAACGTGCCGGAGCGCTACTGGCATATCGGCATCCGCATCGAGGACGACGCGGTGGTCACGGCCGACGGTCCCTGTGAATTGATGACCCGCGGCGTCCCGGTGGACGCCGATGAGATCGAGGCGCTGATGCGCGAACGGAGTGAGTTGTAATGGTCAGCTGGTTGAGAAAATTGTTCGGCGGAGCCGATGGCAACACGACGGCGTCCCGGACGCGGACACAGACGCAGGCCGAGCCGGAACAGCCCTTCATCGTCAATCTGTTCGACGACCGCCTGGTGGTGCATCGTCCCGATGGCCAGCGCGAAGAGCTCGAATGGCAGGCGCTGGAGCGCGTGGTCGCGCGGGTATCGCGCCGCGCGCCGTGGACCGGCAAGGCCTGGCTGATCCTGGTCGGCGAGGAGCGCCCGGACGGCCGCCAGCAGGGCTGCGTGACGCCGCTCGACGCGGTCAACCACGAGGCGCTGCTGGCACGGCTGCGCGCGCTGCCGGGCTTCGATCAGGCCCTGCTCGACAACGCCCTGCGCGATGCGCGCAACGGCAGGACGCGCGAGGACGTGGTGTGCTGGCAGCGCGGCGAAGCCGGAGCCGCGGATGCGGCGGGTGCCGATGCCGGAGGTGCCAACAATGAACCAGCCCAGCCCTGAACTGCACGGTGACGCCTGCGATATCGCCATCGTCGGCGGTGGCCCGGTGGGCCTCGCGCTGGCCTGCCGGCTGCTGCAGACCAGCCCCTGGCGCATCGCGCTGATCGACGCCGCCACGCCGGCGCGCGCCGCACGCGACCCGCGCGCGATCGCGCTGTCGCACGGTAGCCGCGATCTGCTGGCCCAGCTCGATGCCTGGCCAGTGGCGGCGACGCCGATCGAGCATATCCATGTGTCCCAGCGCGGCCGCTTCGGCCACGTCAAGCTGCATCACGACGACTACGGCATCCCGGCGCTCGGCTATGTGGTCCGCTACGGCGACCTGTGCGCGGCGCTGGAGCACGCGCTCGGGCGCGCCGGCGGCCAGCAGCGGCTGGTGCGCGCGTTCGACACGCGCATCGATGCCATCGATCAGATCGGCGAGGGCAATGCGCGCGAGGGCCGGCACGGCCCGGCCGGCGCCGCGGCCGAGGCCGTCGCGGCCGGCTCGCCCGACACCGCGCCGGTGCAACTGCGCGGCGCCGGTCCCGACGGCCAGCCGGTACGCCTGGGCGCCCGCCTGGCGGTACAGGCCGAGGGTGGCCTGTTCCATCAGCAGGTGGCGCGCACCGCCGCGGCCGCCGCCACCGGCACGCGCCGCCGCGACTACGGGCAGACCGCGATCGTCTCGCACGTCGCCTGCAGCCATCCGATGCCCGGCTGGGCGTGGGAACGCTTCACCGAGCAGGGCCCGCTGGCGCTGCTGCCGCACGATCTGGACGACGACCCGCACGGCGACGGCGGCTCCGGCTATGCGCTGGTCTGGTGCTGCTCGCCCGAGGAGGCGGCGCGCCGCCTCGCGTTGGACGATGCGCGCTTCCTTGCCGAACTCCGCGAGGCCTTCGGTCCTCGCATGGGACGCTTCACCCGGGTCGGCAAGCGCCACGCCTTCCCGCTGGGACTCAATGCCGCGCAGTTGACGGTCAAGGGCCGGCTGGTGGCGATCGGCAACGCGGCGCAGACCCTGCATCCGGTCGCCGGCCAGGGGCTGAACCTGGGGCTGCGCGATGCCTTCGCGCTGGCCGACGAACTGCGCACCGCCTGCACGCCGCAGGCGCTGGCCGCTTTCGGCGCGCGCCACCGGCTCGATCGTGCGGTGACCATCGGCGTCACCGACCTGCTGCCGCGCGTGTTCGGCATCCCCTATCCGCTGGCCGCCCACGCGCGCGGGGCGTCGCTGGCCGCGCTGGCCTGCCTGTCGCCGCTGAAGCACGCGCTGGCGCATCAGATGATCTACGGCATGCGCCGCTGATCCTGCCGCCGCAACGAGGTCCCGGATCGCGGCGATCCGGGACCCGCGGGTCGATGTGGCGCCGCAGCACATCGGCCCTGCTTATTTCTTGGGCAGCCGGCCGGTTTAGCGGTAAAATCCCGCCCTCGCACATGCCCCCCGCTTCACCGCCGACGCTGCTTCGGCCGGGCATGCCTTTCGCCATTCGATCCGTGACACCGCCCATTGGCGCCCGGTCACGGCCAGCCTTTCTGGACGCCGCCGGACCCTAGCCGTGCAAATCGGACCTCACCAACTTCGCAACAACCTGTTCGTCGCGCCGATGGCCGGCGTCACGGACCGCCCCTTCCGCCAGCTGTGCAAGAAGCTCGGTGCGGGCTATGCGGTCTCGGAGATGGTGGCGTCGAATGCGCAGCTGTGGAAGAGCGAAAAGACCATGCGCCGCGCCAACCACGACGGCGAGGTCGAGCCGATCGCGGTGCAGATCGCCGGCGCCGAGCCCGGCATGATGGCCGAGGCGGCCCGCTACAACGTCGAGCGCGGCGCGCAGATCATCGACATCAATATGGGCTGCCCGGCCAAGAAGGTCTGCAATGTCGCGGCCGGCTCGGCGCTGCTGCAGAACGAACCGCTGGTGGTGCGCATCGTCGAGGCGGTGGTCGGCGCGGTCGGCGACCGCGTGCCCGTCACGCTGAAGATCCGTACCGGCTGGGACCGGCAGAACCGCAACGCGGTGCGCGTCGCCCGCATGGCGGAAGCGGCCGGCATCAGCATGCTGACCGTGCATGGCCGCACGCGCGCGGACCTGTATCACGGCGAGGCCGAGTACGAGACCATCGCCGCGGTCAAGGACGCGATCCGCATCCCGGTGGTCGCCAACGGCGACATCACCACGCCGCAGAAGGCCCGCCACGTGCTGGCCGTCACGGGCGCCGACGCGATCATGATCGGCCGCGCCGCGCAGGGACGCCCATGGCTGTTCCGCGAGATCGCGCACTTCCTCGCGAGCGGCGAGCTGCTGCCGCCGCCGGAGGTGGCCGAGATCCGCGCCATCATGAACGCGCATCTGGAAGACCACTACGCCTTCTATGGCGAATTCACCGGCGTGCGCACCGCGCGCAAGCATATTGCCTGGTACACGCGCGGGCTCAAGGGTGCCAATCTGTTCCGGCACCGGATGAACACACTGGAAAGCACCGAGGCGCAGCTGGCCGCCGTCAACGCTTTCTTCGACGAGCAGGCCGCGCTGTCCGACCGGCTGGTGTATGTCGACGAAGGCGAAGCACAGACCGGCGCATCGAACAACAACAACAGGGAGTTGCTTGCCGCATGAGCCGCAATGTTATCGACCAATGCATCCGGGACAGCCTGA